>JAEYTL010000043.1 GCA_023434025.1 Bacteroidota bacterium
CATCAAAGTTATTTGTCCATGTTACCTCAGAGCAATTGTCAGTAGCAGAGGCACCACCATTGGATGCTAACCAGGCTTCTACCGCACCTTCGTTTCCTGAACCGTCACATTCTACCACAATACTTGCGGCTTCAACGGTGATTTCAGGAGCGGTGGTATCTTGAATAGTAATAGATTGACTCACGGGAACTGATTGATTTCCACAGGCGTCAGTAGCTGTCCATGTTCTGGTTACTACAGAAGTACCCGGACAAGAACCTGGTACGGTTGTATCGGTAAAAGAAACAACAGGAGCTGAATCACAAGTGTCTGTTGCGGTTGGAGCAGTAAATTCAGGCGTTGCAGGACAGTTTATTGTTGTGTCGGCACCCTGACCAGCTAAAACCGGTGCGGTGTTGTCTTGAATAGTAATTGACTGGCTGACGGGAGCAGATTGATTTCCACAAGCGTCTGTGGCAATCCATGTTCTGGTTATTACTGAACTTCCGGTGCAAGAGCCTGGTGAAGTGACATCGGTAAAAGAAATAACCGGAGCAGAATCACAGGTGTCGTTTGCGGTTGGAGCAGTAAATTCGGGTGTAACAAGACAGCCGATGGTAGTATCTGTTCCTTGTCCACTCAAAACCGGAGCAGTATTATCCTCTACATTGATGGTTTGTGTAGCGGTTGAACTGTTACCGCAGGCATCCGTAGCCGTCCATGTTCTGGTTACCGAGTATGAACCAGTACAATTCCCATTTGTTGTAACATCTTCAAAAGTTAATGTAAATGCTGAACCACATTCATCTGTTGCAGTTGCCTGTGTAAATTGTGGTACCGCCGGACAGCTGATAGTTGTCACAGAGGGCAGTGCATCAATAACCGGAGCGGTAGTATCTATTACATTGATTGTTTGTGAAGCGGTGGATGAATTTCCACAGGTATCAGTAGCTGTCCAGGTTCTTGTAACCGAGTAGGAACCGGCACAATTACCTTCAGTTGTTGTATCAATATAGGTAAGCGTAAAATCTGAACCACATTCATCGATAGCGACAGCCTGATCAAAGCTTAAGTTGACTCTGCTGATCGGAGATGGAATACAATTAATGGTTGTTTCTCCCGGAAGCGGGTTAATAACCGGAGCAGAATTATCTTCAACATTAATGGTTTGCGAAGCTGTAGAACTGTTTCCACAGGCATCCGTAGCCGTCCATGTTCTGGTTACGGTATAGGAACCCGCACATTGACCGTTGGTTGTTACATCTACAAAAGTCAGTGTTACATCTGATCCACAGTTGTCTGTAGCGGTAGCCTGAGCAAATTGAGGAGTAGCAGGACAACTGATGGTTGATTCTGCAGGTAAAGCAGCAATAACCGGAGCAGAATTATCAACTACATTGATGGTTTGCGAGGCTGTTGACGTATTTCCGGATGCATCTGTAGCTGTCCAGGTTCTTGTGATTGAATAAGAACCGTCACAGGCTCCTGTTGTGGTAACATCTTCAAAAGTTAATGTTACGCTTCCGCAGGAATCATTAGCCGTTGCTTGTTCAAAAGCAGGTGTTGCCGGACAGTTTACGGTTGTTTCTCCGGGTAATGAAGCAAATACCGGAGGTGTTGAATCAACAATTGTTATCGTTATTGTAGCTGAATCACAATTTGCCGGATTTGATGCTTCGCAAATTGAATAACCGAAGGTATATTGACCTGCAGGAATTCCTTGTGCTACAGAAATGTTTCCTTGTGCATCAAATGAAATATTTGAATGAAATCCTGAAGTGATTTCAAACGTTACGTTACCAGCGTTTGCTTGATTTCCGTTTACTGTATCATTCAGCAAGGCATTGCCGATTACTCCGTTTGCTAAACAGCTTACCGCATTCAGGGTATCGTTTTCAGCATTTATGTTTCCACAAAATGATACTGTAAATTGGAAAAAGCATCCTTCTCCGTTTGAAGGCACTCCATAATAAGTGGAAGTTGTGCCCGGTAAAACCGGAAATGAAGTTATTTCGGGTGTAGTTACAGGATAAGTTGTGTAAAATCTGGTTCCCGGAGGGAAAGCAGAGGCCAGTTGTGACGCAGGAACAGATCCTGTAACATTACAAAACGGAAAGTTTCTGACCAATGGCTGATCTTGGCAATTTTGAGCAACAAAATCCCCTCCGACAATGTCAATAGTAATTGGTTGGGCAATAGGCTGACCTAAACAGTCGCCGATTGTTCCTTCATAACCAATGATAAACCCTCTGTCTTTAAAAGGGATGTTTGTTATACTTCCTGTACCGCTTGTAAAGCCGTTTACTAATATATTATCAGAACAATTAGGATTAGCTAAGATGGCACAATTTTCCGTAGCTTTAAGTTTGAATCGTAACGATGCCAGCAGCGTTTGAGGATCTGCAGGCAATGGTAAAGTGCCAAAATCCCATACAATAGAACCGGTTGCCCCGAGTGCAGGGTCAAAATACAGGTTGTTAGGAGTAGGGTTTGGTGAAAATAGTATTGAACTCGTTAAGCTTCCGGGCACAAATGTAGCGGTAAACGGAATAGGAATAACCAGTTTAAAGTTGTTTACAGCTTCTGTTCCTAAGTTTTTAACATCAATACCATATTCGATTTCCTGACCCGGCTGAGCTGTATAGGGACCACTCACAGGGGCAGGCGAACCGTTGATATTAATCAGAGAAATTAAACTTTCAGTTTCCGGAACATAGGCATCAACAGACATGGTGATGTTGAAGATGACATAAGTATCTTGAGTAGTTCCGTATCTGAAACGGGTTGAAGTTTGATTATTTGTAATTACACTGTTATTTGCGTTGGGTATGTCAAACATACTGATATCCAGTCCGGTATTGTTTAACAGATTTGGGTTTCTGGTATTTCCGCCGGTAAAAATAGACGAGTTGAAAAAGTTATTCGTACTGTTCCCGCCATGACTTAAGGTAACCCAGTTTGAATTAGTATGGTTTCTGATTTGAAAGTAATCGCCCGAAATGCTTCGGTCACCTTCACCGGCCATCATTCCCAGTTTCATATTGATTGGACCGGATTGAGCCGTGTTGAACCCGGAAACCGGGATTTCAAAATCGGCCGTGATACTACCGGCTACATAGGAGTGACCATCAAAAACGGTGACATCTCTCCATTTCATTTTATCATTTTCATAAATCACAACCATTCCCCATCCGCCATAATATCCGGTTGATCCTCCATTTCCTTCAATCAGGGCAATGTCGGCAACCGTGTAGGCTCCTAAACCGTTATTTCTAACGTAATCTGTTACTTCTACATATCCGGAATACATGAAACCGTCTGAAGAAACAGGGTAATAGATGTTATTTTCATCCGCTGTTAATTGGGTGTAAGCTGATGCGTTTGGCCCTTTTATCGAAATTTTTCTTTTGTCAAATGTTTTGTTTTGCGTAATTGTACCGACAATTGTACCGGATACGTTTACGTTTGCAAAAGAAGTATCCTGCGTATTACCGCTACTAAGGTTTGTAGCCGTACTTCTGACTAAACTGTTTATCGTTAAATTAACAGTTCCGTTTGCAATTACATACGGGGTATTAAAAGTGGCCGTTCCGGTTGAACCAGAAGTTGTGTAATTCACAGGGATATTTACTGCTGTACCTCCGTTTACCGATAATGTAACCCTGTTTGCACCCGTATTGTTGGTAAACCTGAAAACATAGCTGTTTCCTCCGCTTGAAAAGGTATAGATAGGACTTCTGTTGTTGTTGGAAGGATTATCTCTGCTGATACTCAATGAGTAAGTTGTGTTGGCAATCGACTGATTATGCCCTACCGTTGAGTTCTGGTTAATTGTTTCTGTTCCTCCGGGAACAGTTTTGCTCAGCGTAAATGTATTAGGACTTGTAGAGGCATCTGATGCTCTTCCAGTCCAGTATAAACCGGCATAGACAATACCTGAACATTCCGGGTTTGCACCGTTTTCTGTTGAAAATGTCAGATTGGCAGAAGATGAGTTCCATGTGTTTTCATCCCCGTCAATGTCAATGTAACGCATGTTGTTGGCATTTGATGTCTCATCACCGTAATTCACAAGCGTCAGGTTGGCATTACCAATCATGGTAAAATCACCTTTTACGTTGTAAACGGTTTTTTGAGGGGTGTAAACGGAGGTTCTTTGTGTAAAAGGAACACGAACCTGAGCACTTACATAAAATGAATTACCCAGCCATACCAACATTAGTACCACCAGATAATTTAATTTTAGGTTTAGTTTGAAATTTGAGTACATATTCTTCATAATATTTCTTTAACTAATTTAATTTCTGAACAGAAACCCGTTAGGTTGGTTTCTCAACGGTGTATAAAATCGTAAAACCTGTTTTGTTGTTTTTAATTAACGAGTATAGCGACTCAACAGAACAATCAAAACTTACACTCAAAAAGATTGTTTTTACAGTCGGATAGTCTGATAAAATAGCTAAATCAACCGGATTTAACAGGTCTTCTTTTTTATTGATTTTGATAGTGACTAACTCTACTTGACTCATATCCAGTTTCAGGTCTTTTAATTTTGAAACAGATTGGGTATCAATAAACAATACTTTTGCTGACTTTCCATAGGAGTTTACGGTGCCATTGTTAACATAAATTGAAGGGTGTAAATCCTTGATTAAGGATTTTACCGAAGTGGTTTTTGCAACCCTGGCTGATTCCGTTTTTTGTTCACTTTTTAAGTATTCTTTGACTTCAATAATTTTAAAGTCTTGTGAAAAACCTAAAAATGGAAGTAATAATGACATCATTACAATCAACACCAAAGAATTTTTTTTCTTTTTGGCTACCGCTTGATTTTCCATAATTTTAAATTTAAATTTCGAATTCATGATTTTTGACATTTTGAGTTAAGTTTTTTTTCATTTTTAATAATTTAGTCGATTTGGGATGATAAATGGCGACAGACTTCGTGAGTTTGTCTATTATTGGAAGGCTAAACTATATACTATATGTATTTTTTGTTCATTTCGTCTGTAACTAACCTAAAAACTCGATAAATAACACCCGAAATGCTATTGGTGGAGTATTTTATCGATGAATTACCTCTCTTTTTTCTTATTTTTTTCATAAATTTTAACAACTGTTCCCGTTAATTTATTCTTAAATTCTTGTCGAATGTAGAAAGTTGTTTTGAAAGAAAAAAATATTTTATCGATAAAATGCATTTTTTTATCGATAAAGTGTGTTAAAATGAAATAATGGTAAGAAAATACTTTTAAAATTAATTATCAACAATGCTTGTTAATAAGTCTTGTGGTGAAAAGAGATCGACGATGGCCTCAGAAGCACTGTCACAAAAGAAGATGAAGATGTTTTATTTGAAACATTTTTTTAGGTGTCAGACCGTGTAGCGAAATTTTGTAACAGATGTGTAGGTTGTTGAAAAAAAAATCATAAATTGTAATGAATTTTTTTAATTGGTTTCACAAAATAGTTATGATATGAAAAACCTAATATTAATCAGACATGCAAAATCCAGTTGGGATGCTCCGGTTCATGATAAAGACAGGGTTTTGGCCTCACGGGGTGTTCAAGATGCCCATCTGATTGCACAACATATTTCCGCTTTTATACCTAAAATCAATTTGATTTGGAGCAGTACAGCAAAGCGGGCTTCTGAAACGGCCGTTATTTTTGCACAAAACCTGATGTGGCCGATGGAAAGTATTGTTTTTAAAGATGAACTATACACTTTTGACGCTTTTAAACTTGAAAAAGTCATAAAATCATGCGATGATAGTTATGAAAATGTTATTCTTTTTGGCCATAATGAGGCAATCACAGAATTTGTTAATAAATTTGGAGATGTTTTTATAGACAATGTCCCCACAGCCGGATTTGTTTCCATTTCATTCAACAGTACAAGTTGGGCAGATTTAGGTAAAGGGAAAACCAATAAAATACTTTTTCCAAGAGATTTAAAATATGATTAAAGCTATTGAATACCGTTATGTTGACAGAGAAAAAAGTTGGTTGTGTTTTAATGCGAGGGTACTTCAGGAAGCTGCGGATCCTACGGTTCCTTTATTAGACAGGTTACGTTTTTTAGGCATTTTTTCAAATAATTTAGATGAATTTTTCCGTGTTCGGTTTGCCGCCATCAGACGTTTGTCGCTTTCAGGGCAAACCGGAGAAAAGGTATTAGGTGGTATTTCTTCGGAACAACTAATCAAAGATATTACCGGTATTGTAATTAAACAACAATCGGAAAGCCTGCGTATTCTCAACATTATTGAAAAAGAACTTGAAAAAGAAGGTGTTTTTATCATCAATGAAAAAGAAATTTCAAAAGAGCAGGAAAATTATATCCGTGATTTCTTTATTCAAAAAGTGAGTCCCGCATTGGTTACGATCATTCTGAATGATCTGGCCGAATTTCCGCTGCTGAAGGATACGTCGGGATACCTGGCAGTGAAACTGGTTATGAAAAGTGAATCAGAGGAAAAGACATCTTTTTTAGGGTTTAAAAAAGCCAAAAAAGATATTCGTTATGCGGTTATTGAAATTCCAAAAACGCTCAACCGGTTTGTTGTTTTACCCTCGCATGGTGAAAAACAGTTTATCATTTTACTGGATGATGTAATCCGTTATAACTTACAAAGTATCTTTAATATTTTTGAGTACGAAAGTATTTCGGCCCACATGATCAAGATTACCCGGGATGCCCAGCTGGAAATAGACAGTGATATCAGTAAAAGTTTTGCCGAGAAGATATCAGAAAGTGTACGCGATCGCAGGATTGGTGAACCGGTTCGGTTTGTCTATGACCAATCGATTGATAAAGATACGCTGAAGTTCTTTTTAGAAAAAATGCATATTGATTCTACCGATAGTATTATACCCGGCGGTCGGTATCATAACCGTCGCGACTATATGGATTTTCCTAATTTAGGCCGCTATGATTTGCTGTACCAGCCTAAAACACCGCTTCCGGTGGACGGACTTGGTCTGGAAGGAAGCATTTTACAGAAAATAAGCGAAAAAGATTACCTGGTTAATGCTCCTTATCAGTCTTTTGCTTATTTGATTAAGTTTCTTCGCGAAGCAGCTCTTGACCCGAAAGTGGTTAGCATTAAAATTACGCTTTACCGGCTGGCTAAAAATTCGCAGATTATCAGTTCGTTGATTAATGCAGCCAAAAACGGTAAAAAAGTAACAGTTCAAATTGAATTACAGGCCCGTTTTGACGAAGCCAGTAATATATCTTATGCCGAGCAGATGCAAACAGAAGGTATTCATTTGATTTTTGGTGTAAAAGGCTTGAAAGTACACAGTAAGATTTGTGTGATAGACAGGGTTGAAGATAAAAAGATTAAGCGGTACGGGTTTATTTCGACCGGAAATTTTAACGAATCAACCGCTAAAGTTTATACAGACGTAACGCTGTTTACCAGCCATCAGCAGATTTTAAAAGATGCCGACAAGGTCTTTGATTTTTTTGAAGTGAATTACCGCGTTCACCGTTATAAACACCTGATTGTTTCACCACACTATACCCGAAACAAACTCTACAAATTAATTGACCGGGAAATTATGCACGCCCTTTCGGGTAAGGAAACCTATATTAAGTTAAAGATGAACAGCTTGTCTGATACCCGTATGATTGATAAATTATATGATGCCAGTCGTGCAGGGGTTAAAATCAAGCTTATTGTACGAGGGATCTGTTGTCTGATTCCGGGTGTAAAAGGCATGAGTGAGAACATTGAAGCGATCAGTATAGTAGATAATTTTTTGGAACATTCACGGATTTTTATCTTCGGCAATCATGAAAAACCGGAAGTTTATATTTCTTCGGCCGATTTTATGACCCGGAATATTGATGCCCGGGTAGAGGTAACCTGTCCGATTTATGATGAAAATATCAAATTAGAGCTGATTGAGAGTTTTGATGTGGGCTGGAAAGGTAATGTCAAGGCCCGTTTGCATTCCGAAAAACTGGACAATAAATACCGTGTGCGTAACGAAAATGACCGTGTTTTCAGGGCTCAGCTGGAAACCTATAATTACTACCGCAATCAATTGGAAGTAATTACAGAAAAACTATAACCCCAAATTTTAACTGAACATGATTACTATAAAAAGATATGCTGCTATAGATATTGGATCCAATGCCATGCGCTTGTTGGTGTCTAACATTGTAGAGCAGGAAGGAAAAGACACACAGTTTAACAAGAGTTCGCTGGTGCGTGTGCCTATCCGTTTAGGACAGGATGTTTTTACCGTAGGTGAAATCTCTGATGAGAATATTGACCGTATGATAGATGCCATGAAAGCCTATAAATTGTTGATGAAAGTACACCGGGTTGAGAAATATAAAGCCTGTGCCACATCAGCCATGCGGGAGGCAGATAACAACCGGGATATTGTTGAGATTATTGAGCGTGAAGCCGGTATACAGATTGATATTATCGATGGAAAAAAGGAAGCTGCAATAATAGCTTCCTCAGATTTGAAAGAATATATTTCAACGGATAAAACTTATTTGTATGTGGATGTTGGTGGGGGCAGTACCGAGTTTTCGTTATTCTCCAACGGGAAGATCATTGCTTCCAAGTCGTTTAAGAACGGTACGGTTCGCATGTTGAATAATATGGTCAACGAAATCGTATGGGTTGAAATTGAAAAATGGATCAAACTCAATACGGCTCCCTTTGACGATATTACGATGATCGGCTCCGGGGGAAACATCAACAAGCTTTTTAAAATGACCGGAAAACAACAGGATAAGCCGTTGACCTATTTGGGATTAAATGCCCAATATGCCATGCTGAATAAAATGTCGTATGATGAACGTATTTCAGAATTAGCCTTAAATCCGGACCGTGCCGATGTAATTATACCGGCCACAAAAATTTATTTGAATGCCATGAAGTGGAGCGGAGCCCGCCACCTGTACGTTCCTAAGATCGGACTTTCAGACGGAATTGTAAAGGCGATGTACTATGGGAGGATTTAATTAAAAATAGAATTTTTAAAGTTTAAGAATTCTCGTCATATTTCCTTATGAAATTGAAAGTTATTACTGTGTCATTTCTCCTTCGTCGAAATGACACAATCGATGAAAGGGGGTAATTAATTAAAACCACCAATCTACCACTCATAAATCCTTGCCAATCCGCTTTTGCAAAGCAAACCAAAAAAATCCGTGCCAATCTGTTTAATCCGATCCGATGAAACCGGAATCCGCGTTCCCATAAAGTATGACCCTAATTGACAAATAGTCCAATTGCCACATTATTTAAACATCCAAATCAAACGTCTTCCGCAACAACTCCAGATTCGGATTAATTTCATTCAACCGGTTAAATTTATCTTGCGGAGTAAAGGCTCGTTTATTCTCCATCTTTTCGTTTACCACTAATTCAATTTCAATATCGTGGTTATGAAGCATGCCGCGTAAATAACCCAGCACTTCATTTTTAGTCCGTTCAAACTCTACCTTGGTGCCTTCGTTGGGAAGCTCATGAGTAATTTTTGTGCCTTCCAGTTTAGGATCGTTAATCAACATCAGGGAATGCATAATCATTTGTCCTTTTTCTTCCAGCTTCTGGGCAAATTTATTCCACTGTAATAACAAATCGGTTTCTGTAAACGGTTCGGTAGGATATTGAACTACTTCTTTAATAACCAGCTTTTGTGCTTCGGCCAGTTCTTTTTTTTGTTTGATGCTTGCCAGGGAAAAAGCAGATACTTTGGTTTCAGCAGATGGTGTAACCGGAAGTTCCGGTTTGGGTTTTTCAGGTGCCTGGTTTGGTGCCGGATTAACTTTCGGAACAGTAGCAGGAACCACTTCTACAGACGTGTTAGCTACTTCAATAGCACCTAATTTTCCCAGGAAATGAAAGGGAGGGATTATATAGCCGTCAACTTTTTTTTTTCTCCATCAAATGTGATGGAGCCTAATTGCATCAAACAAAGTTCGATGAGCAAACGTTGATTCTGACTGACTTTATATTTTAAATCGGTCTCATTGGCCAGTTCAATCGCTTTCAGTAAAAAGTCCTGACTGCATTTTTGGGCTTGTTCGCCATACAGTTTCTGGGCTTGTTCACCGGCTTCCAATAACGTTAACGTAGCAGGGTTTTTGCATACAAGCAAATCCCGGAAATGCGAGGCTAATCCCTGGATAAAATGATGGGCATCAAATCCACGGGCCAGTATATCATTAAAGGCCATCAGTAATTCCGGCAATTTATTTTCTAAAATAAGGTTGGTAATATTAATGTAGGATTCATAATCCAACACATTCAAATTCTCCGTTACCGCCTGACGGGTCAGGTTATTTCCGCAATAGGAAACTACCCGGTCAAAAATAGATAACGCATCCCGCATCGCACCGTCTGCTTTTTGAGCAATAATGTGCAACGCATCGTCTTCAAATTGAACACCTTGACTTTCGGCCACATACGCCAGATGTTCTTTGGCATCTTTTACCGTAATCCGCTTAAAGTCAAAAATCTGACAACGGGAAAGAATGGTTGGGATGATTTTATGCTTTTCGGTCGTGGCCAGAATAAAAATAGCATGCTTCGGCGGTTCTTCCAGCGTTTTCAGAAAGGCATTGAAAGCTGCCGACGAAAGCATGTGTACCTCGTCAATGATATACACCTTATATTGTCCGGTTTGCGGCGGTATGCGAACCTGGTCAATCAGGTTCCGGATGTCATCCACCGAGTTGTTGGAAGCCGCATCCAGTTCAAACACGTTAAACGCAAAATCTTCCTCCGGATTGTCATAACCGGGTTGGTTGATTTTACGGGCCAGAATCCGGGCACAGGTTGTTTTTCCCACCCCACGCGGACCGGTAAAAAGCAACGCCTGGGCTAAGTGGTTGTTTTCGATGGCGTTAAGCAAGGTGTTGGTAATAGCCTGCTGACCCACCACGTCAATAAACGTCTGGGGTCTGTATTTCCGGGCTGATACTACAAATTGTTCCATCAAAAAAGTTTGGATGACAAATATAAAATTTAATTGTCGATTGGCAAGGGGAGGAGGAGAAATTAGTTAATGGGGTAATGTGTCAATTTAGGAATGTGTCAATGGGACAATGAGTCAATAAGCCAAGAACCGTTACAATTTGTTAATCCATTAATAATCTCTACCTTTGTAATCTACAAAAACAAATAAATAATGACCATTTCAAACTTTTATTTATCTGATAACAGATTGATACGACTGGTAGGTTCGTTATTCTATTTGCACGATGACACATTTTTACAAAGCTCAAAAGAGTTTATTACTTCTGCCCTGTAACGACTCCATACAGGGAAACATCTAAGCAAATCATTTATATTTTATTAAAATTCAATTATCATTTAACAATCAGGATAACATTAAATTTTGATGATATCATCGTATATCGCATGATTTAATGGGAGTTGTATAGCCTGCAACGATGAAATTGAGCATTGTAGAACACTATGTCACAAAGAATAATATTAACAACAGGAATTTACGATTTAATTAAAGATCACGTACGAAGAAAAAGAGTAACACTGCAAGAAGAAGAAATACTTTTAAGAGAATTGAAAACCGCTTCGCAAGTTTTGAGAAGAGATTTGCCCAAAGATGTCGTTACCGTTAACAAACTCGTTACGTTCAAAGACCATCAAACCAACCAACATAAAACCGTAACGTTTGTTGGTCCAACCAGAGCCAAGCAAAGCAAAAGCAAAATTTCAATTCTATCCGATGAAGGAATAGCCATTGTTGGACATAAAGAGGGCGACATCATCGAATGGCCAGCTCGAAAAGGAGATTTAAAATTAGAAATTTTAAAAGTGCAAGAACTTGCTTAACACAAAAGCCTCTAATTAGGGGCTTTTTTTAAACTAACTTTGACTCTGTTTTACATGGTTTTTCATACATTACTCATATCCTATCCTATCCATACTTAGGATAGGGCTATGCTATACAGTTGACCCGACCTGTACAATGTGACAATGTGATAATATGACAATGTGACAATTGGTCAATGTGTCAATGTATCAATTTGGCGATTGGTTGATGTGTTGATTATGGATTAGTTTTAATCCATTCTTTCTTCCACAACTTTTCCATCCACTATTTTTTGATACTGAATTTTTTGCTTTACAATTGAATCGGATATCACTTCTTCTTCTTCTTCAAAAACCTCCGTAAATAGTTCAGTAAATTTAATTTTTCCTTTATTGTCAAAATGATGTTTTTTGGTATAGTTTGCTCGCATATCCCAACTCGAAGTAGTCAGTATTCTATTCACACTATCCAATTCTTCTATCACATTGTCAGACAAATCAGAAGGATTAAAAGTCTTCGTTTCGTTATTAAAAACGTAGATGTTTGTGGCACTCGTCATCGGCATACTTCCATGTGAGTAAATCGTAAAATCTTTAAAACCGTCAAAATTCATATCCCTAAAATGCCGTTTATTGATGGAGTCAAAATAGTGTTCCGATTTATAATCATAATCCTCAGCATATTTTGGGCTAAACCCCCACTCCAAAAGTAGTTTCTTTGTTTTCTGCTCGTGCAGTTTCATGGTTATATCCAAACCATATTCTTCATTACCATAGTGGTAAATCACAAAGTGATGATGCCAATAACACACAAGTTTGTTCAACACAAAAGCATCACTCACTTTCGTCAGCGTATCCGTTTTCAACTCCCGCTCATCCGGAAAAGCAACGGTATCAATCACGGGGTTTTGTGCAACAGAAGAGGCATTTTGCAAACTGTTTTTACAACTAACTAAAACGAAAAAAAGCAATAAGTAAATTAGATTTTTCATGTTGATAGATAATGCATAAAAATAGCGATTTCTATAATTTAATTGATGTAATGTTATCAACAACTTCTAAATTCTGCCTTCTAATCCCTACCTCCTTTTACAATCTCGTTACTCCGAAGAATCAGCAATCGCATCATATTGACAATAAAATAAATAAATTTCCTCTTTATGGAAAACCGTAAAATACTGCCGATTTGTTTATTTACTTTTATCTCAGTAAAAGTATTTTTAGTTTTTTAATATTTTTTGAATTTATTTTTTTAAAAATTATGTTAATATTATTTTATTTTATAGATTTGGACTTCCTAAAACTTTTACCACCCCATTTACCGTTTAATTTCGTGTGCTTTTGCGTGGCACGAAAGAAATAGCATTGTGTTTGAAAATTAAAACACAATTAGGGTTGAGTTTATTTGTATGATTTTAGATGAATAGGCTCAACTAAATGTATAAAAGTTGAGTATATAAATAAGTTAGCGGCAACCTCACGAAAAAATGCACATATGGAAGAAATCGAAAATAGCCAAAGCAGCGATAATAAAATAGTTGAAAATCGAATCATTCTTGATGGTATTCGATACGCACTCAATAATCAAATAACGTGGCAACATTATGCTGAGGCAAAAAACCTATGCCTATTAACAATAAGTGCTGGAACTCTCGCACTCTTATTTAGTTCGATGCAAAATATTAGTTCTGCTGGAGAATTAGAAACATATTTAGAAGGAATGTTTTTTGGGAAAGGCCTTGGAATATTATTTTTAATTTTAGGTGCAACGTGTTCCTTAATACTTTCAATAAGTACTTTCATTTTATTACCGAAATTTGATGAGCCTAAAGAAATCTCAGAGAGATACTTTATATCTTGGAGATACATTAAAACTAATAAAGATGGAAATCTTATCGATTATCTAATGAAATATGATCAGGAAACTCAAATTAAAGATGTGCTTCGTCAACAATTGTTAGGATCTAGAATTACTTATAGAAAATACAAACTTTTCAATATCGGAGTAATTATATATTTGTCAGGATTATTAGGCGGGTTGCTCATTCTATTTTGTAAACATTGTTTAAACTAGGAGGCAGCCGCTAACCGCCGTTAAGACGCCATTGCTGGGATTTCGGTAGTTGGAAGTTGTTATTTCACGAAGAAACATTTTCTTGGCAGAGAGAACTCAGCCCGCTTTGATCGGCAACGTCGCTTAGCGGCCTAACGTTAGCGGTCAGCTTTGAACGACACAACGAATGAAAAGAAACAACAAATAGATAAATGACATTTTTAAGTATAATAGACTTTATAACAAACGAAAAAGTGCTTCCAGTTATAATCAGTGCGATTACAACAGTAGTTGTTTTTTTCTTGACTTTACTTACCAAAAATTATATTGACACAAAAATTCTTCGTTCTAAACTTGACATAGAACACAAATTTGACCAACGTAAAAAAATCAAAGAAGTTTTAGCCAAAAACAAAATTCACTTATTGACTGCTTGTGAAGATTTTAATCATAGAATGTGGAACTTTTCAAATAAACACAATGAAGGTTGGTTAAACGTTGAAAGAGATTATCTAAACAAGCACTATTATTTTCATTCTTTTGTTTACAGACACCTTGCAATTTTCGCTTGGACAAAGAAAATACAAAAAGAAATGATTTTTCTTGACACAACCATTGCTGGAAAAGAGGATTTAGAATTTGTGAAATTTTTGAATGTATTTTCTAGAATGTTTTGCGACTTGACATTTTTAGAAGGACTAAAAGCAGATGGCAACAAAACTGACGACCATTTTTTCAGAAATGAGTTTGATTTATTTGCAGATGAATTAATAACAACAACTGGTGTAAAATCATTTGCAGAATACGATGCAGAACTAAAAACAATTGGACAAAAAATCAATAGACTATTTTTATTTTTTGATGGTCTATCTCCAACTGAAAACAGAAAACGTTGGGACAGACTTCACTTCTTCCACTTAACAGTTTTAATGTTTCTTAATAATTATGGATATGACTTTCAAATTACAAATAATGAAAAATTGAAACAAGTTTTGACACATCCGAAAAAATCAGATTTTTTAGATAATTATTTTAACTTTCTTAACGAGTATCATTTGACAGATAATAAACAAATTAAAAATTTAAAAAAATTGGCGAACAAACTACCGAAAAATTAAGCCGAACCGCTAACAGCAGTTTGGCAAAATGGCGAGTTCAGTGCTAAAATGAACATTCGGCTTTCAATTAAGCATTAGTGCTAAATTGAAAATAAGTACTTCTAAATACAACCCTTTGCCATGCTGCAAAACGTTACCAACTATTATTATGAAAAATTCGATTACATGAACAGAAAAACTTTATAAAGGGCATTGGTTAATGGATCTTGGTTATCGCGATTATATTGCTGCTCGCCTTTTACTTAATAACCATTTAATAATTCAAGGGCTAACACTTGCAAGTACTTCAGTAGAAAAATATCTGAAAGCTCTAATTGTATTTAATCTCAACGAGAACGAAAATTATTATTATCATTTCGACAGATTTGAAAAACTCAAAAAACTTCTAGTTAAAGTCAATAATGATGTAACTGTAGAATTTGATCCAGTTTTCATAGAAATACTGGAAAATACATTTAAAATCAGATATTATGACAGAATTGAAAAACCAATTTTTATGGGTTTTTATATAAATCAATTTATTGGAGAGTTAGATTATACCATTGACTACATTGAAAGATTTATAGCCAATACACAAAATGGGGGAGAATCTATGTCAGCATACAATAGAGCGATTAGAAATAATGATTCAAATCTTTATGAAAATAACTTCATCTTAAACAAAGAAAATAAAAAAGATTTTATGGAAAAACCTGATGTCGGATTTTCAATCCATATTCGAATTGGTTCTGTCGTTCAAGACGAGAAGATAGTTAAAGGAGGAAGTACTAAAAACAAATATGAAGGTCAAATATCAAAGTTTACAGAATTTGACTCAAATCTATATTGAAAAATAACAGCTGTCAACACAGGTTTTACTCCACTATATCTTCACTTACAGCACAAAGGCTCTGCGAGTGTCCTCGCTCCGCAAGTGCCTCTGACTTTGCGGTTTTTTACATCAAAAAGATAATAGGTTAAAGAAGATTGATTAACGATGGAAGCATAACGATTGTTGATTTTTGAACCAATGGAAGTCTCCATTAAATCATTTGCATACGAACCATAAATTCATTACTTTAGCGTTATGAATTATCATTCAAAAAATAATTACAAATTTTATTTCGTCATGACCACAACAGCCGTAAAACAGATCAATACCAAGCTTAAAAATTTACCGGATACTTTGGTTGAAGAAGTCGAAAAGTACATAGATTTTCTTGCGTTTAAACATGCACAGGAAAATTCAACAGTTCCTCAATGGCAACAAGATATTGTTTTACGTCGAGTAAAATATAAAAAAACACCTGCAGATGCTTTTGCAATGATTGACGATTTAGAAAAATCGAATGAAAAAATATAAAATTGTAGCGGATCCAAGCGTAGCAATTGATTTAAAAGAAGCCTGCGATTTTTTAAATTCCAGAAGAAAAGGATACGGTAAAAAATTTTTAAAAGAGTACCGTACATTTTTAACCACGATGCAAACCAATCCTCTATTTCAAATTCGATACAATGATATTCATTGCCTTCCCTTAAAAACGTTTAAATATATGGTACATTTTACAGTTGATGAAAAAAGTAAAATAATACATATCTACGCTGTACTTTCTACTTTCCAAAGCCCTGAGAAACATTGGATATTCAATAAATAAGTTTATAAATCCGTCTCGAAAACAATTCCTTTTCGCCAAGCGAACCACAAAACAGCAATAATCCGTTCCATCCTTCGTGTCCTTGTGTCATTGAGCAATATGTCATTTGATCAACGATTGTTGATTTTTGAACTAAGTTGAGCAATATCTCTGAAAACAGAAAACAGACAACCCTCGCTCCGCAAATGCCTCTGACTTTGCGTTTTTTTGCATCAAAAGATAATAGATTAAAGTAGAAAGTAGATTGAGTACAACCACTATGTCTTCACTTACAGCACAAAGGCTCTGCGAGTATCTCCCGACCTCGCAGCTAACAACTCCACCAGAAATCCCACACCAATAAACTCCGTTTAATTTTTAATCAAAAACTTTTTGGAACAAAAAACATGCAGATACTAAACCATATCCCCCAAATTATATAACCCCAAATCCTTTAAAAATCCGTAACTTTATGCTTTATGAAAACAGGATAGTAATCAAAAAAAATACACCTATGGAACCAAAAAGTTATGATACCGTCACAGAAGCAATGGCCGACCTTAAAAAACAAGGTTATACGATTGATTTTTCCATATTGACAGAAAAGGAATGCCTGATTTGTCATTTGACCTCCACGGTGTTATCGCCGGATGATTTTGAAATCGACAGTTTTTACCGGTTTGAAGGCGATACCGACCCAGGCGACCAAATGATCGTGTATGCTATTTCTTCTAAAAAAAATAATTTGAAAGGGTTGGTTGTCAACGCCTACGGAATTTATGCAGACAATTCCACTTCAAAAATTATTAAAAAATTGGATACGCACCCAAATCAGTAGGTTTAACCATATAGTTTGCCGGTTTCGTGGATAAAAATACTGACCATGGTACATACCTATAAAATAACAGGAATGACCAGCACCGCATTCTCTGACTTTGCGTTTTTTTACATCAAAAGATAATAGGTTAACGGAGATTGATTAACGATGGAAGCATAACGATTGTTGATTTTTGAACTGGGTTGCATTATCACTACAAACAGACAACTAACAACAGAAAACAGACAACCCTTCATTACCCTAACGTTAAATCGCTCAATGTTTTATCCAAAAGTTTTTTATGTAGAAATAAAGTGTACCTTTGCACCCTGAAAAAAATACAGATGGAATCAATTAGAAACATTGCGATTATTGCCCACGTTGACCACGGTAAGACTACGTTGGTTGACAAAATTATGTATCACTGCCAGCTTTTCCGTGAAAACGAAAACACCGGTGATTTGATCTTAGACAACAACGATTTAGAACGTGAACGAGGCATTACCATCGTTTCTAAAAATGTTTCGGTGGTATATAAAGGAACCAAAATTAATATTATTGACACGCCCGGTCACGCCGATTTTGGCGGTGAAGTTGAGCGTGTATTGAATATGGCCGACGGTGTTTGCCTGTTGGTAGATGCTTTTGAAGGCCCTATGCCGCAAACGCGTTTTGTATTGCAAAAAGCCATCGATTTAGGGTTGAAGCCGTGTGTGGTTATCAATAAAGTAGATAAAGAAAACTGTACGCCGGAAGAAGTGCACGAAAAAGTATTCGACTTAATGTTTGAACTGGGAGCAGAAGAATGGCAGCTGGATTTCCCGACCGTTTATGGTTCGGCAAAAAACAACTGGATGTCGGAGGATTGGAAAAATGTAACCAGTAACATCGAGCCGCTTTTGGATATGGTGGTAAACAATGTTCCTGCTCCAAAAGTTTCAGAAGGAACACCGCAGATGCTGATCACATCATTAGATTTTTCATCGTTTACGGGGCGTATCGCAATTGGTCGTCTGGAAAGAGGAACCTTAAAAGAAGGCATGCCAATTTCTTTGGTCAAAAGAGACGGCAAGATCATCAAATCAAGAATCAAGGAATTGCATACGTTTGAAGGCTTAGGCCGTAAAAAAGTAACCGAGGTAACGGCCGGCGATATTTGTGCCGTGGTGGGAATAGAAGGTTTTGAAATCGGAGATACCATTGCCGATTTTGAAAATCCGGAAGCCTTGCAGACCATTGCCATTGACGAGCCTACGATGAGTATGTTGTTCACCATCAACGATTCGCCGTTCTTTGGTAAAGAAGGAAAGTTTGTAACCTCCCGACACGTAAAAGACCGTTTGGCCAAAGAATTAGAGAAAAACCTGGCTCTTCGTGTAGCAGATACCGATTCGGCCGATAAATTCATGGTGTTTGGCCGTGGCGTATTGCACTTATCCGTATTAATTGAAACCATGCGAAGAGAAGGATATGAATTGCAGATTGGTCAGCCACAGGTAATCATTAAAGAAATTGACGGGGTAAAATGTGAGCCGATTGAAGAGTTAACGATCGATTTGCCGGAGCATGTATCGGGCAGAGCGGTAGAATTTGTATCGGTCAGAAAAGGAGAAATGCTGAGCATGGAAGGCAAGGGGGAACGAATGATTATCAAATTTAACATTCCGTCAAGAGGAATTATCGGTTTGAGAAACCAATTGTTAACGGCTACAGCCGGAGAAGCTATTATGGCTCACCGTTTTATCGGATACGAACCTTATAAAGGAGAAATTGCCGGACGTATCAACGGATCGCTGATTTCAATGGAAAACGGAAAAGCAATTCCCTATTCGATTAATAAGCTACAGGACAGAGGTAAATTCTTTGTAGATCCGAACGAAGATATTTATGAAGGACAAGTAGTTGGTGAAAATTCAAGAGGTGATGATATGACGATTAACATCACCAAAACAAAACAGTTAACCAACTTCCGTTCTGCCGGAGCAGATGATAAAACAAAGATTATCCCGGCTATAAAATTCTCGTTGGAAGAAGCATTGGAATACATTCAAAAAGACGAATATGTAGAGGTAACACCAAAATCGTTGCGTTTGCGAAAAATCTACCTGAATGAAAACGACAGAAAACGTTTTAAAATATAACGTATCAAAATCCCGTTTAACGGGATTTTTTTATGGCTGTTTACAGCGTTGAAAAAAGTTTAAAGCACTTCAGAATTAGCAAAAAACGGTGCCTCTGTGGCTGAAGAATAATGTACTGCGGATGTCAATTGATATAATCCGCAGCTTTAACTTGATTTTTATGTCTATCCTGCGTTATTTAAAAACTTTCGCAGGAAATGTTAAAGCATTACCGTTGAAAAATGTATTTTTGTGGCAATGGAATTTTCTTCAAAATTATTGGAAAGAGCAGTGAACGAAATGGCACAGTTACCGGGAATAGGTAAACGTACTGCCTTGCGTTTAGTCCTGCATTTGCTGAAACAACCCAAAGAGCAAACACATTTTTTGTCAGAATCCCTGCAAGCGGTGCGTAATGAGATTAATTATTGCAACAGTTGTCACAATATTTCAGATACAGTATTGTGTGCGATTTGTGCGAATGAAAAGCGAAATCACCAGATGGTTTGTGTGGTGGAGGATATCCGTGATGTCATGGCTATTGAAAATACAGGCCAGTTTAAAGGTGTTTATCATGTTTTAGGCGGTAAAATTTCTCCGATTGACGGAGTTGGCCCCAGTCAGCTGAACATTGCAAGCCTGGTTGAAAAAGTCGGTTCCGGAAATGTTACGGAAGTTATTTTTGCGTTAAGTTCTACCATGGAAGGAGATACGACTAATTTTTACATCTACCGACAAATCAAACAATATGAAATTAAAACATCCACTATTGCCCGTGGAATCGCGGTAGGTGATGAATTGGAGTATGCAGATGAAATAACATTGGGAAGAAGTATTCTGAATCGTGTTCCGTTTGAAAACACTATGAAAAGCAGTTAATTATGATGGTACTTATTTTTATATTCTAATGGAAAAACTATATTTGTTGGCTAAAAATTTTAAGATGAATAAAAACCATATATTTCTTTTCATTGTTCTTGTTCTTTTGACTGCCTCCTGTGTTCCCACAAAAGATTTAAAGTACCTTCAGAATAACAATCAGCGTGGCGATACGTTAACCGTAAGTGAAATTGTTAAAAAGCCTTACAGGATTCAGAGCAATGATATTTTGGTTATCAATATTAAAACCATAGACCCTCAGTTAAATGAAATGTTTAAGGTTTCAGAGGGAAACCGAAACATAGTTAATGAGCAGATTATGTTTTTTGAAGGATTTAATGTGGACGATCACGGCAATATCCGGATTCCTATTTTAGGAGAAGTAAAAGTATTGGGCAGTACTGCGGAAGAAGTAAGGTTAACCATTGAAAAAAGGTTATTGGAAGAATATTTTAATGCAGAGGCAAGCTTATTTGTTACGGTAAAACTGGCCGGAATAAGATATACCATAAATGGTGAAATCAGAAGCCCGGGAACCAATGTTATCTATAACGAAAGAGCAACCATTATGGATGCCATTTCTAATTCAGGAGATATTACGATAACCGGTGATAGAAAAAATGTGCTGATTGTAAGACAATATCCGCATGGTGTTGAAATGCATACCATCAATTTGCTGGATAAAAAAGCGTTAGAATCACCTTATTACTATATTCAGCCCAACGATTTTATTTTAATAAACCCATTGAAGCAAAAATCATGGGGAACAGGAACTACCGGTATTCAAACGATGACAACTATAATTTCAGCTTTATCGCTGGTAACATCTATCATCGTTTTGTCACGTCTATAATTTTAAGATTATGCTTGAATCTAAAGATTTTACACTTTTTGAAAATCAAATTAAGTTTGATTTCAAAGGATTTATTATAAAAACGGCCGGTTATTGGAAATGGTTTTTAATAAGCTGGGTGGTTGCTTTCCTTATTGCCTATAATGTGAATATCCGGAAGGAAAAAATCTATGAATTAGATACCACAATTGCCATAAAAGAGGAGAATAACCCGTTTTTTACCTCAAATACGAGTTTGGTTTTTAATTGGGGAGGTACATCTGATCAGGTGCAGGGACTGGCATCGACCATTAAATCAAGGTCTCACAATGAAGTGGTTGTGGACAGACTGGATTTCTTTGTGGATTATCTGAAAAAAGACAAGTACTACATGCGGGATGTTTACGGATCAGTACCTTTTAAGGTAATTATTGATAAAAACAAACCGCAATTACTTAAATCGCTTATCAGTATAAAATTTGTGACGGAAACAACGTATGAGTTAACGGTGAATTTTGAAGAAGATCAAACGGAGACATTTATTTACAGAACAAATACTTCAACCCGGCGGGGAGTGACCAACGGAATGTTTAAAAAGCGATTTAAAATCAACGAGGCAACGAATTTACCTTTTTTAAACATCACGTTAGAAAAAGCGGAGTATTTAGGAAATTATGTAGGTCAGGAGTTTTTTATTAAATTTAATAAGTTTGATGAAACGGTTTCCAAATACCGAAATATTAAGACATCAATTGATAAGAATGCTCAATCGATTATCAAGTTAAGTCTCGAAGGAACCAATAAAAACAGGTTAGTCGATTTTTTAAACACGACTGTAAAAACAATTGTAAAAGCTCAGTTAGACAGGAAAAACCAGTTTGCCACAAATACCATTGCGTTTATAGACAGCACGCTTTTGGCCATGGAAGGGAAATTAAAAGAAAATGAAGATGAGTTAAAAAATTTCAGCAAGAACAAGAATTATTATCAGATCAATACCGGCGGCAGCCAGCTTTCGGGTAAACTGTTGGGGTATGAAGTTGAGAAAGATGGCATCGTCCGGAAAATAGCTTATTATAACTCATTGAAAAGTTACCTGATAAGCAGTGTGGATTTTTCTAAATTACCGGCTCCCTCAGTAGCAGGTATTGATGATCCGAACGTTGCCCAAAATGTGGCGAAGATTATAAATTTATCGGCAGAAAGAGCACAAAAGCCTTATCTGGTAAAAAGCCAGAAAATGTTTAAAGACTTTGATGTGCAGATTGAAGCTTTAAAAAGTGTATTGCTTGAAAATATCAGTACGGCAAAATCTTCGTTGGAGTATGACCTGTCGTTAGTTAATTCTAAAATTGCTCAGGCAGAATCTGAGATCAGCCGATTGCCTGCTGATGAACAGGAGATACTTAAAATTACCAGAAAATATGATTTGAATAATGCGATATTTACTAATTTTTTAAGTAAAAGAAATGAAGCAAATATTGTTAAAGCAGCTAATTTAGCCGATGTGCATTTTATTGATCCGGCAAAAGATATCGGAGCCGGTCAGATAGGTCCCAATACAAAAGTTAATTACGTGCTGGCCTTTTTTCTGGGGTTGTTTATTCCTCTGATTGCTGTTTTGATTATTTTCTTTCTGGAAAATACCATTTTAAATGCAGAGGATATCAGTAAACTGACCACTATTCCAATCATCGGAATTGTCGGAATTAAGCAAACAAAATCTAATTTAGCTGTTTTTGAAAAGCAAAAGTCATCTCTTTCGGAGTCATTCAGAGCCATTCGTTCGTCGTTGCAGTTTATGTATAAACGACAGCAGGTTGATGGTTCTAAAACGGTCATGTTAACCTCGTCTATCAGTGGAGAAGGTAAAACATTCTGTTCCATCAATATTGCTACGGTCTTTGCTTTGAGTGAGAAAAAGACGGTGATAGTGGGATTGGATTTGAGAAAACCCAAAATTTTTGACGATTTTAAGATTAAAAATGATATAGGAGTTGTAAATCATCTGATTGGTCAGAAAACGTTAGATGAGGTTATACAGAGTACCCATGTTCCATTCCTGGATGTAATTACTTCCGGTCCCGTTCCGCCTAACCCTTCGGAATTATTGATAGGTGAATCGATGGATAAGTTTATGAGTGATCTTAAAGAAAGATATGATTATATCATTTTAGATACACCGCCGGTAGGTTTGGTAGCAGATGCCATTGAACTGGCTCCCTATGCGGATGTTACCTTGTATATTATCCGTCAGAATTACACCAAAAAAGAGATGGTTAATCTTTTAAACAACAGGATACAGCGGGAAGAAATGAAAAATGTCAGTATTGTTTTTAACGGGTTCGAAAACAGAGCAAAATACGGAACAGGTTACGGATATGGTTACGGATATGGTTACGGGTATAGTTATATTTACGGTAATTATACCAATGCGTATGGAGAAGAAGAAAAGCCAAAGAATTTATTAGATAAAATACGCAAAAAATTCAAGCGAAAATGATAGAATCAAATAATAAATATACTATTCTGATTACAGGTGGAGCCGGCTTTATTGGCTCGAATTTATGCGAGCATTTTTTGAGAAAAGGCCATAAGGTGGTTTGTCTGGATAATTTTGCTACCGGCCACCGCTATAATATTGAGCCTTTTTTACTTGATTCAAATTTTGTGCTGATCGAAGGTGATATCCGGGATCTGTCCGTTTGCCGGAAGGCCGTTCAGGGAGTAGATTATGTTTTACACCAGGCGGCACTTGGGTCGGTTCCCCGTTCTGTAAAGGATCCGATTACCTCGAATGATGTGAATGTTTCCGGTTTTTTAAATATGTTAGTCGCTGCCCGTGATGCGGGTGTTAAACGTTTTATTTATGCAGCCAGTTCTTCTACCTATGGAGACTCGGAATCGTTGCCAAAAGTAGAAGAAGTCATTGGTAAGCCTCTTTCGCCTTATGCCATTACAAAATATGTAAACGAACTATATGCCGAAATATTCAGCCGAACGTATGGAATGGAAACAATCGGGTTGCGTTATTTTAACGTTTTTGGCAGAAGACAAGATCCGAATGGTGCCTATGCGGCGGTGATTCCTAAGTTTGTCATGCAACTGATGAAACATGAAAGTCCGGTGATCAACGGAGATGGTCTTTTTTCAAGAGACTTTACCTATATTGATAATGTGGTTCAAATGAATGAATTAGCCATTCTTACCACAAATCCGGAGGCGGTGAATACCGTGTTCAATACGGCTTATGGTGATCGTACTACTTTAAATCAGATGATTCATCTGCTAAAAGCGTATTTGGCAGATTATGATGTATCAATTTCATCTGTACCGGTAATTTACGGTCCGAACAGGGTTGGAGACATACCTCATTCTTTGGCCAGTGTAGAAAAAGCAAACCGCCTTTTAGGCTATCAGCCCCGGTTTTCATTTGCCCAGGGGTTAAAGGAAGCTGTAGATTGGTATTGGAAAAATTTAAAATAATTCAAGATAAATTAAAATGAGTATTACAAAAATTTGTTGTATTGGTGCCGGTTATGTAGGAGGTCCTACCATGGCCGTCATTGCCCAAAAATGTCCTCATATACAAGTAACTGTTGTAGATTTAAATGAGCAGAGAATAGCTTTGTGGAACGACCCGAATGTTGAGAATATACCGATTTATGAGCCCGGATTGAGTGAAGTGGTCGGAGAGGCCAGGGGAAGAAATTTATTTTTCTCTACAGCTGTTGATAAGGCGATTGATGAAGCAGAAATGATTTTTATTTCGGTCAATACCCCGACAAAAACATATGGTTCCGGTAAAGGTCTGGCCGCAGATTTAAAATACATAGAGTTGTGTGCCCGCCAGATAGCCCGTGTTGCGACCACTGATAAAATAGTTGTGGAGAAGTCCACACTACCGGTCAGAACCGCAGAGGCTGTTAAAAGTATATTACACAATACGGGTAACGGAGTTAAATACCAGATTTTATCTAATCCTGAGTTTTTGGCAGAGGGAACGGCAGTAGAAGATCTATTTGAGCCGGATAGGGTTTTAATTGGAGGAGA
Organism: Bacteroidota bacterium; assembly: GCA_023434025.1. Lineage (GTDB taxonomy): Bacteria > Bacteroidota > Bacteroidia > Flavobacteriales > Flavobacteriaceae > Flavobacterium. Next base: position 25,281 of record JAEYTL010000043.1, read on the forward strand.
AACAACTCCGGAAGGCGAAAAAGCGATTCAGGCCTTGGTTGAGGTATATGCCAATTGGGTTCCCAAAGAGCGAATTCTGACGACGAATGTCTGGTCGTCTGAACTGTCTAAATTAGTGGCAAATGCTTTTCTTGCCCAACGGGTTTCGTCCATTAATGCCATCTCAGAGTTATGTGAAAAAACCGGAGCTGATGTAAGTGAGGTTGCCAGAGCCATCGGAATGGACAGCAGAATAGGATCTAAGTTCTTAAAAGCTTCCGTGGGATTTGGCGGTTCGTGTTTTCAAAAAGATATTTTAAATTTAGTTTATATTGCTAAATCATACGGTTTGCATGAGGTGGCAGATTACTGGGAACAGGTAATTATTATGAATGATCATCAGAAAAGCCGTTTTGCCAAGAATATTGTGACAACGTTATACAATACAGTAGCAGACAAAAAAATTGCTTTTTTGGGTTGGGCATTCAAGAAGGATACAAACGATACCCGTGAATCAGCGGCTATTTATGTAGCAGATGATTTAATTTTTGAACAGGCCAAAATAACGGTCTATGATCCGAAGGTAACCGAAAAACAGATTTTATTTGATTTGAATTACCTGCACTCCAGAACGGAAGAGGAAAACAAAAAACATCTTGCAACAGTACAGGATCCTTACGAAGCCTGTCAGGGAGCTCATGCTATTGCTGTCTTAACAGAATGGGATGAGTTTAAATCGTATGATTGGGAAAGGATTTATACTCAAATGAATAAACCGGCCTTTATTTTTGACGGCAGAAATTTATTAGACAAAGAAAAATTAACACAAATAGGGTTTAAGTATCAGGCAATCGGATCTTAAAATAAAAAAAGAATGAGTATTAAAATAGGCGTAATTGGTTTAGGATATGTAGGGTTGCCACTGGCAAGGTTGTTCGCTACCAAATATCCCGTAGTAGGCTTTGATATCAATCAGAACAGGGTAGATGAATTAAATAAGGGCGAAGACAGTACCCTTGAAGTAGAGAGTGATTTACTGAAAACTGTGCTGATAGATAAACCTTTGGCAAAAGAGGGTTTATACTGTTCAACCGACATCAGTACAATAAAAGAATGTAACTGCTACATTGTTACGGTTCCTACACCGGTAGATAAGAACAACCGTCCGGATTTGACTCCCTTATACAAATCCAGTGAAACAGTAGGTAAAGTGCTTAAAAAAGGCGACATTGTCATTTATGAATCAACCGTTTATCCGGGAGTAACGGAGGAAGAGTGTGTGCCGGTATTAGAACGCATCAGCGGACTGAAATTTAATGTTGACTTTTTTGCCGGTTATTCGCCGGAACGAATAAATCCGGGAGATAAAGAACACACGGTAGAAAAAATTCTGAAAGTCACAGCCGGTTCAACACCGGAAGTCGGCAAAAAAGTGGATGAACTGTATAAATCCGTCATCACAGCCGGTACCCATTTGGCTCCTAGCATTAAAGTGGCAGAGGCCGCGAAGGTTATTGAAAATTCTCAACGGGATATCAATATTGCTTTTGTGAACGAATTGGCCAAAATATTTAATATGCTGGGTATCGATACACAGGCTGTTCTGGAAGCAGCCGGTACCAAATGGAACTTTTTGCCGTTTAAACCGGGATTGGTGGGCGGACATTGTATCGGGGTTGACCCTTATTATTTGGCTCAGAAGGCTCAGGAGGCGGGGTATCATCCTGAAATTATTTTAGCCGGCAGGAGGTTAAATGATAGTATGGGTGAGTATGTTGCTTCGCAGGTGGTTAAACTTATGATCAAAAAAGGAATAACCGTTAACAAAGCCAAAGTACTGATGCTCGGCATTACATTTAAAGAAAATTGTCCGGATGTCCGGAATACTAAAATTGTTGATGTAATCAAAGCATTGGCAGATTATGGCATTGAGGTTTCTATTTATGATCCTTGGGCAAACCCGGCAGAGGTGAAGCATGAATATAATTTAGTAATGTCTAATCAATTAAGTGACGAACGATTTGACGGGATAGTTCTGGGGGTTGCCCACAACGAATTTTCGACAATCGATTTTGATAAATTAAAAAAGGAGCAGGCTGTCGTTTATGATGTAAAAGGCATTTTAAACACACAGGCAGACGGAAAATTATAAGATGAAAAAAATTCTGATTACCGGCGGAGCCGGATTTATTGGGTCACATGTCGTGAGACGGTTTGTAACAAAATATCCGAATTATGCTGTCTTTAATTTAGACGCACTGACCTATGCCGGAAACTTAGAAAATGTTTCGGATATAGATCAGCTTCCGAATTACACTTTTATCAAAGGAGATATTACGGATGCAGAATTTATTACTTCGCTGTTTCAGAAAGAGCAATTTGACGGGGTTATCCATCTGGCAGCGGAATCACATGTAGACCGTTCTATCACTGATCCATTGGCTTTTGTAAAAACCAATGTAATCGGAACGATGAATTTATTAAATGCAGCCCGTGAAATATGGAAAAATGACAACAACGGAAAACGCTTTTATCATGTTTCAACCGATGAGGTGTATGGAGCTTTGGACGAAACCGGATTGTTTACCGAAGAAACCCCGTATGACCCGAACTCACCTTATTCAGCCTCAAAAGCAGCTTCTGACCATTTTGTCCGGGCGTATGGCGAAACATATGGGTTACCTTATGTAATAACCAACTGCTCGAATAACTATGGTCCGAATCATTTTCCTGAAAAATTAATTCCGCTGTTTATCAATAATATCATTAATAATAAACCTTTACCGGTTTATGGAGATGGAAAATATACCCGGGATTGGTTGTATGTTATTGACCATGCCATTGCTATTGACTTGGTTTTTCATCAAGGAAAAAACCATGAAACCTATAATATAGGAGGGTTCAACGAATGGAAAAATATTGATTTAGTACAGTTGTTATGTCAGAAGATGGATACTAAATTAAACCGTCCGCCCGGAACCTCCCAACAATTAATTACTTATGTAAAAGATCGCCCCGGTCACGATTTACGCTACGCTATCGATGCTACTAAAATTAACAAGGAGCTGGGCTGGAAGCCTTCCGTAACATTTGAAGAAGGATTGGAGCTTACCATAGACTGGTATTTAACGCATGATGAATGGTTACAACATGTGACCTCCGGAGAATACCAGCAATATTATCAAAAACAATACGCTGAAAAATAGATAATATGAAAATATTAGTAACAGGGGCAGCCGGTTTTATCGGGTTTCACTTAGCAGACCAACTGACCAGGTTGGGACATCAGGTTGTAGGATTGGATAACCTGAACGATTACTATGATGTTAACCTTAAACTGGGCAGGTTAAAAGAACTGGGAATTGATACGTCAGCCATTTTGTATGATGAATTAATTACTTCTCAAACCAATGCTTTTTCTTTTATTCAATTAAATTTAGAAGACCGTGAAAAAATGGAACGCTTGTTTAAAGAAGAAGCTTTTGAACTGGTTGTCAATCTGGCGGCTCAGGCAGGAGTTCGCTTCAGTTTAGAGCAGCCTTTTCAGTATATCGACTGTAACATAACCGGGTTTTTAACGGTCTTGGAATGTTGTCGCCATCATGACGTAAAAAAATTAATTTATGCCAGTTCTTCCAGTGTTTATGGCTTGAATGAAAAGATTCCGTTCTCTGTTCAGGATAATGTAGATAATCCGATCAGCTTGTATGCCGCTACGAAAAAATCGAACGAACTGATGGCTCATACGTATAGTCATTTGTTTGGGATTCAAACAGTAGGATTACGTTTTTTTACGGTTTATGGGCCATGGGGTCGGCCGGATATGGCCATGTTTCTGTTTACCGATGCCATTTTAAATGACCGGCCTATTCAGGTGTTTAATGAAGGAAACCTTTCAAGGGATTTTACTTATGTAGATGATATAGTGGGCGGGATACTCAATATTACGAAAGCTTTTGAGCAAAATACAATTCAAAAGTCTTATAGTTTATATAATATTGGCAACAGCAGACCGGTTAAATTATTAGATTTTATTGAAGCCATTGAACATAAAACAGGAAAAACCGCTATCAAAGACATGAAGCCGATGCAACCGGGTGATGTAGAACAAACCTGGGCCGATGTGGATGATCTGATCAGAGATTTTGATTATAAACCTGATACTTCGATTGAGGAAGGAGTTGGAGCGTTTGTGGATTGGTATTTAAGTTATTATCCAAAAAAGTAATAGTAAATGCAATATTCTAAGCATGTAGTATCAGGAGTAACATGGACAACAATACAAACTCTGATTAATAGGAGCTCAGGTTTTATTGTCAAAATGATTCTGGCAAGATTACTTTTTCCGGAAGACTACGGTATCGTTGGAATGGCGGTTGTTTTTTCAGGTTTTTTTAAGTCTTTTACTGATTTGGGGTTTGGGAGTGCTATAATTCAGCGGGATGAGGAGGTTATAAATGACACTTATCTATCGACTGCATTTTGGAGTAATATTATCTGGAGCTTACTATCGTATTTACTATTAGTATTTTTAATAAGCCCGTTTGCAGCTAGTTTTTATAACGAATCTATTTTAATTCATGTAATTCCAGCTCTCGGAATTCCCATAATAACTTACCCATTATTTTTAGTACAACGTTCAGTAATGACCAAAAACCTGAATTTTAAAAAGATTGCAGTAATTAATAATACGGCTAGTGTTGTATCCGGAATAATTGCTGTCGCTTTAGCTTATTTTGGATTTGGTGTTTGGGCTTTAGTTGCACAGAGTGTTATTCAATCGTTAATTGAGTTACCGCTTTATTATAAAAATTCACCGTGGAAGCCTAAATGGGTTTTTGATAAAGAGGCATTCAGAGATATGTTTGGCTTTGGGTCTTTTACCACACTTTCTTCGTTGACCTATAAGTTTTCATCACAAGGAGATTATTTCTTAGTAGGTAAGATTTTAGGTAAGATAGAACTGGGGTTGTATTCATTTGCTTTTATTTTGACAGATTCTATCAGAATTCAGGTGCGACAGATAATTGATGTTGTAATGTATCCAATTTACTCAAAAGCGAAGAATGATTTTGATTTGCAAGTTAAGTTTTTAAACAAAAGCATACTGTTTAATAGTCTGTTAATATCTCCAATTATGGGATTGTTATTTATATCTACAGAATGGGTTACAATTTTGTTTGGCGAAAAATGGATTGATAGTTTGTTGGTGATAAAATTAGTATCAATATCTGTGATTATTCAAATACTAACAAACTCTTTTTCTACGATAATGAGAGCTAATAATAAAAGTTATATTGAGTTTAAGCTTCAGGTTATTAAAGTTTTTGTTTTTTATTTGCCTGTTATATTTATTGGTACTTATTATTATGGTTTAATCGGTTGTTCAGTTTCTGTGATTATTGGAAGAATATTTGTAAATCTAATTAATCTTTGGGCGTTAAAATTTTATTTAAGAATTCCGGTCATGGATTTGCTCGTTAGTTTTCTCAGAGGGATTGCTCCAACTGTTTTATCTTCAATTCTAATTTATCTTTTGTTTATATTTAGTGAATTTAACTTAGGTACCTTAGTAATAAAAACAATACTTTTGCTGATTATTATATCAGTCAGTTCATTCATGTTGAATAAGAGCGAAATAAAAAATCTTTTAAAAACAATTAAAAAATAAATCTATGAAAAAAGTATTAATTTCTACAAAGCTTAAAACCACTAATAACGGTAATCAAGCATTATCTGATGAGCTAATTAAATTAGCTCAGGATTTTACTAATGAATGTGATTTTAAAGTTGTTGGAAGACCATTTGGATTAGATAAATATACTTTTAATTATTTCGATGTTGAAGATCCGGTTACAGCATTTGAAAAGATAGCTCAGGAAATAGCAAACAGAGCAAAGAAATTAAATAAACTTGAGTTTCAAAAATCAGATTTACAAAACGTAAGAACAAATTTGCTAGATGTTGAAGGTAATGTAGTAAAAACAGAAAAATACAGAAGGATTGCCAGAAAATTTAGAAAATTTTATTTTTCCTTTTTTCTGTTTTCAAAAGCTTATGAGCAAAGACTTAGAACTTTTAATTCAATAGACTATTATTTGTACAGTGGGGCTGGAGAAGTCAGTAATGAAGATTTCTTTCTGCGTCAGCTATTAGATTTAAGGGTAGCTCAAATTTTAGGAGTAAAAGTTTGTGCAATCAATCAATCAGTTGAAATTGATTCAGGTGTTGAAAAGAAAATTCTCGTTCATGTGTATTCCAAAATGCATAAGATTGTTGTACGTGGTAATTTGTCAAAGGAGTTACTTGTAAAGAATGGGGTTAATCATAATTTAATAGAAGTTTGCCCAGATACTGCTTTTAGAAATATAGTTGATTTTAAAATAAAAAAGAGTTTTTCAAAAAAAATTGCAATAAACTTTACACCTTTAAAGTATGATAAACTTAAATATGAAGCTTTGCTTAAAAAGCTAATAGATAATGGATATCAAATTACTTTTGTAAGTAATGAACCAAAAGGTGAAAAACAATTAGCAAATGATTTAAAAGAAAAATTTAATATATCTTTTTTAATTCAATCCATACATTATAATGCATATTCAAAATTATTAAGTGATTTCGACTTTTTAATTAGTACTAGGTTACATTCAAATGAACTTGCCCTTACAGCTGGAGTTCCAATTATACCTATTGAAGGAAGAAGTTTCAAAACGAATGAAGTGTTTGGTTTAATCAATTATCCTCTTGAAGTAATGACAGTAGATAATGCTGATTTTGTAAATAAAATATGGAGTAGTGTAGAATATTTAGAAAATAATTTTGAAGAAATACAAGATTGGATTTTTAAGAACTTGCCTGAAATTTCCAAAAAGTCAGCAAATAACATATCATCAGTTTTGTAAAGATAGATTTAAGAAAGAAAGACAAATACCAAAAAGTATCAAAAAATTATTTTATATCAAGTTATAAAAACACAAAAAATATTTTTCGTTTAATTACTACAATGAAAGCTAAGAAGACTTAAATACCAAACAATTTTTGTTGATTTAAAGCGAGCTATTGTTAGGATATAGATTTTAATTAAAGAAATATAATATTTCAAATTTACTTATGTTAATCAATCGAGAATAAGGTTTGATAAAAAATCTATAAATATATTAAAGCAGAGATTAGCTAGGCAAGTAGTTAAATAGAACTTGACAGACACTAAAACATGATTGTTGAAAATGATACTAAATAGAGTTGATAAGAAAAGATTTGGCACAATAAAATGGAATACTTTTTTTGTAAATCCTATTTACAGATTTGTATATTTATTTCGAATGAATAAAAAGATTACAAAGTTAAATCCATTATTTCTTCTTTATCGGATCTGGTATAAAAATATAAGTGTAAAATACAGCATCCAAATTCCAATAAGAACTAAAATAGGTTCAGGTCTTTTTATAAACCATTTTGGCGGAATCATAATTAATCACGATGCTGTTATCGGAGAAAACTGTAATATTTGTCAAGGTGTTACTATTGGTAATACAAGCAGAGGAAAGTTTAAAGGAAGTCCGGTTATTGGTAATCGTGTTTATATTGGTGCAAATTCCGTAGTGGTGGGAAAAATTACTATCGGTAATGATGTTCTGATTGCACCGCTAAGCTATGTTAATTTTGATGTTCCAGACAATGCTGTTGTCATGGGCAATCCTGCAAAAATTGTAAGCCAAAATGGTTCAGGAGGGTATATAAAGAATATAGACTAGTTTATGTAATATAAGTTTTAAATGAGAAATATATTTTATAGAATCTTATCGTGGTTTACAATACCTTTTATAGGGTTCAGTAAAAAAAAACTCAGGGTTTTAGCTTATCATACTGTTAATGATGAAGTAAGTTTTGAAAAACAGTTGATATATATATCGAAGAACTTTAATGTAATTTCGTCTGATGATTTAAAGCAACACCTCTTGCAAAACAAGGCATTACCGGAAAAAGCCCTTTTAATCACTTTTGATGATGGCGATATATCTGTGCTGGAAAAAGGGTTGCCTGTACTAAAAAAGTATAATTTACCGGCAGTTTTGTTTGTAATTACAGAATTAATAAATACTTCTAAGCCATTTTGGTGGTATGAAATGGAGCAGTTACTGGATAAAAAAACAGCTGATTCCAAGGTATGGGAAGTAAAAAAGATGACCAATACAGAACGATTAGCTTATATGGATGAAATAAGAAGCCTGAGTGAAAGCCAAATAAAGCAACGTCAACTAACCACAAAGGAATTAAAGCTATTGCATTCTTCTAACATAACTGTTGCAAACCATTCCCATACTCATCCAATGTTTGATAAATCTACTGTTGAGGAATTGGAATCCGAAATGAATATGGCTCACGATTATTTGAAAGAAAATGGTTTTGCTTACGAAATGTTTGCCTATCCTAATGGGAATTATGATCTTACAGCGGAAAAAGTCCTTTCTGAGAAAGGAATTGAATATGCATTTCTTTTTGATCATTTAATAAACGATAGAAAAATAAATCCGCTTAGGATTTCAAGAATAAGAGTTAATGCGGAAGATAATCTTTATGAGTTTAAGGCAAAGGTATCCGGATTACATTCTTTAATTATGAATTTAACAAAATAGTACGTTTTGAAAATAATTATTGTCATGAATTCATTTGGTCGTGGTGGTGCCGAGAAATCTACAACAGCATTTATGCTCCATTTGGCCAGCACTTTTAAGAACTATGAAATTATTGGGATTTATTTCTATAATAGAAATTTTGGAGCTCATGAAATTTTAGAGAGTAACGGAGTTAAACTTTACCATTTTGGTCAGAAAGGATACATCGGAAAAATCAAAGCATTAGTAAAACTTATTAAGGAGGAAAAACCGGATATTGTTCATTCAGTGTTGTTCGAAGCCAATATTGTAGCCAGATTTTCAAAACTTTTCAGTAGATTTATATTAGTGGAAAGTTTGGTGAACAGGAGTTATGCTTCCAATAGAGAATTCAGGAATAAAACATTGCGGTTAAAAAATAATATTATAAAAAGTATAGATAAATGTACAGCTTTTTTAGTAAATCATTTTCACTGTGTATCTAATTCTGTTCAAGATCACTACGAAGAAGTTTATAATAAAAAAATCAGCTGTACAATATTAAGGAGAGGACGAAAACCTGCTCCTGCCCAAAAAACTGATTACGCTATCGGTACCCAATTAAATTTTTTCACTATTGCCAGACAGGAATATCAAAAAGGTTTAATCTATATTTTTGAAGCTATTCATAAAAGTAATTTGAATATTGTACTCAAAATTGCCGGACGGGGCGGCGATGCTTCAGAAGAGTTACTTAATTATGTTAAAGAAAACAAATTAGAGAATAAGATACAATTTATTGGATTCAGAGATGATTTGAAAGATTTTTTCCTTGAAGCTGATGCCTATATTTCAGGTTCCTTCTTTGAAGGTTCACCGGGTAGTGTAATAGAAGCAATGTCTTATGGTCTTCCTTTGATATTAAGTGATATTCCCGAACATCGCGAAATAGGTGTGGAGGGAGCAAATACAATATATTTTGAATTGAAAAATATTGAAGAAATGATTAGAATTTTTAAAAATATTTTTAATGAAATGTATGATATGCAAAAGCTTGGTATTGATTCAATAGAAATTTTCTCTAATGATTATACAGAAGATAAAATTTATTCAGGATTTGATACCATGTATAAAAAATTAATTTCAGATACTACTAATTAAGTCTTATCAAATAAATACGATTTTTATAATGATAACTGCCAAGCCAATTAATTTTGATAAAGACATGAATCAAATCCTATCTTTGATTAAGAACGATTTGGATAGTACCTTCAATGAAGAATTTTTCATATGGAAACATCTTGAAAACCCTTTTGGAAAATCCTTTGCAATGGGAGCATGGGATACAGATAAGCTGGTTGGTTTAAGAATGTTTATGCGTTGGGAATTTATGGGTTCGAATAACGAATTAGTTAAAGCCATCAGACCTGTAGACACAGTAACACATAGTGAATATAGAGGGAAAGGAATATTCAAAAGCCTAACGTTAAAAGGTCTTGAATTAACTAAAAGTGAATATGATATTGTTTTTAACACACCTAACCAAAATAGTCTGCCCGGTTATTTAAAGATGGGATGGGATAAAATAAAGTTTAATCAAAGCTTTATTTATGCTATTGTTAATCCTTTTTCTACGAAGTCTAATGATATTTTTTTTACAGGTTATTTCAACGATTTAGAGATTGATAAACATAATGTTGGAGAGACTTACCTTAGCAAAGACTATTTAAGATGGCGATATAAGGAAAAAAGCTTTTGCTTTGCTCACGATTCAAATCAAACTTTAGTTGTTTATAAAGCAGGTAAATTCAGAGGATTGAAAACAATAATGGTTTACGAAACTTGTGGAGAAAACAAAAAAATCTCCAATATAATTTCTGCGATTGCTTCAAAAGAAAAGACAATAATTTTCTATGGTTTTTTTGGAAATAGGACAAAGTATTTAAATTTTAAATTTGTTTTTAAAAGGAATATGCCGGTCGTAGTGTGGCGGGATGACTCTAAATCAATTCATCAGAAATTAAGTTTTTCTCTGGGTGATTTAGAGGGGAAGCTGTAAATTTTAAATATATCTCATATGACCATTCTCCAACTCATCCAAAAGCCTCAGTTAAGAGGAGCAGAAATGTTCGCCAGCCAGCTGTCTAATGAACTGGTTGTATTGGGGCATACTGTTTTGGTGGTGGCTTTGTTTCCGGGCGAATCTACATTGCCGGTAAAGGGAACTTTTATTGCTTTAAACAGACCGCAACACAAACGTTGGAATGATTTTGAAGGTTGGAAAGCTTTGGCAAAACTAATAAAAGAAAACAACGTTGATATAGTGCAATGCAATGCTGGCGACACCTTAAAATTTGCTGTTTTTTCGCAACTTTTTACGGGGTGGAAAGCACCTATTATTGCCCGAAATGCCAGTATGGTGAGTGCTTATATTAAAAACCCAATCATAAAGTTACTCAATCGCTGGATGTATAGCAGAACCCAGGCAGTCGTCTCGGTTTCGCACATGGCTGCGAAAGATTTGAATAAGTTGTTTCCCGAAACAGCATCAAAAACAACGGTAATTCCGATTGGAATTAATCAGCAATCATTTTCACCTGTAGCATGGAAAAATGCTTCGCCAACTGCGTTTCAAATTGTGCATGTGGGTGGATTTTCGTTTGAAAAAAACCATAAAGGATTATTATCCATTTTTGAACAATGGATAGGCCGCTATCCGGATTCTCATTTACATCTTGTCGGAGACGGTCCGCTTCGGGCAGAGATTGAACAAATAGTTTTCCATAAAAAACTGTCCGATAAGATTACGTTTTACGGATTCAGTAAAAATGCACTGAGCTATATGCATCAGGCCGATGTATTGGTATTGCCCAGCATTATTGAAGGATTGCCTGGTGTTATTCTGGAAGGCATGTATGTTCAAACCCCTGTGATCGCTTATAACGTAGGAGGTGTTTCTGAGGTCGTGCAAAATAACCAGACAGGTTTTTTAATTGAAAAAGGAGACGAGAAAGGTTTTGTAGATGCACTGGAAGTGGTTAAGAAGACCGGAAAAGTAACACAAAATGTTAAAAATGCTTACGAACTCGTTGTGCAAAAATTTAATAATACTTACCTTGCCCAACAGTTTGAATCCATTTATAAGCAATTAATTCATGACAAAAATTAAAGTTCTTCATATCATTAAATCCTTAGGTCGTGGCGGAGCGGAGATGCTTTTGCCGGAAACGTTAAAAAAACACAACCGGGATGAATTTGAATTTCATTACATTTATTTTTTGCCATGGAAGAATCAAATGGTACAAGCGATTGAAGAGGCTGGTGGAAAAGTAACATGCTTTTCAGCTAAAAACAACCTGGTTTTGCTGTTACAATACAAAAAAATAATTCAGTATTGCAAAGCACATCAGATTCAGATCATACACGCACATTTACCCTGGGCCGGTTTTGTGAGCCGTCTCGTGCATAAACTCACTCGGATTCCGGTTTTATATACCGAACACAATATGCAGGAACGCTATCATTTTTTGACTAAAACCATCAATAGGCTTACTTTTAACAGCCAAACGTTAGGAATAGGAGTATCTGATGATGTGTCCGGTTCCATCAAAAAAAATATACATCCTTCTATTCCGGTTCAAACGGTTTTAAATGGGGTAAATACAGACAGTTTTCAACGTTTGGCTAGCTTTGAAGAGTCTGTAATCAGAGCTCAGTTTGCGATACCGGCTAATGCTTTTGTGGTAGGAACAGTGGCGGTTTTTCGCTTTCAAAAACGACTTGATTTATGGTTGGAAATCATGAAAAAAGCCATTGAAAAAGATAATGCCGTCTATGGCATTATTGTGGGGGCCGGACCTTTACAGGCAGAGATTGAACAAAAATACAACGATTTGGGTTTAGACGGCAAAGTGTTTTTTGCCGGATTACAAACCGAAGTAAAACCCTATTATGAAGCGATGAACAGCTTCATGATGTGTTCTTCTTTCGAAGGCTTGCCGATAGCTCTGTTAGAAGCCATGAGCATGCAATGTGCTGTTTTGACCACTGATGCCGGAGGAATAAAAGAAGTAATCCGGAATGAAAAGGACGGATTGGTTGTTGGTGTTGACCAATGGAAACAGTTGGCAGAATTGATTGTTGAGCTTAAAAATGACCCGGTTCGGTTAGCTGATTTTCAACACGCTGCCAGAGCCAGAGCTATCGAAGGTTTTAGCATGGATGCTATGATTGCAACGTTAGAAAATTTATACCGCAAAAACCATTCAGCATGATAATCAGAGTTGCCCAAACGGAGGATATACCAGCCATTGTTGAATTATTGAAAGATAGTTTGGGAGAATCATTATTAAAAAAAACAACCTCTATTTGGGATTTTAAGCATGTGCAAAATCCATTTGGTTCATCGTATGTTTTGGTTGCCGAAGAAAATAATCAATTGATTGGCGTAAGAGCCTTTATGTCGTGGAAATGGCAATTGGGCGATACGGTTTGGCAAGCCTATCGGGCCGTAGACACTGCCACTCATCCCGAACATCAGGGCAAGGGGATATTTAAGAAATTAACGTTGCAGGCTTTAGAAGATGTGGGAAAAAATCATGATTGTTTTATTTTTAATACCCCCAACGAAAAAAGCCGTCCCGGTTATCTCAAAATGGGATGGGAGGCCTTGGGTAAAATTAAAATAGCTTTAGTACCTGTGTTTTTATACCGTTTTTTCTATTGTTTTAGCCAACCCAAAAAGTATGTTGTTTCATTACAGGAAGAACAGATTGAAGCGATTTGTTTTAAACATAATCAGGAACTTAACAATACAAAAGAATTGTTTACGCCTAAATCGGCGGCTTATCTGAACTGGCGTTATACCATTAACCCCATGCAACCTTATGTTGTTTTTACGGGAAATGATTGGTATGTGGCCTTATATGTAAAAAAGCATAGCCGTTTTAAAGAATTACGGATAGCCGAGGTAATAGGGGCAAGCACTTCAAAGAATAAAAAAGAAATTCGGCAAGTAGTTACAGATTACGCTGCCAAACAAGGTTGTTTATTGCTTTCTACCACGGAAAAATCATTATTTCCGTTTGCTTTTTATGGAGCGTTCGGACCTATTTTAACTTGCAAAGACTTAACATTAAATAGTGTAATTTTGCAGCAATCAAAACAAAATACCGGTTGGCGTTATGCAATGGGTGATTTGGAATTATTTTAACAGATGGACAGTATCATTATTTTTTTGGTCATTATTATAGCGACACAGGTGTTGCTGAATAGTCTTGCCCAAAAACATGCTTTTTTTGATAAAAAGCTGATGAATTACCTGTTCTTTTATCATTTGCTGTTTTTTCTGGTTTATTATACCTATACCCTCTTTAACCCGTCCGATTCCAGACATTATTATTTTGTAGCCAGTCAGATCGGGAACGATTGGCCGGAGTTATTTGAATCCGGAACCAATTTTATTAATTTTTTAGCCTCTCCGTTTGTTCAGGTCGGTTTGTCTTATGAATCATTGATGCTTATTTTTTCATGGTTTGGTTATGTCGGATTTGTATATGCCTATTTGTTTATGCGGGAAAATATTCCCATGAATATAAAAGTATTCGGCCGATTTGATTTGTTGACCCTTATTTTATTTTTCCCCAATATGCATTTTTGGACTGTTTCGCTCGGAAAAGGTTCTGTGATATTTATGGGATTGATGATTTTTACCTATGCGGTTAAAAAACCCGCCGGAAGATGGTTCTTACTGCTGTTAGGTGGTTTTTTTGTTTATATGGTTCGTCCGCACGTTATGCTGTTTATGTTAGTATCAGTGATGGTTGGCCTTTGGTTTGGCAGAGACCGGATCAGTACTGCTTTAAAAGTAGTAATTGCTATTGCCTCCATTGGGTTTTTGGTAGCTGCCAGTAATTCAATTTTAGCCGTAGCAAAACTGGAGAATTCCGAAAATGTGATTACTGATTTTGAAGCTTTTGCCGATGCCCGCTCACAAGGATTATCCGAAAGTGCCGGTTCCGGGGTAGCCATGAGTAACTATCCGTTGCCTTTTAAATTGTTTACGTTTTGGTTCAGACCGCTTTTTGTAGATTCCCCGGGTTTTTTAGGTATTTTTAGTTCAGCTGAAAATTTTATTTATTTATTATTGTTTTTTAAAATTTTGAATAAGCGGTTCCTTCGTTTCTTTAAAGAATCCGTCTATATGGTAAAAATGTCAGCTATTGCTTTTTTGCTTACTTCTTTTGCTATGACCTTTGTGATGTCTAATTTAGGGATCATTATGCGGCAAAAATCAATGGTGATGTATTTTGCCTTTTTTGTCATTTATTATTTTCTGGCTCAGGAAGAATATGACAAGCAGCAATCAGTAATTACAACACCTCAACAAGTATAGTTATGAAAGGGAAGTTTGTTATATCATTAGACTTTGAATTGGTATGGGGTATTTTTGACCACATTCAATTAGAGCAGAAAAAAACCTATTTTGAAAATACGTTAACGGTTATTCCACAATTACTGCAATGTTTTGAAAAACATAATTTAGCAGTTACATGGGCTACAGTGGGGATGCTTTTTAACAGGAACTGGGAAGAATGGAATACAAATATGCCTGATGAAAGACCAAGCTATACAAATATTGCTTTAGATGCCTATGCCTACGGTTTAGCTCACCGGCAAAAAGGTTTGGATCGTTATTTTTTTGCTCCGGATTTAATTCAGCGTATTATTCAAACGCCCAATCAGGAGTTAGCTACCCATACTTATTCGCACTATTATTGTTTGGAGGAGGGACAGACCTTGCGTCAGTTTGAATGCGATCTGGACTTAGCGGTCAAAATGGCCAATCAGTTTGGGGTACATTTGCATTCGTTGGTTTTTCCACGGAATCAGTGGAATGAAAATTATATTGAAAGCTGTGCTTCAAGAAAGATTACCCAACTCCGGTCTAATCCGGACGATTGGTATTGGCAGGATACAGCAGGAGCATCGTTAATGGCCAGGTTATTCAGAACCGGTGATGCCTATTTGCCTTTCGGCTCAAAATCTTATGGTATTCAAAAGGTAAAAGAAGGTATCGTAACCGCACAACCGGCCAGTCGCTTTTTACGGCCGCATCATCGTGTAGAATTACTTAATTCACTGCGATTGAACAGAATTAAGAACGAAATGTTAACAGCAGCCAAGCGGGGTGAGGTTTACCATCTATGGTGGCATCCTCATAATTTTGGCAATCATCCTGTGGCTTCTATGGAAGCACTGAATGAGATTGCAAAATGGTATGTTCACTTAAATGCAGTATATGGATTTGAATCGGTTACCATGGCCGATTTACCCGCAAAACTTAATTAGTTTGAATGGTAGACATTTTTTTTTAAACAAAAAACGGTTTGATTTTTTTAGTCAACCGGATTCAACTGCTTTCAAAATATTTCTTTTTGGCTGGCATTTTATATTTGTTTATTTCGCCTGGCAGGAAAGAGTTGAAAGAGGTCATTCTGATGCTCATTTTTATTGGGCTCAAAATTTTGATATAACACCTTACAGTTGGTTTGATTTTTTTTCCTATGGCACCGATTTTATGCTTTGGCTTAATTACCCGTTCATCAAAGTTGGAATTCCGTTTTGGGGAGGATTTATACTTTATGGATGTATTGGTTACGTGGCTGTTGTACAGTATGCAAAATGGTTATATACGTTAGTGGGATCAGAAATCAGGATTGGCAAGGTCAATATTTTACCCGTATTTTATTTTTTGCCCGGATTACATTACTGGACTGCCGTTTTGGGAAAGGAACCTTTACTTTTTTTATGCCTGGTTCAGGTCTTTATGACCATTTCAAACTATAAACCAGTTTCTGTATCTTTTGTTTTAGGTTCTGCTTTGTTGCTGATTATAAGACCTCATGTTGCCTTATTCCTTTTGCTGGCTTTTGGGTGCAGCTATTTAATTTTTAGCAGGGATAAAGTTCAGCAAAAAATAAAATGGGCATTTTTAGGGATTTCTGCCAGCAGTATTTTAATGTATATGGTCTTGCAGCTTTCCCGTATTCGTTATTTGGATTGGGACAGAATTGTCCGTTTTAACAAAGGATCGGTTTTATCATTTAAACGCTCGGCAACCTATGTGCCAATGGAAGACTACTCGCTGTTTTATCGCTTTGTATCCTTTTATTTCAGACCTTTTGCAGGAGAAATAAATAATTGGAAGGGATGGTTGGCCGGTTTAGAAAATATGGTTTATTTAATTTTACACCTGTTGTTCATTTATTTACTGTTCCGGCACTGGAAAAAAATTAAAAATATACAATGGCCGTTATGGTGTTCTACAGCTGTTTTTTTAAGTTTGTACTGTGGAAGTATATATATTTTCCGATACGCCAATTTTGGTATTTTTATGAGAACAAAACTGATGTATGCTCCTTTTATGGTGGCGGCTATTTTGTGGTTAATGCATGCAGTTCAAAAAAATCAATCCATTGAAAACAACAAAACCTAAATTAATCCGCATTACTACAGTTCCTTTATCATTAGATAAATTGCTTGAAGGTCAGCTGCAGTTTATGCAACAGCAGTATGATGTAATTGCCGTTTCTTCAGAAAAAAAATACCTGGAAAAGATTGGGGCAAGAGAAGGAGTAACTACTTTTCATCTGGAGATGACCCGTAAGATTACACCGGTCAAAGATTTTCTGGCTGTTTTAAAACTGACTTGGTTCTTGCTGAAAACAAGGCCTGAAATTGTTCATTCGCACACACCAAAAGCGGGGATTGTAGGGATGATGGCTGCTTTTTTGGCCAGAGTGCCCAACCGTTTTCACACGGTGGCCGGTTTACCTTTGCTGGAAGAAACCGGAAAAAAGAGAAAAGTTTTGGATTTTGTGGAGAAGATAACCTATGCTTTCGCTACCAGAGTGTATCCTAATTCGGAGGGTCTACATGCCATTATCTTACAAAATAAATTTTGTAATACCCATAAGGCAAAAGTTTTAGCCAACGGAAGTACAAATGGAATTAATACAACCTACTTTTCCAATACCCATTTTTCATTTGCCCAAAAAGAGGACTTAAAAAATCAAATAGGAATCCGTGATGGGGATTTTGTTTTTGTTTTTGTTGGCCGTTTGGTTACAGACAAAGGGATAAATGAACTTGTTGCCGCTTTTAAGAAATTGAAAATAAACCATCCAACCGCTAAATTAATTTTAGTGGGACCGCTTGAATCTGAATTGGATCCACTGTTACCTGAAACACTTGAGGCGATTGAAAATGTAAAAGAGATTATTGCTGTAGGCTACCAGCAAGACGTTCGGCTCTATTTTTCAATTTCAAACTGTTTGGTGTTTCCGAGTTATCGTGAGGGGTTTCCGAATGTAGTAATGCAGGCCGGGGCTATGGAATTACCTTCCATTGTATCAGATATCAACGGATGTAATGAAATTATTATTTCAAAAGAAAATGGTTTGATCATTCCGGTCAAAGATGAAAAAAAATTACTGGAAGTTATGTCGCTTGTTATGGCAGATGATGAGTTGTATCAACACCTGAAGTCAAATGCCCGTTCGATGATAGTAAACCGCTATGAACAAACGGTTGTTTGGCAAGCATTGTTGGATGAGTATCAAAATTCAGGAGGATAAACTTTTCAAACAAAAGAAAACAGTAAATGTTAAAGTTAAATACGGATATCACACCATATTTCATTACTTTTGCAACCAAATTGATGCCTTACTAATTCATATGTATAAAACATATATCAAAAGTTTTTTAGATTTTATTGCTGCTTTTATAGGTTTAATCCTATTGTCTCCGGTAGTTATACTTGTTACACTTTTTTTATATTTTGCGAATGAGGGTAAACCCTTTTTTATTCAGCCTCGTCCGGGTAAAGGAGGCAAAATATTTCAGATCATTAAATTCAAGACTATGAATGATAAACGGGATGCAGAAGGAAATTTATTGCCGGATGCAGTACGTTTAACTGCAACAGGGGCTCTTGTCCGCAAAACATCAATGGATGAAATTCCACAACTGATAAATGTTTTGAAAGGAGAGATGAGTTTGATAGGTCCCCGACCCTTGCTCACACATTACCTGCATCTGTACAATGATTTTCAAAACCGGCGACATGAAGTTAAACCGGGTATCACCGGATGGGCACAAGTGAACGGAAGGAATGCCATTTCATGGGATAAGAAATTTGAGTATGATGTTTGGTATGTGGATCATGTGAGTTTTTGGCTGGATATAAAGATATTGTTTAAAACAATTTTAAAAGTAATAAAGAAAGAAGGTATTAATGCTGCCGATGCAGCCACTATTGAACCGTTTAATGGCAATTAAAGTATCTCTTTATGGGGCAAGCGGTCACGGAAAAGTAATCGCAGATTTATTAATCGCAGCAAATTATGATGTTGTTGCTTTTTTTGATGATAATCCGTCGGATGACTCATTATTGTCAATACCCGTTTATCATTCATCACAATTAAATAAAATAAAAACTGACGGAACGATTCTTTCAGTAGGGAATAATAAAGTCAGAAAAAAACTGGCTGAAAAACTAAATGAATATTTTCTCAAAGCAATCCACCCTGCAGCTGTTTTATCTCCTTATCATCAAATGGGTGAAGGTAGTGTTGTGATGGCCGGTGTGATTGTTAACCCGTCTGTCAAGATCGGACAACATTGCATCATCAATACAGGAGCCTTGATTGAACATGACTGCTTTATTGATGATTTTGTGCATATATCACCAGGAGTTGCTCTGGCCGGAAATGTAAGCATAGGCGAGGGAACACACGTAGGTATTGGGGCTTCGGTGATACAGGGTGTAAAAATTGGGAAATGGGTAACAATAGGAGCCGGTACCGTAGTAATTAAAGATATACCGGATTATGCTGTTGTTGTGGGAACGCCCGGAAAAATAATAAAATACAATTCAAAAGATGAATAAATCAAAAATATGGCTCTCTTCTCCTCATATGGGAGGGCGTGAGCAGACTTTTATAAACGAGGCATTTGAAACCAACTGGGTGGCTCCTTTGGGACCTAATGTTTCCGGATTTGAATCAGATCTGGAAAACTATCTGGGAAATTCAAATCATGTGGCAGCCTTAAGTTCCGGTACAGCAGCGTTGCATTTGGGGTTGATTTTACTTAATGTTCAGGCAGGCGATGAGGTAATCTGTCAAAGCATGACCTTCTCTGCTTCTGCCAACCCGATTGCTTATCTTGGTGCTACACCTGTTTTTGTAGATAGTGAGCCTGAAACCTGGAATATATGTCCCGTTGCTTTGGAAGAAGCTATTGTTGACCGAATTGCGAAAGGCAAGAAGCCAAAAGCCATTATTGCTGTGCATTTATATGGTATGCCTTTTAAAGTGAGTGAAATAATGCTTGTTTCACAAAAATATGATATTCCGGTTTTAGAAGATAGTGCAGAAGCATTGGGAAGTACGTATTATGGAAAAAAATGCGGTACTTTTGGCCATATGGCTGCTTTATCGTTCAACGGGAACAAAATTATTACAACTTCAGGAGGAGGTGCTTTAGTAACGTTGACCAAGGAGCTGAAGGAGAGAACGGTTTTTCTCGCCACACAAGCCAGAGATGCGGCTCCGCATTACCAGCACAGTGTGATAGGGTATAACTACAGGTTGAGTAATATCTGTGCAGGTATAGGCCGTGGTCAAATGGAAGTATTAGACAAACATATCGCCCTAAGACGACAGATGAATAAATTTTATAAAGATTTATTTTCAGACATAAATGGGGTTGTAGTTTTTGAAGAACCCAATGAACACTATTTTTCTAACCATTGGCTGACTTGTATTGTCATAGACCCGAAACAAAGTAAGGATATAACCGCCGAAAAACTAAGGTTGGCAATGGAAGCAGAAAACATTGAATGCCGACCGTTGTGGAAACCGATGCATTTGCAGCCTGTCTTTGAAAATTATCCTTATTATGGTGGAAGGATTTCAGAAAACCTGTTTACAAATGGACTTTGTTTACCGTCGGGTTCAAATTTATCTGATGAAGACAGAATGAGAATAGCTGCTTTAATTCGTCAGGTGTTTAAAAATTAAGATTTTTTTAAGATTAAAAAAAAAATCTTACTTTTACATGTTTAAATGTTTGGTAAAATAGAAGGTTTTGAAAGAAAAGAGCAACATAATTAATGACTTGGTAACCTACTTGATTAATTTCAGGTTTAGTTTCAATATCAAAAACCTGGGTTATCTGCCGAGGTGGGTTGTGTTATTGCTTGATTTTTCTATAGTGATATTTTCCGGCGTTGTTACTTATTTTTTACTCAATGGAACAAATGAAAAGTTTCACTACGTCAGAGTTGAAAATCTTAAGGTTGCACTTCCGATCTATGCATTTGTCAATATTTTCTTTTTCTGGCTGTTTAGAACATACTCAGGTATTATAAGACATTCTTCCTATATTGATGCTTTGAAATTGTTTTTTTCGCAATTTTCGGTGCTTGCCTTTTTTGTTGTTTTTAATTTTATTTTCCTGATTAGTGGTTATGAAAAAATTTTTTTAAACACAGGTATCTTTATTCAGGCAGTCCTGTCTTTTTGTTTTTTGTTTTTTTACAGGGTAGTAGTAAAGCAAGTATTTGAAAAATACTTTACAGTGTCACAGGATGGCCCGAAGTTGAACGCATTGATTTACGGAACGGATGCCAATGCCATAGCAGTAGCCAATGCCTTGAGATCTGAGGTTCCCCAGCGTTTTAAATTGATTGGATTTATTGATAAAAAGAATCAAAATAATACCAAACGGATTTTAGACTTACCTATTTTACAGTTCAAAAGAAGAATTCCGGTATTAATGCGTTTAAATAAAGCAGAAGCCCTCATTATTGCTGATAAGAGCCTGAATAAAGAAGAACGTTCGCAGATAGTAGATGAATGCATTGATTTTAATTATAAAGTGCTGACTATCCCGTTAGTAACTGATTGGGAGAATGAAAAAGAAATTTCGAAGAACATTAAGAATTTTGAAATTCAGGATTTGTTGGAGAGAAAACCAATTGTACTGGATACAAACTCTATTTCAAATCAATTAAAAGGAAAAACAGTCTTAATCACAGGAGCAGCGGGCTCTATCGGGAGTGAAATTGTCAGACAGGTTTTAAATTTTAACCCTAAACTGATTGTTCTATTAGATCAGGCTGAAACACCGTTGCACAGTCTGAATCTTGAGATTGCGGCGATTAACAGTAATTGCCCGGTCAGATGTTTGGTGGGTGATATCCGGAATCTGGAATACTTGGAGAAAAAATTTATCAAATATAAACCAGACGTGGTTTATCATGCGGCAGCTTACAAACATGTGCCTTTGATGGAAGAAAATCCGGCACAAGCTATTTACACGAATGTTTTGGGAACCAAAAATGTAGCTGATCTGGCCCATAAATACCAGGTAGGGCGGTTTGTGATGATATCTACCGATAAGGCGGTTAATCCCAGTAGTGTGATGGGAGCCAGTAAACGAATCGCTGAAATGTATGTGCAGTCAATGCACTTTAAACACCAGAATGGCAGAGAAAAAAGCTATACCAAGTTTATAACAACCCGGTTTGGTAATGTGCTTGGCTCAAATGGTTCTGTTGTACCGCTTTTTACAAAACAAATCGAAGAAGGTGGGCCGATTACCATAACCCATCCTGAGATTATCCGTTATTTTATGACCATACCGGAAGCCTGCCAGTTGGTTTTAGAAGCCGGTACGATGGGCAAAGGAGGTGAAATTTTTATCTTTGATATGGGGCAACCCGTAAAAATAATTGATCTGGCTAAAAAGATGATTCGGTTAGCCGGTTATACACCGGATAAAGAAATTAAAATCAAAATTGTCGGATTGCGGCCCGGAGAAAAACTATATGAAGAACTGCTGAATAATTCGGCAAAGAATTTAGCGACTCACCATGAAAAGATTATGATAGCCCAGGAAGTATGTGACGAATTTGATATAATCAGTGATCTGGTTGAAGATTTGATTATTGATGCTCATCTGAAATCAAATGATATCATTGTTTCAAAAATGAAGAGAATTGTTCCGGAGTTTAAAAGTATGAATTCTGTGTTTCAGGAATTAGACATTCGAGAATAATAACCCAACCCTTAGTATTAATCATTTATATTTATACCTATATGTTTTTACCGATGAATAAAAAATTAATTTTTTTCGGACTCTCTGTTTTATTTGTTTTAAATTCCTGTGTTCCTAAAAAAGACGTTATTTATTTTCAGGGTATCAATGGTACAGTATCGGCAGATAGTTCTAATTATGAGCCGACGATAAAAACCGATGATGTGCTTTTTATTCATGTGTCAGCTTTAGACCCTAAGGCGGCTGAACCGTTTAATATTGGTCAGAGTGAAAGCGGTACTGCCGGTAATGCTATGCAGTTACAACGGATGACTTATTTAGTAAATAGTGCCGGTTTTATTCAGTTTCCCGTTTTGGGGGATTTAAAGGTGAGTGGTCTGAACAGAAACCAGGTCATCGAATTATTGCGTTCTAAAATTGCAGAATATGTTAAAGATCCGGTCCTTAATTTAAGGATAATGAACTATAAAATATCGGTGTTGGGAGAAGTAAATAGTCCCGGTACTTTCACGTTAACCAGTGAGCGGATAACCTT
Organism: Bacteroidota bacterium; assembly: GCA_023434025.1. Lineage (GTDB taxonomy): Bacteria > Bacteroidota > Bacteroidia > Flavobacteriales > Flavobacteriaceae > Flavobacterium. The sequence goes on from JAEYTL010000043.1 coordinate 48,516, forward strand.
ACCGGAAGCTCTTGCCATGGCTGGAGATATGACGCTGTTCGGAAAAAGAGAAAATGTTCTGATCCTGAGAGAAACTCAGGGTGTTAAAACCTCTTTTCGTTTGGATATGACTAACCCGGATATTGTAAATTCACCGTACTACTATTTAACTCAAAATGATGTTGTTTACGTGGAACCCAATCAGCGTAAAATTAACTCTACGGCTATCGGACCTAATATTTTAGCCGGTATTTCTATTTTAGGGTTTGCCTTAACAACAATTATCTTATTAACCAAATAAAGATCATGCAACATTTTTCACCTAGTACAGAATTAGCTGATTCCAAAATTAATTTAGCGGAACAATTATACCGTTACCTGAAAAATTGGAAGTGGTTTCTTTTATGTCTGCTGCTCTCTTTTATTTGTGCTTATGTCTATTTACGGTATCAGATTCCGAAATACGGTTTAACCACTACCGTATTGATTAAAGACGATAAGAAAGGTACGGCTACCGAATTAGATGCATTCAGTGATCTAGGAATTCTGGGCGTTAAAAAAAGTAATCTGGAAAATGAAATTGAAATGTTTCGTTCCAGGGTATTATCACAAAATACAATCAGAGATCTTAAATTCAATATTTCGTATTACGCTGAGGGCAGGATTTTGACACCTGAACTGTATGATGATTCTCCGATAGAATTGATTTTTGAGAACCAGGCGGATACAGAAAACAGTAAAGGTGAATTTCATTTCAAGTATGTAAAAGATAATCAGTTTGAAATCTCTTTCAACGAATCTACCCAAAAAAAGATGTATCGCTTCGGAGAGGTTTTCAATTCTCCTTTAGGAAGGGTTTCTATCAAGCAGAAAGGCAAAAAGTCAGACTATAGCAACGCAGTTATCATTAAAATAGGTACAGTGCTGAATTCTGCCATAAAATATAAGAATAAGCTGTCTGTAAAAACATTAGGGGAGAAAACCAGCATAATCGAATTATCGGTTGTTGATCCCGTGCAGACAAAAGGAATTGATTATCTCAATAACTTGGTACTGCAATTTAATGAAGATGCATTAAATGACAAAAATCTGGTAGCAAAGAATACTCAGGATTTTATTAATGAAAGGCTGGCTATTATAACCGGAGAATTAGATACGGTCGAGCGGAGTGCGGAACGTTTTAAAAAAGAAAACAGGTTAACGGATTTGGTAACAGATGCAGGTCTGAATCTGACAACATCTTCTGAATATGAAAAGGCCATTGCTAAGAACGGAAGAGATCTGAAAATTGTAGAATACATGATCGGTTCTATGAAAGGTATTGGAAATGATCAGACTATTCCGGAGAATATTATTCCAGCTGAAGACGCATCTTCATCAATGATCAGTCAGTATAATGCACTGGTGTTGTCCCGAAATAATTTATTAAAAAGTACCTCGCCCAATCATCCTAATGTTATCAGTTTTAACCAACAGATTGTTGAACTCAGAAATACAATTCAACAGAGTCTGCGTAATTTACAAAGCTCGCTGACAATAGAGAAAAATCAATTGCTTCTGCAGGAGAATAAATTCAACAGCAAAGTATCTAAGGTGCCGACTTTAGACAGGAAGTACAGAAATATCGAGCGTCAGCAAAATATTAAAGAGGCATTGTATTTATACTTGCGTCAGAAGCAGGAAGAAACGGCTATAACCATGGCTGTTACATCTCCTAAGGCCAAAGTTATTGATACGGCTTATTCCTTAGGGGTTGTGTCTCCGAACAGTCGGAATATTTATTTGATAGCTTTGGTAATTGGTCTGCTGATTCCTTTTTTGGTAATTTATGTAACACAAATGCTGGATACCAAAATCCACTCCAGAATGGAACTTGAAAAACATTTGAACTTACCTTTTTTGGGAGATATACCATTATCGGAAAGCAGTAATGAAATCATGACCTCAGACAGTCGGTCCAGCACGGCAGAATCGTTCAGAATTTTGTTGGCAAATCTTGATTTTATGCTGGCTTCAACAGCTAAAGAGAGAGCAAAAACAATTTTTGTGACGTCAACGATTCCCAAAGAGGGTAAGACTTTTGTAGCCGTTAATATTGCCAGTACGTTATCGTTGTACGGAAAAAAAGTGCTGTTAATCGGAATGGATCTGAGACATCCGAAAATTATGGAGTATGTCAAAATAAAGACCAATACGGGTTTAAGTAATTATTTGTCAAATGATAAATTAAGCGTTGAAGACATTATCTTTCAGCAAGAAGGACACCAAAATTTTTGGGTAATGCCATCCGGTGTGATTCCTCCTAATCCGGCAGAACTATTAAACAGTAAAAAAATTGCGGATTTATTTGAGCAATTAAAATCGGAATACGATTATATTGTGGTTGATACAGCACCGGTAAGTCTGGTAACCGACACATTATTGGTCAGTAAATTTGCAGATGTGTTTATTTATGTTGTTCGTGCTAATTACCTTAAAAAGCATTCCTTGCTGATTCCTAAATCGTTGAATAAAGACAACAAATTACCAAATATGGCGATGGTTTTAAATGGAACAGATCCGGCTAAAACTTACGGCTATGGTTATGGTTATGGTTATGGCTACGGCTATGGTTACGGCTATGGTTACGGGGTTGATAAAGAGAAAGAATCGTTGGCCTGGTATAAAAAGATTTTTAAGAAAAACTAAGTAACTGATTATTATGAATGGCTTCTTTTAAAGGAGCCATTTCTTTTAAAAGGACTTTATGATTAAAAGCATCTATATGTTTTTGATGATGAACATCCGAACCTACAAAGTCAATCAACCCTTTTTTTAATAGTTTGTCGCTTATTTCTGCGACATGATTTCCGTAATAGCCAACCACCGAAAGCAGGTTCAATTGAAAAAGACAACCTGACTTTTTTAAACTGTGATAGGTTTCAAAATTGTGATGATAAAATAAATAACGTTCAGGATGAGCCAATACGGGCACATATCCTTCAATTTGAAGCGTATAAATATAATCCATTAATTGGATGGGGGGATTTAAATATGACATCTCCACCAACAGATAATTGTCTTTTATAGTTAACAGCTTTTCTTTTTTTAAGCTTTCAATAATTGAATTATCCAACATATATTCGGCAGCAGCCCTAAAGCTGACATTTATTCCGGCAGCAGTTAACGCATCTGTAACCTTAGATTCACCTTCTTGAATGTTTTGCCGGTTATTATTCCAAACAAAAGGAAGTATATGTGGTGTGGTGATAAATTCCTTGAACCCGATTTTCTCTAATTCAGTTATTAATTCCAGTGTATTATTAACAGTTTTTGCCCCATCATCAATACCGGGAATCAGATGAGAGTGCATATCTACAAAGTTGTCAGGAATTAAGTCCCTTAGGAAAGTCTTTTTTTTACTGAAGAAAATCAAAATATAAAAAGGAATAGAAGAGAAATATAAAAAAACCCCTGAAAAGGGGTTTATTGTTATTCTGTTTTAAGAGTTCTCTTGTTTAAATAATAAAAGGCAAATAAAATACTTACTATTGCCAGCCATAGTAACTTACCGTCAATAGGAGCTGCCGGTGCATCATCACCTTCTATTCCTCCGCTTCCATCATCATCACCCGGTTGGGCAAATAGAACAAAGTCAGAAAGGAATAAAAATACAAGGATGTAAATTTTGTAAATGCTTTTCATATCAAGGTTTTATAAGTTGCAAATATATAAATGATTTTCTAAAAAAGAACACTTAATTTGTTTTTTAAGTAAAAATAGTGCAAAATTAATTTTACATTAACACAGTAAATTTTTAAGAAAAATCATTCCATTTCAGAAGTAAAAAATAGTTTTACAGAGGGAAATTTACTTTGTGTCATTTGAATGGTAAATTCAGAATCAGCCAAAAAAACCAACTGACCATATTTGTCATGAGCCAAAAACTTTTGTTTAATCCTTCTGAATTCTGCAAACTCATCATTCTTAGGGTCTTCTGGTTTTATCCAACAGGCTTTATGAGCAGGAAAGTTTTCATAGGTGCATTTTGCTCCGTATTCATGCTCTAACCGATATTGGATTACTTCATATTGAAGGGCTCCTACTGTTCCGATAACTTTACGGTTATTCATTTCTAAGGTAAATAACTGGGCAACTCCTTCATCCATCAATTGGTCAATTCCTTTTTCAAGCTGCTTGGCTTTCATCGGGTCGGCATTGTTAATGTATCTGAAATGCTCAGGTGAAAAGCTTGGAATTCCTTTAAAACTCATTATTTCCCCTTCGGTTAAAGTATCGCCAATCTTAAAGTTCCCAGTGTCATGCAAGCCTACAATGTCGCCGGGATAGGAGATGTCTATGATTTCTTTTTTTTCTGCAAAAAAGGCATTCGGGCTCGAAAATTTTAAACTTTTGTTGAGCCGGACATGTACATAGGGTTTGTTCCGTTCAAATGTTCCGGAAACAATTTTGATAAAAGCCAGCCGGTCTCTGTGTTTGGGATCCATATTGGCATGGATTTTAAAAACAAATCCCGACATTTTGGTTTCGGCAGGTTCAACCAAGCGGGTGTCAGAGTGTTTAGGACGGGGAGACGGAGCAATTTCAATGAAACAATCCAGCAATTCGCGAACGCCGAAATTGTTTAAAGCTGAACCGAAAAATACAGGCTGTAAATTGCCTTCCAGGTATTCGTCTCTTGAAAAAGCAGGATAAACTTCACTGATTAATTCTAATTCCTCCCTGAGTTTTTCTGCCGCTTTTTGTCCGACAATTTTATCTAATTCAGGGTTGTCGATATTCGAAAAGGCTATAGTATCTTCGATATTCTTTCTGCTGTCTCCGCTGAAAAGGTTAATGTTCTTTTCCCAAAGGTTATAAATTCCCTGAAAATCATATCCCATTCCGATAGGAAAACTCAATGGTGTTACCCGTAGGTTGAGCTTTTTTTCTACTTCATCCATCAGATCAAATGCATCTTTTCCTTCCCGGTCCAGTTTGTTGATAAATACAATCATCGGAATGCTTCGCATCCGGCAAACTTCTACCAGTTTTTCAGTTTGTTCCTCAACGCCTTTTGCAACATCTATTACTACAATCACACTGTCAACAGCGGTCAGGGTACGGAAAGTGTCTTCGGCAAAATCTTTGTGTCCCGGTGTATCCAAGATATTGATTTTTTTATCTTTGTAGATAAAGGCAAGTACCGACGTGGCGACAGAGATTCCCCGCTGACGTTCAATTTCCATAAAGTCAGAAGTAGCTCCTTTTTTTATTTTATTGTTTTTAACGGCACCGGCCTCCTGAATCGCTCCGCCAAAAAGCAACAGCTTTTCGGTGAGGGTCGTTTTTCCTGCATCGGGGTGCGAAATAATGCCAAAGGTTCTTCTTCGCTTGATTTCTTCTGTAAAACTCATATCTATTTTTAAAGGTTTGCAAAAATACTATTTCTTGCTCAAAAAAGTATAAACATTTTTCGTTAATAAATTTTTGTTAATAGTAACGGCTATTCTTGTTTAATGTGTCTGAATTGTTAATTTTGTGGGGTTGCAAAGGATAAAATGACAACCAATCGATATAAATCTTAAATTAAATTTTTTGAACATGAATAGAAAACCTTTTTATCTGGGAATTTCAATTCTTTTTTCAGTTTTTGCGTTTGCTCAATCACCTAAAAAAGTACTCTTTACCGTTGACGAAAATCCTTATTATACTGATGAATTTGTTCGTGTTTACAATAAAAACTTAGACCTTGTTAAAGATGAATCTCAAAAAGACTTGGATCATTATTTAGAGCTTTTTGTCGGTTATAAATTAAAAATAAACAAGGCTAATAAACTGGGCTTACAAAATAACACCAAATATCAGAACGAATTAAAGTCTTACCGGAACCAACTTTCCAAAAATTATTTAACTGATTCTGAAGTAACCAAAGAATTGCTTGAGGAAGGCTATATTCGTTCATTAAAAGAAATCAGGGCTTCTCATTTATTGCTTTCCCTGGATGAAAATGCAAAGCCGGAGGATACGCTGGCCGTTTACAAGCAGATTTCAGAACTCAAGAAGAGAGCCGATAACGGAGAAGATTTCGGAGCTTTGGCCCAGCAGTATTCCCAAGACCCAAGTGCTAAAGAAAACAAAGGTGATCTGGGGTATTTTTCGGCTTTCCGGATGGTTTACCCTTTTGAAACGGCTGCCTACAATACCAAAGTGGGAGAAGTCTCAAAACCGGTCAGAACCCGTTTTGGCTACCATTTGATTAAAGTGAGTGACATCCGCAATAACCGGGGCGATGTTACAGTGGCCCATATCATGCTGATGAACCCGGCTGATGAAAATGCAGAAGCAGCTGAGAAAAACAAAACGACCATCTATGAAATTTACAGTAAGATTCAACAGGGAGAAGAATTTGAAGCGTTGGCAAAGCAATTTTCGCAGGACAAATCTTCTTCGGCAAAAGGCGGTTTGCTAAACCGTTTCGGTTCGGGACAACTGAGTTCTGAAGAATTTGAAACGGTGGCTTTTTCATTGCAGAAACCCAATGAAATTTCAAAGCCGTTTCAAACACAATTCGGATGGCATATCATGAAGTTGATTGAAAAGCATCCGGTAAAAACCTTTGAAGAAGCTAAAGCGGACATGGAAAATAAAATCAGCCGTGATGAGCGTTCCCGAAAAATTACAGAATCGTTAAACGAAAAACTGCGAAATAAATACCCGGTTAAACGCAACGAGGCTTTATATGCTAAAATTAAAAAAGCGGTGACGGACAAATATTATGAATCAGCCTGGGAATTGCCTGCCGATACAAAGACTTTTGAAGGCGAATTGATTGCTTTCGGAAAAACGAAAGTGACCGGAACAATGTTCATGAACTATTTGCTTTCCCAACAAAAAAACCCGAATCAACCCAAGCCGATAGCCAAATTGGTGGACTTTCATTATTCCACTTTTGTTGATGCACAGCTGAATCAGTATTATAACGATAATTTAGAAAACGAATTTCCTGAATTTGCCGCTGTGATGGAAGAATACCGTGACGGTTTATTGCTTTTTGATCTGATGGAAAAAGAGATCTGGGAAAAGTCTAAAACCGATACATTGGGATTAGAAGCCTTTCATAAGGCAAATGCAGGTAAATACCAATGGAAAAAACGATACGATGTGCTTATTATTTCTTCAACCAAGGAAGATATCGCTAAAAAAGCACACAAACTGGTCAAACAAAAGAAAAGTGTAGACGAAATCAAAACGGCTTTAAATACCAAAGGAGTTGTTAATGTGATGGCCACTACAGGTGTTTTTGAAGAAGGGAGTGAAGCTTTACCAAAGACCGTTCCGTTTAATAAAGGGCTTCCTGATGTTGTAAAAGAAGGAAATTACTATTATGTTGTTCAGGTGAATGACGTTAAAGAAGCCGGTTCTAAGACACTGGATGAATGCAAAGGCAGGGTAATTAATGATTATCAGCAATACCTGGAAGAAAATTGGGTCGCTAATTTGAAGCAGGAATTTAAGGTCAGCATCAACAAAGCAGTGTTTGACGAAGTGAAAAATCAAATTAAGAAGTAATGGGTAAACCACTGGCAATTATTCTGCTGTATTTTGTTTTTGCTTCCTGTTCTTATTTTAAACCGGAAGAAAAACCACAAGCTGTTGCCAGAGTAGGTGAAAGTTATCTGTTTAAAAGTGATCTGGCCAATCTGGTTTCGGAAGGAACATCAAAGGAAGATAGTATTACTATTGTACGCAGTTTTATTGACAGGTGGGCAACCCAGAAGCTGTTAATTAAAGCCGCAGAGATTAACATTGACAAAGAGAAACAGGAAGAATTTGACAAACTGATTCAGCAATATAAGGTTGATTTATATACCAAGGCTTATCTGGAGGAAATAGTTAAAAGAGAAGTAGATACGACAGTTTCTAACCAAGAGATAAAGTCATACTATGAGGAGAATAAAGACAATTTCAGAACAAATGGCTCTTTAGTACAATTGCGTTATATTAACTTACCCAAAGATCATCCTAAATTTGATTTAATCAAGAATAAGTTTTTTGATACTAAAAAAGGAGATAAAAAGTTTTGGGATACGTATCAGCTACAGTTTATCAGTTCAGCTTTAAATGATTCGGTTTGGGTGGAAATGAATCAGATATACCGAAAACTACCTTTCATTACTCCGGAAAACAGGACGGAATTCATCGTTCAGGGAAAAACCATTCAACATCCGGATTCATTAAATGTTTACCTTATTAAAGTGAGAAATGTACTTGATAAAAATGAAGTAAGCCCTTTTGAATATGTAAAGTCAACCATAAAAGAACTGATTATAAACAAGCGAAAACTGGATTTAATTAAAAAATTTGAGAAGGAAATCACCGATGATGCCATTAAAAACAACAAGTATGAAATTTATAAATAAAGCAGTAACAGCTTTTATCCTGTTATCATTTGTGTTTTCTGCGGAAGCACAGGAAATTATTACCGAAGATGTTCCGGTTAAAAAGGATACGGTTGAATCCTTTAAACGCAAAAAGATAGACGGTATTATTGCTACCGTGGGAGAGTATATTATTCTGGATTCTGATATCGACATGGAGTATATCGAACTTTCCAGTCAAGGTATTTCGATTAACAATGTGTCAAGATGTGAACTGTTGGGAAAATTAATGGAAGACCGTTTATATGCTCATCAGGCTTTGCAGGACAGTACTATTGTGGTAAAAGATTCTGAAATAAACAACATGATGGAGGAACGGATTGGTTATATGCTGAGCCAAATCGGTTCCTGGGATAAAATGCTGAAATTTTACAACAAAAAGAATGAAGAAGATTTCAGGTCTTTCTTTTTTGATGTTTTGAAACAGAATAAGCTTTCTACTGAAATGCGGAATAAAGTGGTGGAAGAAGTTGAAATCACGCCGGAAGAAGTTCGTACATTTTTTAAAAGCATAGCCAAAGAAGATCTCCCTACTTTTGGGGCCGAAATGGAAGTTTCTCAGATTGTAATTGAACCCAAAATTTCTAAGGAAGAAAAGCAGAAAGTAATTGATAAATTAAATGAAATCAGAAATGATGTGTTGAATAACGGAGCCAGTTTCAGAACCAGAGCCGTACTTTATTCAGAAGATCCGGGTTCCAGATCCAGTGGTGGTTTTTATAAAATGAACCGGAAAACACAATTTGTCAAAGAGTTCAAAGAAGTGGCTTTTAGTTTAAATGAAGGCGAGATTTCAAAGCCATTTGAAACCGAGTTTGGCTATCATATTATTTTGGTCGAAAAAATCAGAGGACAGGAAGTTGAGTTAAGACACATACTGCTCACACCAAAAGTTTCTGATGAAGCTTTAAAAGAAGCCAAAGAAAAAGCCCAACTGATACGTCAGCGGATCATGGACGGAGAGTTGTCTTTTGCCGATGCAGCCAGAAGTATGTCAGACGAAAAAGAAACCCGAGCCAATGGAGGTGTTTTATTAAACCCAAAAACAATGGATTCAAAATTTGAACTCACCAAAATGGATCCGACCCTATACGGACAGGTTTCCGGTTTAAAAGATAAAGAGGTATCTGTTCCTGTTCTGGATGAAGATCAGCGAGGCATGAAAAAATATAAACTGCTCATGGTAACTAATCGTATCGACTCACACATTGCAGACTATGCTACCGATTATATCAAAATTAAAGATTTGGCTTTAAAAGAAAAGCAGTTTGATGCCATCGGCAAATGGTCAAATGAAAAAATCATGGAAACCTATATCAAAATCAACGGAGAATACCGAAATTGCCAGTTCATGAATAACTGGCTTAAAAAATAATTGATTAAATAATTAATCCATACCCTTAAAATTATGTCTGACGTAACGGCAATTCAAAATTTAGTTCAAAAAAGAAAAGACTTAAAACAGGAAATTTCTAAAATCATTGTTGGTCAGGACGCTGTGGTTGATCAGATTTTGTTGAGTATTTTCTCCGGCGGACACGCCCTTTTGGTAGGGGTTCCCGGTTTGGCCAAAACACTGATGGTGAACACTATTGCTCTGGCTTTGGGATTAGATTTTAAACGTATCCAGTTTACACCGGATTTAATGCCATCTGATATTTTGGGAAGTGAAATTTTAGATGAAAACAGGACCTTTAAATTTATCAAAGGACCTATTTTTTCTAATATTATTTTAGCCGATGAGATCAACCGTACGCCACCCAAAACGCAGGCAGCTCTTTTAGAAGCCATGCAGGAACGGGCCGTTACGATAGCCGGACACAATTATAAATTAAGCTTACCTTATTTTGTTCTGGCCACTCAAAATCCGATCGAACAGGAGGGAACCTATCCGTTGCCGGAAGCTCAATTAGACCGTTTTATGTTCTCCATTAAACTGGATTATCCTTCGTTTGCCGAAGAAGTTCAGGTGGTCAAAAGCACTACGTCAGATGATAAGCCCGTTATTAATCCGCTCTTTACAGCACAGGAAATCATCGATTTCCAACACCTGATCCGAAGAGTCCCGGTGGCCGATAATGTCATTGAATATGCTGTAACGTTAGTGACCAAAACGAGGCCGGAGAGTGATTTGGCAACTGATTTTATTAAGAATTATATCGATTGGGGAGCCGGGCCGAGAGCCTCGCAAAACCTTATATTGGCAGCCAAAGCTCATGCCGCATTCAACGGAAAATTTTCACCGGATATCGAAGATGTAAAGGCAGTTGCCGAAGGTATTCTGCGTCATCGTGTGGTAAAAAACTACAAAGCCGATGCAGAAGGATTAAGCATCGAAAAAATCATTGCCCAGTTGGTTTAATAAAGCAAACGGCCTGGTATTATAAATAGACAGATTTATTTGTATTGAGTGTTTCGGTTTTGAAGTATTTTGTCCATTTCCGCATCGTAAAAGAATAAAAACATACTACCCATCATATCCTGGTTTTCGGCAGAAGTATTGTTTACGTCCAGCACAATTTCATATTCCTGATCGGCATACAGCCAAATGCCCTCTTCAGATTTAAAGTTTTGAATATGAGTCAGGCCTATACTGTTTTTGTGATTGGTTACCTCGCTTGTAAAAACAGGTTTTTGAGCCGTTTTGTTAAACAACATGATTTGGGTGGCAAACGGGTGTACATGTATGGCAGCGGCATGTAGCCGTAAACTGTCTTTGATTTCCAATTGCTGATTTATTGTGCTTCGATACCGGTTTTTGCCATTTGGAATTACCCAATGACCGGATAATTTATTGCCTTTTTCATCATCATAACTGTGGTTTTTGGTTTCTACCGGAATACAAAAATCAGCTCCGGGATCGGTCGGACTTTTGTAAGGATCGTATTGGTCGTACGGCAACATGATAAAAGCCGTTTTGCTCATTAAAGGTTTAGTGTTTTGATCGTTCTGATAGACAATGGAAATCTCATGCTTAACCTTGTAATAAACATTTTTAAGGTTATGATTTAAAGTTTGTGTTGTTACAAAAAGTAAATCATTTCCTTTCATCGGAACACCGTAACCAACCGGAAATTGAAAAGTTTCCATACCATGCGAAAGAGAAGTCAGTCTTGGATATTGTTTGCCTATACGATCTTCTAATCCAAAGTTGGAATAATATTTAGAATCGTTAATGTCAACATTCATGTGACAAATAAAATCATTTGACATTTTTTTGCCGGTTTTTGCATCTTGAGCCACCACTTTAAAGCCTGTAATCCAAAGTAAAGTTGAATCCTGTGATAACATGACATAGTTGGAAGCTTTTGGGCCTTCCATTGATTTATAAATGTCATCTACAATAAAAGTAGGCGATAGTACTTTGTGTTCTCTGTAATGGTTTTCCACTTGCCAATCGTTATCAACCAAACCTGTTTTGTGCAACAACATTGTTTTTACAATTGCTTTGTGTCGGGTTGATAACTGAGTGTACCAAATCACACCGCCACCGATAGCGAGTAATACCAAGAGTGTTAAAATTTTATATATCTTTGTTCTTCGCATATCCGCAAATTTAAGTATTTCTATGATTGATCATCAAATTGTTGCATCGAAAAGAATTTTCGGATTAGATTTTCTCAGGGCATTGTCGATTTTACTGGTGCTTTTTTCTCATATCTCATGGATTTATCAATCGGATGGCTTAGTCGGAAAAATGCAGGACTTCTCCGGTTTAATCGGAATTGAACTGTTTTTGATACTGAGCGGCTACCTGGTTGGAACCATCATTTTTAAACAGTTTACCACACAGCAATATACCTTTGAAGAAGTGGGTAATTTTTTAAAGCGACGGCTGTTCAGAATATTACCGGGTTATTACCTCGTGCTGGTCATAAACATCTTTATCGCTTTCGCAATCGGACTTCCGGTATCATTTGCATGGAAGTATTTTTTGTTTATTCAAAATTTTTCAACACCCATTCCGTCTTTTTTTTCTGAATCATGGAGTTTACCTGTTAAAGAACTGAGTTACATTTTTGTGGTACTGTTGCTCTTTGCCTTTGCCAGGCTGATAGATTTCAAATTCAGAAGGGCATTTTTTTTAATGGTGGTTTATGGGTTTCTATGCTTGTCTTTGGCTTTAAAAGTGGTTTATCATGTCGAAAAACCGTTCTTTTCACTGGCCGAATGGACTATGGAAGTACGTTCGGTTGTTATATACAGAATGGACTCCGTAATGTTCGGAATCTTGTTTGGCTATTATTACATCGGAAATAAAGGTTTTTTTCAGAAAAAAAGTTTATTGCTGGTTTGTATTGGCATTTTACTGTTTGTGCTTTTTGTGCTGCTGCTCTTATCGGTTAATTTGAATAGGGTAGCCTGGTTCTGGAATATTGTGGCTTTGCCCTTTATTTCCGTACTTGTTTTATGTTTTTTGCCCGCTTTGCTTTTATGGCATAAGGCCTCAGAAAAGTCAAAAAAAGTGATTGCGTTTTTGTGTAATTTATCCTATTCCGTTTACCTGATCCATTACAGTATTGTATTGTTTTTGATGAAATATTTCATCGATACAAGTTCTTTTTCCCTGTTGCAATTACATATCTTTACAATGGTTTATCTGTTGATTACCTTTGCTTTGGGTTACGTTTTTTATACTTATTTTGAAAAGCCGATTAATTTATTCCGAATTTCTAATTTTAAACTAAATGGAAAAAGATCAGTCAGCAGATAGAATATTCGGACTCGATTTTATGAGAGCTGTTGCCATTCTGATGGTGTTATACGGGCATTGTTTAGTAATCTATCCGGATAGCCAGACAGTCATTTTTCAGTTTGGATTAATTTTCGGCTTTCTGGGTGTTGAAGTGTTTTTTGTGTTAAGCGGATTTTTGATCGGAAGAATTTTATACCGGATGTACACAGAAAAAGTGTTTTCGCTAAAATCAGTTCTGGGCTTCCTCAAACGGAGATGGTTTCGTACACTACCGAATTATTATTTGGTGTTAATCTTCAATATTATTATCAGTCTCGTCATCGGATATGCCGTTGTTGACTGCTGGAAGTACTTTTTCTTTCTCCAGAATTTTAATTCGCCTTTGCTTCCTTTTTTTCCGGAATCATGGAGTTTATCTGTTGAAGAATTTGCTTATCTGTTACTGCCGTTAGTCCTTTTTGCAATAACAACAGTAATAAATCCGAAGCCTGCTAACAAGCCAAAGTATTTTCTCGGAATCGTTCTTGGGTTAATAGTGTTTTTTGTGTCTGCTAAAGTTTACTATGCCGTTACAACGGAAAGCACAACGTTGCATCAGTGGAACTCAGGTTTAAAAGCTGTTGTGGTTTATCGGTTAGATGCTGTTTTTATGGGAGTTTTAGCGGCCTGGGTTTCATTGAACTTTAAGAGATTCTGGAAAAAAATCCGCTTCCCGTTTGCCTTTACAGGGATGACCTTGTTTGCAGGATTATTTGTTGGAGTAGGGTTTTTTCAGATTTCAATAGAAGCTTTTCCACACTTTTGGAATGTTTTCTATTTACCCTTAACGTCGTTTATGTGCGTGTTGTTCCTTCCGTTGTTGTCGCAATGGAAATCCTTAAAATACAACATTTTGAAAAAGGGGGTCACCTTTGTCAGTAAGATTTCATATTCTTTATACCTGTTGCATTATAGTATAATCCTTCAATTATTACGCTACTATTTTCCAACCGACAAATTTTCATCAGGTCAGCTCCATGCTTATGCAGCATTGTATTTGATGATTACTTTTTTTTCAGCTTCCTTGTTGTATAAATGGTATGAAAAGCCAATGATGGATTTAAGAGACAGGTAAAAAAATCATTTAAAAGTTACTGTTTTGCAGGACTTTTACAGAATTCAATTTGCGATTTTGACAAATAAGATTTGTTATATTGCCAAATTTATATTTTTTAAGCCGTATTTTGCTTTTTGTTGAAAATAATTTTTAAAAAATAGAATTTATGTAAAAAATGATTTCTAAAAGATATATTTCGCTATTAATTTTACAATGTTCTAACGTTTTCGTAAATTCGCACCACAAACAAATAACACTTAATTATTATGGCTTTTGATATTGAAATGATTCAGAAAGTGTATGCCAACATGGCCGAACGTGTCGATAAAGCACGGGAACTGGTTGGTCGTCCGCTTACGTTATCCGAAAAGATTTTATATTCACATTTATGGGAAGGAATACCTTCTCAGGCATACACGAGAGGAAAAGACTATGTTGACTTTGCTCCGGATCGTGTGGCTTGTCAGGATGCTACCGCACAAATGGCTTTGTTGCAGTTCATGCATGCCGGAAAAAGTAAGGTGGCGGTGCCTACAACCGTGCATTGCGATCACCTGATCCAGGCCAAAGTAGATGCTAAAACAGATTTGGCCCGTGCTAAGCAGCAAAGTAATGAAGTATTTGATTTTTTATCTTCTGTTTCAGATAAATACGGAATCGGGTTTTGGAAACCCGGAGCAGGAATTATTCATCAGGTAGTATTGGAAAATTACGCTTTCCCGGGTGGTATGATGATCGGAACCGATTCGCATACCGTAAACGCCGGCGGATTAGGAATGCTGGCCATAGGTGTTGGAGGTGCTGATGCGGTAGATGTGATGTCCGGAATGGCATGGGAATTGAAATTCCCGAAATTAATCGGAGTAAAATTAACCGGGAAATTATCGGGTTGGACAGCTCCGAAAGACGTGATTCTTAAAGTAGCCGGAATTCTTACCGTAAAAGGAGGAACCGGAGCTGTGGTTGAATATTTTGGCGAAGGAGCAACGGCAATGTCGTGTACCGGAAAAGGAACCATTTGTAATATGGGTGCCGAAATCGGAGCAACTACTTCTACTTTTGGTTATGATGCTTCGATGGATCGTTACCTTCGTTCAACCGGAAGACCGGATGTGGCGGATGCAGCGAATAAAGTAGCACAGCATTTAACAGCTGACCCGGAAGTTTATGCCAATCCGGAGCAGTATTTTGATCAGGTAATTGAAATCAACTTATCCGAGTTAGAGCCTCACTTGAACGGACCGTTTACACCGGATTTAGCTACGCCTATTTCGAAAATGAAAGAAGAAGCTATTAAAAATGACTGGCCATTAAAAATAGAAGTAGGTCTGATTGGTTCCTGTACCAACTCTTCTTACGAAGATATTGCCCGTGCAGCTTCTTTAGCAAAACAGGTTTCAGAGAAAAACCTGAAAACAAAAGCCCAGTTTACCATTACACCGGGCTCTGAAACAGTTCGATATACCATTGAACGTGACGGGTTTATTGATACATTCGATAAAATCGGAGCAACCGTTTTTGCCAATGCATGCGGGCCATGCATCGGAATGTGGGACAGAGAAGGAGCAGAGAAAGAAGAACGCAATACCATTGTGCATTCCTTCAACAGAAACTTCTCAAAACGTGCCGACGGAAATCCGAATACATTAGCCTTTGTAGGTTCACCTGAGCTGGTTACCGCTTTGGCTATTGCCGGAGATTTAGGATTTAATCCGCTTACGGATACATTGATTAACGAAGATGGTCAGGAAGTAAGGTTAGATGAACCAACCGGAAACGAATTGCCTCCAAAAGGATTTGATGCCGAAGATCCGGGTTATCAGGCTCCTGCCGAAGATGGTTCGGGTGTACAGGTAGTTGTTAGCCCCACTTCTGAGCGTTTACAGTTATTGGCTCCTTTCGAGCCCTGGGATGGAAAAAACATTACCGGTGCTAAGTTGTTAATCAAAGCATTCGGAAAATGTACCACCGACCACATTTCAATGGCGGGTCCTTGGTTGCGTTTCCGTGGTCATTTGGATAATATTTCCAATAACATGCTGATTGGAGCAGTGAATGCTTATAATCAGAAAACAAATTCGGTGAAGAACCAATTATCAGGTGACTATGATGCTGTTCCTGCTGTACAAAGAGCTTATAAGGCTGCCGGAGTTCCTTCAATTGTGGTGGGAGACCACAATTATGGAGAAGGCTCATCCAGAGAGCATGCCGCAATGGAACCTCGTTTCTTAGGCGTAAAAGCGGTTTTGGTGAAATCGTTTGCCCGTATCCACGAAACAAATCTGAAAAAACAAGGGATGTTGGCTTTAACGTTTGCCAATGAAGCTGATTACGATAAAATCCGGGAAGATGATACCATCAATTTTGTAGATTTGGTTGATTTTGCTCCAGGAAAACCTCTAACCTTAGAGTTTATCCATGCTGACGGAAGCAAAGATGTAATTATTGCCAATCATTCTTATAACGAAAGCCAGATTGGTTGGTTTGTAGCCGGTTCTGCTCTGAACTTAATTGCAGCAGCCGGAAAAGCTTAACAGTTATAAAATGCCATTTTACAGAAAAAACTCCTGAGCAATCGGGAGTTTTTTTTATGATGCCATATCCTGAAATAATCGGTTTTAAATTCTATTTTCCATAAACTTCCACCGTTCCATTGTGCCAGAAAACTTTGTCGTAATAAAATTCGATACTGGTTAGGTTATGTTTCCTTTTTATAAAACATTTACCGATCACTTTTGCTTCTTTACCTAAAACGGTTACGACAGTATTGTGCTTAATTTTATTTTGTTGATGGAGTGAATATATCTTTTGAGCAATATCCTGACGAATGGTCATTTTTGCATTGAATGTACTCACAACAACAGTGCCGGATCGGGTTTTAGCAATAAGCTCCATGCTGTTCTGACCATGTTGATAGGTAATTGGTTTGCTTTGTGCATACGACAAGCTGTAGGCGAAAATCACCAGGAAGAGTAGGTTTTTCATACGAGATTTTTGGGTTAAATCGGTCTTATGATAACTCAAAAACCAACAATCTATTGTTTTGCCCACAGAAATTATTCAAAAGCCTATACCCGTATACAAGAAAAAATCCGTTCCAAACAAAATTGAAACGGATTTAAAAAAAATAGAACCCTGATTAATAATAAGCGTAACGCTGTACTTTAGAAATATATTTCGCCAAGCGAATCACCTGATGACTATAACCGAATTCATTGTCATACCAAACATAAAGCACCACGTTTTTACCATCGGCAGAAACAATGGTGGCATTGCTGTCATAAATAGAAGGTGCATTGGTACCTACAATATCAGAAGAAACCAGTTCGTTGCTGAGTGAATATTTGATCTGTTCCACCAGTTGCCCTTCTAAAGCATATTTTTTCATAATTTCATTCACTTCATCCACAGAAGTTTCTTTGCTGACTTCCAGGTTCAGCACAACCAGCGAACCATTCGGAACCGGAACCCTGATTGCGTTTGAAGTTAATTTCCCGGCTAAACTGGGCAATGCTTTTGCTACAGCACTTCCGGCACCGGTTTCGGTAATAACCATATTTAAAGCAGCAGCACGGCCTCTGCGGTATTTTTTATGCATATTGTCCACCAGATTCTGGTCGTTTGTATAGGCATGAATGGTTTCCAGGTGACCTTTTACTACGCCTAACGTATCTTCAATGGCTTTCAGAATAGGAGTTATGGCATTGGTTGTGCATGAGGCTGCTGAAAAAATATCAACTTTATCGGGGTTGTGATCTTTGTGGTTTACCCCGTAAACAATATTGGGAACTCCTTTACCGGGAGCCGTAAGCAGTACTTTTGAAACACCTTTTGATACCAGATGCCTTTTTAAAGCCTCTTCGGTTGTAAAAGCACCGGTGTTGTCTATCACCAGGGCATCTTCAATTCCGTAGGCTGTATAATCAATTTCTTCAGGGGTATTGGCAGAAATAACATGAACGGTTGTTCCGTTGATAAGCAATGCATTGTTCTTTGGATCGGCGGTAACCGAACCCTGAAAATCACCGTGCACAGAATCATACCGTAACAGAGAGGCTCTTTTTTCCAATATCGTGGCATCGTTTTTATCACGGGTTACGATTGCCCGAAGACGTAATTGGGTGCCTTTTCCGGTTTTAGACATCAGTTCGCGTGCCAATAAACGACCGATGCGGCCAAAACCATATAACACAACATCTTTGGGTTTAATGGATTTTGTTTCTTTTGCTTTGCGCAATTTGTCTATGACAAATGATTTGGTGTTATGGTATTTATCGTCCTCCAAATGATACTCATAGGTCAGTTTACCGATGTCTAATTTAGAGGGAGGTAAATCCAATGACAACATCTCACGGGCAATTTCTACCGAATCAAAAATAGAGATAGGTTTACCGACAAATTCTCCCGCATATTCATGCAGGTTCAGAATTTCAGATACATTTTTGTCAATCAATTGATTACGGAAGAGAACCATTTCAATGGATTTATCATACCATAAATCGCTGATGATTTTAATAAATTCTACCCCGGCTCTTCTGCGGTCTGCCTGAAACGAGAGTTCTTTTTCGTACAAGGAGGGATGGTTATTCATACGTTTAAAATTAGTTGGTGTTGTAAAATTTGGTGCAAAAGTATAGATTTCAAACGTTTTCGTAAACTTTTTTGGCAATTTTTTAAAATAAATTTTCAGTAAAAATACATCAAAGATTAAAACAGGTAAAACGGTAGTAAATAAAGAGTTTACAGTTAATGAAGGATGTCAGTAAGTGTGCTTTTTTAAATTCGTAAAAAATTGCCTGAGCAACTAAAATGTTATAATTTTACTGGAATTTGGATAAAACTTTATTTGATAAACCATTTTGTGATAAGTTTTGAAAAATTTATAAAGCCTGAAAGGAAGAAAAACGAATCGAGTCAGACCGAATTGAGTACGTTGATAAAGAAAACCAAACTATCTTAGTGAATATATGATTTAAGAATCGATAGAAGTGGTATCCTGTCAACAGTCCGGTGATTGATTCTTTTGCAGCCAATTGAAAAAAGTTTAAATCACTTTCTTTAATAGTTCCTTTGCTTTTTAATATAAAAAAATAAAAAATGAAAATTCCATTAATTCACTTTTTGAAAAACTTTTTATCCGTATTTCTTTTGTTGGTCTTAGTGTTTATAATAGTTTCAATACTGAATAGCTTTTTCATTACAGAGTTAAATTCTTTCAACATTCACTCTGAACGGCCAAATCCGGCACAAAATTATCCAAATGATTTGTCTTATAAAATTATAGCGATTCTTGTTGTTCCCTTTGTAGAAGAAGTATTTTACAGGTTGGGATTAAAATTTTCAATCAGGAACACGACCTTCTTTATTTTAGGCATACTTTATACTTTGTATCTGTTTTTTCAACCTGACGATCTCAATTTTAATGATCCTATTATTCTTTTGCTATTCTTTGGCACAATAATTTTAGGCATTGTTCTAATATGGTTTGGCGTAAGGAAAAATGCGGTATTTTTTGAATCGCTATATGCTAAGCATAGCAAGTCGATTTTCTGGTTATCCGTAATTGTTTTTACGTATAGTCATTTCATTTTACATCAAAATCACGACAGTTTGTACAATATAATTTTCAGTCCGATAATTTTATTTCCTTATGTTATTGCGGGAATTCTTTATGGTGTAATACGAATTAAGTTTGGTTTTCTGTGGGGGTGTTTAGCACATATGCTTTGGAATTTCCTGGTTGTAATGCAAATTATTGACACTCTTAAATGGAATTAACAGATAAAATCTTTAATATTTGTGCTCCGGAAAATTTACTTTTTTCATAGGCTACAATTAAAAAATTTATGTTTTTAATCGTAGCTAATTTTTGGGGAGCTTATAAAGGTTCTCCAAAACAATGAGAATACAGACACAAAATTAATTGCCAAAACGTTTGAAGATACTACAAAATAATTTTTTGTATATATGAAACACGTTGAAAAGCAAAGCAATAAGCACCGTTGCCAAATTTTGCCTGACTTTTTTAATTATCCTTATAAAAGCTTAGTATTCAGCCAATATAGCTTTTTCCTGAAAGGCTGAAATAAAAAATCCTGCAAAGTCAAAACCAGACCCTGCAGGATTTACCCTAAATAAAAACCTACTTTAAATTATGATTCGCATTAACTGGCGGTTCGGTAACAGAATTTCAACCCGGACACCTTGTTTTTCCGTTTTACTTCCGAGAGCTCTGGAAACGGTTTCTACATCGGTTGCTTTAACACCGTCAATGCTTAAAATGATGCTTCCTTTTAATTCCTCGGCATAAGGAGCCAGTTTTTCATTGGTAATTTCTTTAATTTTTACCCCTTGGTTAATTTTAAAATATTTTTTATCAGCTGTATCCAGATCTTCTAATTCCAATCCGTAGAATTCATAACTCAGAAGTTCTTTCTTGGTTAATTTGACCGGAATAATGATTCTTTTTCCGTCACGGTTTACGGTTACCTTAATTTCATCATCAGGTCGCTTTGTATTGACATATCCGGAAAGTTCCGCAAAGGAAGTTACATTTTGATTGTCCAATTTTACAATCACGTCACCGGATTTGATGCCGGCTTTTTCTGCTCCGGAGTTTTTAGTGACTTTGTTGATATAAAAGCCCTGCGTTTCGCTGGTGTTCAATTCTTTTGAGGCTACCCCGTTCAGTTCTCTTCCTTCAATACCCAATATACCTCGTTGTACATTACCGAACTCCATTATATCTTCGATGATTTTCCGTGTGATATTGGACGGAACAGCAAAGGAGTAACCCACATAGCTGCCCGTGTTGGAAGATATCATGGTGTTGATGCCTACTAATTCACCTCTGGTGTTTACCAAAGCACCGCCGCTGTTTCCGGGGTTAACCACCGCATCGGTCTGAATAAAGGATTGTATTCCGCTGGTATCTAAATTTCTCGCTTTGGCAGAAATAATTCCCGCAGTTACGGTAGAGTTGAGGTTATACGGGTTTCCGACTGCTAAAACCCATTCGCCGACTTTTACCTGGTCTGAATCGGCAAAAACGGCATAAGGCAGTTTTTCATCAGCATCTACTTTTAACAAAGCGATGTCCATGTTGGAATCCGTTCCGATTAGTTTGGCCTGGTATGTTTTTTTGTTGTTCAGGGTGATTTCAATATCCTGAGCCCCGTTTATAACATGGTTGTTTGTCACGATATAGCCGTCTTCGGAAATAATAACCCCTGAACCGGTACCGATTTGCTGTTGCTGCTGTCCGCCCCGGTAGCCGTACATAAATTCCATGATAGGGTTTGAAATGGTGCGGTAAGAAACATTTTTAACGTGAACAACCTGATGCAGAGCCGATTCGGCAGCTTCTGTAAAATCTACCGCTTCAGCAGGCAATCCTACATTTTTAGTCTGATATAAAGGAGCTGTTGCCACAACAGCACCTCTGTGTTGGTATTCTTTTTCAAAAAACAAGTGGTAAGCACCCAAAGTAATTGCACCACTGCACAAAGACACTAAAAATAAATTGGTTACATTTTTCATAGGTAATCTAAATTTAGTTTAACAATGTAAATTTATACGATTTATTGTTTCTGTAAATTAGGTTTAACGCTCTTTAACAGCCCTTAACTTTTCTTTAAAATAATTGTACTTTTGCAATGTATATCTTTATCAAAATGAACATTCAATTTTTTAAATACCAGGGAACGGGCAATGACTTTATTCTGATTGATAACCGTCAGCAGATTTTTCCCAAAAATGATACCAAATTCATTAAAAAGCTTTGTGACAGGCGTTTTGGAATAGGAGCAGACGGTTTGATATTGCTGGAAAATGACAAAATTTCAGATTTTAAAATGGTCTATTACAATGCTGACGGTCATGAAAGTTCCATGTGTGGTAACGGCGGCCGCTGTATTGTGGCTTTTGCCAGGCAATTGAATGTGATTGAAAACGAAACAACGTTTGTTGCCGTTGACGGAGCACATTATGCCAAAATTTCAGCAGACGGAACCGTTTCACTTCAAATGAAAGATGTGGCAGAAATTAAATTCGCGGCAGATCATGTGTTTTTAAACACAGGATCACCCCATCACATTACCTTGGTGGATGATGTAAAATCTGTTCCGGTAAAAGAAGCCGGTAGTCAGATTCGTTATAGTGATTTGTATGGAAAAGCGGGAAGCAATGTTAATTTCGTGGAAATTATTTCCGATTCACTTTTAGCGGTTCGCACTTATGAACGTGGGGTAGAAGACGAAACGTTGTCGTGTGGAACGGGAGTAACAGCCGCTGCCATTGCTGTCAATGCAATTGGCAGGACAACGGCCAGTGAAATTTCGCTGTTAGTAGAAGGAGGCCAATTGAAGGTTACTTTTCAAAAAGAAGGTTCACTCTACACCCGTGTTTTTTTGATTGGCCCGGCAGTGTACGTTTTTGAAGGACAGTTGGATACCGGAAATTTCTAAAAGATGAAAACACTTCAGGGGCAACATATTTATTTAAGGGCTTTGGAACCGGAGGATCTGGAATTTGTTTACCGGTTGGAAAACGATGAATCGGTATGGGAAATAAGCCAGACGCAAACCCCGTACAGCCGCTTTTTAATTCGCCAGTACCTTGACAATGCCCGGCAGGATATTTATGAAGCCAAGCAATTGCGATTGGCCATTTGTAAAAATGACAATTTTCAGGCCATAGGTTTAATCGATTTATTTGATTTTGATCCGAAGAATAGCAGGGCAGGTGTCGGTATTTTAATCCAGCATCCGGCAAACAGAAAAAATGGATATGGCCGGCAGGCATTGGAATTAGTAACAAAATATGCTTTTGAACGGTTGGAACTGCATCAGTTATATGCCAATATTGCCACCTCGAATGAAGCCAGTATTGCTCTTTTTACTACTTTTGGATTTGAATGTGCAGGCATAAAAAAAGATTGGAATTTCAATAACGGAGGTTATGCTGACGAGGCCTTGTATCAATTAATCAGAAAGAAATAATTACACTAAGAAAATGAACTATAAAAAGATTATCTTATACGTATCTCTGACCATTTTAGTGGTTGTTGCCTATTTCGGGTTTAAAATTTACCGGATTGTTTTTATGCCGAACACCCGTTTTTCCGAAGAGAAAATAACTGTTTTTGTTCCTACAAATGCTACGTTTGAAGAGGTAAAAACCATCATTTCACCTTATGTAAAAGATATGGATAAATTTGAAGCGTTAGCTAACCGGAGAGGCTATGCCGCTGATGTGAAGGCGGGAAAATTTGAGCTGACCAAAAACATGAATACCAATGCGATGGTTTCTGCTCTGCGTAGAAATATACCGGTTCGGGTAACGTTCAATAACCAGGAGCGGTTAGAAAATTTTGCCGGACGCATTGCTTCTCAAATTGAACCGGATAGTATTCAGCTATTGGACGCCTTCAAAGAGCCAACGTTTTTGCAGGAAAATGGTTTTACGGAAGAAACTGTTTTTACGGTACTCTTACCCAATACGTTTGAGTTTTATTGGAATACTTCAGCTGAAAAATTCCGGAATCAAATGGCTAAAGCGTATTATCGTTTCTGGAATGATGAGCGTAAAGCCAAAGCTGAAAAATTAGGCTTAACGCCGGTTCAGGTTTCTGTGCTGGCCTCTATCGTACAAAAAGAAACGGCCAAAGTGGAGGAACGTCCTCGTGTGGCAAAAGTTTATTTGAACCGGATGAACATCGGGATGCCGTTGCAGGCCGATCCGACGGTAATTTTTGCTTTTAAACTGGTTTCAAATGATTTTAACCAGGTGATTAAACGGGTTTATTACAAGCATTTAGAAACAGAATCGCCTTATAATACTTATAAATATACAGGTTTGCCGCCCGGACCGATTTTTATGGCCGATGTCAGTGCCATTGATGCGGTGCTCAATCCGGAACAACATGATTTTATTTATTTTTGTGCCAGTGTAGAGCGGTTCGGGTATCATGAATTTGCTACGACATTGGAACAGCACAATGTAAATGCACGGAAATATGCTCAATGGTTAAATGCTCAAACTTCGGGGAACTAATTGAAGAATTCAGTTTTTATCGTTTATATAATCTGCGGGCTGTTTTTAAACAGTGCATTTGCCCAATCGGGTTTTAAGTCGTTTCTTAAGCCGTCTGATACCTTAAATACAGCGAGAAGAAATTTGGTTATCACCTCCGAAGCGGTTTTAACTTCTGCAGCTCTCATCGGCCTGAACCAGCTTTGGTATGCCGATTACGAAAAATCGTCTTTTCATTTTAAAAACGATAATTGCGACTGGCTGCAAATGGACAAGGCCGGGCATGTTTATTCTTCCTATCATTTAGGACGAATAAGTGCCGAAATGCTCGCCTGGAGTGGTGTTTCTAAAAAAAATCAATTAATATTCGGAGCCGGATACGGCTTTGTTTTTCTCACGGCGGTTGAGGTTTTTGATGGCTATTCTGCCGAATGGGGATTTTCATGGGGCGATGTGGCAGCCAACGCTACCGGAACGGCTTTGTATGTTTCGCAGGAATTACTCTGGAATGAGCAGCGGATCATTCCGAAATTCTCTTTTCACACAACCCGGTTTGCAACCATCAGGCCGGAGTTATTGGGGGAAGATTTTAACGAACAGCTGCTGAAAGATTACAATGGACAAACTTATTGGTTATCAGTCAACGTTCGCTCCTTTTTTAAAAATTCAAAAATACCCGGATGGTTAAATCTGGCGGTTGGTTATGGGGCAGAAGGAATGATAACGGGCAATACAAAATCAGATATACCTCCTTTGTTCCCTGAATTTGAAAGAAACCGTCAATTTTACCTGAGTTTTGATATAGATTTATCCAGAATAGAAACCCGTTCTCCTTTTTTAAAAACGGTTTTTTCACTTTTTAACACGGTCAAAATACCCGCTCCCGCCTTTGAGATTAACGGTTCCGGAAAATCAAAATTCCACGCTTTATACTTTTAGAAAAGTTTAACTTGCTGACTGTCAATTTTATAAAAAATGTTGTATATTTGCACCGGTGAAATTCAAGCAGGTGACAGCACTTGAGAAATAAACATTTATGTCAAAAAAATGGTATTTTTATTCTTGTATAGCCTTGATAGTAGGCGTGATCAGTACAGGTTTTAAACCATATAAATTTGAGAACCTGAATTGGTTTTATGTCAATGAATCGGATGAGGTTTTGCATTATACCGTTCCTACTGCAGCAGAATTAGAATATACCCATGTAATATTCCCGGAAACCGGAAAAACCTATGCCGGTTTTAAGCAGGCTTTAGCTTTTAAAGAATCACAGGGAAAATACAACTTAGTAAATTCCTTTGGCTATATGGGCAAATACCAGTTTGGTATGGGAACTTTGCGTACGATTGGTGTTCGGGATAGTCTGCATTTTATGAATTCTCCCCAATTACAGGAAAAAGCATTCAATGCTTTAGCCGCTATTAACAAATGGATTCTCCGGGATGAAATTGAAAAATATGAAGGCAAAGTTATTCAGGGGGTTACTATCACGGAATCAGGCCTGCTGGCTGCGGCTCACTTGGGCGGAGCCGGTTCGGTAAAGAAATTTTTAAAGAGCAACGGTAACCGCAGTATCAAAGACGGCTTTGGTACCTCCATCAAAAGCTATATCAAAAAATTTGGCGGTTATGATACCTCGCATATTGTGGCGAACAAAAATGCGAAGGTTAAAAAATAATTATTAGTTAATTCAAGTTGCTGGTTTTATAAAGTTACAGCATAAGGTCTTAATTGATTCGTCCGCTCCCGCATGTCTCCCGACTTTGCGGAATGTAAGTTAATTGTAATTCAAGACATTACCCAAAAACAACATTTACAAAAATGAGCTTAACTTAAACTGGAAACTAAATTAGTATATCCAGTCTTTGTCATACTGCTTTTTGGTCATATTATAATTCCGGTGCTTGAGCCCAAACGGATAATAATTGTTTTCCTCTAAAATCGTAAGAACGTTGGTGATCGGGTATTTATACTTAACTTAAACTGGAATTTAGGTTTGCATATCCAAATTTTAATTCATCACTAATTATGGAACATTACCAAAAAGTTTAATTATACTTTGATACCTTACAGCTTTCTTTTGCAAAAACCCCATAATAACCTATTTTATTTCCAATAATTAAGGTCACTTTATAGCTTCCAAAAGACGGAGTGCAAACAAAATTATCCTCTATTTTTGAAAAAGAATCTTGATTAAAATGATTATAAATTTCAAGAATATCATTTTGAAAATTTGCTTTCAAATCTTTGAATGTAGTTTCACTAATAACTGGAAATTCATTTTTAACAACACTTTTTCCATTTTCAGTCAGTATTTCCAAGTCATAACCCGCACTAAAAATTTTATTATTAAAGAAAAAATATTGAACTGTAACTATAAATCCATTTAAATCTTTTGTACATTCAACTATTATAGATTTGTCGTAACTAAGTATTTTTAGTGAATCTAACACTTTGTTTCTTAGTATCATAGATTTATTAAAGTCAGACTCCCCACTTTCAATAAATTCTTTTTTCAAATCAGGATGATTATCGTAAACTTCTTTAAATTGGGTTAGTTCATTCTCAGAATCAACTTTGAATTGCTTTTTAATTATTAAATTAATATCTTCATGTGTTAAATTTGATGCACATCCTACCAATAGTAGTACTGGAAATAAATTTAAACTTTTTTTATACTATCTTTTTGCATATTCTAAATAATTAAGTCTTGACTTTAAAATTACCCCGTTATGTGCTTTTATTCCATCATTAATTAATGTTGGTGTAACCTGTCCCGGATATCTTTGGGTTGCCGTGTTATAATAAACACTATTTCCTGATTTATCAACAATTGTACTTCTTGCATCAGGTAAAATATCATTTCCTATTTTATAACTTCCATAATGAGTCCTCAAAGGTAAACCTGATTCTGCCCTAATTATGTTCTCATAGTGAGTTGCTCGTATTTCTCCTTCCGATACTTTGGAGTTATACCATGGACTATGATATTTAACAGGGTCTGTTAGGTGCGACATTTCATGACCTATAGTTATAAAATGTTCATTACTCATATAGCCTGATGAAGTATGTGACTTTTGATCAAAATTATGGTCAAAAAATATAGTATTAGTTTTCCAATCAGCTTCATTCCCTAAACCTTTTGATGCATTAACTTCTCTATATTGAAAAGTTACATCTTTTTTATCTCCTGAAAACTTATCAATCAAACCCTTACCTGTATCACTTCTATTCCCCAATTCTCGTAAACCTGTAATTGTGGCTACTACAAAATCAGATAAATGGTCATTCTTAGCACTTACCCATTCACCATCAACTTGTTTTTGAGTTGCACCATTATAATATCGATACTTTTCACCATTATTTGGGTCATTTATATAAATATACTCTCCATTAACATCTATGAACAAAGTAGGTGTATTACCAGCATATTGATAAGGAGTGAAATTTTCAAATTTTTCAGCTAAACGATCAATTGAGAAAAATCTTCCCAGTGATGGGTCATAATTTCGTGCTCCATAGTCGTAAAAGTTAAGCCCTAACTCATCTTGCCACTCCTTCCCGTTGTACTTATACTTGTAAGAATATCTAATTTATCGTCATAAAACTTGTTTAAATTTTGCTATTCTTTCTTCTCAATCCAGTAAGGGTTTATTTCATTTATATTGTCAGATTTTTCCAATTTCAGGTTATCTGCATCTGAAATATTTATATACAATATGTATCTGGAAAACCCTTCAGACATTCCTTCATCAAATTTTAATTTAGTCCCCTTTTTCAAAAGTCCTAATTCTTGATGGAAATAATCACTTTGTAAAATAACATAACTGGGTTTTTCAAAAGATACTTTTTTAGAAACTAAAAAACCTAAAACAATTCCAACAAATAAGACTATAAATGTTTTCAAAATATTTTTCATAAAATTGACTTCTTTTAATTTTTCTTTTTTTCTTCTTTTTTAGGCTCTTTTTTAGGCTCTTTTTTCTTTTCAGGTGGTTTCGGCGTATATGTTGTTACGGTTATTCCTCCAACTTTGTAAACGGTTCTACTTAGACCCAATTTTTTATAATTTTTTTCCAAAAAGCTTAATGCATCCCTTGGGTCATATTCATCTCCAATCCAATTTTCATTAATAATACTTAACCCATCAGCAGACATTGTACAACAATTATTATTCATTATATCGTAATCATTTGGGAGCTTATATGCCGTTCGATTTTTCCTATCTCCCTTCTTATATCGTGTCCCACTTGCTGCTAAATTGTTATAATAAGCCATTATCTTTTTATCTTCCTCAACTGTTGAGTATTCAGCATATCCAATTGATTCTCGAATTGCTTGTTCAGTTTTAAAATAAGCTGAAGAATTATCCCATATATTTAAAATTCCATCTCCTGTTTGTCCGAATAATCCTCTTACAGCACCATATCTTCCAAAATCATAAACATAATCGTATCCTTCTTTACTATTATAAACTCTTGAGGCTACGTGTCCATATGGATGATCTTTCCCATTAAGTTTATATGGTTTACCAATAATTAACATTATCGAGTCACCTTGAATTTCAACATATTTTAGCGGATTATTTGCAACATGACTGTAAGGGGATATTGGGGTATATTTTTCAGAGAATCTATCCATATTAAAAAACCGTCCAATAGCATAATCATAATTTCTATATTTATAACTATCAACATTAAGCCCTAGTTCGTCTTGACGCTCCTGACCTTGATACTTATAATGGTATCCATTCTCCGCAACAGGCTTCACCTTCTTAATTTCGGGAAGCTCTTCAAAAACAATCCCTTTTTTCCCTGAATTGTAATTCGTATGTTTTACCCTAACGGATAGTAATGGTTTTTCTCTAAAACTCTAAGAACTTTGGTATTGGGGTCATAATTTAATGAGTCCACTTCATTATATAATATATTATTATTCAACGCAATAAGGAATTTCGAAATAAATTTTTCTAGTAATAAAATCTAAAGTATCAGAATGTCTTACATCTTCCTTTTCTAAGAGAAAACCTCTTAAAACGTTAGATCCTTTTTTATCAGAAACCAAACCAAATATTACATCATATTTTGCATTTTCGTATTTAGATTCATTTTTATATTCACGAAAAATATTATTAATCGTATCCCAAGTTATATTGTTTTCATTTGAGAAGTCTGGTTTAACATCCATTCCTTTTTTAGGCAAGCATACAAATAGCTCTCCTTCAAGCAACCTTTGTTTAAGTAAAAAATGAGTTCTACTTGGTTGATTATAACGTAGAGTATCTTGAAAATGTAATAAGCGATAAAAATTTCCCCCTAAAATAGTATCCCCTCTTTTATTAAGTTTCCAAGTCTGATTCCTGTAAGATTCGTTATTGACATTAAAATATTCAATTATTTCAGATTTATAATTTTCAGGACTATATAGATTCCATTTTCCTATTCTGAAATTATCTCTCAAAAGTTTCCCCTTTCTCATTATCTTACCACTTTCGAAAAAATCTTTCTGATAATAAACACTGTCGTTCTTCCAGTATTTTATGGCTTTTATTGCTTCCTTGATATTTTCATAATAATGAATTGAAGAATCTTGTTTTATTCCTTTTTCATAGATATAGACTGTTTTTGGATTTCCATTTTCATAATATTCAACAATCTTTTCTTTATTATCACAAGATATTAATAGAAAAACAACTAAAAAAAGCATTAAATGTTTAGAGTTTATCATAATTTAAATTTATTTGTCATACATAAAGGCCTATTTTCCTTTTCATTGGTCCAAGTTATTTGATTAAATCTTTTCTTTCTTGCGGTTTTCCATAAACCCAATAATTTGACAAATTGAAATCTTAAGAACATTACCATTAAATATTCAGCAATGATAAATCTTCCCAAACATCGACGTAATTTCCATTCTCGGCAATTAGAACTCTACATCCTGAAGCTAAACCTAGATAAGGTAATATTAATGGACAGTGTTC
This sequence comes from Bacteroidota bacterium, assembly GCA_023434025.1. Lineage (GTDB taxonomy): Bacteria > Bacteroidota > Bacteroidia > Flavobacteriales > Flavobacteriaceae > Flavobacterium. The sequence continues at coordinate 78,719 of JAEYTL010000043.1, forward strand.
CTTTAAATGGGATGCATGCATAGGTTTAAAAAAATCTTCATCTTCATTATAATCTCCCGACCAAATATACCACCCTGTAGTATCGCCTTGAGCGGGATGGCGTAACGCATGAATTGGCATTGAGATACCCTTTTCTTTTATATCGATAGATACACCTACCTTTAAATCCAAATCACAGGGCTCAAATTTAAACCCATATTTATTACAAATTTCTTTTTGAATATCGATTAATTTAGTTTCCTGTTCTTTCATTAATTATTTTTTTCATGTTTTTAGAATATTTACTCATTTCTGCTCCCTGTTTTGATGAACAAGTAGTACATTGAGGCTGAACTGCCTTAGTTGAATGCATATTAGTTTTATTGATTGTCCCTGTTGTGTAATGTTCTTTTACTAAAGGAACTTTGTGGTCTGCAACCATAGTCTTACTTTTTCCACCACAATCCACACATGGCTTTCCTTGTACAGATGCTCTTTGGGCTGTTGTAGTAGCATTTTTGGGCCTTGAATATATTTGATTTGTAACTGGTGCTTCAGACGGTGATTTTTTTATAGTTGAACTTGCCCTACTAAAACCTGCACCAATAGCTTCACCAGCAATTATAGTACCTGTTATTTCTCCTATAACATTACCACGTGCAAAACCATCACCATTTACTAAATTATTACCACCATTAAAGACACCATTTAAAATAGAATCACCAGCACCCGTAGAATTTGTTCCTAAAATATTATCTACACTCTCGGAGAATTGCGAACCCACTGCAACCCATATAACTGCATTGCCAATGCCTTTTACTGTATCAACAGGGTTTGAAACTGCGTTAACAATTCCACTCATAACATTTCCAAGCCCTTCACCAAATCCAGCAACATGCGCTCCTACACTATTAGGATTCTTAACCGCATCTGTCAGTAACCAAGGATGTGGTAATAGTTCTGCTCCTTCAAGTTCTTTTCCTAAACCTATTTTGTTTTCAGCAAAAGCATAAGTAGAATTATATACAAAATCTTCTGCAAGTGGGTCTATACTTATAAAACGACCAATTGTATAATCAAAACTTCGCCACTTAAAGCTGTCCCAGTTAAGCCCTAGTTCGTCTTGACGCTCCTGACCTTGATACTTATACTTATATCCATTCTCCGCAACCGGCTTCACCTTCTTAATCTCGGGAAGCTCTTCAAAAACAATCCCTTTTTTTCCGGAATTGTAATTCGTATGCTTTAACCCGAACGGATAGTAGTGGTTTTCCTCTAAAATTTTAAGAACTTTGGTTTCCGGATCCAATGCATAGCTTAACCGGATATTACCCAGATGATCCGTGTAATTATACACATAATCATAGGAAGCATTTTCGTTTTTATCCAGCGTTTGCTTTACATACCCTTCCGAATGCGGGAAAAACAATAAAACTCTGTTTTCGTACTGAAAGCCGTCTATATAATCTGTTACAACAATTTCGGCCTCCGGCTGTGCACCGTACTGAACTGTCTTTCTTAATTTGACCCCATCGGCATTGTAAAGATAGTAAATACTGCTGGAATTAGAAAAATCAATCTGTGTGGGCAGGTTCAGGTGGTTATACGTTATGCGGTCAATCGCTTTGTTCTGGTCATACGTAAGATTACCATTCAAATCATACTTATAATCATCTTCCGTATCATTGGTACCGTCACTGTCATCTTTAAAGCCGTTGGGGTCATTGCTCAGATCACTTACTTTTAACAGTAAATTAGAGTTGTTCCCGTAAAAAAAGTCCAGTTCATCAATCTGATTGGTATAAGTATTACTGTCAGCATTACCAGTTCTCTCGATCCGGGTTATATTACCGTTTTTATCATATTGCATCGATTCATTATATGAATTGGTCTGCTCAACCACCTGCAACGGTTTTTGATAATAGGCTTCCGTTATACGGCTTAAATTATCATAGGCATAACTGTACTTTCGCAACACATTATCAGAGGCCGTTTTCCAGTAAGTCTCCGCAATATTGCCGTTATAGAGCTGTTTTACACTGTTCTGATAGGCAAAGGCTGTGTTAAGGATTTCCTGCGTATCCGGATCGGTTCGTGTAACCTCATCGTAATTGATTTTGAAGGCAAAGAGGTCATTAAACCCGCCAGTAGAATCATTCAGATCAAAAACATTGTTAATTTCCTTTAACCAGCCTCTGATATTGTATTTAAAATCCACCTTTTGCAACCCTACATAGGTGTTTACATCAGGCCCTCCAACATTTTTAACGATCAACCGGCCTAATTCATCATATTGGTTATGAAAGATCAATTCCTGAGGGTCATTGTTTATGGTCTGTATCTGCGAAATGAGCTGCCCCTGCGGGGAATAATTAAATTGATCCAGAACAGTAACTGGTTCCGTGGACTGAAAGCTTGTATGATGGGTGGATTGAAGGGCAACCTGTCCGTTGAACCTTAATTTCATTTCGGTTTCGGTATATCCGCCGGCATGGTTTGTTTTGTGTGTTTTGATCAGTCTTCCTTTTCTGTCATAGACAAACGTGGACAATTCGCCCTGCGGAATACCGCTATCCTCCAAAATTCTTGACCAGCTGCCTGTTAAAAGGGATTTTGTATTATCTGACACCGGCTGACCCATCACCTCTGAGGTCAGCACAGCATCTGGAAAATTATAATGATCATAGTAATTAATGGTCAGCACATCAAATCCGGAAATCGGAAAGGCTTGTGAAGTGTAGCTAATAGTAACATTATTAATGGTGTTAGCTGTTTGCGTTTTTACTTCAAAAAGAGGTGCTGTTGTACTGTTTAACACATCCTGTTGTGTGGCTCTCTGCTGGCTGTTTATCCCCTGAGCTTCCATCCATCCGGTGTAAACCACTCTGCCAAACACATCATATTTGGTTATCAGCCATCCTGTACGATTATCACCAAAGGGAGATAATACCGGTCCTGAGGCAATCGGTCTGTCTATTTTATTATACAGAATAAACTCCCATTGTTTACCAGGGATTTTCTTTTCCACCAGCCTTTTACGGTAATCATATTTATACTGATAGCATAAATCATCCAGCACCTGTGCGGTTATGGTACCATCGGCTTTGGGTGGAATCACATAAATGAGGTTGTCGTACTGGTCATAAACATAGTAGGTGTCCAGCGGCTGTTCATTTAAAAAACTTCTTTTTAAAATAACCCGGTCAAGCTTATCAAGATATTCTTCCGTTGTATTGTCCTTTCCGGTAGCTGTGGTATGGTTTTCGTTTTTGATCACATCTTTGACCAGTGCTCCTTCCTGATAAAAACCGTCTAATTGCAATGTTGTCTGTTCATGGCAATCCTGACAGGTGTGAACGGCTCTAAACATTTTAACCGCATCCTGTGCAGTATTTATTTCATAGGCAAATTCTATGGCCTTATCATAATAGGAATACAATCCGGTAACAGCATCCCATACCCCGGGAGCACCTTGCTTGGTAACTCTCGAAAGCGGGCTGTTGTCAAAAAGCTTTCGACTGAAAGGCTTGTGGGTCGCTTCAAAATGCGGGTTTCCGGTCGTAGCCTCCGTTGGGTTATTGTAGAAATAAAAGGTGTCATCTTTAGCTGATACCGCATATTGACTGCTGGCATCCTCTCTTACATACGGCAGGTATTCCATCGCCGCTCTGCCAAAACCATCATATTCAATATGTGTTACGATCGATTTGCCCGAGGATGACGCTTGTGGGCTTATTCTCTGGATTGGTCTGCCCAGACCGTCAAAATATATTACCTCAGTATCTGCCTGGTATATATTCGGACTGCTGTTTATATCTGTAACAGCTTCCTTGTATTGACTGACCCTGGTATAATTATGGTTTTGGCTCTGGGCAAGCAGGAAAACAGGGCATAAAACAAAAATAAAAAGTATATTTTTCATAAAAATTAATTTTGAGGTCTGAAATGGTACTCCCGTTTGGTGACCATATTATTGTCTTTGTCCCGGATGGCTTTTAATTTTCCGTAATCATCATACTCATAGGTGATAACATCGCCTTTGGGGTCGGTCACCGATCTGATACCAATCAGGGGATAATAGGTATAAGAGGTAACCATGGCATCGGACAGGGCGGGTGAACTTCTTAATGCATCGATCGCATCGCGTAAATCCTGCTCTGTACCGGTGTCGGATTCATTTTTTACCGTATTTACCAATGATGACGGCAACTGGCTGTAATGTATATTTTCGATCCTAACAACCGGATAAAGCCCTTTATACCCCCAGATAACACAAACTCTTTTATCATCTTTCAACGACATTTCAATGGTGTTTTTATACTCATCAAACTGGTGAAACAGAACTCTGCTTTCCATTGAACCTGCATCGCTGCTATTTGTATTCATCACTTGTGATACTAAAAAAGATGTTGTAGAATTAGGAGTAGTGGGAGCCTGCCAATAATTGACCCCTTCCTGATAAATAACCTCTCCATTGACTTTTTTAGTGGATCGGATTACCGGGGAAATCATGTTCCTGTTTATCATTCCCTGCGAAAAATAGAACCCGGGATGGTCGTAAACGTACGTATTGCGGAGCTCAAGCTGATCATTATTGGAATTACTTTGCACTAACGTTGACAGCTGGTTCAGCTGGTCATAGTCAAACTCGGAAGTGCTCAAGAGTTCAATCCCGTTTTTAAAAACTCTTTCCTCTGTTCTTTTCAGGGTTGACTTACCCGACTTTAGAGGATATACGCCCACTAAATATTTGCTTTTTATCTCATAAACAGAAGACATCGGAAATGTCTGGGCATAGGTATCCGTACTGATTGTTTTCATCCCCCACAAACAAGGCTCATACTGGTGGCTGTACGTATTGATCTGTGATCTTTTCATCACATCTGTCTGGTCAAAAATTTCCTCTTTTAATAAAAGGCCGTTCTCCGGATAATGGCTGACATTGGGAATGTTTATTTCCGTAAAACTACCCCCTCCTGTACCGTTAAGTCCTGCTGAAGCCACTATATCGGCATTGTTGATATAGGTAAATGCTATCATGCCGTTAGCCGAATCGTTCGGGTTTGTGCTGATACGCCTTTTAACAATCTTGTCATATCCTACGTATTTGCCCGAAGCACTGGTGGAAGACTGCACAAAGTTTCCGGAAAACAATTCGTTTTTGTAACCTGTAAAAATTTGCAATACTGAACCCAGATAACATCCTGCATTTTGATTAAAGCCAATATTAAGAGAAGAAAGTTGCTGATAAAGCTGATACGTTGGATTTTCACTATATTTATTTAAAAAGTCACCTAATTGCTGATTGTAGATAGGTACTTGAGAAATAATGGACGGATCGCAGTTACTTCCTGATGGAGTGTAATATACCGGTTTAGCGTGATTGGTTCTGGTTCTGTTGAAATAAACCAAGGGTGACATCAATTTTCCGGCCGAATAGTCATAGCTCTCTTCTAAAGCCAAGGTGCTTGCATTGCTGTAGCTTTTGATGGACTTCACTCTTAATCCCGCCCCATAAGAATCCGACTCCGGTAGCGGATCATATTGTCTGTAGCTCAGCCAAAGGCCTGCCTGACTGGAATTAACCGTTCCGTTATAAACCCCGCACCCGCCATGTGCAGAAAAAATAACAATTCCCTCCGAGAGATTGTAGGTGAGATTCGTTAAAAGTTTTTCCTCCGGATCGTCGTGCAGCTTGGTCAGCAGGGTGACTTCTTCTATATACTGATCATATAATGTTGTGTTTGGATTATTTATAATACCCAATGTGGCCATGGCATATAAAATTCCATAATTGTTATAATTTGGTGCATTTTTAACTACGTCTATCAGCTCTTTTTTAAATTTTTGCACTTTGATATAGCAACTTGAATACGCTTCCGGATCCGTACATCCTCTTGTACTCAAAATTCCACCGCCTTTAAAAATGGTGTTCCCGCCTTCAATCATCACCGCTTTCATAGATGAAATCGAGGGGTTTTGGCCTGTGGTATTAATATGAATCCCCATGGATTGTCCCTGGCTTGCCGGAGGGGCTTTATAATTGCCAAACCGGTTAAGCTCATATTCATAGCGGGTATGCCCGCCTGTTGGATAGGTTACTTTTTCTAAAATGGATGCCTTACAATAAGTGAGTACGCTGGCATTATTGTTCTGCTGAAAATCATAATACTTTGTATTGTTGCGTTGCACATTAAAACTGTAAATATTCGGAATAAAGGAATCATTGGTATGCATACCATTATAGAATCCCCAATAGTCCGATGCGTAAGAAGTTTTTAAAGGTAATTGCTGACTGTTGTAGTCAAATAAATACGGATTTGAACCTGTCTCCTGAACAGAGGTTAGTTTTAAACGATGGGTGAGCTCCTGCGGGGTCTTTTCACTATTGTAACCCTGGTTTAAATAACTGTTCCAGTTATTCCCCGTATCAACCGAAACAAAATAGTCGTATGTAAAATCAAACTGCTTTTTGACAACATTTTTATATGTCACTTCAATCTTGTCCAGCTTTTTGGCTTCTTTTAAGTCGATCCGGCCGGAAGTAACAAAATTGATTCTGATGTCATTGTACTCTATTGACGACAAATATGAAAACGGCTGTTGTGTGGCCAAATAGGATGTGGTAATCCCCATGAATTCGGGAATATAATTCGATCCGGTCAAAGCCTCATAGCTTCTGTGGGTCTGACTTATGTTCGGAAAGTTTTTACTGGGTAAAGTGGTATTATACTGAAAGTTGACTAGCTCGCCTTTGTTTGTGACCAACTGCGTTAGTTTAAATACCCTTCCGCTCTTTTTCCCCACCATATCAACGTTGGTGGGAATGGTTCCCCCCATTGAAGATGTTGATATGCTCCTGTTTATAGTGGTTTCTTCTTTTAACAAAAAAACAAACTTGTTACCATCGGGCATCGTTATCATGATCGTGGAAATATTCGGAGAATTATTCTCCGTTCCCGGTACTTCAATTTTAATTCTTTTGTCCGTCAGGCAAACAAATTCACTGTTCTGCCAGTTCATCACAAATTTTCCGGAGTAACCAAGGGCATTGAAATAGAAAATATCCGGTTCAGAATCCCATACGCCGGCATAATATTCCGTATTAAAATAACAACCCTGGTTCTGTACATTCCAGTTATCATCAAGGCCTAAAAAGAACGTTCCGCACTGGCTCATCACGGAGGAACCCGTTAAGCCGGTCTGGATATTGATCAGGCAATTAAAATCAGGCAGTGACCTGCGGCGATATGGTCCGAAATCGTCCAGGCCTACAACCGATTGTACGATTTGCATGTCCGTATTTAAATTCCACCCTAATCCAACCCAACTTGCCTCTTCGTTCACCCTAATCCCGTTAGCGTGATAACGCAGAACAATCGGTATGTCCAATGCTTTTGTTTTTAAATCATAAACAGGAATTGATATATCGGGAGTTCCGGTATAGGTATCTACCGGAATTTCATCGTATTTCATAAACTGAAATGCCGCAGGGTTGGCCGGCATCACGTCGGGCAGCATGGTATTCTGGTTGATTTGACCCAACGTAATTATTGGTATCAGTAAAATAAAAAATATCGTTCTCATTATTTTTGTTTTTTCAATTACTTTCTGTTAAACCCTTTGATCACCTTCACCCCGTCCTTCTGCACATTGGTTCTGATCTCAATGACGTAGATCCCTTCGGGTAATCCGCCCAGGTCCACCGGGATGGTGCGTTCTCTGGCAATGGCAAAGCTCTGCAGCTGTCTGCCCCCCAGGTCAAAGACCGTACAGGT
>JAEYTL010000038.1 GCA_023434025.1 Bacteroidota bacterium
GCACTTCGGATGTGTCAAATTTATGTCAGGCATTTGTCATAATTAGATTATTTTTAATATATCCTCTACCAATTCCTGCATCTGATTGATTTCACATACCTTGTCGTGCAAGACCGGAGCCGTGCGAATCTCTTCCACCGCCTTAGGTATCTCTGTTTTTGACACCTTCTGCAGCAGGAGTGCCTGCTCATAGTCATCCTCTGGAATCTCCTTCACCTGGAGAGCCCATAGAACACTTTTAGCAAATTTATATGGACTTGCCGTTGACACAATTACTGCTTTCGCTGTATCTCCGGTCTCTTTTGTATATTTGGAATAAACACTTGCTGCTACCGCAGTATGAGTATCAATGACATATTCATGTTCAGAATAAACCTTATAGATCGCATCTCTTGCCTCTGCCTCACAAGCCCAGCCTCCAACAAAGCTCTCCAAGTTCGTCTTCATACTTTCTGTAATCTCATAAATACCTTCTGTAGATAATGCCTTCATAAATTCAGCTGTTTTAGCAGAATCACAATCAGCAATCTGATATATTAAGCGCTCCAGATTACTGGAAACCAGAATGTCCATAGAGGGTGATTCCGTTAACAAGAATTCACGATTACGGTTATAGCTTCCTGTCTGGAAGAAGTCGAATAATACTTTATTATCATTGGAGGCACAGATCAGCTTATTTACCGGAAGTCCAAGACACTTTGCATAGTATCCGGCAAGAATGTTTCCAAAATTACCAGTCGGAACAACGAAGTTAATCTTTTCTCCTTCTTTGATCTGTTTCTTCTTATATAAATCAACATAGGAATGCACGTAATATACAATTTGGGGTACCAGTCTGCCGATATTAATTGAATTCGCTGAAGAGAATAAAAAGCCCTCTTCCTTTAACTTTGTTGCAAGCTCTGTGTTGTTGAACATCAGCTTCACGCCGGTCTGAGCATCATCAAAATTACCCAGAATGCCAATTACGTCCGTATTATCACCCTGCTGCGTTACCATCTGCTTCTCCTGGACGCTGCTGACACCGTCCTTCGGGTAGAATACGATAATTTTTGTGCCTTCCACATCAGCAAAGCCCGCCAAAGCAGCTTTTCCGGTATCTCCGGAGGTTGCTGTCAAGATCACAATCTCTTCCTTGACATTATTTTTCTTCGCTGCCTTTGTCAGCAAGTGAGGTAAAATGGATAAAGCCATATCCTTAAAAGCAATTGTTGCACCGTGGAACAGCTCCAGATAATACGCATCACCCACTTGTTTTAAAGGTGCAATTTCTTTCGTATCAAATTTGTCATCATAGGCCTTATGGATACAATCCTTTAGCTCCTCTTCTGTGTAATCTGTCAAAAAAAGCTTCATCACTTCATAAGCCAGTTCACGGTAATCCAATTTTGCCAATTCCTCTATCGACTTTGAAAGAACCGGTAAAGTCTCAGGAACAAAAAGTCCTCCGTCCGAAGATAAGCCTTGAAGTACAGCCTGGGAAGCTGTTACTCTGTTTTCTGAGTCTCTGGTACTCCTATACATTAGGTTCATACATTCCAATCCTCTTTTCTAATAATTCACTGTCCAAATGTACAATCTGGCGTGCTAATATGATTAACACGTATTGTTAGGTGGTTGCAACATGCTGTCTCAATTTCAACATTTCGTTTTATGAGCTAATTTTAACTGCTACCTTTATAGCTGCAATCACAACTGGGTTTCATAGTCCTTATACCTTCGTACAACTTATAATCTGTACTGACCAAAGCAACCTGACACCAATAATCCGAGATCCGAAATGTTATTATTAGAAGCTGAAAAAGCATGTTTATACATACCACACAATACCGGCTCCATACCTACATGGACAAGTTTGTTGTATTATAACATGCCTTTTCTTTCGATACAATACTTTAGTGCGATAAAATTACCTCACCTTAAGTGTATAAAATTATACTTTTTAACGATAAAATTCATGGCCGCCATGTTTAAATAATCTCTCCAGATTATTATCAAACCATCTCGCACCTGATGAGGTGGTTCTCTTTCTTGCCACAAAATACAAAGCACCCTCGGAGTAATCCTCACCTGATAATGCTCTCTCATCTGCCTTTCTCGTATCCTTTGAAACATTTACTGACCAGTAACGGCCGTTTTTAACCGGTGAGAATTGATAATCACCGTCACTCTTTTGAAAAATAACGGCTTCTACCGTATCCGGAAACTGTTTACTCACGATACGGTTAAAGATTACATTTGCAACCAGTATCTTTCCAACCTGATCTTCGCCTCCTGCTTCAGCCTCAACAATGCGTTCCAGCATAGATACGTCTGCCTCGGTTATGGTTATCGTCTTCGAAGAAGCTACCGGTACAGAAAGACTTTTGGTCTTTGCTTGCTTTTTTGCTGCCTTTTTTGCCGCAGCCTTTTCTAGCTCCTTCCTCTTCGCGACATAGCCCTGCATCTTTTCCAGGAGTGGTTGATCATCGCTGTCACCTAAGGTTACCCCTAGCAGGTAAACCGTATCCTCGTATTCAGAAAAATCAGAAATTCCTTCTGCTGCCGCCAAGCTCCTCAGCTCAGTGTCATCTTCCAAATGATACGGATTAATTAGTGCTGCCTGTAATAATGACGATGAGGTCTCCGTACTTCCTTGAACGGTAA
>JAEYTL010000009.1 GCA_023434025.1 Bacteroidota bacterium
TAAACAATAAATTGATATAATTTTGTCTTTACAAAGCATTGGTGAGGTTTATTGGTTCGCAAAACAAATTTACTAAACCTCTGCTTTGTTTTTTTATACTAGCTAAACTAGCAACTTGAATTAATTACAAACCCTTTGGAATAATTTTTGCACATATAAAAAAAATAAATACCTTTGTATCATTATGAAACAAATTGTCACATTAAAGCCAAACAGTAAAACAGTAGCTACTTTGCAAAAAATGGTTTCTATGAAAAAAGAACACCGTGAAGTGGTTATTGCTAAAATTATAAACGCCAAAAAATAAATAAATTAATGTACTCCTACATACTAAAAGAGGGCGATGACCCTCTTTTTACTTTTACCACTAAAAATGGATTACACTATTATGTAGCTTTTAGAAAAATGGAATTGGAAAGTAATTCTTTCCGTCAGTTATACTCCTTTGACTTTTGGGAAATTCATCATCAAAAATTCACAAAAGACGAATTAATTGGTCTTACCATTATTGAAATTATTCAAACTTTCTACCTCTCAAATCCTGATGCTTTACTTCATTATATCTGCGACAGTTCAGATAATAAACAAAATAGCAGAAGTAAATTGTTTGATAAATGGTATAACAATTCATTAAATGAAGGCTTTTCTAAATTAACCATCAACTATGAAATTCCTGAAGAGGAAATAAACTATAAACTGGAATTCATATTTCAATCTAACCGCTATAATTTAGATGAACTCCGTGAAAATGTTATTCAGCAACTTGATGATTTTTCAAATTATAAGTAGATGGAATTCGTGTTTAAGAAAATTTATTAACCGAAAGTGCTTTTCACTATTTTTATCAAAAAAAACAAAATGCTTGCCCTCTCCTTTACCCCCTTCCCCATCCTCGAATCCAGTCGTTTGTTGTTGCGGGCAGTTACTGTGGATGATGTTAATGAAGTCATGGAACTTCGCGGCAATCCCGAAACGATGAAATTTATTCCGAGGCCATTGATAACCACTCCGGAGATGGCGTTAGAACATATTGCCATGATTAATGAAAAAATTGAAAATAATACCGGAATCAATTGGGCAATTACATTAAAAGGTAATTCGAAATTATTGGGCATCATCGGTCATTACCGTATTCAGCCGGAAAATTACCGTTCTGAAATCGGCTACATGCTGTTGCCGGAATTTCAGGGTCAGGGCATTGTGAGTGAAGCCATTAATATGGTACTGGATTATGGTTTTAATATATTGAATTTTCACTCCGTTGAAGCCGTAATTGATCCTCAAAACCATGTATCCGCAATCGTTTTAGAAAAAAACGGCTTTGTGAAAGAAGCCCATTTTTTGGAAAATGAGTATTGGGACGGAAAATTTTTGGATTCTGCGGTCTATTCGCTTTTAAAAAGGAATTTTGTAAAGAAAAATAATTAAATTTAACCCTATAAGTCATGTAAGCTTCAGAATATGCTAACTTACATGACTTATAGGGTTAAAAACAAAAAACATTTTCATGTCAAAACTCCCCGATACGCCCACCAGTATTTTTACCGTCATGTCGAAAATGGCAGCCGATTACCAGGCTATTAATCTCTCGCAGGGTTTTCCGAATTTCCCGATTGACGGGCGGATGACGGAGATTATCGCCCGATTGGCTAAAACCGACATCCATCAATATGCCCCGATGACCGGTTTTCCGCCTTTATTGGAAAAAATCGGTCAGCTTACGCAGGATCATTACCAACGAAAAATAAACCCTGCAACTGAAGTTTTGATAACTGCCGGGGCAACAGAGGCCATTTTTGCTGCTATACAGGCTTTTGTACAACCGCAGGATGAAGTTATCATTCTTGAGCCAGGTTATGATTGTTATGAAATGCCTGTTTTGTTGAGCAACGCCAAACCGGTTCGGATTGCATTAAACGAAGACTATACACCGGATTTTGATAAAATAAGCCAACATCTGACTCCCGGAACCCGAATGTTGATTTTGAATAATCCACACAACCCGTCAGGAAAAATATGGACTGAAAATGATTTTATACAACTGGAAAAAATCATCGAAAATTATCCTGACCTGTTGATCCTTTCAGATGAAGTCTATGAGTTCATTACGTTTGAAAACAAGCATATTTCCATCAATACCAGAGAAAGATTAAAGGAAAGAAGTTTAATCGTTTCCTCTTTCGGAAAAACACTGCACCTGACCGGATGGAAAACCGGTTACCTGATTGCACCAGATAAACTGCTGAAAGAAGTAAAAAAAGTGCATCAATACCTGGTCTTCAGCGTAAACAGCCTGGCACAAGCCTCGATCAATGAATACCTGACCATTTTTGATATTAAGGAAGTTGCCCGGCTTTATCAACAGAAAAGAGACTTTTTTCAAAATCTTTTAAAAGATACTGCTTTCAAATTATTACCGTGTGAAGGAACTTATTTTCAAACCGCTTCTTATCAGCACATTTCAGAAGAAAACGATATTGACTTTACGAAACGTTTGGTAACTGAATTTGGGGTTGCTGCGATTCCCTTTTCTGTTTTTTACGGCAACCGAACCGACTTAAAACGGATCCGTTTTTGTTTTGCCAAAGAGGATGAAATGTTGATGAAAGCAGCAGAACGTTTACTAAAACTATAACGTTTACCGCAGACTATACGAAAGTATAATTGTTTGTATAGAATTCATTATAATCCGTAACCCGGCAAAGCGAACAGCCGGAATGATTTCACGGCTAAAAAATTGTTACATAAACCATAAATTACTTTCAAAACAGCGTCTATTTTATATCTTTACAAAAAACATATTTTATGAATTTTTCAGCAAAAATGCTTCGTGACAACGCCTTAGAAGGCAAAGTAATTGTGGTTACCGGAGGCGGTAGCGGGCTCGGAAAAGCAATGACCAAATACTTTCTGGAATTAGGAGCCAAAGTAGCCATTACTTCCAGGGATTTAGATAAATTAAAAACCACAGCCTCTGAACTGGAAAAAGAAACCGGCGGAAGCTGTTTACCGCTGCAGTGCGACGTTCGTTATTATGAGCAAGTGGAAACGATGCTCGAAGAAGTTTTAAAAGCCTTCGGAAAGGCAGATGTGCTGCTGAACAATGCCGCCGGAAATTTTATTTCACCAACCGAACGATTATCAGCCAATGCGTTTGACACCATTATCGATATTGTTCTTAAAGGAACCAAAAACTGCACTTTAGCTTTCGGGAAACACTGGATTGACACCAAGCAGGAAAGTGCAACAATACTGAATATTGTAACCACCTATGCCTGGACAGGTTCAGCCTATGTTGTGCCGAGTGCCACCGCCAAAGCAGGGGTGTTAACCATGACACGAAGTTTAGCTGTTGAATGGGCAAAATATGGTATCCGGAGCAATGCCATTGCTCCGGGTCCCTTTCCGACCAAAGGAGCCTGGGATAGATTATTACCCGGTGATTTAGCCGAAAAATTTGATATGGCTAAAAAAGTACCGCTCAAACGTGTGGGCGACCATCAGGAGTTAGCCAATTTAGCAGCTTTTTTAGTTTCCGATTTTTCAGCCTACATCAATGGCGATGTAATCACCATTGATGGCGGCGAATGGTTAAAAGGTGCCGGACAATTTAATCTATTGGAGGAAATTCCGGAACAAATGTGGGATATGCTGGAAGCCATGATTAAAGCAAAGAAAAGCAAGTAATTTTTTTGTTTAAAGCTAAATAATTGTGCATAAAACAATTAACATTTGTTAACAACTTGAAGTTGAAAAACCCGTAAATAATCGTAATTTTACGGCTCAAATTTTATAGAATCAATGGGCAAAATTATTGCAATTGCTAATCAAAAAGGAGGCGTTGGCAAAACCACTACCACAGTGAATTTAGCAGCTTCTTTAGGTGTTTTAGAAAAAAAAGTATTATTGATTGATGCTGATCCCCAGGCGAATGCCAGCTCAGGATTAGGAATAGATGTAGATACGGTTTCCATCGGCTCCTATCAGGTTCTGGAACACAGCAACACTCCAGCCGAGGCAGTGATGCAATGCTCTGCACCCAACGTTGATGTAATTCCGGCACATATTGATCTGGTTGCTATTGAAATTGAACTGGTTGACAAAGAAAATCGTGAGTATATGCTGAAAGAAGCTCTGGCATCAATTAAAGATCAATACGACTATATTTTGATTGACTGTGCCCCTTCATTGGGATTACTGACCTTAAATGCCTTGACTGCCGCCGACAGTGTTGTGATTCCGATTCAGTGTGAATATTTTGCCTTAGAAGGATTGGGAAAACTGCTCAACACCATCAAAAGTGTCCAAAAACTGCATAACCCTGATTTGGATATCGAAGGGTTATTGTTAACCATGTATGATTCCCGTTTACGTTTATCCAACCAGGTCGTGGAAGAGGTACAGAAACATTTTAACGATATGGTTTTTAAAACCATTATCCAGCGAAATGTTAAACTAAGTGAAGCTCCGAGTTTCGGCGAAAGTATCATCAATTTTGATGCGACCAGCAAAGGAGCCAACAATTATTTAAATTTGGCAGAAGAAATTATAAAGAAAAACAGCTAGGATTTTATGACACAAGCCACTAAAAAACAAGCGTTAGGAAGAGGATTATCGGCTTTATTGAAAGATCCGGAAAACGACATCAAATCGGTTAATGATAAAAATGCAGATAAGGTAGTAGGCAACATTATTGAACTTGAGATTGAAGCGATTGAAATAAACCCGTTTCAACCCAGAAGTAATTTTAATGAAGAAACACTGCAGGAGTTAGCCACCTCTATCAAGGAGCTGGGGGTAATTCAACCTATTACCGTTAGAAAATTAGACTTTAACAAATACCAGCTGATTTCCGGCGAACGAAGGTTAAGAGCTTCCAAAATTGCCGGATTAACTGTTATTCCTGCCTACATTCGTATTGCCAACGATAACGAGTCGTTAGTTATGGCCTTGGTAGAAAATATTCAGCGGCATGATTTAGACCCGATAGAAATAGCCCTGTCTTACCAACGTCTGATTGACGAAATTCAGTTAACACAGGAGCAGATGAGTGAAAAAGTAGGCAAAAAACGTTCTACGATTGCCAATTACCTTCGTCTGTTAAAATTAGACCCGATCATTCAAACCGGTATCCGGGACGGGTTTATTACAATGGGGCATGGCCGGGCATTGATTAATGTGGAAGACGAAGAAACTCAATCCGATATTTATCACAAGATTATCAGCCAGAATCTTTCCGTTCGCGATACAGAAACCCTGGTAAAAAATTACCAGGAAGGATTGAAACCAAAATCGGGCAAAACCATAAAATCAGCTTCGGCATTTGTTGTTTCTGAAACAGATAAAAAAGAAATCGGAACTGTTTTAGGCTCAAAAATTGATGTCAAAATAGATGCGAACGGAAAAGGAAAAATAACCATCCCGTTTAAATCTGAAGCAGACTTTCAACGAATTATTGCTTTAATCAAAGGATAGTGGTTACTCCCAGAATCATACTCATTTTACTGTTCCTTCTGGGAATGAACATAGCCATGGCTCAGGTTAAATTTGAAGAAGCCGTAATAGCTAAAGACTCTTTAACCTACAAACCCATTGATCCGCTAACTCCTGCTAAAGCCGCCTTTTATTCGGCAGTTATCCCTGGATTAGGACAGGTTTACAACAAAAAATACTGGAAAGTACCCATTGTTTATGGCGGTTTGGCCGTGGGTTATTATTTTTATAATGACAATAATAAAAAATACAGGGAATTCCGAAACATCTATAAAAGACGTTTAGAAGGTTATACCGATGACAGATACTTTGGTGTTTATTCTGATGCCGTACTGATTAATGCCCAGAGAACTTTTGAACGGAACCGCGATATTTCTACAGCAGTTATGATTGGTTTTTATGTCTTAAACATCATTGACGCAAATGTAGATGCCCACCTGATACAGTTTAACGTCAACGACAATTTGTCGCTGGCACCGGACGTAAGCAGAAATGAAATAGACTATAAATACAACATTGGCATAACTTTGAATTACAGATTTTAATGAAAATTGCACTTTTAGGATACGGAAAGATGGGAAAGGTAATTGAACGGATTGCTCTGGAACGCGGTCATGAGATCGTGTTGCGAAAAGCAAGTTCAGATTCTTTTGAAGGATTAAAAAATGCCGATGTTGCCATTGATTTCAGTGTCCCTGATTCGGCCGTAAACAATATTGCAACCTGTCTCAAAAGCGGAATTCCTGTTGTTTCCGGCACAACCGGGTGGTTGCAGGACTATCACAAAATGGTCAACCTTTGCCAGGAAAAAAATGCGGCCTTTATCTATGGTTCCAACTTCAGTCTGGGCGTTAATTTATTTTTTGAGTTAAATGATTATTTGGCTAAAATGATGGCAAAATTCAGCCAGTACCATGTTTCAATGGAAGAAATTCATCACACTCAAAAATTAGATAAACCCAGCGGAACAGCAATTTCTTTAGCTAATGCTATCCTAAATCATACAGACAAAAATAACTGGAGTATCGAAAAACCTAAAATTGATGATTTATTTATCGATGTAAAGAGAATTGACGCCGTTCCGGGCACACATACTGTTTTTTACCAATCTGAAGTAGATACGATTGAAATCAAACACACGGCTCATAATCGCGACGGCTTTGCTTTCGGTGCCGTGATTGCTGCTGAATGGATTGTTGGGAAAACCGGTGTTTTTACGATGAAAGACGTTTTGAACCTAACATAAATCTTACGGTAATACGATAAAAAAACGTTAAATCGGTAACGTTTTGTAAATTTGAAAAACTAATTAAGAATCCGGCTTTTCCTCTATAACAGGTAAAGTGAAATAAAAAAATAATAAAAATGACATTATATCAGTGGTTTATTTTCTTTCTGGTCGTACAGATTATACATTATCTGGGAACATGGAAACTATATCAGAAAGCAGGCAGAAAATCGTGGGAAGCCGCCGTTCCGATATACAATGCAGTTATTTTGATGAAAATCATCAACCGGCCCTGGTGGTGGACATTTTTACTGTTTATTCCGATTGTCAACCTGATCATGTTCCCCGTTATCTGGGTAGAAACATTGCGGAGTTTTGGTAAAAACTCGCAGTTAGACACCGTTTTAGGAGTTGTTACCTTAGGTTTATACATCTATTATATCAATTATGCACAGGATGTTCAACATATTAAAGAACGTTCACTACACCCTAAAAATGCTACAGCAGATTTCATCAGTTCAATTCTTTTTGCAATTGTAGTGGCTACAACTGTTCACACGTATGTTATGCAACCGTTTGTTATTCCAACATCTTCCTTAGAAAAATCATTGTTGGTTGGTGACTTTTTATTTGTGAGTAAATTTCATTATGGTGCCAGAACCCCAACCACTGCAGTCGGACTGCCGATGGTGCATGATACCATACCTCTACTGAAGACAAAATCCTATCTGAGCTGGCCACAATTGCCCTCTTTCCGTTTTCCCGGCATAGAGCATATTGAACGAAACGATATTGTTGTATTCAACTGGCCTATTGATACGGTATATAAATTCAGAGACCGGTCCGGCAAAAGAGTAGATAAGCCGCTGGATAAGAAATCAAATTATGTAAAACGTTGTCTTGGAATTCCCGGAGACAGCCTTCAAATTAAAAACGGAGACGTATATGTAAACGGAAAAATACTTCCGATGCATGACCGTCAGAAGGTACAATATTCATATGATGTTGAAACGGATGGCTCTCAATTTAATCCGGATTATATTTATAATGAACTACAGATTACTGACGGAATCAGAGTTAATGCACAAAATTCATATACTTTTTTTGCCCTGACAGATGAAAATGCTGCCCGGTTGAGAAATAATCCGATTGTAAAATCGGTTACCAAACGAATTGACAACGAAGGGACAACCAGTGTTTTTCCCCATACCAAAAACTGGAATACCGACAATTACGGGCCTGTTTATATCCCGCAAGCCGGAAAAACAGTTGTCCTGAATAAAGAAACACTACCCTTTTATAAAATGATCATTACCGATTATGAAAAGAATGATTTACAGGTAAACGGTGATGAAATCAGAATAAACGGAAAAATTGCCAAAGACTACACATTCAAAATGGATTATTACTGGATGATGGGAGATAACCGTCATAACTCCGAAGACAGCCGGTATTGGGGCTATGTGCCTGCCGATCACATTGTGGGCAAACCGGTGTTCATCTGGATGAGTTTAGATCAGAATATTCCCTGGAGCAAAGCAATTGACAAAATCCGCTGGAACAGGCTCTTTACTACTGTAGGCGGAAGTGGTGAACCTGTATCATATTTCATTTATTTCGTTATTCTTTTAGCCGGTTGGTTTGGTTATGACTTCTACCGTAAAAGAAAGAAAAAAAATGCAGCATCATAAGTAATGAAGGTTCTCGTTCACCCAACCTACTTCCCCTCTGTCAGTCATTATGCCGCTATGGTTCAGGCTGAAGCAGTGGTGTTTGAAATGGAAGACAACTTCCAGAAACAAAC
The DNA here is from genome assembly GCA_023434025.1 of Bacteroidota bacterium. Taxonomy (GTDB): domain Bacteria; phylum Bacteroidota; class Bacteroidia; order Flavobacteriales; family Flavobacteriaceae; genus Flavobacterium. Next base: position 8,526 of record JAEYTL010000009.1, read on the forward strand.
CAACCGCAACAGGATGTATATCTACAGCCCGAATGGTATTCAGCTGCTCAATATTCCGATTAAGCATACCCGGATTGCACATCAGAAATATAAAGATGTAAAAATTGAACCGGAGTTCAACTGGCAGAAACAGCATTTTAAATCGTTGGAAGCAGCTTACAGAACTTCGCCTTTTTTTGAGTATTTTGAAGATGATATCGCTCCGGTTTTCAGTAAAAATTACACCTTTCTGATGGATCTGAACCTGGAGGTTTTTGATATTTTGAACCAATGCTTGGGCCTCTCCGTTACCCCTGAACAAACAACAGAATACTTTCATGAAGTAAATAACATGACCGATTTTCGTTTTTTGGCCAACGGTAAAAAAGACCGGACACAATGCGAACCCTACACCCAGGTTTTTGGTGAAAAACACGGTTTTTTAAATAACCTCAGTGTTTTGGATCTACTGTTCAACGAAGGCAGGTATGCCTTAGATTACCTCAAAAATCAGACGTTATAATATTTATTTTTCTTTTTCAAAGGCCAACCGTGTAACGATTGGAAAATGATCTGAATTTTTAAAATCCGGAAAAGCATTAAATTGCTTTACTTTAAATTTCTTGTCCGTAAAGATATAATCTATTCTGGCCGGATAATATTTAAAGCTGTAGGTCGCTCCAAAACCGGAACCCGCTTCTTCAAATGCGTCATTCAGATCTCCTTTCACACTGCGGTAAACAAAGGAGAACGGGCTGTTATTCAAATCTCCGCAGATAATAATAGGATATGGACAATCTGCCTTATGCCGCTTGATTATTTCTGCCTGATGCTGTTGTGATTTAAACGAGGTGCTCATTCTGCGGAACATTCGCTTTGACTGATCCTGAGAAACTCCCTGGATATTTTCATCTATTTCATGAACATCAGGCGTAATTTTGATGGATTGCAAATGCATACTATACACCCGGATTGTATCTTTCCCCCGCTTAATATCAGCATAGACAGCATTATTAGTTGAATTAGGGAACGGAATAACACCTTCGTTCACAATCGGGTATTTAGAAAAAATGGCTTGCCCTAGCTTCGTATTTTTGCCTTCTATAAAAATATACTTATGTTTATATACCCGAAAATCAACCTCATTGCGTTTAGAATACTCCTGAATACATAAAATATCCGGAGTCTGTTCTTTAACAAAAGAAGAAATAGGTGTGCTCACGTCGCGATCAATCCAATCATATAAATTAAATAACCGGACGTTATAACTCATCACCACAAAATCATTCTCCTCTTTAGGCAAATTGGTCTCAGAAAATTTATAAAACTTATTCACAAACGTAATTCCCAGCAGCAATACAATTCCCGACAATAAGAGCTGGCGTTTTAACTGAATGAGCCAATAGCCAAAAAACAGCAGGTTTAAAATAAGCATCAACGGCAAAAAAAGCGTCAGAACAGAAAGAATAGGAAACAACTTAGGAGCTAAAAAAGGTAAAATATAAGCAACAAACGTTAATACAGTAAGTACTATATTAAAGAAAAACACTACTTTATTAAACCAACCCAGCTTTTTCATTCAATGCTGTTAAACATTCCAAAAATCAGTAATCCCCCAATCTAAAATCAAAAAAACCATGTGCCTTATCCCGCTTTTCACGACAAGATTTTTTGTCTTGCCGGCATTTTCAAAGCCCAAAAATGTGCTTCTGAGGTCGCAATTTTTCGGCAAGAAAATGTCCGCCCATCCTGCAAAATGCTTTCTGTTGCAATCGGGGGCAAAATCCGCTTAAAACATCCAACAACCTGAAACTTTTCACCCCTAACGCTTCCCTGCCTTAAACAAAAACTCCTTTTCATCTTTTGTTAAACTATCATATCCCGATTTACTGATTTTGTCTAAAATCTCATCAATCTGTTGCTGGGTTTTATCTTTCGTCACAGGCTTCGGCTTGGTATAGGCTTCATTTTTATGCACTTTTTTAAACGGAGCCGATTTTCTTCCTCTAAATAAATTCACCAATCCATCCGCAAAAGAAGTAAACGCTTTTGTGATATCGGTACCGCTTTTTAGCTGACTACTGTATAAATACCCGAACAAAGCCCCTCCCAAGTGAGCTATATGTCCGCCAACATTACTAAAAGACAAACTGATCAGGTCGATAATTAAATAAAACACGGCAATGTGCCATAGTTTTACTGTTCCGATTAATAACAAACGAATCTGCATGTAAGGGGAATAAGTTGTCGTAGCAAAAACGACAGCCATGATGGCTCCGGAAGCTCCGATTAACGTTGCATTTATATTAATCAAAGCCGGAAAAACCAGATAGCTGATGATAAAAATGACTCCTGAAAAAACGGCTCCCATTAAATAGAGGCTCAACAATTGTTTCTGGGTAAAAAATGTAAGGAACAACCGTCCGGCAAAATTCAATACAATCAGGTTAAACAAAATATGAAAAAAATCCGCATGAAAAAAAGCATAAGTTAAAACCGACCATGGCTTCCACAACAAATCTGCCGGATCAGAAGACAAACTGATGTAGTGTGTAAAACCAAAAGTAATCCCGAAAAGAGACAAAATCCCACTCAGTATCCAGGGAACAGCAAACAAAAACACATTGAGGTAGATTAACTTTTCCGTTACCCCCCCCATTCGGTATTGTTGTTTTATTTCATCTATAATACTCATTTTTAAAATCTTATTTTACATTTCTAATTCCACCTCGTATGGTTAAACTTATTGTTCCGCCACATCAGCATCATCAAAAACCCGGTAAGAGCTCCACCTACATGAGCAAAATGGGCAATACCACCTCCTCCGCCAAAAATCGAACCGCCTTGTATCCCCATAAATAAATCGAATGCAACCAGCACCGGAACAAAATATTTTGCTTTGATTGGAATGGGAATAAAAATCATCATCAGTTCGGCATTGGGAAACATAAAAGCAAATGCGGCTAAAATGCCATATAAAGCCCCCGAAGCACCAACGGCAGTAGATTGATACTCTGCAGACGCTTTTGCTATAATATTATACTGTTCCTGACTTGCATTTACACGTCCTAAAATATCATTCAACTGGCCGGCTACGATTTTACCATCTGTATCAAAATGCTTACCATGATTTGTGCTTAACAAATAATTTATATCGGTATCAGACAAATTCAAATCAGACAACTGCGACAACAGCGAATGAATTTCATAGTAGGTCATTCCCATGTGTAGCAAAGCCGCTCCTAACCCGCAGGAAATATAAAAAAACAGAAATTTTTTCCATCCCCAAAAGTGTTCCAAGGCTGAACCAAACATGACTAAACCGAACATGTTAAAGAAAATATGTGCCAGATGAGGCACCTGAGCGTGCATAAACATGTGCGTCAGAGGCTGCCACCACCTGAAACCTTCGCTCAGCGGATAATGCAAAGCCAGGTAATCGTAGGCCGCAGGAGCAATTGTGTTGGAGCCAATATAAAATAAAATATTGATAATAAGCAATTGCTTAACGGTTTCTGTCATTCGCATCATAGGGCAAATTTTTTATCTAAATCATCAACGCTAATGGTGATGAAAGTGGGTTTATGAAAAGGCGAAACATCCGGTTCTTTGCAGGCAAACAATCCGTTTACAATATTTTCCTGCTCTTTCTCCGTTAAATAAGTTCCGGTCCGCACGGCCAAACTTCTGGCCATCGATTTGGCAATACTGTCATTTAAGCTAAAGCTGCTGTCCGGAATTCCGTTTTGCAGATCATTCATCAGTTCCTCCAAAACAATGGATACCTCACTCTCTGTAACCAAAACCGGAATACCGGAAATTATGAGCTTATCCTGTTCAATGGAATCAAAAACAAACCCGGTATTTTCGAGCGACGTTTTCAAATCCCGGATCAAATGAATTTCATGCACGGAAAAATACAGTTCAAGCGGAAAAAGCAATTGCTGGCTGGAAGCCTGCTTAACCGTCATGTATTTTAAATACTGCTCATACAAGATCCGCTGATGAGCCCGTTGCTGGTCAATAACCATCATCCCGGATTTAATAGAACTTACGATATATTTTTTGTGAATCTGATAGGTTCGGTTTTTGGTTTCTTCAATGTCATTATCACTGAACAGTGAGCTTGTAACCGCTTCTTCCTCTTCGAATGTGCCGCTTTCAATTTCCTGTGTGTCGCTTTTCAAGCCCACATAGAGACTTTCCCAATTGGCCGTTTCAATCTTTTTTTCCCGATAGCCGGTGCCTGAAGAAGATTTTACCGGTTTATCATCAGCAAACGGATTAAAATTAGCATCTACCTGAATTAAAGGTATTGAAGCTTCTTTTTCCTGGTAATGATAAGGTGTATCCAAATTCGGATCGCGTTCAAAATCCAAAACAGGGGCCACATTAAATTGTCCTAAACTGTGTTTCACGGTAGAACGCAATATGGCATACAAAGCCTGCTCATCATCAAACTTAATTTCCGTTTTAGTAGGATGAATATTAATATCAATGGTGTTCGGCGGAACATCCAGGTAAATAAAATAACCGGGTTGCATGCCTTCTTTCAGCAAACCCTCGTAAGCGGCCATAACGGCATGGTGTAAATAGCCGCTTTTAATAAAGCGGTTGTTGACAAAAAAGAATTGCTCACTACGGCTTTTTTTAGAAAACTCAGGTTTAGACACAAAGCCTTTTACGCTTACAATCTCGGTTTCTTCAGAAACAGGCACCAGCTTTTCATTCATTTTACCCGAAAACATCGTCACAATCCGCTGCCTTAAATTGGAAGGTGGCAGATTAAACATTTCACTGCCGTTGTGAATAAATGTAAAATGTATACCGGGATGTGCCAGTGCAACCCGCTGAAATTCATCTACAATATGACGATGCTCCACTGTTTCGGACTTCAGGAAGTTTCGTCGTGCCGGAATATTAAAAAATAAATTTTTTACGGCAAACGACGTGCCTTTTGGCAACACAGAAGGATCTTGTGACATAAACTTACTTCCTTCTATGACAATATGGGTTCCCAACTCGTCATTTTCCAGTTTTGTTTTGAGTTCCACATGAGCAATCGCAGCAATAGAAGCCAGAGCTTCCCCTCTGAAACCCTTTGTATAAAGCGAGAACAAATCCTCGGCATGACGGATTTTTGAGGTAGCATGCCGTTCAAAACACATACGGGCATCGGTAACACTCATACCCTGACCGTTATCTACAACCTGAATAAGAGACCTGCCGGCATCTTTTACAATCAGTTTGATATCAGCGGCCTTGGCATCAACGGCATTTTCGAGCAATTCTTTCACCACAGATGCCGGTCGCTGAACGACCTCACCGGCGGCAATCTGATTGGCTACGTGATCGGGAAGTAATTGAATGACACTCGACATTATCTTTTGCTAAATATGGATAAATCGAAATCGATAACAAATAAAAACAACAACACTAAGACCAGCACAATCGCAATTAACCGGAAATTCACTTCGCGGTTCCCGCGATGCCTGCTTTCCTTTCTGGCCTCATTCCAATGCGAGCGGTAATCGTTGTAATTTACGGATTCCCGGTTTTTATGAAACTTGGAATCAAAATCATATAAATTGCCCACCTCCTTTCCTTCATAGTAACGGGGAGTGTAATTAAAACTTTTGTTTTTAGGCAATTTGAATAATGATCTTTTCAGCATGTTTTTACTATTATCATCCAAAGTTAATGAATTCTGAAATGACTAGAAAATATAACCGTGTGAAAGTTTTGTTAGTTTTATACCGACAGGTTTTTAAAAACCTGTCGGTATAAAAAAAGCCAAAATCAAACGACTTTGGCTTAGAGCGTAAAACCTTTTATTAATATCTATAATCTTATAAAGTAGTCATCTTAATTGCCGCCACAGCAGCCTCAACACCTTTGTTACCATACTTACCGCCGCTTCTGTCGATTGATTGCTGTATGTTATTATCTGTAAGAACACAAAAAATAACCGGCATTTTTCCCAAAAGATTTAAATCCTTGATGCCCTGTGTAACGCCTTCGCATACAAAATCAAAATGCTTGGTTTCGCCCTGAATCACACTACCAACAGCTATGATTCCGGCCAAATCAGGAAATGTATCCATCATTTTTTTGCAACCGTAGATCAGTTCAAAACTTCCGGGAACATTCCAACGGATAATGTTTTCAGGTTTCACGTTGCAGTCTAACAATGTATCCGAAGCCCCTTGAAAAAGTCCTTCGGTTATCATTTCATTCCATTCAGAAACAACAATCCCAAACGAAAGCCGGCTGACGTTTGGGAGTGTATTTTTATCATATTGTGATAAATTTTTATTTTCGGTTGCCATAATTTACTGAGCCATTCCGATTAATCCGTCTATATTTCTTGCTTCAGGAGTTGATTCATATTTTTCTTTAAGCTGGGTAAAAAACGTTAACGCCTCGGCTTTCTGCCCTAACGCATAAGCCGTCTGACCTGCTTTTAACAAAAATCGCGGTGTTGTTAAATCGTTTTCATTCATTTCAGCCGCTTTTTTATAATAATCCAATGCTTCCTTTAACTGATTTTTTTGAGCAAAAGCATCACCGATAGCTCCTTTTGCCAACGTACTTAAAATCAAATCATCAGAAGAAAATTTATCTAAATAAGTGATTGCTTCAGTATTTTTTCCGGTATTCAAATAAGCAATTCCGGCATAGTAGTTGGCTAAATTCCCGGCATCCGTACCAGAATATTCCTCAGCAATTTTAACAAAACCGAATTTCCCTTCAGCTCCGTTTAATGCCAGATTAAACAAACTATCCTGAGCAGTTGTGGCATCAACTGCTTTTTGAAAATGCTGCTGAGCCACAAACATTTCATCTGCCGCTTCCAGCTCTTTTGGGTCTACTACAAATTTTTGATATAAAAGGTATCCAACCGTAACAAATGCAATTGCTCCGACTACACCAAAAATAATTTTCTGATTTCTGACAACCCATTCTTCTGCTCTGGAAGCTCCGACATCCAACGTGTTAAAAACTTCAGCTGTCGTACTGCCTTTAACATCAATATCTACATTGTCTTCAATATCTTCAGCTTCTTTTGGTTTGGGTGCTTTAAATCCTCTTTTATTGTATGTTGCCATTTATATTTAATTTAATGAGCCGCAAAAATAAAATTTTTATTCATATTTAAAAGTCATTTTTCGGGATATTTTTGAATATTTTTTGCGTGTTTGCCTTTAACCCGGTATTTATTCCTTTAAAACCGTTTATTTTTGCAAGACAAAAAAAGAAATTTACTGAAACCTTAAATTAATTCGCTTTGTTTTTAAAACAAATTTCGCTTTTTAACTATAAAAATTTTACTGAGGCTCAGTTTGAGTTCGACAGCAAGATAAATTGTTTTGTTGGTAAAAACGGTGTTGGTAAAACCAATGTGCTCGATGCAATTTATCACCTGGCATACGGAAAAAGTTATTTTAACCCTACGGCCATTCAAAACATAAAACACGGAGAAGATTTTTTTGTCATCGACGGTGAATTTGAAAAAAAGGAACGAACGGAGCAAATTGTCTGCAGTTTTAAAAAAGGACTGAAAAAAGTCCTGAAAAGGAACGGTAAAATATACGATAAGTTTTCCGAGCACCTGGGCTTTATCCCATTGGTGATCATTTCTCCTGCTGATACCGATTTAATTACGGAAGGAAGCGAAACCCGGCGAAAGTTCATCGACAGTGTTATCTCGCAATTAAACCCGGTTTACCTGAATGAGCTCATTCACTATCAAAAAATCATTATGCAACGCAATGCCCTGCTAAAGTATTTTGCTTTAAACCAGACATTTGAAAAAGACACTTTACAAATCTATAACGAACAACTGAATGAATTAGGCCAGTCTATTTTTGAAACGCGAAAAACATTTAACGAAACGTTTCTGCCTATTTTTAACAAACACCACCAAACCATCACCGATTCGGCCGAAGAGGTCCAGCTGATTTACGAAAGTCATCTTTTTGAAAAAGAGCTCCTGACACTTTTGGAAGAAAGCATCTCAAAAGACAGGGCTCTGCAATACACCAGTGTAGGCATTCACAAAGATGATTTATCATTCGGGATCAACGGACATCCCATTAAAAAATTTGGTTCGCAAGGCCAGCAGAAATCATTTCTGATTGCGTTAAAACTGGCTCAGTTTGAATTTTTAAAAAAGCAAAGCGGTCAAAAACCCATCTTACTGTTGGATGATATTTTTGATAAACTGGACGAAACCAGGGTAGCAAAAATTGTAGAAATGGTTAATCACGATGAGTTCGGACAATTGTTCATCTCCGACACCCATCCGGAACGGACAGAAAAAATTGTAAAACTGACCCATCAGAGTTACAAATTATTTCATTTATAACACGTTAAATCCTTTTTAGCCTGCTCTTAAAAACCAAACATTTACTAAAACGAATTCCATTCGTTAAATCACCTCATTTTCTCTAATGAATTAAACCAACCAGTAACAATTCACTAAAAATAAGCCACTTCATAACAACAGCCTGTCTTTTTTCTTACTTTTGGCGTTTCTGAATCAACTGTTATCAATAACTTAAGCTGCTAATTTTCAATCTCCTGTTCTTGAAATTGAAATGCGTGCTAAAAATTTTATCAACCAAACAAATTTTTAGTAAAATGAAAAAACTGCCATTTAGAAAACGTAAATTTATTCACACTTCGCTTTTGGTTTCCATTATCATTATTCAGGCCCTGATTTTCAGAACATGGTATAACCACCATGTAAACGAGAAAAAGCTATTTGATGTGATTTCTTCCATCAGCAATCCGAATACAATTCTGTCTCTGTCTAACAAGGCTACCAAACATTATTTTGATGCTCAAAATCACTTTAACGAATACATTTACAACGATAAAAAAACCAGTTTAGAAAATTATAGACACTCTATCGACAGCATGACTGTTTATTTAGACAGTCTGAATTATACTTCTAAAAAAGCTCTTAATTTTAAAGACATTGTCCGCTCAAAATTATCTGCCGAAAAGGAAATTGCTTTTTTAAAAAGAGAGCTGGACTCCATCATGCAGCAAGGCATAACGCCAGTCAGCGAGATTCCGTTCGGCAATTATCCGCTGGAAAAATACGACTTCAACAAGGTTTTAAAAACCATTACTTATGACAGCATCAAAATATCAGACGATGTGGTTAAAAGAGGTATGCTTGCCCGGATCGGCAACGCCATTGCCGGAAAATATGATGTGAAAAGAGAAGAACTTCAGCTTCATATCAAAATGGTCTATGACGACGAAGAGAAGTCAGGCAACATTGAAACACAGTTAAAAAATGCATTTTTAACAACCGATCGTCATTATGCCAACCAATTCTCCAGATTACAAAAACGCTATGCTGATGTAAAGGAAAAAGACCGAAAGTTAATGACCATCAACAAGAAAATAATTGACAACAGTCAGGAAATCATACAGTTTTACACCAACTCAGCCCAAACGCTCAATGAAGCAAAACAAAAAAACATACTCCACCAGTATAATTTAAGTACACAGGTAAGAAACAAAACCATCCTGACTTTATTGGTTTTAATGGGATTGGCCACTGTTTTATTACTGCTTTTCACCCGTATTGCTTACACCTATGAAAAGAAACTTTCGCAGGCAAAACAAAGTGCCGAAAAAAACCTTGATTTTAAAAACCGCCTGATTGGAATGATCAGTCATGAAATGAGAGCCCCGCTGAACATCATTTCAAACTATGCCAACAAACTGAAAACCGAAAATAAGGACGAAATATTAAAGCCAACTATCAATTCACTGCATTTTACTTCAGATTCGTTACTAATTACGGCCAATCAAATCTTGGACTTTTCAAAAAACGAGCACAAAAAAATTGTGGCATATAACGCCAAAGCTATGTTGTTTGAAGAGCTAAATCTGGTTGTTCATTCATTACAGTCGCTTGCAGAAGATAAAAAGATCAGTATCCTGGCAAATTTACATTCTGATCTGAACAGAGCGGTTTTAATAGATACCGGAAAACTTCATCAGTTATTTTACAATATCATAGGTAATGCCATTAAATTTACAGACAAAGGAAGCATTACGGTTGATGCCAAAGCATCTGGCCTAAATTCAAAAGTAAAGTTAGAAGTCACCATCAAGGATACCGGCATTGGTATTCCGGAACAAGACCTTAAAAGTATTTTTGACAAATATTACCAGAGTGAATCCACCGGTAAGCAGATAAGCTTTGGTGCCGGACTGGGGTTGAATTTATGCAAAGAGATTATTGAGTTATATGATGGCGAGATAACCGTTAAAAGCGAACTGAATAAAGGAACCGAAATTTCATTCTTTATCTGGGTAGAAGAGTTCACCATTTCCCTGCAATCGAATCAAAGCAGGTTAATCAACCTGTTTAAAGACAAACCGCTTACGGTAGCCATTCTGGATGACGATCCGATTGTGATTGCCATACTGTCTAAATTACTGAAAGAAATCCATTTTACAGTCAAAGAATTCAACACCTGCAATTCGTTGAGAGAGTTTTTAAAAACACAGACCGTTGATTTGGTCATTACCGATCTGCAACTTCCGGACGGTTCCGGAATTGATTTTTCAAAAGAACTAAAAAATACGGCAAAAGGTTGGGCAAATATCCCTTTTGTTGCCCTCACAGGTGACAACTACATGAACAACATTAACCCCGGAGAAATAGGCATGGAGGAAATTATTATCAAACCCCTGAACAAAGAAGAACTCTATACCAAATTATTAAAAGTATTGTCATAGATTTGTGATGAAATTTTCGGAAATTTGACTGATTTTGATAAAAAAAATAATGTTATGGCAACAAAAGATGCACTTCAGTTTATAGAGGATCTAAAAAATAACAACAACAAAGAATGGTTTCACGAAAACAAAAAACGTTACGAACTTTTTAAAAAAGAATACCAACACATCATTGCTTCCCTACTACAGGAAATGAAGCCATTAGACACTTCTTTGACCACCCTGGAAGTAAAAAACTGCATGTTCAGAATCAACCGCGACATTCGTTTTTCCAAAGACAAATCACCCTATAAAAGCAATATGGGTATCTGGCTGTCAACAAATAAAAACGCTAAAAATGCTCCGGGCTATTATATTCACTATGAAAAAGGAAACAGTTTTATTGCGGGAGGGCTATACTGTCCGGAACCGGAAGATCTGAAAAAAGTACGGAAAGAGATAGCCTATTTTTATGACGATTTAGAAAAAATTTCTGCAGATAAAACCTTTCAAAAAGAATTTGGTGCCTTAGACCGCGACGAAGCAAACGTTTTGAAAAAAGCTCCTAAAGATTATGATCCGGACCATCCCGCCATTGAATTTTTGAAATTAAAAAGCTTCACGGCCAGTCAAAAAATAAGTGACGATCTTTTTAATGAAACTGACTTTGCCAAAAAAATTACGCAAAAACTCATTGCTTTAAAACCTTTAAATGATTTTTTAAACAGGGCCTTAGAAACAGTTGAATAACTTTCCGTCATGCAGATTCACACTAACTTTTCGTTAAAAAATTACAATACATTTGGCATAGAAGCCAAAGCCAAAGAATTCGTTACAGTTCAATCGGTCAATGAATTAACTGAAGTCCTGCAACAATACCCGACTTCCAAAAAATTTATTTTAGGTGGTGGCAGCAACATGCTGCTTACACAGGATATTGACGCCCTGGTTATCCATTTAGATTTAAAAGGAAAAAAAATCATTGATGAAAATGATGATTATGTCTGGGTAGAAAGCCAGGCCGGTGAAAACTGGCATGCCTTTGTGTTGTGGACCATAGAACAGGACTTTGGCGGATTAGAAAACCTTTCGCTTATTCCGGGTAATGTGGGCACCACCCCAATTCAGAACATTGGAGCTTATGGTGTAGAAATTAAAGATACGTTCGTATTGTGCGAAGCCATGCATATTGAAACACAGGAATTGTTGGTCTTTACCCATGAAAAATGCAAATTCGGCTATCGCGAGAGCATTTTTAAAAACGAAGTGAAAGACGAATTCATCATCACTTCCGTTGTTTTTAAGCTGACCAAACGCAACCATAAGCTCAACACCTCTTATGGAGCCATTGAAGCCGAACTTGAAAAGCAGCACATCAGCAAACCAACGTTAAAAGATGTCAGCAACGCCGTTATTGCTATCAGACAAAGCAAATTACCCGACCCTAAAGAACTCGGAAACAGTGGTAGTTTCTTTAAAAATCCGGTTATTTTGAAAAGTGACTTTGAAAAAATTCAGCAAAAATTCCCGGATATGCCCCATTATACTGTGTCAGACAAAGAGGTAAAAGTACCTGCCGGCTGGCTTATTGAACAAGCCGGGTTCAAGGGAAAACGCTTTGGTGATGCAGGAATTCACAAAAACCAGGCTTTGGTTTTAGTAAACTATGGCCATGCAACCGGACAGGAAATTCTGGCAGTTGCCAAAGATATTCAACAGACCGTTTCAGCAACTTTCGGTATTTTTATAGAAACCGAAGTTAACATCATTTAAAATAATATACCATTTTAAGAACGGTTAAATAATCTGCAATATCAATCTGTTAAACAAACTCTTTTTTGTACCTTTGTTGTTCAAAAAAATTCAATTGAACGATGAAATTGATATTACTTACAATCGGATTGCTTGCGGTAGCAGTGGCAGGGATTGCCATTAAAATTTGGACTAAAAAAGACGGAAAATTTTCCGGAACCTGTGCCAGTCAAAGTCCGTTTTTAAATAAAGACGGTGAAAACTGTAGCTTTTGCGGAAAAACACCCGAACAGATGAAAGACTGTTCAGAACCTTCTCATTCTTAAAATCAGTAACACATTATGTTCGACATATTGTTCTATGGTTTGATTAGTGCAACGGTCATTCAATTCCTATACTATATCGTAATTTTCGGAAAATTTGCCTTTGCCAAAACACTAAGCAACAACCCGAAACGCATTCCGGTTTCAGTGATTGTCTGTGCGAAAAACGAAGCGGAAAACGTTCAGAAGTTTGTCCCGTTACTGGCAGAACAAAACTATCCTGACTTTGAAATTGTGCTCATAGACGATTCATCTTCCGACAGTACCTTAGAGCTTTTTGAAGAATTCGAAAAACAGTATTCCAACATCAAACTGGTTAAGGTTCAGAACAACGAAGCTTTTTGGGGAAATAAAAAATTTGCCCTTACACTTGGTATAAAAGCCGCTAAAAACGAGTACCTGCTTTTTACTGATGCCGACTGCTATCCGGTTTCAAAGGAATGGATTAAAGAAATGAGTTCAAATTTCACCCTCAAAAAGACCATTGTGTTGGGGTACGGAGCATACGAAAAAATACCGCATTCGTTTCTGAATAAGCTTATCCGTTTTGAAACCCTTTTAACAGCCACACAATATTTTAGCTGGGCAAAAACCGGCAAACCTTATATGGGTGTAGGCAGAAATTTGGCTTACAAACGTGAGGAATTTTTCCGTGTAAACGGATTTATTGAACATATGAAATTGCGTTCCGGTGATGATGACTTATTCATTAATCAGGCAGCGAATAAAGAAAATACTACGGTTTGCTTTTCCAGGGAAAGCTTTACCTATTCAATGCCTAAAACCAGTTTTAAAGAATGGTTTGACCAAAAACGAAGACATGTTTCCACGGCAACCTATTACAAAGCTTTTGACCGTTTTCAGCTGGGCTTCTTCTTCTTCTCTCAGTTCATCTTCCTGTTACTTGCCGTTATTTTACTGGCTTTTCAATACCAATGGCTGATTGTTTTGTCGGTTGTGTTATTTCGCTATATATTTACCTGGATAACACTAGGTTATGCGGCTCATAAATTAAATGAAAAAGATGTTATCTATTGGTTTCCTCTGATGGAAATTTCCCTTATTTTTACGCATTTGAATGTCTTTTTTGCAAATGTTTTTTCAAAACCCGTCCATTGGAAATAAAAAAAATCATAGAAAGAGCCACCAACGGCGACCAGGCTGCCTTTACCTCTTTATTAGATATGTATTGGAACGAAGTCTATAGCTTTATGCTGAAAAGAACGGAGAATGAAACTGATGCTGAAGACATTGCGATTGAAACTTTTTCAAAAGCATTTGACAAAATAGCCAGCTACAATCCCGAATTTCAATTTAACACCTGGTTGATTGCCATTGCCAAAAACGTACATATCGATATGCTTCGCAAAAAGAAAACATCTCTTTTTGTGGATATTACCGACGAGGAAGACCACCAGGCTTATAATGTAGCAGACACTACACCATCGGCAGAAGACAAACTTATTACCGAACAAAACCTGTCTCGCCTCCTAGCCTACATTAAGGAGCTGAAACCCCACTACCAGGAAGTCATCCAGCTTCGATATTTTCAGGAAATGAGTTACCAGGAAATTGCCGAACAATTAGAGGAACCGTTAAGTAACGTAAAAGTAAAGTTGCTGAGAGCTAAAAAATTATTAGCCGAAATTATTCAGCGAAGGTAGTACAGATTGTTTTATCAAACCTTAGTTGCCGACAGAATTGTTCAATTTAAGTTAAATCACCGCTTAATTCCTCAATCTTTTCTATCTTTGCAATTCTAAAAATGCAACTATGGATACTGTTTTAGATAGCGTTCAACCCCCCATCGGAAAACCAAAATGGTTGCGGGTAAAACTGCCAACCGGACAAAAATACACCGAACTACGCGGATTAGTTGACAAATACAAATTAAATACAATCTGTACCTCCGGAAGTTGTCCGAACATGGGCGAATGCTGGGGAGAAGGAACAGCTACCTTTATGATTCTCGGCAATATCTGCACCCGTTCCTGTGGATTTTGCGGCGTAAAAACCGGAAGACCGGAAACCGTTGATTGGGATGAACCGGAAAAAGTAGCACGCTCCATCAAACTGATGAACATCAAACACGCTGTAATAACCAGTGTTGACAGAGATGATATCAAAGATATGGGATCCATTATCTGGTATGAAACCATTTTAGCTATCCGGCGAATGAATCCGGAAACCACGTTAGAAACACTTATTCCCGATTTTCAAGGGGTAGAAAGAAATATCGACCGGATTATTGAAGCCGATCCGGAAGTTGTTTCACACAATATGGAAACCGTACGCCGATTAACCCGTGAAGTTCGTATCCAAGCAAAATATGACCGAAGTTTAGAGGTTTTACGTTACCTAAAAGAAAAAGGGATCCGCAGAACCAAATCCGGCATCATGCTGGGATTGGGCGAAACAGAAGCAGAAGTCATTCAAACCATGAAAGATCTTCGTTCCGTGCAGGTAGATATCGTTACGATTGGTCAATACCTGCAACCCAGTAAGAAACATTTACCGGTAAAAGAGTTCATCACGCCGGAACAGTTTAAAAAATACGAAGACATCGGAAAGGAACTGGGCTTCCGTCATGTAGAAAGCGGAGCTCTTGTTCGTTCATCTTATCATGCTCAAAAACATATACTTTAATAAATTGTTTCAGGTTTCAAGTTGATTTGTGAAACCTGAAACCTGAAACCTGAAACTTGAAAACAAAAATCGCCATCAACGGTTTTGGCCGGATCGGAAGAAATTTATTTCGCTTGCTGCTCAACCATCCAACCATTGAAGTGGTTGCTGTAAACGATATTGCCGACACAAGAACAATGGCTCATCTGTTAAAGTATGACAGCATTCATGGTGTTTTGCCAAATGAAGTAACTTTTGATGATGAGCATCTTTATGTGGACGGAAAATCATTTTCCTTTTTCAGAAAAAAAAACATAGCCGATCTGAACTGGCAATCAATTGATATTGTGATTGAGAGTACCGGAAAATTTAAAACCTACGCAGAAGCTCAACAACACATTACTGCCGGAGCCCAAAAAGTGATTCTCTCTGCTCCACCGGAAGATGACCGGATAAAAACAGTTGTTTTAGGGGTAAACGAAACCATTTTAGAGGGCAAGGAGGTTATTATTTCTAATGCAAGCTGCACGACCAACAATGCTGCTCCGATGATTAAAATAATTGATGAATTATGCGGAATCGAGCAAGCCTACATCACTACAGTACATTCCTACACAACGGACCAGAGTTTACATGATCAACCGCACAAGGATTTACGCCGGGCCAGAGGAGCCTCACAATCTATTGTACCTACCACAACAGGTGCTGCAAAAGCATTGACCAAGATTTTTCCGAAACTGGACAGCAAGCTGGGAGGCAGCGGTATCCGTGTGCCGGTTCCGGATGGTTCCTTAACCGACATCACCTGCTATGTTTCCAGAGCGGTATCGATCGAAGAAATTAACCTTGCTTTTCTCAAGGCATCCGAGACAACGCTCAAGGGAATCCTTGCCTACACGGAGGATCCGATTGTTTCGGTAGATATTATCGGCAACCGGAATTCCTGTCTTTTTGACGCTCAGCTCACATCCGTTATCGATAAAATGGTTAAAGTAGTGGGTTGGTATGATAACGAAATTGGCTACTCTTCAAGAATTATTGACTTAATTGGGTATATTTCAAATAAATAGTTAATTTTATACCTTTAAAAATAACCATTTTTTTGGTATGAAGTATTTTGCTTTTATAACTCTTTTTCTTACTGTAACACTTTACGCCCAAACAAAGTCTTCCACAGATGATGAGGAAGAAGAATTAGACAGCACCAATTATTTTATTGAGTTGGCTAATTTTCATAAAAAGAACAACAACTACAGAAGTTCACAAGATTATATTCAAAAAGCAATCGAGTTTGCTGAAGAAAAAAAGGACTATCAGGCACAGGCTGATGCTTATTCCTTTTTGGGAAATGTATATTTTGAATTAAAGAAATATGCCGATGCCATTCAAACCTATAACAAAAGTATCTCACTCTACAAAAGCCAGAAACCCTCTTCTAACCAGGCATATACTTTTTACAACTTAGGGTTGTGCTACATTGAAAAAAAGGAGTACTCCAAAGCGGAACACTATTTTAAAGAGGCTGAAAAAATCTATGAGACCATCGATATTCCCGAAGCCAAACAAATGATTAACCTGCAAAAAGGTATTGTTTACCGTGCCAAAGGAGAAAACCAGCTGGCATTGGCCATCTTAAATACAGTAATCGTTAATCCGGATGAAGAAGACCATTTTAAAACCAAGGCCGAAGCCTTATTCCAGATTGGTCAGATCGAAGCCCAGAACAACCGTTATAACCTTGCCCTCAATTACCTGAATAAAGCATTGGATTTAAGCTCTAAAAATAAGAATTTAGAACTGAAAGCCAATGTTGCCCGAACGCTGAGTGAAGTGTATGAAAAGATGATCGATGTGGACAATTCCTTCAAATACATGAAGCAACACCTGAGGATAAGAGACAGTATTCAGGAATTAAACAGTAAAAGAATCGGAACAGAAGATTTTTTAAGTTTCAAAGAAGCTGAGCGTTTAAAAGCGATCGACCAGATGGATCGTGAAAATAAAGAGCAACAACGGGCAAACAAATTCTCTAAACTGATCAGCATACTGAGCATTGCCCTGATTTCTATTTTATCGTTGCTGAGTTTGTCTTTGTATAAAAACAATATTATCCGAAGCCAGTCAAACAAAATGCTGCAGGATAAAAACAATGAGCTCCAATTAGCCAAAGATAAAGCCGAAAAAGCTTCGAAAGCAAGAGCCGAGTTTTTATCGACCGTGAGTCATGAACTGCGGACTCCGTTAAACGCCATCAACGGAATTACTCACTTATTGCTGGAAGAAAGTCCCAAAAAATCACAATTACAATACCTTACTTCGCTTAAATTTTCGGGCGACTACCTGTTGACATTTATCAACGACATTTTAGAGATCAACCGGGTTGAAAGTGAAAACATCGAAATTGAAAGCATCAATGTAAACATCAAACAACTGCTAAGCGATTTGCACAACTCGTTCAAAGACCTGGCCAGTAAAAACAATAATGATTTTGAACTGGAACTGGATGAGACTATCCCGGAGAATCTGATTGGCGATCCGACAAAACTTTCGCAGATTTTTATAAACCTCATCAATAATGCCCTGAAGTTTACCAAAAACGGAAAAGTGAATGTAGCCGCTAAAATACTGAAAACCGAAAATGATATTACTTCCATCCGCTTTGAAATTTCAGATACGGGTATAGGCATTCCGTTAGAAAAACAGCAGACTATTTTTGAAAGTTTCTCGCAAGGCTCTGTTGAAATTAACCGGAAATACGGCGGAACCGGTCTGGGATTAGCCATTGTTAAACGACTTGTAAATTTATTAGGCGGCGAAATAAAACTAAGCAGTGCCGAAGGTATTGGTTCTACCTTTTCTTTTGATGTTGACTTTGAATTGGGGCAGCAAACGTTTGCAGAAGTCAAAAAACAATATGACGAAAGTGTTTTTGCCAATAAAAAAGTGCTGATTGTAGAAGACAACAAAATCAATCAGATGATTACCAAAAAAATGCTGGAAAACAAAGAGATTGCGTGTGAGCTTATTGACAATGGCGAAGATGCCATTGAAATGATCCGTAACAATGGCTTTGATCTGGTGTTAATGGATGTGCATCTTCCGGGTATAAACGGCACCATTGCTACGGAACGGATCAGAGAATTCAACAAGTCACTGCCGATTATAGCCCTGACAGCTATATCGCTGAATGAAAACCGTGAGATGCTATTGTCATTCGGCATGAATGATGTGGTGACCAAACCCTTTAATCCGGATAATTTTTATAAGGTGATTGCTCAGCAGTTGGGTGAGCTACCTGAAATTAAACAGGCAACATTATAATTGATTTGACCAAGCATAAACCTTAGTCTATGAAAGAAATTATTGCCCTTTCAGAGAAAACAATCACAATCAACAGAAATGAATTTCTTAAAGTAAGCGGTAGTATTGACACGAATGTATATTATATTGAAAAAGGGAGTTTAAGAATTTTTGTCTTGAACGATAATGAAGAGCAAATCATACGATTCGGGTACAAAGAAAACCTGCTTGTATCATTAGACTCCTTCTTAACAGAAAAACCCTCCGGTTTTTACATTCAGGCAATCAAAAAGACAACCATTAAAGTTATAACCAAACAACAAGTTGATGCTTTTTTAAAAACTGACACAAACAGGATTTTATGGATTTCCGTTTTAGAGAACCTGATTCTTCAGCAAATGGAACGTGAAATTGACATTTTAACAAACTCGCCAAAAGAAAGATTCAGAAGGGTTTTAAAAAGAAGCCCGCAGCTTTTTCAGGAAATTCCAGACAAGCATATTGCAAACTACCTGAGAATGAGTGCCGAAACATTATCAAGATTAAAAAAGTCTTGATTTTAATCAAGATTTATAACAAATACTTTTTTGACCTTTGCATGAAACACAGAACAATATGCTGTCAGAAAATTTAATACAATCACTTATCGAACAATCCGAGCAAATCATCCGTCAGGCCGAAAAACTGAAAAAGGATGATTTGAGCACGCTTACCTGGAGATTAAATGATACTTCCTGGAATATTCTGGAATGTTTAGAACATTTGAACTTATACGGCGATTTCTATTTAGCTGAAATTGAACAAAAAATCCAAAACTCAAAAAGTAAAAGCGAAGTTGAATTTAAAAGCGGATTTTTAGGAGCTTACTTTGCAAGAACCATGCTCCCAAAAGAAAAATTAAATAAGATGAATACCTTTAAAGACAAGAACCCTTTAAATGCCAGGCTTGACAAAAGTGTTATAGACCGATTCATTGAACAGCAAACCAAACTTTTGGACTTGTTAAACAAATCAAGAAATGTAAGTTTAAACAAGGTCAGAATAAATATTTCTATCTCAAAATTAATGAGTCTGAAACTGGGAGACACTTTTCAATTTTATGTTAACCATATCCAAAGACATCTAAAGCAGATTGAGCGGATTCAGTCCGAAATGAAGCATACCGGATAGCGGAACCATTTTAACCCGGACAATCGTGAAACCCCAGAAAACCGGAAGGAAAAAATACCCGGAAAACAAAGAGTTACAACTATAACCGGATAAGTTGTCTAATTGCTCAGAATAAATTCTTTGATTAATTTCCGTACCAGCGGCTCAGCTTTTCGGGCCGCTTCCAGCACTTCATTGTGGTTTACCTCATCGATGTTTTCTTCATCACCCATATCGGTTATAACAGAAATTCCGAGGCAATCCACTTCCATATGACGGGCCACAATGACTTCCGGTACAGTGGACATTCCGACACAATCGGCACCAAGAATTTTGACCATTTTGTACTCGGCCAAAGTTTCAAAAGTGGGTCCCTGCAGACCTAAATAAATGCCGTCTTTGAGTTCTACATTAATGTTTTGAGCAATCTCTTTGGCTTTTTGAATCATGGATCGCGAATACGGTTCACTCATGTTCACGAATCGCGGGCCAAAACGTTCGTCATTAGCTCCCCGCAACGGATGATCCGGAAATAGGTTGATATGGTCTTTGATCACAACCACATCTCCGACCCGGTAATTGGGGTTTACACCCCCTGAGGCATTGGAAACAATAAGCTTTTGAACACCTAAGTATTTCATAACACGCACGGGAAAGGTCACCGTTTTCATGTCGTAACCTTCATAAAAATGAAAACGGCCCTGCATGGCAATTACACTTTTATTTCCTATTTTACCGAACACCAACGCTCCTTTGTGGCCTTGCACGGTGGAAACCGGAAAGTTGGGAATTTCGGAATACGGAATGGTGAATTCGATTTCGATATCTTGCGTAAATGTTCCCAAACCGGAACCGAGAATGATCCCGAATTCCGGTATATAATTGGTTTTTTCTTTAAGAAACTGAACGGTTTCCTGTACTTTGTTCCACATAACTGTTTATTTGTTTATTGAAGTTATCACCGCCTGAAAGAAAAACACTCTGGATCGGCAAACAGAATAATTGTGCCGGATCAACTTTTCCCTTTAACCGTACAAAATCCTTTTCGGTGGTAATAATAGGTTTGTTTTTCGATTTTTTCTGAATGGTTTGGAGGTCACTTTCCGTAAAATCATGGTGGTCGGGGAACTCCAATTCTTCATCGTTGCCATCCTGCAAATGGTTGAAAAAAGGTTTGGGCCTGGCGATTCCGGCCACTAACAGTTTATCGGTGTTTTTTAAAGAAGTAACCGTATAATTTTCGCTTTCGGAATACAAAATTTCATCGTATTGAATCGACGAAAAATAAAGTTCTTGATGTGCCAAAAGATTTAATTTTTTACGAATTTGATTTTGCTCCGCTTCAGAAAGAGCTGGCGGACATTTGGTGACCACCACTACATTTGCTCTTCTGGCTCCACGCCTGCTTTCCCGCAAATTTCCGGTGGGTAGTATAAAATCGTCTGCATACAAATCGTTGTAAGCCGTGAGCAAAATATAAAAACCGGCTTTCACTTTGCGGTGCTGAAAGGCATCGTCTAACAGAATAACATCCGGTTTGTTTTCTAAAGCCAGCAATTGTTCGATTCCGTTTTTGCGGCTGGCATCTACAGCCACCTGAACCGCAGAAAATTTCTGATGCAACTGAAACGGTTCGTCTCCCAATGTTTCTGCTGTTGAGGAAGATCCTGCCAGTAAAAATCCGGATGTTTTGCGTTTATACCCTCTGCTTAGAACAGCTACTTTATAATCAGGCTGGAGCAAACGTATGAGGTATTCAATCTGAGGTGTTTTACCGGTTCCTCCCACACTGAGGTTGCCCACAGCGATTATCGGAATGGGAAATGAATGCGATTGTAGTATCCCTTTGTTGTAAAACCAATTGCGAATGGCGGTAATCAACCCATATAAAACGGCAAAGGGAAAGAGTATTTTTCGCAAGAGAATCATGCTACGAATGTAGGGATATTTAGCGAAATATTTACTGTTTTCGTATTGGTTTTATTTCGAAACCACAAAGGGATTTTTGCCGCAAAGAGAAAAGACATCAAGTTTATCAGACTTTTTAAAAACAGAAGGACAGGGCTGACTTTGTTCCTTAAAAAATATTCTTCAAAATTTCTTTAATCGAATGTTGTTGTGATTTTGACCAGTAATTGGTGTGCGAAAAGAAAGGCAGGTTTCGTTTAAACCAGTTACCGTTAGGGTTAAGAGGAACATTTTGAATTCCTTTTCCGAAATAATCATTCAATTCGCCTCCGACAAAATCATTTTGAAAAAAAATGTTTGTCCATTGAATAAACGAAAACTGCGAATTGTGATTAATGAACCGCATAGCTTTCTTTTCACTTTTACCATCAATATGCACCAACAGGTTTGCCTGAAAAGAAATAGCATTCTTATAATCTTTTACAATTTTCCCAACTTCTTTTTTCACTTCAATCTTGGGCGGACAAAGCGGGTATTCGCGATAGTTTGTTTTTTTATCAAATTCTTCAAAATTTTTAGTCAGAATATAATCGCCGTGACAAAGCGGACTGCCGATGGAAATAAAATCAGAAATCAGCCAGGGGTTTTTAAGGCTTTTGATTTCTTTGAATAATTTTCGTTGTAACTCACGAAAAGTATCCAGCGGAAATACTTCCCCTTTGTGCTGATGGCTTTGATTTATTAATAACGTAATTTCATCTAAAACAGGCTGAATCACCGGAAATTCTTCCGGATGGTATTCATACATATAATCGTGCCAGAGGTTTGTAATGAGGTCATAGGCAACAACGCTTCCCAAACTGTGTCCTATGATAACAATCCGCTCATATTGCGGATTACCGTCTTCGTCTTTTTTATCGTGTAACTTTTTGAGAAGCTGAATTCCTTTTTTCCTTATTTTATAGCGTGATTCGATATTTTGGGGTGACGGCGTGAGGTATTTCACGGCATCACCAATCGTTTGAGCCGCCTTCGAGTTAATTTTCGGCACAACAAACTTCAGGACAATATATGAGGCAACCGCAAAAATTCCGGAATTTAAAAACGGTACACCCTGTTCCTGAAAATGGTTAAAATCATTGGCAATGATAAAACCAAACGTTATCAATAGGGCTAATACTATGATCCGAATAGTCCAGACCAGGACTTCAACACGTTTAGAAGGTTTTTTAATAAACAGCAAACGAAAAACCCAGCTGTATAAATCGCCCAGCTTAGGTTCAGAAATTAAATTAGCCCAGTAAAACTCATAAAAATCGGTTTTCTTTTGACTGATACTTAACCTCCTGGTTTCAAAATAATTGGCCTCGCGATCCGGACTGCTGTAAAGAATATCGTTATCCGCTTTGATATTCTCCACAAATTCCTTAGCGGTTTCCATCGGGTATTGATTCCCGATTCCGTGAATTATAACGATGGCTTGTTTTTTTGACGTTGGTTTTTCCATTTGTGTTTATTTCATTAACCTGATTTTTTCTAAATGCGGAATACTTGTTTTTAAACGGTTTAAAAATTCAGATAATCTTTGCTCACCCACCGGTCTTCCATACTGATCTGGCACCAGTTATTTACTTCCTTAATGATAAAAACCTCTTCTCCTTTGGTAACACTACCTACTTTGGGAAAGTGGGTTCCCCCGCCACTCCGCACATTTAAAGAAGAAGCATTGACTGTAGCCCGCTTTACCTCGTTAGTATAACGCCCGGAAACCCAATGTGATTGACTGTTGGAAATTTTATACCAGTTATTCTGCTCGTCGTACACTCGCAAAACAGCTCCTGATACCGCCGGATCCCTGTCAGTAACCTTAGAGGCAGATGCCTTGGGTTGTGTGCGGATATTTAAATGACCGGCAGTCACCACCACATATTTTTGTATGGCAGTATTATCTGTTTTAATTGAACTTCCGGTGAGTTTTGCTTCCACCAAAGGTAAAAAACCGGCTATACAGTCCTGCTCTTTGTTTCCGCCAAAAAAGCTTGTTCCGGGACAGGATTTGTTGTTTCCCGCTCCATTGTTCCTGAAGCCGTTATCTAACCGAAACCAGTGGTGGTAAACAATTGACTGGGTATTTACCGGCAGATTAAACCGTTTACACAATGCCGCTGTTACAGCAATGATACTTTCTTTCTGGGTCTGAAGCATGACATCTGCTCCCAGATCAAAATTGCCGAAATTTTCGATACAGACAGCATTGGCATTTTGGTTTGTAATGCAGGCCGGAGATTTTTCCAGACTACGTCCGGTAAGAATGGTTCCGTCCGGAAAAATGGTAAAGTGCTGCCCGATATCCTGCCAACCGTTCTGATTTATATGATGGTTTTTCATGGCTAGCTGTCTTTCAAAATGATTGCTTCCTGAAAAATGAATGTAAGCAGGAATGTAGGTATGATGCTGCTGGATTTTAAGAATAGTTCGTCCCACCCGCAAACCGGCTATCCATGTTTCAAATTCAGCAAGGGTCATTTTGGTAAATCCGTATTTTGTTTCCATAAGTCACTGATTTTTTAATGATTAAACTTACTAATGTATTTTCTGATAACAAAATAAATGATTCGATATTTAATGTACATCCCTAATCATGGGTATTTTAGGTTAATTACTGCCTATTGTCGCTTTATTGACAGACACAAGTGACAACGCATTAGTGTTTAATCAAGCTTTATACATAAATAGTATCTAATAAAAAAACGATTTCCAAACTACCTTACTTACTATAAATGGTTATTAATAATTCCCTAAATTTGCAGTTAAATCACTTCCTATGAAACTTCAATCGATTCTACCCGCTTTAGAAGAACTGGCTCCGTTGGCTTATGCAGAAGATTTTGACAATGTGGGTTTGCTTTTAGGAAATTCCGAACAGGAAATCAACGGTATTTTGGTTTGCCATGATGCCCTGGAGAATGTGGTAGATGAAGCCATCGAAAAAAACTGTAATTTAATTGTCTGCTTCCACCCTATTTTATTTTCGGGTTTAAAAAAAATCACCGGAAAAACGTATGTGGAAAGGGTGGTGCTGAAAGCCATTAAAAACGACATTGCCATTTATGCGGTACACACCGCATTAGACAACCATCAGAATGGTGTAAATAAGATTATTTGCAACCAACTCGGGCTTATAAATACCCAGATCTTAGTTCCTAAGGAAAAATTCATTCGCAAATTAATTACATATACCATTCCGGAAAATCATCAGAAACTCCGGAATGCTCTGTTTGAAGCCGGAGCAGGAAATATTGGCAACTATGAAGATTGCAGTTTTAATTCCAGGGGAATCGGAACCTATATGGGTAACGAAAACAGCAACCCTGAAATCGGTGAGCGTTTTGAATTTACAGAAAATGACGAAATTAAAATTGAAGTCACTTTTGAAAAGCACTTGGAATCAAAAATTTTAAAAGCTCTGTTTAAAAATCATGTGTATGAAGAAGTGGCTTATGAGATCTACGAACTGCAAAACCAGCATCAGAATATCGGTTTAGGGATGATGGGTGAACTGGAAAGCGAGATGAATGAAAGCGATTTTCTAATGTTTGTAAAAGAAAAAATGCAATGCGAAAGCATCAGACACAGCTCTTTTTTGAATAAAAAGATAAAAAAAGTTGCCGTTTTAGGAGGCTCAGGCAGTTTTGCCATCAGCCGGGCTAAGCAACTGGGAGCCAATGCTTTTTTAACTGCCGACCTGAAATACCATCAATTTTATGAAGCTGAAAATCAGTTCCTTTTGGCAGATATCGGTCATTATGAAAGCGAGCGGTACACAAAAAACTATATTGTTGATTTTCTTATCAAAAAATTTCCTAATTTTGCCATCATTTTATCAGAACAAAATACAAATCCAGTTAAGTACTTTTAGATTATGACAAACGTAAAAGAAATGAGTGTAGAAGAGAAGTTAAGAGCACTCTATGACTTGCAGTTAATCGACTCAAGAATTGATGAAATCAGAAACGTAAGAGGTGAATTGCCGCTTGAAGTACAAGATTTAGAAGATGAAGTAGCAGGTTTAAAAGCACGTAACGAAAAATTAAAAGCCGATTTGGAGCAGATTGATGACCAGATCAAAGCGAAAAAAAATGCTATTGAAGCCCACAAAGAGGGAATTAAAAAATACAGCGAGCAACAAAAAAATGTACGCAACAACAGAGAATTCAACTCCTTGACCAAAGAAATTGAATTTCAGGAATTAGAAATTCAGCTGAATGAAAAGCACATTAAAGAGCTAAAAGCTTCTATTGAATACAAAAAACAACAGGTAGCCGATTCACAGGAAAAATTAAGCACCAAACAAAGTCATCTGGAGCATAAAAAAGCGGAATTAGGCGATATCATGTCGGAGACACAAAAAGAAGAAGAGTATTTAACCAAGCTTTCGGCAGAATATGCTGCAAAAATTGAAGACCGGTTGTTGGCTGCTTACCAGCGGATCCGCAACAGTGTCAGAAACGGTTTAGCCGTTGTTTCCATCGAACGGGGAGCCTCGGCCGGATCATTCTTTACAATTCCGCCGCAAACACAGGTTGAAATTGCAGCCCGTAAAAAAATCCTGACCGACGAACACAGCGGAAGAATTCTGGTAGATAATGTGTTGGCCGCCGAAGAAAAAGAAAAAATGGAAAGCATCTTTGCTACTATCTAACAATCAAACCCCGGAACCGGGGTTTTTTTATGAATACAATTTTCAAGACATTAATAATAAAAGCAGTTGGTTTATACATTAACTGTCTGAGCTATATTTTTCCGGAGAAAGCCACAAAATTAGCCTACCGGTTTTTCAGTGAACCCCGTGCCGGAAAGCTGAAGCCGGAATCAATTCCCGAAATTTTAAAGAAAGCTGAAATTGAAATCATTTCATCAGACACTTATCATTTCCCGATTTATAAATGGCAGGGTAACGAGACCAGAATACTGTTAGTACACGGCTGGGAAAGCAATGCTTCACGCTGGGAACCCCTGTTTCCGTTTCTGCAAAAATCGGGCTGCACCATTTTGGCTATCGATGCACCTGCCCACGGTTTGTCATCCGGCAGCGAATTCAATGTTCCTCAATACGCCGACTTTATTCAAACGGTGTTTCAGAAATATGAACCACAGATTTTAATCGGGCATTCAGCCGGAGGATTAACCAGTTTGTATTTTCAGCATCACTATAAATTCACTTCACTGCAAAAAATGGTTTTGTTGGGAGCTCCGTCTGACCTGGATATTATCATTCAGAACTATGCCGGTTTGCTGGGTTTAAACAACAAGGTTATTGAACGGATGAATGATTATTTTTTAAAACGTTTCAACATAAACCCGGTTGATTTTTCAGGAAAAAAATTTGCTGCCACCCTATCCGTTCCCGGCATTCTGTCTCATGACAAAGAAGACAGTTCTGTACGCTTTGAAGAAAGCAAAAAAATTGAAACCGCCTGGAAAAACGTAACGTTTATTGAAACAAAAGGACTGGGTCACAGCATGCACGACAAGACACTGTATGCACAAATCGAAACGTTTTTATTTACTGCTTGATTATCTTTTTGGTGGCCGACTGCTTTCCGTCTGACACTTTTACAAAATACATTCCTCCCGCTAAACCGGAAAGATCAAGTTCTCTGCTGCCCGGCATTTCTGATTGAAAAACGGATTGTCCTAACGCATTAAAAATTTCAACGGAAGCTGTTTCAGACAAATCCTGCTGCGTTAAAAACTTCAGCCGGTTTTGTACCGGATTGGGAAAAACCGTAAATTCAGTTTTATTCACCACATCCAGCCCTAACAGATAATCATCATATACCCGTTGCACCGCAGCCTCCATATTCGGAAAAGGCCCGATATTTCCGGCAGACGGATTGCCCTGGGGTATTCCGGTATCCTGTAAAACAGTCCGCAATTGCGGTCCGGTTAAATAATTCCCGGTTAAACTGTGGTGATACGACTGCAACACAATCGCACAGGCGGCCACCAGCGGTGTTGCCGAGCTGGTGCCCGAAAAATTGGTATATGCCTGGTTAAAATCCCCGCCAATCTGCATTAAATCCCCATACCCGCAAGCAAAAACATTCTGAGACCATCCCTGCACATCTACCCTTGAACCGTAGGTACTGTATGAAATTTTGTTATGGGCTAAGTTTGATGTTCCTCCACCAACCAGTATGGCTCCGCTGTTTCCGCGACCCATATAACCCGTAAAAAGATTACTGTCTAAATTCTGGTTGCCGTTTCCGGCTGCTGCCACAATCACTATTCCCGCATCTGAGGCCGCTTTGGTCAGGTCCCAGATGACATTATTATATTCTGCCGGCACATAATCCGTATCGCCCGGTGCCGGACCATTGGCCTGCATTTCATAAATAATGATATCTCCGGCTGTAGAATTTTGAATAGATTGATTCACTGCATTAATTCTGTTGTACCCCGATTCCTGCCATTCCGGAAAAAGAATCATCTCAGTCACTTCATGGGCCAGACCGGTTGTACCGTAACCGCCCGGGTCAGCCATAATAATGCCGAAAACAGGCGTTCCATGTTCCGTATATTCTATTGTTGCTGCCGAAGACACAGTCATCCCCGGAGCAATAAAAGCATTTACTTCGTTCAGATCCTCATGATTATAATTGAATCCGTATTCTACATCCCGTACGCGGATTCCGGCTCCCTTTAACCCTAAATCCCAGGCATATTGCATGTTTAAACCGGGATTGGGGCCGATGTAGGTCTGGTTTACAATAAAATCAGGGGTGGTGGGCGGAATATCAAGGGGCGGCTTTACCGGCTCCAATGAAATTAATTCCGCATAATGGACGGCATTAAATTTTTCGAACTCTCCTGCCAGCAAAAGCAGTTTTTCATTCGAAGGCTGATCAACAATCACCCTGAAAATCGCTTTTAAATGACGGATTGCCGCAGCATTACCGCTGTATTGTAACGCATTTTTTTCCAATTCCTGCCATTTTTCATCCGAAAACACAATGGTTTTTTCAAAGTTTAACTGAAAATCATTAACCAGCGAAGCAATTTCCGGAAACCGGCTGACAATAGATTCTTTAGTATCCAGTGCCACATCTGTTTTAAAAGAAACATACAGTGCGTGTTCAGCACTGTTTGAATCTAAATGAAACTGGTTTTTTCTGGATTGGCCATACAGTAAGACAGAAACCAGAAAAGCGGACAGGAGCAGTAGTTTTTTCATCATAGGTATCTCATTTATAGAGGCAATTTTCCGGCAAGGTACTAAATTTCTTTTATACTGTTTTTTAAATGGCTATGTTTCTGAAATCCATAAAATAAAATTATTTTTGCACTATGGAAGAAACAGGGAAACGCATCAATAAATTTTTATCGGAGTCCGGCTATTGTTCGCGTCGTGAAGCTGACCGGTTAATTGCGGAAGGACGTGTAACCATCAACGGTGCTGTGCCGGAAATGGGGACAAAAGTATTTGACACCGATGAGATCCGTGTTAACGGCAAACTTATCCGGGAAAAGCAAGACAAACCGGTTTACCTGGCGTTTAACAAACCAGTGGGGATTGAATGCACCACCAACCAGAGTGTTCGCAACAACATTGTAGATTACATCAATTATCCGGAACGTATTTTTCCGATCGGCCGATTAGACAAAGCCAGCGAAGGGTTGATATTTATGACGAACGACGGTGATATTGTGAATAAAATCCTGCGTGCCCGCAACAACCACGAAAAGGAATATATTGTAACGGTTGACAAACCGATCACCGACCGTTTTATCCGGAAAATGGGGAGCGGTGTACCCATTTTAGATACCGTTACCCGGAAGTGCAAAGTAGAACAAATCAGCAAATACATCTTCAAAATCGTATTAACGCAAGGGTTGAACCGCCAAATTCGCAGGATGTGTGAATATTTAGGCTATGAAGTAACTGCTTTGAAACGCATCCGGATCATCAACATTTCCTTAGATATTCTGGTGGGGAGATACCGCAATCTAACCGACGCAGAGATCAACGAACTGAACCAGCTGATAGAGCCGTCCAGCAAAACGGAAGAGGCGAGTTTACCAAAAGTGGAGGTGAGAAAGCCTGTTCAAATAAAGAGAAACAAGTAATAGTTTACTTAATTTTATGCTGATCAGTATTTAGCAACTCTTTCACCTGCTCTCTTTTAGTAAAACCAAAAACCCAAGCTTATCACTTGGGTTTTATTATTTTATCGTATCTTCAATCGTTTCTGCTCTCTTGCCAACAGCGTGTTTTTCAGCAACATCGCAATCGTCATGGGACCAACGCCGCCCGGAACAGGAGTAATAAAAGATGATTTTTTGCTTACATTTTCAAAATCCACATCACCGGTAATCCGGTAGCCTTTTTCGGTGGTTTCATCTGCAACACGGGTAATTCCCACATCAATCACCACCGCATCATCTTTCACCATTTCGGCTTTCAGGTAATTCGGAACCCCCAACGCCGTGATAATGATATCGGCCTGCGTAGTGATCTGGGCAATGTTTTTGGTATAACTGTGCGTTAAGGTTACGGTAGAATTTCCCGGAAAGCCTTTTCTGCCCATCAGAATACTCATCGGCCTTCCCACAATGTGGCTTCTGCCGATCACAACCGTATGCTTTCCCTGCGTTTCCACGCCGTAACGTTCTAACAGTTCTAAAATCCCAAACGGGGTGGCCGGTATAAAAGTGGTCATATCCAATGCCATTTTACCGAAGTTTTCCGGATGGAATCCGTCCACATCTTTATTAGGGTCAATTGCCATCAGGACTTCCTGTGTATCTATCTGTTTAGGTAACGGCAACTGTACAATAAAGCCGTCTATATCCTCATCTTCGTTTAATTCTTTGATTTTTTTCAGCAATTCCGTTTCCGAAGTGGTGTTGGGCATTTTAATCAAAGTGCTTTCAAAACCAACCCGTTCACAGGCTTTTACTTTACTGCCTACATAAGTGAGACTCGCTCCGTCATTCCCGACAATAACGGCAGCCAGGTGAGGTACTTTTTCGCCGTTGTCTTTCATTTTCTGCACCTCAGCAGCAATTTCATTCTTGATGTCTTCCGAAACTTTTTTACCGTCTAATAATTCCATGTATCTGTGTTTTAGTTGTGTTGTAAAAAAAGTAAGACGCGATTTATCGCGTCTGTCCTGTCAAAAAATTATCGCATTCCTTTCATGCCGCCCATCATTCTGGCGAGGTTTTTTCCGCCGCCGCCCTGCATCATCTTCATCATTTTACTCATCTGGTCAAACTGCTTCATCAGCTGGTTCACCTGTTCCACTTTGGTGCCGGAACCTTTGGCGATGCGTATTTTTCTTTTTCCGTCAATGATTGCCGGCTTACTTCGCTCCGTAGGCGTCATCGAATGAATGATGGCTTCAATGTGCTTGAACGCATCGTCTTCGATCTCCACATCCTTCAGGGCTTTACCGGCTCCGGGAATCATGCCGACCAGGTCTTTCATGTTCCCCATTTTTTTGATCTGCTGGATCTGGGTCAGGAAATCATCAAAACCAAACTCGTTTTTGGCTATCTTCTTCTGCAGTTTACGGGCTTCTTCTTCGTTATACTGTTCCTGGGCTCTTTCCACTAACGACACAACATCACCCATGCCTAGAATCCTGTCGGCCATACGGGACGGATAGAACACATCAATGGCTTCCATCTTTTCGCCCGTACCGATGAACTTGATCGGCTTGTTGACCACCGATTTAATCGTAATGGCGGCTCCACCACGGGTATCACCGTCTAATTTGGTCAGGATAACCCCGTCAAAATTCAGCCGGTCGTTAAACGCTTTGGCAGTATTCACGGCATCCTGCCCCGTCATGGCATCCACCACAAACAAGGTTTCCTGAGGCTGAATGGCTTTGTGCACATTGGCAATCTCGTTCATCATCTGCTCATCAATGGCCAGACGACCGGCCGTATCGACAATCACAACGTTAAACCCGTTTGATTTGGCATATTTAATGGCGTTCTGAGCAATGTCAACCGCATTTTTATTGTCGGGTTCCGAATACACTTCTACCCCGATCTGGTCTCCTACCACATGCAGCTGGTTGATCGCCGCCGGGCGATAGATATCACACGCTACCAAAAGCGGTTTCTTTCCTTTTTTGGTTTTGAGGAAGTTGGCTAATTTTCCGGAAAAAGTGGTTTTACCCGACCCTTGTAAACCGGACATCAGAATCACGGAGGGCTGACCGGATAGGTTGATGCCTACTTCTGAACCGCCCATCAATTCGGTTAATTCGTCTTTTACCAGCTTGACCATCAACTGGCCGGGCTGCAGCGAGGTCAATACGTTCTGACCCAATGCCTTTTCCTTGACGGAATTCGTAAAATCTTTCGCAATTTTAAAATTCACGTCGGCATCGAGCAACGCCCGCCGTACTTCTTTTAACGTATCGGCAACGTTTACTTCGGTAATTTTACCGTGACCTTTTAGGATATGAAGGGCTTTGTCGAGTTTATCGCTTAAATTACTGAACATAATTTGGATTTTCGTTAATGAGGTGCAAATTTAAGCATTTGGAATTGAAGTTTATTATTGTTTGGAAGAATAATTAAAAACTGAAAATAAACTATATGCTGTAAACACACCGTCATTTGCAGGGTCTTTATAAGAAGGTTTGGCGGAATGAGAGCATGAAGACTACTTGATCCCAGTAAAAAAACAGCTCTTCATTTTTCAAGCTCATTGTGAATCAACGACCTATTAAAAGCAAAATTTTATTTTTTGTTAACAATTATTTATTTTTTTAACACAACTAATCACTTTTTATCTATCTTAGCTATTCCAAAAACGAATTTGCCGGTCGGCAAGATAATCTCCTGTCTATTTTTTAGTGGTTTACGGGTATCCGTAAAAAGATTTGGTTGGGATACTTTTGTTTTGTAATGACAATTAAAAGTACAAATGCAATTTCTTTGTAAAAAAATGAAGAGATTAAAAGAAAATAACAATAAGATTAAAAATTGAATAATAAAAAAACTTTCGCTTATTCATCTCTAATTAGATGTATAAACGAATGTTTGTTTCGTATATAAACTAGTTATCGGTCAGCTTAAAAGACGAAACAACCAGAGAATTACAAACTAAAAATGGGACGATACGACCGTTCAATAAAAATAGCATTTGACAAAACTTCGGGAGAAATACTCGAAGCTGATGAAGTATTTGATATAAAGACAGACGCTTTTGAGATTAGAAAAAAGTATCACGAGAAAAATTTAATCCTTTCTTGTTGTGAGTGCGAGCAAGACTTAATGGTTTCAGGTAGCAAGTATGACAGATTGCATTTCAAACATAAACCAGGACACGGTTACTGTATTTTAGCAGATGGCAAACTAACACCACAAGAACACGAACGTTTTACTGAAATATTAAAAGCAAAGGAAAGTGACAGACATAAGGAACTCAAAAACAAAATTGGTGAACAACTAAAATCGGTTAAAGGTGTTGATATTAATTCCATTGCTATTGACGACAAGTTTATAATAAAAGAAAATGGCAAAAGACGACCTGATGTTTATTGTAAGTTTCAAGACAAAGAAATAGTTTTTGAAATACAGCTTTCCGACTTATCTCTTGGTTACATTTTAAGTAGGTATGAATTTTATAAAGAACACGGCATTTACCTCATTTGGATTCTCGACAACTTTGATATTCACAATCAAGGAACTTTAGAAAGAGACATAAAGTATCTGACTATATATCAAAACTTTTTCAAACTTGACGAGCAATCGGATTCATTAAAGTTAGAGTGTGAATACAAGTATCCTTTTCTAACCGATGACAACAAGTTATTAACTAAATGGCTTAAAAAGTCGGTATCATTAAGCGAGCTAAAATACGATAGTGAAGTTTTTCAAGCCTACTACTATAATTTTGGAGACAATAAAACAAAGACAGAAACACTTCAAAGAAAAAAAGTCGAAGAAATAAAGGAAGCAGAAAGAAAAAGACTTGAAAAATTAAAACTTGATAATGCAACAAATCGGGCTAAACACTTGAGAAATTTAGTTGCCGACTTCAGAAAAAGAAAAATTCAAAATTTTAGTTCAATAATTGATGAACTTGATGAATTGGACGAATTTGAAACTAAAATTCTTAATGACGTTCTAAATCTGAAAGGAAAAATTGTTGAGAGTAAACCACCTCTAATTAAATGGATAGACGAAGCTAAGCAAGAAGATGTTCCATTCCTTGAATTTATTTTAGGCACAAACAAAATAGAACTCGATATAAATAAAACTGATGACTCTGACAGAACAGCGTTACAGGCAATTCTCTTGAACAGTAACATTCACAATACTTTACCAATAAAATCGCTTTTCAAAGCAGGCTATAAATTGACAGACAATGACCAAGAATTTTTAAAAGGACTTCAAGAGACACAAAAAGATTTTATTGCTGATGCACATATTTATAAACTATGCAACAATCTTACTGACCGTAGTTTAGTCGATGATGTTTTTAGTTTTTCTAAACTACTCTTCATTATAGAATCAGCCAGACAAGGAGAATTAATTTACTACAACTTTACAGGTAATAAATGGATTTCATTTGCAAACAACGCTATTCAATACTATAGTGAATATTGGGAGTATTTAGAGTTATCATTCAAAAGATTTGAACTTTGGGACAAACTAATTCAACTTGACAAAAATGGAACATTCCAAAAAAAAGTTGAAAAGTTCTACTCTCAAATGCCAAGACAGAAATACGACTTTGATAGAGTTTTTAATGACCTTTATCCAGAAATTGACTATGCAAATTAAGACAGCAATAGACGACAGAAAAGAAAGCCGAACCGATAACAGGCGTTTGGCTCAATGGCGGGTGACGTGGTTAATTGAACATTCTACCTCGCATCAACTTTTGTGGTGTAATGACAGTTTTGTGCTCCGAAATCCGCCACTGCGCCAAGCGCCAAAACGTTACCTGCAAGCCTAAAAGACGACACAGCAAAAATGAACGACAGAAATAAACATAAAGTAACGGGACAATTGAACCGACAGACAGCCGACCCAAAAGCCAACGCTTCTGTATTTTTATTTTTTCCCAACGCACATTTTTTAAAAACAATTTTAGCCAGCCGCACAAATGGCACATTTGGTTTTGCCCGTCACACAAGCCAACCCTTCGCAAAACCAAAAGAGCCATTTTTTGCCAACGAACCGATGAAATTTGAAACTTTTAAAACAAAATAAATTATGAGCAATCAAGGACTAAAGTACAATGTTGACATCGTTTTTTGTATTGATGTAACAGGAAGTATGCACGGCATACTTGAAACAGTAAAAACAAACGCATTAAAATTCTATCCTGACTTGCAAAAATCGTTAGAAGAAAAGGATAAGAATGTTGAAGATTTACGGATTAAGGTAATAGCATATAGAGACTTTTATGCAGATGGAGATGATGCTCTTGAAACTACAGAATTTATTGACCTTAAAAATAATCCGGAAAACTTTAACTCATTCATACATTCACTACGTCCTGATGGCGGTGGAGATGAGCCAGAAAATGGATTAGAAGCTTTGGCATTAGCAATGAAATCAGATTGGGTTAAGGGTGGCGACAGACAAAGACACATTATTGTAGTTTGGTCAGACGCTTCTACACATCCTTTAGAAAAAGGAGCAAGCGGTTCTCAAG
Organism: Bacteroidota bacterium; assembly: GCA_023434025.1. Lineage (GTDB taxonomy): Bacteria > Bacteroidota > Bacteroidia > Flavobacteriales > Flavobacteriaceae > Flavobacterium. The sequence goes on from JAEYTL010000009.1 coordinate 44,007, forward strand.
AAAATTATCCTGTTGGTATGCCTAAAGACTTTAATGAACTAACAGATTGGTGGGATGGACAAAGTTATATGAGTAATCGCTCAGCAAAAAGATTGATAGTTTTTGCTCCTGATAGCAATGCTTGGACTGATATTGCCACACATTGGGACAACACAGTACACTATCCTTCAAGAGCGGGAGATGGATTGGCAGAAGTAGATTATCAAACTATTTTAAGTGCCATTGTAAATAGTATATAACAATATAAATATGAATTTTATCATAGATATACCAAAGAAAGAAAATTTAGGTGAAGATGCTCCACCTATCTATGTATTGGCAACAAACCAAATTAAATCAATCGTTGCCGTTTTAGATGGTTTGGGAGGCTCTGGAAGCAATTTGTATGAAGAAAACGGAGTAACTCATACAGGTGCATACATTGCTTCTCGTGAAGTGCGAAATACAATTTTTAATTATTTTAAAAATAATATTGAGAAAGATGATTTCGAAATAACGCCAAACGTAATTAAAGAACTCAAGCAACAAATAAAGATTGAGCTAAATGACAAATTGAAAATACAAAAGTTTGAGCAAAGTAAACTAAAGAGTTCACTAATAAGAACTTTCCCCACTACTTTGGCTTTGGCTATGACAACTAAAAAAACGGATTTTTGCGAAATTGATTTATTATGGGCAGGAGATTCAAGGGTTTATCTCCTAAATTCTACCGATGGGTTGATTCAATTAACAAAAGATGATTTGAAAATTGACAATGATGCTTTTGAAAATATAGAAAATGACTCTCCTTTATCAAATATGATTCACCTTGATGACGATTTTACAATCAATCATTCTCTTCAAAAAGAAAATACTCCTTTTTTTATAATCGCTGCTACTGATGGTTGTTTTGGATATTATCCAACACCGATGCACTTTGAATATTTACTAATTAGTAGTTTGCTTAGTTCTAACTCGGAGAACGATTGGAAAGAAAAAATAATTAATGAATTAAAAAACATTTCAGGAGATGACTTTTCTCTATCATTAAAGTACGTAGCCAATTCAGACGTTCCATTTGGAGAAATAAAAGAAAGTTTCCGTAGTAGAAATGAGATTCTTTATCAGGGATATATGAGTGATATCAATAAAATGGAGACAGAATTAAATGATTTAAGAAACCAAGAAAATGCGTTATTAGAAAAAATAGCACACTGTGAAAGAGAACGTAAATATTTACATAAATCTCTGTGGGATAAATACAAAACAACAAACTATCCAAACACAAAAACAGACAACAAATGAGAAAAGGAGATATTATAGGAGGTTATTACATACTCCAAGATTTTATTGTTGCTGGTGGAATGAGTAAAATTTCATTTGCTAAACGAGGAGACACAGAGTATTTTATTAAAGAGTTTCTTTCTCCCAAGTATCCAGTAGCAGGCGCTCCTGGAAGCCCAGTTAGTATAGCGAGAAAACAAAAAAGATGCAATGAGTTTGAAGCCCATCACAAAAAACTCAATGATGCAATTGGTCGTAAATGTTCCTTCGGTGGAAATTTAGTTTATGCAGTTGATTTTTTCAGAGCAGAAACTGCCTACTATAAAGTAACAGAAAAAATTGATATTGCCTCATTATCTACTAAAGATATTTCTAAACTTCCTTTAGAGAAAATTCTCATCATATTAAAAACAGTAACGCATAGTCTTAAAATTTTACACGACTTAAACATTGTACACGGAGATTTAAAACCTGACAATATCCTTATTAAACAGACAAAAACAGGAGCCTATACTACAAAACTTATTGATTTTGACAATAGTTATTTTTCAGGAGAACCTCCTGAAAACAAAGAAGAAGTTGTAGGGACTCCTGAATATTATTCACCTGAATTGGCAACATATATAAAAACAGGAGAAACAAATGAGGATAGAAAAACACTAACTATACAGTCAGATATTTTTGCATTAGGAATAATTTTTACAGAGTATTTAACTGGAGAAAAACCTATAATTCTATCCAAATACAATTACTCTTGGGAAGCAATAAATGATAATTCAGAAATTCATCTGAATGGTGGTGGACGTACAGCGAAGCTAAGAGAATTGCTATTAGCGATGTTGCAAAAAGACAAAAACAAACGTCCTTCTATAACAGAAGTATTTAACACTCTTAAACATTCTGATATCATTAAAGATATTATTGAAGAATCACATAAAATAGAACCTGAAATTCACATAACAACTAAACCCAAACTAAAAATAAGTCCTAATCTTCAATCTGCTATGGGAAAGGAAGATAAAAAAATAGAAACACCTAAAGATAAATCTGGAGGTTTGAGAATTAAAGGCTTAAATACTGACTAATTTATGCGACAAGATGCTTGGCGGTGCAATAATGATGAACACATCAATAAAAATACCGATACAGAGTGTGAAATATGTGGGGAGAAACGTCCGATTGTAAAACTCCTAAAATATGACCTTACTGATAAATTTGGTAAGGTTAAAATTATTTGGGAATTGGATAATGCAGAAAGTGGACTTCTAATAAAAAAGAAAAGAGAAACTAATCTTGATACAACAAAAGGAGAGATAGAAATTGACCATATAAAGAACAAAGAAGAGATAACTTTATTGGTAAACAATCCTATTGCTACTTATTCTGAAACATTACAAATCATTTTAGAAAAACCAGAGATTTCATCTTTCAAATCAGATAAAGATAAAGTCTTGGAGAATAATGCATTTTCTCTTTTTTGGGAAGTTAAGAATGCTAAAAGCGTTTCAATATCCAATATCGGAAAGGTAGAACATAAAGGAAATATTGAAAAAAAAGTTTCCAAAACACCATATAAAATCATAGCTGAAAATGATATTGGAAAAGTAGAACAATCTCTAAATATTACCGTTCTTCCTCTTCCAAAAATTAAAGAATTTCGTTCCAAACAACAAAAGATAGAACACGGAAAAGAAACACAATTAGTTTGGGATATTGACAATGCAGAAAAAGTTGAATTGCATTGGTTAGGAAATATGGAAATTGTCCCAAACAAAGGAGATAAAACCATTTCGCCTAAGGAACACACCAATTACAAACTTATTGTTACCGCATTAGACGGAGTTACAAAAGAAGAAAAAGAAATTACGGTTAAGGTTTTCAAAAGAGTTGAAGTCAAATCGTTTGTTTCGGATTTAGATTTTGTAGTTGAAAGTTTGTCTGTAAAATTGAGTTGGGAAATTGATAATGCTTCGAGTATTACATTGTCCTCAAATATGCAGGCTGATATTGATGTAACAGGAAAAAGTGAAATCGAGGTTATACCTAAAAAAACATCAGTATTTTATCTGAAAGCCAATAATGAACTATTTTCTGTAACCAGTTCACAAATAAAAATTGAGGTACAAAATATTCCAACATTCAATCCGAGTATTATCCCAAGATTACCTAATGGAAAGGATTTAATCCCAAGTTTTGAACTGGATTTTAAAGGATTGTCAGAAACAATTCTCAATGAATCTCAAATCAGTTTTCAAACTGCAATGAAACCGACAAAAAGATTCAATATTCTAAACTCATTACAAAAAATACTGAAATAGATGAGGACGAAAATTCAACAAAAACTTTGGAAACTGGCAAATTATGATTGCTTTCTAATGGAATACTGTCCTGTCTTGCACAATAAAATTGCAGGAATAGGAATGTTTTTCTTGTTTCAAATACTGATTGTTTTTGCTTCGGTTATTACGAGTTACAAAGTATTTATTTCGAGCTATTTAATATTGGGGTATCTCGTCGCTACGTTGGTAACTTTCATTTTTTATAAATGGATGAAGTTTTTGAACGAAGTTCATCATACCAATCCAAAAACAGGAATATTCATAACGCAATTTTTTATCAATTTAATTATTACATTGATACTTGCTATTCCTTTTTGCTTATTCCTTTTTGAACATCAAATCCTATTTCAACTTTATTTGAAAACAGGAAAAATGACACTTGGAAACTTTGAACAATTATGGCTAATGCCTTTAGGTTTATATAAAAGTTGGTTTGTAGAAACAGAAGGAAAAGTAATTTTATTCATCTGCATAGCCATATTGATAATGATAGCATTTGTTTTCATTACACCCTATTTTTTAATTTTTAAAAACAGAAAATCTAATTACACTCTAGTTAAACAGAATTATGAGCAAAACTTCTCCTAAAAAATATAAATATTCAAAAACTCAGTATTTCTTTTGGCTATTGTCAGGAGCAGAAATCAGTATTTTAAAAGATTGCCCGACAGATTACAACAGACAAGCAGGAATAGGTTTTACAATTTTTATGACCACTTTATTAGCTTTCTTTTCTGGAAGCTATGCAGGTTATTATTTTGGAGAAAGTTATTTATCCGCTATCGTATTCGGTATTATTTGGGCTTCGTTAATTTTCAGTATCGACCGAAGTATGGTTGTTACATTAAAGAAAGACCCAACGAAAGAAAAACAGAATTTTTGGCCTGCCTTTTTATCAAGAGCAGTTTTGGCTGTTTTGATTGCTTTTATTATCTCAATTCCTTTGGAATTGTTGATTTTTAAGGAAAATATCGACTTGCATATGGACAAATATAAACTTGACCAAGTTTATTCTGTTCAACAAGCATCTAAAAGAAATGAAGCAATATCAGATAAACAACGTATTTTAAGTAATGACAGTCTTGTATTAGGAAAAGTTGAAACACAGTTATCACAAGGTGAACCAAAAGGCGACCCAGAATATGACAGACTCAAATCTGAAATTCAAACTAAACAAAATGATTTTGATGCTCTTACAAGAAGGTTAAACACAGCTCGAACAGAAGCAAATAGTGCCTACAATAATGTTCCAACATATTATGATTATAGTAGCGAAAGTTATGTAAAAAACAGAAACTCGCAACAATGGAGAACTTACGAGAACAAACTCGCACAAAGAAGACAAGCACAAGACAATTTAAACAAATTTGACAGAAAGGGATTAGATGACTTAAAAAATCGAAGACAAAAATACATTGATGATTGGATTGCTAACCTCAAAGGAGAACAAAAAAGACTAAATGACAACATTGTACAAACAAGCACTTCCATAAACAAAGGACTTGCTACAGCTGATACAGCAAAAAATGAATTTCAAGACAAAATCAAAGATAAAAAAGGATTTGTTTTGCGTTTTATGGTTTTAGAAAATTTGGCAACACCAAATAATCCTGAAATTCCAGAAGGAGCTACAATTTTTATGTTGTTATGGTTAATCCGAATACTCTTTTTTACGATTGAGATTTTACCAACCATTGCTAAAATAGCAACACCAATTGGTGCTTATGACAGAGCTATTTACAGAAAAGAAAAGGACTTAGAACTCGAATTAGAGGAAAGAACATCTGAATATCTAAAACATCAAAAAACAATTCGAGATATTGAGTATGAAGCCGAACAAGTGCAAACTAAAGAACGTACACAAATAGAGAACGGTTTACATAAAGAATTATTGACTGAAATTGCAAATGTTCAAAACAAAATAGCAAGACAAAAAATTGAAGAGTTTAGGAAAAAGCACAATAAAATTGATTAAAACTATGTAGTTATGGCTTGGCGTTTTAGAAAATCAAAGAATATTGGCCCATTCAGAGCAACCGTATCCAAAAAGGGAGTCGGAACAAGTTTTGGGTTTTTAGGGTTTCGTTTTGGTGTAAGTCCAGACGGTAGAAAGTATTGGAGTTTTGGCATACCCGGAACAGGCTTGTTTTACATTAAATATTATTGACAATGGATAAAGCAATTAAAATAATCTTAGCGATTTTATTTTTTGTTTGTTTGGCAGATATGCCATACGGCTACTATCAGTTTGTAAGGTTCGCAGGACTAATTGGATTTGCAATATTAGCTTATCAAGCTCACGAACAAGGCAGACAGATGGAAATGATAATTTTCGGTGGACTTGCCTTACTGTTTCAACCGTTTTTCAAAATTGCACTTGGCAGAGAGATGTGGAACATAGTTGACGTAGTTGTAGGTATAGGACTTTTAATATCAATATTTATGAAACCAAAGGAAAGCCCACGCTAAAAGCAAGCACATTTGCAATTCGCACAAGCCAAAGCACAGACCGAAAATTGCAAAAGAGCTTGCTTTGCCAACGCAGACAAAATTGATTTTAAAAAATTTCCCAACGCTTCAAAAAAATAAAAACAAACCAACACGCAGCCTGACAAACACAATAGACAATGACACGGAAACTCAATATTGACAAGGCAAACAGCGACACGACAGACAGAAGGCCAGCAGGTAACAGCGGTTTTGCAAAAAAGCGGGTTCAGTGGTTAATTGAACATTCTACCTCGCATCAACTTTTGTGCTATGTTGACAGTTTTGAGCTCCGAAATCCGCTTCTTCGCAAAGCCGCCAAACGTTGTATGCCATTTTTCACAGACAGACACACCAAAACTACTTTCAATATGACAACAATTAAACAGACATCTATCATTTTGTTATTGACAATTGCATTGTTTGCATGTCAACACTCTGACAAAGAAAAACAACTTGCTGAAAAGGAAAAGGAGTTGCTTCAAAAAGAAAATGAACTCTTAAAAAAGGAGTTGGGTAAGACAGATACTTTAACGAACGCAACTAAAGTAGAGAAAAAACAATTTACGGTTGACCAAGTATTAGTTAAGGCAGCATTTATGAAATATCTTCCAAACATTTCAGGTGGACGAAAACTTTCTACAAGTATCATTAAATTGGGCGATTTAAACGGTGACAACTTAATTGACGCAGTTGTGGACTATGGACTTGAACCAACTTATGACGACAACGGAGGTGGCGGTAACGCAATTGGAGAAATACCAGGTCTTGTTGCATTTATTAATACAGGACAAGCTTTGACCATAGCTGACCATTCAGAAGAATTTGGCGGAAATTTCGGTTCAAGGAATGAACTAAAGAAAATAAGTAATGGGGTTATTTTTTTAGAAGGACTGGAATATAGTGATGACGACCCTCGTTGTTGTCCTTCACTTAAAACAACGACAAAGATTGTATTGCGAAATAACAAACTCGTTAAACTAAAATAAAACGGCATACAACAAGGGTTTGGCGTCAGGCGGGCTGACGTTCAAACGTGAAAGTTCCTGCGGACTTTCCCGCCCGAACGCCAAGCCCCGACCCGTTGGATGCAATTAGAAAACCATAAATTAATATATTTAGGATATGAGAATAATTTTCTTTAACCATAAAGGTGGAGTAAGTAAAACCACAACAACATTTCATTTGGGTTGGAAGCTGGCTCAAAAAGGTCATAGAGTTCTATTAGTTGATGCAGATCCACAATGCAATCTAACTGGAATAATAATGCAAGATGACTTTGAGAGGTACTATACTGAAGACAGGACAAAGAATAATAATTTGATGGACGGTGTTAATACAGCTTTTCAAGGAAGGCCTGAGCCTATTAAAGCTTTTGATTGTTTTAATGTTCCCGACAATGAAAATTTATTCCTTTTGCCAGGTCATCCAAATTTGACAGAACTTGAACCTCCTCTAAGTTTCGCTCAAACTTCCAATAACGCATTTGCAACAATGCAAAATTTACCTGGTGCTTTCAATGCATTAATAGAAAAATGTTGTGAACATCACGAGATTGAATATGTATTGATTGATTTAAATCCAGGACTTAGTGCTATTAACCAAAACTTCTTTTCTATTTCAGACCTTTTTATTGTTCCAACAAACCCTGATCCATTTTCTGTAATGGCTGTCCGAACATTATCGGAAGTGTTACCAAGATGGTACGTTGCGTCTCAACAAATGAGAACCACGTTTGCTAATTCTTCATATCCTTTCCCTGCTCATGACCCAAAGTTTGGAGGAGTTGTTATTCAAAGATTTAATATTAGAAGCGGTAGACCATCTACCCCATATAGAAACAACATGGATGAAATACTGGAATCAGTTAGAGTTCAGCTAGTTCCAAGATTGAATCAAAGCAATATGCTTTTAGAGGCTACTTTGTACACACAAACCGGAATTCCAGAAAATTATTGTTTAGCTGAAATTCCTGATTTTCAAAGTCTTCTTCCGCAGTCTCATAAATTTGGAGTTCCTGTATTCGCATTATCTGATGAACAAATAGAACGCTCCGGGACTGTTTTAGAACAAATGATATCACGTAGAGATGATTTCAACCAAATGTTTGAGGAATTTGCATTAAAAATTGAAGAAGTAAAGCAAAATGTTGAGAGCTAAACAAATTTTTGAAACTGGAATTATTCGGGTTCGAAATATTGATAGCTTATTTGTTCATTTAACAACTCAACTAGGCTTTAATTCTACAGATGTTTCGGATTTACTAAGGAGTGAAGTAGTTTATTCACTTTCAAGTTTTGATAGGTTAATTCACGATTTGGTAAAATCTGGCATGGTAGAAGCGTTTAAAGGACTCCGTCCACCAACAAATTCCTATAAAAATTTTAATATTTCGTTAAATCAATTTGATGCAATTAATAGTGCATCAGTTCCTCCAGCAGAATTTGTGTTCGCTCAAACAATAACATCAAGTCATAAACATTTATCTTTTCAAGATTCTGATAAAGTAACGGAAGCATTAAGTTTAATATGGCACGAAAATCATAAGTGGCAGAAGATTGCAACGGAAATGGGAATGAATCAAAATGATTTAAGAACGGAACTTAAAAACATTGTAATTCGCAGAAACCAAATAGTTCACGAGGGCGACTTTGACTTATTTACAGGAAATATTCAACCCATTTGTCACTCTGATACACAGCAATCTGTAAATTTTATTGATAAACTTGGAAATTCAATATATAATTTGGTAAAATAATTAATCGCACCCAATCGAGTAAACTGTCCTGCCAGAAGCTTACAGGTAGAGCCTCTCACACCACTGAGTCGGGTCACGTACCTCAGTTGCCCGAAGTCTCCTTACTACCACAATGCTCTTCGATCCCGATTGCTCCTATGTTTGTAAAATAAAGTTGATATTTAAATTTGAAGAAATAAAGTGAAAAGGAAGAGAGTATACCGATGGCTAAATAACTCTTGAAGTATATTGTCCGATAGATATTACCTCTTTCTTTTTTTTATCTTTTAGAGTTTGAACAGAATGTAAAGAATTGAGTATTGCTTAATATCTTGAATATCCAACTAGGAGAAAAGACGAAGGAAGATATATCACTTTATCAATTACTAATATTAAAAAAATGATTAAAAAATTATTAAAACAAGTCGCAGGAATTGATGTTGCTCAAAAGGAATTAGTCATTACATTAGGACGTATGTATGAAGATTTTAACATTGAATTATTTAGTTACAAAGTCTTTAAAAACAGTGATTCTGGAATTAAATCATTGGTTGAATGGGTAGATAAGCAAATAGACAAAGAACTTCCTATACGTTACGTTATGGAAGCAACCGGAGTTTATCATCAAAAGTTTGCATATCATTTAGTCGACAACGGATATGAGGTAAGTATTGTATTGCCCAATAAAATTAGTAATTACATACGAACCATAGAACAAAAAACAGTAACCGATAAGAGTTGTTCGCAAGCCATTGCACAATTTGGATTGGAGCGAAAATTAGATCGATGGATAAAGCCTAAAAGCATTTACAGGGAGTTACAACAACTTACACGTGAAAGAGAGCAAATTGTTCAAGAGAGGAGTAATATTAAAAACCAAATACATGCTGAAAGTGTAGAAGCTATGCCTAATGAACGAAGTTTAGATAGAATGAAAAAGAGAATAGTATTGTTGAATTTACAAGAAAAAGAAATAAAAAAAGAAATAAACGAAATTACAAAAACCGATCTTCAAATATCCAATACCATTAAAAGAGTTACATCGATACCTGGAGTTGGAGAGTTAACCGCAATAACAGTTTTAGCAGAAACAAACGGTTTTGAATTGATAAGAAACAAATCTCAGTTAACTAGTTATGCAGGGCTGGATGTAAAAGAAAAACAATCAGGAACCTCAGTAAAGGGGAAGCCAAGAATATCCAAGAGAGGAAATAGGTTTTTAAGAAAATCGTTGCACCTACCTGCATTAAGTGCTGTAAAATGGGATGAAAATTTTAAAAGTGTTTATGCAAGATTAGTGTCAAAACACGGCATTAAAATGAAAGCTTTGGTAGCAATTCAAAGAAAGTTACTCGAACTAATCTATATTTTATTCAAAAATGAAACCCTTTACGATAAAGATTATATAACAAAAAATAGCGTGCAAACACAAATGGTTTAAACACGCTATAGAGACTAGTTCAGAGACTGTCTTGAAAAACAAAACTAATAAAAATTTAGATTTTATTTTGGAAATCAACACAGAATCTATCGGGA
>JAEYTL010000026.1 GCA_023434025.1 Bacteroidota bacterium
GAACAGTCTATTGTTCTTGGGTTTCATTCCGCTACGCTTCATTCAACCCAAGAACAATGTTAAAAAAAGATATTACGTTCAATAAATTTTATAATTTTGAACTGTACTAAAAATGGGGAGTCTACAAGTTGTCCTTTTTTTGTGCTGTTATTCAGAGAGACTGTGTCATCAACAACAATTTCGACGACAGGAGAAATCACATAACACTACTAAACAAAGATTATGTTGCCTACTTTATATTACAACAGTATATCATATTTAATTTCGATTATCTTTTTCAAAGATAGAAAATGGTTGATTATGTTTATGGGCAATACTGATGACCCAACTATTAGGAGTTATGTGAAATATTCAATGTATTCGGTTTCAAAATTTGCACTACTGAACCATGCTACATAATTAGCTTTAAATTTATCCTTGAAATAGCCAGTTTTTGAATCGTAAACTCCTTTTTCGATTCCTATTCTGATTTTATATTCATAAACAAATTTATCCCATTTGAAGCTAAAATCATCATAGTTTTTATTTACGATGTCTTCAAAATCATTTACATTCTCAGGCAGATATAATTCAGTCATTACTTTAATTTTTGCATACGTAATATGGTCAAATTTTAGATTAGGAATTCTAGAACGAGAAATTTTTCTAAAAATTAGAAAAGCAAAAATAGACTTTTCAAGTTTTTTGTCTTTTTGCATTTCAGCAATTGATTCATTATGAGAAAATATTAATTTTTTTTGTCGAGCCTTATTAATTGAGATGTTTACGCAATTATACATTTTGAATAATAGATTTCTCTCAATAATTTTGTTTTCATTGATATAATTATTATAAATGCCATCTGAAAACTCACCTCTTTTTCGTTCATATAAATAGCCGAATGTCTCAAATATTATATTTTGTAAGTCTATTTGAAATTGATTGTTAGCTAATTTGTCAGCATTAATGACTGGTGTTTGTTGATTTGTTGCATTTGAGATTGAATTTATTAATTCGACTTTATCTTGATAATTATTATTATTTAATAATGTGATAACTTTAAGTAAAACTTCTTTTCCTTGAAAAACACTTTCTAAATTATTGTCAATATTTTCTTCATATATTTTACTTAAGGTAAATGAAGTTTGTCCACCATTTATTATTTGAGGATTTTTTACAATTAATTGTGCTTTATTTTTTTGTCCAATTTTTTCGTTTATATATGTTTCATCTGATAGCATTGTGACGCCATTATTAAACAAGGCAAATTCATTTGTTTTATTATCTAATATTGTTTCACGAATAGAATTATTTACATTTTTTCCTTCGTGACCCAAGTAACTTCTTGGATTAAATTTAAGTATAGAATTTTTGTATTTGTACATTATTCTAGCTAATTCTAATGTAGGTATAAATAATACTGTAATTTCGCTATCTCCTTTATTTGTTTGTACCGTATAACTAATTTTGCTTCCAGCATTTTTATTACTTAAATCTATATTTATTGATAAATCAGAGGCTTTGTAAAAAGTTCCAGTTATAACAGGAAAGACCAATTCATTATAGCAATTTTGATGGTTTATTACTTTCGTATTGTAACCTCCTGTTATTTTTATTAAATCTTTGCGTCCAATATTATTCAGGTTTGCTAAAATAATAACTTGATATGAATACCTTCCAATATTTTCAACACTAGAAATTTCTCTTTGTAGTTGCTTTACTTTTCCATTATATTTATTTCCATTTTCATCATGGGTTTCTCCATCTAGAATTTCATTAATATCCATTTTAAGGATTTCCTCAAGTGAAATTTCTTTATTTTCAAAGTTTGAGTCGTTGTTTCTAAATTTAGATTGAATTAAGAACACAGTTTGCGTAATATTATCAATATAATAAGCGTCAATTCCTCCATCATAGCTTCCATCACTTATAAAATGTTCTCTTTCTTTAAAATCAAGTATTCCAAAACTCACAAGAAGATATAAATGTATATAGGCTCTAGCTCTGGCTTGATTCAATTGCTCAATATCAAGAGTTTTGCTTTTTTGAGGATATTTTTTTGAGTATTCTTTAGGTGCAGATTTAATAATCTGATCAAGAATATTTACAAGTATTTTGTATTTGTCCATAGATTTTAAAAAAACGCTTTCAAAATATTATTCCTAACTTAGTTATATACTTTGCTATTCATATAGTTGAATATACCACTATTATTAACTTGGTTTGATTTGTTCAACTGTGTGTTGAGAATTACCTCACTAAAATACTAAAAATTTCCCCATTTTAACATTTCCCCACAAATTTCTAAATCAAAAGAAAAAGCATTTCTCTAAGAAGCCATCTCAACCAACACTTTATCATCCATAATTCCTATTTTTGCAAAAATATTTTTTATGAAAAAGTTTATATTACTATTGATTTTTGCTTCAATTTTTATTGCTTGTGATTCTTCAGACGAATCAGGTCCGGCTTTTGAGTCTAACATTACTGTGGATGGAATTGAGTTTGTACCAACAAGTGTTAAGTTATATCAAGACCCGACACCGGATAATCCAAATCGAGTGGGTTTATCTTTTAGTTTAGAAAGAGGTGTTTTTGGTTCAGATGATTATGAAGCAATTCTTTTCGGCGTTAGTTATCCAACTAATTCGCCAACCGCACCAAACGGAGTTTATAAGTTTGGTTTAAGAGAAATTTGGGAACTAGGTGCTGATGGATTTTACTATACCGAATCAACAACAAACATGTTATACCATTCAACTGTTGAGGTTACCTATTTAGAAAATGGAAAGTATAGGTTTGAGTTTAATGAAGTGCTGGCAGTTGTTCTAAATCAACCAGAACCAATAGTCATTTCAGGTTATTTTGAAGGAAAAGTAAACTAATGGATTCACTCAGTCAAATCGTGCTCGGTGCCGCTGTGGGCAATCAGGTACTCGGCAAAAAGTTGGGCAACAAAGCCATTCTTTACGGTGCCATCATCGGAACAATGCCTGATTTGGATGTGTTATACGGAAAGTTTTTAGATCCACTAACCGCGACAGATATTCACAGAGGATTTAGTCATTCAGTTTTGTTCTTTCTATTTCTTTCTCCCATTTTAGGGTGGATTATAAAAAAACTGGATCATAAAAAAGGAGTGAATTTCAGAGAAGCGACTTTGTTTTCCTATTTGATTTTGCAAACACACGCCTTACTCGATTTGTTCACTACGTGGGGAACGCAGTTGTTTTGGCCGCTCGAAACCCGCTATTCGTTGCAATCCATTTTTGTGATTGATCCGCTTTATACGTTGCCGTTTTTGGTATTTCTCTTCCTTTCGATGAAGAAAAAGAAAGATGATCCCAAACGAATGTTTTGGAACAGAACCGGATTAATGGTGAGTACTTCCTATTTGTTTTTCACGCTTTTCGTACAATCGATTGTGACGCATAAATTTGAAAAGCAATTAGAACAAAACAATATTACTTACCAGGAAATCGTCGTCAAACCATCGCCCTTCAACATCATTCTTTGGACCACCAACGTAAAGGTGGATAACGGCTATTATATTGGCGACTATTCTTTTTTTGATACAAAACCCATTCAATTTCAATTCATACCTACGCAAAAGGAATTGATTGAAAACATAGAAGATGCGGCAGTTATTCAACAATTAAAACGAATTTCCGAAGGATGGTACTGCATTACGCAAAATGAAAATCAATTGCTTTTTAACGATTTGCGGTTTGGCGTAATGAATGCCGATAAAAACGACATGCAGTTTTCGTTCAGTTACCATATCACCGAAGCAAACGGTGAAATCAAAGCGGTAGAACTACCGAATAAAAACAGGGCACAGGCAAAGAAGCTGTTGGTTAAACTTTGGGTGCGGTTACAAGGAAATTGATTATTGCATAAACCGCACCTCGCTGATCTTCCCGTCCGTAATCGTATAAACCGCAATAGCATACACCTTTGGTTGAGATTTCATAAAAACAACTTCTTCGTGGTCAATGACTTTGTTGTTCAATACAATCCGGTTGACCAATTTGCAATGCAGATCGGGCAGTTGATTGAACATGGCCATATATTCTTCCCGCATTTTGGCTTTTCCTTCATACAAAAGTTGATCCGGAAAAGCATACACTTTTACGTTTTCGCTGTAGGGTTTCAAGAACGCTTCGATGTCACGTTTGTTATAACCATCCAATTGTTCTTGGGCTAAGGCAGCCGCTTCTTTTTCGATAGCCGACTTGTCTTGGGCAACAGCACAAGAAATAGTGAATAAAACGAAAGTAATCAAAAGTAAATTTTTCATATCAATGATTTAATTAGTTTGTAGTTCCTTCATCACGATTAAACTTCCGCACAATTGCTTTTAGTTTTTCCTTTCTTGCCATTTCCTTTTCTTTCTTTTTGGCTTGCTCCTTGTGCAATTTGTCGTTGTGAGCTTTGATGTTCTTCGGATTATTTCTTCCCATGATTTACTCCTTTTACATTCATTTTTAAACCGTACACCGCATCCATCGCTGTAATAAACAGCAGGTTGTTGTTTTTTCCGCCAAAGCAGACGTTGGCTGTCCATTTTTTGGGCACAGCGATATGGGCAACCGGAAAACCTTCTTTATTGAATACCGAAACACCGTTTCCGGTTAGATATACATTGCCCTGGTTGTCAACAGTCATTCCGTCTGAACCCATTTCGCAGAACAATCTCCGGTTGGTTAATGTGGCATCAGGCAGAATGTCATACACATACGTTTTGCTGTCTCCGATATCGGCAACATACAGGAGTTTACCGTCCGGTGTGCCGATAATTCCGTTTGGTTTAACCAGGTTTTCGTCAACCGGAATAATTTTTTTCCGGTCCGGCGTAAGGTAATAAACGTGCTCACCGGCTTTTTGGCTCACAGAATCCCTTTCCCAATAATTCCTGACATACAGCGGATCGGTAAAATAAATGCCGTTTTTGGCATCAACCCACAGGTCATTGGGGCCGTTATGAGCATTTGTTTTGTCTTCATAGATCACTTTGTGTCTCCCTTTTTTGTCAAATTCCCACAGCTGATTATCCATGTCGGCACAGGCAATCAGGTTTCCTTTTTTGTCAAAATATAACCCGTTGGAGCGTCCTGAATTTTCACTAAAAACACTTGTTTTGCCGGTTTCGGCATCCCAACGGATAATTTGGTTATGAGGTTGATCGGTAAAAAAGACGTTCCCGTTTTTATCGGCAACCGGTCCTTCGGTAAAAATATAACCATCTGCCAAAAGTTTTACGTCTTCATTGGCAGCAACTAAGTTTTTAGAATCAGCAATTTGCCCAACATGTTTTCCATAAACCAATAAAACAAGTACAAGGAATTTAATTTTCATTTTTCAGTAATTTAGCCATTTTTAGGTAACCAATTTCCAGACCATCTTGTTGGTTTGAATTTGTTTTTGTTATTTTCAATTTGAATTTTTCTTTAAATGTAGAGGATAGAATATCTTCAATCTCATAAATATCATCTACATCCACTCCGTATTTATCATCTATATGTGATGCCGCTCCTTTAAATCCGCAATGTTTGTAGAACGAAGTAGCTTTGGCTTTTTTGATCGCTTCGGCTTTATTTGGGGCAACGGTCAGCACTTTGTAATGATACTCTTCAAATTCATTTTGTTTATAACCGCCCAGATTGATAAAAAATAATTGTTCAGCGTTGGGTAAATTTTTCTCACGCAAAACCACTTCAATATCAAAACCATCCACCTGAGTAACTTTACGCCAGGCATCAATGTGAATGTTGCCCTCAGCCTCCGGCCAAAAGGTTTTCATGGCCGGAACCAGTTCGGTCAGCGAGTTTCCGATTCCGAAAAAAATATCGTGTTGCTCGGTCAGCCTTCCGGGTGGAGTAGCTCCCAGCATAACCATAAAAAGAGTCTGGTTTTCGATCATTTTTCAAAAGTAAGAAAAATAAAATTAGGGCAAATCATTCAAAAAAGATAACTTTGGCATGAGTATTGGTTATAGCTAACCATCATTAATCATAAAAAAATAGACGTATGAAAAAATTTACATTCATTTTAGTGTTGATCGGGATGATAACATTACAAAGTTGCGAAGGCCCGGAAGGTCCTCCGGGAAGAGACGGCTATAGTGCGGAAGCAGAAGTGTTTGAAGTAACCAGAAGTTTTACCCCACAAAACGGATTTGCCAGCGATATAATCCTGAACCCGCCAATTCTATCGTCAGATCATATTCTGGTTTACCGCTTAGCCGGTTCTTTTCAGGGCGAAGATGACTGGAAACTTTTGCCGGAGTACTATTTTTTTGGTGACGGAACGTTTGATTACGCATACAATTACAGTTTTACTCGATTTAATATCGGATTGTATATGGAAGGATTTGATTTAGGAGCATTAAATTCCTCCGTAAGAATAAATCAGGTTTTCAGAGTCGTAATTATCCCGGGCTATTTCTCAGGAAGAATGGATTACAGCAATTATAACGAAGTAATGACAATGTATGGACTTACTGAAGCGGATGTAAAGCCATTAAGTGAACGTCAGTAATCCCTGATAAATTTTAAAAAGGTCTTTTCAGAAGGCCTTTTTTTATGCCTGTAATTTACCTATTTTAGCAAAAATTTTTAAAAAGGCTATGGATTTTCTATTGATTATTGCAGGGTTGGTTCTTTTGGTTTTGGGTGGAGACTGGTTGCTTAAGGCAGCTGTCGGGATGTCGTTACGGCTCAATATATCTAAAATTGTCATCGGAATGACCGTGGTTTCGTTTGCCACTTCTGCCCCGGAATTAATTGTCAGCGTCAAATCGGCCATGGCCGGTTTTCCGGATATAGCTTTGGGGAATGTGGTGGGATCCAATATTGCTAATATTGGTTTGATTCTCGGACTGGTGATGATGATTAGTAAAATGCAGGTAGATCAATCGTTTTTTAAAACCGATTGGCCGGCTATGATTATTTCCTCGCTTATTCTTTTTGGAATGCTGTTTTCAGACGGTCAAATCAGCAGGGGAGAAGGTGTTGTATTGTTTACTTTGATAATTTTATTTGTTATCTATCTTGTTAAATCTCAAAAAAATACCGGAGAAGCTGTTGAAACTCCTTTAGAAGAAACGATGGCGATGTATAAAATAGCAGGTTTCCTGCTTATAGGGGCGGTAGCCTTGTATGGTGGTTCGGAGTTTTTAATCAAAGGAGCAGTGAATGTTGCCC
The DNA here is from genome assembly GCA_023434025.1 of Bacteroidota bacterium. Taxonomy (GTDB): domain Bacteria; phylum Bacteroidota; class Bacteroidia; order Flavobacteriales; family Flavobacteriaceae; genus Flavobacterium. Next base: position 7,185 of record JAEYTL010000026.1, read on the forward strand.
AGGCCTTTGGTGTTTCAGACAGGGTGATAGCCGTAACCGTTGTGGCGGTCGGTACAAGTATTCCCGAGTTAGCGGCCTCACTCATCGCTGCTGTCAAAAAAGAAAGTTCAATTTCTATAGGAAATATTATAGGTTCTAACATCTTTAATATTCTTTCCGTGCTCGGGCTTTCGGCTGTTATCCATCCCATCAGGTTGGCCGATAACCGCCTGCTTACCTTTGATATTTTCTGGATGCTGGGCTTTGCATTTATACTGCTGCCCTTGGTTTACATGCCGCAAAAAGGGTTTCTGGACCGTAAAGCCGGAATTGTTTTATTAGGTGGTTATATCACATTTGTTTATCTCACATTTGCTTGATTTTTCAGGAGCTGATCCGGCTATTCGCTGCATTCCGATAGCTCCTATGTTTGTAAAATAAAGTTGATTGGACATTTTCTCAAAAACCACACCCTTTTAATCGTTTATTTTTGTATTTTATAGATTTAACCCCTAAAAAAATAGGGGTAATGTTGTTTCGAAATAATATTTCGATATATTTGCATCGTAAAATAAATGGTTAAACCTTAAAAAAATCAATTTTATGTCAACTTTACGTTTCCAAGCATTAAAAGATGCTTCCGACAGAAAGCCGGTTAAGTTTGAAGAATCGGGAAAAAAATCTGTCCTTTTTGGTTCAAATGTGTTTAACGACAAAGCCATGAAGCAGTTCCTGACTTCTGACGCTTATAAAGGGGTAAAAGATGCAGTGCAGCACGGAACAAAAATTGACCGGAAGTTGGCAGATTATATTGCCATGGGTATGAAAGAGTGGGCATTGACCAAAGGGGTAACACATTACACACACTGGTTTCAGCCTCTTACGGGAGCAACCGCTGAAAAGCATGATGCTTTTTTTGATATTTCATACGATGGGCTGGAATCATTTGAGAAATTCGGAGGAGGACAATTGGTACAACAGGAACCGGATGCTTCTTCCTTTCCGAACGGAGGAATCAGAAATACATTTGAGGCCCGTGGTTATACGGCCTGGGATCCTACTTCGCCTGCTTTTATTTTTGGAACAACACTGTGTATTCCAACCGTATTTATTTCTTACACGGGAGAAGCATTAGATTATAAAACACCTTTGCTGCGTGCGTTGAACGCAGTGGATGAAGCCGCAACCGATGTGTGTAAGTACTTTGATAAAAATGTAAAAAAGGTAACGGCCACGTTAGGTTGGGAACAAGAGTATTTTCTGGTCGATTCGTCGCTGGCAAACTCACGTCCCGATTTAATGTTAACGGGAAGAACGTTGCTCGGACACACTTCTGCCAAAGGACAACAATTAGACGATCATTATTTTGGTTCTATTCCGTCACGTGCCTTGGCCTACATGAGAGAACTGGAAGAAGAATGTATGTTACTGGGAATTCCGGTAAAAACCCGTCACAACGAAGTAGCTCCAAACCAGTTTGAGCTGGCTCCAATTTTTGAAGAGACCAATTTAGCGGTTGATCATAATTCATTGTTGATGGACGTGATGTCAAAAGTAGGGGAACGTCATGATTTTAAAGTATTGTTCCATGAAAAACCTTTCAAAGGAGTAAACGGTTCAGGAAAGCACAATAACTGGTCTATGGCAACCGATACAGGGGTAAACCTGCTTTCGCCCGGAAAAACGCCGATGAGTAATTTACAGTTTTTATCGTTCTTTATCAACACAATCAAAGCCGTTCAGGAATATGAAGAATTGCTGAGAGCTTCTATTGCAACAGCCAGTAACGATCATCGTTTAGGGGCAAACGAGGCTCCTCCGGCAATTATTTCGGTGTTCATCGGAGATCAGTTGACAAAAGTTCTGGCCGAATTGGAAGGTGTTTCCAAAGGTAAACTTTCTCCGGAGGAAAAAACAGATTTAAAACTGAATGTGGTGGGTAAAATTCCGGATGTAATGCTGGACAATACGGACAGAAACAGAACTTCTCCGTTTGCGTTTACCGGAAATAAATTTGAATTCAGAGCTGTCGGGTCTTCGGCAAACTGTGCAAACGCCATGACGACATTAAACTCTATTGTGGCAAAGCAACTAAGAGAGTTCAAAAAGGAAGTGGATGCTTTAATTGATAAAAAAGGGTTAAAGAAAGATGAGGCAATCTTTAATGTGTTGAGAGAGTATATAAAAGGAACCAAGAATATTCTTTTTGAAGGAGACGGCTACAGCGAGGCTTGGGAAAAAGAAGCAAAGAAACGCGGGTTGAGCAATCACAAAACCACCCCATCTGCTTTAAAGGCAAAAGTTTCTAAAAAAGCATTGGATTTATTCAGTGATTTAAACGTAATGAACCATGTTGAGGTAGAGGCACGTTATGAGATCGAACTGGAAGAATACACCAAAAAAATCCAGATTGAAGGAAGGGTTTTAGGTGATATTGCCAGAAATCATGTGATTCCGACAGCCATCCGTTATCAGAATACATTGATTGAAAACGTTCGCGGATTAAAAGAAATTTTCGGAAAAGATTTTGAAAAGATTGCAAAAGAACAGATCTTTTTAATCAAAGAAATTTCAGCTCACATAGAAGGAATCAATTCTAATGTAGAAGCGATGACCGAAGCCCGCAAAAAAGCAAATGCGTTGACGGATGCTCAGAAAATGGCAGAAACGTATTGCGATAAAGTAAAGCCATACTTTGAAATCATCAGAGAACACTGCGATAAATTAGAGCTTTTGGTTGACGATGAAATCTGGACGTTGACAAAGTACAGGGAGTTGTTATTTACGAGATAAGTATAGAAAGCCACATTAATTGTGGCTTTTTTTACTTTCAGGAGTAAATTAATTTGAATAAATTGCTTCTTATTTTAAAATAATTTTATATTTTCGTATCGCTTTTGTAAACAAATACTTGTTTTTTTAAAGCAGAATGCCCCCGCATTGATAAAAATCTGGATGATATAGCCGTGGAAGTACAGTGGTGTTTTAGCAGTGAGTTTTCTGTGTTCAAAAATACTATGTCAGAATCTTTTTTGATTTTGATCACAACAAAACTAAATTTCCAAACAAATTAACACTAAAACAGGTGGGATAACGAAAGTTGTCCCACTTTAGTTTTTATGGGAGTTGTAAAATTAATTCGTTGTATTTTCGTTATGGTAAAAATATAAGCTATGAAGTCGGTCATTACCCTATTATTTATTTTCATTTTCGCCGGGTTATCCACCGCCCAGGAACAGGTATCATTTTATTTTGATACCAATAAGTTTGAATTGAAAAAAGATGAGATTCAAAAAGTGAACAATTGGATGCTGAACAACAGGGAAGTCAAAATCGTGGCTATAAACGGTTATACAGACGAAGACGGGACAATAGGATTTAACGATACATTGGCTCAAAAACGAGTAGATTTTATGTATGGTTTGGTAAAAGATAAGATAAAAATCAGAGATGATTTTAAAACCAGAAGCTTTGGTAAATTACATAAGCAATCTGATAACAAGGCAGAGAACAGACGGGTGACGGTTTATTATATTGAAGCAAAAGATTTAGCCAGAGAGGATGAAATTTTAGGAATCAAGAAAGAAGAAGTGACTCCAAAGCCCAAACCTAAAAAACAATTTCCGGAAGCTATTGTGATTCAGAATCCGAATGGTACGGAATCTACCTATGAACTCAATGTCGCATTCATGCAACAGGTTGATGCGGCTAAACCCGGAGAAAAACTGAAACTGGAAAATCTAAATTTTCAATTAAACACATTTGCTATTGTGAATGAAAGCCGCGGAAAATTATATGAATTACTCATCGTAATGCAGCAAAATCCTGAACTTTCAATTGATATTCAGGGTCATTTGTGTTGCATGCCAACAGACCGCACCAATCTTTCCTATCAAAGAGCCAAAGCAATCAGCCAGTTTTTAAGAACAAACGGAATCGAAAATTCAAGAGTCACTTACCAGGGTTTTGGAAGCAGTAAACCCATTTATCCGTTGCCGGAAAAAAATGAAGAAGAAAGAGCAGCCAATCGGCGAGTAGAAATCGAAATTATTAAAAATTGAGACTAGTAGTATTTTTTTTTAGTTTATGTTCCTCTTTTTTTCAGGCCCAGGAATCAGAGACACTTTATTTTGATTTTGCCAATGAGGATCCAAATGCAATTTCTTTAATAAAATTTGACGACTGGATCAGTTCAAATAAAAATATAGAAATTCTAAAAATAGCAGGTTATTGTGATTCCGTTGATACAAACTTGTCAAACAAAAAGCTTGCTTCAAAAAGAATTCAAAGTGTTTTAAATATATTAAAAACAAAAAATATTAAAATTTCCAACCGCTTGGTTCAAGAAGTTTTTGGCGAAGATTTTAAACAGTCTAAAATACAAGCTGAAAATAGAAAAGTAACTTTTACATACAGAACCCCGGATGAACCAATCATACAAACCGAACTATTGATAGAAGAAAATCCCAAAGAAGAATCGATTGTTGAGAAAATTGAAAAAGAAAGAATGTCACTAACAGATAAGTTCGAAAAGGCGAAAATTGGTGATAGAATTGTGATTAATAACATTCACTTTCAATTTAATTCAGAAAATATTATCCCTGAATCAGAGCCTCTATTAGAACAATTATTATTTATAATGGAGATGAATCCAGATTTAGAAATTAAGGTTTTTGGACATATTTGCTGTAATCCTGATCCAAAAGACACAAAATTATCCTATCGCCGTGCTTTAAAAATTTTTAATTATTTAAAAAATAACGGCATTCAACTTAGAAGATTGGCTTATAAAGGTTTTGGAAGTAATCAACCAATATATGCTATTCCTGAAAAAAGCGAAGAAGAAAGAGTAGCCAATCGCAGAGTAGAAATTGAAATTGTAAAAAAATGAAAACAGTAACTTGCTTATTTCTGGTTTTATTTTTTGTTCCGTGTTCTGCTCAGGAAAAACTGGATATTTTTTTTGATTTTAATAAATCAAACCCGCATTCAAATTCAATTCAGGTTTTAAATGAGTGGATAAAACAAAATCCGTTGGTTGAAGTTTATAAAATCGAAGGGTATTGTGATACTGTTGATTCAAAAAATTATAATCTAAAATTAGCTGATCGTAGAATTCATTCGGTTGAAAATATTTTGAAACTCAATAAAATTAAAGTAATTGATAAATTGGAAAGAATTCCTTTTGGTGAAGACTTTGATTTTTCAGTTAATCAGCATGAAAACAGAAAGGTTTCTTTATTCTATCAAAAACCCAGTCCAATTAATTCATTTTCCGAAAAGGTAAAAAAGGCAAAAGTTGGCGAACTGTTGAAGTTGAAAGGATTGAATTTTTATAATATGAGCGATGTTATTCTTCCTGATTCGAGGCCGGTTTTAGACGAGTTACTTCAAATGATGAAAGATAATCCAACGTTAGTGATTGAAATACAGGGACATATTTGCTGTAATCCGAGTGAAGTAGAAGATATTTCTTTAAAGAGAGCTAAAACCGTTTATCATTTTCTTTTGTCAAACGGAATCCCATCTGATCGAATTTCTTACAAAGGTTTTGCTTCTTCAAGACCCATTTATCCGTTACCGGAAAAAAATGAAGAGGAGAGAGTTGCCAATCGCAGGGTTGAAATGCTTATTCTCGAAAAATAAACAGTTGATACTATTTTAAATTGCGACATTTTCACATTAATCCTATCTTTGCCCAACAATTATTCTGAATCTGAAACAAGTTCAGATTAAACAACACAACTATGAGTTCGGATACCAGTAAACGTTATGCTCTTCGAGGAGTTTCTGCCTCCAAAGAAGACGTGCACAACGCCATCAAAAACATAGACAAAGGATTATTTCCAAAAGCGTTCTGCAAAATTGTTCCCGATTATTTAACAGGAGATGACAACTATTGTCTTTTGATGCATGCTGATGGTGCCGGAACAAAATCGTCGTTAGCCTATTTATATTGGAAAGAAACCGGCGATAGTTCGGTGTGGAAAGGCATTGCTCAGGATGCTCTGATTATGAATATTGATGATTTGTTATGTGTCGGAGCTACAGATAATATTATGCTTTCTTCTACAATCGGACGGAATAAAAACCTGATTCCGGCTGAAGTGATTTCAGCCATCATCAACGGAACGGAAGAATTGATTCAGGAGTTAAAATCATTTGGCGTAACCATTCATTCTACCGGTGGTGAAACAGCCGATGTAGGCGATCTGGTGCGGACAATCATCGTAGATTCAACCGTTACAGCCCGAATAAAACGCAGCGATGTGATTGACAATGCAAATATCCAACCCGGCGATGTGATTGTAGGTCTGGCTTCGTTCGGACAAGCCTCTTACGAAAAAGAATACAACGGCGGTATGGGAAGCAATGGGCTGACCTCTGCCCGTCATGATGTTTTTGCCAAGTATCTGGCTGAAAAATATCCGGAAAGTTTTGATGTGGCTGTTCCCAATGAATTGGTTTATTCCGGTCAGGTAAAATTGACGGATAAAGTGGAAAATAGCCCGGTTGATGCCGGGAAATTAGTGCTTTCGCCTACGCGGACGTATGCTCCAATTATTAAAACCATTTTAGAAAAATATACGCCGAAAGACATTCACGGTATGGTGCATTGCAGTGGTGGAGCACAAACCAAGATTTTGCATTTCATTGATAATTTACACATTATCAAAGATAATTTATTCCCGATTCCGCCTTTATTTAAATTGATTCAGGAACAGTCCAAAACTGATTGGAAGGAGATGTATCAGGTGTTCAACTGCGGTCACCGAATGGAATTGTATGTTCCTTCAGAAATCGCCAACGATATTATCGAAATTTCAAAGTCGTTTAATGTCGAGGCCCAAATTGTAGGCAGAGTAGAAGCATCCGAACAAAAAAAATTAACCATTACCACTGAATTTGGTAAATTTGAATACTAATTCATTTACCTTTACCTTATTACCAATTAACCAATTACCATAAAAAAAATGGACTTACCAAAATTTGTTTTAGCAGACAATACTGATTATCCCGACGATATTTTTATTATCCATTTAGATTATCCTCGTTTTTTGATCAATTTAAAAGATGACGAAGTAGAATTTCTTGAAGAAATTGACGAAGAGGACGAAAAAGACCTTGAAACGGAAATGGAAAAACTAATTGAATTAGCCGGAGCATTTTATGATAGAGAAATGGAGCGATATGAGGAGTAAAAAATGCCGTCTTAAAATCTGAAAACGGCATTTTTATAATAATTCCAATTGTTTGTATCTGTTCTCCATCAAATTCAAATACTTCATTTTATATTCGTTACTCATAAAACTCTTTGCCAAAACCGCTTCCATTTCAGGTTTAGCATAGACAAAAAGTTCTAACGTATTATCCAATACTTTTTTACTTAATCCGCAATTTTCATAAGCGGTCAAAAAATCGTTGTATTTCAATTTTCTTTTTTTGGCATTCAAAGTCAAAGCCAATTCTTCGGTATCAGACGGATTGACTAAGGCTGTTGGTACTAAATCATAAGCCGGGCATAAACTTAAACCTTGTCCTTCTTTTTCCAATAAAGAAAAATTCTTCAAATGCATATCTGAGTTTCCGGTGAAAAAACTAAACAATACTTGCTCATAAAAATTACTTACATCCAAAAGCGGAGTGTTTGAATAGTTTAAAACCAATTTGGCAACCTGCTCGTGACTTCCTTTGTATTTGTCTTCAGTGAGTCGTTCGCTCAATTGACACATATCTTCCATGTGAAGTTTGTTTTTTCTTGTTCTGTCCACCCGTTTGGTAATGTAACAAAGGGTTTCGTCTTGCAATTTTACCAAACTATGCGGAACCACTTTTATGCCACAAACATTCGCCATGTGCATTGTGGCACTCTCCAATTCTGGCAATTGGACATAATGCTCCGAAGGTGGTTTGAGTATATAATCACCATAAAGTCCAACGATGGTGAGCTTTTTGGTTAAATTTTTTTCTTCTTTTCGGAATAAACTCAGTGAAATTTTTGCCTGAACTCCTGTTACTGCTATCTGACTTTGGATAACCTTTGAAGCTAATTCTTGTAGATTTTCTAGGTTGTAATTGAGTTGTGGCGTTTTTAATTGTCCAAAAAAACGTTTATTACAGGCTTCATGAAAATCTGATAAACTATCAAAAAGAGGTTCATAGCAATACAGGCATCTTCTGCCATAAAAAGTTCTTGATTCTTGAACTTCCATGGTAGGATTTTCCAATCGTGCGAGATATTTCTTTTTATAGTTCTTCATTTTTTAAAACACTTACAGCTCCAATACAATCTTTGCAGCAGGTGAGGAGTAACCCCATTCGGTCTTTATGGTTTACTTTCCAATTTTTCTCGGCAATGTCTAACAGCCAGCCTTCCGGAATTAATCCATCAAAAAAAGCAAAAAGGGTTTTACTTTGATAGGGCTTCTCGGTTAAAGGCAGGGTGGAACTAACTGCCTCAGCATTTTTATTTTTTAAATAGTCGAAATCATATTGAAATAAATAGCCGTGATCAGTTTCTAATACTGTTCCGCAGTATCTGTTTTTCATATATACTTTTCCGCTTCTATTCATTTGTTAGTAGTTTTTCTCGATCCATTGGAACTGGTCCTAAGGTTTCTCCAAATAATCGTAAAACATCATTCACTTTATCCATTCGCAAGGTGTTTTTTCCTTGTTCCAAATCTCGCACAAATCGCAATCCTACTCCTGCTTTTAAGGCCAATTCGGGCTGAGTGAGTTTGTTTTGTTTACGCTTTAATTTGATGTGTTTACTTAAATCGGTTAGATTTTTTCGCATATTTATACCTTTTAAGTTACAAAATTACAAAAATTCCAAAAAATCACACCACAAAAGGTATATTTTTTAATTTTATTTAATATTTTATACCTTTTATGATATAAAAATAAAAAAATAACTGATTTTGACCTACATAGGGTATAAAATAAGAAGTTATTTAAAGTAAGTTGAAAGTAATTCCATCGCTGCCGTAAAGGGTGAAAGAGTATTGTTTTGAACGGCTTTTTTCTTTTGGTCCAGGAGTTTAGAAATTTCAGGGTGCGTGTAAAAATGATTTTTCAATTGCTCATTGATTGTTTCAATCATCCAATATTGGTTTTGCTCTTTTCTTTTTTCTTGAAAATAAGCATTGGAATGGGTTAATTTCAAGTAGTTGGAAATGGTTTTCCATACCTCTTCAATTCCTTCTTTTGTAATGGCACTACACGTAGAAACGTTTGGCATCCATCCTGATTTTTTGACCGGAAAAAGATGCAATGCCCGATTAAATTCGGTTTTGGTTAATTGGGCTTTTTTAATGTTATCGCCATCGGCTTTGTTGATTACTATAGCATCGGCCATTTCCATGATGCCTCGTTTGATACCTTGTAATTCATCGCCTGCACCGGAAATTTTTAAAAGTAAAAAGAAATCGACCATGCTGTGCACGGCGGTCTCACTCTGTCCAACGCCAACCGTTTCGATGATAATGGTGTCAAATCCTGCCGCTTCACAAAGTATGATCGCTTCACGTGTTTTTCGGGCCACACCTCCTAATGTATCGCCTGATGCAGATGGACGGATATAAGCATTTTTATCTTTAACCAGTTCTTCCATACGGGTTTTATCGCCTAAAATACTTCCTTGCGAAATACTGCTGCTGGGATCAACGGCCAAAACGGCTACTTTTTTTCCCAGTGAGGTAAGGTGTTTACCAAATGCTTCAATAAATGTACTTTTTCCCACGCCGGGAACCCCGGTAATTCCGATGCGAACTGATTGGTTGGCATGCTGAAGGCAAGAGTTAACTATTTCGTTAGCTTTAACCAAATGATCCGGATTGGTACTTTCAATTAAAGTAATAGCACGGCTCAGAGAGGTGATGTTTCTACTTAAAATACCTTGAACCAAATCCTGGGCTGTAGGCTGTATCTTTCGAAACCGTTTAACATGTTCAGCAACGGAACCACTGATGATTTCCGGCTGCGGAACTCCCTCTTTTTCCTGTAAAGCTGATTTTAAATTACCCGACTTTTTCACAAATTGATTTTGAAAGAGTAAAAGTAAGCAAAACAAAACAGTTTCAAAAGACTTAGTTACCTGATGAAACTGTTAGAAGTAATTTTTTTTAATTAATAAGCTGCTGTAAACCGCATTTGATGATGTCTGGGATTTTCAGTTTCATCAGCAATAACCACAGCCAGATCTTCTACGGAAAGAATGCTTCGCTGGTTTTCATCAAAAACAGGGTTTTCTGTACCTAAACGGTATTTTCCTGTTCTTCCGGTGGTAATACCCTGATGCATTTCAAAGGCCGGGCTGAAAAATACCCAGTCTAACTCTTTTTCTTCCTTTATTGTGTTTAAGAAATCTCTGGCGGCTGAGGCTCCCGGATAAATTTCTTTCGGAAAATCAGTGGTGTCAACAGCCTGAAGTTTAGGAGCAACATACAGGCTTCCGGCTCCGCCAATAGTTATATAGCGGTTTATACCGGCTTTTTTTACGGCTTTTAGTATTGCGTTGGAACCATTGATAAAATCATTATAAATATTGGGGTTTGTCCAGCCCGGATTATAAGCACTCACCACAATATCATGACCTTTCAGAATCTCACTTAAATGATCTGTGTCAAAAACATCTGTTTTTACATAGTTAAGATTTCCGGTTCCAGACGAAACAGGGTTTCTGGCAATGGCAGTCAGCTGATGTTTGCGGTTAACAAATTCTTCTACGAGTTTAGAGCCTACAAATCCGGTGGCTCCGATAATAGCTATTTTCATAATATATGTAATTTTAAAAGTTATAGTTTTGGATAAAAAAATTAAAACATTTTGTCAAAATCCGATAGTGAGATACTGCTCAGATGATTACTTATTTTCATATTTACATTGTCATATACCAGTTGAAGGTTTTCATTGATTTTTTTTCCAACCGGACAATTCGGGTTAGGATCGTTTTTTGAAAATCCTAAACCTAATTTTTCAAAAGTAATTTTATATATAGTATCTAAAGAAATATCTTTTGCCTGAATTAAGAGTTTAACTCCGCCATTTTTACCTTCCTTACTTTCTACTAATTTATGTTTTTTAAGATTTGCTATTTCTTTGCGAACCAATACAGGATGCAGGTTCATACTGCCTGCCAGAAAATCGGATGATAAATATTTGTCCGGAAATTTTGACAACAAGGTTAGAATATGTAATGAGATGGCAAATTTACCTGAAAGCATACTGTAATAAAATATGTTACAAATATATAAAGGGTATGTCTTATTGAATATAAAAAAACGTTAAAAGTTCAAAGCCGGGATTTAAATGGTATTTTTGCACTCTGTTTGTAATCATGGATAATATAATTTTAATTTTTCTTTGCCTGGCAATCGGTTTTGGCTTGCAATTTCTCAGAAGTTTTCCTAAAAACGGATTTGTAGCTCTGAATCATTTTGTAATTTATATTTCATTGCCTGCATTGGCTTTGTATTATATCCCGAAAATAAAAATATCAGCAGCGTTATTGTTTCCTTTGGGAATTGCATGGGTTGGATTTGCATTGTCCTTTTTGTTTTTTTACGGTTTAGGTAAATGGTTGGGGTGGTCAAAAAAACTGATAGGCTGTTTGATTTTAACCGGTGGATTGGGAAATACCTCTTTTGTTGGCTTTCCGATAATAGAAGCTTTATACGGACAGGAAGGAATTCAAACAGCGATTATAGTGGATCAGCCCGGTACTTTTGTAGTGATGGCGGTATTGGGAATTATTGTGGCTTCCGCTTTTTCAAAGGGAGAAGTCAGCTCAAAAGTAATCCTGAAAAAAATTCTTTTTTTTCCCCCTTTTATAGCATTTGCCATTGCTTGCTTATTGAATTTTTTACAAATCGACTTTGATCAATCGTTACAATCTGTTTTTCAAAAAATTGGCAACACGGTTACTCCGGTTGCCTTGGTTTCTGTGGGACTGCAACTTAAAATTGATAAAAAGAGTCAGCATTGGGGTTTTTTAACCCTGGGTTTATTCTTTAAATTGATATTGACTCCGCTGTTTTTTCTTGTTTTATATAAATTTATTCTTAATGGTCAAGGATTGGTTGTGGATGTTTCTATTATGGAATCTGCGATGGCTCCCATGATAACCGGGGCAATTCTGGCGGCAACATATGGATTAAAACCTAAGCTGAGCAGTATGATGATCGGTGTTGGTATTCCGCTTTCATTTTTAACCGTTGCATTTTGGTATTGGATACTTTCGTTACTATAATTTTTTTACCTTTATTAGATTAAATATAATGTATGCAGCTTAATTCTGAAATTCTTGTCACGTTAAAAAATATTGTCGGACAATCGTTTGTTTTTGACGACGAAGCAACCCGAAATCAGTATGGTCATGATGAAACGGAAGCTTATGTGTTTCCGCCCAATGTTGTGGTAAAGCCATCCACAGCGATTGAGATTGCTGAAATTATAAAAGTAGCTAACCGGTTTAAAATTCCGGTTGTTCCGATTGGCGGAAGAACAGGTTTAAGCGGTGGAGCATTGTCGGTTCAGGGCGGAATCGGACTTTCGATGGAGCGGTTCAATAAAATATTGTCAATAGACGAGCAGAATTTGCAGGTGATCACCGAACCCGGTGTGATTACGCAGGTACTACGTGAAGCCGTGGCTGAAAAAGGGCTTTTCTACCCGGTTGATCCAAGCAGTATGGGGAGTTGTTTTATCGGAGGGAATGTGGCCGAAAATTCAGGCGGAGCCAGAGCTGTAAAATATGGTGTAACCAAAGATTATGTTTTAAATTTAGAAGTAGTTTTGCCCACCGGAGAAATCATTTGGACCGGTGCTAATACGTTAAAAAATTCAACGGGTTATAATCTCACGCAGTTAATGGTCGGCAGTGAAGGAACCTTAGGAATCATAACTAAAATAGTTTTGAAGTTATTACCGGAACAAAAGCACAACGTACTGATGCTCGTTCCGTTTTATAACGCAGAAGAAGCCTGCGAAGCGGTATCAGCTGTTTTCAGATCCGGAATTATTCCGAGTGCCTTGGAATTTATGGAGCGTGATGCCATTGACTGGACACTTCACTATGTTGATGGGCTGAATGTACAGGTGAAAAATGAAATTCAAGCTCATTTATTGATTGAAGTAGACGGGAATTACCCGGATATTTTAATGGCAGAAGCCGAAAAGATAATGACGGTTGTAGAGCAATTTCAAATAGATGATATTTTATTCGCAGATACCGAAGACGAAAAAAAGGCGTTGTGGAAAATGCGTCGCAGTATAGCGGAAGCGGTCAAAGCCAATTCGGTTTACAAAGAAGAAGATACTGTTGTTCCGAGATATGAATTGCCCAAATTGTTGGAAGGGATAAAATCAATCGGAAAAAAATATGGTTTTCAATCGGTTTGTTATGGTCATGCCGGAGATGGGAATTTGCATGTCAACATCATCAAAGGAAATATGACTGATGAAAACTGGAAAATAGATGTGCCGAAAGGCATACGAGAAATTTTTGAATTAACAGTTGCTTTAAACGGAACATTATCCGGCGAACACGGTATTGGCTATGTACAGAAAGACTTCATGGATATTGCTTTCACCAAACCTCATCTGGAACTCATGGAACGGCTGAAATATGTTTTTGATCCGAACGGTATTTTAAATCCGGGTAAAATTTTACCTTAATAGCCTTTGGTGAAATGATTCAACGCAACCTTTTCGTGTTAAATGTATCTTAATACGGAATAATTGGTTGAATAATAACAAGTTTTCCTTAATAATATTTAGGTTTTGGGACTAAAATGAATCACCATGAGAAAATATCTACTCCTATTACTTTTAACTTCCTTATCAGTTGAAGCACAAATTGTAAACATTCCCGATGCGAATTTTAAAGCTAAATTATTGGAAGCTAGTCCAAGTAATCAGATTGCTTTAAATTTACAAAATCAGTATTTTAAAATTGATTTGAACAATGACGGAGAAATTCAAGTTTCCGAAGCTTTAAACGTGAGTAGTTTAGATATTAGAAATTCAAATATTTCAAGTATAGAGGGTATTCTTGAATTTATAAATATTGAGAATATTAATTGCGATAATAATCAAATTACAGAATTATATATTTCAAATTTAGAAAATTTAGAAAGCATTTCCATTAAGTATAATGCATTAAATACTTTGGTTGCAGAGAATCTATTTTCGTTGTTCTCTTTTGATTGTAGTAATAATAATCAATTAAATACTCTAACTCTAAGTAATATATCCGAAGTTCACGAGTTATATTGCACCAACTCATCACTAGTTAATTTGAGTCTGAGTAACGTGAAAGGTTATACTTTCCTTTTTAATGATAATCAAATCACTAACTTAATATTACAAAATATTGATTATCATCAATTGGATTTAAGGAATAATCAAATATTAGATTTCACTTTGTCGGATACTAATTTAGGCTTACAAGCTTTAGATTTGCTTTTAAACAATAATCCATTGCAAAATTTAACAATAGTTAATTGTGATTTAAATTCTATGGGGTTTGGAAATTTCATAAAAGCAAATAATACTAGTTTGAATACTGTTTCTTTAATTAATTCTTATGTTTTTGACTTACAATTAGAAGCTAATCAAATTAGTGTTCTTCAAATTTTGAATTCTGGATTTATTAAGTTGAGATTAGATAATAATCTTTTAACAGAAGTAGATATGTCAAGTTACAATCCTATTAGTAATTCTATAGAATATAACTTATTAAGTTTATATAATAATCCACTTCATTTTTTGAATTTAAAGAATGGTGAGAATGAATTGTATGTTGATCTTCAGGAGGTTAATGGGCTGAGTTATCTTTGTGTAGATGAAGATGAAATTGAGTTTTATAACGAATATTTAGCTGAAATTTTAATAGAGAATGTTGAGGTCAATTCCTACTGTTCTTTTGTACCCGGCGGAGAATTTTTCACCATCCAGGGTAATTCAACATTAGATTTATCCGGGAATGGTTGTGATGAAAATGATCTTGATTTTCCTAACATGAAATTTAATATTACTAATAGTAATATTTCAGGGAATATCATATCTGATGTTAACGGAGATTATTCCATTCCGGTTCAAGAAGGAACACATACTATTACACCAGTTTTGGAAAACCCAGCTTATTTTAATGCAAGTCCTGCAAATTTTACGGTTACTTTTCCAACAGAAGCGAGTCCGTTTACACAAAACTTCTGTCTAACCCCAAATGGTACACATCAAGATGTTGAAGTAATTATTATTCCAACCGGGGCGGCAATACCTGGATTTGACAGTTCCTATTCCATTATTTACAAAAACAAAGGAAATACAGTTGTTTCAGGTTCATTATCGCTGACTTTTACAGATAATGTGATGGATTTTGTTTCTTCAACACCAGTTCAATCTATGGTTGAACCAAATATATTAAATTGGAATTATACCAATTTGCAACCATTTGAAACCAGAGAAATTCAGGTTGTCTTTAATTTGAATTCTCCGCAGGAAAATCCGGCTTTGAATGGTGGGGAGATTTTGGAATTCATTGCTATTATTGATCCGCTTTCAGGAGATGAAATACCTTCGGATAATGTATCAATATTGAATCAGGAAGTTGTGAATTCCTATGACCCAAACGACAAAACATGTCTGGAAGGTTCGGTGGTTAGTTCAGAACTAATTGGCCAATACGTGCATTATGTAATCCGCTTTGAAAATACAGGAACTTATTTTGCACAAAATGTAGTGGTAAAAGACGAAATCGATTTGGCTAAATTTGATA
The DNA here is from genome assembly GCA_023434025.1 of Bacteroidota bacterium. Lineage (GTDB taxonomy): Bacteria > Bacteroidota > Bacteroidia > Flavobacteriales > Flavobacteriaceae > Flavobacterium. The sequence goes on from JAEYTL010000026.1 coordinate 22,948, forward strand.
TTTCAACTTTGATTCCGCTACACGCCAGCCACGCTTATTTTGCTAGAATCAATGGTAATAAAGTGGAATTTATTTTTGAAAACATTCAACTGCCCTTTCCACCATCGGAAGAGCGACATGGCTATATCGCTTTCAAAATCAAATTAAAAAATAACTTAATCGCTGGCGATACGTTTTCCAATTTTGCGAGTATTTATTTTGATTACAATTTCCCGATTATCACTGAACCGGTCACCACTTCTATTGAAGCATTGAGTAATCCCGATTTTGAGTTTTCAAGTTTTGTAAAGTTATATCCGAATCCGGTGAATTCAATTCTAACTATCGAAAGCCAATCCGGCATTAATTTAAAATCAGTTGAGATTTTTAATAGTTTGGGGCAGTTAATAAAGGCCGTTCCAAACGGTAGTAACCTGTTGAATATAGACGTTTCTAATGTACAGACCGGAATGTATTTTGCAAAGGTTTATTCAGATAGGGGAGCCGGAATTTCAACATTTGTGAAATTGTAAAAAACAGAAAAGGGATTAAGAAATAATCCCTTTTCTGTTTAGTTTCTATGATTCCTTTATGGTCTTATGACAATAAGTGATTATGATTGTTTTAGTTATAAACCTAATTCTTCAATAACTTTTTTCCCTAAAACGATATTTAGCATTTCTAATTGATTTGGATCATAATTTATAAAACGCCATTCGTTTTGCGTTGTTTCGTCAGCAATGCCTATCATGATTTCATTTCCTTCTATATAAAAGGCATTTCTGTCTTTTTCATATTTAATTTTTTTATTTTTCATGTTTGTGTTAAGTCCTTCTTCCATATTTTTTAAACTTTCATCATCAAGCTTCGTTTCCATAATTAAACGCATGGCCTGAGGGTACCTTATCACACAAATTTTTTTACCTTCAAGATTTTTTATTTCAGAATAATTAAAAGTTGTATTGGGATGAACCAGTCTGATTCGCATAAAGTCATTTTGAAAAGTTTGATCCAGAACGGTTAACATCGTTTCCCGATTTATAAGTTCAAATAATTTAGGATAGGTTAAGTCAAGTATGGTTTCAAATTCCATATTATAAGAAGCATCATACATTTTTGTAGAGCCTTTTCTTAAGTTTTCAATTGACTGAGCATTCGTAATGCCAAAAATGAACAGGAATGAAATTAATATTTTATTTCTCATACGTTTAAATTTTAACAAATATAAATAATCCTCTGTAAGTTTAGTACAGAGGATTGTAAAATTATAGTTTTTTAACTTTTTAAGAAACCAAAACCCATTCCCCACTTGCCATAAGGCTTTCGGCTTTTTTGTATTTCATGGTTTCCGTTTTACCGCTCATTACGTGTTTTACGGTAACAGTATCATTTCGGTTAATTTTTGGTGTTTCACGAACAACTGTCTCCGTAACCGGCTGACGTTGCGTTTGACCTGCCTCACGGTTTTGTGCCGCTAAAGAATCCGAATTAGGGATTTCGTCTTTAGATGTTTTATAGTTTTCTTTCTGACGCACTTCTCTTGCTTCCTGAATATTGGCGTTGTTTTGATTCGGAAGGTCTCCTTTAAACAAGAAGGAAATAACATCCTTGTTTACCTTATCCAGCATGACTCTAAACAAATTAAAGGCTTCAAATTTATAAATCAGCAACGGGTCTTTTTGTTCATGAACAGCCAGCTGAACCGATTGTTTCAGTTCATCCATTTTACGGAGATGTTTTTTCCAGGCTTCATCCACAATGGCTAACGTGATGTTTTTTTCAAAATCAGCAACCAATTGTTTCCCTTCAGTTTCGTAGGCTTTTTTGAGGTCAGTTACTACATTCAATGTTTTCTGTCCGTCACTGAAAGGAACTACAATCCGCTCATATTGATTATTTGGGTTTTCATAAACGTTCTGAATAATAGGAAACGCCTCTCGGGCATCTCGGGCATTCTTTTCTTCGTAATATGACAAAGCAGCTTTATACACTTTTCCGGTAATTTCAGCTTCAGAAAGTTTGTTAAACTCACTTTCGGTGATGGGGGAAGTGATTGAAAAATAACGAATTAGTTCAAATTCAAAGTTTTTAAAATTGGTTGCCGCTTTGTTTTCATTCGTAATGTTTTCACAGGTGTCATACAACATATTGGCAATATCCACTTTCAAACGCTCACCATGCAAGGCATGTCTTCTTCGTTTATAGACTACTTCCCTTTGTGAGTTCATGACATCGTCATACTCCAATAAACGTTTACGTACACCAAAGTTGTTTTCTTCCACTTTTTTCTGAGCTCTTTCAATCGATTTGGTCATCATCGAATGTTGGATTACTTCTCCTTCTTTTAAGCCCATTCTGTCCATTACTTTGGCAACTCTTTCAGAGCCAAACAAACGCATTAAATTGTCTTCTAATGAAACATAAAACTGTGAACTTCCGGGATCTCCCTGACGACCCGCACGACCACGCAACTGTCTGTCAACACGTCGGGAATCGTGGCGTTCTGTACCGATAATGGCCAGACCACCGGCAGCTTTTACTTCAGGGGTGAGTTTAATATCCGTTCCCCGGCCGGCCATGTTGGTTGCAATGGTCACAATACCCGGTTTTCCGGCTTCGGCAACAATTTCGGCTTCCTTTTTGTGCATTTTGGCATTCAAAACGTTATGCGGAATGCTTCGCATTTTCAACATTCGACTCAATAATTCTGAAATCTCAACCGAAGTGGTACCAATCAATACCGGTCTTCCGGCTTGCGAAAGCTTGGTTACATCTTCAATAACGGCATTGAATTTTTCACGCGTGGTTTTATAAATTAAATCTTCCTGATCTTTTCGGGCGATTGGCCGGTTGGTTGGGATTTCTACCACATCCAGTTTATAAATCTGCCAGAGTTCTCCGGCTTCTGTTACGGCAGTTCCCGTCATACCGGCTAATTTGCTGTACATACGGAAATAATTTTGAAGCGTAACCGTTGCAAAAGTTTGTGTGGCCGCCTCAATTTTTACGTTTTCTTTGGCTTCGATAGCCTGGTGTAAGCCGTCAGAATAACGACGGCCATCCATGATACGGCCGGTTTGCTCATCTACAATCATGATTTTGTCTTCCATGATTACGTATTCTACATCTTTTTCAAAAAGAGTATAGGCTTTTAATAATTGAGTCAACGTATGAATACGCTCTGATTTGATGGAAAAATCCTGAAATAATTTTTCTTTTTCTTCGGCTTCTTCATCTTTAGCCAGATTCATTTTTTCAATTCTGGCAATTTCATAACCAATGTCCGGTAACACGAAAAAGTTTTCATCGGTATCTTGCGATAAAAACTTCACCCCGTTATCGGTCAATTCAACTTGATTATTTTTTTCTTCAATCACAAAATACAACGCTTCATCTACTTTAGGCATTTCACGGTTGTTATCCTGCATGTATTGGTTTTCTGTTTTTTGAAGTAATTGTTTGATACCTTCTTCGCTCAAAAATTTAATCAACGCTTTGTTTTTTGGCATCGAACGATAGGCTCTCAACAGTTGAAAACCACCTTCTTTGGTGTTTCCTTCTTTAATCAGGCGTTTAGCTTCGGTTAAAAATCCGGTGGCTAAATTGCGTTGTAAGGCAACCAAATGATCTACTTTTGGTTTTAATTCATTAAACTCATGCCGGTCGCCTTGCGGAACCGGTCCGGAAATAATCAATGGCGTTCTGGCATCGTCAATCAATACAGAGTCCACCTCATCCACGATGGCAAAATTATGTTTGCGTTGTACCAGATCGTTTGGCGAGTGAGCCATGTTGTCTCTCAGGTAATCAAAACCAAATTCGTTGTTGGTCCCATACGTGATATCGGCTTCATACGCTTTTCTTCTGGCATCTGTGTTGGGTTGATGGTTGTCAATACAATCCACTGTTAACCCGTGAAATTCAAATAGTGGAGCTTTCCAGGTGCTGTCACGTTTTGCCAGATAATCATTCACGGTTACCAGATGCACGCCGTTTCCGGTTAAGGCGTTCAAGTAAAGCGGGAGTGTAGCCACTAAGGTTTTTCCTTCTCCGGTTTGCATCTCGGCAATTTTTCCCTGATGTAACACCACTCCACCAATCAGCTGAACATCATAGTGAATCATGTCCCACGTAATTTCTTTTCCGGCAGCATTCCAGGAATTAGCCCAAACCGCATTGTCTCCTTCAATGGAAATATAAGATTTTGTGGCGGAAAGTTCAATATCTTTCGGGGTGGCTTTTACAATTATAGATGTATTGTCTTTGAAACGTTTTGCAGTTTCTTTCACCACTGCAAAAGCTTCCGGAAGAATTTCATTTAATGTTTTTTCTGAAATTTCATAGGCTTCTTTTTCCAAAGCATCAATAGAAAGATAGATGTCTTCTCTTTGATCGATATTGGTAATCTGATCAACTTCTGCTTTCAGTTTAGCGATTTTTGCGTCTTTTTCTGCACGAGCCTGTTTTATTCTTTCTTTAAAAGAAACGGTTTTGGCACGCAATTCATCGTTTGAAAGAGCGGAAAGACTACTTTCCAAAGCCTTTATTTTGGTGATAAGTGGTTGTATTGCTTTGACATCTTTTTCGGATTTGTCTCCCACAAATGCTTTCAGAATACTATTAATGAAACTCATAATTTGATAGTTTAATATTTAATTTTTAACAAAAAAAAAGCCTCGTGTGAGACTTCTTTCTGCTGTTTTTATTTTTGTTTAATATTCATCCTCGTTCCAAAGATAATCTTCGTCGGTTGGATAATCCGGCCAAATTTCTTCCATCGATTCATATATTTCGCCTTCGTCTTCTATAGATTGAAGGTTTTCCACTACTTCGAGCGGAGCTCCCGTTCTGATAGCATAGTCAATAAGCTCATCTTTGGTGGCTGGCCACGGTGCATCGCTTAAATAGGATGCTAATTCTAATGTCCAATACATCTTCTATCGATTTAATTTTATGCAAAAATAAATTTTCTACTGAAATAGTCAAGTAAAAAGTAATTTATTTTACCAAAAAGTAATTTTTCATACTTTTTAAAGGTAAGAACGTATTTTTTTGAGTGAAAAAAATCCGCTGCCAACGTGCAACGGGATCTTAATTTACTCCTTCCTCGGAATCCACTTTACTTCATCCGCATGAAGATCATATGACAACTTTCGTGCCAAGACAAAAAGGTAGTCAGAAAGTCGGTTCAGGTATTTTAAAACCTGCTCATCTGTCGGTTCTAATTCGTGAAGGTGCACCGACAGGCGTTCGGCCCGGCGACAAACACAACGGGCAATATGACAATATGACACTGTTGTGTGTCCGCCCGGAAGCACAAAATGTGTCATGGGAGGTAAAGCATCATTCATCATATCGATTTCATTTTCCAACAATTGAATGTCTGTATCCGAAATTCGATTGATGTTCAATCTGGGTTGTCCGTTTTTCAGCACTTCTTTTTCGGGTGGTGTGGCCAAAATGGCGCCAACAGTAAACAGCCGGTCCTGCACTTCAATCAGTACTTGTTTGTATAATGGATTGATGTCTTGGTCACGAATTAATCCGATGTGTGAATTCAATTCGTCCACAGTTCCATAGCTTTCAATGCGGATATGGTGTTTCGGAACACGTGTGCCGCCAAAAAGTGCTGTGGTTCCTTTGTCGCCGGTTTTGGTATATATTTTCATTTTTGAGTTGCTGAGGTTTTGAGTGGCTAAGGTACTAAGTTTTTTTGATGAGAGGAAGTTTTAAAGTAAAGTTAACTAGTCTCTTTTATCTTGTGTCTGGTTCCTTAATATTTCCAAAAAACTCTCCACAAATCGTTCTCTAGCCCCACAGGCCAAATCAAAATACAAATCGGGTTCAATGAGTTCGATTTCCATCAAGTGAAGTTTATTTTCAATGACAATGCCATCTACCCGGGCATACAAAAGTTTTTCGGGAATTTTTGAAAGAACAAGCTCAGCTTGTGATACTAAATGGGCATTGGGCTCAATCAACGTGTATTTTCCACCGAATTGAATTTGTACTCTAAAATCGCTTTCTGTCGGTTTTTTATTGACGGCATACGAAAATTTTCCATTAAAAAAGATAAATGAAGTTTCGCCCACTTCTTTTATTTCCGGACGAAATTCCTGTAAAAGAAAATCGTTGGTTTCAAAATGTTCTTTGAATTCTGTTTGGATGAATTCTAATTCGTTTCTGTCGATTAATTTTGTCAAATAACTTCCGGCAGAGAAGGCCGGTTTGAGGACTATTTTTTGCCAATTTTCAGGTATTAAAGTTTGTAAATCCGGATTTGAGTTTTTTTTCAAAAAAATAGTCGGAAGTATTAAAATACCGATTTTTTCTAATTCTTTTAAATAAAATTTATGTTTGTTTTTCTGTATGACAGAAATCGGATTGAGCGTTTTAATTCCTGATGATTCAATTTTTTTTAACCATTGATTAAACACAATCTCTTTTTGATAATAATCCCACGTATTTCTGAAAATAAGGTAATCAAATTGTGTCCAGTCAACCGATTCATCATTCCAAACAACTGCTTTGGCTGAAATATTTTCTTTTGCAAAAAGCGGAATTAATTTTTGATCCGATTCTAAAAGTTCAGGTAATCGGGCACAAGTGAGTATTCCAATTTTCATTTTGAGTCATGTTTCTTTTTGGAATAATAATTGGTTTTGAAGCTGCGGTTACGGCGATTTCCTCTTTGTTTGTTTGCCATTCGGGCTACAATTATAACTGCAACAAAAAGAACGACCACCACAATAATTAAGGTTTTCATAAGCGATAAACTTTATGTAACAAAGTTACAAATTGTTTATTTTATCCGTTCGTCCTTTTCAATAATTCCGTCCCGCAAACGAATAATTCGGTGAGCATAAGCGGCAATTTCTTCTTCGTGAGTAACCAAAATAACCGTATTTCCGTTTTGGTGAATTTCGCCAAACAAAGCCATGATTTCTTCGGATGTTTTGGAATCTAAATTTCCTGTGGGCTCATCGGCCAAAATGATAGAGGGTTTGTTTACTAATGCTCTTCCAACTGCCACACGTTGCCGTTGACCTCCAGAAAGTTCATTGGGTTTGTGGTCCATTCTGTCGGCTAATCCAACCTGCTTTAATACTTCGGTGGCACGTTCGTGACGTTCTGATTTGGAGTATCCGGCATAAACCATCGGCAAGGCTACATTGTCTAAAGCAGTGGTTCTCGGCATCAAATTGAAGGTTTGAAATACAAATCCGATTTCTTTGTTTCGGATTTCGGCCAATTCATCATCGTGCATTTGACTTACATCTTTTCCATTCAAAATATAAGTTCCGGAAGTTGGCGTATCCAAACAGCCTAAAAGATTCATCAATGTTGATTTTCCGGAACCCGATGGCCCCATTAAAGCCACATATTCCCCTTTGTTGATTTCCAAATCAATTCCTTTTAAAACATAAATCGTTTCACTTCCCAATACAAAGTTTCGTTTTAAAGCGGAGATTTTAATTAAAGGATTTGCCATGTTGAATTTAGAAATTAGAAATTTTAATACTGAAATCGGGTTTTATATATTTTCTTATAAGTAGAAAAAAAAACAACTTTGTTACAAAAAAGTTTAAATCACTTCAAATTAAACCCTGATTAGTTCAAAAAGATATGAACTGAAAGTTTTATTTGGGTTGATGATAAAATGTTCTTTCATTTGTTCTTTTCTGAAAAAGACAATTCCCCATTGAAACGTATCAATCGTAACGGTTACTTTCGGATGGTTTTTGATGATTTCCCAGGCTTCTTCCATGTCTTTTGACCAGTGAATGTCATCGAAAATCCATACCGAATCGTTTGAAATAGTGGGTAATAATAATTCGAAATATTCTATTGTTGCATTTTTTGAATGGTTACCGTCGAAGTAAATGAGGTTGTCTGTTGTCTGTTGTCTGTTATCTGTTTTTAAATTGTCTTCAAATTTTGTGTTTACAAATTCAATGTTGTTTAAATTTTGTAATTGACATTGATTTTTTGCAATTGAAATTGTTTGAGGGCAACCTTCCAACGATGTAATTTTAGCATTCTTATTTCCTAGCGACAAGGCAGATGTTGCTAATCCTAAAGATGTTCCAATTTCCAAAATACTTTCAGGTTGAAAATAACGAACAAATCGAAACAATAATTCAGCATTTTTAGGAGAAATTCCAGCATTTTTTGCAATAGCGGATATTTTTCTTTGGTTAGTTTTAAAAACTCTTGAACCGGCACCAAAATCGGTTACTTCAATGGTGTTTTGATTTTCTAAAAGTGATTTTCGGTATTCTTTTAAAATGGAATATTCAGGATATTTATTTTCATCATAAAAGCAATTCGTTACCAAATCAAACACAAATGGCGAATGAACACCATGTTCGTTTTTGGAATGGAAAAGGAATTTTAGATATGATTTTATTAAATGATTCATGAGATTTACACAAATTCCAAGAATTAGCACGAATTTAATTAGTGAAAATTAGTGCAATTCGTGTTAAGTTTTATTCCATTTTACTGGATAATTCAAACCACCTTTCTTCTTTATCTTCTAATTTCTTGATAATCGCTTGAAGCTCATTCGCTTTTTTCTCGATAGCATCATCCGCTACTTTTCCATCGGCAAATAGTTGTTCAATTTGCTTTTTCTCAAATTCTAAATCTTTGATTTCCCGTTCAATTTTTTGAAATTCTTTTTGTTCGTTAAATGTAAGACCTTCTTTAACTTGCTTTTCTTTCCAGTTTGTTTTTTCAGTACTAACATTCGATAGATTTTTGGGCTCGGCACTATCTTCATACGCTCTAAAATCAGAATAGTTGCCAGGGAAATCTTCAATTACACCTTCGCCTCTAAAAACAAATAAGTGATCAACGATTTTGTCCATGAAATAGCGGTCGTGCGAAACCACTAACAAACATCCGGGAAAATCCAACAAAAAACTTTCCAAAACATTCAACGTAACAATATCTAAATCATTTGTTGGCTCATCTAGAATCAAAAAGTTTGGGTTCTGAATCAAAACCGTACATAAATACAGCCGTTTCAATTCGCCACCGCTTAATTTTTCCACAAAATCATATTGCTTTTTCGCATCAAAAAGGAAACGTTCCAACAATTGCGAAGCCGAGATAATTTTTCCTTTTGTGAGCGGAATGTATTCGCCGTATTCCTTTATAATGTCAATGACTTTCTGCCCCGGTTTGGGGTTGATGCCGCTTTGCGTATAATACCCCACTTTAATCGTGTCGCCAATCACCACTTTTCCGGCATCCGGTTGCATGGTTTTGGTCAGAATATTTAAAAAAGTAGATTTTCCGGTGCCGTTTTTACCAATGATGCCAATGCGTTCCGCCCGTTGAAAATCATAGGAGAAATTGTCTAAGATTACACGGTCATTGAATTTTTTATATAATTTGTGAAGCTCGATAATCTTACTTCCCATGCGTTCCATGTTGATTTCCAGCTCCACCACATTTTCTTTGCGGCGGCTTTCGGCCACAGCTTTTATCTTATAAAAATCATCCTGACGCGATTTGGATTTGGTTGTTCTCGCTTTGGGTTGGCGACGCATCCAGGCCAGTTCTTTTACAAAAAGGTTTTGAGCCTTGTCTATACTCGCATTTTCAGAGGCAATCCGTTCTTCTTTCTTTTGCAGATAATAGGAGTAGTTTCCTTTGTATTGATATAATTTACCGTTTTCCAATTCAATGATTTCATTACACACCCGTTCCAAAAAGAAACGGTCATGCGTGACCATGAACAGCGTAATGTTTTCTTTCGCAAAATAATCTTCCAGCCATTCAATCATTTCCAGGTCAAGGTGGTTGGTAGGTTCATCCAAAATCAACAAATCCGGGCGATTGATTAAAATAATAGCTAACGAAAGCCGTTTTTTCTGACCTCCTGAAAGACTTTTAACCTTTAGTTTAAAATCATCCAGCTTCAGTTTAAACAAAATCTGTTTAAACTGCGTTTCAAAATCCCAGGCATTATATTGATCCATTTTGTCAAAGGCGGCCTGGTACGCTTCTTCATTTTCCGGATTCAACAAGGCTTTTTCGTATTGCTCAATCACTTTCAGCGTTTCATTATCACTGGCAAAAATGCTTTCCTCAATGGTTAACTCATCCTGTAAATTGGGTTTTTGCGACAAAAAAGCCATTCGAATATTTTTTCGAATTACCACTTGGCCGGTATCGGGCTCGTCAAAACCATTCAGGATGTTCATGATGGTTGTTTTTCCTGAGCCGTTTTTGGCGATAAATGCAATTTTCTGGTCTTTGTTAATGCCAAATGAAATGTTTTCAAACAGCACACGTTCGCCGAAGGATTTGGATATGTTTTCTACAGAAAGGTAATTCATGGTTTAAAGTTAGAATTCTGAAATTAGAATTTAGAAGTGCAAAAGTAATGCTTTATTTTTTCTGAAACGAATGACTTGGGCTTATCCTTGTTATACTGATTTTACATTGCAGTCTGACTCAGGAAAAGAATATGACAAAATAGGTTCACATGGTGTGTTGAACTTTTACTGAGGCTAAAAGAGATAAAACGATTGTGTTTTGAATATTGATAAATGTAAAATTTCCGAACATTTGGTGTAGGCAGTGACGCTAATTTAGTCAAATCAATATCATCACCCTGATTTTTACTAAAAATAAGAACTGAATTCCAGTCATACAAAAAATTCAGGATAAGAACAATTGAGTAAAGTGTAACCAATTTAAATTTAAAATAATGAACCAATTAAAATTCGTAATCTTTAGCCTGGTGTTTTCAACACTGATTTTTTCCTGTTCAAATTCAGATGATACTGTTGAATTACCTACCGTTAGTACGGGAAGTGTCAGTGGTATAGCAAATACAAGTGCAGTTTCCGGCGGCATGGTAAATAATGATGGAAGTAGTGAGGTTACTGCACGAGGTGTTTGCTGGAGTGTAAACATAAGTCCTACCATTACAGACAGCAAAACAACCGATGGTAGCGGAGTTGGAGCTTTTAGTAGTAATATTACAGGATTACAAGCCAATACTACCTATTATTTACGTGCTTATGCAACTAATCAAGAGGGGACATCTTATGGCAATGAGGTGAGTTTTACGACCACTAATATTCCGTCACCGGGAAGTACCAGAGAATTTGTTGTAGATATTATGACTGTTTTTGGCAGAATGGATCACGAATCAGGTGGCTATAGTTGTCAGGATGCTAAATTTGCTGAATTTGATATGGATCCTTATGCTGTAAGCTACACAGTACATTTTTATGATATGGTGATTACTTATCCGGGACAAGCTCCTCAACCTTATGCTTATCCTACGCTTACCTATTCTTTTTCAGCTGACCAGGGTATAGAAATCAAAAACGGAAGCGGATATGGCGATGGTTATACCTATACCAATTGGTATAGTGTTGGTAATGCAGGTGCTGTTACCAGAGATACACCTAATCAAAAGTTATATACCAATGCAACCTGGTGTGCCGGTACTGGAGTTTGTCATGGTATTTGTAATACATTTACCGGCAAAGCGAGAATTACGGTTCGTTATTAATTTCAATATAAAAGTTCAGGATGAAGCAATCTTCATCCTGAATTTATATTATAGAAAAAGGTAATAAAAAAAGGGTTTGATTACTTAGACTTTTGAGTTTAAGTTTTTTCTGTAATCAGAAGGAGTTAGTCCTGTAAATTTTTTAAAAGCATTATTGAAAACAGTTTTAGAATTAAAGCCTGCTTCCAGTCCGATGGAAACCAGGGTATAATTTTGAAATTCAGGGTTGGCAATATAGCTTTTAGCTTCTTCCACGCGTAATTCATTCACATAATCGGAAAAGCTTTTACCCAGTTCCGTGTTGATAATTCTAGACAGATAACTTTTATTGATGCCCAGTTGTTCTGCTGTCATATCCAGAGAGAGATGTCCGTTCAGGTAGTTTTTCTCTTTCCTTATAAAGTTTTCAAACAGTATGATGTTTTCATTTTGTGAGTTAACATAATTGTGTGTCTTTATCGCGGGAATTGAATGATTCTTCGAAAATTCACGTATTTTTTTCTGCTCCTGAACGATGCCGAACTGGTAAATCCCGATATGCCCTAAAATATAAATGGTAAGGGATAATCCTAACCATAAAATACAGAAATAGAGAACCGCTTCTTGAATTTTAAACTGAAATTCAAAATATAGCGGAACTACCCAATAAACACAAAGAGCTAAAAATACCAGTGTAATGATTTTAAGCCACATTAAACGTATTCTTGGGAATTTTGACTGATCAGTTTGTTGTTTTTCAAATTTTAAGATGAAACGATAGCTAATGATAATTAATACAAAAGAAAAGCCAACATTGAAAGTTTCCTGAGCAATACGGAAATAGTTAAAATAAATAACATCTGAATAGTTAAAAAAACCTGTCGCATAACCGGTTTTTTCAAAAATGGATTCTAAAAAAGCTATTGAAAACGGTAAAAATAAAAGACAATCAGCTTGTGTTAGTGTGCTGTCCGGGTAAAGAAAAAACTTCACATATAAATAAAATAAAACCAGAAATACAGCAGTAAAAGGGATGTATAGATGTTCAAAATAGTGGTCTAATCTAAACAGGTCGGAAATGACCAGATAATTTTGAAGGATATTATACGAGAGGGTCACGATCAGTAGCCCTAGAAAAAAGTTGCTTTTACTGTTATATTTTTTTGAACAGAAAATAAATCCTGAAAAAATGAATCCCTGAATTGCCCCTATGAGCATGATATTATATGAAAAAGATAATAATGCAACCTCCATAATTCAGTTTTTGAAAGAGAGAATTTCTAAGACTATAACAAACTACTGTTTTTTTATTAAAGTTAATTCCTGCCAGAAAATTATCGTAATCCAAATTTAATCTTTCTTGACATATATAAATATCAGTGAATAATAAGCAGGGTAAAACTTCATTTCAAAAAAATGTTTGAATAACAAAAATAGAGTTTTGTTTCTGTTAAATCATTATTAAAACCTGTATATATGCCTCATATTTGATTTTTAAATCTTTGTATCATGTCAAAAAAGACAGGCTAAAGCTGCAAAAAACACGTTAACAAAGTTGAAGAGCCAATCACGGACTATAAATATAAAAAAAATGCGGTTCAACAAGAAGAATTGCATGCGGTTTAAGTGAAGCTTTTGGAAAAATTAATTCAAGATGCAAAAGGTATTTTGCCTGAAAAGCGAATGAGAAGAATTAAAGAAAGACATCCTTTTTAAAATGAAATATAGTTTTAATTGGGATTCAGTTGCTTCAGGATTCCTGTTGAAGGAACTGAGTTTATCTTTTACACCTGTCAGGTTTTAAAACCTGTCAGGTGTAATTTCATTATATTTGCCAAATGCAACTATCTGTTATCATCCTGAATTATAACGTTCGCTATTTTCTCGAACTATGTGTGCTGAGTGTTCAAAAGGCCATTCAAAACCTGGATGCAGAGATTATTGTGGTAGATAACAATTCATCCGACGATAGTTGTCAAATGATGAAAACCCGTTTTCCGCACATCAAACTCATTCAAAACAAAGAAAACACCGGTTTTCCGAAGGGAAACAACATCGGAGTTGACGAAGCAAAAGGCGAATACATCTGTGTGCTCAATCCCGATACCGTTGTTGCCGAAGATACTTTTACCAAAATTTTAAATTCTCGACAATCAACTCCCAACTCCCGACTCGGAATAATAGGTTGCAAATTAGTTGATGGCACAGGAAATTTCCTCCCCGAAAGCAAACGGGGTATTCCGACACCTTGGGTGGCATTTACAAAAATCTTCGGATTGTATAAAATTTTTCCGAAAGCTCATTTATTCAATCAATATTATGCTCAACACTTAACCGAAAATCAATCCGGAAAAACAGAGATTTTAGTAGGAGCTTTTATGCTCATGAAACGTGATTTGTATAATGCAGTAGGCGGATTTGATGAAAACTGCTTCATGTATTCAGATGATATTGACCTCAGTTATATGGTGTTGAAAAAGGGGAAAACCAATTACTATTTTGCAGAAACCACCGTTATTCATTACAAAGGCGAAAGCACTGTGAAAGACGGAACCTACATGAAACGTTTTCAGGAAGCGATGGAATATTTTTACGGCAAGCATTTTAAAAAATCCACTTTTTTCAGTCTGTTTATGAAATTGGGAAGTTTCCTTTTTGCTTTGCTCAAAAAAAATAAAACAACTTTTGTCAAACGAAAAATCGATTCGTACATTCTTCTTTCTCAAAACGAGTTATTAAAAGAAAAACTCGAAAAATTGTTAGGAAAAAATGTAAAACGACTTTCCACCACTTTTAAAAATGAATTACCTTCGCTTTTAAAAGAAATAAGTTCTGACGTTGAAATTATTTTTGATCAGAATGATTTACCGTTTTCAGCCATCATTTCTGCAATGGAAACGTATAAAAGTGAAAAGGTAACATTCAAAATCATCCCCAATCAATGTGATTTTATGATTGGAAGCAACAGTAGCAATGATAGAGGCGAAGTGATTATGATTAATGATTGATGAATTTTGATTTTTGAATTTGTCATTGATATTGATTTTTGACATTGATATTGAAAATTTATTGATAATTATAAAAACCATTCCTTTTTTTAGTAAATTCGCAAACTGAAACAAGAAATAAACCTTTAGGTTAAAAATATGGCAAAATTTGAATTGAAATTGCCCAAAATGGGAGAAAGCGTAGCGGAAGCAACCATTACCAACTGGCTTAAAAAAGTTGGAGAGAAAATCGAAGCCGATGAAGCAGTCTTGGAAATCGCTACCGATAAAGTAGATAGCGAAGTTCCGTCCGAAGTTTCCGGAACGCTAACCGAAATTCTTTTTAACGTGGATGATGTTGTAAAAGTGGGTCAAACCATCGCAATTATCGACACCGAAGGCGGAGGTGCTCCTGTAGAATCTCCAAAAGAAGAAGTAGTTGAGGCGGTAGCTCAAATTGAAAAAGCAATTGAAGTAGTTAAAGAAACCGTTCAAACTACTGTTCCGGTAGAAGTAGATTTCTCTGCCTCCGAAAAATTCTTTTCTCCTTTAGTTAAAAATATAGCCAAAGAAGAAGGCGTTTCCGTCTCCGAATTAGAAAGCATAAAAGGTACCGGTAAAGAAGGTCGTGTAACCAAAGACGATATCATTGCTTATGTAAAAGACCGTGCCAACAAACCTGCCGCTGCTACTGCTCCAAAAGCAGAATCCGTTGCGGTTGAAGCTCCAAAAGCGGAAGTAAAAGTTGAAACACCGAAAGCAGAAGCTCCAAAAGCAGAACCAACTCCAGAGAAAAAAATACCTGTTTCCGTAAACGGTCAAGACGAAATTATCGAAATGGACCGCATGCGAAAACTGATTTCGGGATACATGGTGGCTTCCAAACAAACATCGGCACATGTGCAGTCGTTCATTGAAGTGGATGTAACCAACATTGTAAACTGGCGAAACAAAGTAAAAGATGCTTTTGAAAAAAGAGAAGGCGAGAAGCTGACGTTTACACCTATATTTATGGAAGCCGTGGCAAAAGCTATCAAAGACTTCCCGATGATTAACATTTCGGTAGAAGGCGATTATATCATCAAAAAGAAAAACATTAATTTAGGGATGGCTGCAGCATTACCAAATGGGAACTTAATTGTTCCGGTAATCAAAAATGCAGATATGTTGAATTTGGTTGGATTGACTAAAACCGTAAACGATTTAGCCAACCGTGCCCGTAACAACCAATTGAAACCGGATGAAATTCAAGGCGGAACGTACACCGTTACCAATGTTGGAACGTTCGGAAGTGTTTTCGGAACACCAATCATCAACCAACCGCAAGTAGCAATTTTAGCTTTAGGAGCCATCCGGAAAGTTCCGGCTGTTATCGAAGCTCCAACCGGCGATTACATCGGAATCCGCCACAAAATGTTCCTGTCACACAGTTATGATCACCGTGTGGTAGATGGTTCATTGGGCGGACAATTCGTGAAACGGGTAGCCGATTATTTAGAAGGATTTAGCGAAAACAGAGAATTCTAAGAATATAATGTTATAAAGTTTCAACCCTTTCTGATCTCAAAATCTGAAAGGGTTTTGTTTTAAAAAATACTTCTAAAAAATCTGATTTCATCGTTAAAAGGTTATTTCAAACCCTTATCTTTGCTTTTCTAAAATTTTAAAATGGAACTCAAGTTAAACCGACCCATCTGTTTTTTTGACCTCGAAACTACCGGAGTAGACGTAGCAAAAGACCGGATTGTGGAAATCTCAATCTTTAAAGTATATCCCAACGGCAACAAAGAAAGTAAAACGTGGCTGGTGAATCCGGAAATGAAAATTCCGTTTCAGTCGTCACAAGTACACGGAATTACCGATGAAAAAGTGGCCAACGAACCCACGTTCAAAGAACTTTCCGGTCAGGTTTATACTATGATTAAAGATTCAGATTTAGCCGGATTCAATTCTGACCGGTTTGATATCCCGTTGCTGGCCGAAGAATTATTAAGGGCAGGAGTAGATTTCGACATGAAAAACAGGGTTTCAGTCGATGTACAGACCATTTTTCATAAAATGGAAGAACGAACATTAAGTGCTGCTTATAAGTTCTATTGCGGACAATCATTAGAAAACGCACATTCCGCCGAGGCCGATACGATGGCAACCTACGAAATTCTAAAAGCACAACTCGATCGCTATCCCGAATTGGAAAACGATATGAAATCGTTGTCCGAATTCACCACCCGGAAAAAAACAGTCGATTTTGCCGGATTTATTGCCCTGAATGATAAAGGAGAAGAAATTTTTACTTTCGGAAAACACAAAGGAGCACTAGTGGAAAAAGTGTTAGAAGACGAACCCGGCTATTTCGGCTGGATACAAAATGCCGACTTTCCGCTATATACCAAAAAAGTGCTTACCGCCATCAAACTCAGAAAATTAAACAATAAGTTAAGCTAATACCTCAGAACCTCAGTAACTTTAAGATGAAAATAATCTGCATCGGACGAAATTATACCAAACACATCGAAGAGCTTCACAACGAGCGACCTGATGAACCGGTTGTTTTTCTGAAACCCGACAGTGCGGTTTTGCTAAAACAACATCCGTTCGTAATCCCGGAATTCAGCCATGATGTTCACCATGAGGTAGAAATTTTAGTAAGGATAAATAAAGTAGGTAAATATATCGATGCCAAATTCGCACCCCATTATTACGATGAAATCGGTCTAGGAATCGATTTTACGGCACGTGATCTGCAGGCTGAATTAAAAGAAAAAGGCTTGCCATGGGAAAAGGCCAAGGCTTTTGACGGTTCAGCGGTTATTGGTAGCTTTTTATCGAAAAAAGATTTTAGTTCCACAGAAAATATTAATTTTGAGCTGAAATCAAACGGAGTTACCGTTCAAAAGGGCAATACCAGTCATATGTTGTGGAAAATTGATGAACTTATAGCGTATGTTTCCCAGTTTTTTACACTTAAAATTGGTGATATTATTTTTACCGGAACACCGGAAGGTGTGGCAAAAGTAAACCCGAACGATATACTCGAAGGTTTTATTGAAGAAAAAAAACTATTCCGAATTCAAGTAAAATAAAAAAATGGCATTAAACTACAACTTAGCCAAAGTCTATGCACTTTCTGATAACGATCCCGAGTTTGTTCTGCAAATCATCACTCTGTTTGTAAGTGAAGTACCCGAGGATATGAAATTTATTAAGCAAGGCATTGAAGAAAAAAATCACAAACTGGCTTACAGCTATGCTCATAAAATAAAGCCCACACTTGATTTATTGGGAATGAACGTGGCTTATGAAGAAATTCTTCAGGTAGAAGCATGGACTAAACGGGAAGGAAAACGCAAAGAAATTAAAGAGATTTTTAAATCCATTGAAGATCAGGTGGAAAAAGCCGTAAAAGAGATTAATAAAGATTTTGAATTGTAAGAAGCTATTCCGGCTATACGCTTCATCCGGATAGCTATCGGGATTGGTTGCTTTTTTTGCCAATAAAAATTAGTTTTTTTCGTTCCGGGTTTTCTGCTACTATCCGGGCTATGGAATTCTGCTCATAAAGAATTAATTTTAAACAATCAGAAAATCCAAAAATTGAATCATCCAGTTGAAAGCAACTATTATCACCATTGGCGACGAAATTCTCATCGGACAAATCACCGATACTAATTCCGGTTTTATTGCTAAGGCTTTAAATAAAATTGGGATTGAGGTACACGAAATGATTTCTATCAGCGATGAGAAAAACCATATATTGGAAACCTTTGCCAAGGTGCAGAATCAGGTTGATTTTGCCATCATTACGGGAGGATTAGGGCCAACAAAAGATGATGTGACCAAAGTTACTTTCTGTGCATATTTTAACGATAAATTGCAACGAAACAGTACTGTAGAGAATCACATCACAGGTCTTTTTTCAAAAATGAATTATGTGGTTACACAGGTCAACCGGGACCAGGCATTGGTCCCCTCAAAGTGTACGGTGCTCATGAATCATTTCGGAACCGCACCTGGCATGTGGATGCAAAAAGACAACACGGTATTTGTGTCATTACCCGGTGTTCCCTATGAAATGAAAGCCATTGTAACCAATGAACTGATCCCGAAAATAGTAAGCGAATACAAACGGCCCTATATACTGCATAAAACCATTTTAACTTACGGGCAAGGTGAAAGTGTTGTGGCTGAGCGAATTGAAAAATGGGAAAATAATTTACCAGCATTTATTAAATTAGCTTATTTGCCGAGTCCCGGGCGTGTGCGTTTGCGATTGTCGGCCCGTGGTTCAGACGAACAGTTTTTACAAACATCCATTCGTCAATCGGTTCAGGAGCTCCAGGAAATTATAGGCGATATTATAGTAGGATTTGAGGAAGAAGAAAGCATAGAAGCAGTATTGGGAAAGTTATTAACTCAAAAGAAGTTAACCCTTTCTACGGCAGAAAGTTGTACGGGCGGAAAAATCGCAGAAACCATCACGTCAATTGCAGGTTCATCAGCTTATTTTAGAGGAGGCGTAGTAACCTATGCAACAGACACAAAAATGGAATTGTTGAACGTTAAACAATCAACTCTTGATGATTTTTCGGTGGTTAGCAAACAGGTTGCGGAAGAAATGGCCACAGGAGCCAGGCGTTTGCTGAAAACCGATTTTGCTGTTGCAACCACTGGAAATGCAGGGCCTTCAAAAGGCGATGCCGATGTTACAGTGGGTACAGTTTGTGTTGCAGTTGCCACTCCAAAAGGCGTTTTTTCAGAGGAGTTTAACTTTGGTCAACCCCGTCAGAAAGTGATAGATAGAGCAGTAAACAAAGGGCTTGAGCTCCTTTTAAAAGAAATTTTAAAAAACTACTGAAATTTGTTTGTGTAATAGATTAGTTTTTTGTTTCTTTGCACCCTGATTTTGAATAACGATAAAAGATAAGCATAATGTCAAGAGTTTGTGACCTTACAGGTAAAAGAGCGATGGTAGGAAACAATGTTTCTCACGCGATGAACAAAACTAAGAGAAAGTTTTCTGTAAACTTAGTTAAAAAACGTTTCTATCTTGCTGAAGAAGACAGATGGATCACGTTGAGAGTAGCTGCATCTACGATTAAAACAATTAACAAAAAAGGATTGGCTGCTGTGTTGAAAGATGCAAAAGCAAACGGATTTATTTCGTAATTTCAATCTTCATAAATAGACAGAAAAATGGCAAAGAAAGGCAATAGAATTCAAGTAATTTTAGAGTGTACAGAGCACAAAACTTCAGGTGTTCCCGGAACATCTCGTTATATCACAACAAAAAACAAGAAAAATACTCCGGACAGATTAGAGATTAAAAAATTTAATCCGATCTTAAAGAAAGTAACTGTTCATAAAGAAATTAAATAAGATAAGAAATGGCAAAGAAAACCGTAGCAACGTTACAAACAGCGTCAAAAAGATTAACTAAAGCCATTAAAATGGTAAAATCTCCAAAAACAGGAGCTTATACTTTTGTTGAATCTGTAATGACTCCTGAAGCAGTAGATAATTTCTTAAAACAGAAATAATTTACCGACCGTATTATAGATGAGCTACTTTCCTTGAAGGTAGCTTTTTTATTTTTATATTTGTGCATAATTCAATTCAGTTCACAAACACCATTCACAATGAGTTTTTTTAAACGTATATTTTCATCCGAAAAAAAGGAATCGCTTGACAAGGGTTTAGAACAAACCAAAACCTCTTTTTTTACTAAATTAACCAAAGCTGTTGCCGGAAAGTCAACAGTTGATGAAGATGTGCTGGATAATTTAGAGGAAGTGTTGGTTTCTTCTGATGTAGGCGTAAAAACAACTTTGAAAATCATTGACAGGATAGAAGAGCGGGTAGCCCGTGATAAATACCTGGGAACCGATGAGCTGAATAAAATTTTACGCGAGGAAATCGCCGGACTTTTGTCAGAAACCAATACCGGAGAAGCCGTTGATTTTGAAATCCCGGTCAATCAAAAGCCTTATGTTATTATGGTGGTAGGTGTAAACGGAGTTGGAAAAACAACGACCATTGGTAAGCTGGCTTATCAGTTTAAAAAAGCAGGCCATAAAGTGGTTTTAGGGGCGGCCGATACTTTTAGGGCAGCCGCCATTGACCAATTACAGATCTGGGCTGACCGGGTAGGGGTGCCTATTGTAAAGCAACAAATGGGAAGCGATCCCGCTTCTGTGGCATTTGATACGTTGCAAAGTGCGGTAACACAGGGAGCAGATGTAGTGATTATTGATACAGCGGGTCGACTCCATAACAAAGTTAATTTGATGAATGAATTAACCAAAGTAAAACGTGTTATGCAAAAAGTAGTCGGTGACGCACCACATGATGTTTTATTGGTTTTGGATGGTTCAACCGGACAAAATGCATTCGAACAAGCCAGAGAATTCACGGCTGCTACAGAAGTGTCCTGCTTGGCAGTTACCAAATTAGACGGAACAGCTAAAGGTGGGGTGGTCATCGGAATATCAGACCAGTTCCAAATTCCGGTAAAATATATTGGTGTTGGTGAAGGCATCGAAGATTTGCAGGTTTTCAATAAATATGAATTTGTGGATTCGTTTTTTAAATGATGGAAGAGCCCAAAGTTTTTAATAAGTACCTCGTTTCCTTGACTAAAATTGTTTCGGTTTACTGTTTCTTTTTTGTGTTGCTGAAATCGATAGCTATACTAAGGGGAGCATGGATGATTCCCAATCTGATCTTGGCAATTCCGTTTGTCGTAATGGGAATACTGACTGCTTATACTGTTCTCCGTAAAAAATACACCTGGGTAACCACAATTATAGCAGTGGTGCTTATCCTTGCTGTTCGTTATTATGAAGTGGACTGGGTTTATTTTTTACAACATAAATACGGGAATTAAGCTCACAAGCGTTAATGATTTAACATGAAATGAAAAGCAATTTATCTCCGGTTATTCAAGTTGCCGAATTAAAAGAGCTTTACAAAACAAGCAATTTGATTATTTTAGAAGTGAGTAACGGAAAAGATGCTCATTCTAATTACAGTCAAAAACATTTAGACGGAGCTTTTTTTGTAGATTTAAATTCGCAATTGTCAGATATAAAAGAAGATGCCTCTATGGGCGGAAGACATCCTCTGCCAATTGTAGAACATTTTTCCGAACTGCTTTCAGCGTTAGGCATTTCTTTCCAGAGCCATGTTGTGTTATACGATGACAAAAATGGTGCGAACGCTGCCGCACGAATGTGGTGGATGCTTAAATCAATCGGACATCAGCAAGTTCAGGTGTTAAACGGTGGATTACAGGAAGCAGAGAAACAAAATTATCCGGTAAACTCGGATGAGGTAATTGCCATTCCAACAGGAAAATATAAAGCGGATGTTTGGAAATTACCATTGGCAACCTTGTCAGAAGTAGAAAAATTTTCAAAAAGTCAAGATAATCTGATTATTGATGTTCGTGAAAAATCAAGATATAACGGTGAAACCGAACCCATAGATTTGGTATCCGGTCATATTCCAAACGCAATAAATATCCCTTTTTCTACCAACTTAGATAATAACGGACTTTTTCTTTCTCCTGAATTATTGTATGAAAAATATAAAAAGATATTTGATAAAAGGCAATCTGATCAAATCATCGTGCATTGCGGTTCCGGTGTAACAGCCTGTCATACGCTTTTAGCAATGGCTTATGCGGGGTTTGAAATCCCAAAACTGTATGTGGGTTCCTGGAGCGAATGGAGTAGAAACAACAAACCGGTTGCGGTTCGTAAATCTTAATCAATCACCGCATTAATTTTTGCCCACAATTGATTATCAAAATCAGATAATGCAAAGTTTTCACCATCGGCAACTTCACCTAAACGGATAACCACCATTTTTTTACTGGGAATAACATAAATTTTCTGGTCATTTTTCCCTAAACCGCATACCATGTCAGCCGGAGCATTCGGAATCAGGCTTCCCGGAAACTGCAATTGTGTTTGTGGTAAACGATAATTAGCTTTTCCGTTCAGCCACCATAAATAGCCATATGCATTATTAATGGTTTGAGAAGGAGAAATCGATTCAGTCATAAACACCTCCGGAATAATCACTTCATTTTGCCATTTTCCTTTGTTTAATGCGAGCAACCCAAAACGGGCAGTGCTTCGGGTCGTACTCCAATAAACATTAAATTCGTCAACATTTATCCATGTTCCGGTCATACCGATTTTATTTTTTAGTTTGGAGGTAAAATAGCCTTCAAAAGTTTGATCTGATGCTGCTGCAATTACATCTTGTAATTTTTCAAATACATTATGATAAGCCCAACGGGTTCCGGCATCGGCTACATATTGTAATTCGGCAGGCGTGTTTCCGTTTCCAAGGGCATCATTCAGTCCGGAAGTCATGGAAAGTAAGTGCTTATTGGTAATCAGGTTTTCTTTTGCCAATGGTGCAGAGGTCCATCCGGTTCCCAGGTAATCAGAAACTTTGTCATTAATATTAAGCAAACCTTCCTGTTGAGCAATTCCGAGGGTAGCCGTAGTTAGTGTTTTTCCGGCACTTGCCCAATACCAGGGGGAAGTGGCGGTGTGACCGTTGAAGTAATTTTCCATCACAAGACGGCCATTCACTAAAATAATGAAGCCTTTGGTGTGTTTTTCTTCTAAAAAGGTCAGTAAAGGTTGTACTTCGTTTTCATTCCATCCCAATTCACTCATAGATTTGGTTTCCCAGGTGTTTCCAGAAAGGGGAGGGAAATACATGGTTTCTGTAGGGAGTTCTTCAGGAGTATCGGTATCAGACGAACAGTTCAAAAGCAGAACAGATAACAAAACAAGCGGGAAATATTTTTTCATGGTATTGCTGTTTTTATGAAAACTTGGACTCTGGTTCTTTAAAAAGGTTTAATCAGATTTACTTTTTATTCCTTCAAAATAATTGTAATTTTAGACTTTATTTTTAAAACGATGAAACAACTTTTTTATTCTTTTCTTTTTTCTGTTGTATTGATTTCCTGTCAGGAGAAAGTGACGCCCGATTCCATTTCAAAGATAAACGGTTATTGGGAAATTCAAAAAGTACAATGGCCTGACGGACAGGAAAAAGAATATAAAATCAATGAAACAGTAGATTATATAGAATGCAATGATAAAACAGGTTTTCGTAAAAAAGTAAAACCGCAGTTGGATGGTAAATACGTAACCAATGATGAGTTAGAAACTATTCAGGTTACAGACAGTGCCGGTGTTTTTCGAATCCATTACAAAACTAATTATGCACAATGGAGTGAAGAAATAGTAATGTTAACCGATAGTCTTTTAGTGCTCAAAAGCAAGCAGAATTTAGAATATCATTACAAGCGGTTCAAACCCATCTCGATTGAATAATACTGAACTAAACCTGTATAATAATGGCTAAGCGATTAAGTAATGAAAGCCCGATTTCTGAAGTAATCAAAGCGTTTATTGAAAATAATAAACTACAATCCGGTATGGATAAAATTGATGTCGAAAAAGCATGGAAAGAACTTATGGGGAACGGAGTAAATACCTATACCAAAGAAGTTATTCTCAAGGGAACAACACTTTATGTTACGCTGTCTTCAGCCGTTTTGCGGGAAGAGCTCAGTCATGGGAAACAAAAAATCATTACGATGCTCAACGACGAATTGCGTAAAGATGTGGTAAAGGAGTTGGTTTTGAGGTAGTTTTTGGTCGTAGTTTTCAGTCGCAGTCACAGTTTTCAGTCACAGTTGACAACATACAGAAAATCCCTTTTTTAGTAAAAAGGGATTTTTTTATGTCTTAAACTATTGTAAGAGCAGCACAAAGACTGAAAACTGCGACTGTGACTGAAAACTGCGACTGTGACTGCCGACTAAAACTGCTCTCTTCCGGCAAAGTGAAAAGCACCTTCAATGGCTGCATTCTCATCTGAATCCGAACCGTGAACGGCGTTTTCGCCTATAGAAGTTGCATATTTTTTACGGATAGTTCCTTCAGCAGCTTCAGCCGGATTGGTCGCCCCGATTAATTTTCTGAAATCTTCTACCGCATTGTCTTTTTCTAAGATCGCAGCGACAATCGGACCTCTGGTCATAAATTCAACCAATTCACCAAAAAAAGGTCTTTCTGCGTGAATAGCATAAAATTTCTGAGCATCTGCTACCGTTAATTGGGTCAATTTCATTGCCACGATACGGAAACCACCTTCGGTAATGATGTTCAAAATACCGCCAATATGGCCTTTTTCAACCGCATCCGGTTTAATCATGGTAAACGTTCTATTTGTTGCCATTGTTATTTGCTTGTTTAAATTCGGGTGCAAAGGTAAGGCTTTTGTTTGAAGTTTCAAGTTCCAGGTTTCAAGTTTTTTTAGAAGCGAATGGTTCGGGCTTTTTCAGTAATCCATTTTCCCGCTTTCCGTTCCAATTTTTTGTTCACAAGCAAAGCTCGCCAACAAAAAGATTTCCACTGCAATCGGGGCTAGGAAGTAAGCCGTTTGAAGTTGCAATTCTACAAAACCACTACCTTAAATTCCATTTCCAAGGGTTTCAATTCCGTCAATAATTTTTCAATCAATTCTTTACCAAATTCCAAATAAAACTCAGTAAAATTTACTTTTCGTTCCTGTAAACCTTGGTTCGGAAACAATTCATTTTGCAATAAAATAATACGGTTTAATTGTTCTTGGTGAACACGTTTTTCGGCTTTCAACAAACGTTTTTCTAGGTTTTTCAAACCTTTGATTTGCTTTGCTTCCTGAGCTTTCACAGCTCCTAAAAATGATTTGTCTGTGGCTTCTGCTATTTTGTGTAAATCTTCAAATTGCTTTTTCAATACTTCTTTTTGAGCCGAAAAATCAATTGTAAATTCAGAAAGTAATTTCGTTTTTTGAGTAAATAATTCTTGCTGATTCAAAAATAAATCACGCCAAGTCAATTGTAATTTATCTGCTTTTACCGCTTGTTTTTCAGTAGCTAGCAAAACCGAATTACGAAGTAACAAAATCGGAAAAGCCACATGCTGACTTTCAAAAAAAGATTTTAATTCTAACCAATAGGCCAATTCACCACCACCGCCAATGTAGCACAGGTTGGGTAAAATCACTTCCTGATAGAGCGGTCGCAGTAACACATTCGGACTGAATTTTTCCGGATGGTCTTCCACTTCTTTCAGGATTTCTGCTTCCGTAAAGGTCAGTTTTGTGTTGAGTACGGTATATCTTCCGTTTTCAAAAACAATTCGTTCACGCAACTGATCTTCAATATAAAATAAGTTAATTTCCCTCGGATTTACCTGAACCGAATAGGATGCTAACGAAGGAGTAGTTTCATTTACCTTGGCATAGGCCGTCTGGTACAACAGTTCATTTTTAAGGTATGGAATAAACAGCTTTTTTAAATTCAGGTCATCCGCATCAATTACGACCAATCCTTCTGATGAAAATAATTCGTTCGCTAAAAAACGAGTAGCGTCTGCTAAATTAGAATGTTCCAAATACGCTTTTTTAAATAAATTTTTAAGGTATTCTGCATTTTTTCCTAAACCAATTTCCGATTCAAAAACTGCAAAAACATCGGTTAAACCATCGGTTGATAATCGTCCAACGGGACCAAAACTTTCCCGATTCCAATTTATTTTTTTATGCTTAAAATTAAAATAGTTGATTTCTTCAAAATCGTGATCTTCTGTTGCCATCCAATAAATAGGTACAAAATCGTGTTCAGGGAATTCATTTTTTAATTGCTTACATAAATTGACGGTTGAAATGATTTTGTACAAAAAGTACAACGGCCCTGTAAACAAATTTAACTGATGCCCAGTTGTAACGGTAAATGTTTTTGGATTGATTAAAGACTGAATATGCTGTTTTGTTTCTTTGGAAACGGGAATTGCTTTGTATTGCTTTTCCAGAGCAGAAACCAAAACTTCTCTATTGAAGTTACTATTTCCATTGAAATTGTTTTTCTTCTCTTCTAACTGTAATTTAAAATTTTCCAGACTCGGGAAACGGTTATATAAGGCTCTCAATCCCGGTTTTTCATTCAGGTAATCATTGATTAAGGCAGAAAAATAGCCGGACGCTTGATAGCTGATACAGTCGGTTGGCATACGATTTAAAGTTTTCGTAAAAATAGCGAAAATAAAAGTAGTGAAAAGGGGTTTAACAATTGGTTGGGAAATGGTAAATTAAAAAAATCAACTTATTTTTGCAAGAAAAATTTCCTTTGAAAAACCTCCTCCTCCTCACTCCACCTTTTACCCAACTGAATACACCGTATCCGGCAACGGCTTATTTGAAAGGGTTTCTCAACACCAAAAATATTTCCTCTTTTCAGATGGATTTGGGGATCGAAGTGATTCTGGAGATTTTTTCAAAAAAAGGATTAGAGCAGATTTTCCAAACTCCCAACTCCCAACTTTTAACTCCCAACTTAGAGAGAATCATTGCATTACAAAATGATTATATTCAAACTATTGATAGCGTAATTGCTTTTCTTCAAGGAAAAAATCCAACATTAGCCCGGCAGATTTGTTCCGGAAATTTTCTTCCCGAGGCCTCTCGTTTTGAGCAGTTAGATGATATGGAATATGCGTTTGGAACCATGGGAATGCAAGACAAAGCCAAACATTTAGCAACATTATACCTCGAAGATTTATCCGATTATATCGTGGCGTGTGTGGATGAAAATTTCGGTTTCAGTCGGTATGCCGAACGATTAGGGCGAAGTGCCAATTCCTTTGACGAATTATATCATCAATTGAATCAAAAACCAACATATATTGATGAAATCACACTTTCCATTTTAAATCAAAAACTGTCTGAAATTCAACCTAAACTGGTTTGTTTTTCAGTTCCGTTTCCGGGAAATTTGTACAGTGCTTTTCGATGTGCTCAATTTATCAAGGCCAATTTTCCTGAAATTAAAACGTCAATGGGAGGTGGTTTTCCCAACACCGAATTACGTGATTTAAATGATAAACGTGTTTTTGAATTTTTCGATTTTATCACGTTGGATGATGGAGAATTGCCTATTGAACTTCTGGCTTCTAGCTTCCATCTTCCATCTTCCAACCAATATAAACGTACTTTCCTCCTCGAAAACAACCAAGTCGTTTACAAAAACAATTCCACCCAGCCCGACTACAAACAATCAGAAGTCGGCACACCCGATTACTCTGATTTGTACTTAGATACGTATATTTCCGTTATAGAAATCGCCAACCCGATGCACAGTTTATGGAGCGACGGCCGCTGGAACAAACTCACGATGGCTCACGGTTGCTATTGGGGAAAATGTACGTTTTGCGATATTTCACTGGATTACATCAGATTATATGAGCCTGTAGCGGCCAAATTATTGGTGGACAGGATGGAAGAACTCATTACTCAAACCGGCGAAAACGGATTCCATTTTGTGGACGAAGCAGCTCCTCCGGCTTTAATGCGAGAAGTAGCCTTAGAAATTCTCCGAAGAAAATTAACCGTAAGTTGGTGGACAAACATTCGATTTGAAAAAAGTTTTACCGCCGATTTATGTCAACTTCTGAAAGCTTCCGGTTGTATTGCTGTTTCCGGTGGATTAGAAGTGGCTTCAGACCGGTTGCTGGCACTGATCAAAAAAGGAGTTACGGTGGAACAAGTGGCTCAGGTAACCCGAAATTTTACCGAATCCGGTATCATGGTGCATGCCTACCTGATGTATGGTTACCCTACTCAAACCGTTCAGGAAACAATTGATAGTCTGGAAATGGTGCGGCAATTGTTTGAATCAGGCATTTTACAATCCGGTTTTTGGCACCAGTTTGCCATGACAGCTCACAGTCCGGTTGGCATGGCTCCCGAAGAGTTTGGGGTGATTCCGAAACAAAACGAGATTACTTTTGCCAACAATGATATTCAGTTTACGGATAAAACCGGTATAAATCACGATAAGTTCAGTTTCGGTTTAAAGAAATCGCTTTTTAATTATATGCACGGCATTTGCTTTGATTATGATTTGCAGGATTGGTTCGACTTTAAAATACCCAGAACCAAAGTAGCACCTGATTATATACGTTCATGTCTGGAAAAAGAGGATGATTTTTATACAAAGCCAACGTCAAAAATTGTTTGGATAGGAGCTAAGCCAGTCACGGAAATTTTTATCAGAACCAGGAAAGGCCAGTCATGGGAAATGATGAAATTGATTTTTCATACTAAAATGGAAACCGTTGAAATTTTATTAGAAAAAGAAAAAGGGATGTGGTTGTTGGAATGGCTAGAAAAAATTTCAGTTGCCAATACCAAAATGTTAACTTTTTTACAGGTTAAAGAAGGTTTTGAAACACAATTTGATGACTTTGAATTGTTTTGGTATGCCAAACCGATTAAATCACTTCGGAATATAGGTTTGCTGGTTATGTGATTTTTATGTTGGCTATACTAAATTAGCGAAAATCTCCATAATATCTTTTACGAAAACGTTATAAATACGTATTTTTACCTCATTCAAAAATACATATATGGATCAAAAATTCCGGCTTTCAGTCAATCAGAGTGATATCTTTGAAAGAACAGTAGAAGATCTTTCCCGCTTAGATGCAATACCTACATCTCCATCAGCATTTCATATTCTTAACAACAATAAATCATTTTCTGCCAAAATCAGCGAGGCTGATTTTTTTAAAAAGACATACACTGTCGAAGTGAATCAGAATTCATATACAGTTACAATAGCAGATTCATTAGATATGTTAATCAAAGAAATGGGATTCGAAGTAGGTAAGGCTAAGCAGATTAATGCAATCAATGCACCCATGCCGGGGTTAATTCTGGAAATCAGTGTTTTGGTTGGTCAGGAAGTAAAAGAAGGTGACCACCTACTCATTTTAGAGGCTATGAAAATGGAAAATAGCTTTGTTTCACCAAGAGATGGCATTATTAAATCGATTGCGGTTTCCAAAGGAGATGCGGTAGAGAAAGGACAATTGCTGATTGAGTTTGAGTAAATGGTTGAATTTAGAATTCAGAAGAAGTTTAAAAGATGAAAAAAATAAGAAAGATATTGGTGGCCAACCGGGGAGAGATTGCCATTCGGGTGATGAAAACAGCTCAAAAAATGGGTATTAAAACGGTGGCGGTTTATTCAACAATTGACCGCAATGCTCCTCACGTAAAATTTGCCGATGAAGCGGTTTGGGTAGGCGAGTCGCCTTCCAATCAGTCTTATTTGTTGGGCAATCGAATCATTGAAGCAGCCAAATCATTAGGGGTAGATGCGATCCATCCGGGTTACGGATTCTTAAGTGAAAATGCCGCTTTTGCTGAAGAAGCAGAAAAGAATAACATTATTTTCATCGGACCAAAATCGAAAGCCATTCATATTATGGGAAGTAAACTGGCAGCCAAAGAAGCGGTGAAAGCATACAATATCCCGATGGTTCCCGGTTATGATCAGGCAATTACTGATGTGGCCAAGGCAAAGAAAGTAGCCACTGATATAGGCTTTCCTGTTTTAATCAAAGCGTCAGCCGGAGGCGGTGGAAAAGGGATGCGGATTGTAGAAAAAGAGGCCGACTTTGAATCGCAGATGAATCGTGCCATCAGTGAAGCGACGTCTGCTTTTGGTGATGGTTCTGTTTTTATCGAAAAATATGTGGCATCACCCAGACATATTGAAATCCAGGTAATGGCAGATGCTTACGGCAATATTTTATACCTTTTTGAGCGGGAATGCAGCATCCAAAGGCGTCATCAAAAAGTAGTGGAAGAAGCTCCGTCTGCTGTTTTAACGCCGGAATTGCGTAAAAAAATGGGTGAAGCCGCTGTTTTGGTAGCAAAATCGTGTGATTATCTTGGAGCCGGAACCGTAGAATTCTTATTGGATGAAAACCATAATTTTTACTTTTTGGAAATGAATACCCGTTTACAGGTAGAACATCCGGTAACAGAAATGATTACCGGTGTGGATCTGGTAGAAATGCAGATTCGGGTGGCAGAAGGAGATGTTTTATCCATTAAACAGGAAGACCTGCAAATTAAAGGTCATGCCTTAGAGTTAAGGGTTTATGCTGAAGACCCTTTAAATGATTTTCTGCCAAGTGTTGGCCATTTGGAAGAATACAGGTTGCCTGAGGGTGATGGTATTCGGGTAGATAACGGGTTTGAGCAAGGAATGGATGTGCCGATTTATTATGATCCGATGTTGGCCAAATTAATTACTTACGGAAAAACGAGGGCAGAAGCAATTCAGTTAATGTGTAAAGCAATCGATGCCTACAAAGTGAAAGGTGTGCAAACCACTTTGCCATTCGGGAAGTTTGTTTGTGAGCACGAAGCTTTTTGTACCGGAAATTTTGATACGCATTTTGTTAAAAAATATTACAATGCCGAAAAACTGAGATCGAAGCACACTGAGGAAGCTGAAATTGCAGCATTAGTGGCTTTGAAGCAATACCTTGAAGATCAGAAAATTGTTCGATTACCAATTCAGTAAGTATGGAAAATAAAATAAAAGTATTACAGGATAAATTAGCCGAAGCCCGATTAGGAGGAGGTAAAAAAAGAATTGAAACCCAACATACCAAGAAAAAATTAACAGCTCGGGAACGGGTGAATTACTTGATGGACGAAGGTTCATTTGAAGAAATAGATGCATTGGTCACGCACCGGACCACTGATTTCGGAATGCAGGAGGAATTGATATACGGCGACGGAGTAATCACCGGATATGGCACCGTTAACGGAAGGCTGGTTTTTGTTTTTGCTCAGGATTTCACGGTTTTTGGCGGAGCTTTATCCGAAACACATGCAGAAAAAATCTGTAAAGTAATGGACATGGCACTTAAAACAGGGGCTCCGATGATTGGATTGAATGATTCCGGCGGAGCCAGAATTCAGGAAGGTGTCCGCTCTCTGGGCGGTTATGCCGATATTTTTTACCGCAATGTAAAGTCAAGCGGAATCATCCCGCAAATTTCAGCCATTATGGGGCCTTGTGCCGGCGGAGCGGTTTATTCTCCGGCCATGACCGATTTTACCATGATGGTAGAAAATACCAGTTATATGTTTGTTACCGGACCCAATGTAGTGAAAACCGTAACGAATGAAACCGTAACCTCGGAAGAATTAGGAGGAGCAAGCACGCATTCAACCAAATCAGGGGTAGCACATACTACTTCGGCTAATGATGTGGAATGCCTGGAAGATGTGAAAAAGTTATTGAGCTATTTACCCCAGAGCAACAAAGAAAAAACACCTAAACTACCTTATGTTTTACATGATGAAATGCGGGAACAGCTTATGTCCATTATTCCGGATAATCCCAACAAGCCGTATGATATGCATGAAGTGATTCAGGGAATAATTGACGAAGATTCCTTTTTTGAAATTCATAAGGATTATGCCGAAAATATCATCGTGGGTTTTGCCCGCCTGGGCGGAAGAAGTATCGGAATTGTAGCGAACCAACCATTGTATTTAGCCGGGGTTTTAGATGTAAACAGCTCGGTAAAAGCGGCTCGTTTTACCCGTTTTTGCGATTGCTTTAATATTCCGCTGTTGGTATTGGTGGATGTGCCCGGATTTTTACCGGGAACCGATCAGGAATGGAACGGAATTATAGTACACGGAGCCAAATTATTATATGCTTTAAGTGAAGCAAGCGTTCCGAGAGTAACTGTCATTACCCGGAAAGCCTATGGAGGGGCGTATGATGTAATGAATTCCAAACACATTGGAGCCGACATGAATTTTGCCTGGCCATCGGCAGAAATTGCCGTGATGGGAGCCAAAGGAGCCAGCGAAATTATCTTTAAAAAAGAAATTGCTGAAGCTCAGGACCCGGCAGCCAAATTGATAGAAAAGGAAGCCGAATATGCCGAAAAGTTTGCTACTCCCTATCGGGCTGCCCAGCGAGGGTTTATTGACGAGGTGATTTTGCCTAACGAAACCAGAAAAAAATTATTAAAAGCATTTAGTATGCTGGAGAACAAAGAAGTAGAGTTGCCTAAGCGGAAACACGGTAATATTCCATTGTAAATACAGTAAGCTGAGGTGAATACTTTTGGGTGTTTTAATAAAAAGATAAATTTACATTTTTTGTAGCGAAGCAGAAGAAAGCGAAAGGCAGTTGAGTGGAGTGCGATTAACTCAAGATTGAACAGATTGTAATGTTTGCAATTGATGTAGCAGGAGTTTTTTACATTAATCAAAAAAGGTTAAAAAAAGAATAGTCTGTTTATTCATTTTCTCTTTTGTAACGATTCTTTTGTTATATTGCTATTTCAGGACAAGATATATTCATGAAAAAAGAGGAATTAATCTTCCTCTTCTTTTTTCTTTTTCTTTTTTGATTTTTCTTTGGATTTGTTTTTGTCTTTTAATGCTTCAAAAAGTTTAACTTGATCAGGATTTAAAATTTTAATCATTTTTTCATCAAAAGTCTTTATCGCTTCATCATATTTTTCTTTTTTCTGTTCGGAGGGTATTGATAAAGCGATAATTTTTTCATTTTCGGCTAAATTTTCAGTCAGATAAACTTTTGTAGCGGCTTCCTGAAAACTGTCTAAGTTTAGTTCTTTCTTTAAAAAAGCAAGCGATACTTCAACAGGGTCTTTCTTTTCCGGTTTATAAGATGATTTACTGTTTCTGTACTGAGACGGGCCAATGGAGCGATCCACCTGTGCATGTACTGTTACCAGAAAGAGGAGCATACCTAATATTGATATTTTTTTCATACGTAATTATTTTTTATCTACCGGTTCACCGTATAAATCAAATTCAGTGGCATCCGTAATTTTTATCATACAGAAGTCCCCTACTTTGACATAAAATTTTGCGGCATCTATTAATACTTCGTTGTCCACATCCGGACTGTCAAACTCTGTTCTTCCAACAAAATACGGCCCTTCTTTTCTGTCGATAATACACCGGAATGTTTGTCCGATCTTTTCCTGATTCAAATCCCATGAAATCTGAGATTGAATATCCATTATTTCAGCCGCACGTTGTTGTTTTACTTCTGCCGGAACATTGTCTTCCAGTAAATAGGCATGTGTGTTTTCTTCATGCGAATAGGCAAAACAGCCTAAACGCTCAAAACGCATTTCTTCTACCCAGTTTTTAAGGGTTTGAAAATCTTCTTCGGTTTCACCCGGATACCCAACAATTAATGTTGTTCTGATGGCTATGCCCGGAACAGCTTTTCTGAATTCTTTTAAAAGATTGGTCGTTTTTTCCTGTGTGGTTCCGCGACGCATCGATTTGAGAATATTGTCTGAAATATGTTGTAACGGAATATCAATATAATTACAAATTTTGGGTTCGTTTTTCATCAATTCCAATACATCCATCGGAAATCCGGTGGGGAAGGCATAGTGCAGACGAATCCATTCAATACCGTCAACCTTGACCAGATGTTCTAAAAGTTCAGCTAAATTTCGTTTTTTATATAAGTCTAAACCGTAATACGTTAAATCCTGTGCAATTAAGATTAATTCCTTAACGCCGTTCTTTGCTAAACCTTCTGCTTCTTTGACCAGTTTTTCAATAGGCTGCGAAACGTGTTTTCCTCTCATAATCGGGATGGCACAAAAACTACACGGACGGTCACAACCTTCGGCAATTTTCAGATAGGCAAAGTTCTTGGGGGTTGTTGTGAGTCGTTCGCCTAAAAGCTCATGCTTATAATCTGCTCCCAATGCTTTTAGCAGAATAGGCAGGTCTGTGGTGCCGAAATACTGATCTACGTTGGGAATCTCTTTTTCCAGATCCGGTTTGTACCGTTCAGACAGACAACCGGTTACAAAAACTTTATCTACAATTCCCTGTTCTTTTTTATCAACATATTCCAATATCGTATTGACAGATTCAGCCTTGGCATTATCGATAAAACCACAGGTGTTAATGACCACAATATTGCCTTCCTGCTCATGAACAACATCCTTCCCGCTGGCTTTGAGCTGTCCCATCAATACTTCACTGTCATACACATTTTTTGAGCATCCGAGGGTTATAACGTTGATTTTATTTTTCTTTAACGATTTGGTTCTCATGGTTTTGTTCTCCTTTTTATTCTCAAGAGGGATGCAAAATTACGGTTTTATTTGAGATTAATCGAATTAAATAAAAAAACCATTCACCTTGCGTAAATGGTTTTGAGTTTTTTATTCATGGGTTAAAACTTTATTGTATAACTCAGTGTCACATTATTATTAACAGCTGTTAATCTTGAGGTATCACCCAGTCCGGTACTAATCAGGGCATAGTCCATTTTTCTTCTGCTGTAGGCATAAGCCAGGTCTAATCTTGAAATTCCAAAATCAAAACCAAAACCACCGGAGTAGCCGGTCAGGTCACCCATAGCTGTATCAGTTTTATACGGGCTTTCTTCAAAGCGATATCCGCCTCTGAAGCTCCATTGCTTGTGTTTAAATTCACCACCCACTCTGATTTCTGCTGCCGTGTCTAAGTTGGCAGACATAAAGTTGTTTAAAGATTCCAGGCTGTAATCGTGTCTTGGCCTGAAGGTGGTGTTGCTATAATCTTTCATGGCATAATCTACACTGACCAATGCTTTTTCACCAAACACATAGGCAAAGCTTCCGGTTAATTTACTTGGCGTCTGAATTTTATAGGAATCGAATATCATAATGACATTGGGGTCAAATACAATAGGGTTGTTTGTGTCACAGTCTGCACAGTATGCTATTGTCCGTTGTCTGACTTCATCGGTTAGATTATACCATGTTGGCGACTCATACGCCAGTCCCAGTCTGATGTTATCCGTAATTTTTCCGATGGCACCGATACCAAATGAGAACCCGCCACCATACGTGTAGGTCTCGGTGTCAAATTGAACGGAGCGAAGACCGGTTGACGTATTGTTGTTGTATCTTTCGTAGATAGAAATTGTATTGGTCAGGTCCGTAAAATGAGCATTCAAGTTCAGTCCGATAAACAGCCTGTCTTTAAAAGAAGTGGCAATATTACCGGTCAGTTTTCCATTATAACCAGTTGCAACAGTATAGTTTTCCTGATAATAGTTACCGGCAGTCGGAACATTGGAAACATACATCGTATTGTCCGGGGTGTTATCAACCGGGTTAAATATGTAGGCATTATAACCTAAAAGTGCCTGTTGGTCAATAAAGCTTAGTTCATCAAAAAAAGCTGTTTCAAGTACATCAAGAAATATACCGCCTTCATTAGGCAGTCCGTTGGCAAACCGCAGAAAATAACCGTCAATAGAGTTATTGGGGTTAACACCACGGGTAAAAAACTGATTGTCGAAATTTGAATTGTTTTCGTAGTTCAGGGCTAAGCTGAACTTATTCCAGCCGTTTGACAGATTATTGTTTTTAAAGACAAACACGGCACCGGCTTGGTTTATATCTAAATCAGAATCGTTTTCAATGGTTCTGGTGCCAAAATAACTGGAGCTGTTTCTGATGTTATAACTGCTGAGTGACAGGGTAGCCTGGTTGTAATTAAAGACAGCAGATCCGGCAGGATTTACGTTAATGGAAGATAAATCTCCGCCAACGGCACCAAAAGCACCGCTCATTGCTCTGAATCGGGCAGAACCGGTTAAGTTATCAATAGCATAACGCAACCCTTCGTTAGGCGTTATTTCCTGCGAAATGGAAATAAAGCTTGCAAATAATAAGCTGGAAGTAATAAAAATCTTTTTCATGTTTTTTTATTTTTTTCATAAAAATACCCATGTAAACCAAATCTGATTCAACACAGGTATTTTCCATTATTTTTAGATTAACCTCTGCCGCGTCCACCGCCGCCTGATGATCGTCCACCGCCACCGCCTGATGATCGGCCGCCGCCGAACGAACTTCCTGAACTTGATCTGGAGCCGGAATAAGTTGGTGCAGATGAGCTTCTGGTAGGAGCACTGTTCCTAACGTTGGGAGTAGTAGCGTTTGAATTAGGCCGGGTAGAATTTCGGGTTCCTACATTGTTGTAATTGTAATCTCTTGAATTGGATGAATTTCTTGGAGAAACCTGCACAGCTCTTGTTGATGAGTTCCGGGTTCCTGTACCAAAATTATTTCTTGTCGATGTTCGTCCGCTGGTAGTGTAGGATGTTCGTCCGTTATATCGTCCATCAGTGTATCGGTTTCCATAATAACCTCCGGTTCTCCTTCCTCTTGTATGGGCATAATTGTTTCCGTACCAACCGTATCCCCATCCTGGGCCGTACCAGTTGTTCCAACCCCAGCCCCAACCGGGACCGTACCAACTGTTCCAACCCCAGCCAACGTTCCATCCCCATCCTGGGCCGTACCAGTTATTCCATCCCCAACCCCAACCGGGACCGTACCAATTGTTCCAGTAGTTCCATCCCCAGTTGTTGTCATATACATTCACTGTGACTGAAGTAGGGTTTGATCCCCATGCAGCATAAGCGTCATAGTTTCTTTCTGAAGTTGCAGAGCTGTCTTCCACGGAGGAATAACTTTCAACGTCTGTAAAGACTGTTTCTTCAGCGTTTAATTGTTTTGATTTAAAATAGTTCTGATAAGCCAGATTTGTATTGTTCTGTCTGCCGTCATTAGAAACAGCAACTCCTCTGTTTCCGTTTGCTACTCTGTAAACACCGTCATTATCATAATAGGAAGAATTTTGATAAGAGCTGCAGGATACGAATAACAACCCTGAAAAGAATAATACTACATAGGGGATGTTTTTTGTTGTGAGGTAATAATTAGTTTTCATATTCAGAGCATTTTTATTGTTGTTATTACAAAAATAGTTAGTTTTGCCGAACTATTTAGTTAAAATTAGTTAAACAATTTTTATGCCAAATTATTCAAAATGAGCAAAAACCTGACCAAAAGATCCGAAGATTATTCAAGATGGTACAATGAACTCGTGGTTAAAGCCGATTTAGCGGAAAACTCAGGAGTTAGAGGTTGTATGGTTATAAAACCTTATGGCTATGCCATTTGGGAAAAAATGCAGGCTGAGTTAGACAGGATGTTCAAAGAAACAGGACATTCAAATGCATATTTCCCTTTGTTTGTGCCCAAGAGTATGTTTGAAGCAGAGGAGAAAAATGCCGAAGGTTTTGCCAAAGAATGTGCTATTGTAACACATTACCGCTTAAAAAACGATCCCGATAATAAAGGAAAATTAATGGTTGATCCTAATGCTAAATTGGAAGAAGAGCTTATTGTCCGGCCAACCAGTGAAGCAATTATCTGGAGTACTTATAAAAACTGGATTCAGTCTTACAGAGACTTACCGCTGCTTATTAACCAATGGGCGAACGTAGTGCGTTGGGAAATGAGAACCCGTTTGTTTTTGAGAACAGCTGAGTTTTTATGGCAGGAGGGGCATACGGCTCATGCCACAGAAAAAGAAGCAATTGAAGAGTCGGTAAAAATGATGAATGTATATGCTGATTTTGCCGAAAACTTCATGGCTATTCCGGTAATCAAAGGGGTGAAAACAGAATCTGAACGTTTTGCGGGTGCGGTAGAGACTTATTGTATTGAGGCCTTAATGCAGGATGGTAAAGCCCTGCAAGCGGGAACTTCACATTTTTTAGGACAGAACTTTGCCAAAGCATTTGAAGTGAAGTTTGCCAATGCCGAGGGTAAGCAAGAACATGTATGGGGCACTTCATGGGGCGTTTCAACACGTTTAATGGGAGCTTTGGTGATGACACATTCGGATGATAATGGTTTGGTTCTGCCGCCAAATCTTGCTCCTATTCAGGTGGTGATTGTTCCGATTTATAAATCGGATGAGCAATTAGAGGCTATTG
Source organism: Bacteroidota bacterium (assembly GCA_023434025.1). Lineage (GTDB taxonomy): Bacteria > Bacteroidota > Bacteroidia > Flavobacteriales > Flavobacteriaceae > Flavobacterium. The sequence goes on from JAEYTL010000026.1 coordinate 61,181, forward strand.
CTGTAGAAGTTGAAAAGCTAATGAAAGGACTTCGAAAGCTCGGGATTTCAGTAAAATTTGACAACCGAACGACCCACAAACCAGGTTTTAAATTTAATGAATACGAATTAAAAGGCGTTCCTGTTCGAATTGCTGTTGGCCCAAATGACCTGGCAAACGGTACCTATGAAATTGCCCGAAGAGATAATTTAACGAAAGAAATTGTTGCTAAAGAAGGGGTTGAAATCTATATTGAGCATTTGTTGGCAAGCATTCAAAAGAGTCTGTATGACAGAGCTTTTGAATTCAGAAACAGTCATGTTACGCCAGTTGACGATTTCGAAGAGTTTAAACAATTGCTCGATACAAAAGGCGGTTTTTTTGCAGCTCATTGGGACGGAACAGCGGAAACAGAGGAAAAGATAAAAGAACTTACCAAAGCAACCATCCGATGTATTCCTTTGGACAGTAAAGAGGAGCATGGTGTGTGTATGTTTAGTGGAAAGCCTTCTGCCGGGAGAGTGCTTTTTGCCAAGGCGTATTAAAAAAAAAGAAAAAAAATATTTAGAACTATTGCGAGTATAAAAAATAGTTGTATTTTTGCTCTCGCAATTGATAAATGGCCCGTTGGTCTATCGGTTAGGACGCCAGGTTTTCATCCTGGTAAGAAGGGTTCGATTCCCTTACGGGCTACAACTAATGTTCTTAAACAGAAATTTAAAAAATTATCGGTCCGTTCGTCTAGGGGTTAGGACGCCAGGTTTTCATCCTGGTAACAGGGGTTCGATTCCCCTACGGACTACAAAAATTAGTTGTAAATTAGTTTTATAAAATAAAAATTGGTGTCTCGGTTTTTGTTTTATTAGTTAAAACCAAAGTGATTGTTTTGCAATTGTGGGAGGTTTTTCTTTTTTAACTAGTATTTTTTATAAATTATTACATCTAAAATTAAAAGAAAATGGCAAACCATAAGTCAGCTCTGAAGAGAATCAGAAGTAACGAAAAGAAAAGAGTATTAAACAGATATCAACACAAAACTACCCGTAATGCGATCAAGGCGTTAAGGTTGTCTACTGATAAATCTGATGCGGCCGGAAAATTATCTGCTGTAATCTCTATGATTGATAAATTAGCAAAGAAAAACATCATTCACGATAACAAAGCTTCTAATTTAAAATCAAAATTAACGAAGCACGTAGCTAAGTTATAGTTTGAAATCCAGTTATATAATATTAAAAAAGCTTTCCGGAATGGAAAGCTTTTTTGATTTATGAATATATTGGTTTTAAATTTTCGAGCATTTCCACAGTGATCGGTTTTGATAAAAAATGTGAAACAATATCATATTCTTTAGCTTTGTTATAATCTGCCGGATCAATGGTCGATGAGAGTATGATTACTTTGGTTTGCAAAAATTCATTGGCAATATTCTCTTTGAACAGGTCCAAAAATTCCCACCCGTTCATTACAGGCATGTTTAAATCGAGAAAAACAAGTTGAGGCAACTGGTATGGCTCTTTTTTTTCTTTTTTGCTCACAATGGACTGAAATAACTCAAAGGCTTCCTGACCGTTATTGGCAAAAATAACATCTTCACTGAATTCGGCTTTTTTGATTACTTTTTTACAGAGCATTAAAGTAATCGGGTCGTCATCAACGCACAGTATGGTTTTCAACATTATTCTTTTTTAAAGGTTAGTGTAAATTGTGTTCCTTTTCCAACCTGACTCTCAACTTCAATGGAGCCTCCCATAGCTTCAATCTGTGATTTTACCAGATATAAGCCCAATCCTTTACTGTCCGGATAATTATGAAATCGTTGATACAGGCCAAAAATTTTGTCTTTGTTTTTATCCAGGTCAATCCCAATACCATTGTCTTTAATAACCAAATTTACAAAATTTTCTTTTTCGGTGGCTTTTATTACTATTTTTGGTGTTTTATCTTGTGAGCGGTATTTCAAAGCATTCGACATCAGGTTCAAAATAATACTCTCCATATATGCTTTGTTGATGTTGACGGTCAGTTTTTCGTCAATATCAAACTTAATATTAGGTTTGTAAAGATTAATTTGGTTGTTCAGCTGGAAAAAAACATTTTCAAAAATTTCTTTAATGGATATTTCTTCTTTTAATATCGAAGGATTGTCTTTGATGATGACTACTTTAACTAAATCTTCGATTGTTTCATTCAGGAGGTGGGTAGAACGTTTAAACCCGTTTAAGATTTCCTGAAGCTCTTCATTTTCAATAGGAACATCCTCCAATAAGTGCAGGAGACCTGTTAAATTTGATAAAGGTGCTCTGAAATTGTGTGAAGTGATGTATGAAAATTGTTTTAAATCTTTATTGTTTTGCGTTAATTCACGAATAAGCTGTTCCCGCTCCCGTTCCTGGTTTTTTTCTTTTGTAACATCCCGTTGGATCGAAATCCAGTGCGAATGTTCCCCTTCTTTGTTAGTTACCGGAATCATGGAAAAATTTACCCAGTATTCTTCTCCGTTTTTTTTATAGCTGATCGTTTCAATAAAACACTCTTTGTAATTTTTTATGGCTACAGAAAGTTTTTCAAGTTCAGCCATGTCTGATTTTGGTCCGGTGAACATGATGGGTGACTTTCCGATGACTTCCTTGGGCCGGTAACCGGTCATTTTTGTAAAAGCCTGGTTTACAAATATAATATTCGGAATCGGATGGCCGGACGTATCAGTATCTGTAATCACTACGGCATCTTTGGTTTGTGTAATTACCGTCTCAAGTAGTTTCAGACGTTGCTCTTCTTCTTTTTGTTTTGTAACGTCCTGAATCGCTCCAATCATCCGGATGGCTTTTCCTTCTTCGTCTTTAACTAAAAAACCCCGGTCAAAAACATATTTATAGCTTCCGTCTGCACATTTAAAACGGTACTCGTCCTGCCAACGTTCTGTTTTCTGTTCCAGAAAGGAATAGAGTTTTACAGACATTTTCAGACTGTCTTCCGGATGTATTCTGTCAAACCACCAACTGGAAGTTGCTCCTACATCTTCTTTTTTGTAACCAAAAATTCCATGAATCCCTTTGTTCCACACAAACTGATCTTCTTGAATTTTCCAATCCCAAATGGTATCACTCGTTGCTTTGGCTACAATGTCATAACGTTCATTGGATTCTTTAATTTCAGTGTTGATGTTTTGCAGCTGTTCTAAAATAGAGATATTTCTTCTGTCATTCCGGGCAATTACAAACCGGAGCAGTAAACCGGCAGCTATAATGAAACTGACATCTTTGATAAAATGAAAAGTAATTAAACTTTGAAAATCATTTTTAAAACTTCCTCTTAAAACCATGTGTAAAATAATGGCTAAAAAGAGCGAAGCAATAATGAAAACAAAGGAAATGATGTTTGATTTACTTTTCATTACCCAAATATAAAAAAATTATTTTCTTTTTTACATGGAACGGACAATTGAGTTTTTGAAGTTGAATTTGATTCATAAAAGGTGGTATTTAGTTGTTTTTTGGAATTTGAATCAGTTTAAAAAGTCTTTTAAATCACCATATGATTTAATCTTTTTCTTTTTCTTTTCTTTATTCAGAACGCTTTCAATTTGTTTGGGAACGGATAAACGCAAACCTAAGGTTGATTCTACAATATCAGCAAATTTAATAGGGTGGGCTGTTTCTAAAAATATGCCGATACAACCGGGCTGGTGAATTAACTCTTTTTTAAGCCCCAGATAGCCGACCGTTCCGTGAGGTTCTGCAATATAGTTGTATTCAGTATATAGTTTTTTCATGGCAGCAACGGTTTCTTCATCAGAAAAACAATAGGATGAAAAATCTTTTCTGAAAGCGGTTAAATCCTGGTGGTATAGTTCCAGAATCCGTACAAAATTACTCGGATTGCCAACATCCATGGCATTTGATAATGTGGCTTTAGATGGTCTGGGATTATAATTCCCGTCAGTCATAAAGCGGGGAACTGTATCGTTTTGGTTGGTAGATGCAATAAAGTGGCGGATAGGTAAGCCCATTTTTTGGGCTAAAATACCGGCACAGATATTGCCGAAATTTCCACTCGGAACAGAAACGATGAGTGGTTGATTGCATTTTTTTAAGGCTTTATAGGCAAAGAAAAAATAAAACATTTGCGGCAACCATCTGGCCACATTGATGGAATTGGCAGAAGTTAAGTTTTTATGAGCTAAATCAGGATCTAAAAAGGCCTTTTTTACCATGTCCTGGCAATCATCAAAAACCCCGTCTACTTCAAGTGCCGTAATATTCTGTCCCAGTGTGGTCAATTGGCGTTCCTGAATTTCGCTTACTTTACTGCCGGGATATAAGATAACGACTTCAACATGGTGAACGCCCAGGAAGCCGCTGGCAACTGCTCCGCCTGTATCACCGGAGGTAGCAACCAAAATGGTATTCTTTTGTGCTGGATTTTTCTGGTTGAAATAGGCCAGACACCTCGCCATGAATCGTGCCCCTACATCTTTAAAAGCCATCGTGGGACCATGGTACAGTTCCAATGAAAAAATGTTATCTTCTACAGGGGTTAGCGGAAAATCAAAATTTAACGTTTCCGCAAGAATTTGTTTTAAGTCATTTTCGGGAATTTCGCTTCCGATAAATTGTTTTATGGCTTCATAAGCAATTTCAACATTGCTGAGGGTTTCAATTTTTTCAAAAAAAGATACGGGAAGGGCATTTATTTGTTTCGGGAAGTATAGTCCTTTGTCAGGAGCAAGACCTAAAACGACGGCTTCTTTAAAGGAGACTGTTGGAGCAAGGTTATTCAGACTTTTATATTGCATCGAATCGAATTGTTTTTTACCGTCAAGATTTACCAAAACAGATTCGTAAAAGTAAAATAAAAACTTTAATCTTTACAGTAAGTTACAAAATTTACGATAAAAGGGTAATTATAAAATTTTGTAACTTTGTTTAAATTATACTTTATGACTCTCAAAACAAAAGCGTTTCTGTTTCAATTGATTTCCTTTGCGGTAGTGTTTATTCCTTTTCGCTATGCTATTGATTATTTTACTGCCTTAGAAAGATTTTGGCCTCCGTTTTTCGCTTTTATTGCCACATTGATTCTGGCTCCTAAGTTTCAGGCTATTCAAACCAAAGAAGGAGAACGATTGTTTATGAAATGGATTTTTTTAAAAGGCGTAAGGTCAGTTTAATTACTTCTTGATTTCTTCGGTTTTGGGCTGAATTTTCTTTTTATAAATGGGTATAAAATAGGAGAGGGTATAATTGAATCCTACACCAAATTTTCCTTCATAAGTTTTGTTGAATCCCGGAATATAAAGATTGTCAAAATCGGAGGGCTTTTTATTCCCGATTAAATAATTTATCCTAAAGCTGAATCCGGCATAAAAATTTGAGAGTAATTCGGCTTTGACTCCCGCCACAAATTCTCCCCATTGGGCTGATAAGCCGTCAAATTTTTTTCCGGAAGGAACGGTTGGCGATTCTCCAAAATATGGGTTTGGGTTATATACCCTGTAAGTGTTCAGTTCTTGGCTGAATGTGCTGGCTCCAAAACGCAGACCAACATAAATCAGGTTTTCCATATCTAACCAGTTTTCATAAGCATTGTAATCAAACCCTACTTTAAAATAAGTTCCGGAAGTCGTAAAATTAACACGGTCATCATTAATTGTTTTCTTTTCGTTGCCAATTTCTCCGGCCAGATAGTATTTTTTGGTCAAACGGTAATCGCCCACGATTTCGAGCCCTCTGTAATCATCCTCATAAAGACTTTGTGCCAGTTTAAAGGCATCAATTCCGACCCGAAGACCATAACGTTCGGTTTTAACCGGAGTAATGATACTGTCTTTTTTTGTTTCCTGAGCAACGACAGTCAGCGAAAACAATACCGGTAAAAAACTAAAAATACATTTTGATATGGACATCTTCTTCGGTTTCAACATTACTCTTTACAATTTCTATATTTTTTATCCAAAAATCGGTATCTCCTTCCGGATTGGTTTGAATAATACCGTTGGCCAGGTTTAGGTTAAAACGACTTTTAAATCCACAAGCTCTTGAAATGTAAATGTCATTTACGCTGTAATTGAATCGGATAAAATCGGTGTTGTTGGACGCGGTACCTGAAGTAGAATTGATATTCAGGCTGTAGTTCGTGAAATTTTCGTTAGTCTTTAACGGAAGTTCAATCGTATCCACCTGATTAAAATCCAGAGTTGTAGCGGCACCTTCGCCCTGCACTTTTAAATTGGCAACCAATTTTCTTACCGTGCTGTTGTCAATGCTGTAGAATTCGATGACTAACCTGGGCGTGGTTGGGGTTCCGGCTGCACAGATGTCGTCTTTTTCACATCCGGAAAAGAGGGATGTTATGAGTATTAAAAAGAAAATTCTTAAACTGTTTTTCATTGTCTTTTTTCTAAAAGTACCACGTTTTCAACATGGTGTGTTTGCGGGAACATATCAACCGGACGCACACGTGAAACCTTGTATAGTGAGTCCATCAAGGCTAAATCACGGGCTTGTGTTGCCGAATTACAACTTACGTAAACCACTTTTGCGGGGGCTATTTTCATGATTTGTTCTACCACCGCAGCATGCATTCCGTCCCGCGGCGGATCGGTTATGATGACATCCGGTTTTCCGTGTTTAGAAATAAATCCGGCATTAAAGACATCCTTCATATCGCCCACAAAAAATTCGCAGTTGGTGATGTTGTTACGTCTGGCATTCTCTTTCGCATCAGCAATGGCTTCGGGGACGGCTTCTACGCCGATAACTTTTTTTGCTTTTTTGGAAACAAATTGTGCAATGGTTCCGGTTCCGGTATATAAATCATAAACCAGTTCATTTCCGGTTAATCCGGCAAACTCACGGGTTATTTTATAAAGTTCATAGGCTTGATTCGAATTGGTCTGGTAAAAAGATTTGGCATTGATGGAAAAGTGTAACCCTTCCATTTCTTCCAGAATATAGTCTCTGCCTTTGAATAGCTTTATATCCTGATCATATAACGTATCATTCGCTTTCCCGTTGATCACATAAAGTAATGAGGTAATCCCGGGAAATTTTTCAGAAAGAAAATTCAACACTAGCTCACGTTGCTTTTTGTCTTCTTTGAAAAACTGAATCAGTACCATGATTTCGCCGGTTGATGCAGTTCGTATCATGAGTGTTCTCAACAAACCTTCGTGGTTACGGGCATTAAAAAATGGAATGTTATGCCGGGTTGCAAATTCCTTCAGGGCATTCCGGATGGCATTGGAAGGATCCTGTTGCAAATGACATTTTTTAATGTCTAATATTTTATCCCACATTTTCGGGATATGAAAACCCAATGCATTTCTGTTCTGAATTGTATTGTCCTGCTGAATTTCATTTTCGGTAAGCCAACGACTGTCAGAAAAAGAAAATTCCATTTTATTCCGGTAGAAAAATTGCTTTTCAGAACCTAAAATTTCTTCAAATTCAGGAAGTTCAATTTTTCCGATTCGTTTCAGATTATTATATACTTCGTTGTTCTTATAGAATAATTGCTGGCTGTAGTTCATGTTTTGCCACTTACAACCGCCACAAATCCCAAAATGTTCGCATTCCGGATTAACACGGTGTGTTGAAAGCTGATGAAAATGAATGGCTTTTCCCTCGAAATAAGCTTTTCTTTTTTTGAATGTCTGTACGTCAACAACATCACCGGGTACTACATTTTGAATAAAGATGACTCTGCCGTCTTCTGCCTTGGCAACAGAAACTCCTTTGGCTCCGGCATCTAAAACAGGTACCTCTTTAAAAATAATTTTGTCCGTATTTTTTCTTCCCATGGAGCAAAAATAAGGTATTCAATACTAAAATTTCAGGGAGTTATGAATTTTTTATCACAAAAAAAACGCCTTTATAAAAAAGACGTTCAGCATTTTCCTTTTCCGGTTTTAATAAATGATGTCAAACGAGCCTTCGGTAAGCATTATTGTTGCTCCACTGTCTTCGTCAAACAGCGTTCCGGAAAAAGTTCCTTTGTATCTTCCGTTGGAATTTTCAGCTACGTTAGAATTGGTATTATCAATATTGTTTGTGTAATAAACCCCGTCATTTATATAATAAATACCCCATACAATACCTTCACCGGTAACACCAAATTCAGATTTCAGTATAAATGTTTTTGTATCATCACTACTCATGGTAGCGGTAACTTCTACATCCGAATAACCTTCTTCAGGATAATCAACTTTATCAACACTGATAATGTTAAACTTTTGTTCAGTACCATTGAATTTGGCACGGATAAAATTGACATCAGCTTTGTCATCGTCTGAAGAACAGGAAGAAACTCCTAACAAAACAAAACTTAAAATAAAAAATAATTTACTTTTCATACAACAAGTTATTTGATAACACAAATGTAATGTTTTCTTATGGATTCTTTAAGTTCCGAACAATAAAATTCAATTAGTGATCAACGTCAAAAATACCGTTGAGAACAGTGATAATCTGGCCGTTGTTTGGTTCTGTTAAAGTTCCGGAGAAAGTTCCTTTTAATTTGCTTTCGGTGCTTTCGGTTACCAAAGTTGTAAAAGCACTGTTGTTTTGTGTATAAGTAAAACCGTTTATTGTAATATTAAATCGCCAAATGGACTCTGCTCCCAGTAAACCTTTTTCAACAATAAATTCAATTACACTCAACGGATCATTTGTATTATAACCTAAAACCCTTATGTCGGTCCATTGAAATCCTGTATCCTCATCGGTATAATCCTGTTTGGTAACCACAAAATTTGCAAAGGTGACGTTTTCTCCGTCAATTTTAGCGGAAACACTGTTTGTCTGGCTTGTTAATGGCAAATCATCATCATTGTCTGAACATGATAACAGCACAAAAAAGAAACAGACCGGAATTAAAAGTAAAAATTTTCTCATTTTTTATTGATTTTATATAAAAATATCAAAAAAGAGAGGCAGGCTAAAATCTATTCGATGAAAGGTTGGAAAAACTCGTTAACAGGATTTTAGTTTAACATAGCGTATAACAGTGTGAAGGTTATAATTAAAATTGGTCCGACTAACCCAACAAAAAAACCACCGATTCTAAATTCAGACTGTTTAATGAGACCTGTGCTATATGCAATAGCGTTTGGGGGTGTGGAAACGGGAAGCAATAATGCACAGGAAGCACTCAGTCCGATTACAAAAGGCAGGATAATAGGGTCGATGTCTTCTGTAATGCTCATGAGCGATATGCCTACCGGAATCAGAATGGTGGTTGCGGCCGTATTACTCATAAAGTTTGACAGGATTACCGTTGTCAGGGAGAACAATAACAACAACAGGTAAAAGTTAACCTCTACTGAACTTATTTTAGAAATGAAATAATCTGCCAATCCTTGTTCCTGAATAGCGATTCCGAGAGCCAGACCGCCCGCAACGAGCATCAGGGTATCCCAGGGGAGGGAGCGAACATCGTCGGCATCAATAATTCCCAGCATGGTTAATGCCACGATTGGTATTCCGGAAACTGCAGCTACAGGTATTTTTGTCCATTGCGAAGTTAACCACAAACCGAGGGTAGTGGCCAGAACGATGAGTACAATTCTTTTACGGATTTTGTCTTCTTCATTGTATTCTTCTTCCTGAGGTGTTTCCTGTTGAAGAAAATCAAGCGACAGGGTTTCTTTTTTGATTTTGTACTTAACCAATAAAACTTTCCAAAACATCACGGTAAGCAGAACAGAAACCGGAACACCGATAATCATCCATTCAATGAACGTTATTTTTACGCCTATCCCTTCTAATGCACCTACAGCGATTGCGTTGGGAGCCGTGCCGATAATGGTTCCCATGCCGCCGATTGAAGCGGCAGCAGGGATACCCAATAAGAGTACTTTTGAAATTTTGGAATCTTTACCCAATTGTAAAAACAAAGGTGTAACGGTGGCAATCATCATAGCTGTTGTAGCCGTGTTGCTCATTAACATGGAGATTATTGCTGTGGTCATCATCAAACCTAAGATGATGTATTGAGCCTGCGAGCCAAATTTTGGAGCAGCCAGCTTGAGCAAAAGAAGGTCTAATTTGGTTTTTTTCATTCCTTCAGCTAAAAAAAATCCGCCTAAAAAAAGCCAGATCACTCCGTCTGACCAGGTTTGAACATAGCGTTTGGCATCCATTGAATTTTCCTGACCTACAATGAAAACCATAAAACCGACAATCAGAATTCCGACTGCAAAAGGAGGGATAGCTTCTGTTATCCATAACCCGATAGAAAAAAACAACAGAAACATGACGTAATTTTGGGTGTCCGTAAAGCCCGGATCACGCAGAAGAAGTACCAAGAACATGGATGTAACAACTGAAAAAAGAAACATAATTGTTCTGCTTTGCCGGGCAACCTTCAATTGAATTTTGGTCAGTTGTTTGATGGAGTAATTTCTGGAATCAGACATGGTTGTAAGGATTTTTAAAGTAAAAATAGTAACATTATTGTGCAATCAAACTGACGAAAGTCATTTTATTTTAACTGCTTACGCAAACGTTTTCAAAGATATTACTTATTTTTGTTGCTTGAATTTGGATGATTTCTCTCCATAAAGTAGGAATTGATATGTATCGTATTTAAAATTATTACAATGTCAGTTTTAGAAAAAATCAGTTCAGAAGAATTAATTGCATTAGAAGACCAGTTTGGAGCTCATAATTATCATCCTCTACCGGTGGTGTTAAGTAAAGGGGAAGGGGTATATGTCTGGGATGTTGAAGGAAAAAAATATTATGATTTTCTTTCTGCTTACTCGGCCGTCAACCAAGGACATTGTCATCCGAAAATCGTTAATGCTTTGACGGAACAAGCCCGGACACTAACCTTAACATCCAGGGCTTTCTATAATGATAAGCTGGGTAAATATGAAAAATTTATCACTGATTTGTTTGGTTTTGATAAGGTTTTGCCGATGAATACCGGGGCAGAAGCTGTTGAAACCGCACTTAAGATTTGCCGTAAATGGGCTTATGAAAAGAAGGGAATTGAGGAACATCAGGCGGTCATTGTGGTTTGCGAAAATAATTTCCACGGAAGAACCACCACGATTATATCGTTTTCAAATGATGAAAATGCACGTAAGAACTTCGGGCCTTATACAGAAGGATTTATAAAAATTCCATATAATGACCTGAAAGCCTTGAAAAGTGTTCTGGAAAATAATAAAAACATCGCCGGGTTTTTGGTTGAACCGATTCAGGGCGAAGCGGGTGTTTATGTTCCGGCAGATGGATACCTGGCAGAGGCAAAAGCATTGTGTGCTAACCACAATGTGTTGTTTATTGCAGACGAAGTACAAACCGGTGTTGCCAGAACAGGGAAATTATTGGCCGTACATCACGAAAATGTTCAGCCGGATATTTTAATTTTAGGAAAAGCCGTTTCTGGCGGGGTTTATCCGGTTTCTGCGGTATTGGCTAATAATGAAATAATGAACGTTATCCGTCCCGGTCAGCACGGTTCTACATTTGGCGGAAATCCATTGGCCGCTGCTGTTGCTACCGCTGCCCTGACGGTTGTTGAAGAGGAGAAACTGGCTCAGAATGCGGAGAAATTGGGAACGATTTTCAGAGACAGGTTAAATGAATACATTCAAAACAGCACGATTGTAAGCTTGGTAAGAGGAAAAGGATTGCTGAATGCAATTGTTATCAACGATTCTGAAGACAGTTCCACTGCTTGGAATATTTGTATGAAATTAGCTGAAAACGGTCTGTTGGCAAAACCAACTCATGGCAATATTATCCGGTTTGCACCGCCTTTGGTTATGAACGAAGCACAATTGATGGATTGTATTTCGATTATTATCAGTACATTAAAAGCTTTTGAAAAATAAGAAAAATAAAAAGGGTGAAATTTTTGTTTCACCCTTTTTTATGATTACTGTCCAAGCATTTCTCTGATTTGTTCCTGCATCAATTCCTGATCCTGCATTCCTTCAAAGCCAAATGTAGCAATCATCCAAATTACTAACAAAAGATAGATGAAACTCAGTACCAAACCGATATAAGCAAGTACTTTACCTGTTTTGATGTTTGTGTAATTTGAATATAATTCAGGGTTTTCCAAATAAAGCTGCGTGTCTTTTTTGGCAAGCACTAAAGCAATTACGCCTAAAATAATTCCCAGAATACCATAACAACAACAGGTCAGAATAGATAAAATCCCTAAAATAATGACAGCTGTTGCATTGGGTAATTTTTGTTTTTCCATAAGTTCAAAGTTTAATTTAATTGTTGGTTAATAATACAAAAGTTTATAAAAATAAGAAAATACCATTACAAATGCTGTGATGATGCCTAACGTCACAATTATTTTATGATAATTCCTTGATTTATCGATCAGGCTGATGCCGATGAATACAAAAAACAAGAGCATGGTGTAAATAGCAGGATACATATAAAATGCAGCTTTAAATTCACCTTGCAGTAACAAAGCTAATGAGCGTTGAATACCGCAACCGAAGCAATCGATGCCAAAGAGTTTTTTAGATAAGCAGGGAAGCATGTATTCTTCCATCGTTGACTGTTTTTAGGATTACAATTTTACGAAAAAAAGAGATTGGTTTTTCATTGGCTTGTTTTTAATTTTAATCTTTACCTTTGATGTCTAAATTTAATCCGATGAAAAAAGTATTTGTCCCTCTTGTTCTGATTGCTGCTTTTTTTGCTTTTTACACTCCGAAAGAAAGTAATAATTACACTGTTTATATCAAAGTGGCGGCGATTGTGATTGTAATGATCGGAGTAATGAAATTAATGCAGAAAGTACCCAGCAGAAATCAGGAAGATAAAGATGATGAAGTTTAAAATTGGAGACAAAGTAGTTGCTTTGGACGAAGACTTTTCCGGAGTGGTAGTGGGGATAAAAAACGATCAGATTGAAGTAGAAACTTCGGATGGTTTCCTGATGACATATTTTGTCAATGAATTGATTAAACAAAACAATTCCAACGAATTAGGCTCTTTTATTTCAAGAGAAAGAATAAATAATGCTGTCAGGGAAAAAAATGAACCGGTTAAGCGGAATTTTACAAAAGAAAAGAAGTCTAAGAAAGAAGATTTTGTGTTGGAAGTGGATTTGCACATCGAAAAATTAGTGCCTTCCAAACGCGGTATGAATAATTATGACATTCTGAATCTGCAGATAGAAACGGCTAAGCGACAACTTGATTTTGCTCAAAAAAACCGAATACCGAGAGTCGTATTTATCCATGGTGTTGGCGAAGGTGTACTGAAAGCTGAACTCGATTTTCTCTTGGGAAGATATGACAATATTTCATTTCAGGATGCCAGTTACCAAAAATATGGTCTTGGAGCAACCGAAGTGTATTTTATTCAAAAGAAAATGTTGTAATGTTAGGGCAACAGAATCACAAACTCTCCAAATGTATAAACATCCCCCAGCTTAAACGAAACCTGTAATTCAGGGGAACTACTCACTTTGGTCATGGTTATATTTTTAAGCGAAATTTTATGACGATGACCAATAACCGGGCTTTGGTTATCGGTTGGGATTTCATATTCAATGGTTGTGGTAACCTCTATGATGCCACTTACCTCTGTAACACCATTGTCTGCATTGAACTCTTCAATGGCAACAGGAAAAGTGGGTGTTTCGGCCAGACATAAAAAGTCATTACTGATTATTCCGTTGTAAAAAATCAATTTAAGCAGGTTGCTGCTGCCGTTCATCAAAGCTGTTCTGGGTTGGTTTTCCTGCGTAACTTCCGGGACAAACAAACTGGAATCAATACGTAAGGTCATTGCCTGTGGCGGCACGTTAGCCGGTGTGTTTGAGCCAATAACAGGAATTTTAAACAGGTACGAATAATCATTTCCGCACCGGGCAATATTTACATCAAAGTTACCTTGTCGGTAAGAAGAAGTGATATAATCACCAAAGACTAACTCGGTAAACAATTGTTGGTTGCCGTTGCCGGTATCAAAATTAATATTCCGTAAAACGATGTTGTGCGTATAGCCTGTAATCTCCGTAGCATTAGTGTTTTCGTTAACCTGTTTGTTAACGGAGGTTGTTATTTCTATACTGCCCGAAAGAGCATTCCACTCAGTTGTAACGGTGGGGGTGGCAGGAGGAATAGTGGTACAGATGACATTGTTGTTCAACGTACCGCTGTATAGCCTGTACAAAACCTTATTTGTGCTGTTGATGTTGATAATTCTGGGTTGATCAACGGGGGTGATGGTATTTATAAAGCTCGATTCCGGAATCTGAAGGATAAGGGTTTCGTTATCATTGATTTTATAGATAAAAAAACCGGTTTCGCCATTGTTACAGGAGTTCGAAGCGGCATTGGAAAAATCAAACGATTCAATGTTAAAATCACCGTCGTCACAGGCGTTTAAAGAAAATAAAAGTACAATTAACCCAACTATTTTTTTCATAAACAAATCAAAATAATAAGCAAAAATAGAACTTTTAATTTCAACAAAAAGCATTTGGGTTTAATTAGGATGATTTTAACCATATTTCATATCTTTGGTAGCGTCTTCAAAAAATATAAAAATGAAAAAAATTGTTTACGGTGTCTGCCTTTTTTTTATAATATCATCGTCCGCTCAACAACTTAAATCGCCTGATAACCATATTGTTTTAAACGTTTCGCTCGACGGAAACGGCAAACCTTTTTATACGTTGACTTACAAAAGCAAAAGTATCATCCGGAACAGTAACCTTGGGTTTATACTCAAAAACAGTCAGCCATTGGACGAAGGTTTTGAAGTAATCAGTTCAAAAACAACCACCTTTTCCGAAAAATGGAAACCGGTTTTAGGTGAACAGAATGAAATACTCAACCAATACAATCAAATGGTGGTTGAGCTTTTTCAAAAATCAACCGGGAGAAAAATGAACCTGGTTTTCCGGTTATTTAACGAAGGACTGGCTTTTCGCTATGAAATCCCTGTTCAGGAGAAATTAAATTATTTTGTAATTGACGAGGAAACAACACAGTTTGCCTTAACCGGTGATCATAAGGCCTTCTGGATTCCGGGTGATTATGACAGTCAGGAATATGCTTATAATGAGACTTCTCTTTCGGCTGTTGATGTAGATAAATTAGATATGAACAACGGTATCGGTATGAAAGGACCGATGACCAAATCGAGGATTCAGTCACCGGTGATGATGAAGTCAAAAGAGGGATTATATATCAATATTTTTGAAGCCGCCGTGGTTAATTATCCTGTCATGCATTTGGATTTGGATACGCAAACGTTTTTGATGCAGTCTCATCTTGTTCCCAATGCAATCGGGGATAAAGCGTATTTACAGGCTCCGGCCAATTCTCCCTGGCGGACTGTCATGGTGAGTGATGATGCCCGGACAATACTGGCATCCAAGATGGTTTTAAATTTGAATGAACCCTCTAAAATTGAAGATACTTCATGGATTAAGCCGATGAAATATGTGGGTATATGGTGGGAGATGCATGTGGGAATTTCAACATGGGATTATGCCGGATCACAAAATGCGCAAATGGCACAGGATGCAGAACTAAAGCCTACCGGAAAGCACGGAGCCACGACCGAAAACACTAAAAAATATATTGACTTTGCAGCGAAGCATGGTTTTGACGGTGTTTTGGTGGAAGGCTGGAATGTGGGTTGGGAAGACTGGTTTGGTAATTGGAAAGAAAATGTTTTTGATTTTGTAACGGCATATCCTGATTTTAATGTGGAAGAAGTACAAAAATATGCCGAATCCAAAGGAGTCAAAATGATTATGCACCATGAAACATCAGGTTCTGTAGCTAATTATGAAAGGCGTTTGGACAGGGCTTATTCTTTTATGAAGAAACATAATTATGATGCAGTTAAAAGCGGATATGTCGGTAAGATTATTCCAAGAGGTGAATGGCACGACGGCCAAACCATGGTTAATCATTTTAATTATGCGGTTGAAAGAGCGGCTGAATACAAAATTATGGTGAATTCACATGAATCGTCCAGACCAACCGGTTACCACAGGACCTATCCGAATTATATTGCGGCAGAAGCGGCCAGGGGCAATGAGTTCAACGCCTGGAGCATCGGCAATCCGCCGGCTCATGAAACCATTTTGCCTTTTACCCGTCTTCTGGGCGGCCCGATGGATTATACACCGGGTATTTTTGAAATTAAAATGAGTCACTATGATGCGGCTAAAAAAGAACAGGTACATACCACCTTGGCCAAGCAACTGGCTTTGTATATAACGATTTACAGTCCATTGCAAATGGCGGCCGATTTACCGGAAAATTACGAACGTTACCCGGATGCTTTTCAGTTCATTAAAGAGGTGGAAGCAGATTGGGATAAAACAGAAATTATAGAAGCCGAGCCCGGAGATTTTGTCACGATAGCCCGTAAAACAAAAGGAAAGGAATCCTGGTTTTTAGGAGCAATTACGGATGAAAATCCGAGAAAAACAGAAATTTCACTAAGCTTTTTAACCCCGGGAAAAAAATATAAAGCGACTATTTATGAAGATGGAAAAAATGCTCATTGGGAAAAAAATCCTAAAGCTTATTCCGTCAAAACCATCGAAGTAACTTCTAAATCTAACTTAAAATTGAATTTAGCGGCAGGTGGCGGAACAGCAGTTAGTTTTTTTCCGGTTCAATAATGATAAAGGAAACAGCGTTGCTATTTAGGCCGGCACGCAGACTCTTTTTACAACGTTACAAAGAATTGTATTAAAATGAATAAAATATACCTTGATAATGCTGCAACTACCTTTATACGCCCTGAAGTGATTCAAGGAATGGCTGAGGTTATGCAGGCCGAATTCGGAAACCCTTCCTCTACGCACAGTTTTGGTCGCGGGGCAAAAGCGGTTTTGGAATCGGCCAGGAAAAGCATTGCCAAACAACTTAACTGTTCTGCTCAGGAAATTATCTTTACCTCCTCGGGAACCGAGGCTAACAACTGGATTTTGCGTAATGCCATAACAAAAATGGGTATAAAACGGATTATTTCAACTAAAATTGAACACCATGCGGTTTTATATCCTATTCTGGAGTTGCAAAAGGAGTTTGGGATTGAAACGGAATTTTTAACCATTTTACCCAGTGGTCACATTGATTATCTGCAACTGGCGACTTTGCTGAAAGATACCAAACCAACGCTGGTTAGCTTAATGCATGTGAATAACGAGACAGGTGTAGTGTTGGATCTGAACCGGGTAGGGGAATTGTGCAAACCGCAACATGTCTTTTTTCATTCGGATACGGTGCAATCTGTCGGTAAAACAGAAATTGACTTACAGGAAGTGGAGGTTGATTTTATAGTGGCAAGTGCCCACAAATTTCACGGGCCAAAAGGTGTTGGGTTTGCTTATGTAAAAAAGAATACTCCGGTTTCGGCCATGATTTTCGGAGGTGAACAGGAAAAAGGACTTCGGGCCGGAACGGAAGCAGTTCACCAGATAGCCGGAATGGCCAGAGCACTGGAACTTGCTTATTCAAATCTGGAAAGTGAAAGAAGTGCAATTTTTGAATTGAAAAAATATACTATTGAAAAATTGGCAGAACAATTTCCGTTGATAAAATTCAATGGCGGATTAGAAACATTTTATTCCATTTTAAATGTTCAGTTACCATTGGCGGATGAAAAGACAGCCATGATTTTGTTTGAACTGGATATAAAGGGAATAGCTGTTTCACGGGGAAGTGCCTGCCAGTCGGGTAGTGTCAAGCCGTCGCATGTGCTGGCCGAAATTTTACCGGTAGAAGAACTCAGAAAGCTGAGTCTCCGCATTTCGTTTAACCATGAGAATACCAAAGCTGAAATTGATTATTTTGTCTCGTGTTTGGCGATGATGTAAGGGAGAATGTTTATTTTTGCCGGACAACACAACCATCATGTATAAATTGCTTATTCGACCAATCTTATTTTGTTTCGATCCGGAACAAGTGCACCATTTTACCTTTTCACTCATTCGTTTTTTGCATAAAATTCCGGGTTTCGGAAAATTAGTTCAATGGTTATATGACGTTAAAAATCCAAAACTGGAACGGGAAGTTTTTGGTTTACAATTTAAAAACCCGGTTGGGTTGGCTGCCGGTTTTGATAAAGATGCCAAACTGTATCAGGAGCTGTCCGGTTTTGGTTTCGGTTTTATTGAGATTGGTACTTTAACACCAAAGCCACAGGAAGGAAACCCTAAAAAGCGATTGTTCCGTTTAAAAGAAGATACGGCTATCATTAACCGGATGGGGTTCAATAACGGCGGGGTGCAGGAAGCTGTAGAACGCCTGAAAAAAAATAATAATGTTTTAATTGGCGGAAACATCGGCAAAAATAAAAATACGCCCAACGAAGAGGCTGTTTCGGATTACGAGATCTGTTTTGAAGCTTTGTTTCCGTATGTGGATTATTTTGTGGTCAATGTAAGTTCGCCCAATACACCAAACCTAAGGGCTTTGCAGGATAAAGAGCCATTGACACAATTGTTGCAGGCTCTTCAGGATCTGAATGTGCAAAATCCAAAACCAAAACCAATTTTACTTAAAATAGCACCGGATTTAACCAATGAGCAACTGCTGGATATTATTCAGATTGTCAATGAAACTAAAATAGCCGGCGTAATTGCAACCAATACAACCCTTTCCAGAGAAGGTTTGCAATCAGTAAACAAGGCAGAAACGGGAGGACTTAGCGGTAAGCCGTTAACAAACCGTTCTACCGAAGTTATTCGTTTTTTGAGCGAAAAGAGCAACAAATCTTTTCCGATAATCGGAGTTGGCGGTATTCATTCGGCAGATGATGCAATAGAAAAATTAAAGGCAGGAGCAAGTTTAGTACAGCTTTACACGGGGTTTATTTATGAAGGGCCTGCATTGATAAAGGAAATAAATAAACGGATTTTGAAAGGGAGTTAACGGCAACGTTCGAAATCTGCAGAGAGGCACAAGGAACAGAAGCTTACATTGCTGATAACTGAAAAACAGACAACGGAAAACCGACAACCAAAAAACAGAAAATGCTCTCATTCCTCCTTGCCTCCATTGCTTTAACACTTTCTCCCGGACCGGATATTTTGTATGTCCTGACCCAAAGTATTTCTAACGGAAAAAAGTCAGGAATTGCCACAGCAGCGGGTTTAGTTACCGGTATCTTGGTTCATACCACATTAATTGCTTTAGGCATTTCAGCCATGATTAAACAGTCTGAACTGATTTTTACGCTCATTAAAATTACAGGATCCTGTTATTTACTATGGATAGCCTTTCAGGTTTACAGAGCTCCGGCTTCTGTTAATTTGAAAACCCATAATGGTCGAAAGAAGCCTCTGTTTTCATTATTTAAACAAGGTTTTCTGATGAATGTGCTCAACCCGAAAGTAACCTTGTTTTTCTTAGCTTTTTTCCCCGGTTTTATTGACGGAACATCAGGCAATGTAACACAGCAAATTTATTTATTGGGCTTTTTATTTATGCTTCAGGCATTTGTAATTTTTTCTTTGGTAAGCATTTTGGCGGATAAGTTCACCGTTTTTATCCGTAATAATAACCAATTTATTTTGTTTTTAAAATGGTTTCAAATTTTGGTTTTTACAGTCATTGCGTTGTTGATTCTGCTTTAAAAAAATCCTCTTCCGAAATGAATCAGAAAAGGAAATTTCACAAACAAATAAGACTATTATTAAATCGATTTTTTGATTACATCAAACCATTTTTCAGCCAATTGATTATCTCGGTAGTGGGTTATCTGAATTGGTTTCTCGTATTCAAAATCATAAAACTTAAAGGGAATTTTGGTTTTGTCAGACTTTTTCTCCAATATCACCTCTACTTTTGTAACCAACTCTTTTTTGTTTGATGCCTGCGACTGTTCTACTTTGCGTTGCATTTCACAATGACCTATTTCTTTTAAATCAGCATAAGTCACTACTTCAGGTTTGGCGTTCAGATCAATTAGAACCAGCTTTTTGTTTTGCTCGTCAAAAGCAACAATTTTATTGTTAATGCTTTCCCGAATATTGAATGCTTTTGCATTTCCCTGGTTATATTGTTTTAGAATGTTTTCAATTTTTGATTTGTTGATTTGCTGATTTCTCAACAGTAAAACGATTGGTAAAATAGTGATTAGTACTAACCCTAATCCGATTAACGTGGTGGATGTTTCCATTTTTTTTGATTTTTAATGTATATAAAAAACGTGCTGTAAAGGATTTACAGCCAAAAGATTAAACCGAAAGAATTGATTTAATCACCAAAAAAAATGATAGGGAAATAAGAGCTTTGAAACCTTTTCGCATCGATTGTGGTCTTGTCTCGATAAAAAAGCTGTAAATTTTTTTGTAAGAAATAATTTAAATTCCTCAGGATAAAAAGGAAGAAAAGTAAATAAAAGACGGGCATTTTCCTTAACGAAGTTTTGAAACTGATGTTCGGCAATCGTTTGTTTAGTGCCAACTACTTTAACGGTTTCAACAGAACGAACTGTCTGTAACGGCGTGCTGAAGTCTTCAGAAAACACCGAACTGTCTTTAGTACTCCAGGCAAAGAGCATCAAAAGACCGGCTAATGCAATACTGTTTTTAAACCATTTCACAGTGCAAATGTATTGTTTTGTTTGTTGTTATGCGTTATTTTTTTCATAAAAAACCATCTTGGTTTTCAAGATAGTTTTGTGAAATTTGTCTTTTTTACTCTTGCGATAAATTACGCAATTGTTTCAGTTTATCTTTCCAGGTTTCTAATTCACCTTTGTGCTTTTCAATATTTTTAAGCACCTCTTTTACCAGGGGATTATCTTTTTTGGCATTTGTAAAAAACTGAATGTTGTTTTCCAGCTGAAAAATTTCAGACTGAATTTCGTCAATTTTACGGATAATGAAAATTTTCTCACTTTCCAGTTTTCTGCTGTCATCTGAACCGGCTAATTGTTCTAGTTTGTTGGAAAAACGCATCATATCGCCTTCTTTTTTGCTCAGGCTTAATTTTTCAAACAGGGCATCCAGTATTTTGTTGAACTTCCCTTCGATATGACGACGTGAAAAAGGTACTTTTCCAAATGATTTCCATTGTTCAATATGGGCTTTGATGGCGTCTAAATCGGTTTTGTGATCGCCAACCAATTCAAAGTCCTTCAAGGTGTCTAAATATGCTTTTTTCTTATCGAAAGCTTCTATTTCTTCTGAATTTGCTTCGTTTCGGGTCGCTTTCATCCGGTCAAAATACTGGTTACAGGCATCTTTGAACTCTTTCCATACTTTGTCGGAATATTTTCTCGGCACATGACCAATCTGTTTCCAGTCTTCCTGAATTTGTTTCATCAACGGTGTGGTCTCGGCAAAATCATCGCTTGTACTCATCGCTTTTGCTTTTTCAACCAACGCCAGTTTTTTATTCAGGTTATCGTTCTGCTCTTTTTTAATTTCTTTATAAAATGCATTTTTATGCGAATTAAAGTTGCGGACAGCTGTTTTGAACTCAGCCCAAGTATCTTCATTCACTTCGCTCGGAACTTTTCCGGCAGCAAAGAAAGAGTTGCGTAAGGCTTCTACTTTTTCAATATAAGCCTGCCATTGCGAATGAGCGGTAACTTCTACGTTTGCTAATGTTTCGATTTCGGCAATGATTGCTTTTTTCTTCTCTAAATTCGCATTTTCTTTTTCGCGTTGACCGGCAAATAAACTTTCCCGTTTGTCGTGCATTTGTTTGGTCAGGGCACTGAACTGATTCCATATTTCCTCCCGATGCTCCCTGTCAACAGGGCCAATCTCTTCTTTCCATAAGCGATGTAAATCCTGTAATTCACGGAAAGCTTTTGTAACATCTTCTTCGTTAACCAATTCTTCTACCCGGGCAATAATTTTTTGCTTTTGCTCCAGATTGTGTTTAAAATCCAAATCCCTGGCTTCGCGGTCCAGATGCAGGTAATCATAAAAATTTTCTACGTGAAAATGATAGTTGTTCCACACATGGTTGTATTTGTCTCTTGGAATGGAGCCAATCGCCCTCCATTCTTCCCGCAATTCATTAAAGTGCTTTAGTGTATCTTTAATGTTTTCCTGCGGATTAATCAGGTTTTTAATTTCTTCTACAATGGCTAATCTTCGGTTTAAATTGGCCTGTAAGTTGTTCTGCAAACTTTTAAAATGGGCATTCTGCTTGCCTTTAATCAGTTTATATAACGAATCAAATTTTGATTTTAAGGGCAGATGATATTCAAATTCTTCAGTAGTATCCGGATTTTCCGCTAAAAATTCATCCCTTTTCTCATCAATAAAATGATTGTATTTTGCTAAAAACTCTTTTTTTATTTCTTCTACATGTTCCTTAACCGACATGACTTTCTCTACCGCTGCAAGTTTTTCCAATTCATCTGTCAGAGCTTCCATAGACATGGTATCATAATCCAGCATCGGAATGGCATGCCGCTCTTTCAGGGTTTCATCTTCACTCTCTTCCGCATTGGATTCATCAATAGCATTCAATGCTTTTTGATGTTCGCTTTCGGTAACCGGATTGATATCAGCCAATTCTTCGGCAGAAATTTCCAAAACTGTTTCTTCACCGGCTGTTTCAACTGCTTCCGAAACGGTATCAGCCGTTTCTTCGGTTTCGTTATTTAAAACGCTTTCCTGGTTTCCATCTGTCTCATTTTCAATTGGCGACAGGTTATCATTCTTTTCTTCTAACATCGAAATAATGTTTAAGGTTCATATAATAAAGGCGAAAGATAATAAAGTGTTCGCAAAATTCAAAGGAAACACCTTATTTAAAACACTTTTACTTTTTGGAGCCTGCCCGACAACTGAGACTGACAGTGTTTAATCTTCCTTATTCCAGATCTTCCATCCTTTTTCGGCCTGCAAAACCAGCATTTCATAACCGTTTTTAACAATTGCGTTTCCGGCTTTGGCACGTTTCAGGAATTCTGTCTGTTCCGGATTGTAAATCAGGTCAAAAGCAATGTGTTCTTCCGTAAAAAAGTTATACGGAATCGGAGGACATTCTTCTATGCCGGGATAGGTTCCCAGCGGGGTACAGTTAATAATAATCTGATAATTGTCAAATGTTGTGGCATTGACGTACTTATAATCTAAAGCATTCTCCTTTTTGCTTCGGGAGACAAAGGTGTATAGAATTCCCAGTTCTTCCAGAGCAAAGGCTACAGCTTTGGAGGCTCCTCCCGTACCCAAAATCAATGCTTTTTGATGATGCGGTTGTAATAAGGGTTCCAACGATTTTTTAAAACCGAAGTAATCGGTATTGTAGCCTTTTAATTTGCCTTTTCGGGTGACTTTTATGCAATTAACGGCTCCGATTTTGGCCGCTTTTTTGGTTAATGTATCCAACAGAGGGATGATTTTCTCTTTGTATGGAATGGTCACGTTTAAACCGGTTAAATCTGGATTTTCCCTGATGATTTTCGGAAACTGGGCAATAGTCTGCAGGTCAAAATTTTCATATAGACAATCAGGAATCTCTTCTTTTTCAAATTTATTCGTAAAATATTTTTTTGAAAAGGAATAGCTGATGTTTTTTCCGACAAGACCGAAATGTTTACTCATTTTTTTTCTTTTTTCTAAAGAAAATTTGCTTCAAAAGCGGGATGTTGGCCAAAATGATAATCAGCACAATGAATTTTTCAAGGTGCTCTTTCACAAACTCAATCTGACCTAAAAAATAACCCAATAAGCTGATTAAAGCGACCCAAAGAATGGCTCCGATAAAACTGAATTTTAAAAACGTTTGATACGGAACTTTGGTGGCTCCGCTCAAAAACGGAACAATAGTGCGTACTACCGGAATAAACCGGGCAATGATGATGGAATTCTTTCCGTTTTTGTCAAAAAACTCCTGAGCTCTAAGGATGTGGCTTTTTTGTATTAAAAAAGTCTTTTCGCTGGTTAAGATGTAGTTTCCGAATTTTTTGCCGACATAATAATTGACGTTGTCACCCAGCAGTGCCGCAAAAATTAACAACGGTATAATAATAACAATGTTGAGTTCGCCGCGTGCTGCAATCATACCTATGGCAAAAATCAAGGCATCACCCGGTAAAAAAGGCATGATAAAAGACATAACGATTAAGCCGGTTTCCGCAAATACAAGGCAAAACAAAATGGCATATATCCAATTGTCATACCGTTCAATCAGTTTTGAGAGAATTTGATCCGGTTGAGATAAGAATCTTATCACTAAATCAATTAAGTCTGTCATGTTTTTTAATCCTTTTTTGTGGGCTTATTTTGAAAATTTTTCACCTGCTTTTTCAACAATAAAGATAGTTAAAAAACCTGCAATCATTAAAATAACAGACAAAGTGATTTGACTGTCTCCTTCAAAATACTGGGGTAAGATACTTTTTTCCAGCACCGCAACCTCTTCTCCGTGTGAATCTACCCGGGTAGTCAATACTCTTTTCCACGGCCATACTTTGTTTAACGAGCCCAGCATGAACCCGGTTAAAACAGCCATCGTGACATTTCTGTAATTGTCAAACATCCAGTTTAAGACTTTGGAAAACAGTTTTATACCTAAAATGGCTCCTACTGCAAACGTAATCAGTTTTAAGGCCGATTTGTAAATTAAATCAAAATCTAATGTGATCAATCCTTCTCTGAATTGATTAATTGTGCCGATTACAATGGCATATGATCCCATGAGAACCAGAATAAAAGCACCTGAGATACCGGGTAAAATCATTGCGATAATGGCAATAAAACCGGAAATAAACAGGTAAAAATAGCTATCCGGTGAGGCAACAGGTTCAACCACAGTGATGTAATAAGAAACAATTGTTCCTATGATGAAAAACAAAATAGTAGAGAATTTCCTGTCTGTTATCTGTTTGCCCACAAAGTAGATACTGGCAATTACCAACCCAAAGAAAAAAGACCACACCAAAATGGGTTGTGTTGCCAAAAGGTGGGTAATCACTTTGGAGAGTGATAAAATACTGATGGCAATCCCGCTGAGCAATGCAACTAAAAAATTACCGTTAATTTGTTGCCAGGCAATTTTAAACCCGTTTTTTTTCCATGACGAAAAAAAAGAAAAATCAACCTTGTTGATGGTGTCAATCAGTTCTTGGTATATACCTGAAATAAATGCAATTGTTCCGCCGGAAACACCGGGAACTACATCGGCGGCCCCCATTGCCAGACCTTTGAGTGTTATTAAAAAATAATCGGGGAAAAGTCTTCTCATAATAAAAAAGCGTTCCGTTGTTGAAACGGAACGCAAATTAGGGAAATTTTTTATAATTATGTTTAAATCATACTTAGAACTCGTTTAAACTTTTTCAATTGGCTGCAAAAAGGCCTTCTTACCTTAGATTTTACCTGTTCTCTTTCTCCTTAGCTCAGCGATGCAGTTCAAAAAAGCTAAAATATAAGGCAAAAATCCCTATTTTTCGCTTCAATCAAAAAAAGTTTAAACGAGTTCTATGATTTCAAATATTTGCTGATTACATTTTGAACGATTTTTTTATCCCAGACTACCGGAAATAATTCCTCCAACAGGGTCCGGTTGTTGCTGTTTAAGCGTAAACCATTAGCCAGGTGGAATTTTCCTTTGTTGTTTTGCTGCAGCATATAATACATTCCTGCCAAACGGTACTCTATCTCATACTCTTCCGGGAAAAATTCAGATGCCTGCAACAATGTTTGGATGGCACTGTCAAACTCACCTAAAAATTGCAGAATATCTACCCAAAACAACCAGGTATCTAAGTGTGCATCGCCAAATTCAACGGCTTTGCGATAGCCAAATTCGGCTTCTTCATAAAAATTCATCTGGCGGTTAATGGTGGCATACCGTTTCCAGTACAGTTGATTTTCGTTATCGATAGCTAGTGCTTTGTTAACATAAAACAGAGCTTTCTGATAATTTTTCAGCCGGATATAAAAATCAGTAATGGCAATCCATCCTTTGTCCAGCAAAGGATCTTCGTGAACGGTCTGGTTGTAGAACTTTATAGCTTCTGCTTTGTGGCCTAGTTTTTCATGGCATTTTCCAATCCGCAGCAAAGCATAGGAAGTGGGATCTTCCAGTTCGATTGTGCGTTCATAGGCTTCAATAGCCTCTTCAAAGCGTTTCAGTTTTTCCAGTGATTTTCCTTTTTCCA
Source organism: Bacteroidota bacterium (assembly GCA_023434025.1). Classification (GTDB taxonomy): domain Bacteria; phylum Bacteroidota; class Bacteroidia; order Flavobacteriales; family Flavobacteriaceae; genus Flavobacterium. The sequence goes on from JAEYTL010000026.1 coordinate 87,262, forward strand.
TAAAAGCACCGATAAACTGATCGTCAATGAGGGTAGCATAATCGAAACAACGCAACGCATTTTCATAATTTTTAATGCTGTAGCTTAGTCTTCCCTGTTGGTGCCATGCGATTTCGCTGTAAGGATTTTTTTCAATATACTTTTCCAAGTATGCAATGGCATCTTTTTGCTGATCGAGGAATTCAAAACAATACACTACGTTGTACAGGGCAGACTGGTCTTCGATATCTACTTCCAGGCATTTAATGAAGTTATGTTTTGCCAATTCCAGATTGTCCATAAAGAGATATTCCATGCCCATGAGGTTATACACATCGGCATAATCGTCTGTAAACTGTAATGCTTTTTTTAATTCTTCAATCGCTTTTTCGTGTTGGTCACGTTTTGAATAAATGTTTGCTTTTTGAATGTAAATCTCTTCATTGTGTGGTTCAATGGCGTACAACTCGTTGAGCATTTTGTCTGCTGCATCAAGTTTGTCATCATAAATCAACATTTCAATTTGAACCAGTTTTAAGCCGGTAGATTTTGGATGTTGTTCGAGAGCTAATTTCAAGGCTTTTTTGGCCAGAGATGCTTTGCCCATATCGAGATAGTGAAGAATTATTTCTTCAAATTCCTCGGAATCGAAAAAGAAAACTTTGTTGGTTTTCAGCATCGATTCAAATCTCGACAAGGATACGTTGTAATCGTCTTCTTCGTGACTTAAATGCATACTCGGTTGTTTTTAAAATTATCCTTCTCTAAAATTAGAAAAGGAATGCTCTGATTCTATTTTTTTACTGAATTGTTGTAAACAATTTAATTAACAGCTTTTTTTGAGGTGATGGGTAACTGGAGGATGGGGTTTAACAATAAGTACCCATTCTTTATTCCTTCACCATCTCATCCAACACTTCCAATATAATTGCACAACCATCTTTAATTTCTTCTTCCGAAACGGTTAATGGTGGCGTGATCCGGATTGCTTTTCCTTCAAACAATAGCCAAAAGAGAATTAACCCTTTGTTCTGGCATCTAAAAATAATCTCATTGGTTATTTCCGCTGATTCGGTCATGGCAGCCAGCATTAAACCTTTTCCTCTTATTTCTTTTATCAAAGGATGTACCAAAAGTTGTCTGAACAGCTTTTCTTTTTCCAGTGTTTGTGCTATCAGGTTGGTTTCAGTGACCTCACGAAGGGTTGCTAAACAGGCTGCTGCTATGACAGGATGTCCGCCAAATGTAGTAATATGCCCTAATTTCGGGTCATGACTTAATAAATCCATGTATTCGGCTTTGGCGGTAAAAGCTCCAACCGGCATACCGCCCCCCATTCCTTTTCCCATAATCACAATATCGGGGACAACATTGTAGTTCTCAAAACCAAATAATTTTCCGGTTCTGCCAAAGCCTGGCTGGATTTCATCAACAATCAGCAAGGCACCCATTTCGTCACAACGTTGTTTGATTTTGGTTAAAAATCCGTTTTCGGGCTGAATAAATCCGGCTCCGCCCTGAATGCTTTCTAAAATTACGCCGGCTGTTTTACGGGTTATTTTTTGAATATCTTCTTCGTTGTTAAACGTTATAAAATCCACATCCGGAATCAGGGGGCGGAATATTTGCTTGCGTTCTTCAAATCCCATAACACTCATTGAACCCATGGTGTTACCGTGATAGGCATTGTAGCACGAAATTAACTGGCTTCTTCCGGTTACTCTTCTGGCGAGTTTTAAGGCACCTTCGGTAGCTTCGGTTCCGGAGTTGACCAAATAGGTTTTGTTGAGTGGCTCCGGCATGTTCTCTGCCAGCAATTTGCAAAACTCAACTGCCGGGTGCTGAGCATATTCACCATAGACCATGACATGCGAATATTTGTCTAACTGGTCTTTGATGGCCTGATTAACTCTTGGATGCTGATGCCCTAAACTACAGGCGGAAACGCCGGCTACAAAATCCAAATACTTTTTGTTGTTAACGTCATAGATGTAGCTGCCTTTGGCATGCGAAACTTCCATTGCCAGCGGATAGGGCGACGTTTGAGCCTGGTATTTGAGGAAATCTTCTTTCATAGTGATGGTCATTGATAATGGGATGAAGAAGCGTTTAAGCGGAAACTTGCAAACAGTATTTGGTTTAAGTGCCTTTTTTCTTTTCCGCTTCCTGTTCTTCTAACGTTTCTTTTCGTACCTCCATAGGAAGATTTTCCAGTTCTTCTTCCGCTTTTTTCTCTTCTTTCATTTTTTCTTCGTATGCATTTTCTTCGGGCGGAAAAATATCTTCTTTTGATTTAATCCGTTCATCACCTCTCCAGACAAATCCACGCAGCTTCCTTGCATTTTCCGGCAATTCGGTTTCAGGGTAAATTTCGCCTTCCACCTGCCTGAAGAAAGTAATGGTATTTATCTGATTGCCATCCAGTGTCATATTGATGCTGCTGCTTTTGCTTTTGTTGATACCAATAAGCTCCTGCTGTTCATTTCGCATATAATAAATGACCTCCGTATTTTTGACGACATCTACTTCATAGAGCTTGTTGTCCCTGAATTTGCCATAGAGATTCAGCCCTTTGACCTGATTGTAACCGGAACCGATAGTGTCTTTTGAAGCAATAAATGTATTATTCAGTACTTTGAGTGAGTCGAGCTTTTCTGTTTCTTTGTTCGAAATCAAATGCATGATATCGCCCGTCATCTGGTTATCAAAATTCCACATGACCGGGTTTCTGATCAGCTTGGTAAGGCCGGTTTTTTCATCAGAATGCAGCGAATCACATTTTCCGCTCATGTCAATTTTAAAAAAACGCACGTTATTAAAGGCTCTTACGACCCGGTTTTCCGGTTTTCCGGTAACAATTAATTTTTTTCCGTGAATGTACAACGTATCCTGTTCTACCAAGGTCATGGCGACAGCTCTTTTGGTCATCATAAGCGAGTCTTTTTCGCGATACACTTCGCCATAATGACCTTTTACAATACTGTTGTTAATGGAATCTGTTACTTTTACATTACGGGTGGCTGAAGCAAATTCACGGTTCCGGTCATAGTATAAGCTGTCTCCTTCAATCAGTCGGTTGTTGTATCTGATGTAAGAGTTTTTGACAAAATGAGAAAAGTTTTTCTTAGTATCATAAAAACCTTTTTCGGTGTAAATATAATTCTCTTTGCTGGTGATGGTTGACGGGCCAAAAAGGTAGGCATGTCCGACGTTTTCATAATAATCCAGGTGGTTTGTCTGGATAACGTATTTCGGGTTAGTAATAGTCACTGCATTCCGGAACTGATACATTTTTCGCTGAACCACATAGGTACCGGCCTGGCTGACGAGTGTATTTTCTTTATCCGTAATGGTTCCGCCGGTTTTGTAAAAAGCCTGTTGGGTGTTTCGGTCAAAATTAAGTACTTCCGTTTTCAGGGTAGAACTGGGTGAACTCATGATTACATTTCCGGAAGCATAAGCCTGCTTGTTCTCACCATTGTATTCGGCATAGGTACTGGTCATCGTAATCGTATCGCCCTGAATCATTCGTACATCCCCAAAAGCTTTCAGGTAGTTTTCCTTTTTAAATAAATAGGCTTTATTGCAGAACATGACGGCTCCGTCATGGCTTACACGAACATTCCCGGTCAGTAGCACCGCATCCGGGTATAAATTTTCATCCACATCAAAAAAATCGGAATACTCGACAAAGATTTCCTTGCTTTTTTGTCCCCAGCTCTGTTGAAAGCTAATTAAACAGAACATGATAAAAATAATAGTTCTCAAAGGTAAATTTTTGCCAAAATTACTAAAAATGAAAGAAGGACAAGAGGTGTTAAGAATTATTTAGGTTCAAAACAGATGTTTTTCATATTTCGTAGTGTCAGTTTTTTTAAAAAAGCTATTTTTGAGGGAAGAACCAATTTTTGTATTATGCTTAGCATATTTTTTATTTATTTTTTAGGAAAATCATTTTATACATTAGCGGAGAAGCACAACCAGCACAAATGGCTTTACGCTATTTTGGGTATTCTTTCTTATTATGTGGCAACGATTGTATTTATGGTTATTTTAGTTGTACTGGATTTGTTTTTGTCTTTAGGGGTTGATGGTTTTTCGGAAAGAGCATTGGGCTTCATAGCCATTCCCTTTGGCCTTTTGGGATGCTGGGGATTCTACAGGCTTTTAGAAAACAAATGGAAGAAAATAATCAAGATTGAGGTTGAAACCATTGATGAAATAGGCAAGCATCAGAACCCGGAATAACCATTATACAGCATGACCATGAAACTTTTTAAATTTTTCATACTCTATTTCATCTTATTTATTTCCTGCTCGTCTAAAACCGATTCCGACGGAAGAATAGCCGTTGTTTTTGATTTTCCTAAAAAAATCAGCGAAGTTTCCGGTATAATTTACCACCGGGATATTATCTGGTGTGTTCAGGACAGTGGTAATTCTAATGAGGTTTTGGGTTTTGATGATGCCGGAAAATTAGTTGAGCGGATTGAGGTGCGTGATGCTGAAAATATCGATTGGGAAGCCATTACTGCAGACAAAGAAGGAAACCTTTACATAGGAGATTTTGGAAATAATGATAATGACCGGCAGGATTTAACGATTTATAAATTAGCTGCTTCTGATTATGGAAACGTTTCGGAAAAAATTACATTCTACTATCCAGAACAAAAAGATTTTCCGGCAAAAAAAAGCGAAAAGCTATATGATTGCGAAGCCTTTTTTCTGTATCAGAATGCTTTTTATTTGTTTACCAAAAACCGCAGCAAGGGGTTTGATGGTACTGCCTTAATTTATAAAGTTCCTGCCACTGCGGGTCATCATCCGGCAAAACTGATCGGACAATTAAAAACCTGTTCCCGGTATAATACATGTGTGATTACCGGAGCGGCGATCAGTCCGGATGAAAAACAAATTGTGCTTTTAGGTCATGACCGGATCTGGTTATTTGAAGATTTTAAAGGGGATGATTTCCTTTCAGGGCATTTTTCGGAACTGGCATTAAATCACTACAGCCAGAAAGAAGGGATTTGTTTTAAAGATGATCAAACACTTTACCTTGCTGATGAACGAAGCAAAAAAACAGGCGGAAAGCTGTATGAAGTTACCCTGGAGGCCTTAAAAAGTTCCCACTAATCCCAACTGGTTATAACCCATCCTGAAATTCCATGAAATTTTGTTTTTCCGCTCTTCCGGATGGAGTTTGTATTTGTTATCTCTTTTGAGGTATGAATCTACACATTCTACGATGGCCACACTCATTACGGCACTCAGAAAAACATCAGAAGCCCAGTGAGCTCCTTCCCAGATGCGGGATAGGGGAGAAACCATACCCAAAACATAAAACCCGCCTTTTACCCACGGACTACTGAATTGTTTTGACAGGGCATAACAGGTGGTAACCGATAAAGCAGTGTGCCCCGACGGAAAAGAACTATAAGCAGCTGTTCCGTTGAAAGGATCAAAATAATCATGGCCTAATCCGGTGGTAGGTCTTGCTCTTCCGGCCACTGTTTTCATGACTTGTTGAAGCAAACCGCCTACACTGGCTGAGGTGATCATCAGTACACCGGTATAGCGGATTTTTTCATTATTTGTCAGTAAACCGACCAGATAGACACTTCCGGTTACCCCATAATTAATTTGCGGTTTTCCAAACCTGAAGCCGAATTCACTGACGGTATGCGGAATATCTTTTTCCTGTCTTCTGAAAAAGTGGCTTATTTCTTCGTCTGAAAGGTATAAGATACCGGTTCCGACCACTGTAGCCCCGAAATAGGCGTAATCTTTTTTACCCCAGCGGGTAGGTTGGGCAAACGTATATAAAAAGCCGTTTGCTCCGTTTCGGGCATCGTATTTTACTTTGCTCCAAAATGTTTCTTTTTTTAGAGTGTCCTGTTCAGCTCCTGTAAAAACAAGGGTGTCACAATGAACCGACAAGCTGTCCGTTTGGGCAGCAAGAAAGTTCCGGCTCAACAGAAAGATAAGAATTAAACAGATAGTGTTACGCATATATGTCCTGAAAAATTAAAAACCAAATCCTAATCCAAATGCTATCCGGTTTCCGTCCTGACTATTAAAAAAAGTCAGCCGGGCGGTCACCAGATCTAATCCGTTAAGCCAGATTCCACCGCCGAACGATTGATGCCATTGGTTAGAATCTTCGCCATCGAGCCATACTCTTCCGTAATCATAACCACCTAAGATTCCGTAACTCATGGGAACCAGGCTTTTGATTTTTCCTATATTCCAACGTAGATCGGTGCTTTGAAAGAAGGATTGCTTTCCTAAGAAGCGTTCGTTTCTGAAGCCTCTTAAATCATAGTCACCGCCTAATGTTGCTCCCTGATAGAATTCAAAGTTATTATTCATCAGCATTTTTCCTTTCCATAACGTTCCGAGTACTAATTTATTGGATTTGGTCAGTTTGTGGCTGAATCCTAATTCACTTTCCAAATAGGTAAAGTTTCGTTTTGTGTCAGCCAAATTAGTTTTCCATGTGGCCTGGATGGCAAAACGCATTCCGATAGCCGGATTGGCTTCGCGGTCATAATTTTTAAAAGCATATCTGAACGAAGTTCCTGCAAACTGCTGGTATTCAAAAACGTCAGGGTTAATGGCTCCCGGTTCATTGATAAAACGATTGGAGGTTCCTTCTACCTCAATGTTTTCAAAAGAAGTCTGAAAAGTAACTTCGCTGCCAAATCGACCTATATATTTCAGGGCAGGAGCAAATTTTAAGATTTGAATACGAACACGGTTATAGTCCATTCCTTCTTCACGATCAAGATTTTTGGTTTCATTGCCGTAGCCAAAATAATTGATGCTGAAATTGGGAGTGGTATAACGGGCTTCCATTTCTACATTCCATTTTCCGATTACCCGGGTAAAGCTGTTGTTGTAGGCTAATTCAACCCCTTCCGTAGCAAAATAATAATTGGCACTGATATTGTGTTTTGCTGTAAACGGATTGTTGATAAATCCTTGTTTTACATAGCTGTAAGTTCCTCCGATCTTTATGCCATCATCCGGGTTGAATCCGATCATGGGCAATAAAAAAGTATGGTTGTATTTTGGTTTTTTATAATGGTATTCGTTTAATTCGTAATTATCGTTTAAATGCACTGCTGTACATTGCTGAGCATTGACCGTATTTTTCTTTGATTTATAGTCGTAAATTTTTACTTTTTTACCATTTTCAACGATATAATTATCATGATTCTGTCCGCCGATCAATCGAATGGTAATATTATTTTTTGTTTTTCCTTTTACTTCAAATACATCATCATCATCTAAGCCATACACCCATATTTCTCTGGTTAGTTTTTTGTTATAGGTTCTTGAAAATTGTATTTCTTCACCATTTTTTTTCATACGGAACCATGAAATTTTGGTGTTTCCGCCCGGTAAGCGTTCTATCAGGAACCTGTCTTTTTTATCGGTTCCGGTAAGAATTATTCTTTTTTGCAGTAATTCGTAATAACGCAACGCAAATTTTTCCAATCCTTTTTTTCTGATCTTTAAGGTGCTTTTGATGGAAAGTGTTGTTTCGTCCTCTTTTATTTCATCGGGCAAATTGGCAAAGGCTTCATCAATGACTTTATCCGATAATTCGTTAATGATAAAGTCAGCCTGTTTTTTCCAGTCTTCTTCGGTTGCCTTTTTTATGAAAGCTACGTCTAAGCTGTGTGCCGAAAAGTTGAACCATTTTTCACTCGGATATTTTTCTTTAAAATGGGTAATGTGCCGAACACCGGGAATGTTGAGTAATAAGCTCATCAAATGGCCATCTACTTTTGCAAAAGCCTGGTCACGGTCACGGGGGATGGGTTTGTAAATTATTTCACCGTTTTGTTCAAATTCAGCCCAACGCCACTGGTCCTGGTGCCTGTCCCAATCGCCGATCAGCATATCAAACAAGCGGGCTTTGATGTAGGCCAACTCATCCACTTGATATTTTTCGTCTTTCCGGATATTGGCCAGCACTTCATCGGTTCCCAAAATGGCCTGTGGCTTTCCGTAACTTTCCAGATCAAGGTGTTTGTCTGTTTGCCGTTCTTCTACCATGTATAATTTGTCTCCGAATGAATCATTGTATTTTCCTAAACGACTTTGCTTTGGAATAAAATATAGTTGGGGGTTACTGTGATAAATACCAACTTTACCGGCGAGATTACCAATAATAAAAGGGGTAAACGGGTTTCCGGTAGTATAGAAATCATAAATAAATTCTTCGGCATAGGTATCCTGAAATCCAACCACGGCATTTTGATCTCTGAAAGCAGATTGCAGAAACCGGGTAGCATTTTTTTTCAGGGCACGCATGACATAATCTTTGCCGTTTTTGTCTACCAAACGCAGTGATTCCGATTGATTTCCGCCACCGGAAATGGTAGGCGTAAGTCCGCCGTAAAGCGTATCTAAGTTGGCTGTTTTTGCCTCAACCGGAAGGCTGTAGTAGCTTCTGTAATGATTACCCCAAAGAAATTTATAAAACTTACTTTTTTTGGTCTGTTCAGTTGTGTATATGGATGCGGTAACGGTTTGATTGTTGTTCTCCGTGAAATTATTTTCAACGGCATTGGCATCCGGACTGGGAATAAAAACGGTATGAATAGCCTTTAATTCGCCGGTATCTGTACTGAAAAAAGTGAGTAATGCCGATTGGTTTTCATAGACTTTTAAGGTACAAAATCCGAGGCCTCCGAACGAAAAATCGTTAGGGTAAATTGCTTTGGCAGCTTCTCTTTTGGAACCTGCACCGCTGATCACCTGTTTAATCCCTTCGTTCTGGAGGTACTGCAAATTGTGTTCGTGACCGGAGACCACCAATACATTCTCCCGGTTCTGAATCATCGGTTTGATGTTGTTGATGAGTTCCCGGTATAATTTGTTTTGCAAGTCCTGCGGACTTACTCCGGTGGTTTTTCGCAGGAGGTTGATCAAAGAACCTAAAACAGGAAGCGGGATATTCGTGTTAACAGGGTAGAGGTGTTTTCGGGCTGAATATACTCCGCCATGCGGCCCGTGGCTCATCAACGGGTGATGAATGGCTAAGATGGTAAATTTGTTCTGGTTTTTGTTGATTTCGCTTTTGAGCTCATCTAAAAATTCCAAACGGGTTTTTATATCGCAATCGTCATTCATGGTCGGGTGTTTGTCCCAGTCCTGCAGATACCATTCGCTGTCAACTACAATCAGACCAATATTATCGTTAATTTTAACGGTTTCTATGGCACAACCTTTTCTAGGTAGGAATGCTTTTTTTTCATTCAGATAACCCGATACAAATTTTTCCTGTTCTTCTACGCCTTTTATCCCGTTATACCAGTCGTGATTTCCGGGCATAAAGATGGATCTTCCTTTAAATTTTTTGGCTATTTCCAGTTGAAGGGTTAGCTTTTTTTCTGCGTCTTTTCTTTCAGGAGTGTCTTTTTGTGCCGGCATTCCTTTGGGATAAATATTATCACCCAGAAATAATAATGTACTGTTTTTATCCGTTTTGGAGAGTTGGGTTTCCAAAAGTTTCAATGTTTCTATAGTTTCGGGATTTGTAGTATTTCCGGCATCCCCGATTAAAAAGAAAGCATGACTGCTTTTCGTTGTATCGATTGGGATGATGTTTTCTGCAGCTTTTTCATTTTGAATGGTTTGAACAGAATGTGTGGCACAGGAAGATAACAATAAAAAAGCAAGAAATAAAGCTCCCTTTTTATAATTTGACAGTAGCTTAATGAAAACCCGAAACATTTTCATAATTTAGTAAAAATAAAATTGGTCTATGAATTTAATTCAAAATGCGGAGCACTATGTGTCAACTTTGCTGAAAGAGAAGTTGCCTTCTGCCTTTGTTTATCATAACCTGAATCATACAGTTGGTGTTGTTCAGGCAATTACAAAAATTGCAAAGTATCAACAAGTGCCAAACGAAGATACTGAAAAATTATTGATTGCCGCATGGTTTCATGATACAGGTTATATTTACGGAACAGAAAATCACGAAATGGCAAGTGTTCAGATCGTTTCTGATTTTTTGAAAGCACAAGATTGTGATGAAGAGTTTATTAAATCGGTAGCTGACTTGATACGATCAACCGTTTTTTTACACCAGCCTCAAAATGAATTAGAACAAATTATCAGCGATGCAGATTATTTTCACTTTTCCAGCGATAACTATTTAACCATTTGTGAGTTTTTGCGTGAGGAATGGGAAAATGTTTGCAGCAGGCGTTTTACGGATTTGGAGTGGGCTAAAGAAAATTTAATCATGCTGAGTCAGAAGCATGAATTTTATACATCTTTTGCCTTAACTTTCTGGCAACCTGTTAAAGAGAAAAACATCGGCAGAATTCAAAAAAGGATTAAAAAACTTATGAATAATTTAGAAAAGAATTCAACAGAAATAAAAAAGGCAAAGGAAGACAAACCGGAGAGAGGTATCGATACGTTGTTTCGGGTAACACTTAACAATCACACGAGGCTGAGTGAAATAGCCGACAGCAAGGCTAATATTTTACTTTCGGTGAATGCCATTATTATTTCTATCGTGCTGTCAACGTTGATTCCTAAATTAGACAGCCCCAGCAATGTTCATCTGATTACCCCTACGTTTGTTTTAGTCATGTTTAGTGTGGTTTCTATCATTTTTGCCATACTCTCTACACGACCCAAAGTTACTTCGGGTACATTTACCAAAAGAGATGTTGAAGAACGAAAAGTGAATCTTCTCTTTTTCGGGAACTTTTATAAAATGCCTTATTCAACGTATGAAGAAGCGGTTAATGAAATGATGAAAGACAGGGAGTATCTTTACAATTCGATGATTAAGGATTTGTATTATCTAGGTTTGGTTTTGGAACGCAAATACCGTTTACTCCGGATTACCTATAATATATTTATGGTGGGCATTATTGTTTCTGTGATAACTTTTGTAGTGGCGTTTAAAAATTCAGGAGTCTAAAAAAACAAAACCTATTTGCTTTGAAACAAATAGGTTTTTTATTATTTCCAACCGCCGCCTAAAGCTCTGTATAAATCTATTTCGGCATCCAATCGGGATCGTTTTATAGTTGCTAATTCCAATTCGCTTTGCAGTAAATTACTTTGAGCCGTAATGACTTCCAGATAGTTTGCCATACCGTTTTTAAACAGTAAATTGGCATTATGGATAGCTGTTTGAAGTGTTTTCACTCTGTTTTCTACAATATTTTGCTGTTCTTCGAGTTTGTCGGTTTTGACCAAAGCATCCGATACTTCTCCTACAGCCACCAATACCGATTGACGAAATTGCAGTACGGACTTTTCCCGTTCTAATTTTGCCGTTTCAAATTGTGTTCTTATTTTTTTACGATTTAAAAGTGGTTGAGATAATCCGCCCGCTACAGTTCCAAATAAAGAAGCCGGTATATTGAACCAGTTGCTTGACTCAAAAGAATTTAAACCTCCGGCAGCTGTGATACTTAATCTAGGATAAAAATAGGCTTTAGCGATACCAACCCGGGCATTTGCTTTTTGCAATTCTAATTCAGCTAATTTTACATCCGGTCGTTTACTGACCAGTGAAGATGGAATTCCGGTAGCTTGGTTTTCATTAAAACTAATTTTACTCAATGTTGTATTTCGCTCTTTGGCACTTGGAAATGTTCCGGCAAGCAGGCTCAAGGCATTTTCCTGAATGGTAATATTCTGTTCTAATTGCGGAATTAATTGTGCTGCTATCAATTGTTGTGCTTCTGCTTGTTGCTTGGCTAAGGAAGTAACCTGACCGGCTTCATATTGCAGATTTATGAAAAATAAAGTACTGTCGTTTAGTGTCAGGTTCTTTCTGGCAATTTCTAATTGAGCATCCATCATCAAGAGATTGTAAAAACCTTTGGAAACATTGGCCACAATGACTGTTTGCAATGCTTTTTTTGCTTCTTCTGATTGCAAATAACTGGTTAGTGCTTCTTTCTTCTGGTTTTTAATTTTTCCCCAAATATCGGCTTCCCAGGATAACCCAACTGAAGTGTTATAGTCTTCAACATGATGTTTCCCTAAAAAAGTAGTAGTACTTAAACCGTTTAAACTATTGTCGGAAAGTCGGGTAGAGGTTCCTGTTATTTGAAGATTCAATTCAGGACTATTATTCCATTTGGCTTGTTTTAACTGCCATTGAGCAGCTTCAATATTCTTTTGAGCGATTTGTAAATCGTTGTTTCGCACAATAGCACTGTCAATTAATTGAATTAATGAGGCTTCTTTAAAGAAATCTTTCCAAGAAATGTCAGCAATCGTGCTGGTTGTATCAACTTCCGAAGTATATCGGTAGGCTAAAGGCAAAGCATCTTTAGGTGTTTCTATACTTTTTGAAACGTTACAAGAGGCTAATGTTACCAATACAAGTAACATTAGCATAAATTTATGATTAAAATTTTTCATTTTTTTGACTTAGAATTAAGCGATTACCTCTGCAGATTGGAGATTTGTTTCATTTTTCCGGCTTACCTTTTCCTGTAAATATTGAAATACAATAAACAAAACCGGAATGATGAATAAACCTAAAATGACTCCTGAAATCATTCCGCCTGCCGCACCAATACTAATGGAATGATTACCCAATGCCGATGGTCCTTTGGCACTCATCATCGGAATTAATCCTACAATAAAAGCCAGTGACGTCATGATAATAGGTCTTAAGCGAAGTTTGGCTGCTTCGATAGCAGAAGCTAATAACGATTTTCCGGCACGACGTCGCTGTACGGCAAATTCAATAATCAGAATGGCATTTTTGGCCAATAATCCGATGAGCATTACCAAAGCAACCTGTACATAAATATTGTTTTCTATTCCGGTTAGACCAATTGCGGCAAATACCCCGAAAACACCGGTTGGAATGGATAAAATTACCGCCAACGGCAGAATGTAACTTTCATACTGGGCTGCCAGAAGGAAATAAATAAACAATAGCGATAATATAAAAATCACAGTCGATTGCCCGCCCGAAGTTATCTCTTCTTTGGTCATTCCGGAGAATTCAAATGAATAACCGGATGGTAAATGTTTTTCGGCAACTTCTTCTACAGCACGAATGGCATCTCCTGAGCTGTAACCGGCATTTGCAATAGCATTTATACCAATGGAGTTAAACAGATTATATCGTGAAGCTGTTTCCGGACCAAAAACACGTTTTAATTTTACCAAGGTATTGATGGGAACCATATCTCCTAAACGGTTTTTAACAAAAATACCATCCATGGAAGAAGCTTGTGTTCGGGCACTTTTTTCTGCTTGGACCATTACTCTGTAATATTTTCCAAAACGGTTAAAATCGGACGCTTGAGCACTTCCAAAATAGGCCTGCATCGTTTGCAATATGTCTTTCACGTTTACGCTTAACTGTTCGGCTTTGGCTTCATCAATTTCCATGTCATACTGAGGATAATCAGCTTTGAAGGAAGTAAAGGCAAAAGCAATCTCAGGACGTTGCATCAATTCTCCGATGAATTTATTGCCTACTTCGCTGAATTTAATCAGGTTTCCTCCTGTTTTGTCCTGCAACACCAAATCCAAACCGTCAATGTTACTGAAACCGGGCACGGTAGGGAAGGTGAACACAAAGAAACTGGCACCTTGAATTGTTGATAGTTTTTGACGAACTTCATTCATTATTCCGTTGATGTCGCTGTTTTCACCTCTTTCTTTGGCAGGTTTCAACAATACGAAAGCAACTCCCGAAGACGGACTTGATGTTTGTGTAAGCATATTAAATCCGGATAATCCCATTAAGGTTCGTTTCGATTCCAAATTACCCAAAATAGTTTCGGCTTCTTCCATTACTTTGGTAGTTCTTTCCAGCGAAGCTCCTGCCGGCATAGATAATGAAATTGCAATAAATCCTTGATCTTCAGAAGGAATAAACCCTGTTTTGGTCTTCTGAACCATGATAACCGTCGCTATGATTATAACTGATAATCCGCCCAAACTAATCCATTTGTTTTTAATTAAAAAGCGAACGCTTCCGAGGTATTTATTGGTTAATCGTTCAAAGCCTGAATTAAATCCGATAAAGAATTTTTCTTTAAATGATTTTTTATTTGTTTCGTCATGATGTGTATCAGCGTGATTAGGTTCTTTTAGAAACAGCGCAGCAAGTGCCGGACTTAAGGTTAAGGCATTGACAGCCGATATTAAGATGGCAATAGCCAGGGTAAAAGAAAATTGACGATAGAAAACGCCTGTTGAACCTTCCATAAAACCAACCGGTAAAAATACGGCAGACATAACTAATGTGATGGAAATAATAGCTCCTGTAATTTCACTCATCGCAGAAGTTGTAGCTGCTTTTGGCGATAATTTTTTGTGTTCCATTTTGGCATGAACCGCTTCTACTACTACAATGGCATCATCTACCACAATTCCGATTGCGAGTACCAAAGCAAAAAGTGTCAGCAGGTTTATTGAAAACCCGAATAATGACATAAAGAAGAATGTTCCCAAAATGGCTACCGGAACGGCAATAGCCGGAATTAAGGTAGAACGGAAATCCTGAAGAAACAGAAATACCACAATGAAAACCAAAATGAATGCTTCAATTAAAGTGGTAATTACTTGATTAATGGATTGATCCAAAGCATCTTTAGTATTGTATAGAACCAAGTGTTTTACACCTTTGGGAAAATCTTTGGATGCTTTTTGCATTAATTTATCAATAGCAATCTGGATTTCATTAGCATTGGAACCGGCAAGTTGCATCGTGGCAATATTGATGCCGGGCTTACCGTTTACGCGGGTATAATTTCCATAGGTATAAGCTCCGAATTCAATTTTTGCTACATCTTTTAGTCTTAAAACCGAACCGTCATTGTTGGAACGGATAATGATGTTTTCATATTCAGCAGGTTTATTCAGTTTTCCTTTATATTTAATCACATATTCAAAAGATTCTTTGCTGCTTTCGCCAAATTTTCCCGGTGCGGCTTCTAAATTTTTATCCTGAATAGCAGCCATCACTTCTTTTGGTGTAAGATTGTAGGTTGTCATCTGACTTGGATTTAACCAAACACGCATCGAATAATCTTTATTTCCGCCAAAAATCAATGATTGACCCACGCCGGGAATTCGTTTTATTTCCGGAATGATATTAATTTGGGCATAGTTGGCCAAAAATGTCTGATCGTATGTTTTTTCGTCTTCCGAGTACATATCAACAACCATAATCAAACTATTTTGTTGTTTAGCTGTGGTAATTCCGGCCTGAATAACTTCTGCCGGTAACTGGCTGGTGGCCTGCGATACACGATTTTGAACATTCA
This sequence comes from Bacteroidota bacterium, assembly GCA_023434025.1. Lineage (GTDB taxonomy): Bacteria > Bacteroidota > Bacteroidia > Flavobacteriales > Flavobacteriaceae > Flavobacterium. Next base: position 102,534 of record JAEYTL010000026.1, read on the forward strand.
CGGCTGCCTGATCGGGATCTGTTCCCAATTTGAAGAAAACCGTAATAACCAATGAGCCATCGTTACTTGCCGTGGAACTCATATAACTCATATTTTCCACTCCGTTGATGGCTTCTTCCAAAGAAGGAGCTACAGAACGCAATACGGTTTCGGCATTTGCTCCGGGATACATTGCTATAACCTGAACAGCAGGCGGAGCAATGTCCGGAAATTGTTGTAAAGGAAGCTTCGTTAATCCCAAAATTCCAACAATAACTAACAGGATAGAAATTACTGTTGCCAGTACAGGTCTATCGATGAATTTTTTGAACATTTTATCTTATCTATGTATTAAGAATTATTTTTTTGCGACAATTTTAGTCTGTGGTTCCGGTTTGATAACTGTTCCTTCCTGTAGATTTTCAAATCCTTTGAATACAATTCGGTCGCCTGATTTTATACCGTTTTCTACCAAATAGTTTGTGCCGGATTTTCCGTTTATGGTAATAGGTTTTTTGGAAACTTTATTTTGATTGTCCAAGGTGAAAACAAATATTTTATCCTGAATTTCAATAGTGGCTTCCTGCGGAACTACAATGGCATTTTCATGTGGAATGGATAAACGAATTTTTCCGGTGTTTCCCGAACGCAACAATCCTTTGGAATTTGGAAATGTTGCTCTTAGTGTAATGGCTCCGGTGTTTTTATCAAACTGACCATCAACCATATCTATTTTTCCGTTTTCAACATACGGATTGTTGTCTGCCAAAATCAATTGTACCGGAGGTAAATTCTTGATTTTATCATCAATGGTGTTGCCTGAATATTGTTTTTTGAAGTTGATAAAATCGGTTTCTCCCAATGAAAAATAGGCATAGACTTCGTGAACATCAGATAATTTTGTCAAAGGTTCAATATCTGTAGAAGCTACTAAGCTTCCTTGTTTTCGGGGAAGTCGTCCTATGTATCCGTTTACCGGAGCGGTAATTGATGTATAACCTAAATTAATTCTTGCCGAAGCAACGATTGCTTTTGACTGCTCAAGATTGGCTTTTGCAATTTTGTGTGACGCAACGGCATTTTTTAATTGATACTCCGAAACCACTTTGTTTTGTACTAATGGTGTTAGTTTGTCGATTTCCAGCTGAGCATTTATTAAGGCTGCTTCCGCTGCATGCTGACTTGCTAAAGCATTGTTTAATTGCTCGCGGAATGGTTGTTCGTTTATTTTGAATAAAAGCTGACCTTTTGAAACGAGTTGACCTTCATCTACATATATTTTTTCCAGATTTCCGCTTACCTGTGGTCGGATTTCTAAGTCTACGCTTCCTTGTATTGCTGCTGGATATTCAGCATCGGTAGTAGCCAACGTATTTTCAATAGCATATACCGGAAGAATTGGAGCTTCGGCTATTGCATTTTCTTGTTTAGGAGAGCAACTCGTGACTATTAAGGCTACGGTTATTACAGTTACTATTTTTTTCATTTTCGGATTACTTTTTGAGTTAGAGATATTTGTAATTTATTTACATTAAAGTATTTAACAGTGTTAAGTAAATTGGTAAAAAAAAAGCCATTGGCTTAATCATCGCTAATGGTAGCGAGTAAATTTGGTCTTTGTGCACATTTTTTATTTAGGTTAAATAATTTATCGGTGTTAAATGAATGGTTAAATTTTTTTATTCTAATGATTTTATGATACCGCCAATAGCGTCTTTCAAAATTTGATTATTGGTTTCTTTCGGTAAACCGTTGCCTACCATATTTACTGAAATTAATCCGTGGATTACCGAAAAGAAAGTAAAATACTTCTGTTTTATTATTTCCTGAGAAGGACTACTCTTTTCCATAATTTTTGCTATTACTCCGGTAAACAAATTATAAGGATTCTCGGTAGCAGAACATCTTTCGGTACAACAGTTCATTTGAACGCCATACATAACCTGATATAATTCTTTATCTTCAAAGGCAAAATCCCAATAGGCCATCCACATTTTTTCCAGTTGTTCGGCAGGATTTTGCGATTCGCTTTTTGCTTTTTCCAGATTTTTACTCAAACAAATAAATCCTTTTAGCGTTAACTCTTGTAATATGGCTTCTTTGTTGGAAAAATATTCATAAATAATAGGAGCAGTGTATTCAATTTTATCAGCAATTTTACGCATACTCAATCCTTGCCAACCTTCTTCTTTTGCAATGGTATAGGCAGCATCCAGAATGTTTTTTCTGGTTTCTTCTTTTTGTCTTAAAATACGATCTTTGCTTCCCATTTTTGTAGTATTAAATTATTTAACACTGTTAAGCAAAAGTAATACACTTTTTATTTATCGTTCAAATAAACTATTGATTTTTTTTATAATGGTATAAGTGTTTAAAAATAAAAGGCTGTCTGAGCCTTGTTGTACTAACTGATATGAAAAACGAGCGGGTTGTTGTCTACAAGTAAAAAACTTGTATAATGTTATTTGGTTTATTTCAACTCATCCAGCAATTCCTGATAGGAGTATTTTTTTTCTGAATTCTCGGTATTTAAAACCTTTACCCTGAATGCTTTTAGTCCGGAAACTCCCTGTAAGTCTTCTACTTCAAATTTCTCAAGGGTTGGTTCTAAGATCTTTTTAAATTGCAGGTATTTGATGTATTTCAGGTATTCGGCTTCTTCCTGATTATGCGAATAGACGATAGTGATTTTCTCTTTTTCGGTAATGCGTTTGTCGGTTCCTTTGATGTTGGCTTTGTCAATACGTTTTTTGACCACTTCGTAGCGGGCGTTATAAGAACCGTCAACATCAAACCGTTTTTCGTCCATTCGGAATCGAATGGAAATGGGCAGGCTGAAAACCAGAATTAAGGACGTAACATCTAACGAGTAGGGCAGAGTGTCTTTGATGCGATGGTGTTCTAACTCCATTTCGCAAAGGGTTTGTAATTGCCATAAACGAAGATTACTCAGGTACATCTTGTCATATGGAATGGTTGGTACAATCGATTCGCCGATGTATAAATTATGTTCTACACCATCTGTTTTAAAACGTTCGTAATAGTGCGGATATATTTGTTGTGCTTCCTGCTGTTTGGCATCTAAAACAGAGGCTAATTTTTTATTGATTACAGAAAGCGTATGGTCAAAATCTTTTCGGGCATGATAGAACATTCCGGTTTTGGAATCCAGGCTTTCAAAGTAGGCTTTGACTTTTGAGGCATAGGCTTTTTCATTCTGCATGGAATTCAGCACAGGATGGATTTCCGACTCTATAAAATGCTGAACTTGTTGTTCGGTATCTGTTTTTAACGGGTTATCAATTTCTGCCAGCAGCTCCTGTAATTCAAATTTACGCTGCTCAAGAATGAGCAGATTGGAATTGGCTTTGAGAGTGTCAAAAATTCCGATGATATTTTTCAACTGATTCCGTAAATCGGTTTTAACGGTTTCATTCCGGTGCTCCGATGAGCCTTTGATGTCAATTTGCCCGTAAAGCGGAAAAACATTCTTGAATACAATCTCCTTCAGGGTATAGTCTTTTGAAGCGGCAATATTCTGGAAATAATTCTTTGCTTCCCGTTTAAATTTCCAATATACACTGGGGTGAATGGTGGTATATTCTTTTTGAATGATTGCCTCCAGTTGATTTTGCATATCAACAAAACTGCGGACAATCGTGTCAATCAAAAACGGCATAATCAGCTCCAGTTTATTGGCGTTAATCGAATTCAAAGCCCTTACTTCCGAGGAGGCCAGCTCAATGATACCCAGTAATTTATTGTCTTTAATTACCGGAGCCAATAAACAGCTCTTAATATTTTGACTCAGCAGTTGTTTTGCAAACAACAGGTTTTGTCCTTCTTTGGCAAATTCATGTACATCCGGAATGATGAATACATTTTGGTTTTCAATCAGGTATTCATAGGAACATCCGCAAAGTGCATTTTTGCAGTCGGCTTCCGACTGATCTAACAGGATAAAGCTGGATGGTTTTCCTTCTTTAAATGCGGGTTTTTCAAATTTATCTTCTTCTTCATTATAAAGGGTGAATCCCATTCGCAAATCGGGGATTTTAAAAACCGATCGGAAAATCGAATAAGAATCTTCCTTATTTTCTGTTGTTTTAACCTCAGGTCGAAGTAAGTAGGTTTTTAGGTTTGAAACGGCACTTTCAACGGTTACATCAACGAGCGAAACAATCACAAATCCTTTTAATATCCAGGAGTTTGGCGGGAATTTTTCCTTCCATAGAGCCAGATTGCCGTAATTGTCGATCAGTTCGTTTATTTCTTCTTCAGTCAATGCCTTTGTTGCTTCGGTAGGGAAAATTTCAACAAAATCAGCATTATACAAAATTCTGTAATGTCTCATGATGCCCTCTGCGTCGGGAATATCATAGAACAAGGGTTTGCCGAAGTCGATTTTCTGGTTGTAATGGGCATTGAGAATCAGCGTACAATTCATTACATAGAACTGGTGTTCATCGAAATCCCGGATGTTCATGTCAAAGGTCTGACCGGCATCGTTTAGAATTTTTTTGAACCGTTCGGAATAGTTGAACGTTATGTTTTGAAAGGGCAGCGTTGCAGCTTTTATTTCGTTGTGGGTTAAGGCGGTAGGAAACAGGTCGGCCAGCAGGTAACTGATCAGTTCTTCATTTTCATTGATAAAGCGTAAATCATCTATGCCTTCTTTCAATTCCGGTTTAGCGGCTACCTCTTTTAACAGAGCCTTTGCATAATTGGAGCGGTAATCAATGGAAGACAAGGCAATCTCTTCCAGAATGTTAATGACTTTGTGGAAGGAAATATACGGTTTAAAAGGACTTTCGTGAAAGTAATTGTTTTCCATGTGCAATGCTGTGTTGCAAAGGTACTATATATTCAGAAAATGCGGTTTTCTGTTTGTGTTTTTGGTTTATTTTTAACATTCCGGAACTGTAAAAGATTGGCTTTGTATTTTTTTTATATTTACAGTTCAAAAAATTAAATTTTAGGATTATGCACGAATATCAATTAAGTGTTCCGGACGAATATGAGGCTTTTCATTTAGGTATTCATCTAACAATTATGCATATACAGGGGGGCTCAGAGCCAATATTTAAAACAAAAGAAACAGAATACGAAACAATTTACTATATTTCATTTGATGAGGAATACCAAATGGATGCTTTTGATAAGGACATCAGAAATAGAATGCCGTTTCTTTTCAAATCTTAGCTTGGAAGTATATTATTACTTAACATTATCGTCTGGATTTGATAGTAAGAATAGTAATTTTGGCATATTCTATTTTATTAACTTTTTATCTTCCAAATCTTTCAAAATCCAGGCTACTGCTGCTTTAGTAGCCTTTTTGGCAACAGTTCCTTTATTACTTGCGAGAATTACATTAAAAATTTTACCAAAAAACCATCCTTTTGCTCTTTTGAAAAGTCCCTCACGATAATAAGAATTGATATATTTTTCGGCTAAAGGATGTTTGGCGTCCTTTGTTTCTTTATTATATTTTTTAATGGTTATGTCCACCATTTTTTTTACCCGATCTTCTATTTTTGGTGCTAATGCAAACAGTTTATCAGGATTGTAGGTGGGCCATTCTTCGACAGTTCGTTCAAATGGGTTTCTTTTTACTTTTTCAAGTTTATCTTTCAATTCGTATAGATTTGGGATGATTGGAAGAAAAACTTTAAACTTCCCGGTAGCTGCATCTTTTCTTTTAAATTTGTAAGCCTTGACCATTTCTTGAGACCAGTTTCTATGGATAGGATGTATATTATTGTTTTCAGGATCATATTCAAAAGAAAAATATACTTTGAAGAAGTTTCTGGCATTATCACGTCCTAAGAAAAAATCATGGTGACGAAATTTAATATCTAAAAAGCCGCCAAAGGCAAAGGCTGATGAGCAAGCAATATGATGTTCTTCAGGTTCATTATTATTTTTATATCGAACCGGATAAATCTCACCTCTAAAATATTTTTTAGCATGAAACTCTACCATCTCTCTTCTCTTAATTCGGGACTGGTCTTGAAGTGTTCCTAGGATAGGTGAAATTGCTGAAAAAATATCATCCGGATGAGTATCTGTATTGTCCACTAAGTGATTTGGAAAAGGATCAATCATAATTAATGCAAACCGGTCTGTATCAGTTTCATTTTTCTTTTCACCATGACGATCTTTGAGAACATTCAAAACTTCTCCGATTGGTTCATTATTTATTGCTCCTCCATCTATTCCAACAAATTTAAACGGATCATTCACATTGAAATTTATCACAGGTTCAGCCGGTATTTTATTAGGATTCAAAGTGTTAAACAGTAATTTTCTGGAATTATTCTCCATATATTTTACGGAGAATTCTTCGTTAAAAAATTTTCTAAATTCTAAACCAATTGGAAAAGCTCCTGTTGCCTTAGTGGCTAACTTTAAGGTCTCGGTATTTTTATTGTTTGAAAAGGGCTCAAAAGGTAGATAAAAATCTTGATGTAAAGGATTTCTATAATCGTAGTCTAACTTAAAATGCGAGATAACAAAATGTTCAAAAGTATTATATTTGGGATTATCTTTTTTTTGATTCAAACCACCAAAAGGGGTAGAAAAATCAATTGGTAAAGCAACACTTCTCAACATCGTTTGAGAAAGAAGTATTTCTAATTCACTTGAAATATAACTTGGTTTATTTATTGTCTTAGAAGGATTGTTGTTAAATGCATGGTCACATATATCATCTATAAACTTTGAGTTTAGCAATGAAACGAGTTTATTTTCTTTCAGATCATCAATAGATAATGTCTTCTCAAATATTTTTTCTTTATTATTTATTTGATCTCCCATTAAAACCCAAGCATCATAAAGAATATTGTTTTTAGCACTTTCAATATTAGTTGCATCTTTGACTGGATTTATCTCTCCTTTTAAAGCATAAAGAGCAGACATTACTGTAGCCATACCTCCTGCGGAAGCACCACCCATAACATCAATTACAACTTCATGTTTTGGAATATATTTATAAATTCCATCTCCCCACTCATCTGGTAGTTTTCCGTTTTTTCCCTTCTCCCATAAATCTAAGATTTCAAAAAGATAATCCATGACTCCAGCAGTGTAACATCCGGCAGACACAGCACCTGCCATTGTTAATCCAACATAAAACGTTTCATTATCTCCCATGTCTTTAAAATTTAACTGATTATTAAAATACTAGACTTAATTTGATAAAGTTATGAAACTTTGCAGAACAAAAAATCCCTACAAGTAGGGATTTTTTAATTGATGATAACTTTTTATTCTCTGTTTTTTTGACTTTGCTCTTTGTTGTATAGTGAAATGGTTTAAAATGATTTTGAAAAATAAAAAACCCTGTAAAATAAATACTTTACAGGGTTTTTTGTGGAGTCGGAGAGAGTAGTTTTGTGGAAATGATATAAAATCGATTGAAACAAAAAATATACTTAAAAGTTATATTTATCAGTATGTTGCGAATTTTTTTTCTTAAAAGTAATTTCATTCGTTTTAAATAAATTTAATTTTTGTAGTCAGATTGTAGTCATTTTTGTAGTTTTGTTCAATTAAAAAAAAGCATAAAAATGGCCTCTGTAAATTTTCGTTATCGTTCTACGAAAGATAAAGTATCTTTAGAGGTTGGTTTAACTTTTAGAGTAAAAAGACAGCCAAAAGATGCTAAAAATACGCCATATTTCTTCTATGGTCTTTCACGTATTGAAGTAGATAAAAACTATTGGAAAAATTATCATACAAAAACAGACTTTCCAAATTATAAGGATATTGAAAAACAAAATTGGGTTAAGGATATAAAAGCAAGACAGTATCAAGTAAACACTGAAATAGATAACCTCCGAACCTACATCCTTGATGCCTTTAACTTAATTCCTGATACAAAGGTTTTAGATATGGTTAATAAGACGTGGTTAGAAAAGCAGATTGAATTATACTACAATCCACCCAAGACTAAAGAGCAAGAAGAACAGGCAAAAATTCCTATTGACTTAATCGGTTATATTGATTTTTATTTAGAATATCGTAAACACGAAATAACAGAAGCATTGAGGAAGAAAAATAATGTAGTTAAAAACAAACTTATCCGCTTTCAGAAGCAACGTAAAAAAATTATTCTGATAAAAGATGTAAACGACAAATTCAAAAATGAGTTTGTTGATTATTGCATTAAGCAAGGGTATTCACAAAATACAATGCAAAGGGAGTTAGTTTTTATTAAAACTTTCTGTAAGCACGCAAGATATTTAGGCTTGGAGGTGCATCCGCAAATGGATGGTTTGCGTTTGGATAGGCAAAAAGTGCAAAGTATTTATCTGACTTTTGAGGAACTGCAGCAAATAGAAAAAACATCCGATTTACCCGAATATTTGGAAAACGCCAAAGACTGGTTAATCATAAGTTGTTACTTAGGGCAAAGGGTATCAGATTTTTTAAACTTCACTTATGAAATGATTAGGTACGAAGACGGAAAGCCATTACTTGAATTTACCCAAAAGAAAACAGGTAAAATAATGACAATTCCGGTACATAAAAAAGTTATTGAAATCCTGAACAAACGAGACGGACAATTTCCAAGACAGATAACAGATGTAAATTACAATCTTTATATCAAAGAAGTATGCGAAAAGGCAAAACTTACCCAAATGGTCAAAGGAAGTAAGAAAGTAGAAACAGCTCCAAAAAGCAAACAATATCGGAAAGAAACAGGGATGTATCAGAAATGGGAGCTTGTTACTTCTCATATTGGCCGGAGGTCTTTTGCTACGAACTTTTACGGAAAAATTCCGACTACTTACCTAATATACATTACCGGGCACAGCACCGAGCAAATGTTTCTCGCATACATCGGGAAATCTAATAAAGATCTGGCAAAAGAAGTATTTAGTTATTTTGAGTAAAAATTAAATCGATTTGTTCAAGTAGCTTTTTTATTTCTTTGTAGCTCTCAATCTTTTAGCGATTTCCCTTTCGTCAATTAATTTCATCATATCAGCTTTAGTTCTTTTTTTTGGAAGTGCTTCGGGAGCTTTTTCACTCCCAAATGCAACCTCCAATTTTTGAAGCAGTTTGTTAGCTTCAGTTAAATGCCCCCGCAGACATTCATATTCTTTAACTGATATTGTTATTGTTTTTTTCATTACTCTGCAATTTTTTTATAACTCCAATAGGAACATAAGAACCTTGTCTTAAAACATAGATGGTCTCGGTTTCCGTTACTTTAGTGGAAGTAAATAAGTCTCTTATATCAACATCAAGTTCTTTGGCTATTTGTAACAATAATTCTTTTCTTGGGATGCTATCACCTTTTACCAGGTTTGAAATGCTTGCCTCCGTTACATTTACCCTTTCGGCCAGTTCCTTACCTGTTATTCCTTTTTCTTTTAATAATTCTTTTAACCTAAAAACACTCATAACATCTTAATATTTATCCTTTGTAAAGATAGGGAATTAAAGTTAAAGTATAATTTTTTTCAATTAATTATACTTTAATTTGCATTTAATTATATTTAAACTTACATTTGTTAATCAAATATTAAATATAAACTATAATTATTATGAAAACAACAGCAATCATTAATCCGGAATTTGAAATTAAAAATATTCATTTCCTTAGAAACAACCTTGAAAAGCTTCACAAATACGCATCTCAGGTACTGACCTCTATTAAAAGGTATCATTTTATTAACAAAACCAACGAAGCCTTGTTAAGTCCATTCAGAATAAATACTTCAATATATCACAAGGCAATCGATCATGTATTAAGACTGGAACCGTTTAACGATGAAGATTTGAAAGAGTTCTTTAATACCCAGAAGGAAGTTGAGAAATATATTATTTCAACACTAAATAACGAAGCAGACGAAGAAATATTTTTTGATTATGAGATAGATTTTATAATACTCGGGATAGACTATGCCAAGTTTCTTGCATTCTCTTCAAAAAAGAAAAATGAAGGTGATTATGATAATGATATGTTGTTTGAAGAGTATGGATATTTGTCTTTTGACATGAGATACGGGCGTATATCTGTAGAGGATTTTATAACTGCGGCCAAAAAACTTCTGAAAGATAAAGGCTTGATGTAAACCCAATGTAAATTGAGATATGAGAAAGCATATATTTTTAGAGTACAAAGCTGGTAGATTTAATATAGTTAAACAGTTTTTACATTTTACCGGATATGATGAAAACGTGGTTGATGATTCCCATAAAGATAATGATTGTTTATGTGAGATACATACATTAACTATTTTAACTAAAGAAGGGAATGCTAAATGTTTGGCACGTAATTTTGCAAAAAGTCTTAATCTGAAATGCGTAGAAGGTTATAATTTAAAATCACGAGACTTAAAATACGGAGATGTTTTAAATATTAGTACGGTTTCAGATATTGACAAAACAAACAGAGGAATAAATATGTTGAGTAATTGGATATACGCTTTTGTTTATCCCCAAAAATATCAAAACTATGACATCTACCGACTTGACTACATAATAAGTTATAAAGACAAATATTTGAAAAAAGTTGATTACAGTATCGATGAAAAGAGAGATGAAATAATTTTTAGTTTGAATGACAGAGTAAGGCACCAAATTATTTGTAATTAGTCCTTTATAAAAATCACATTAAGATAAAAAATCATGTGAAAAAAATTGTTTGTAAGTAATAAATTTATTACCTTTGAAATATGAAATACAGCGAATTATTCAGGATTTTGAAAAAAGACGGTTGGTTTGAGGTTCGACAAAAAGGAAGCCATGTAATTATGCAGCACCCTACAAAAACCGGACAACTCACGGTTCCGAATCATTCAGGTAAGGAAGTGAAAAAGGGATTATTAACAGCTATTTTAAAACAGGCAGGGATAACAACTGCTAAAAGGTAATAATTATGAAAAAGCAAAAAATAAAAATTACAATCACAAAAGAAGATACCGGGTATAGTGCTACCGGATTGGTAGATGATAACTTTATTGCTACCGAAGCAGAAACCTTTGAGGAGCTTAAAGCAATGATTTTGGAGGCCGTAAACCTTACTTTTGAAGATCAGGGAATTGTTTACACTATTGATGAAATTAAACTTGAGTATGATTTGGAAAGCTTTTTTGACTTTTACAAGGTGATTAACGCAAAGGCTTTATCAGAGCGTATAGGCATGAACCAAAGCCTTTTGGCACAATACATCAAAGGAAGTAAAAAACCATCGCCAGTGCAAACAAAACGTATTCTGAAAGGAGTACAGCAAATCGGAAAAGAACTTTCAGAAGTAAGCTTTTTGCTTTAAAAATAATTTGCTCTACACGCACGCATAATGACTTCGGAAAAACCTTCATGAACAAGACCAAACAAATAGAGTTCTATAAAACGCAACTTAAAACCGCCCGGGAACTAAAGGCAGTTGCTGAACAAAATTATAATATAGCTGCACGACTCGAAAGTGAAGCAAAATCCGCTCTGGAAATGTTGGGAGCATCTTCAGGGCGGTCCCGAAAGGGTGGGTTAACTGAAGAGCAGAAACTAAAACTAAAAGCAAGTTTAACAAAATAGGAAGGGATTATTTAACTAAAATTGAAAATGGATAAAAAGGAACGATATGCTGTAACTTCCTTAATTGGTTTGCATGGTGATAATCTTGAATATTATTATAAAATGCAGCACACCGAGTGGATTTATTTAAACTCTGATAATGTAGTTATAGATGGTGAAATTTGCAACGAAAGGATGGAAAGACTTTTTGTATTGTCACTTGTTAAATTTGGAAACAGGAAACTTAATAGTGTTGAAGTTTGTGGAAAATGTAACGGTAGTGAATTAACCGAAAAAAGATTTATTGAATATGAAATAGATCGCATTTCTAAAATAGAAGGAGATTTATTGCCTTTAGGAAAGAAACTTAACAAAGAGGATTATTTAAAATATCTGCATTCACTATTAAACAATAAAACCTTAGAAGCAAATCAAGGGAGCACTGAAGTTACATTTGAGCAGTTATTTAAGAATCCCCAAATGGCTAATCTTTCACTTGACAAATTAAAAAAAACTTTTCCTGACTTGCTTTCTGATGATTACTCTTATATCAAAGGGGTAAAAGGTATATTCCCGATGTTTATAAGAGTTTTACAAAACGAAGGGTTTATAAATAACTATTCTGATAAAGTTTACAAAAACGCTTTAAATAATAAGATTAACAACCTCAATCTTTCAAATGATGCTTCGGAATTCCGTAAAAATTATGTAACCGTAACAGACGGAAATCGGACCGATTTAAAACTTTATCTTTCCCAAATTTCCCATTAGGGAAAATAGGGAGAATATCTCTTTTTACATTTTGGAATTTCGCTTTGAATTTAAAAATAAAAAGCGATGCAAAATGTTATTTTAACTCCAATCGACGCAGATATTCTAATTCATAGAATAGCAGAAAGAACAGTCGAACTTCTAAAAAGAGAACAACCTAAATCAATACCAATACCCGGGTCTGAAAACCTCATCACCCGAGAAGAAGCATTGAAATTCCTCAAAGTCACCCCTGCCACATTATGGCGTTGGGAAAAAGAAGGGAAGATACAAAGCTATGGAATGGGAGGCAAACGCTATTTCCGTAAATCCGAACTTGAAGCTTCTTTAATTGCAAAAAAGTAAGGCTATGAACTCCTTACCTTCCAATTGGCATAATCCAAATAAGATGAGAATTGAACAAGGTTCTGTTTCGATAAGAAAGGAGGTTCTAAATGGAAGTGATTAGCTCAAAATTTGATCTGGAAGCTTTTAAAGAAGATGCAAAAAAATGTATTGAAGAGCCTAAAAACAATCTTGTTTTAGAAAAAGCCAATTTATTTAGAATAAATCCCAAAGAGGAGATAAAACCACTTGAATCAGTTGTTAAATTAAATGGTTCTATTATAGGTACTTTAGGAAACTTTTCTTTAATAATTGGAAAAGCAAAAAGCAGAAAATCTTTTTTTTTGATACTGCTGGCTGCTTCTCTACTGATAGATACTTTGTATCATGTTTTTACCGGTTATCTTCCGGACAATAAACGTAAAGTGTTATATTTTGATACGGAACAGGGAAAAACTCACGTACAAATACTATTACAGCGTATTTGCAGACTTACTGGAAAAGATAATCCAATAGATATAGAAATTTATCACCTAAGGAGTTTACCTCCAGCTGAACGTTTAGAAATAATCGAAGCAAAAATATACAGCACTCAAAATTTAGGCTATGTTTTTATTGATGGTATTAAAGATTTAATCACATCAATTAATGATGAAGAACAAGCTACAATGATAGCTTCTAAGTTATTAAAATGGACAGAGGAATTAAATATCCATATATCGGTTGTGTTACATCAAAATAAAGGAGATAATAACGCCAGAGGGCATTTGGGTACCGAATTGATAAACAAGGCAGAAACTGTTTTATCTGTTACAAAATCAGAAGGAAATAGGGATATTTCTATTGTTAATGCTGAGATGTGTAGAAATAAAGAGCCTGAACCATTCGCTTTTGAAATTTCGGATAACATACCTGTTCCGGCAGAAAACTTTGAAATTAGAACAGAAACAAAGAAAAACAGGTTTGATATATCAGAAATGGAAGACTTCAAGATTTATAAATTATTTACAGAGGTGTATTCTAAAGAAAATCAGTTTGGATATGCTGAATTAGTTAGACAAATTAAAATGGCCTTTAAGAGCCAATATGACAAGTCATTAGGAGATAATCGAATTAAAGAGATTATAACTAAAGCAAAAAATAAAAATTGGGTTTTACAGGAAAAGGAAAAAGCTCCTTATAAGTTGGGTCAATATTTAAACTGATAAAGAGTATTTGGATTTCTTATCAGTTTAGTTTACTGCTTTATATAAGCAGTTAAACTGATAAACCGATAGTACAGTTTAGTTTAAAACATCGGTTTAAACTGATAAACCGATAGAAATATAAAATAAAAAAATGGAATACAGCTACATATTAGAACCTTACAACGGAACAAAAAGCCGTTACACTTGTCCGAATTGCAGAGCTAAACAGAGCTTTGCCAAATACATAAATTCTGATAAAGAATATTTATCCGATAGCACAGGTAGATGCAACCGGGAAGAAAAATGCGGCTATCATTATACACCTAAACAATACTTTGAGGATAATAAGATGACAGATTTTAAACCACTGGTTAAACCGATAATTCCAAAAAAAGAGGTTATCAAAGAACCCGACTTTATAGATACAGAATTGTTTGTTCAAAGTCTGAATCATTATGACAAAAACAACTTTGTTTCTTTTCTGATTAGGTTGTTTGGTTCAGAGGTTACAAATGAACTGATAGCAAAGTATTATATCGGAACTTCAAAGAAATGGAATGGCTCTACCATATTCTGGCAAATAGACGAGAAAATGAAAATACATACTGGAAAGATAATGCTTTACAATCCTGAAACCGGCAAAAGAGTAAAAGAACCTTATAATCATTTCAGCTGGGTACATAAGCAATTAACCAAGCCTAATTTTGTACTTAATCAAAGTCTTTTCGGGTTGCATCTGTCGAAAGATAATTACAAACCTATTGCTGTCGTAGAAAGTGAAAAAACGGCTATTATTTCAAGTGTTTATTTCCCGGAATTTATTTGGCTAGCAACAGGAGGTTTAAACAACTTATCAAAGTTAAAATTTGAACCTTTGAGAGGTAGAAAAGTGGTATTATATCCGGATTTAAGAGCACTTGATAAATGGACGGAAAAAGCCAAAGAACTAAATACGATTTGTAATGTAACCGTTTCTGATTTATTGGAACAAGTTGCAACGGAAGAAGAAAAAAGTAATGGTTTAGATTTAGCCGATTATCTGATAAAATTAAATATTGATGCAAAAACAAAAGGAGATGACGAAATTAGAGAAACTGAAAAAAGAATTGCAGGAGTTAAGGAACGAATTGAACAGGCAAAACAACTTAACAAAAACTTGGAGCATACGTTTAGAGAGATTGCAGCGAAAACGGAATTTTACCAAGTCGCACCTAAATACATAAAGGAACCTAAAAACATCTTGGACAAAATAAAAGAGTTGATGTATTGGACAATATAATTAACCTTCGGTTTACCGGATTTAAAAAATAAATATAATGGCAGATAAAGCAAAAATATTGGATATCGATATAAGTTCTATCATTTCCAAATCATCAGAATTAAAATCAGAGTTAGATTCTTTGAAAAAGAAGCAAGCTGAATTGAAAAAGGAAGGAGATACTTCTTCCTCTGCTTATGTGAAGTTAGAAGCCAGTATAAAAAAACTATCATCTGAATATAATAATAATCAAAAGCAACTATCTAACCTGGCAAAAGTAGGTGGAGATTTTCTAACGGTGAATGAAAAGATTAATGTTTCATTGGCCAAGGAGATCAACACGCAAAAGGAAGCTGAAGCAAATGTAAAAGAGTTGATTCTTCTAAGAAAAGAATTGAACCTAAATGATAAAGAGCAATTGAAAATTGCTGAACAGCTGAATAAAAAAATCGATGAAAACAATGATTTCATCAAGGAAAATTCTTCACAATTAGAAAAACAAAAGATCGGTATCGGTGATTATGCATCCGGAATTAGAGAAGCTTTAGGAGATGTAGGTGTTTTCAATGGAGAATTAGCAACAATGAAAGAAGCCTTTGAAGCATTTCAGGGACCGTTCAAAATACTTAAAGATGATTTTGTTTCAGCTGCTTCAAATATAAAAAATGCAGCTGCTGAAACTGAAGGAATGACCGGGGCACAAAAAGGACTAACTATAGCTACGAATGTTGGAACCGGAGCAATGAGATTATTTGGAATAGCATTAGCGGCAGTTGGAATTGGTCTAATGATAGCAGCTGTTGCATTACTTATCAGTTACCTTAGAACCTTTGACCCGGTTATGGATAGAGTTGAACAGGTTTTCTCAGCTGTTGGTGCTGCTGTTGAAGTGGTAACAAGAGTTATATTTGATTTTGTCAGAGGCTTAACAGATGTAGGTGCAACAATTCAGAAGGTTGGTAACTTTTTAAAAAGTCCTATAAAAGCTTTCAGAGAATTAGGAAAAGAGATGGCTGATGCGGCGAAAGAAGCTGCAGCACTCAAAAAAGCTCAACAGGATATTGAAGATGTTATGCGACTTCAAGAAGTAGCTAACGCTAAAGCATCACAACAAATTAAGGAATTAATGCTTCAATCTAAAAACAGGACTTTATCGGAAGAAGACAGGTTAAAACTATTAGAACAGGCAAATAAAATTGAACAGGATAACTATAATCAAAGAGCAAAACTGGCTGATGAAGAATTGAGATTAGCAAGATGGGTTATTACGTCTAAAGCCGGAATAACGGAGGAAGATAAAAAACGTCTAAAGGAAGAAGGTACAGCTTACGCCATTGCTCTTAAAGATAAACTCAATGTAACTGATGAAGAAGTTCAAGCGATTCAAGATGCAGAAATCGCTAAGATAAAAATACTCGAAGAATCAACTACCATTCGAGAAAAGATACAAAACCAGTCAGATGCTTTGGAAGAAAAAAGAAAAGCAGCTGAGGAAAAAAGAATTCGTGAAATTAGAGAAGCTCAACAGAAAGCTACTGATGCCGCTATTGCAAGGTCAAAGGCTCAAATTGATTTATTTATTGCAGAACAGGGTTACAGAGCAAAATCACTTGAAGAACAATTTTTAATTGAACAAACAGTAACAGCCAAAAGGCTTGCATTACTTGAACAAGAGTTCAAGGCCGGAAAGAAAATAAAGGAAGAATATGAAGCTGAGAAGTTGAATATTCAAAACGAGTTTCTTCAAAAGCAAGCTGAATTGACTGTTGATTTTGCCAAGAGGCAAATGGATGCCGAAATCAAAGCTATACCTTCTCTAGTAAAGAGAAATGAGTTTCTATCTGAATTAATCTATCAAGAAGAACAAAGGAGATTGGATAAAATTGCAACGATGCGAGCCAACTTTGAAGCTCAACGATTAGAGCAGGGTATTATTGACGAACAAACTTATCAAGATACCATCACCGCTATTCAGGAGGAAAATCAGTTGGCAAAGGATGAACTTGCTATTCAGAGGAAAGAGGCTGAGAAAGAACAACAACAACTTGATTTTGAAAATCAATTGCTTTTGGACCAGGAGAGATTCGGTTTAACTCTTGAACAAAAAATAGCACAATTAAATATTGAAAAAGAAAAGGCCCTAGAAATAGCTAGACAAAAAGGAGCAGATGAACAAAAGATAAAAGATTTTTACGCTGAGAAAGAAAAGAACTTAAGAAAAGCTGTAGAATTGGCTAAAATTGATTCTATGGGTCAAGCTTTGGGATTAGCAAAAAGTTTGTTCAAAGAAAATACAACTGCTTACAAAGCTGCTGCAATTGCTGAAGCAACTATTGCTACCTATAAAAATGCAGTTGCGGCTTATGGTGCAGCTTTTAATCCTGTACCAACTCCCGCATCACCAGCACTTGGAGCTGTATTTGCCGGTGTGGCTGTAGCTACCGGTTTAGCAAACATCGCTAAAATTGCCGGGGCTAAGTTTGCAGATGGTGGAATATTAAAAGGTCCATCTCATGCTAATGGAGGCATACCTACTCCATTTGGGGAAATGGAAGGTAAAGAAGCAATCATTAATAAACGTTCTACCGAAATGTTCAAACCACTTCTTTCAGCCATAAATGTTGCCGGTGGTGGAGTGGCATTTGCTAAAGGTGGAATTCCAGACTCACCGGCCGTAAGTTCTTTGATGAGTAGTATGGGACAAAAAAATCCAGAAATGATTGATTATGACCTTTTAGCTGATAAAATAGGTCAAAAAGTTGGTCAAAAAGTTGGAGAAGCCAATGCCCAATTGCCTCCTAACAAATTGGTTATTGAAGAATTTAACACAGCAAATAATAATTATCTCAAAATAATTAAAGGAGCTGATTTTGGATAAAACAAAAACAGAGTATTAATTTAAACAATTATAATTATGCATTTTAAAAAAAGAAGTGGAGCTCGTTATAGTAATGAAGCTTCAAAAAAGCAAGAGAGTAGTAAATTACTAAGCATGTTAGCTAAAAAACTCGGTAATGATGATCAAAACCTCATCCATTCGGGTAAGAATGACCAAAAAAAATATGATTCATCTATGGCTATGAAGGAGAGAGAAAAAAGAAAGAAAAGAGATCAACAACATCGATTCGGAGGGTATTTTAATCAAATAACAAGCTGATAGTATTAACTGAAATAAACTGAATTATGACTAAAGAAGAATTGAAGCAAAAAAGAGAGGAACAACTTGAAGCAAAAAGAAAAAAAATTTTTGAAGTAGCTAAAAAGTTTGAAGAACTGTTTGAAGAAGCACATAAACTTGGAATTGTTTCCGATGTTAGGTTAACAGGAAGTATTTCATCTGTTGTTCCGGTACTTACTTCGGGGATAAAAAATGGTGAATATAGGATTATCGCCAATGTAGATAGGATTAAAAACTGGAAACATCTATAACCATTAAAATAATAGTGAAATAATGGATAGGAATTCCAATGGAACAATTAAAAAAGGAACTGTTTTAAACCCCTCTGGAAAACCCCGGGGGGCTAAAAATAGGACTACAATTGAAGTAAAACAAGCTTTGCAAAAAATTGTAGATAAAGAATTAGATCAGGTTGATAAATACTTGAAGCAATTAGAACCAAAAGAACGGTTAGATTTTTTAATCAAACTTTTGCCTTATGTTACGCCTAAACAATCTGAAATAGAAGTTAAAGAGATGCTTCCGGAAATTAAAGCGATAGAATTTAATGTAGTGTACCCAACAAAAAAGAATCTTGAAAAATAAATCCGGATAATGCCATCTTTTACTATTTTAATTTAGATACTTATGCTTTATACGAAACTACTACATCTATCATCT
This sequence comes from Bacteroidota bacterium, assembly GCA_023434025.1. GTDB lineage: Bacteria > Bacteroidota > Bacteroidia > Flavobacteriales > Flavobacteriaceae > Flavobacterium. The sequence goes on from JAEYTL010000026.1 coordinate 121,420, forward strand.
GAAATAAAGGAACTTACTAAATTGGGAGTTGTGGACCCGGTATGGTTACGTAATATAGAGATAATGGAAAAGTATTCTTTATTACGTCAGCAAGATGTATGTAAACATTGTTGCTACGTGTTTATTGCTGATGAGACTGGAATTAGCTGGAGTTCAGTAAAGAAGATAGTAAAAAGAATGTCAGAGTAAAATTTTACGTTTGATTAATTAAGGTGAGGTTACAGGAGGACATAGAAATTATCCCTCCTGTTTCTTTTGTAAAATTAAGCAAAAAATATAGTTTGTAGTCAAATTGTAGTCAAAAAATCAAAATAAAAAACCTCAACTGTTTAATTTTAAAACAATTGAGGTTTTTTTAAGTGGAGTCGGAGAGAATCGAACTCTCGTCCAAACAAGCAACCAAAGAGCTTTCTACACGTTTAGCCTCTGATTGGGTTTTCGACAAAAAGCAAGGCCAAAGGCAGCCACTTCCTGCTTAGCTTTACAGTTGTCAGAAGGGATTCAAAGCGTTACCCTTCCTAGGTTTATTTTTACGGTTCCCCTGAATCAAACGCCACAAACCAAGGCTTTTGAGGAGAATCCAGCTTTCCTACCTGGTAGGAACGAGGCAAATCTTACTATAATTCAGATTAAGCAGCTAAAGCGTAATTATTTTCGCCGTTTATAAAGTGTGAACCTTGATATTTACGAGCCAAATGTCCAATGCTCGACGTGCTTACCGTTTAGTTCCACCCGCTGTCAAAACCGGTCGACCCCATTTTTTCTGTTTTTCTGTTACAACTTGTATCAAAAACCAGACCGCAAATATACATTAATTATTCTCAAAAATAAAACTTGCCTGTATTAAGCAATAATGTTATATTTGAAACAATTTTTAAAAATTACTGTAAAAATATCACACAATGACATTCGGAATCATCAAAGAACGCAAAAACCCGCCTGACAGAAGAGTCGTTTTTACACCGGAAGAATTAATTCGGTTGCAACAACAATACCCTCAGGCAGACATACAAGTAGAGGCCTCAGATATCAGGGTTTTTCCCGATTCGGATTATGAAGCACTGGGCATTAATGTGACGGCTGATATGACCGTTTGCGATGTGCTGATTGGTGTAAAAGAAGTTCCGGTAGATGCTTTAATACCCAATAAAAAGTATTTCTTTTTTTCGCATACCATCAAAAAACAACCGTATAACCGAAAATTGCTTCAGGAAATTTTGGCTAAAAATATAACGTTATATGACCACGAAACCATTGTGGATGCTCAAAACCGCCGTTTGATTGGTTTTGGTCGTTATGCCGGAATTGTAGGAGCTTATAACGCTTTCAGAGGTTTTGGTATAAAGTATGAGTTGTTTGCTATTCCCAAGGCTGAAAGTTTAAGCGGGAAAGAGGAGTTAATTACGAAATTAAAACGACAGGTTCTCCCTCCCGTAAAGATTGTACTGACCGGAAAAGGTAAGGTAGGCATGGGAGCCAAAGAAATACTCGACGGAATGAAAATCAAAGAAGTCTCGGTCGAAAATTTTCTAGCCAAAAAGTATTCTGAACCGGTTTATGTGCAGATTGATGTGTTGGACTACAACAAAAGAAAAGACGGAAAACAACTGGATAACCAGGATTTTTATGCCAATCCGAAAGAATATGTTTCCGATTTTGAACGGTTCACCAAAGTATCCGATATATTCATTGCCGGGCATTTTTACGGGAATGATGCTCCTTACATCTTAACCCGGGAAATGCTAAAGGCCAATGACTGTAAGATTAAAATAGTAGCCGATATTTCCTGTGATGTAAACGGCCCCGTTGCCTGTACGATAAAAGCTTCCACCATTGCAGAGCCATTTTTCGGTTATTTACCGTATGAAGATAAAGAAGTGTCTTACACTCACCCCGGTTCCGTCATGGTCATGAGTGTAGATAATCTGCCTTGTGAACTGCCCAGGGATGCCAGCCAGGGTTTTGGCGAAATGTTTATGGAACATGTTATTCCGGCCTTTTTTAACGGAGATAAAGACGGTATTCTTCAACGGGCAAAAATTACTGAAAACGGAAAACTGACACCCCGCTTTGCCTATTTGCAGGATTATGTGGATGAACAGTTAATGCCGGCAAAATAAACCCGTGTCCCGGCTTGTAGTGCTTAAGTCCGAATTGTTTTTTACATTTGAAGAATAATAACTGCCGGCATGAAATTCAGATTTCATTTTTTGACCATTCTTTTATTTTCCCTGAATGCATTTTCTCAGGAACTGTTGCCTTTTGTCGAAAATTTTACAAAATCCAGCTACAACGGCGACAACCAGGTCTGGAGCGTCACACAAGGCAATGACAATGCCATGTATTTTGCCAATAACTATTATTTTTTAAGGTATAACGGCCTTAAATGGGAACGTTATTCGTTGCCGAATAAAACCGTTATCCGATCTGTATTTGCTCATAAAGACAAAATATACTGCGGCTCCTATAACGAATTTGGTTACTGGAAAAGAAAGAACGGAGTCATGCAGTATTATTCAATTTCCAAAGACAAAGATTTTTTTAAAGACTCCTCTAAAAATGAAGAAATCTGGAAGATTTTTGAGTTAAACGGAACCATATATTTTCAATCCTTTAATGAAATTTTTATCTATAATGAGAATATCATTAAACGGGTAAAAGTTCCTTTTTTGATTTCCTACTGTTTTGTGATTGATTCAAAAATTTATGTGGCTTCTGTCAACAAAGGTATTTTTGAGTTCAATGGAAAGGATTTTGATTACATTCAAAAATGGGGAGCTGTTACAAACAACGTCATTCATGCGATTGACAAGAACAGCGATGAAATCTACATTTTTACCTTGAAAAACGGTGTTTTTGTCGAAAAAAACGGACGTCTGCAACCATGGATGCATCCCCTTAACGAAGCCCTTAAATCGGAAGTGATTATTACAGCCCGGTTCTGTCAGCAAAATAAACTGGTGGTGGGAACGGCTTCAAAAGGTGTGTATATTATTCAGACCAATACGGGCGAATATGTAAATATTAACAGAAGCAACCGCCTGTCTAATAATTCCGTACTCAGCATTGCGGTTGATAAAGAAAATGATATATGGTTAGGTTTGGATAACGGTATTTCGCACATAGAAATCAATTCGCCTTTTCGTATTTTTTCTGACCATACGGGAGAGTTGGGAACGGTTTATTCGATTGCAGCAACGGATAACGGCTACTTATTAGGCTCAAATCACGGGGTTTTTACGTATGAAAATAAGACATTGGATATTGTACCCCATTCGCAGGGACAGGTATGGAATGTAAGTCGCATTGAAGACCGTTTTGTAATAGGGCATAACGACGGTACTTTCCTGTATGATTTTAAATCCTATCGAAAAGTTAACCCGTTGAACGGTGGCTGGCAGTTAAAGAAAGATTTCTATCAAGACCGCTATATCCAGGCAAACTACCTCGGTCTGGCTTTTTTTGAAGACAAAAATGACCTGTCAAAATACAAACGACTCAACACAGTTTACAGCCCCATTAAAGATTTTGTACAAACCGGTCAGTACGAAATTGTAGCTTCTGATAGTTATCGGGGGCTTTTTAAAATTAAATATGACGAAAGACTTGAGCTGATTTCATACGTTAACCTGACAGAGAAGAATAACATTGAAAGCGATTTTGGGGTAAAGATATTTAAGTATAAGAATGATGTTTTATATTATATCAATTCCACATGGTATTTTTTAGACGGGGTGACCGATGTACTGAAGAAACATGAATTGTTTAATAAAAATTTTAAAAATATCAGTGAAGTAATACCGATTGACGATACCAGTTTTGCCATCTTAAAGGGAGGCTTGTTTTACGTTATTAATCAGTCGGAAGATCATTTTTCATGGAAATTGATTCCGAAAAAATACTATAAAGGGAAGATAATTAACCACGAAACACGGATTTTTAAGTTTAACAATCAGTATTTAGTTAACCTCGATGATGGATTTTTACAGTTTGAATCCAATAAGAATGACTTTATCAATCAAAAGGTGGTTATAGAGGCTTATATAGAAGGAAAAATGTTAGATAACGAAGCAAGGATTCCAAATAACCAGAGTTTAACACTGCATTTTGTATCCGAATATTTCGGAAATAAAAAATCAACGCTTTTTTATAAACTGAATAACAAGGATTTGATACCGTTGACAGACGGCAAGCTGATTTTAAACAATTTGTCAAGTGGCGGTAATCATATTGAGGTTTACTTTACAAACGGATTTGAATTTGTAAAAGCAGATGAGTTTTCATTTACTGTTTTAAAGCCATGGTACCTTTCGTTTTGGATGATCCTGCTGTATTTTGCTCTCATTGGCGGGATTCTATTTTTGTATTACCGTTGGAATAAAGTCCGCTATCAGGAAAAAATAAAACTGAAAGAGGAAGAACTGAAACATCACCGTCAAATCATGGAACTGGAGCTGGAAGCGGAGAATAAGCTCAGGCTTCAGGATTATGAAAAGCATATCTTAGAGATGCAGGTTCAATCGAAAGCTTCAGAAGTGGCCGGAAAATCACTGTCCATTGCCAAGCAATCAGAAATGATCGAAAGTATTCAACGGATTCTGGAAGAGGAAAAGAGCATGGATACATTAAAAGCAAAGATCAAAAAAGCGATAAAGACCAATGCCATTAACCAACGCGAATGGGAAAATTTTGAAAAAAACCTGATACAAAGTCACGAAGAGTTTGTACAAAAACTGACAAGCACCTATCCTGAATTAACGTCAAAGGACATTAAACTCTCCATTTATTTACGCATGAACTTATCCTCCAAGGAAATTGCCCCTTTGATGAACATTTCGTATCGCGGAGTAGAATTGCATCGTTACCGTCTTCGTAAAAAAATACAATTGTCTTCAGAAGAGAGTCTTTCCAGATTTATGATTAATTTATAAAGATTGTTCTATAATTATAGAAACGCTATTTTTTCTATCATATTTTTATGAAATGCATAACTCATCATTGCTACATCAGAAGCATTTTTATTGATGTGCTTATTTTTTTATTTTAACATTTTAACTATTTGAAAATAAAATAGTTGAATTTTAATTTTAAGTAATTGATGTGCTGATGTAGTGTGTTTTGTGTTGTTTACTATAACGTTTTAGTTTGTATTTTTACTCAACTAACACAAACAAACTTTTTTTATGAAAAGGCATTTACTAATAATAGTAGTTCTATTCATTCATTCTATTTTACAGGCACAGGAAATTACAGGAAAAGTTACGGATGTAAACGGCATGCCTCTGCCGGATGTTATTGTTCTGGTGCTGAAAACACAGGAAAATACAGTCACTGATTTTGACGGTAACTTCAGCGTAAAGGCCTTGCCAGGTGATGAGATACAGTTTTCCATGCTGAGTTTCGAAAAATCCGTTGTTCCGGCTGCTCAGGGAATGATTGTTGTTTTAAAAGATGACAACAGGCAGAATCTGGATGAGGTAGTGGTAGTAGGGTACGGCACCAAGAAAGCAGGATCTATTACAGGTTCTGTTTCGCAAATCAAGTCGTCTGACATCCTGAAAACACCGGCTCAGTCTGCGGTTCAGTCCATACAGGGTAGAGCGGCAGGGGTTAATATTGTTACAAACGATGAACCCGGTGCAAATCCATCGATACGTATTCGGGGGTTGGGCACTTTATTAGGCGGCAGAGATCCTTTGTATATTATTGATGGTATTGAGGCATCCAGTTTAAACGGGCTGAGTCCGAATGAAATTGAAACAATGGACATTCTTAAGGATGCTTCTTCGCTTGCCATTTACGGGCAAAAGGGATCCAACGGAGTCGTTGTTGTTACAACAAAGAAAGGAAAAAAGGGAACGATGAATGTTAATTTTGATTCGTATTACGGACAAAAATTCATTCAACGGGAAGTCAGAATGTCTGACTCCTATCGTTTTGCTTATTATAACAATACGGCCCAGGGATCTTCCACCTACTTTAATTTTAATCAGCCTTATAATACCGACTGGCTGGATGAAATAACAAGTACGGGCGAGGTCATGAGCAATCATATTGCTGTGTCCGGAGGAAATGAAAATGCGAGTTATTATTTTGGAGCGACAAATTACAAAGAAAAGGGAATCCTGAATGGAACCCAGTTTGAAAGAACGAACTTAAGTTCAAGAAATGAGTTTAAACTTTTAAATGATAAGCTTAAAATTTCCCAGGCAGTTAACGTGTCTATTGTTGGCAACACTCCCAAGCCTTTGAGTGCCTTTACGAATGCCTACAAGCAATCGCCTATTGTACCGGTTCGTTTTGAAAACGGGCGTTGGGGAGTTCCTTTACGCAATACCGAAACGGGACTGATTGATATCGAAGGCAGTGATCGTTTTAACAACGTCGGAAACCCCGTATCCCAATTGTATTATACTAATGAAAGAAATAAGAACCTGACTCTTTTTGGTTCAGTAGGAGCTGAATTAAAGATTCTTGAAGAACTAAAGTTTACGTCTAATTTCGGAGCAACTTTTGACTGGTCTAAAGGATATACATTTACACCCAGCCGTGATATCTGGCTTTCTCAGAACGCTACTTTAGGGATCGAAGATTATTCGCCCAATGCTCCGATTAATATTTTAAATCAACGCAGGGGAGATTCTTACCGTTGGAACTGGGATAACTTTTTAACCTATCAGAAAGCATTTGACAAACACGATGTGACTGTCACAATAGGGATGTCAAGAACCACCTCTAATATCTCCGAAAACTTAGATGGTACAAGATGGAATGTCCCGGCACAATCTAATTACTGGTCGTTAGATCTTTCTTCTTATAATAATGAAACAGCACCGGGAGCCGTAGTGTCAAACCTCAGACAAACCCCTTTGGTGTCATTAGCCTATTTTGGCAGAGTAGATTATGAGTTTGACAATAAATACCTTTTTACGGCATCCGTCAGAAGAGAAGGAATAAGTGCTTTTCAGGACTCTAAAAGATGGGGTGTTTTTCCGGCCGTTTCAGCAGGATGGGTAATTTCAAATGAAGATTTTATGCAGGATTCAAAAGTATTAAATTACCTGAAGCTTCGGGGTGGTTATGGCGAAGTAGGGAATGGTAATACGTTGAACTCCCTGAATATCCCGGTATTTTCGTCAGGATTCAATTATGCTTTCGGAGCAGACCAGACAATCTATCCGGGAAGCAATCAGCCGTATCAGGTGGATCCCAATTTAACTTGGGAAACCATGAAAGAGATTGATTTTGGTATAGATTTTAAAACATTAAACAGTAAGTTATCCGGTACCTTAGATGTGTATGACAGAAAATCAGAAAACGTAATTCTTCCGGTTACTCTGCCAACAGTACTTTCACCCGAGAGAGTAACGGTAAATACAGGAGATGTCAGCAACAAAGGAGTTGAGTTTTCTTTGCGATGGGATGATAGTATTAATGAGAACTTCAAATACTGGATATCCGGAAACATGTCCTATAACAAAAATGAACTGACCAGTGTGAGCAATGCCTTTTTTGCCGATTATATTGGCGGGAGCATCAATAATGGTCAATGGACCAAGCAAGTGCTCGTAGGGGAAGCTTTAGGCAGTTTTTATGTATATGAAGTAACGGGCTTTGATGGAGACGGTGCTTTTACGTATAGTAATGAACGTGTTGTAGCAGGTTCCTATTTACCAACCTATACTTACGGTTTAAGTTTTGGAGGGAGTTACAGAAACTTCGATTTTTCAGTTGATACCTATGGTGTAGGCGGAAATAAATTGTATAATGGTAAAAAAGCTCAACGGTTTGGCGGTGAGAACATAGAGTATGATGTACTGGAAAATTTCTGGTTGCCCTCTAATAATAATGCAGAAAACCCATTTCCTTTTAACACAGTACCCACTTCTTCCACCTACTATATTGAAGACGGATCATTCTTCAGAATTAATAATATCACGGTCGGATATACTATTCCGAAGTTTTATGAAAAGATTGACAGGGTACGCCTTTACGTAACGGCAATCAACCCGTTTATTTTTACAAAGTTTACCGGGTATTCGCCTGAATTGGCAGGTGGAAATAATGCAGATCCGTTGGGTAATGCGGGTATCGAGTTGGATGCTTATCCTACTAATAAAACATTTTTACTAGGTCTTAATGTTAGTTTCTAAACAAATATAATTATGATTCACAATATAAAATTCAAAACAGTTGTCCTGCTTATGGTGTCAATTTTCACTTTATCCTGTGAAGATGACCTGAATGTAGAGCCTAACAATGCACAAACGGAGTTTGATTTTTTAAATAATCCTGAAAATGCGGTTCAATTGGTTAACGGGGTGTATAATAAGCAGTTGGATTATAATATGTATTCCTTTTCATGGATAGGGATTACCAGTATTACATCTGATGATGCCGATAAAGGCTCTACACCAACAGATACAGGAACCGATAAACATAAAATGGATAACCTGACCTTTTCTGCGGTTGACATTTCTTTCAACGATGTGTGGAAGGGGAGATACGACGGAATTTACAGAGCTAACAATGCGTTATATTATCTTGAATTACTGGCAATAGATCCTGTTCTGAAAGACAGGCTGATTGGTGAGGTAAAATTTCTGAGAGCTCTTTTTTATTTTGATTTGGTTCGTTGTTTTGGTGGTGTTCCGATTGTGATTCAAAAAATCGATATCAATGATTCTCAAACCATTAATGAAGTGGTTTTTGTTAGAAAAACCAAACAACAGGTGTATGATCAGATTGAGCTGGATCTGACTGATGCCATCGAAAAGCTACCGTTAAAAAGCCAGTATTCACCAAACGATTTGGGAAGAGCCTCTAAAGGTGCAGCTCAGGCATTGTTGGCAAAGGCCTATTTATACCAGCAAAAATGGCAACAGGCCTATGATATGTCTGGCGAAGTAATTACCTCGGGTCAATATGCTTTGTTAGCTGATTATTCTCATGTTTGGAGAGAAATTGGCGAAAACAAATCTGAATCAATCTATGAAGTTCAGGCTACACTGACCAAAGGACTGCGGGATTATACCAATGTACAGGGACCAAGGGGAACACCTGATTTAGGCTGGGGATTCAATACACCTTCACAAAGTTTAGTAAATTCCTATTTGCCCGGTGATGTGAGAAAAGAAGCCACTGTAATCTTTGTTCCTTCTGTGTTGTGGGACGGATTTGTAGCTCCCAATACATGGAATAACCCAAGATACAATTACAAAGCATATCAAAGCAGTTTGCAGGAATCTTGGAATGATAACAAAGGCGAAACGGCCAAAAATCTCAGAATCCTCAAGTATAGTGATGTTCTATTGATAAGAGCGGAAGCAGGTTTTCAAATCGGAATGACAGGAGAAGCCCAGGATCGGATCAATGAAATCAGATTCCGTACCGGTTTGGAACCGGTAGGTTCAGTCACCCTTCAGTCTATTTTAGATGAAAGACGTTGGGAAATGGCAATGGAACACGACCGTTGGTTTGATTTGGTCAGAACCGGAACGGCGGCCAGTGCAATGGCCGCAGACGGAAAGACATTTGTAGTGGGTACACATGAATTATTCCCTATACCGAATGATCAGATTATCGCCAGCGGAGGTCTGTTGACACAAAATCCCGGCTACTAAAAATGAATTAACCTTAAATATTTTTTAAACATTAAACAATTATTATTATGAAAACAATTAAATTATCTATGAAAACAATGGCGATGCTGTTTGTAGGAGCATCTATTATTTCCTGTGGAGATGACGATTCTGCCTTACCGCCAATCGGAGGTTACAACAGTGCAGACGAAGTAGCTGCTGCTTCGTTAAAAGCCTATTGGCCATTGAACGGAAACGGAGTGGAAAGCATTTCAAATACATCTCCTTCTTCTACCGTTGCCACAAGTTATGTAGCCGGTATCAAAGGCCAGGGAGCAAGCTTTAGTGAGGGTTATTTGGCTTATCCTTCCATTGCTGCTTTAAGTACAACTTCAGGAAGTGCTTCAATCAGTTGTTGGGCAAAAATTTCCAACACAAAATTAACCCCGGACGGAGTTAGTAATATTTCACCGATATTTTCTTTAACAAGGGCCAATGAACCATTTGGAAATTTAAACTTATTCGGAGAAACCCACGGGCTTACCACGAGCGATTCCATTCAGCTGAAAGGTATTTTCAGAATTAAAAAAGAAGACGGAACTGAATTTGGCGGTGATGCAGTTAATATGTTAAAGCAAGAAGAGTGGATGGATGAAACTCATACATGGAATCCTAATAAAATAGGCGGTAAATGGGCTCATATTGTTTATGTTTATGACGGACCAACAGCCACAAACAGATTGTATGTAAACGGTGTGAAAATTTCTAATTCCGCATGGGAAGTAAGAAATGGAGGAGCTCCGTTTTTGTTAAATCACTTTACTCCCACAAGACCGGTAATCGGAGCTTTGGAAACAGTTGTGGCCGGAACAAATGCTGACGCATGGAATAAAGCACTTACGGGTCAGGTTGACGAAGTAAGATTTTATGACAAAACATTAACTCAGGCTGAAATCGGATCTCTTTACGAGCTTGAAAAAGCAGGAAGATAAATTGTTTTCATTCAGAAAACCTAGCAGAAATTTTTTTCTGTTAGGTTTTTTTACAATCATTTTTTCATATTTTAATACCACAATCCAATGCAAAATCTAGTCAGAATTTTAGTTATACTCCAATTTTTTATCATCTCATGTTCCTGTTCAAAAAACAATGATGTTCTTGAAGAAGATGATGTGGTAACCGTTCCCCCTATGTCTGATGAAGAAATTTTGAATTTAGCCCAGAAGGACGCTTTTAAATATTTCTGGAATTATGCAGAAGCCAATTCAAAATTAGCACGGGAACGCTATCATGTAGAGGAATCTCATGTAGATGCTAATCTGGTTACAACCGGAGGATCTGGTTTTGGATTAATGACTATTTTAGTAGGTATTGAAAGAGGCTTTATTACCAGAGAAGAAGCGGTAGGACGTTTGGAAACAGCGTTGACTTTTCTTGAAAATGCAGATCGGTTTCACGGAGCCTGGAGCCATTGGATAAACGGAGCAAACGGGCAAACGGTTCCTTTTGGAACAGTTGATAACGGAGGTGATATTGTAGAAACCTCTTTTTTATGTCAGGGATTAATCTGTATCCGTGAGTATTTTAAAAACGGTACCGAAGCGGAGCAGAATTTAGCCCGGCAAGCAGACGAGCTTTGGAAAGGTGTTGAATGGGATTGGTATACAAAAGGTGAAAATGCCATGTACTGGCACTGGTCGCCGGATTATGAATGGCAACTCAATTTTAAGCTGGAAGGTTATAACGAATGTTTAATCACCTACATCATGGGGGCTGCCTCCCCAACGCATCCTATTCCAAGCGAAGCTTATCATGAAGCCTGGGCAAGAAACGGCAATATTGTTACGGCTGCTGCAAGTTATGGTATTCCAAAAATTTTTAATTACAATGGTTCACCAATTATAGGACCAATGTTTTGGGCACATTATTCTTATTTAGGATTAGACCCGAGAGGATTAACTGACCAATATGCCAATTATTGGGAACTGACACAAAACCATGCTAAAATTATGCATGCGTACTGTGTGGCCAATCCGGGAAACTGGAACGGTTATGGTGAAGACTGCTGGGGCTTAACAGCAAGTTATACCCGAAATACAAATGGTTCGGTGGGATACACAGAACATAAACCGGGTAACGACCGGGGTGTAATTACACCAACAGCCGCCTTGTCATCTTTCCCTTATACGCCGGCAGAATCAATGAAGGCTTTGCGTTATTTTTATGAAAATCCTGAATGGAAAGACCGTTTGATCGGTGTAGCAGGTCCTTATGACGCTTTTTCACCACACCATAACTGGTACACTAAACGCTATCTGGCCATTGACCAGGGAACTATTGTGCCAATGATTGAAAATTACAGAACCGGATTTTTGTGGAACTTGTTTATGCAGGCACCCGAAGTGAGAACCGGACTCCGGAACTTAGGTTTTTCATCCAGTCAACACGGGTTTTAAATTTTATCGTATGAAAAAACTACTTTTTTTAATTTTAATAGTATTTTTTCCTTTTGAATTTTTTTCACAGGAATCAAAAGGAAATTTTTCTGCCGAAATCAAAAAGCAAGTGACATATGGGTATATTCTTCATAAACCCCGCCATGTACAAACAAAAAAACCGCTTATTATTTTCCTCCACGGTTCGGGAGAAAAAGGAAATGATTTAGAAAAGGTAAAAGTTCACGGCCCTTTAAATTATATCAAAAACAATGAATTAGATGCTTATATTCTGGCTCCTCAGTGTCCGCAGGAAGCGTATTGGGAACCGGAATCACTGCATCAGCTCATTCAAAAAGTAATAAAAGAAAATCAGATCGACACCAACCGGATTTACCTCACCGGATTGAGTATGGGAGCCTGGGGAGCCTGGAATTTAGCCTTTGCTCATCCCGAAACCTTTGCGGCTTTGGTACCCATTTGTGGCTTTGTAGACCGTGTTCCGATGATAGAAAATTGTAAAATTGCCCATATTCCGACGCGGATTTTTCACGGTTTAATGGATGATGTAGTGGATGCAAGTTACTCGATTTCCATTTATAAAAAATTAAAGAGCTGTTCTGAAGATATAACCTTAACGCTTTTTGATGATGCCAACCACGATAGTTGGACCAGAGTTTACAACGACTCAAAAATATATGCATGGATGTTTCAACAGATTAAAAAATAAAAAATGAAATTAGTACAATCAATAATCCTGACACTGTTTGTTTCATCTGCCGTTTTTGCTCAAAAAGGAGACAAAACAAAAGCTCTTTCTAAGTCGGAGTTCATAGAAGAGTTGCTTTCTAAAATGACGTTAGATGAAAAAATCGGACAGTTGAATCTTCCTACCTCGGGCGATATTACAACCGGACAAGCCGGTAGCTCCAATGTGGCAAAAAATATTCAGGAAGGTAAAGTGGGAGGATTATTCAACATAAAAACAGCTTCCAAGATCAGAGAGGTTCAAAAAATAGCCGTAGAGAAAAGTCGTCTTAAAATCCCGTTGCTTTTCGGAATGGATGTGATTCACGGCTACGAAACCACGTTTCCGATTCCGCTTGGATTGTCCTGTACCTGGAACATGCCGTTAATTGAACGCAGTGCCCAGATTGCGGCCAAAGAAGCTAGTGCAGACGGAATCAACTGGACCTTTTCTCCGATGGTTGACATTTCCCGCGACCCTCGTTGGGGAAGAGTTTCGGAAGGTTCCGGTGAAGATGCCTACCTGGGAAGCCAGATAGCTAAAGCGATGGTCAGAGGTTATCAGGGAACTGATTTGTCATCGAACCATACTATTTTAGCGTGTGTAAAGCATTTTGCCTTGTATGGAGCACCGGAAGGGGGACGTGATTACAATACAGTTGACATGAGTAGAATCCGAATGTACAACGAATATTTTCCGCCGTATAAAGCTGCTGTTGAGGCCGGTGTAGGTTCGGTTATGGCTTCGTTTAATGAAATTGACGGAATTCCGGCAACCGGAAATAAATGGTTGATGACTGATGTGCTCCGCAAACAATGGGAATTCAACGGTTTTGTGGTGACTGATTATACCGGAATTCCGGAAATGATTGATCACGGAATGGGTGACCTGCAAACTGTTTCCGCCTTGGCTTTGAATGCCGGAATTGAAATGGATATGGTGGGTGAAGGATTCTTGTCCACCTTAAAAAAATCGGTAGAAGAAGGAAAAGTCACCCTGCAGCAAATAGACCATGCTGCCCGGTTGATTTTAAATGCAAAATACGATTTGGGCTTGTTTGAAGATCCTTACCGCTATTGCGATTTAAAACGGAATAAAACCGATATTTTTACACACGCTCATCGTACAGAAGCGAGAAAAACAGCGGCAGAATCGTTTGTTTTATTGAAAAATGAAAAAGGAATTTTACCGCTGAAAAAAGCAGGAACTATCGCCGTGATTGGTCCGCTTGGCAATAATTCCGTGAACATGCCCGGAACCTGGAGTGTGGCTACTAAACACGGCAGTGCCGTTTCGTTAACCGGCGGAATGCAGGAAATAGTAGGCAAATCAGCCAAAGTAATTTACGCCAAAGGAAGTAATTTAGTAGCCGATGCGGCTTATGAAGAACGGGCAACCATGTTCGGAAAAACATTAGACCGCAATAACAGAACCAAAGAAGAGTTGCTCAAAGAAGCTCTTCAGGTTGCTGCTCAGGCAGATGTGATTGTAGCAGCGTTAGGCGAATCGTCAGAAATGAGCGGTGAGTCCAGCAGCCGGACCGAACTGGGTATTCCCGACGTACAGAAAGAATTGTTGGAGGCTTTGCTAAAAACAGGAAAACCGGTTGTTTTGGTTCTGTTTACCGGAAGACCGTTGGTGCTGGTGGAAGAAGAACAAAAAGTTTCAGCCATTTTAAATGTATGGTTTCCGGGAACCGAAGCGGGTTACGCCATAACCGACGTATTGTTCGGAGATGAAAATCCGTCCGGAAAGTTAACCGCCACTTTTCCGAGAAGTGTGGGACAAATTCCTGTTTTTTATAACCATAAAAACACCGGGAGACCTTTGGGGAATAAGGAAGGTAAATTTGAAAAATTTAAAACCAATTACATCGACGAGCGTAACGAGCCGTTATTTCCGTTCGGATTTGGGTTGAGTTACACGACATTCTCCTATTCAAATTTGAAAGTTTCCAATACTAAAATGGCTGCCAACGGCAAAATTACAGCTTCTGTTGAGGTAACTAATACCGGAAATTATGACGGAAAAGAAGTCGTTCAGCTTTACATTCGTGATATTGTTGGCTCTGTAACAAGACCGGTGAAGGAATTGAAAGGCTTTAAGAAGATATTTTTAAAAAAGGGAGAGAAGCAAACGGTTTCTTTTGAAATTACGGAAGAAGAGTTGAAATTTTATAATGCTGATTTAGAATTTGTAGCCGAACCGGGACTATTTGACGTTTTCATCGGTACAAATTCAGATACCACTGAAAAAGTACAGTTTGAGTTAGTTAAATAATTGAGTTTTTTGTTTACCTGAAAACCCTTTGAGTTTTTCAAAGGGTTTTTTTTCTAAATTTTTGGCTATGAAAAAAGGCTATGTCGTTTTATTGTTTTTAATGGGATTCACCACTGGGTTTTCCCAACAAAAAACCTATTGTAATCCAATCAATATTGATTACGGATACTGTCCGATTCCCAATTTTGTTACCCAGGGAAAACACCGGGCCACGGCCGATCCGGTGATTGCGTTTTTTAAAGGAAAATATTATCTTTTTTCTACCAATCAATGGGGATACTGGCATAGTGATGATATGCTGAACTGGCAGTTTGTTTCCCGAAAGTTCCTGCGTCCCGAACATAAGGTTTACGACGAATTGTGTGCTCCTTCGTTATCGTTTGTCAATGATACCCTGTTGGTCATTGGTTCTACGCACACCAAAGAATTCCCGTTGTGGATGAGCACAAATCCCGAAACAGACAATTGGAAAGAACTGGTACACAAACACCAGGCCGGAGCCTGGGATCCTCAGATTTTCTGGGATCAGGAAAAAGACGAGGTGTATATGTATTATGGTTCCAGTAATTTATATCCGTTATATGGTTTAAAATTAAACCGGAAAACGTTTCAGCCGGAAGGAGAACCGGTTCCGGTTTTGGCTTTGAATGATGATGAACACGGCTGGGAACGATTTGGCGAAAATAACGATAACACCTTTTTACAACCTTTTACCGAAGGGGCGTTCATGACAAAGCACAATAACAGATATTACCTGCAATATGGTGCTCCGGGCACAGAATTCAGTGGTTATGCAGACGGTGTCTATGTTGGCAGTAATCCGCTTGGGCCGTTTGAATATCAGCCGCACAATCCGTTTTCCTATAAACCGGGCGGTTATGCCAGAGGAGCCGGACACGGCGGAACATACCAGGACAATAACAGTAACTATTGGCATGTTTCCACAATTGGAATTTGTGTAAAAAATAATTTTGAACGCCGCATCGGAATCTGGCCTTCCGGTTTTGATGAGGATGGTGTGATGTACTGCAATACGGCTTACGGTGATTACCCGACTTTTTTACCTTCGCAAAAGAAAAACCATCTCACGGAACATTTTTCGGGGTGGATGCTGCTGAACTACAATAAACCCGTTCAGGTATCTTCTACATTGGGCGGATTTCAGCCTAATTTTGCCGTGAATGAAGATATTAAAACGTATTGGAGTGCCAAAACGGGTAACAAAGGGGAGTTTATTATTTCCGATCTTGGTGAAATGAGTACCGTGCATGCCATTCAGATCAATTATGCCGATCAGGATGTGGAAATTATGGGAAAACCTGAAAAAACAAGCGGACATAAATACATTTTATATACTTCAGGCGATGGTAAAAACTGGAAAAAGATTGCCGATAAAAGCAAAAGTACCCAAGATGTTCCGCATGAGTATATCGAGTTGCAGCACCCGGTTAAAACCCGTTTTTTGAAATTGGAAAATTACGGTATGCCCACCGGAAAATTTGCTTTAAGCGGATTCAGGGTGTTCGGAAAAGGTTCCGGAGAAAAACCGAAAGAAGTTCAAAATTTTGTGCCGTTGCGTTCAGCTCCCAAAATCAAAGGCGAACGCAGAAATGTCTGGTTCAAATGGCAGCAGGAGCCTTCGGCAGACGGTTATGTGATTTATTTCGGAAAATCACCCGATAAATTATACGGCTCTATCATGGTTTATGGGAAAAATGAATATTATTTTAATGGTTTAGACCGCTCCGATGTGTATTATTTTCAAATAGAAGCATTCAATAATAACGGGATAGGTCCAAGGTCAGCAATCAAAAAAGCGGAATAATTGTGTGTTCGGAATTTACGCAAACGTTGTATTTTTTATAAAAATGCGTTGTGAAAACGTTTTCGTTGATAACTATTTGTTCAAACAGGTCAATTGATTTTTACATAAATGTATATTTATGAATTATTTCTCATAAAAATTATCACAACGTTAGTAAACAGGATATTTTTTTATGATTTATATAAAGATTAATTTTTTTAAACATTCTCATAACTAACCTTTTAACCAAAAACAATGAGTTCAGAACAACAAACCAGGTGGGGACAATTCATTCCGTTAGTAACCGTTTTCTTCTTTTGGGGATTCGTAGCGGCGAGTAACGATATCTTAATTCCCGTTTTCAAAAAAGCATTCGATTTAACGCAAGGCCAAAGCCAGTTGGTTTCGGTGGCTTTTTATGTAGCTTATACCGTGGGGTCTTTAATTTATATGGGTGTTTCCTATTTAACCAAAGGCGATATTATCAACCGGATTGGTTATAAAAATGCCCTGGCTTTAGGCTTAACCATTTCTGCTTTGGGAACATTATTGTTCTACCCGGCAGCCAATAACGGTTCGTTTCCGTTAATGCTTTCCGGCTTGTTTATTGTTGGACTCGGGTTTTCTTTACAGCAAACCGTTGCCAATCCGTTGGCGATTGCTCTCGGACCGATTTCTACGGGCTCGCAGCGTCTGACGATGGCAGGAGGAATCAATAATTTTGGAACGACAATCGGTCCGTTGATTGTGAGTTTTGCAATTTTTGGTTCGGCGGCTTCGGCTAATACAGATGTAAGTATTGAAAGTGTCAAGATTCCGTATTTGATTTTAGGAGCAGCATTTATTTTAGTGGCTGTATTCCTGAAGTTTTCGTCTCTTCCGGATAGGGGAGAAACGGTTGTTGAAGTTGAAGAAGAAACTAAATCTCCTCAAAAATCAGCCTTGCAATACCCGCAATTGATTTTAGGGATGATCGGAATATTTGTGTACGTTGGAGTAGAAGTGTCAACAGCCAGTAATCTGCCCGATTATATGCAGTCTAAATTAGGCTTTGAAACAAAAGACATTGCTCCTTATATTTCGTTGTACTGGGCCAGTTTGATGATAGGACGTTGGACTGGAGCCGTAGAAGCGTTCAGTGTAACTGCCAGTGCCCAAAAAATGCTGAAGTTTCTGGCTCCTTACCTGGCTTTTGGTGTTTTCCTGCTGGTAAACGCTATTGCCAAACACGATTTAACACCGTTTTATATTTATGCATTAATTATTGTTGTCCTGATTGCTGCTGATATTGCCAGTAAAGGAAATCCGGCCCGTATGCTGTTAATTTTTTCTGTACTGGGAATAGGGGCTTTACTGATCGGGATGTCAACAACCGGAATGTTAAGTGTTTATGCTTTTACAAGTGTCGGATTATTCTGCAGTACCTTATGGCCGTGTATTTTTACGTTAGCCATCAGCGGATTAGGAAAAAGTACTAACCAGGGCAGTAATTTCCTGATTATGATGATTATGGGAGGCGGAATTGTAAGCTGGTTGCAAGGTGTTGTGGCAGACGGAACCAACATTCAGTTTAGTTATATTGTAGGGGTGGTCTGTTTTGCTTACCTGGCATTTTATGCCTGGCGGGTGAGCGGAATTTTAAAAAGCCAGGGAATAGATTTTGATAAAAAAGTGTCCGGCGGACATTAATTTATAAATTGTTTTAAAGTATAAAAAACCGGCAGAAATTCAACTGCCGGTTTTTTAATGGGTTGATTAAAAATTTAGGGTCTACTGACATATAATTTATTTTCGTACAAATTTATACTGTATACTTTTTCTTGCTGTTTTGCCTTCATAGGTGTCAAAAATTTTCTGTGGGCAGACGTAATTTTATCGCCGTTTTGTGGCCGCTAACGGAAACTCACCGCTTGAATACATTCAACGGGCCAAAATAGAATTTGCTAAACGCACGTTGGAAACTACCCGAAAAAATATCAACGAGGTCATGTTTGAAGTGGGTTACTCCGATGTAAAATCCTTTCGCATGGTTTTAAAGAATGTTAGTGTTGTTGATAAAAATGAAATTCAGCATCATTTTATAATAAAACACACATATTTTGTTTAATATTTTTGACGTAAACCTAAACAAAATAGTTTTTTTAAGTTAAACAGAAAAATATTTTCAAAAAATAGTGCTGGTTTACGATATTTCTCTTATTATTGCAACCGTTGGGGTTAAGAGAGGGTATTTTTCCGAAATAAATCTTT
>JAEYTL010000059.1 GCA_023434025.1 Bacteroidota bacterium
CCTCAATGAAGAAGAAGTTTCCAAAATAAAGAACCTGGTTCTTAATGCCAAAGAGGATGGCAGTTATAAAGCCTATATCACAGAATATATATTGTCGCCGGCCGAATTAACTAAGCTGGCCAACAACGAACCCATTGGCGAAAAGTATCCGTCTGCGGTGACCGATGTAAGCACGTATTCCCGTTTTTCCATCGAGGGAGACGGAGCAGGTTGTGTAGAAGTACGCACCTATACGGTCAGGTATTGCAATAACAGTTCAGGACAAACCATTGTTAACACGGGAACAAACGGTGGGAACAGCAGTGATTGTTATGACGGATATTATGAAGAGGAGTATCAGGTAATGATTATTGATGCCGGTTGTTTGTCGGGTGGCGGAGGCGGAGGCGGAAACAATTCGGGCGGAGATATTCCCGGCTATAATCCGGGAGACGGGAGCGGAAACAGCGGTGGCGGTTCATCGTCAGGCGGAAATACCGGAAACCCGGATCCGGATAACAACGGAAACCCGACTGATCCAAACTCGGATCTGAATGACGGCTATACACCAATCATTACAACTCCAATTCTCACCATAGATAAAAGAGAAGTTCGGTTGTATAATCATTTAAACACAAGCCAACAGACATGGTGGAACAGTGCCCCTGCGGAAACAAAAAATGCACTGTTGGATTACTTTAATCAAAATTCACCGAATAATGCCGTTACAGCAGAAGCGATGACGTTTATTTTGGAGCTGATTAACGATTATATAAATTTTCCAACAGCAGAAGGAGAAGATGGAGGAGATGAATTTAAATATGATGATTATAGTAATATACAAACCCAAACCCAGACATTGCCGGGAAGGAATGCTTTTTATGCTGCATTTCCGAAAGTAGGAACAGCAGGAATGCCGTCACCACAAGTTTATCAATTGATAGGTGGTCATCCTTATCAGGCTCATCTAGCGAATAATCCTAATTATCAAAATGCTTGTGCTTTAAGAGTGTCAAGAGCTTTGAATTATACCGGTAGAACAGTCCAGGTTTTTAAAAATAATAATAACGAACAAAAAACAGAAAAAGGGAGTGATAATCTAAATTATATTTTAGATGCAGCTAGTTTATTAGCTTACATGAAGAAAACTTTTCCAAATAGTCAACCCATACATTTAATAGACAAAACACCAATAGAAATTAAATCTGCATTACAAGGTAAATGGGGTATTTATATTATGATTCCAAAAGATAGAGGAACATTTGGTGCGACCGGTCATGCTGATTTTTGGAGTAATACGGGTTGTTTGAGTGGATGTTACTTTGATAAAGCAAAAGAAGTGTATTTTTGGGAATTATTTTAAAATTTAAATTATGAGAATTATTCTAGGGATATTTATGGTTTTATTGTTTTTTAGTTGTTCGAACTATGAAAAAATTGGAAATTATAGGTACAAATTGCATATTCAAAGAAGTAATATTGGTGAATTTGATGCTTTAATTAAAAAGTATAAAGTATTTGTAAGTAGCAATAATGACACTATTTTTTTCTCATTAATAAAAGCTCAGAAATTAGATTATGAAACAGAAAGAGATACTGTTTTTGCTTATGGTAAAATAGAAGTAAAAAAGGATAATAATAAAATATTTATCATAACAAAAGAAATAAATGTTAATGGATATGAAAATTTCACTAAAATAGACTCGGTTGTTAGATACTTTGAACAGATTAATGACGGCAAAGTTAAATTTAACAAAGCTGTTTATTATAAGGATGGTCAAATTAAGGATAAATTATAAACTGGATAATAATTATTTCGATAGTGTAAGAATAAATTTATACGGAACAATGTCTTTAAAACTATTTATTGAAGGCATAGGCACAATATATACTTATGAGAAACACCATGTGATTTTAATTAATTCAAGTTGCTAGTTTCGTTATAAATAAAATAAAACAAAGGATGACTAAATTTGTTTTGCCGACAAATAAAAAAACCCAATGCTTACATACAATTTCTCTGAAAAAGAACTTTGTTGATAACAACTGAATTAATCCTTTTTCAATAATTTTATATCGAACTCACGTTAAAAAGCTTTTTCCAAGAACAATACATGCTGTAACACTGGATGGATTTCTTATAAAACTGACTCTCTTTGTATTTGGATTACAATTAACTAAAGCTATGAACTAGCAACTTGAATTAATTAGTAAAAATAGCGGCCAAATTTATGCCGCTTATACATTACCTTAATCATTTTAAAACGGACAAAAACTATATATTTGGAATAATAAACAGTTCGAAACAGGGGAAGCTTGCAACACGTGTAATTTGTACTTAATTTTTTAAATTATTTTTGATTTAGTAGCTGTGAATCTGTGGCTAAAAAAATAATTACCTGTAAAACAATGCATTAAATTTTTAATGATAATGCACTACGGGTAATTTATTAATATTAAAATCTGAAAAACATAGACAATTTCAGATATTCCGGTTAAATTTATTTTATTTGCTTGAGGAAGATTTTTTTATCTTCACTTTTTATATTTTTGCACCATTATGGCAAAACAGGAAGATAATTTTAAGAATGTAATTTCACATGCAAAGGAGTACGGATTCATTTTTCCGTCGAGTGAGATTTACGACGGCTTAAGTGCCGTGTACGATTATGCCCAAAACGGGGCGGAATTAAAGAAAAACATCCGGGAATACTGGTGGAAATCGATGGTGCAGATGCATGAGAACATCGTGGGGATCGATGCGGCAATTTTTATGCACCCCACTACCTGGAAGGCATCCGGCCACGTGGATGCGTTTAACGATCCGCTGATTGACAACAAAGATTCGAAAAAAAGATACCGTGCCGATGTACTGATTGAGGAGTATGCCGAAAAACTGAATCAGAAAGCACAAAAAGAAATCGACAAAGCCAGAGAGCGTTTTGGCGATGCTTTTGACGAAGCCCAATATGTGGCCACCAATGCCCGTGTGATGGAATATAAGGCCAGACAACGCGAAATTCTGGAGCGGATGGCCCGTTCATTAGGCAATGAAGATTTGGCCGATGTAAAGGCGTTAATTGAAGAATTGGAAATTGCCTGTCCGGAATCAGGTTCCCGGAACTGGACCGAAGTGCGTCAGTTTAACCTGATGTTCGGCACCAAGTTAGGGGCTTCTGCCGACAGTGCGATGGACTTATACCTGCGTCCGGAAACCGCTCAGGGTATTTTTGTGAATTTCCTGAACGTGCAAAAATCGGGTCGTATGAAGATCCCGTTCGGAATTGCTCAAACCGGAAAAGCATTCAGAAATGAGATTGTGGCCCGTCAGTTCATCTTCCGTATGCGTGAATTTGAGCAAATGGAGATGCAGTTTTTCGTAAAACCGGGCGAAGAGATGAAATGGTATGAATACTGGAAAGAAACCCGTTTAAAATGGCATTTATCGCTTGGTTTAGGCAAAGAAAATTACCGTTTTCACGACCACGAAAAATTAGCTCATTATGCCAATGCGGCGGCAGATATTGAATTTAATTTCCCGTTCGGATTCAAAGAACTGGAAGGAATTCACTCGCGTACCGATTTTGATTTAAAGGCTCATGAGCAGTATTCCGGGAAAAAACTGCAGTATTTTGATACGGAGGAAAATAAAAACTATGTGCCCTATGTGGTAGAAACTTCGGTTGGTTTAGACCGGATGTTTTTGGCGGTTTTCTCTAATTCTTTAACAGAAGAGGTGTTAGAAGACGGTTCAACCCGTACGGTTTTGCGTTTGCCTTCGGTTTTGGCACCCACCAAAGCGGCGGTTCTGCCATTAATTAAAAAAGACGGTTTGCCCGAAATATCCCGAAAAATTGTAGAAGAACTGAAATGGGATTTCAACGTAGCGTATGACGAAAAGGATGCCGTAGGCCGTCGTTACAGAAGACAGGATGCGTTGGGAACGCCGTTCTGCATCACGGTAGATCATCAGACCGCAGAAGATGAAACGGTTACCATCCGTCACCGGGATTCCATGCAGCAGGATCGTGTGAAGATATCAGAATTAAGAGCTATTATCACCAATGATGTCTCGATGCGGAACTGGTTGATGAAAATGTAATAAACAAAGCATAATATGTAGTAAGGCTTTCCGGTTGGGAAGTCTTATTTGTTTAAATTTGCAGGGCTTATCTTTGGTTTATGGATGCGGAAAATTTAAAAAACTACGTTTATTTTTTAGTTGTTGCCTTAATTTTAGTGGCTGGAACCGCTCTTTTTTTTGGATATAAGCTGTTTCAGTCGTTAAAAAGAAAAGAAGTTATCGAAACGCAATTCCGGCAACTGGAAGATAAGGTGAACAACCTTCAGCTGGAAAACCTGGAAGCCAAGCTCAACCCGCATTTGTTTAAGAACATACTGAATTCCATCCAATCACATGCCTATCAAACCTATTTTGCACTGGATAAACTGGCCAATGTGCTGGATTATATTCTGTATGAAAGCCGGAAGAAGTTTGTCACGCCCAAAGAAGAAATTGAGTTTGCCTGTAATTTGATCGAAATCAATAAAATTAAAGTCAGCCCGCTTTTTGAGTTGAAAGTGAAGATGAAAGTAAAGGAAGAAGAACTGCTTTATACTCAAAAATTAATGGCTCCGATGATTTCCATTGATTTGATTGAAAACGCCTTCAAACATGCTGATTTACAAAGTGAGAATGCGTTTATTTCCATTGTTTTCGAATTTAAGGAAAGTGTTTTCAGCTTAACCGTTTCCAATAAAATTTCGCAGAAATCCAAATTAGAAAAGGAAAAGGGTGGTTTTGGAACCCAAACATTAGAACAAAGACTAAAAATTATCTATAAAGACCATTTTAAACTGGAACGGTTTGTAGAAAAAGACGTTTATATTGCTCACTTAAAAATTAATTTACTTGAACACAAGGCTGAAATGCTTGCTGCTCGACGATGAGC
Organism: Bacteroidota bacterium; assembly: GCA_023434025.1. Classification (GTDB taxonomy): domain Bacteria; phylum Bacteroidota; class Bacteroidia; order Flavobacteriales; family Flavobacteriaceae; genus Flavobacterium. Next base: position 4,932 of record JAEYTL010000059.1, read on the forward strand.
TGCCCGGTTTAACCTATCTGAAAATGCTTTGCGAACAAATTCCGGAACTGGAGGTCGTCAAAGCATTTAATAACCCCGATGTGTTTTTAAGCGAGCTGCCCGGATTAGACTTCGATTTGTGTATTCTGGATATTGAAATGCCTGTGATTTCGGGTATTGAAATGGCAAATCTGCTGCAAGATAAACTCATCATTTTTGCCACGGCTTACAAAGAATTTGCCTTGGAAGCATTTGAATTGGATGCCGTTGATTATCTGCAAAAACCCATCAGAAAAGAACGGCTGCAAATGGCCGTGCAAAAAGCATTGAAAAGAAGCCAGATTCAAAATCCACCCAAAAAATTTATCCAACTACAGGCCGATAAAGGTAAACTGCTTTTATATTTTGATAAAATCAACTGCATCAAAACGGCTGTATTAGACAGCAGGGATAAAGAAGTGTTGATGAAAGATGGCTCAACCCTGGTTTTAAAAAATATTTCTTTCGAAAAACTGTTGGAATTGCTTCCAACGGCAGATTTTTGCCGGATCAATAAGCATGAGATCATCAGATTGGGCATCGTTCAGTTTTTTTCTGCCGATCAGATTACGACAAATATTGTCATAAAAGAAAAAAATCTTATCCTCATGCTGGGGAATACCTACAAAAATGACTTTCTGTCTAAAGTCAGGTTATAATTGATTACATTTTTTTTGATTTTCATTACATTTTTCGGGTTGTTGTTTACAGCCAACCTGAATAATTTGTGTTTATGTCAGACTTTTGAACTATAAACTTTGCATAATCATGGAAATGATAAGTCAAAATGATTTTTACTGGTTAAAAAAGAATAATCTTTTCAATAAAATGAAAGAATATTTTTTGAGGAATCCTTTAAAGCCGTTGCAGTATTCAAAATCTTTGGTTCAAAACTGCCAGGGGCTTTTGCTTCATAACAAAAGAGTAAAAACACTTCTTTTTTCAACGGATATGGCTATTATAGAGAATATTGAGGCAGATGCTGTTTTAGCAGTATATCCTTTTTCTCCTTCAGAACGAATTATGAAATCCATTATTTCCTTTTCCGATAAACCGGTAATTTGTGGAGTAGGCGGTGGTTTTACAAAAGGCAAAAAATCGCTTGACATGGCTTTGGCAGCAGAGCAAATGGGAGCAGCAGCTGTAATTGTTAATCAGCCCTTTTTGAATAAGGATATTGAAATTATTAAGCGTAAAATAAATATTCCGATAATTTCAAGTGTTGCTACGGCTGATTTTTCTTTTCAAAGCAGAATAGAGTCCGGAATTGATGTTTTTCATATAACAGGAGGTCAGAATACAACCAAAATAATTGAACTGATCAGGCAGATATCGCCCTCCTTTCCGGTAATTGCTACGGGTGGAAAAACAAAAGAAAATGTCCTGTGTTCTGTAGCATCAGGGGTTAATGCAATTGTTTTATCTCCTCCTACCAATAGTGAACTTTTTAAATCAATAATGAATAAATATAGAAATGTGTAAGTCAAGCAGGATTATATTCCAAAAAAGATATGTAATAATTGTGCTGACTTTGTTTAGCTCAATACACTTAAAAGCTCAGGACAGGGTTAGTTTTACTTTGTTTGACGGCATTGCAATAGCGGGGTATGTTGATCGGGGAGCTTTTGTCAATTTTACAGGACCCAATGTGAGTCTGATATCAAATGATTCAAAATTTATTTTTGGAATGCTGCCTTCCTTGCGGTTCAAAGAAGATCAGGGAACACCTAAAAATTCATTTGTAATGCCTAACCTGGGTGTTGGGTTTACTTACAGCTATAAGCTGCTGGCTGTTCAGCTTCCGCTTTATTACAATGCCAAGACCGCAACAAGTAACGGAAAATGGAATGTTGGAATAGGATTGGGAATGCGATTAAACTTTTTAAATAAAAATTCAAATTAACTATGAAAAACTTCAAAAACACGTTCTTTTATATCTTAATTATCGGCGGATTCTCTGCGTTGATGTACTGGGTTGCCGTTCAGGGAGAAAAACTTGAATTGGGCAGGAATATCAAAAATATTTCGACTGATTTATCACAGTGGGATTCGTTTCTGGAATCCATTACGCACAATATTCATCATCCGTTAGCCATATTATTGGCTCAGATCGTAACGATAATTCTGGTGGCCAGAATGTTCGGCTGGATTTGCAAAAAAATCGGTCAGCCTTCGGTCATTGGCGAAATTATTGCCGGGATTGTCCTAGGGCCTTCGTTGTTCGGAATGTATTTTCCGGAGTTTTCAGCCAATCTTTTTCCGGCGGAATCGTTGGGGAACCTTCAGTTTCTGAGTCAAATTGGGCTTATTCTATTCATGTTTGTCATCGGAATGGAGTTAGACCTCAAAGTACTTCAAAACAAAGCCCATGACGCCGTTGTAGTCAGTCATGCGAGTATTATTATCCCGTTTGCATTAGGAATGGGATTAGCGTATTACATTTATACTTCTTTTGCTCCGGAAGGGGTTCAGTTTACCTCATTCGGCTTGTTTTTAGGAATAGCCATGAGCATAACGGCTTTTCCGGTCCTGGCCCGTATTGTTCAGGAACGCGGTATCCATAAAACCCGTTTGGGAACCATGGTGATCACCTGTGCGGCGGCTGATGATATTACGGCCTGGTGTCTGCTGGCGGCTGTTATTGCGATTGTCAAAGCAGGCTCTTTTGTGAGTTCGCTTTACATCATTGCCCTGGCAGCTGTTTATGTGTTGCTGATGCTGAAACTGGTTCGTCCGTTTCTCAAAAGAGTAGGCGATTTATATGCCACCAAAGAAAAGCTGAGCAAACCGGTTGTCGCCATCTTTTTTATAACCTTGATCATTTCTTCGTATGCCACAGAGATCATTGGTATTCACGCATTGTTCGGGGCGTTTATGGCCGGTGCAATCATGCCGGATAACATGCGGTTCAGAACGCTTTTTATCGAAAAAGTAGAAGATGTTTCCATCGTTTTATTGTTGCCTTTGTTTTTTGTGTTTACGGGGTTGCGTACCCAAATCGGACTGTTAAATGATCCGTATTTGTGGAAGGTAACGGGTTTGATCATTCTGGTTGCGGTGGTCGGTAAATTCATAGGAAGTGCCCTGGCAGCCAAGTTCGTCGGGCAAAACTGGCGTGACAGTTTAACCATCGGGGCGTTAATGAATACGAGAGGATTGATGGAATTAGTGGTGTTAAATATCGGATATGATTTGGGCGTGCTCACGCCTGAAGTTTTTGCGATGATGGTTATTATGGCCCTGGTAACCACATTCATGACGGGTCCGGCCCTGAATGTAATTGACCGGATTTTTGTTAAACCGCAAGACGAAACCATTCCGGCTGAAGCTGCGGATACCGGGAAATACAAATTGTTACTTTCTTTCGGCGATAGCCAAAGCGGTAAAGCTTTGTTGCGGTTAGGACACTTTTTTACCAGGAAACAGGGTGAAAATGCTTTGATTACCGCTATGCACCTGACACCTACCAGCGAAATCAATCAAATTAACATTGAGGCCTATGAAAAAGAAAGCTTTGAACCCGTTTTAAACGAAGCGGCTAAAATCAACCGGCCGGTTTCTACTTTTTTTAAAGCATCCAACGATATTGATTCGGATATCGTCAAAACAGCCAACCAGGGAGATTTCGATTTGCTGCTGATCGGGTTGGGTCAATCGATGTTTGAAGGAAGTTTTCTCGGAAAAATCCTGGGGTTTACCACCCGAATCATTACACCCGACAGAATTTTAAATACACTCGCCGGAAAGGATAACCTTTTTGAAGAATCCATTTTTGATGAAAGAACCCGCCAGATTCTGATGAAAAGCGAAGTTCCTGTCGGTATTCTGGTTGATAAGAAATTTACTAAAGCCGAGATGGTTTTTCTTCCTGTTTTTGATAAAAGTGATGCCTATATGATATATTATGCCCAAAAACTTATTCATAATAATGGTGCTCAGGTAACCATTTTAGATTCCAAAGGAATTATAATGAATAACCCCGAATTAAAAGAGATGATTCGTTCCATCGAACAAAAGGCACCTAACCATATAACGGTTTTAAATGAACAGAAAATTGAGAAAGAATTTTTATTCAGGCAGGATTTAATGCTGGTCAGCCTGAACAGCTGGAAGAAATTGGTAGAATCGAGAGGGGTCTGGCTCAGCAATACTCCATCCGCATTGATAATTAAACGGTAAACCATTGTTAATGGAGTAAATAAAGAAATCCCAGATTCAACCCTGAATTTGGGATTTCTTTTACAGCTTTTCCGTACTGAATTCCTCTGAAAAAGCCTTGATCTGGTTGCGGACCCTTCTGAATTCGGCAATTAACTCCTTTGCTGTTCCCGAAGCCTGTGACGGATCTTCAAAGCTGTGGTGGATCGTTTTTGTTTTGGAAGGGAAGAACGGACAGGCTTCTTTGGCATTATCACAAACAGTTATCACAAAATCAAATTCGATACCGGTATATTCGTCCACGTGATTAGAAGTGTGTTTGGAAATATCAATGCCGTCTTCGGCCATAATTCCTACTGCAAACGGGTTTAAACCGTGCACTTCCACACCCGCACTGTACACCTGAGCATTTTCTTTGGCAAAGTGCTGTAAATAACCATGGGCCATCTGGCTTCTGCACGAGTTTCCGGTGCACAGAACGAGAATTTTTTTCATTTTATTTATAGTATTTGTGTTTTAACCAAAAAGATACTCTTACCAGCAAAATCAATGCAGGTACTTCTACCAGAGGGCCAATGACACCCGTAAAGGCCTGTCCGCTGTTTAATCCGAAAACAGCAATGGCAACAGCAATCGCTAATTCAAAATTGTTTCCGGCTGCCGTAAATGAAACCGCTGCGTTTTGATCGTAAGGAGCTCCAACGGACCTCGTTACAAAAAAACCAACGATAAACATAATGGCAAAATAAATCAGTAACGGGATGGCAATCAGTAGAATATCAAACGGGATGGTGACAATTAATTCACCTTTTAAACTAAACATGACCACAATAGTGGTTAACAAAGCGATTAACGTGATGGGTGATATGGTAGGAATGAATTTGGCGGTGTACCATACTGCTCCTTTTAACTTCACTAAAATGACCCGACTTAAAATCCCGAGCAAAAAGGGAATTCCTAAATAAATTGTTACACTTTCTGCAATAGTGGCAATTGAAATGTCAACTATCGCTCCTTCAAAGCCCAAATAGGGTGGAAGGATTGTAATGAATAGCCAGGCATAAAAACTATAGAAAAACACTTGAAAAACACTGTTTAAGGCGACTAATCCGGCTCCGTATTCTTTGCTTCCTTCGGCTAAATCATTCCAAACCAAAACCATGGCAATACAGCGGGCTAAACCAATGAGAATTAATCCAATCATATATTCCGGATGATCTTTCAAAAAAATTATTGCCAGGAAAAACATCAGAAACGGACCAATTATCCAGTTTAATAGTAATGAAATCGATAGAATTTTGGTGTTTTTAAATACTTTTGGCAATAATTTGTAATCTACCTTGGCTAACGGCGGATACATCATCAGAATCAGGCCGGTTGCAATAGGGATATTGGTTGTTCCTGAGCTCATGCTGCTGATACGTTCTGCCACAGACGGAAAATAATAGCCTAAACCAACACCAAGCAGCATTGCGGCAAATATCCACAACGTTAAATAGGAATCTAAAAAGGATAGTTTTTTCATTGTCAATCGAATTAACAACAGTCAAACGGACTACCATCTGGTTTACTAATTGTTTTGATAAATGCCTTTACTTTTTTCCAGGTTTCCTGATTTAAACAATAACAAATGTTGTTTCCGCTAATGTTTCCTTTGATTAGATTTACTTTTTTAAGTTCTGCAAGATGTCTGGAAACAGTTGATTGAGCCAGTGGAAGCACTTCTACAATTTCTCCGCACACACAAGAGGGCATGTTACTCAATAATTTTATAATAGCAATGCGGGCCGGATGCCCGATGGCTTTAAGGATTTCGGCCATTTGGTTGGTCTCTTGCGAGAAGCCTGTTGTTTTTGTGATTCCCATATCGCAATATTACGATATGGTTTGAAATAATACAAGTTTTTTAACGGAAATTTTTGCGTGTCATCGAAAGCCGTAAAATATGCTTTTTTAGCCGTGTTTTTTAGTTTAAGTTTGTTGGAGGTTACGGGTTTAGCAAAGAAATTTTATAAGCCGGTAATTTGAGTTGAAAATCGTGTAAAATGCCCCAATCTTTTACACAGGTAACCTACAAATCAATTTTTTAACGAAAAAAGGCAGGAGTAATGTCCTTTATTTTCTATTCAAAAGGTTTTGTAGGTTTATGATGCACTCTTACCTCATTCTTGATGACGACAGCAAAAGCATTTTGAAAATCCAGTCCGTGATGGAAGGGTTTTCAACTTTTCAGCTTGTGGCTACTGCGACCAATTATGAGGACGGTTTAAATGCTATTTTAGAATATCAGCCTGATTTTGTTTTTTTAGAGATCAATCCGCTTTCCGCTTCTTCAAACCTTTCCTTGCAGCTGATCAATGAGCTGCATCGTTTTTTAAAAAAAATACCTCAAATTATTGCCGTTTCGCATGACACCAGCAAAGCGTTTGAAGCAGTGAAGTATGATGTGTTGGATTTTTTGGTCAAGCCGTTTGCCGAAGCTGATGTACGCAAAGCCTTGTTGCGGTTCGGGAAAAACAATGACACTCCGGTAATACGTTTAAATCCGGAACCCAGAAAAATTACAGACTTCAAGATTGTTGAGGCCAAGCAAGAGGTTCAAGAAAACGAAAATGCAGCAAGAGCATTAATTCCGATGCAGCCGGAACCTGTTCCCGTAAATTCGGTGAATCAAGAATTAGTTACGCTTTTAAAAACAGAATTATCCGGTTTAAAAGAGGCTATCTTGGAGATGGCGAAACAGCAGAAACCAGCGTTTGATTCAGAATCGATCACTTCGCAAATAATTGCAACGATTGAAGAATCACTCCCAAAGCAAAATACGACGGTTGATTTAGAGCCCCTTCTTTCCGAAATCAAAAACATCACGATTGAATCACCTAAAACAATGGTTGCCAATGATGAGGTACACCGTAATTTAATCTGCATCAAATCGTATGGCGATTATCGTTTTTTAGAGCTGGATGAAATTGCTTACCTGAAAGCCGATAACAATTCCACCGACATTACCCTGAACAACGGCGAAGTCATTACAGCGTTTAAAACGCTTAAATATTTTGAAGAAAACCTGCCGTCTTATTTCTTCCGGATACACAACAGTTATATCGTGAATAAGAACTATGTTTCCCGGATCCATACCGGAAACACGGTTTGCTATATCAAAAATTCCAAGACACAGCTCCCGTTTTCCAAGAGCTACAAAGAGCATGTAGAGCAGATTATAGCCCAGTTGGCAGGCTCAGAATTCAAAGATATTTAAAAACAGGGCATTCCACCAAAATTTCAGATCAATCCACAACCAAACGAATACAATCTACCAAACGCCCCTTGGTTTTATTGGCCGTGCGTGATATGCACTATACTTTTACACCGTGAATGAGTGTGCCCACGTGGTGCATTATTAAAGGTGTAAAAACATTCTATTCACTCAACTAAAAACGAATTCAACTTATAACTTATAAAATATCACAAATTATGAAAACTTTATTCGCATTATTAGGACTGTTTATGTTTGCTTCTGTTTCTTCTACGGATTTAACTACTACTAAAAGTAACAATGAACAAAAATCTTCTTTGTCACTAGAATCTGGTGATAATACAACAGGAGGTGTTTCAAAAGGAAGAATAATTATAGGTATGTAATATACAATTTGCATCAATTTATTTGAAATTGATGTTTTTATTAAATCTTTTCAATAAATTTGAATTTTAAATTCATAATTTATTGAAAAGATTTTCTTTATATATCATAGTCCTTTTTATTATATCTTGCTCGAAAAAGGAAAACAGCATTGTTACTCATAATGATGTTAATGATAGTATAGATTTTTATCTTCAACGATCTGGTAATTTTGATTTACCTGAATCACAAAGATTGTTTTTTGCTGACAAGGCATATAGATTAATCAGTGACCAAAAAATAGATTCTTTAAACTTTGTTTATCGCTATTATGTTGCTTTTGACTATATCAATCTTAATAAACCAAATAATTACAAAAAAGTTATTTCTTCAACTCTTGATTTAGCTATTCAAGAACAAGATTCTATGAATATGGCTAGATCATTTTTCTATTTAGGGGATTATTATTATCACGTAAATCAAAATGATAGTGCATATTATCATTTTTATCAAGCTGAAAAACTGTTTTTTAAATTGAAGAAAAACAAATTAATAGGCAAGTCATATATCAAGAAGGCCCAAACCCAAATAAAAGAGAAAGATTATCTTGGGGGTGAAAAATCTGCAGTGACAGCACTAAATTACATCAGGATCGAGGGTGATAAAGTCTTAGAATATGATGCTTATAATATATTAGGTCTATCTTGTTTAGAAATAAAAGATTTTGAAAAAAGCCTGGATTATTTTAATAAAATGCTGAAGATTGCCAACGAAGTAAATATTGAAGAATATTATCAAACGAAAGCACTCGCTTTACTAAATATAGGTAAAGTTTACCAACAAAAAGATAATCATCGAGAAGCATTGGACTACTTTGAAAAAGCAATTAAAGAGCCAAATTTGTACAATGAAAGCACAAGTTTATATGGTTCAATATTAGATGAGTTGACCTATTCTAAATTTAAATTAGGAAAATTAGAAAATACACCAGATGATTTTTATAAAGCTTTGAAAATTCTTAAACCATCAGAGAGTATACCTCACATTCTTGGATGTCAAATTCATATTTCGGAATATTATGAGAGTTTAGGCAAGATAGATAGTGCTCAGAAATATGCTGATTTAGCCTATAAATTATCTAAAGATAGTAAAATAATTAATTTACAACTTAAGGCTTTAAATCAATTAACAAGGGTAAACCCGGAAAATGCAAGTGCTTATTCAAAAGAATATTTAACACTCAATGATAGTGTGATGAAAATGGAAAGAAGTGTTTCCGAAAAATTTGCCCGGATAGAATATGAAACGGATGAATTCAAAAGACAAAAAGAGCAGTTAGCCATCCAGAACCGCAATATCATTCTTTTTGCGTTATTGGCTGTTTTTATCGTGGTGCTACTCTATATTATCCGTGACCAGCGGAGCAGAAACAAATATTTCCGATTGCGGGAAGAGCAGCAAAAAGCGAACGAGGAAATTTATAGCCTGATGCTCAGCCAGCAGAAAAAAATGGACGAAGTGGTTTTAAAGGAAAAGCAACGCATTGGCCAGGAACTGCACGACGGGGTGTTAGGCCGTTTGTTCGGGGCACGGCTGAACCTGGACAGCCTAAACAAAAAAGGTGATGAACTGGCGATAGCCGGCAGAGACCATTATATCTCCGAACTCAAATTTATTGAACAGGATATCCGGGAAATTTCACACGAGCTCAGCCGTGAAAAATTTGCGTTGATCAATAATTTTGTGGCCATCCTCACCAATTTGTTGGAAGAACAAAAAAATTTATCTAAAGGAGCTGATTTAAAGTATGCCATTGACCAGGCGATTAAATGGGATAAGGTGGATAATGATGTAAAAATCAACCTTTACCGGATCATTCAGGAAGCATTGCAGAACATTAATAAATATGCCAAAGCTCAGAACGTCTCGGTTAACATATTAAAAGACGCCGGTCACCTTCACATTTCCATTATCGATGACGGTGTGGGTTTTGATGTAACCAAAAAAAGCAAGGGCATTGGACTTCAGAATATCACTTCGCGTGTAAAAACCTGCAAAGGTACTTTTGAGATAAAGTCAAAACCGGGCAAAGGCACAACGATTACGATTGATTTGCCGTTAAAATAATAGAGCATGCTGAGCTCCGGAAAAAGTAAGCATATAAAAGCATTTTTGTTATACACAGGCTTGTTGTTAACTTTTGTTGGTTGCACGGATTCAGACAACTTTACAGCACATCAAAAATTGAACGACAGTATTGATTTCTATCTTCAGCGATCGGGTAACTTTGATTTGCCCGAATCAGAGAGGTTGCTTTTTGCCCATAAGGCATATAAGCTGATCAGCCATCAAAAAACAGATTCGCTAAATTTCGTAAACCGTTATTATGCCGCTTTTCGTTTCTATAATCTCAATAAACTAAAGGATTATAAACATATTATTTCCACGACCCTTGATTTAGCTGTTAAAGAGCATGATACATTGAATATGGCAAGGTCTTTTTCTTATCTTGGAGATTATTACTATGATGTTAATCTGATTGATAGTGCTTATTATAACTATTATCAGGCTGAAAAATTATTTTTTAAACTTAAGCATAATAAATTAATCGGTCTTATGTATTTAAAAAAGGCCAATACTCAAATTAGAATAAAAGATTATTTTGGAAGCGAAAAATCAGCTGTAACAGCTTTAAACTATATTAGAGTTGAGGGGAATAAAAGTTATGAATATGATGCGTATAATGTATTAGGGCTAAATTGTTTAGAAACAAATGATTTTGAAAAGAGCTTAGATTATTTTAACAAAACACTCAAGTTAGCTAATGAAGGAGGGGTTGTTCAGTATTACCAAACAAAAGCTCTTGCATTATCAAATATTGGAAGTGTTTATCAAAAGAAAGAAGAGTATATAAAAGCATTAAGCTATTTTGAAAAAGCGATTAAAGAACCAAATTTATATAATGAATATAAAAGTTTGTATGGTTCAGTTCTGGATGAGATGACTTACTCTAAGTTTAAGTTAGGTAAAACAGAAAATATTCCAGCCGATTTTTACAGAGCCTTAAAAATTTTTAAGCAATCCGAGAATATTTCGCATGTTTTTGGATGTAAAATTCACCTTTCGGAGTATTATGAGCGTGTAAAGAAAATAGATAGTGCACGAAAATATGCTGATTTGGCTTATCAACTATCCAAGGACAGTAAAATCATTAATTTACAGCTTAAAGCCCTCAAGCAATTGACAAAAGTAAATCCGGAAAATGAAATTGCTTATTCAAAAGAGTATGTAACACTCCATGATAGTATAGTAAAGAAGGAAAGGGGTGTCGCAGAAAAATTTGCCCGTATCGAGTTTGAAACCAATGAAGTGATCTCAGAAAAGGAAAAAGCCGTTGCGGAAAAAAGGCTGATTGTGCTGATTTCGGGTTTAGTGATCCTGCTGGGCGGATTATTGTTTGTCATTATCTGGCAGCGGAACAGGCAGAAACAATTGGTGTTGATCACCAACCAGC
>JAEYTL010000023.1 GCA_023434025.1 Bacteroidota bacterium
AGAGGTAATATCTATCGGACAATATACTTCAAGAGTTATTTAGCCATCGGTATACTCTCTTCCTTTTCACTTTATTTCTTCAAATTTAAATATCAACTTTATTTTACAAACATAGGAGCTATCGGGACGGCCTTCAAGCTGTTTTTCTTCGCTTTCCGGTGGCTTCCGCCGGTCGCCCCGAAAAGCGAAGAAAAATGAGCTTTCAGTCCTGCGGGGTTTCCGCTGCTATCCGGGCTGGGGAGAAGTGCTCAAAAGAGCAATTCAATTTCATAAAAAACGTTGTTTCAAAGAAGAAATAGTTGTTAATTTGTTATAAAGAAAACCAGTGAACATGAAAAAAACCTTGACCCTTTTATTTTTCTCACTCTTTTTCAATACCTATGCTCAAATGAATAAAAAAATGATCACACCTCCTTATCTGCAAAAAGGCGACACGGTTGCTATTGTGGCAACTGCCCGGAAACATATTAGTGACGACTTAAAATCGGCTAAAGAATTTCTCGAAAATTGGGGTTTAAAAACTATAATCGGTTCTTCTATTGGATTAGATAATCATCAATTAGCCGGAACAGATAAAGAACGAGCCAATGATTTTCAGATCCAGATGAACAACCCGAATGTAAAAGCCATTTGGTGCGTTCGTGGCGGATACGGAACCGTTCGTATGGTTGATCTGATTGATTTTTCTAAGTTTAAACAAAATCCAAAATGGATTATTGGTTTCAGTGATGTTACGGTGTTGCACAGTCATCTGAATACCTTAGGTTTTCAATCCATTCACGGTATGATGCCGGTTAATATCCCAAGAGCTACACCCGAAGCCAAAGAAAGTTTACGGAAGGCCTTGTTTGGCGAAAGACTTTTGTATTCGGTTCCGTATGACAGGATGAATAAATTGGGCAAAACCAGGGGTGAACTGGTTGGCGGTAATCTTTCCATTTTATACAGTTTGTTCGGATCAGCCTCTGCGATAGATTGCACCGATAAAATTTTATTTCTGGAAGACCTGGATGAATATTTATACCATATTGATCGTATGATGATGAACCTCAAACGCAACGGTTGTCTGGAAAGTTTAAAAGGAATTGTGGTAGGGAGTATGACCAAAATGAACGACAACGAAATTCCGTGGGGGAAAAATGCGTTGGAAATTATTCAGGATATTACCGAAAAATACAACATCCCGATTGTCTATAATTTCCCGGCCGGGCACATTCCCGATAACCGGGCGTTGGTTTTTGGAAGACAAGTAACGTTGGAAGTAACGGAAAAAGAAACTTTATTAAAGTTTGAATAAAGTTTCAATTAGATATATTTAATGCTAAATTCACTTCCAATTGTGTCATTTCGACCAACGGGAGAAATCACATAACGTTAGTAGTTGTTATTTTATCTACTTTATGAGATTTCTCCTACCGTCGAAATGACGCAGAAAATGAATAATCATTATGGCACAACACAACGAACTCGGTAAAAAGGGAGAAGAAATTGCTGCTGATTTTCTGCAAAAATCAGGCTATGAAATCCTGGAAAGAAACTGGGTTTTTCAAAAAGCGGAGTTGGACATCATCGCACAAAAAGACAAGGTTTTAGCCATTGTGGAAGTAAAAACCAGAACAACGGCCGATTTTGGTTTGCCCCAGGATTTTGTAAAAGGAAAAAAAATTCAGAATCTTGTTAAAGCCGTTGATCAATACATGCAAGAAAATGACCTCGATTTAGAGGTTCGTTTCGATATTATTGGCATTGTGCTTAACAGGCAAGAAACCTCGATTGAGCATATTGAAGATGCTTTTTATTATTTCTGATGTTATATTTGTAACAAATTGTTTTTATTTATATTTTTGTGGTGTTTTTAAAACATTTTAAAATGAAAACAATCTCTTCTGTTGTAGAGCATTACATTAAAACCAAACCTTTTTTGTTGAGTGCTTTGTCACAAGGCATCATTAATTTAACATCTTTATCCCGAAACATGATGCCTGAATTAGAGCAGGAATTAGGAAAAGATGTCAAACAAGGGGCCGTGGTGATGGCTTTGAAACGACTTTCGGAAGAATTGGACTTTAGAGTCAATCATAAAATTCTAAAAGTCTTAAAAAATATTGGCGAAATCACGGTACGCTCGTCATTAATTGACTACACATTTGCCGTTTCTGAAACCATTTTAGATAAACAGGCGGCCTTGATTTCTGAAATCAATAGAGAAACAGGCATTTTTTACACTTCTTCAAGAGGTGTAAACGAGACCAATATTGTGGTAAGTGAAAGTGTGGGCCATTTGGTTGACAAGCATTTTTCAAATGAAAAATTAATTCAGAAACAGGAAAACTTAGCATCAATAACCGTAAAACTTCCCAAAGAGAACGTTAGTATTCCCGGAATATATTACTTCATTTTCCAACGGTTAGCCTGGGAAGGCATCATCATCAACGAGGTGATTTCCACCTCCAACGAATTTACTATTTTGGTCAGTGAAGAAGAAGTAGATGTGGCTTTTAAAGTAATTAAGGACCTGAAAAGCTTATAAAGCTTATATGACTATATGATTATTTATTTTTACCATGTAAAGGCATAAGTCTGAATTCTTTATTGATTTGATTGTTGTTTTTTGTTGTCCCTACCAATTTTCCTGTTTTACTTATTTCGCTGAGTTATTAAAAAGGAACTGATTTTGGGAAGTTGAATTAAATAAGGCTTTGCAGGACAATTTCTGGAAAAAGTTTGTCGTATTGTTAATTTTTATTAGATTAGCTCAAACTATTAAATATGGATTCATCTGTCATTTCGTTACCATCTCCGCCCGCTTTACCTAAGGATTTTAATCGTCTTTCATTTCAGTATCAGTTTAGGGTTGTTTTGGCAATTTTGTCGATACTTTTATTTTTTATCCTTTATTTCTCAATGATTATCGGTTTAGGATATTTGGTTTATTATGCTTTTATCTATCAGATTGGGTATGTCAATAAGCTCACGATTCTGGGCAAGTTAGGAGCGATAGCAGGTTCAGTTATGTTGTTTGCTTTTACTTTAAAATTTGTGTTTAACCTAAAAAACCCTAAACCAGCCAACAGAATTCTTCTACCTCAAAAGGACTATCCAAAACTGTATGATTTTGTCTATCAAATCTGCAAACAGACAAATGCTCCGAAGCCAAAAAATATTTATGCTGATCCGGATGTGAACGCTTATGTCGCTTATTCAAATATTTGGCTGAGTTTGATTTTTCCGACAAAAAAAGATTTAACGATTGGGTTGGGACTGGTTGGAAGTCTGAACGTAAGTGAGTTTAAAGCAGTAACCGCCCATGAATTTGGTCATTTTGCTCAAAAGAGCATGAAGATCGGAAGCTATATTCATAGTGCGAATACAATTATTCACGATATGATTTTTACAAGAGATAAGTTTGATAACCTCTTAGACCAATGGAGAAGTTCTGATATCAGATTGTCTTTTGCTGCTTGGATCATTACCCCTTTAATCTGGCTTATCAGACAGGTTCTTCAATTGTTTTATATGCTTTTGAATATCATGTATTCCTCCTTATCAAGAGAGATGGAATTTAACGCAGATAAAGTGGCCGTTAAAGCAACAGGAAGTATGGCAATTGTGTCTGCTCTGTGGAAATTGGATGACGGGTTTACCCGATGGAATACTATCCTGAATCATGGTTATCATGCCGTAAAAAAGAACTTATTTTCAAGAAATTTATACGAACATTTATCCATCTCTGTCGATAGAGATGTTTCAACCCTTAATCAGAAACTGGAAAATTTGCCGAATGATCAATTAGGAGGGAAACACTTTTTTTCGCAGGAAGAGCATTCAAAAGTAGGGATGTATGCTTCTCATCCGCCAAACAGTTTAAGAGAGAAAAATGCTAAAATTCCGTTTGTTGATTGTCCGTTAGATGAGCGTTCCGCTTGGATTGTATTTGATAATCCGGAAAAGTTACAGGAAGAAATGACTTCTTTGATCTATGAAAAATACATAGCCACAAAACCTGAAAACTTTGTTCAGACAGAAGTTTTGGAGAAATTCATAGAAGATGAATCAATAGACAACACGTTAGCTTTGGATTATTTTAACACATTTGAAAACCGTTTTTTAAATATACCCAAAATTGTTGATATACAAGAAAATACAAATGAGCTAAGAGGATTAAATCACGATGAGTTTGGTTTAAAGTTAATTGATTTGAAATCGGAACTTCAGGAACTAATGAAACCTGTTACGGAAATCGAAGAAGTGATGATTAATGTACAAAAAATTGCCAGTGGAGTAGCGAAACAAAAAAAGGTGGTTTATAAAAACGTGGAGTATTCTAAAAAACAATTGCAGCAATGCTTTGATATATTACTGGCAGACAGAGAATTTTTATTTAATAATAACCTGATCCACTGGGATAAAAAGTTTTTACAGTTTCATTATCAATGGGCAAAATTAAAGGGCAGAGAAGAAGAATTATTGAACAGATACATACAGCACAAAAGTATTACATCTGTTTATCAGGATTTGGTGTCTGCTAAAAACAGCATTGTCTATGAAATTAATGAGCTTCAAAAGCTGGGTGAAGTTACCCATGATATTTTATCAACCGTAAGTGAAAAAATAAAAGAAAATATTACAAAAGTTAATCAGTCCATAAAGGGTTTGAATGATATTGTTTTTGTCCCTTTAAAAAATATAGAAAGTATTGAATTGCTCAAAGAAACCATCTCAGAGAAAAAGGAAATACCAATAACGTTAGGCTCTGTTTTTGATAATGGAAGATTAGACGAACTTTTTAACGCACTTGAAGCAGGTTTGCTAAACTGTAACAGAATTGAAAAAAAGAGTTTGATTGAAATTTTTAATTTTCATAAAATGCTGATAGATAACTAACAATCGGGTGTTTAAAGTTCTTTTTTTGTAAAAGTTACCTACCCATAATTTCCATCAATTCCAACGCTTTTCTTATCGATTTAACATTTTCAAACGTCAACAGCAAACGCAAACCGTTTTTCGTTTCTTTTTCTTTCATTTTACACAAATTTCCGTTTTGTTGCACAAACTGAAGCACTTTATGAAACCGGGGAGACTGGTAATAATCACTTTGTTGATCCCCCACAAAATAACCAATCATTTTGCCTTGTTTCATGATGAGTTTTTCAATGCCTAAATGGGTGGCAATCCATTTGATGCGAATGCTGTTCATCAGAGCCTGAGCCTCTTTTGGCAGCGGACCAAAACGGTCAATCAGTTTTTGCTCATAAACCAGCAAACCTTCTTCGTCTTTCACCATACTCAGTTCGTTATACAAATTCAACCGTTCATTCACACTGTTGATGTAATGATCAGGAAACAACAATTCAAAATCGGTATCAATCTGAAGATCTTTGACGAATTCTTTGGTTTCCGGCTCATTTTCTTCCTGATACAATTCTTTGAACTCATTTTCTTTTAATTCCTCAATGGCTTCGTTCATGATTTTTTGATAGGTGTCAAAACCAATCTCGTTGATAAACCCACTTTGCTCACCACCCAATAAATCACCGGCACCACGAATTTCCAGGTCTTTCATCGCAATGTTGAAGCCGCTTCCCAATTCGCTGAACTGCGTTAAGGCATTGATTCGCCTTCTCGCATCTTCTGTCATAACCGATTGTGGCGGGGTAATAAAATAACAAAATGCTTTTTTATTGCTTCTTCCAACACGCCCACGCATCTGGTGCAAATCAGACAAGCCGAAATGATTGGCATTATTGATAAAAATTGTGTTGGCGTTCGGTACATCCAGACCGCTTTCGATAATGGTTGTGGCTACCAAAACATCAAATTCTCCGTTCATAAAAGCCAGCATCAATTCTTCTAACTTTTTACCGTCCATTTGGCCATGACCAATCCCTACACGGGCATCCGGAACCAATCGCTGGATCATCCCGGCTACTTCTTTGATATTTTCAATGCGGTTATTAATAAAAAACACCTGGCCGTTTCGCTGAATTTCATACGAAACAGCATCCCTAATCAGCTCTTCGTTAAAACCAACCACTTGTGTTTCTATCGGATAACGATTGGGTGGCGGTGTTGTAATCACCGATAAATCCCGGGCAGCCATCAATGAAAACTGCAACGTTCTCGGAATCGGAGTAGCCGTTAACGTCAATGTATCTACCGTAGCCGAAATCGTTTTGAGCTTGTCTTTTACGTTTACACCAAATTTTTGTTCTTCATCGATGACCAGCAATCCCAGGTCTTTGAATTTAACATCTTTGTTTACCAGTTGGTGTGTTCCGATGATGATATCTACTTTCCCTTCTGCCAGGCCTTTTAACGTTTCGCTTCTTTGTTTGGCGGTTCTGAACCGGTTTAAGTAATTTACCGTAACCGGCATGTCTTTTAATCGCTCCGAAAAAGTTCTGAAATGCTGATACGCTAAAATGGTCGTAGGAACCAGAACGGCTACCTGTTTCCCATTGTCCACGGCCTTGAATGCCGCACGGATGGCCACCTCCGTTTTTCCGAAACCAACATCGCCACACACCAAGCGATCCATCGGGCGACTGCGTTCCATATCGTTTTTTACATCTTGTGTAGCCGTGATTTGATCGGGTGTATCTTCGTAAATAAAAGAACTTTCCAATTCTTTCTGCAAATAACTGTCCGGGGCACAGGCAAAACCTTTTTCCAATCGTCTTTTTGCATACAGTTTAATTAAATTAAAGGCTATATGTTTAACCCGTGCTTTGGTTTTCTGTTTTAACGCTTTCCACGCATTTGAGCCTAATTTATAGATTTTGGGTGGTGTTCCGTCTTTGCCGTTGTATTTTGAAATTTTATGAAGCGAATGGATGCTTACATACACAATATCATTATCAGCATATACTAATTTAATGGCCTCCTGCATTTTACCTTCTACCTGAATCTTTTGTAAGCCGCCAAATTTTCCGATTCCGTGGTCAATATGTGTTACGTAATCACCGACTGAAAGTTGAGTCAGTTCCTTTAGCGTTATGGTTTGCTTTTTAGAATAACCGTTTTTAATATTGAATTTATGATACCGTTCAAAAATCTGATGATCGGTGTAGCAGGTCAATTTATTTTCTTCGTCAATAAAACCCTGAAAAAGTGGCGAAACGAGTGTTTTATATTGTTTTCGGATATTTTCATGATTTTCTTCATCAATGCTTTCAAAAATATCATGAAAACGATTGGCCTGATTTTCATTGGAACAGAACAAATAGTTTTTGATTCCGTTAAGGTGATTTTCATTCAGGTCATTCAGCAATAAATCAAACTGTTTGTTAAATGAAGGCTGTGGTTTGGTTTGAAATTCAATGGTTTTTTCCGATTTAAAAATTGATTTCAATCCAATTTCAACAATCGAAAAATCCAATGCTTTTTTTACAAAAGCTGTTTGATCGATAAAAAGTTCTTCCGGTGTGGCATGTTTAATATCTCCTGAAAGTTTTCCGAAAACTTCTGTAGCTTTTTCAAATAATTTGTCAAATTGACTTAAAACCAACTCTGTTTCCTGGATAAAAAGAACTGTTTTCGGATTGATGTAATTCAGAAAACTTTCTCTGTTTTCCCGCGAAAATTTATTTTCTACATTGGGAATGATCGTAATTTTCTTTTGCTTTTCAAGCGAAAGTTGGGTTTCTACGTCAAATGTTCGAATGCTGTCCACTTCATTTCCAAAAAACTCAATGCGGTACGGATTATCATTTGAAAACGAAAAAACATCGATGATACCGCCACGAACCGAAAATTCGCCGGGTTCCGAAACAAAATCAACCCGTTTAAAGTTGTATTCAAATAATACCTCGTTGATAAAATCAATTGAAATCTGATCGCCTACGTTCACCTTCAAGGTGTTTTTGTCCAACTCTTTCCGGGTAACCACTTTTTCAAAAAGGGCTTCCGGATAGGTTACAACGACTGAAGGTTTTTTACGGGAATTGATACGGTTTAACACTTCGGCCCGAAGCAGAATGTTGGCATTATCAGTCTCTTCAATCTGATAGGGTCTTCGGTATGAACTAGGGTAAAACAACACATCCTGATCATTGATCAGGTTTTCTAAATCATTCAGATAATAGGCGGCTTCTTCTTTATCGTTAAAAAGCAACAAAAAAGGTAACTCCGTCTTTTCAAAAAGAGCCTGAACCACAAACGAAAACGATGAGCCTGCAAGACCTTTTAATTGAACTTTGTTTTCGGGAACAGCAATATTTTCGGCTAATTGAATGATTTTAGCCGAAGAAGCATAAACGGAAGAAACGGTTGTAAAGCTCAACTAGTCTAAATTTTTGGGGATTTCTCGAACGGCTCTTGAGGTGTCCAGCATTCTGATCATGTCTGCCTCTCCTTTTTC
Source organism: Bacteroidota bacterium (assembly GCA_023434025.1). GTDB lineage: Bacteria > Bacteroidota > Bacteroidia > Flavobacteriales > Flavobacteriaceae > Flavobacterium. The sequence continues at coordinate 8,360 of JAEYTL010000023.1, forward strand.
CATGAGAATTTGCCGTTTTCTGATTAATTCATTTATTTGTAACTCAATAGAAGCCAGTTGCAGGTTGATGTCTGTAATTAAATCAATTACTTTTTTTTCGGGAATGGCATCCAGATGGATGTATAATTCTAACGAACGAAAATGATTTAGTAAAACGGTGAACCGGCTCTTAAATTCCGGGTTAGTCAAGGCTTGTGGAAGACTGTTTAAAAGAGCATCGGCTTTTTGCGTCAGATTTTTCGATTTTTTTTGAAAAGCTCCGATAGAACTCGTTGGCTTTTGTTGTAATTCGGTTAAAAACAAACGCCATTCTGCCCAATCTTTCACTAAATCCTGCGAAGAAGGTTCCAGTTTCATGCTTCTGAAGCTCCAGGCATTATTAATCTTTTGAAAAATTTCTTCTTTTTTGGCAATTTCTTTTTGTTGTTGCATCAATCGTTTCTCATTATCCTCTTCACAGGAAAAAAGAAACAGGGTAATGCAGAGAAAGAGTAAACGAATTTTCATCGAACTTAAATTTGATTTCAAAAATACAAAGGTAAATCGAATCTTGGTTATTCGCGTTAAAGCTTTCTAAAATAAAAGCGTATTCTTAACCGTTTTTTGCTTTCCGAAAACGTTATATTTGCACCATAAATACACAACTGAATGAGTACAAAAATTCTAATCATAGGAGCGTGCGGTCAAATAGGTACCGAATTAACGCAACAATTACGCAAACTTTACGGAACAGATAATGTAATTGCCTCAGACATCCGAAAACTGAATAATGATGTAGTGAATGACGGTATTTTTGAAGTTTTAAATGCGTTAGATTTTAATCAGATAGAACATATCATTGAAAAATATCGGGTAGAAGAGGTCTATTTAATGGCAGCTCTGCTATCGGCTACAGCTGAAAAAAACCCTGCTTTTGCATGGGACTTGAATATGAATTCCCTTTTTCATGTGTTGAATCTGGCCAAAGCAGGAAAAATAAAAAAAATATTTTGGCCATCCAGTATTGCTGTTTTTGGTCCCACTACCCCCAGAGAAAACACGCCTCAATATACGATTATGGAACCTACCACCGTGTATGGGATTTCGAAACAATCCGGCGAAAGATGGTGTGAGTATTACCACAATATTTTTGGCGTAGATGTAAGAAGTGTCCGTTATCCGGGTTTAATCAGCTGGTCAACACCACCGGGAGGAGGAACAACGGATTATGCTGTTGACATTTACCACAAAGCGTTAAGTGATGAAAAATTTGAGTGTTTTTTGTCTGAAGAGACACGTTTACCAATGATGTATATGGATGATGCCATCAGAGCCACCATCGAAATCATGCAGGCTCCGGCAGAAAACATTAAAATCCGTTCGTCTTATAATTTGTCCGGCATAAGTTTTACACCCAAAGAAATCGCAGCTGAAATTAAAAAGCATATCCCTGATTTTACAATATCTTATCAACCTGATTTCCGTCAGAAAATAGCTGACAGCTGGCCGGGTTCTATTGATGATTCTGCCGCCCGGACCGATTGGGGCTGGAAACATCATTTTGATATGACCCGGATGACGGTAGAAATGTTGGAAAACCTTAAAAAATAAAGAATCACCACCTCAATGAAAAGAGTGGTGATTCAGCACAGTTAAGTAGGAGATATGTTATTCCTGAACAATAGGTGCCCGGAGTGATTCTAAAACCTCAACAACTTCGCCAATTAATACCGGGTCGGTTACACCGTTTAATCCGGCAGCAGCCCCAACATAGCCGATAAACTTATCATAATCGGCATTGTTTGCTTTGACTCCCATTCTCGGATTTCGTGCGGGGTCATGAGCTGCTACCATACCAAGACCGGAATAGGTGTTTGTTGCACCGCCACCGGTATTGGCGGAGAAAAAGTCAGTCAGGTTTTTACTCAGCACGGCAACATTGGTTGTGTTTCCGCCGGAAACTTCCCCAACAATAGGAGCAAAATGAGCACCTAAATTTCCTTCTGAACCAGCTACAATGTCGGCAACAATAAGTGTTATGGTGCTGTCAACCACAGAGCGGTAAGACAACCTGCCCTGTTCAATCATTTGACCGGGATTGTTTGGGTCTGAAACCTTGGTAAAGCCACCCAGTTTTTGATATAGGGTTAACTCGGCAGGTGGAGTGGCGTCATCGTCGTCACTACAAGAAACATAAGCGAATCCTGTAAAAAGAAAGAGAGCAAAAAGGGATAATTTTGATAAATGTTTCATAACAATTGTATTTAGGTTAATTAAAAATTCGTTGAATACCTCTGGAAAATTTATAACCAAAGCTATTGGTGTTCATAGCGGGGCAAACTTTCTTAGATGCTGATTCTTCTGAAATAACAAATCGCTCTGCCTGATAGTTTCCTTTGGCAGCAAGTTGTGTGAAAACTTGTTCAGCATTGACAATGCGGTTGTCATGAAAGTAAACAACCACACCTTTTTCAGGTACAATCCTGATGTTTTTTACCCCGTTGATTGATTTAAGATTTTGGTGGACTTCTTTTGATTTTAGTGAATCAAGTGGCTCTTTGAAGTCAATTCTGCTGATTTGAAGTGTAGCATTGTCAATCTCAACCGGTTTGGCTGTGGCGATGTGAACAACTAATATTACAAAAAGCAGGAATACAATTCCGGCAATGCTTCCTAATAAGAGTTTAGCTTTTCTGTTGATTTTCATAACCAAGAATTTTGAGTTTGTTCTTCTTAGTTACGAAAAAAGTTCCGGTATGGTTTTTTATAAAAGAATTATTTTTTTGACTTTAATTTTTGAATATAACGGGTTTCAATAGAATCTTTAATAGCTATAACTTCTTTTGACTTTTCATTTGGAACGGTCATAGAAAGAACATAATGCTTGATTTTCCATTTTCCGTTCACTTTTTCTAAAACACCGGAACCTCTGCAGATTTTGAACGAGGTATCCAGTAATTCATCAAACCAGGCTATGGTATTGTTCTTGTCAACATAAATATTACGTTCCAACGGATAGAACGTCCATGCTTTTCCTCTGTCAAAATAAGGCTTTGAAAAGGCCTCAAAATCTCTTCTGTTCCAGTTTTCGGAGGCATCTGTTCCGATAAAAACAGCATCATCGGACATCAAACTAAAATAATGATCAAAATTAGCTTCGGCAGCAGCTTTATGCCATTGATTTATAACAGAATCAATTTCTTTTTTTTCTTGCTGGGAGTTAGAAGGAATACTAAAAACAATAAGTAAGAGAATAAAAAATAGTTTCATCTGAATTTGTTTTGAACATTAAAGATACAAAAAAAGAGCACCAAAACCGGAAGTGCTCTTTTTCCTTTGTTATTACTGATGGCAACAAAAGTAATAACGAACTTAACTAAAAAACTAAAACATAATAAGCCAAACCAACTAAAGCTTATTTATTAAAACCGGTAGCTTATACCGGAGTATAATCCGATAAAATAAGGTTTAAATCCTCCGTCATTGCTGCTGAATGTATTAAACTGATATTTGAATGTAGGTTCAAAATTTGCCTGAAACGATTTCAAGAAACGATAACGGAAGCCAAGCCCAACATTACTGCTAAAGTGAACGGGATTCAGGTTGTTGGCTTTTTCCAATTCGATAGCCAGCCCGTCAGAAACGACCATTAAACCATTGTCGTTGAGTAACAGCGTGCTGAACCCGCCAATAACATCAATGCTGAATTTTTTATTAATAATTTTATAAGATAATTCGAGTGGAATTTCAAAATAATCCATTCGTTGTTCAATTGAACCGTACTTTTTCCAGTTCATCGTTTGGTCATTACTGATGTTTTGTACAATAATGACGGATTCATTGGATGCGTTAACAGAGTTTAGGCCGGCTGTTTCTCTGCCTTCCAATCCCGCAAAAAACTCAATACCATTTGTCATGTATTCAAAATTTACTCGGTTCAGACCGGTTCTGAGCGTTACTCGTTTATTGAGGTCATAATTTAGTCCGATTCCGTAACTCAGGGTGTTTTGATAGTCTTTGGAATTGTTTGCAAACTGTTCGTCAATCGGAGAACCGTTGGAAGATGAACCTAAATAAACAGGGGCAATATTTGAGGTAATCTGCCATTTGTTCTCTTTAGGTTCAACTTTAGGTTTTTGATCTTTTTCTTTTTCTTTTAGCAATTCTCCCAACGTATTCAATTCTTCGTTTGTTGCCATTAGCGTTGCAACAGCGGCAGAATCGATTTTATTTTTATCACTTGCTTTAGACGAAAAATCTTCTAATACAAATTGTTTGTCATTTTTAATGATGTTGTTTTCACCCGTAATGCCGGATTTGTTTTTTTCGGAATTTGTTTTATCATTTGCTTCCTGACTGTTTGAACCCGCAATAGCTGCTTCTGTTTCAAAATTTGTTTTTGTCTTCTGCTTGGTTGAATTGTTAACCAATCCGGAATCGTTGTTTTTATTCTGCTTGCTTTTATTTTCCCCTTTTTCTGAAGAGTTTGAGACTAGTTCTGTGCGTTCCTTTTTACTTGTTATATTGTTTTGAACTTCTTTCTGTGATGGTTTTTCCGGGTTTGAATTTTCATCAGCAACGGTTTTATTTGTTGAAAATGACGGTTTCTCATTGACCGAATTATTTTTATTCAAATCTTCGTCAGAGGTATTCAGTTGACCTGGAGTGTTTTTGTCATTTGAATCAACAACACGGTTTTTATTCGTTAGAGGGTTTGTTGTTTCTTCAATTACAATCGGATTTGTTGGTTCAGTTTTTGAATGATTCAAGAGAGCCCGTGTTCCCAAAAATCCAAAAACGAATAATGCTGCTACACCTGAAAGCTTATACCAGAGCGGAATGGTTCTCCTTTTTTTCTTTTGGCTTAGTGCTGCTTCGATGTTTTTCCAGGCAATTTCAGGCGGAATTTCTTCAAAGTCCTTGAATCGCTCTTGAAACAACCGGTCTAAATTCTTTTTATCTTTCATTTGGCTTCATTCATTTCATTAGATGCCCTGTGTTCTATTTTTTCTTTTAAAATCGCCCTTGCCCTGGATAGATTTGATTTGGATGTTCCCTCTGAAATATTAAGCATGGCTGATATTTCCTTATGCGAATAATTGTCCAGAACATACAAATTGAAGACTAAACGATATTTATCCGGTAATTCCTGAATTATTTTTATCAAAAATTCCATAGATACGGTTTCTTCATCCATTTCTACATCAACCACGTCAGGATAATTTTCCGAAACAATTTCGAAAACACCTTGTGTTCGGTATTTTTGAAGAATATTGTTAATCATTACTCTTTTTGTCCACCCTTCAAAAGACCCTTTAAAATCAAATTGATGAATTTTATCAAAAATAATTAAAAACCCATCTTGCAAATTGTCTTGAGCTTCGGCATAATTTTTTGAATACTTAATGCACACACTGAACAATTTGGGAGATAATAATCTGAATAATTGTTCTTGTGCCTTAGTATTGTTGCTTTTGCATTCATGTATGAGTAACTCTAAACTCACCGGCTATGGTTTCTTTTTTTAATTAATTTCTTACCGGAATTTCTACTTCTTCAAAAATATTGTTTCCCTCTTCGTCTTTTCCTTTATAAAATTTAAACAAGTAGGTTTCAGTATTAATAACTTGAAAATTTACATTGACGTCCCAAACTTCGTTTTCATTTTCTTCATACGGGACACAATTTCCGTTAACGACCAGGCTTTGAATGGCAAATGTGCGTTCGTTTAAATAACGGTCAAAATAAATACCTCCGTATGAGTGACAGGTTGTCGGATATTTAAAGAATAACTTAATTTGATACGTGCTTCCAAAATCAAATGTGTCCGGAACGGTAAAACTATCTATCGGAAGGACTTCATAATAATAGTTCGGACCATGATCATCATCAAGAGAACAAGAGACTAAGCTGATGGTTAATAAAAATAATAAGGCAATCTTTTTCATGTAAATTAATATTATAAGCAGTAGATGACATAAAATTAAAAAGGTTGCGTTTCAGGCACAAAAAAACCCGAAAAAATCGGGTTTTAGTTTTATTCAGTTTCTTTGATTTTTTCTTTGATTTTTTCTTCCAGTTCATCCGCTAACTCCGGATTGTCTTTAATCAGTGCTTTTACGGCATCACGTCCTTGTCCGAGTTTTGTTTCACCATAGCTGAACCATGATCCTGCTTTTTTGATGATTTCAAACTCAACGGCCAAATCAAGAATTTCTCCGGTTTTAGAAACGCCTTCGCCGTACATAATATCAAACTCGGCTGTTTTGAACGGAGGTGCAACCTTGTTTTTAACCACTTTTACTTTGGTTCGGTTACCGACTACATTTTCGCCGTCTTTAATCTGAGAAGACCTTCTGATGTCTAATCGAACAGAAGCATAGAATTTTAACGCATTTCCACCAGTGGTTGTTTCCGGATTACCGAACATTACCCCGATTTTTTCACGCAATTGGTTAATGAAAAACACGGTACAATGGGTTTTACTGATGGTAGCTGTCAGTTTTCTTAATGCTTGCGACATCAAACGGGCGTGTAATCCCATTTTAGAGTCACCCATTTCGCCTTCAATTTCACTTTTAGGTGTTAAAGCGGCAACGGAGTCAATAACAACAATATCAATGGCACCGGAGCGAATCAAATTTTCGGCAATTTCCAGAGCTTGCTCTCCATTATCGGGTTGCGAAATGATTAAATTTTCGATGTCAACCCCTAACTTTTCGGCATAATGACGGTCAAAAGCATGTTCAGCATCAATAAAGGCCGCAATTCCGCCGGCTTTTTGAGCTTCAGCTATTGCATGAAGGGTTAAAGTAGTTTTTCCTGAAGATTCCGGGCCATATATCTCTATAATTCTGCCTTTCGGATAACCGTTCACGCCTAATGCCAGATCGAGACCTAACGAGCCTGAAGAAATCGTTTCTACTTCTTCAATGGCTTTGTCTCCCATTTTCATTACAGTACCTTTTCCGTAGGTTTTATCAAGTTTGTCTAACGTTAATTGCAGGGCTTTTAGTTTGGCTTCTTTTTCTGAACTCATAATATTTGGCTTTACTTTATACAATTGTTTCGGTAAAAGTACTTTTTTTTTTGTTGTGTTAATAAATTATTTTTCCACAAAAAGAAAACAGTGAAGTGGATTCGATTTCATACTTTTGCAATCATTCCGAAAATGCGATGCACAGATTTATATCATATCCGATCTCTTTAATTTACTACCTCACTTTTGGGCTATTTCTTTGTGTTTTTCATCCTGTACAATGGTTTTGTTTTAATGTTTTTGGTTATCAGGCACATAAAAAGAGTGTTGATTATTTGAATTTTTTTCTGGTCAGAAGCACACATATTCTCGGTACAACATATGAGTTTCAGAACCGTGAAAAACTGCCGCAAGGTGTTCCGTTGATTATTGTGGCAAATCACCAGAGTTTATATGACATCCCTCCCATTATATGGTTTATGCGACGATGGCATCCGAAATTCATCAGTAAAAAAGAATTGGGAAAGGGAATTCCGAGTGTTTCATACAATTTAAGGCACGGAGGTTCCGTTTTAATAGACCGGAAAGATCCCAAACAAGCATTGCCTGTTATTAAACAGATGGCAGAATATATTGAAAAAAATAATCGTTCCGCAGTTATTTTTCCGGAAGGAACCCGTAGCAAAACAGGTGCTCCGAAGAAGTTTTCGGAAAACGGACTGAAGATTTTATGCAAATATGCTCCTTCGGCATATATTGTGCCGGTTTCGATTAATAATTCGTGGAAAATGGTTCGTTTCGGTTCGTTTCCTATGGGGTTGGGTAATCGGTTAACATTTACTATTCAGGAGCCTTTTGCAATTAAAGGGATTCCGTTTGAAGAAATAATGCAACGTACAGAAAATGCCGTGGTTAGCGGAATAAAAAATTAAAACTATGTCGATAAAAAACATTCGTTTAGAAGTTATGCAGTTGTTGGAAAAAAAAGTGGATACTTTTATGAACGACTTTTTGATCCCTGTGGAAAAAATCTGGCAACCGTCTGATTTGTTGCCGGATTCTGAAAAAGAAACCTTTTTTGAGGATGTTACGGAACTGCGTGAAATTGCCAAGGAATTACCGTATGATTTTTGGGTGGTTTTGGTGGGTGATACCATTACTGAAGAAGCTTTGCCAACCTACGAATCGTGGTTAACTGAAGTGGAAGGTGTGGATAGCGAAGGCAGAAACGGTTGGTCTAAATGGGTAAAGCATTGGACTGGTGAAGAAAACCGTCACGGCGATGTGTTGAACAAATATCTTTATTTGTCCGGACGGGTAAACATGCGTGAAATAGAAATGACAACCCAGCATTTGATTAATGATGGTTTTGACATCGGTACCGGAAAAGATCCGTATAAAAACTTTGTTTATACCAGTTTTCAGGAATTAGCCACCTATATTTCGCACAACCGGGTTTCACAAATTGCCAAAAAATTCGGCGATAAGAAGTTATCCAAAATGTGTAAGCTCATTGCCGGTGACGAAATGCGTCATCATCATGCCTACAGTGAATTTATCAATCAGATTTTTAAAGTAGATCCGAGCGAAATGATGTTGGCGTTTCAGTATATGATGAAACAAAAAATTGTAATGCCGGCTCATTTCCTGCGTGAATCGGGTCAGAAAATCAGTTCTGCTTTTGAGCAGTTTTCCGATTCTGCCCAACGGATTGGTGTTTATACAGCCAACGACTATGTTGATATTCTTCAAAAACTAATCGAAAAATGGAATATTGATAAAATTAACGGTTTAACCGATGAGGCGGAAAAAGCCCGTGATTATCTGATGAAACTTCCTGCCAGAATGGCCAAAATTTCGGAGCGGCTGATTATTCCGGAAACCGGTCATGTGTTTAAATGGGTGCAACCTGCTTTAGTGAAATAAATCATGAAAATCATCAAGCTTTTTTTGAGGTTAGCCATTGCTTTAAGTTTTTTGTCTGCTGTGGGAGACAGATTTGGTTTTTGGAGTAAAGAAATTTCAGTTTGGGGCAATTGGGAGAGTTTTTTGAGTTATACCCAATTGATAAATCCGTGGTTGCCGGAAAGCACAATTTCAATCGCCGGGTTGACGGCAACAATTTTAGAAATCATATTTGCCTTTTGTTTGATTATTGGTTTTAAAACGGAGTTTTTTGCCAAATTAAGCGGGTTTTTACTTTTGCTTTTTGCCTTATCAATGAGTTTTTCTACCGGAATAAAAGGAGCATTTGATTATTCTGTTTTTAGTGCTGCGGCAGCGGCTTTTGCTTTAAGTACAATGCATGCTCATAAAAACTTAGAAGTAGATGTTTTATTGAATTCCCAAAAAACAGATTAGATGTCTTTGATTGATCACACGATTCTTTTTGTAAAACAACAACTCCGGGATGCCGAAGGCGGTCATGATTGGTTTCATATCGAACGTGTATATAAGAACGCGGTTTTGATTGCTCAGGAGGAAACGTGTGACCTTACAGTGGTAAAATTAGGAGCGTTATTACATGATATTGCAGACGCTAAATTTCACGACGGCAATGAAGAAATTGGCCCGAAAACTGCCCGAAATTTTTTAGAAGATCAAAATGTTCCTGAAGAGATTATCGAGCATGTGGTTCAGATTGTCAAAAACATTTCGTTCAAAGGCGGTAATTTTATGAGAACATTTACTTCTAAAGAATTGGAGATTGTGCAAGATGCCGATCGATTGGATGCTTTAGGAGCTATAGGAATTGCAAGGGCTTTTAATTATGGTGGGTTTAAAAATCGGGCATTGTACAATCCAACGATTTCTCCAAAGCTGAATATGACCAAAGAGGAATACAAAAACAGCGATTCGCCTACGCTGAATCACTTTTATGAAAAACTCCTTCTTTTAAAAGATAAAATGAACACCAAAACCGGAAAAAATTTAGCTCAGGAACGTCACCGGTTTATGGAAACATTCCTGAGCCAGTTTTATGCCGAATGGGAAGGGGAGAAGTAGAAATCAGTTTTCAGTCTCCGTATCGGTTGCGATATTATCTTTTGAAAGACAACAAATCAACGAAAAATAGCCCGTTTAGATGAACGAAATTCATTTTACTTTTATAGCAAATAATTCCAAAAGTTTTCTTTATGAATTACTTGGGTGGTTTTCGGATGATAGTTTTCGGTGAATGATTTGGTGAATTTTACCTTTACATTCGGATTGTACTTTATTTCATATGCTTCAATTTCGTTGTTTTTTATTTCGATAAAATCAATTTCGGCTTGTTGTGTATTTCTCCAAAAAAAAGTGTCTTTGAACTGATTTTCATAAATTAGTTTTTTCTTTCGTTCACTGATTATAAAGTTTTCCCATAATACACCCACATCATCCCGCAGTTCAACAGGTGTAAAATTTTTGATGATTCTGTTACGCAAACCAAGATCCCAAAAATAAATTTTCCGTCCCTTTTTAACTTCGTTATCTTGATTTCTGCTAAAGGCATTTAAGCTAAAAACAATGAAATTTTTTTCAAGTATATCAATATATTTTTCTACGGTCAAGCGATTTATACCTAAATCATTACCTAAAGAACTGTAATTTATTTCACTTCCAATTCTAAACGCTAAAAGCTGAACTAATCGCTGTAAAGAGGCTGATTTTTTTATTCCTTCGAGGTTCAGAATGTCTTTGTATAAAAAACCGTCGACCAAATCATTTAGGATTTTTTCTTCTTTGCCAAGGTTATTAACTACTTCGGGATAATAACCGTAAACCAATCGGTGAGGCACTAATCTTGTTTCTTCAACATAATTGGTGTGGTTAATCATTTCCTGATAGCTAAAAGGAAAGAGTTGAATTTCTTCCTTTCTCCCTACCATGCTTTCTTTGGTTTTATCGGCTAATTCAAAAGCACTGCTTCCGGAAGCAATGACCTGAATTTCGGAAAAGTTATCAACCATCCGTTTAATCAACAACCCGATATTGTGAATCATCTGAGCTTCGTCAATCACAAGAACATTATGATTTCCGGTTAATGCTTTTAACCGGTCGGTTGTGATGTTTTCCAATAAAAGTTGCGTGTCTGGTTCATCGCCATTTAACCATAAATACGATTGGTTTTTAATGGTGTGTTTTATTAATGATGTTTTGCCCACTTGTCGTGCACCAAACACAATAATTGCCTTCCCTTTAAAAAGGTAAGAATCGATTTCTGATTGTTGTATTCGCTGTATCATAACCAAATTTATGATACAAAGATATTATAAAATGATATTATAGTATCAAAAAAATATAATAAAATGATATTATGATATCAAAAAAATATAATAAAATGATATTTAAAACATTGAGCTATTCTTCGCCTGACAACTATTCCCCTTTAAACTCTGCTTTTCTTTTTTCTAAAAAGGCTGTTGTACCTTCTTTAAAATCAGCTGTTCCAAATGATTTTCCAAAGTTTTTAATTTCAATGTCATAACCATTTACACCATCTTTATAATTAGCATTTACCGATTCGATTGCTTTTGCAATGGCAGCAGGAGAATTTTTAGCTATTTTTAAAGCAATTCCTTTTGTAAATTCAATCAATTCTGTTTGTGGAACCACGTGGTTTACCAAACCGTAATTTTTAGCGGTTTCGGCGTCAATCATAGCGGCACTCATAATCATTTCCATAGCCCGTCCTTTTCCAACGAGTTGAGGCAAACGCTGTGTTCCGCCATAACCCGGAATAACGCCTAAAGTGACTTCCGGCAAGCCCATTTTGGCATTTTCAGAGGCTGTTCTGAAATGAGCTGCCATAGCTAATTCTAATCCGCCGCCAAGTGCAAAACCGTTTACGGCCGCAATAACAGGTGTGGTTAAGTTTTCAACAAAATCAAACAATAGCTCTTGTCCTTTAGCGGCTAATTTTCCGCCTTCTTCTACCGAAAAATGGGCAAACTCCGAAATGTCGGCTCCCGCTACGAATGCTTTTTCTCCACTTCCGGTGATAATAATGACTCGCGTTGATTTGTCTTTGTCCTCAGCTTCAAAAGCGTGATGAAGTTCTTCGATAGTGGCTTTGTTCAGTGCATTTAATTTGGTAGGACGGTTGATGGTGATCAACGCAATTCCGTTTCCTTTTTCAACTAAAATATTTTCGTAATTCATGATTTATGCTGTTTGTTCGTTAGTGTTCACGGGTAGTGTTACTGTAAAAGTGGTTCCTGTGTTTTGTTGTGATTCAAAAGTAATGGTTCCGTTATAATTTTCGATGATTTTTTTTATGATTCCCAATCCAAGCCCCATTCCACTTGATTTAGTAGTGAATTTTGGTTCAAAAATGTGGCTTTTGTATTCTTCGGGAATTCCAATGCCGTTATCTTTTACGACAATTCTGACGATTTTGTTTCCTTCAGAAACCGATACCAGTACATTCGGATCAGGGTTGTTTTCAGAAACGGCCTGCGTAGCATTTTTTACTAAATTCGTAATGATCCGGATAAGCTGTGTTCTGTCCATGACCACATAAATTTCTTTTTTTGTTGATTCAAACAAAATGTAATTTTCGTTAAAGATTTCCAGTGCCAATTGAATTACCTCTACAATATTGATCCGTTCGTTTTGCTGTGCAGGCATCGAAGCAAAATTAGAAAAAGCATTGGCCACCGAACTCATGGTGTCAATTTGTTGTAATAAAGTTTTGGTATAATCATCTAATTTTTGTCTTATGTTTGGATCATTTTCGTCAAATTTACGCTGAAAACTCTGAACGGTCAACCGCATAGGTGTAAGCGGATTTTTTACTTCGTGAGCTACTTGTTTGGCCATTTCCCGCCAGGCTTGTTCCCGTTCGCTCTGGGCCAGTTTTATGGCACTCTCCTCCAGTTTGTCAACCATGTTGTTGTAGGCGTCAACCAGAAGCTTTATTTCCCGGCTACTGGCCTCTAATTCAATTTTCTCATTCTTTTTGGTCAGTTGTGTTTCCGTAATCTTGTCGGAAATGGTTTTGATTGATTTGGTAATAAAACTCGACAGAACATAAGCCAGAACACCGGAAAGCAAGAGCATGAAAGAATATACTTGCCCGAAACGAATCATGAACTTACGCAACTCACGATCGTAATAACCGTCGTCTTCAATATAGGGGAGGTTTAAAATGGCCAGTGGTTTAAATTGTAAATCTTTAATTTCACTGTAGGAAGAAAGGTTTTTAACCCCATTAATTTCTTTCACCTCCACATACCTTTTATCCATGCTTGACTGAACAAGTCTTACGATATAATCCGGAATCGACTTTGGTTCGTCATCAACCGCAAACGATGATTTAGATGACTTTAAAAGCTTTCCGTTCAGGTCATAAAAATTGATTTCCAGGGCATGAATATCAGAAATCTCGTGAATTTTGTCTCTTTCAGAAAAAATCAGCGGTATGTTTTCTGTTGTCAACGGATAGGTTGTGTTCTTTAAAATATAATTAATGTTTTCTTTGATGGCAGTTTCTTTTCGTTCGAGCCTTTCCTGATGGTATTCTTTCGCTTCATTTCTGAATTGAAAAATAGAAACGGAGGCAATTAATATAGAGGAGATTACAGTGAGAAAAATCATGGAAATGAAAATTCTGACCCGAAGCGAAAGTTTACTTATTTTTTTTGATAAACTCACTGGTTTTTTTCTCGAATTCGTTTATACATTTTAAAACCAATCATAATCAGAATCGAAAAAACAAAAATTCCGATTACACCATATATCCAATTGATAGCGTTTTTTAAAATCACTAAAAAAACAACGGCAAACAAAATTAATGTAGCCCCCTCGTTCCATAACCTGAAAAAAGCAGAACTGTTTTTAACTTCATTCTTTTGCAATTGTTTAAAAATCAAATGGCATTTGATGTGATACGCATACAGTAAAACCACAAAACCTAATTTAACCAGCATCCAGTTCTGTTCTAACCAGGCAGGAATCAGATGTAAAAGCCAAAAAGCAAAAATACTGGCTAAAACAGCACTTGGCCAAGTGATAATATACCACAAACGGTATTGCATCAACTGGTATTGCTTACTTAAAATGCTTTGTTCCGGTTCAGGTTTTTCTTTGGCTTCTGCATGATATACAAAAAGCCGGACAATATAAAACAGCCCCGCAAACCAGGTAATTACAAAGATGAGGTGTAGGGCTTTGATGTAGTTATACAATTCCATCCGGTTTTTCAATCAGTTTAGTCGTCATTTCTTTCCGCAAAAAGTAGGCCGTGATTAGTGTAGATAAAATATCTGCAATCGGGAAAGCCACCCATACCCCAAAAATACCAAAATAATTTGGCAAAATGAGCACCAACGGAATCAGAAAAAATCCCTGCTTGGTTAATGTTAACAATAGAGCCGGAATGGCTTTTCCTGCGGCCTGAAAATAAGCGGCTCCGATGAGTTGAAGGGCAATGATGGGTGTGGCGGCAAAAACCCATCGCAGTGCATCCGGTGTTTCGGCAATCACATCAGCATCTTTGGTAAAAACCGAAACGATGGGTTTAGCAAAAACCAGAATCAGGATAAATATAAATGTTGCCAACACGGCAGCATATTTTATCGAGATAGAAATGGTTTCCTTTACGCGATTGTAGTTTTCTGCTCCGTAGTTGTATCCGGCAATCGGGAGGAATCCGTGCGTAATTCCCAAAATGGGAAACAAGGCAAACATCAGCATTCTGCTGATGATTCCATAAACAACGACCGAATGCTCACCGCCATATACAAATAACGTATGGTTGATAATGATGGCCAAAATACTCACCACACCCTGACGTGAAAAGGTTACCAATCCAAGTGACGAAATTTCCTTTATGATTGATAAATCAAACCTGTAGTGATGTAATGATGGTTTTAATTCACTTTTTCGGATGAAAAACCACAGGATAAACACAAAACACATAAAATAGGAAATAGTTGTGGCTAATGCTGCTCCAAACATTCCCATATTCATGAATTTTATAAAGATAATATCGAGAAAAATATTCCCAAAGGCCGGAATAATCATGGCCATCATGGCAAATTTTGCTTTTCCTTCAGCCCGGATAACGTTGTTCCCCATCATGCATAAGGCTAAAAAAGGAACTCCTATTAAAACCGGGAAAAAAAATGCTCTGGCCGGTTCCATAATTTCACCATTGGCTCCAAAAAGCAACAGAATTTCATCAGAAAACAAGAAGCCAACTACAACAAAAAAGAATGCCAAGGCTAGCGTCATCATGATTTGATTGCTAAATGTTCTGTAGGCCTTTTCTTTGTCTATTGCTCCCAATGCCCTTGAAATAATGGAACTTCCGCCAATTCCAATAGCCATTCCCAAGGATGAAATTAAAAACGTAATCGGCAAAACAACCGTAACGGCTGCAATAGCCAGGGAGCCAATCCATTGCCCTACAAAAATAGTGTCAACTAATATGTTGATCGACATAAATAAAATGCCAATAGAGGCCGGAACAGCTTGTTTAATCAACAGTTGTTTGATGTCGTCTGTACCTAAAGCTCCTGAAGATTGTGTCATTATTCTGCAGTTTCTGTTTCGGCAAATGCCCATTGATCAATCCATCTGCTCAGGGTTTTGCACCAGTCGTCGTTGTCGTTTAAACACGGAATAGCCAAAAATTCTTCTCCGCCATGTTCTTTAAACTGATGGTTGGCTTCCATGGCAATTTCTTCCAGTGTTTCAAGACAGTCAGACACGAAAGCAGGTGTTACCACCGCTAATTTTTTAATTCCTTTATCCGGCATTTTGTTGATCTCTACATCGGTATAGGGTGTGAGCCATTTATCTCCGGCTAAACGGGACTGAAAGGTCTGGCTGTATTTTCCTTCCGGAATGCCTAAAAACGCAACCACTTGCCTGGTCGTTTCATAACACTGGTGACGGTAGCAAAATTCATGAGCCGGTGAGGGAGTATGGCAGCAGGAGCCGTCAATTTTACAGTGGCTTTTCGTTATGTCGGTTTTACGCACATGGCGTTCCGGAATACCGTGGTAGGAAAACAATAAATGATCGTATTCAAAATCATTCAAATGTTTTTTGATGGAATCGGATAAATTGCGGATATAGTCTTTTTGATTGTAAAATGCCGGAAGAATCGTAAAATTCATAGTCGGGAATTTCTTTTTCCGAATTTCTTCTGCCAGAACTAAAATCGTAACGGTAGAAGCCATGGCATGTTGCGGATACAAAGGAAAAAGCATCACTTCGGTCACCCCTTGATCATGCAATTCCTGCAAACCCGATTCAATGCTTGGTTTGCCATATCGCATGGCTAAACTTACAGGAATACTCGTGTTGGCCTGCACTTTTTTATGCATTCTTTTAGATAATACAATGAGTGGCGAACCTTCTTCCCACCAGATTTTGGCATAAGCTTCTGCCGATTTTTTAGGTCGGGTTTGCAAAATGATTCCACGAACGATTAAGGCTCTAAGCAAAAACGGAACGTCTATCACATATTTATCCATTAAAAATTCGTCTAAATAGGGCTTGACATCTTTCGGGGTTGGACTTTCAGGTGAGCCTAAGTTAACTAATAATACTCCTTTTTTCATTTTTCAGTTGCCGTTTTTATAATTATATTTTTGGATTATTCTTCTAAAACCCATTTTACTAAATCATTTTCATCAATAATCGACCACGAATGCGGATGCCTGTTTCCGTTTGAGCGATAACCTCTGTTTTCCGTTTTAATCAATTCTGTTTTGTTAAAATTTCGGGTTTTTAATTCTTCGGCTAATTTCTCAATTGAATAAGCATTCAAATCTTCATAATCATTCGCTCTGTTTTCTTTCCACCAAGTGGTATCGGGTTCAGTATATAACCTCACTTTTAGATTTTTGAGAAAAATAATGTTGCGAATTGATTTTGACTCTAATGTAAAAGGTGAATTTTCTTCATATTTTGAAATTCCGGTTGAAGGATTTCCAAAGATTTTATCAAATTCTGACACAATCCATTTTGCTTCTTCAACAGATTCCGGAGCCTTATTTTTGCTGATGTTTTTTTGGGAAGTCCTGTAAAGCCCTAATAAATCTATCGGAGAATCAGCTAAAAATACTCCTTTAGGTTGTATGTTGTTTTGGGTCTGAATTAGATAACTGCTAAGCAAAAAACTCACGTTTCCTCCACTGGAAAAACCACCTATATAAACATTCTCTGATTTTAAATTCTCTTTCTCTAAAATTGAATTTAATTGGCTGGCCAGTTTTTCTTTTTCTTCTTCTTTTAAATACAAATGTTGATTAAAATTCAACATCAGTACAGAAATATTATTTTTTAAAGCGATATCATTAATCTTAAATTCGGTTTTGGTGTTTTCTGCATCACAGGGAAAACAAGGAAACAGAATTAGCAAAGCTTTTTGATTTTCAGCTTTGGCAAGTTCATATTCAATGGTTGTCGTTTTTGGGCTTGTTTTTTTTTCTGACGAAAAACAAGCTGATAACATGAGGAGTATTAAAACAGACAAAATTCGCATAATCTAATTTCTTAACTGGACAATGACATTAAATATTTTTTCGGAGTGGTTCCGAATTTCTTTTTAAACGCAGCTATAAAATGCGATGCTGTGCTGTAGCCAATTTGCACGCCTACTTCATTTACATTGTATGTGCCGCTGTCTAACAATTTTCGGGCGTATTCCATTTTATAATCAAATAAAAAACTGTAAACACTATCGCCATAAATTTGTTTGAAACCCATTTTTAGTTTCTTTAAATTTAGACCTACTTGATCGGCTAACTCTTGTAAACCCGGTGGTTCTGCCATGTTTGCAATCACAATTTCTTTGGCTTTTTTAATTTTCAATACGTTTTCTTCGTCAATCAAAAACGGACAATGGTCTGCGTTTGGATCTTCGTTGCGGTTAAAGTACAAACTAAGCAGTTCATAGCCTTTACCTTTGTAATAAAGATTTTTTATAGAAGCATTGAGGTTGTAATGAAAAATCTGATTGAGCACGATGGCCATTGACGGACTAATGTTTTCTTCGGCATAATATTTTTTCTCCCGATTATCATCACTTAAAAACGGAATATATTCGGCTTCGTTTGAAAAGAGAGTGTGAAATTTCTTAATAGAAACCAGTACCGAAATCATCCACGATTGGGGTGCAATTTCCAAATGAACAGGCAATTCTTTTTGTGGGTTATAGAGCAAAAGTGATTTTTCTTCCTTCATTTCCAAGGCATAATTTCCTTGATTAAAGATGAATTTTGCTTTTCCTTTTAATCCAAAATGAAATTGAATTAATCCCGTAGATACTTGTCTTTCAAAGCGAACCACCTCGTCGGAATCGTTTTGAAAACGGATTAAAATAAAATCATCTTCAATTTTTATTTCTTCCTGAGAACCCATAGCGACATTTTTTCGTATATTCTTTGGAGAGCATTTATTTTGTTTATTTAGAATTATTCTAAACAAAGTCTTTCAAAAGCGTTGTCAATGCTACAAATATAAAAGAAATTACGTTGAAAACCATATTTTGGATTCGGATATCTTCAAGCGATACAAAAAGTACTTTGAGCGATACTTTTATAGAATAGATAATAATAATTTTGTTCAACTTTTTAGGAAAAGTGTATTTATGGAAAATTTAAACTTGTCGAAACATCAAACGTTTTATGCCGTTGGATTGAGTTACAAAAAAGCCGATGCGGAGACACGAGGAAAATTCAGTTTAGATGAAAAAGCAAAAACCAATGTTTTGCGTCAGGCCAAAACAGAAGGTATTGATAGTTTAATCGTTACATCTACCTGCAACAGGACAGAAATATACGGCTTTGCCCAACATCCGTATCAGTTAATCAAGCTGATGTGTGAAAATAGCGTGGGCACTGTAGAAGAATTTCAGCGAGTAGCTTATGTTTACAAAAACCAGGAGGCAATTTCACACATGTTTCGTGTAGGAACAGGATTGGACAGCCAGATTTTAGGTGATTTTGAAATCATCAGCCAGATCAAAAACAGTTTTGTGGAGAGTAAATCTTTCGGCTTGGCAAATTCATTTTTAGAACGTTTGATTAATGCTGTGATTCAAGCCAGCAAACGTATTAAAAATGAAACTGAAATCAGTTCGGGAGCCACTTCAGTAGCTTTCGCTTCGGTTCAGTATATTTTGAATAATGTAGACGCAATTTCACAAAAAAATATTTTGCTTTTCGGAACCGGAAAAATTGGCCGAAACACTTGTGAAAATCTGGTAAAGCATACTAAAAATGATCATATTGTTCTGATTAACAGAACCAAAGACAAAGCCGAAAAAATTGCCGGAAAGTTCAATTTAATTGTGAAAGATTATACAGAACTGCCATTAGAAATTCAAAAAGCGGATGTTTTGGTTGTGGCTACAGGGGCACAAAACCCTACCATTGACAAAGATATTTTGAACCTGAAAAAACCACTTTTAATTTTAGATTTGTCCATTCCTAAAAATGTAGATGAAAATGTAAAATCATTAGAAAATGTGTCGTTGGTTCACATGGATTATCTGTCGCAATTAACAGATGATACATTAGAAAAAAGAAAACTACATATTCCGGCAGCCGAAGCTATAATTGATGAGGTAAAATCGGAATTTATTGCCTGGATGAAAGCCCGAAAATTTGCTCCCACCATTCATGCGTTAAAAGAAAAATTAAATGCAATTAAAGAAGGCGAGTTAGATTTTCAACGTAAAAAAATATCCAATTTTGATCAGGAGCAGGCTGAAATCATTAGTAACCGGATCATTCAAAAAATAACAACCCATTTTGCCAATCATTTGAAAGACGATAACACGATGGTGGATGAAAGCATTGAATGGATTGAGAAAATTTTTCAAATTGAAACGGCCGTAAAATGAGTAAAATCATCAGAATCGGAACCCGTGACAGTGAACTCGCACTTTGGCAGGCTCATACCGTAGAAAAAAAATTAAATGATTTAGGCTATCCAACCAGGATTATTTCCGTAAAATCTACCGGCGATATTATATTGGATAAACCACTTTATGAATTGGGAATCACCGGTATCTTTACAAAAACCCTGGACATTGCCATGCTCAAAGGCGAAATAGATATTGCGGTTCATTCGATGAAAGATGTTCCTACTGCCTTACCCAAAGGAATTGTGCAGGCAGCTGTTTTAGAGCGTGCTTCTACGTTAGATATTTTGGTTCACAAAGGAGATTTGTCTTTTTTGGAGAATTCCGGAACCATTGCAACGGGAAGTTTACGAAGAAAGGCACAATGGCTGAACAGATATCCGAATCATCAAGTAGAGGATTTACGCGGAAATGTTAACACAAGAATGCAGAAATTACAGGATAATAACTGGGATGGAGCTGTTTTTGCCGCAGCCGGTTTAGAACGGATTAACTTAAAGCCGGCAACGTTTATGGAACTTGATTGGATGATTCCGGCACCTGCCCAAGGAGCAATGATGGTGGTAGCCATGGAAAATGATTTTTTTTCGATCGGAGCCTTGGCAGACCTGAATCACAGCGAAACTGAAATCTGCACTTATGTGGAACGGCAGTTTTTAAAAGTGTTAGAAGGTGGTTGCACCGCACCCATTGGAGCATTGGCATACATAAAGAATGGTTCGGTTACCCTGAACGGTGCTCTTTTTTCTTTAGACGGTAAAGTTAAACTGGAAATAGAAAAAACCGTAAGTGTAACGTTGTATCAAAATTTTGGCGAACTTTGTGCGACTGAAGTGTTAGAGAGTGGTGGTTATGAATTGATGCTCAGCATAAAAGCAGCATTGAATCCGAAGCACTAAAAAACAGTTTTATGGAAAAAGATTCAATACTTAAGATAATATACCGGTTTTTTGATCTTATTGTATTGACTTACATTGTTTTTGATTTTGGCTATAGTGTTCATGAGGAATACCATACCCATAAATTCATTGGTTTAGTACTGATAACCATTGCGTTATTAATCTTTAATGTTTTTAAGTACTTCTATTACAAAACATCCGGAAGAAAAAAAGTAGCACTGGTCAACTCATTGATTATAGGGGCATTATTGCTGATGTCGGTATTGGTTTCTATCCTTAACATCAGCCAGCATTATTTGGATGTTTTTCGAAAAATAAGACCTATTTTAGAATCCGGGCTGATTTTTTATTTCATTATCAGGCTCATGATTTTGGTAAGGTATATCTATGAGGTTTATTATAATCCTGCGATTGTTTTTGTGGGAAGTTTTTTTGCAATTATTATCATCGGATCGTTTTTACTGATGCTCCCCAATGCAACAACAAACGGAATTTCTTTTACAGATGCCCTCTTTACCTCAACCAGTGCCGTTTGTGTAACCGGTTTGGTTGTGTTAGACACAGCAAAAGATTTTACGACAGTAGGACAAACGATAATCATCACCTTAATTCAAATCGGAGGATTGGGTATTTTGACATTCACTTCGTTTTTTGCATTTTTCTTCAGAGGAAGTTCATCCTTTAAAGAGGGATTGAACGTGCGGGATTTTATTGCTCAGGACACCTTGAAGGATGTTTTAAAAACAGCGTTGAATGTGGTGATTTTTACCCTTAGTGTAGAACTGATCGGTGCGTTATTTATTTATTCGTCCATCATCCACAACCCGGAGATAGAAGACAAAGTCTTTTTTTCCGTTTTCCACGCTATTTCTGCCTTTTGTAATGCCGGATTTTCAACTGTAACAGCCGGATTGGGAGAAAATTACCTTAAGTTTAATTATTTCATGCAATGGGTTGTAATTATACTGATCATTTTTGGAGGATTGGGATACAATATTATTTTTAATTTTTACCAGTATTTAAAAACGTATGTTTTAGAATTTTTTGACCGGAAAAGAATTCACAAACAGATAAGTGTTATGACGTTGAATTCTAAGATTGTTCTTTACACTACGGGAATCCTGCTTGTTGGCGGATTTGTTTTTTTGTGGATATCCGAATACAACCACACGCTGAATGATCATCATACATGGTTCGGAAAAATAACGGCAACGGCTTTTAATGCAGTAACGCCCAGAACAGCCGGATTTAATACGCTGGATTTCAAAGAGTTCACTGTTCCGACACTGCTTTTTATTATTTTTTTAATGTGGATAGGAGCTTCGCCGGCTTCTACGGGAGGAGGTATTAAAACCAGTACATTTGCTCTGGCTACACTCAATATTTTCAGCATTGCCAGAGGGAAATCAAGGATACAGATTCTGGGGAGAAGAATTTCCAGTGAATCTACCTCACGGGCGTTTGCTATTTTGTGTATTTCACTGATTGTAATTGGTTTTGCTATTTTGGCGTTATTGATTTTTGAACCCCAAGGAACCGATTTGCTTTCGGTAGTTTTTGAGTGCTTTTCGGCATACAGTACAGTCGGATTATCGCTGAGTTTTACCCCAACCTTAACCGAACCCAGCAAGTATGTTCTGATTGCCACCATGTTTATAGGAAGAATCGGGATGCTTAATTTAATGATTGGAATGCTTCGTCAAATCAATCACCAGTTTTATGAGTATCCGAAAGAAAATATTTTAATTAACTAAAAATCAAGAAAATGAAAATCATCATTTTTGGATTAGGAAATTTCGGGATGTCGTTAGCTTTGAGTCTGACAGAAACCGGGAATGAAGTGATTGGGGTTGACAAACAAATGGATAAAGTCAACCTGATAAAAGACAAGATTTCTCATGCCATTTGCATGGATTCGACCAACGAATTGGCTTATGAGGCATTGCCGTTAAAGGATGCTGATAAAATTGTGGTTGCTATTGGAGAAAATGAAGGAGCGGCAATTATTACCACGGCCATCATTAAAAAATTGTCTAATGTAAAAATTATCAGCCGGGCTTTGTCGCCCATTCACGATACGGTGTTGGAAGCAATGGGAATCTACAGCATTATTCATCCTGAACAGGAAAGTGCTGACCGGTTAACAAAACAGATCAATTTTAAAACTACGTTAGAAAATTATCAATTAGATAACAATTATACCATTTCAGAAGTAAAATCAAAACCGGAGTTTCACGGGAAAACATTGTTGGAGTTAAATACTATTGACAAATACCACCTCAATCTGGTAACCATCATCCGGAAAAAAGAAAAAACAAATTTAATCGGTAAAAAGTCCATTATAAAAGAAACTATCGGATTACCTACACCGGAAACAGTGATTTATGAAGACGACATTCTGGTGGTTTTTGGAGAAAATAAAAATATTTCAATCTATTGTGACGGTCAGGATTAAAATTGGAAAAATCAATCAGAATACTATCTACCAAAAAACTTCAACCCAATCAAAAACAGTTTTTACTCAACGCTGATTTTGGTTTGATTGAAGCCGATTTTATTCAGATTGAATTTCAAAAAATCCGATTAGATGCTACGTTTGACTATTTGATTTTTACCAGCCAGAATGCAGTTTTAAGCGTTTTGGAAAGTGAAAATCACCTTATTCTGAAAAAAAAGAGTTGTTTTTGTGTTGGCATAAAAACAAAGCAATTGCTGGAAGAAAACGGATTTAAGGTTGAAAATTGTTTTGATTATGCTGATGAACTGGTTCATTTTTTATTGAAAAACCATTACGACAAAAAATTTACTTTTTTTTCCGGAAGTTTAAGAAGAGATACCATTCCCAACGCTTTTCAAAAAAACAACATCATTTTTAACGAGTTACAAGTATATAAAACGCTTTTATCGCCACATAAAATAAACAATCCGGTTGATGGGATTTTGTTTTTCAGTCCATCGGCTGTGCAGAGTTATTTAAAAGAAAATATAATTTCAAACGAAGTCTGTTTTTGCATCGGAACAACAACTGCAGCAGAAATTAAAGCAAAAAATAAAGTAATAGCCAATCAGCCAACCGTTGAGAATGTAATTATACAAACCATAAAATATTTTAATAAATCAACTCCTGAATAAAATTAACAGGGAAATAACAATAAAAAATATGCTTAAAAATGATCTTTTCCTCAGAGCTTTAAATAATGAAACAGTTGAGCGTCCACCGGTATGGATGATGCGTCAGGCCGGAAGATACCTGCCTGAATTCAGGGCTTTACGTGATAAATATGATTTTTTTACCCGTTGTGAAACGCCTGAATTAGCCGCAGAAATTACCGTTCAACCTATCCGTATTATAAA
The DNA here is from genome assembly GCA_023434025.1 of Bacteroidota bacterium. Lineage (GTDB taxonomy): Bacteria > Bacteroidota > Bacteroidia > Flavobacteriales > Flavobacteriaceae > Flavobacterium. The sequence continues at coordinate 32,436 of JAEYTL010000023.1, forward strand.
ACCCGATGCGGCCATTTTGTTTTCGGATATTTTGGTGGTACCCCGGGCAATGGGAATTCACGTGGAGTTAAAAGACAATTTAGGACCAATTATTCCTGACCCAATCCGTTCAACGGAACAAGTGAACCAAGTAATTGTTCCAGATGTGAATGAAACGTTGGGTTATGTTTTTGACGCCATCAGATTAACCAAAGAAATGTTGAATGATGAAGTGCCTTTGATTGGTTTTGCGGGTTCACCATGGACCATTTTCTGTTATGTTGTAGAAGGAAAAGGTTCTAAAAGTTTTGATACGGCCAAAGGATTTTGTTTTTCAAACCCGATAGCAGCCCACACGTTATTGCAAAAAATTACGGATACCACGATTTTATATTTAAAAGAAAAAGTAAAAACCGGCTGCAATGCCATTCAGATTTTTGATTCCTGGGGCGGAATGCTTTCACCAACAGACTATCAGGAATTCTCATGGCAATATATCAATCAGATTGTGGAAGCATTGGCTCCGCACACTAAAGTAATTGTTTTCGGAAAAGGATGTTGGTTTGCCTTGAGTGATATGGCAAAATCTAAAGCCTCAGCGTTAGGCGTAGATTGGACTTGTTCTGCCAGAAATGCACGCTATTTGTCCGGAGGGAGAATTACTTTACAAGGCAATTTTGATCCGTCACGCTTATTATCACCTATTCCAACCCTCAAAAAAATGGTGCATCAAATGATTGACGAATTCGGAAAAGATAATTATATCGTAAACCTTGGTCATGGCATTTTGCCCAATATTCCCGTAGATCATGCTAAAGCTTTTGTGGAAGCGGTGAAGGAGTATAATCAGTAAACAGCAGATGTTTATTGTAATTCAATTAATATTGCGTTTATTTATAAATCATAAGCGATTAAAACGGGTAAGAAAATGAGCATAAAAGGACTGATTTTTGGATTAGCTATTTTGTTGATTAGTTGTGAAGGCGAAAGGGGAGGAGACGGAATTGTATTTGATAAGGATACCGGAATTGCGTTAGACAGTGTAAAGTATGAATGTATTGAAACTGGGGAGGTAAAATATACTGATTCGCTGGGGAAATGGGAGATGTATGGTCCTTTTGGCGGATGTGTGCCGGATTGTCAGGATTTTCATGTTGAATTTTCTAAAACGGGTTATGAAACACAAACAATCAGAAATCCGGACAATGCTGTTTATTTAGAACAAGAAGAATAAGCAATCAATTCACTTTTATTATTTTCAGTGGCTTCTTTCCTCCGTCATAATGGAGAATTATATTGTAAAACCCATTTGAAATGGTATCTAAGTTTAACTGAATTTCGTTTTGACAAAAAACCTGAAAATCAGTTAACTTTCTTCCATTAAGGTCAAAAAGTTCTACTCTTTTTATCTTTTCGGTGTTTCTTATAAAGCAGGATGACTTGTTGTTTTCCGGGTAATAAATAACGACTTCGGGTTTTTTGCTTTCTGATAACGAAAGTATAGTTGGTTCACATACGGTTACTTCCGGAGTTAAGTTGGAATAAAAAAGTTCAGCATTTTTAAAAAAACAACTCAGTACTCCCACCTCATTAATATCCGGATGACCGCCTGGAGCATTAATCATTGAGAGGGAACCCACTCCTTCTGCCCAAATAACATTTTGTGTGCTTATTTGATTGGTTTCATGGGGCGAAAAATAAAAATGCTTTCGTGCTGTTCCGGGCCAGATTATGATATTCCGAATAGAATCGAGTACAAATAAACCGCCCTCTTCAGGAAATGGCGTGAGGGGATTTTTCATCTCAAACGTATCTCCTTCTTCTAATCCAAAATCATACAGTAAATATTCATCAATTCGGTTTGGGCTTATCCTTGTGAGCGAAATCTTTTTTTCTTCTACATCCTCGTGCAACAAAAATGTTCTGGAAATATAATGATAGCCATCTAAAATTTTATGTGTTTTGTTGTTAACAAGCGTGTCACCGTTGGTATAGTAAACATCGGTAATACAACCTTCGTAACAGCTTGTAAAATGCCATTCGTTCTGTGTGTCTAACAGCGGAACATAAGTTTGTCCCAACAAGGTAAAACAACTTAAAAACAAACAGAAGCGGGTAATTTTTTTTATCATGACAGTCAAATATATGTATTTTTTTGGTAGCTGAAAATCAATCTGTGATGTGTTTAAAAATACTTCAACAATCGTTAAACCTGTTGTTGTTTAATCATTGTTTAAAAATTAAATTTAATTTTGGTTCAAAATGTATTACCATGCTTGAGTTAAAAGATTATGATAACGGCTTCTTTCGTTATGAATCAAATTTAGGAACCAAAAAAATGCCGTTAGTGGCCTGGGATTTGTACAGCGGTTTTTTAAACCGGTTAAATCAGACCATAACAGATCAAAATTATTTAAAAATTTTGGCTCGTTCTAATAAGTGGGAAACCGATATCGATTTAAACAAAGCGATTGATGCAGATACCGTTGTTGTGGTTACCTGTCCGAACCTGAACATTGTTTTTTCCACCAGAAATATGGTTCAAATGAATGGTTACCAACCGGAAGAAGTTTTAGGGAAATCACCTAAAATGTTTCAGGGTGAGGCAACTTGCCGGCAAACAGCTAAAGAAATTAGTTTGGCGGTAAAAAACCAAATGCCTTTTGAAAAAACGATAACAAATTATTGTAAAAACGGATCAGTTTATCAATGTCATATCAAAGGATTTCCGGTTTTTAACAGATCCGGTGAGCTGACAAATTTTATAGCCTTTGAGAAAGTAGCATAAAAAAAGAGCTTAAAAAAGCTCTTTTCATTTTTATTTTTAATCTCTGCTCGAAATTTTTGAGAGTAATCTCAAAAATTCAACATATAACCAGACTAAAGTAATCATCAAGCCCATGGCACCAAACCATTCCATGTATTTTGGCAATTGTTTTTCAACTCCTTTTTCAATTTGATCAAAATCTAAAAATAAATTCAGGGCAGCTACTACGATTACCAGAACACTGATTCCGATACTCATCAGTGAATTGCCGTAATGAACCGGTTGAAAGCTTGTAAATAGGCTTAATAACCATGTAATGGCATAATAAATAACGATTGTTATCGTAGCTCCGATTACGATGGATTTAAATTTTTCGGTCACCGTGACAATTTTGTATTTATAAAGCATAAAACAAACCAGAAAGGTTGTGAATGTTGCTCCAACAGCTTGAATAACAATGCCGGGATACATGGCCTCAAACAAAGCGGATAAGGCACCGATAAACAAGCCTTCGAACAAAGCATAGCCCGGAGCCAAATAGCCTGAGAGATGCGGTTTAAAAGATGCGACAAGCACTAAAATCAAACCAACGATAGCTCCGCCTATTAAAAATGGCATCGGGTTATAGCCGGCAGCAGTCATGGTCCAGGTCAGTGTTGCAGTTACAACCAGTAATAAGAGCATAATTAAGCTTTTATTAATGGTTCCGCTCACGGTCATTGTTTCATTATAAACAATAGTTACGGAACGGTTTCCTTCTTCGTCCACCTGAATGGTCTGCGGTTTATTGAACGATTTGCTTTTAAAAAACGGATTGTTTGAATTCATCACATTAAAATTTTATGTCCAAATATAAAATAAATTAAGAAATATCCGAAACCCGTAGGGTATTTACCATTCCTTTGTTGGCAATTGGCATGGCAGCCAAATTGATGACCATATCTCCTTTTTCTACAAAGTTTTTTGACTTGGCTATTTTGTTTACGTCTTCCACCGTGTCATCCGTACTGGAAAACTTGTCATAGTAAAATGAGCGGACGCCCCAAAGCAGGTTCATTTGTGTCAGAATTCTTTTGTTTGACGTAAAAACCAGAATATGGGCACTTGGTCTCCATGCTGAAATCTGAAAAGCCGTATAACCACTGTTAGTCAGTGTAGAAATGGCTTTGGCTTTGATTTCGTTTGCCATAATTGCAGCATGGTAGCAGATCGATTTGGTGATGAATCGTTTTGTACGAACATGAGGTGGATTGTGCGGTACCTGAATAAGCGGACTGTCTTCTACCGAACGAATGATTCGGGACATGGTTTCAATTACTTCAACAGGATAGTTGCCCACAGAAGTTTCGCCGGAGAGCATTACGGCATCGGCACCATCCATTACAGAGTTGGCCACGTCGTTTACTTCTGCTCTTGTTGGTGTCAGGCTGGTAATCATTGTTTCCATCATTTGTGTGGCAACAATAACCGGAATCCGGGCTGTTTTGGCTCTGTGAATCAGTTTTTTCTGAATCAACGGAACCTCTTCTGCCGGAACTTCTACCCCTAAATCTCCCCTCGCTACCATTAAGCCGTCACAAAAAGCAACAATTTTATCAATGTTCTCGACAGCTTCCGGTTTTTCAATTTTGGCTACAATCGGAATTTTATAAGAAGAATGTTTGGCAATCAGATCTTGCAACTCTTCCAGATCTTTTGGTGTTCTCACGAAAGAAAGTGCAATCCAGTCAACCTCGTTTTCAATGGCAAATAAAGCGTCTTTTATATCTTTTTTGGTTAAAGCCGGCAAAGATACTTTTGTGTTGGGAAGGTTAACTCCTTTTTTTGATTTTAACGGACCACCTTGAAGTACCTTACAGATAACCTCGGTAGATCCGTTGGTTTCCAACGCCTCAAAGATTAATTTCCCATCGTCCAAAAGAATTTTTTCTCCCGGGTTTACATCGCTTGGAAATTCTTTGTAATTCATATAAACACGATCAGCTGTGCCCGGTATATCTTCAGCCGTCTGAAACGTAATAACATCGCCTTTGCTTACGACCACATCTTCTTTCATAACTCCTACACGAAGTTTGGGGCCCTGTAAGTCAGCTAAAATAGCTGTTGTGTACCCAAATTCGTCATTTAGTCCGCGGATAATGTTGATTCGCTCTTTAACATCTTCATAATCCGCATGTGAAAAATTGATCCGGAATACATTTACCCCTGCGTCGATCATGTTTTTAATGACTTCTTTTGTGCTGCAAGCTGGTCCTAATGTGGCAACAATTTTGGTTTTTTTGTTGATTGGCATATTGTTTTTTAAAAAATTAAATTGTTTTTAGATTTTATTCGACCCTTATCAACAGCATAAACAGTTGTAATTTGGTCAATAGTATTTAGTTCATTTGCTATTTTACTTAGATTTATTTGGTTTTCATCCCCTTCAATCTTAAGAAAAAAATCAACATTTTTGAATTCGGGTAAAAAGTAAATGGTGTTACTGAATTCCTGGCCTTCGTTAAAAAGATTAATTGTGTTGCTCTTCTGAGGAAGGGTTACTTCTTTTTTATTTTCTATCAAAGTCCAGTATATTTCTTTTTTTTGATCTTCAAACTGGAAGTTCGGAAATCCAATTTTTTGTTTTTCTGATCCGATCAAAATGTCTTTTCTGTTTCGATACAGTAAAACCGGTAGCTTTTGATTAATAAAATAGGCAACCCGATAGTTTTCCAAGGGAGTGTGTATGGCGATCAGCTGATAATCAGCCTCTTCGAAGTCATCAATGAATAATTTATGAATAGCCATATTTTACATTCAAACAAGATGTAAATATAGTATTTTTAGACCACAAAACAGGGTGAATTTCTTAACTTAACGATATTTTATGAACGAAAACGATGTAGTTTTTGTGATTTCTATAATTTTTTGTCCATTTTTTCTTGGAACACAAAAAAAGCACGTTTCGAAGCAATTTCTTCTGCCTTTTTTTTAGAAGTAGCCCTGGCTTTGGCCACAATTTTATGGTCTATGCTCAGCTTTACTCCAAAATAGCGTTGACCGTCGTTGCCGTTATCGTCAAAAACATCAAAATGAAAAGGTTTTTTCTCCTTTTGGCACCATTCAATAACCAAGCTTTTGTAGCTGATCACTTTTCCTTCTAATTTAGCAATGTCCACGTAGGGAATAATGACTCGTTTGTAGATGAATTTTTCGCAATAAATAAAGCCTTTGTCTAAAAAAATAGCTCCGACTAAAGCTTCAAAAATATTTCCGTGAATATTTTCTCCAAAATGTTGCGAAGGAACTTTGCTGTCAACCAATTGAATAAGGTTTAAATCACGGCCGAGTTCGTTTAAGTGCTCCCGGCTCACAATTTTAGAACGCATTTTGGTCAGATAACCTTCATCTCCGGAAGGTACTTCATTAAACAAATGACTTGCAATGACCGCACTCAACATGGCATCGCCCAGAAATTCTAAACGCTCATAATTAATCGGGTTGCCTTTTGGGTCTAATTTGTTTGATGATCTGTGGGTGAAAGCTTTTTGATAAAACTCAAGATTGTTGGGTTTAAATCCCAGTATTTTGTGAATGGTCTCAAAAAAAATCCCGCCTTCTTGAGGACGGGAATTTGGGGTAAATATTTTTTTAAAAACGTTCATTTAGAATTACGCTTCAACTTTTTTAAACAGAACACAGGCATTGTGGCCACCAAAGCCAAATGTATTGCTCATGGCGACTTTAATGTCTCTTTTCTGAGCTTTATTTAGCGTAAGGTTTAACTCCGGATTGATGTTTTCATCTACAACCGAATGGTTAATGGTTGGCGGAATAATTCCGTTTTTAATCGCCAGGATTGATGCAATGGCTTCAATTCCGCCGGCAGCACCAAGCAGGTGACCTGTCATTGATTTGGTTGAGTTGATATTAATGTTTTTGGCATGATCTCCAAATACGGCACTAATAGCTTTTAATTCCGCTACATCTCCCAAAGGCGTTGAGGTTCCGTGTGTGTTGATGTGGTCTACCTCTTCCGGTTTCATACGGGCATCCCGTAAACAGTTCTGCATCACAGCAATAACACCTATCCCTTCCGGGTGTGGAGCGGTTAAGTGGTAGGCATCTGAAGACATTCCTCCGCCTCCTATTTCGCAATAAATTTTTGCTCCGCGGGCTTTGGCATGTTCATATTCTTCTAAAACCAAAGCACCGGCACCTTCTCCTAATACAAATCCGTCACGGGTTGCATCAAATGGTCTTGAGGCTGTTTCCGGACTTTCATTTCGGGTCGATAATGCATGCATAGAGTTGAATCCGCCCATTCCGGCAATGGTGACTGCCGCTTCAGAACCTCCGGAAATGATGACATCGCATAATCCTAACCGGATATAGTTAAATGCATCAATCAAGGCATTAGCCGAAGAAGCACAGGCCGAAACGGTTGTATAGTTGGGGCCCATAAACCCGTTTTTCATCGAAATATGAGCGGGAGCGATATCGGCAATCATTTTTGGGATAAAGAACGGATTGAATTTTGGTGTTCCGTCTCCTTTAGCATAATATAAAACTTCCTCCTGAAATGTTTCCAATCCGCCGATTCCGGCTCCCCATATTACACCAACCCGGTGTTTGTCTATGTTGTCTGCCGTAATTCCGGCATCTTTAATGGCTTCATCACTGGCAACAATAGCATATTGGGCAAATTTGTCCATTCTTCGGGCTTCTTTGCGGTCAATAAATTCCTCCACATTGAAATTTTTTACTTCGCAGGCAAACTTTGTTTTGTGTTTTTCTGTATCGTAATAGGTTATAGGGGCGGCTCCGCTAACGCCGTTAATGAGACCATTCCAGTATTCCTGAATATTATTTCCTATGGGTGTCAAAGCACCTAATCCGGTAACAACTACTCGTTTTAACTCCATTTTGTAAAATTTATTGGTACGAATATAAACAAAAAAACCCTGAAATTTAGTGAATTTTAAAAATCAGGGGTGTATTTTTCTGTATGTGTGTGATTGGATGACAATCAATAATTTACGTTTTTAATAAAATAATAACACCCGCCCGGTATGAACAGAGCGGGATATTTGTAGTTATTATTTTTTAGCTTCTTCGATGTAAGAAATAGCTTGACCTACAGTAGCAATATTTTCTGCTTGGTCATCTGGAATTTGAATATCAAATTCTTTCTCGAACTCCATAATTAGCTCAACAGTGTCTAATGAATCAGCTCCTAAATCGTTTGTGAAGCTTGCTTCTGTTACAACTTCGTTTTCGTCAACACCTAATTTGTCTACGATAATCGCTTTTACTCTTGATGCAATGTCTGACATAATTTTTTAAATTTTAGTTTAATTGTTGGCAAAAATAAAAAACTTTATTTTAATACAACATTTTAGTTAATAAATCTGACTACGAATTTAAAAAATTTATTTCATAATAGAGGTTAAAACCCTGTAAATTCTCGTTTATTATTCGTTTTTTTGTGGCATAAACATTACAGGAAACATGAAGAACATCGTGATTTTTGCCTCCGGAACGGGTTCTAATGCTGAAAACATTATCCGTTATTTTAAAAACAACTGTTTAAAAACAGTGGTTGCCGTTTTTTCAAACAATCCCGAGGCCAGCGTTTTACAAAAGGCCAACAGGTTGGGAGTGGCATCTGTTACATTCACGAAAGATGAACTTTTGCGTGGTGATGTGTTGATGAGGTTGAATGCTTTTAAACCGGACTTAATTGTGTTAGCCGGATTTTTGTTGAAGTTTCCGGAACATATTATCAAAGAATTTCCTGATAAAATCATCAACATTCATCCTGCTTTGCTGCCAAAATACGGCGGAAAAGGGATGTATGGCAACCATGTACACCAAGCGGTTTTAAAAAACCGTGAATCCGAAACCGGTATTACGATTCATTTGGTAAATGAAAATTACGACGAAGGAGGAATAATCTTTCAAAAATCTGTTTCTATTCAAGATTGTACTACCTTTGAAGAAGTTTCCGGGAAAGTGCATCAATTGGAGCAACTGTATTTTCCGGGAGTGATTGACCAATTTTTATAGGCTAGTTTCCACTTATTTTAACTTAATCACCCTGAAAAATGTCTCACCAAATTCATATCTACACAGACGGAGCGGCCAAAGGTAATCCCGGCCCGGGCGGTTATGGCGTAGTGATGGAGTTAGTGGGCTCGCCGTATAAAAAAGAGTTTTATGAGGGTTTCAGGTACACTACCAACAACCGTATGGAGTTATTGGCGGTAATTGTAGGGCTGGAAAAACTTAAAAATCCGAATACTTCTGTTTTAGTAGTTTCCGATTCAAAATATGTGGTGGATGCCGTAGAAAAAAGATGGGTTTTTCAATGGGAGAAGAAAGGCTTTTCCGGAAAGAAAAACCCCGATTTATGGATGCGTTTTCTGAAGGTCTATCGCAAACATAAAGTTGATTTCAAGTGGGTTAAAGGGCACAATAGCCATCCGCAGAATGAACGGTGTGATGAATTGGCGGTTATGGCATCGCAACAGGAAAAGTTGTCGGTGGATGAGGTGTATGAAAGAGATATAGATAAACTTTTTTAAAAATGAAATCTGACTCGTCAAATACATTTTTCCTAAATTTTTCCCAAATTTAAATCCATTATTGCATGTTAATTTATTTCTTTTCAGCATGAAAATTCTCATAATAGAAGACGAGCCCATTCTGCTTGAAACCATACGTGGGTTTTTGGAATTAGAAAAATATATTGTTGAATCCGCAAATGACTATATTTCCGGAATTGAAAAAATCGGAATCTATAATTATGATTGTATTCTTTTAGATATAATGTTGCCAAACGGGAGCGGAATAAATATTCTGAAAGAAATAAAAAGGCAGAATAAAAGAGACGCAGTCATTATTTTGTCAGCTAAGGATTCTGTTGAAGATAAAATATCAGGACTGGATTTAGGAGCAGATGATTATTTGACTAAACCTTTTAATTTAATGGAGCTTCATTCGCGTATCAAATCTGCAATAAGAAGAACAAATCAAAAGGGAGAAAAATTTATCAGTTATAAAAATGTAAAGGTTTTTCCTGAAGACAGAAAAGTTTTGGTTGATGAAAACGAGCTTGTCTTAAACCGGAAAGAATTTGATTTGCTATATTACTTTATTATTCGTCCCGAAAAAACGTTACAAAAAACATCTTTGGCCGAATCGGTTTGGGGAGACAATATTGACCAGGCAGATAGGTTGGATTTCATTTATTCACAAATAAAAAACTTACGAAAAAAACTTAAAGATCGTGGAGCAGATATTGATTTTCAGGCAGTTTACGGAATCGGATATAAATTAGTATGAGTGTTTCATTAAAGAATTATACCTTAAAATATTTAGCAATTGCTCTTCTTACTATTATTGCAGCTTGGGCAGGGCTTTTTTATGCAGTTGTTTTCGATGAGGTTTATGATAATATTGATGACGGACTTAAAGACCTTAAGATTCAAATTATTCGAGAAGCATATATTGATGAAAATATTTTGAATGTAAACGAATTTGACTTCAATCAGTTTAGAATAAAACAAATAAATGCTTCGGAATATAAAGAAGGAAATTTTTTCAGAAATGAGCAGTTTTATATGGAATATGATGAAGAAATGGAACCGTATCGTATTTTAGAAACTTATTTTACCGATCAAGAAGGTAATTATCAAAAACTGGAAATCAGAGCATCTACTGTCGAAGAAGATGACTTTCGCGAAGATTTGTTGATAGCGTTGGTGTTTTTGTATGTTTTTTTGGTTGCAAGTATCATTTTCATAAATAATATTGTTCTAAAAAAAGTTTGGAAACCGTTCTATAAAACTTTGAATGATTTGGGGAAATATGAATTTGGAAAAAGCAATAAAACAGAATTTAATTCAACCAAAGTCAGAGAATTTATACTGCTGGATAGAGAAATTGATAAAATGATTAAGCGAAACGAACAAACATTTTCTCAACAAAAACAATTTATCGAAAATGCCTCTCACGAATTACAGACCCCCCTTGCCATTGCCATAAATAAGTTGGACTTTCTTATTGAAAATGAAGGTTTTTCCGAAAAAAACCTGACAGAGTTAAGCCAAACTAAAGAAGGGTTATTACGACTTGTTAAATTGAATAAATCACTTCTGATGCTCTCCAAAATCGAAAATAATCAATTTAATAAAAAACAAAATATAATAATCAATGAAACGGCCAAAGCCGTTGTAGAAGATTTTTCGGAGATAATTGAGTTCAAGAGCATTTTGCTGGATTTTTCCGAAAATGGAAGCTTCGAAACCCATATCAATCAAGATTTAGGATATATTCTGATTTCGAATCTTTTTAGGAACGCCATAAAATATAACCCTCATGGTGGAAAAATAATCTTAGAAATATCGGAGAATGAATTTTGTATCAAAAATACTTCTGTTGAAAATAAACCTCTTGACAGAGAATTGATTTTTACCCGGTTTTATAAATCAAATCAGGATAATACCTCAACAGGATTAGGACTTTCCATCGTAAAAACCATAATTGAAAACCATTCCGACTTAAGTATTGACTATTCTTTTAAAAATAATTTTCATATTTTTTCTGTAAAAACCAAAAATTCCTAATTCTTTCCCAAATCACTTTTGAACTTTGTCATAGAAATTTTAAAATAAACAGATATGAAAAGAACAGTAATTAAATTTTTTGTGGCAACTTTCTTTTTTGTAGGAATCAATTTGAATGCTCAGGAATCAATCATTACAAAAAACGAATTGCCAAAAGCGGCACAAAAATTCATTTCGGATAGTTTCTCGAAAAGTACAATTGATTACGTAAAAAAAGACAAAGAAACTTTTTCTACAGATTATAAAATCAAATTTACTGACGGTACAGAAGTTGAATTTGACCAGGATGGAAACTGGACAGAAGTTGATGGAAATAAAACGGTAATTCCGACAACATTTATCCAGAAAAATATACTTGCTTATGTAAAAGAAAAGTTTCCGAATACGCATATCATAAAGATCGAAAAAGGACGATTCGGAAAACAGGAAGTAAAACTTTCAAACGGATTAGAATTAGAATTCAATTCTAAAGGAGAATTTAAAAGAATAGACGATTAGTAAAATTAACCCCGAAATATAAAATAAAATTAAAAATGAAAAATTTATTTTTAACAACAATTATAACCTTAATGTTAGGTTTTACAGGGATTTCCTGTTCTTCAGATAATGACAATTCATCTGAAAGTATAATTCAAACTTCAGAATTACCAACAGAGCCAAAAATATTTATAGACACATATTTTTCTGATGCAGAAATTATCAGAATTGAAAGAGATACAAATTCTATAGACGGATATTATGAAGTGTATTTTGTAGGGGGAATTCAGATTGATTTTGACGAGTCGGGTGTCTGGACAGAAGTTGACGGAAATAACCAAGCTATTCCGACAGGGTTTATTAATCCGGATATTATGATTTATGTTATCACTAATTATCCTGCAGTTTTAATTGAAAGTATCGGTAAAAAACCTTACGGATTCGATATAGATTTAGTAAACAACATCGAATTACGTTTCGATACAGAAGGAAATTTTTTGGAAACAGGAAACTGATTTTTAAATAACCGAAGTTTTTTTAAGTAGAAGAAGGCTGAGCGGTTGAGATAAGCCATTGATAAAATTGCAGGAAGAAAATTGGGTTGATCTAGAATTGATAAAAGAGCATGCCATCTGCATTGTGATGAAGAGGTTGTTTTTTATTGTAAGTCAGGAAAAACTATCAATAGATATGTTTTTATGAAAATTATTCTAATATTAACACTTCATAAGGTTTCAGTGTCAGTCTTCCTTTTACTTTTTCTGCTTTGATCCGGCCAAAGATAATTTTTGATTTTTTCAGCCCGGTTATTGTTGTATGTTGTTCTTTATCCGAGAGGTTTATCAGAACCGTTTTGGATTTGTGCTTAAATTTCCTTCCGAACGAAAGTACCTCCGGGTTAGAATTGGTTATTTTTTCATAAGCCCCCTTACGCAGTTCTTCATGTTTTTTTCTGAGAGACAAAAGTGTTTTATAATGATTCCATAGCGAGTTAGGGTCATTTTTCTGTTCTTCCAGTGAGATACCGTCATTTGCTTTTTGATTGCGTTTATCCCACCACGTTCCGGTGTTCTGGTACCAAAGAGCCATTCCGATGCCTTCACCGGCAGCATACCAGTCAAAAGCTTCCCGAACCGGAATATCATTGCCGTCTGTCATGCCGAATTGCTGCTGAATGCCTTTCATACCAATCTCCTGACCGTAATATAGAGAAGGAATACCGCCAATCAGTAACTGAATGGCTGTTGCCGCTTTTGATTTTGGTAAAGTCATTCCGGGTTCAGAAGCCCAGCGTTTGGTGTCGTGGTTTTCAAGGAATACAAGTTGGTTTTTGTTTATTGGGTTGTATAATAAAGTGCTGTCTGCCGCTTTTTCTATTTCTTCTTTTTTGAATGAGTTAAGGGCAAATTTCAACCGGAAACCAAATACATAATCAACATTTCCTTTGGCAAAATAATCGTGCCCGAAAGAAGCCCAATCGGCCTGTTCGGCAATAATTTTCAGTGCAGGGTTTTTGCTTTTAAGGTTCTGCAAAAGCGGGTGCCAGAAGTTTTCAAAAAGATTGGTCAGTAATCCGGCATTATCCAGGTCATCCATCATGTGGTCAAGCCGGAAACCATCTACTCCGTCTTCAAAATTTCCGTCGCCGTTCGGATCCATCCAGAATTCAAGCACTTTCTGCGTATATTCTTTTACGGCTTCCTGACGCATATCCACCACGATAATCTGTTGTTTACGGTTGTCATAAGTTGTAAATTCAGGAATGTTTAAAAACCAGAACGGTTTTTCGTTCTTATCATCATGATAATATAAGTATTCAGAATATTCTGAAGACGGGTTTTGATAAGAACCGGTAAACCAGGGATGCTTTCCGGCTACATACTGCATTTCCACATCCTGGTAAATTTTCATTTTTCTTTTGTGTACTTCTTTTACCAATAAACTATAATCATCCATTGAACCATATTTCGGGTCTATTCCTTCAAAATCTGTCGCAAAATAATTATGGTAAAAGTCGGAAACATACAACGGTGTCAGTAATAGGGTATTTACACCCAAATCCTCTAAGTAATCAAGTTTCTGATGAATTCCGTTGATGTCACCGTGACCGTCTCCGTCAGAGTCAAAGAAACTTCTCTGAAAAACATGATAAAAGACCTCCTCCTGAGCAGAAGTGACAAGACTGTTCAGTAAAACAAAAACCAATAGCAGACGATATTTCATTAGGGATGTTTTTTAAAAGTGGTTTGACGCAGGATTGTTTTTCCGAAGGGTATTAAAATAACGGTTTCCAATCGTTTTGTTTTGGTATTGAACAGTATGGTCTCAAATTCCAAGTGACCTTTTTGTATAATCTTTTGATCCGGAACATATTCATACAAGGCGAAATCAACAGGTTTGTGCGAAAGGTCTGCAAAACCCTTTATCGGATAGGTCTTGGTTACGGTTTCCACAGCCTCAATTTCTTTTGCCAGCAGTAAACTGCCGTATTGAAAATAAAAGTCACCTTTATTGTCGGTTTTTAGTTCAACTTCGGGCAAAAATTCAACCACTACTTTATCGTTGTTTTTCCAGCTTTTACTGATTGTAATGAATCCGTTTTTCTCTATAAAGGGCATATTTACCTTAATTTTTTCTGCCCATTCCGGTTTTCTGATTTTAAGTGTAAACAAATTGTTCCGGGTGTTTATAACAAATGTTATTTTATTCTCAAAAGGATAGTCGGTCTGTTGTGTAATGATAACTTTTTTCTCATTGACAGTTGTTTCCAAAACGGATGGACCTAATAGTGAAGCAACCAAACCGTCAGTATCTTTCTGCCACATATACTGAACATAATAAGGGGCTATACGTCCTGCATTGGGCACACAGCATACGGCGGCTTCTTTGTGAACCGGCGAATACCGGTAACGGGTCTGTTTAGCATCATGTGTATCACCGTTTAAACCACCGGACATTTCGTATGAGTTATCGCTTTTCAGGTAAGCAATACAACTTTTTTCAGGATGTCTGGCTCCCTGGGCTGCATTAAAGAACAGATGCTCTATTTTGTCGGCATAACGTTTATCGGCAGTTTTTGCCAATAAACTGGCGTAACTGTGCAAAATTTCATGGGTTGAACAATATTCATAGCCTCTGTTGGTAGCATCGGCCGGACGTTTTCCAATCCATTCGTCACCCACAGGTCCACCGGAAACAGTTGTAGTGGTTGCTATTTTGCTTTCAAAGTTTTTCAGAGCCTGTAACAGGGTTTCATTTCCTGAGGCATAATAAGCAGCCGCCAGACAGCGAAGGTGTTCATAAGTATGAACCCCATGTCCGAACAGCTTCTCTTCTTTATCCAGCAACCGTTTTAACTGAGCATCTTCATTAATCGTCTGCTCAGAAAAATCGGTGTATAAAAATAAAGCATAATTGAGGTATTTCCGGTCTTTGGTAATATAGAACAATTGTTCAAGCACGTCAGTAAAAGTGAGTCCGTGCGATAGTCCGCCTACATTTGGGTTTTTGGTATAAAACGGATGGGATGCATCCATTGGAAAATTATCCATTGTATTTTGCACGGCCTTTTTTACGGCTGCAAGAATTTTTTCATCTTTAGTGTAATCATACCAGGCCAGAATACCGCGTAGTAAGCTTGCTTTTGCCCAGAGTTCGCCGTTTTCATTGTCAAAATTATACCTGAGTTCGGAATCATAAATTCCCAAATAGCCATCTTCATCCTGATTTTTCAGAATCGTATGGACATATTTTTCAATTTGTTCCAGGTGTAGTTTGTCGTTTGCCAATACAGCACTCCTGATGTATCCGTCACGCCAGTTGCTCTGGGTTTCGCTGTTCCACCAGAAAAGCTGAATCTGCCAGTCTCCTCCTTCGCCCAAGGCTCCGAGTTCCTTGGCTTTTGAATTTTTAGAAAGACGGTCTTTGTGGTAAATGTCATCTTCTATGATCAAATCGGGTGCAAGCTGATCCAGATGGCCTACAAACCCGTTCAGGTTTTCCCGGATTTGATTTTTTAACCAACCGGTGGGTTTAACGGAATTTAAAGGCAGCACTTCCATTTTTTCTTCCATTGGTGTTATCTCAGAATAATGCTGGCCCGTAGCATTATAAGCAACGGTCAGACATAAAACAGGTATAATCAGGTGTTTTTTCATAGGTCAATCAGTTATTTGTTTTCCATAAATCATCCATTTCCTCTAAAGTTCTTTTTTTGGTCTCAGGCACAAATTTTATCACAAAAAGCAGGGCTGTTAAACACAGTACAGCAAATAAAATAAATGGGAAAGCTCCGTTAAACTGTTGTTTCAGATAAGCGTTTTCGGTCATCATCGGAAACGTTTGTGATACGGCAAAATTAGCGATCCACTGAATAAAAACGGCTATTGATAAGGCTAAACTCCGTACTTTGTTCGGAAAAATTTCAGACAGTAATACCCAAACAACCGGCCCCCAGGAAATAGAAAAAGATGCCATAAACAACAGCAGAAAAGGGAGCAGCCACGAATCAGTAATTTGATAATAAGCCGAAATGCCAACCACGCTAAGGGCAATAAACATACCCCAGGAACCGATGATAAGTAAGGGAACACGACCTACCCGATCAACCAGATAAATGGAAATGACCGTGAAAATAAGGTTAATTACTCCAAGCATACTGGTTTCTAATAACGAAGCATTGGTGTCACTGCCAAAGCTTTTGAAAATTTCGGGAGCATAGTATAAAATAGCATTGATTCCCGTTATCTGTTGAAAAACAGAAAGACCGATACCAACAAGCAGTGCATTTCTAAATACAGGTTGCAAAAGGGTTTTCAGGTAAACCGATTCTTTTTTTTCTCCCAAAGATTCTTTGATTTCCTGAAGTGTTTTTACGGCCATTTCTTTTGTGTTGAATTTTTCCAGAACAGCTAATGCCTGCTTTTCTTTGTTTTGCTCTGCATACCATCTCGGACTTTCGGGAATCATACAGCTGAGAATTAAATACAAAAAAGCGGGTATAGAACCGGAACCAAACATCCATCTCCATCCTTCGTTCAGGTTCCACGTGGCATCACCTTGCAGGGCAATAAAATAATTGACAAAGTAAACCAATACAATGCCTATAACGATGGCCAGTTGATTAAAAGCCACCAGAGAACCTCTCTTGTCAGCCGGAGCAATTTCGGCAATATACAAAGGCACTACCATCGAGGCTAATCCAACTCCGATTCCGCCTATAATCCTAAAGCAGACAAACACCCAAAAAGCTTCCGGGAGAGCTGTGCCTAATGCACATCCCAAAAACAAAACAGAGGCAATAACCATCGCTTTTTTTCTTCCCAGACCGGAACTGATACGGTTTGAAAAATAAGCTCCAATCAAACAACCGACCAAAGCCGAAGAAATAGCCCAACCTGTTTCGGCCGGCGATAGCTGAAAATAAGTGGTCAGGTTTCCTATTGCACCGGATATAACAGCTGTGTCATAGCCAAAAAGTAATCCTCCTAAAGCCGCACTCAGCGATATAAAATGTATTTTTTTCATTAACTTACAGGTTTAATTTTAAAAGATTTTTTATTTTACAATTGGTTTCCCATTGTTCAGCCAGCGGTTCTTTAGTAAACGGTGCAGCAGGCATGTAAGGAGCCGGTCCGAATTCGGGCGTAATGGTGAAGACCGATTTTGACGGTTTGTGGGCTTTGATAATTTTGTGCCACCAACTCATAAAGACCATAACATGTTGTGCCCATTCGGGAGCAAAAGGATTATTTACCTGTGAAGCTTGTTCAGATCCTATTCTGGCATGAATATGATAAATATGCGGAATGATGATTTCTACAATTTCCCATTGGTCCTGAAGCAGACTTTCAGAAACTGTACACCAGTGTGAAAAGTCTCCGGTAAACTTTATCTCCGGAAACGGATTCAAATAAGACAATGTGGTTTGCGAGTGAAAAGTGAATCGTCCGCGGTGCAGTTCATGATAAATAGGAATTCCTGTTTTTTCAGCAATATTTTCGGCAGCCTCAATAATAAAACAATTCTCATCAAAAGAATAATAATCTTTTCCGGTGTGGGCGTTAATAAAATCCGGTTCAAGAGAAGCAAGGTAAAGCAGCCGCTGCTCCATCTTTTTTAAATAGGCATCTGGTGTTTCTTTCTGAAGTGGTAATACTTGTTGTGCAATAAACCGAAAGTCTTTTTTTTCAGAAATCCGGATATTTTCAATTTTTTTCATAAAAACAGTGGTAAACTCCCCTGAATCGGGTAAATTTATTTCTACACCTTCATATCCTTCCTTTAAAACCCTGTCGAGAAAAATACCTGCCGGTTTATCTTCACTACCCCAATACGGACAACAATAGACAATATCCATAGGCTAAGGGTATAATACAGGATTAATGGGCGTGTTGATTATTTCTCCGATTTCCGCTCCCGGACACCAGGTATTCCAATCGTGGATCTGGTTTTTGTTTTCGGGGTTTTTCAACTTCATATCCTTATCCATGTAGATAATGGTCATTACTTTTCTAATCTGATCTGTCTGGTTAGCTCCGGCCCGGTGAAATACCCACCCTGAATGGTAGCTGACTTCACCCAAATCAAATGGCTCAATGATGTATTTAAAATCTGTAACCCTGAGTTTTTGTTCTATTTTCGACTCGCTTTCGTCACTAATAGCAAGTTCTCTTCCTTCCACAATAGCGTGGCTGCCTGCACTGAATTCAAGTGGTCCCATCGTTAAATCGGTTTTTTGCAGCGGAATCCAGACAGTGACTGTCTTATCTGTTTCCAATGGCCAGTAATACTGGTCAGCATGCCATGGAGTAATACCGCCACCAGCTTCCTTAAATAATGCCTGGTCATGATAAATCCGGGTTCCTTCGGTTTGCATCAGATCGGCCGCTATTTTTGCCATTCTTTTGCTGAAAACCAGTGTTTTAATAACGTTATTTTCCCGCCATAGGTTAAAAAGCTGCAAAAAAGCTTTCCCATATGTATCCCGCTCCTCTAAGGCAACATTATCCGTATCCATGAGGCGAACTTGTTCGGTTATGACTGAATTAAAAAAATCGAGGACTTCCTGATTTAAAACTTCTTTTAGTTTTATGTACCGGTTTTTTTGATAAAAATCGATTTGTTCCTGTTTTAGTATGTATTCTTTTTCAAGGAACTTGCTGATGTTTAAAGGTATAGTGCTCATAATTGTTTTTCATTTTTTACAAATATAGAAGTGGTTTCCGGGAAATTCCGGCACTTAAAATGAAATATATAGCACTATATTGAATATATTTGTGCTATCTATTTAATTTTTATTCCAATTGAGATAATGAAGGCTATTTTAGAAGATGTAGAAGTTCTTAAAGGAGACTTTTCTTTTGTGGTTTATTCTTTCTCTGTTCCTTTTTTTGAGTTCAAATGGCATTATCATCCGGAATACGAACTTACGTTAATAAAAAAAGGTCACGGAAAGCGTATTGTGGGCGATAGTCATCAGTATTTTGAAAAAAATGATTTGGTTTTACTGGGACAGCGATTACCCCATACGTGGTTTACGGATTCTGAACCACACGAGAGTGAAGCTGTGGTTATTCAGTTTTCGGAAGATTTTTTTCAGCGGTTTAAAACACTCAGGGAATTTTCAACCGTATCGGAGCTCATCAACAGCTCGCAAAGAGGAATCGCTTTCAAAGCAGATGACGATATTATTACAATGATTCAGCATTTACCGGTCAGGGACGGGGTTTACCGGATAGCCGATTTTATGGTAATATTACAAAAATTGGTTACGGCCGAAAAAACATTCTTATCGTCAGAAGCTTATGTAATATCCAATAATACAAAAACACAGAACAGAATTAATCAGGTCTGCAAATTTGTTCAGGAACATTCACAGGAAAAAATTACCATTGAGCAGATGGCAGCCATGATTCATGTATCTAAAAGTGCTTTTTGTAAATTCTTTAAAAAAGTGATGAAAACGAATTTTTCAGATTATCTGAATGAAATCAGAATAGCCAACGCCTGCCACTGGCTTACCTCTACAGATAAAACCATAAAAGAAATAGCTCTTGAAACGGGATTTGACAGTCTTACATATTTTAACCGGATCTTTAAAAAGAAAAAGAAGATAACACCAACATTATTCAGGAAACAAATGAATAAGACTCTTTGATTTAAGAATTATTTTTATACTTCAAAAGGATAAAGTATCTTTGCAACTTATTTCAAACCATAACTCATGAACAAACTGCTGATAGTAGGAACAGTTGCTTTTGATGCGATTGAAACACCTTTCGGAAAAACAGATAAAATCTTAGGTGGAGCGGCTACATTTATTGGACTTTCCGCATCTTTTTTCAACATTAAATCAGGGATTGTTTCCGTGGTGGGAGAGGATTTCCCGCAAGAATATTTAGATTTGTTGTCAGACAGAGATATTGATATTTCAGGGATTGAAATTGTAAAAGGCGGTAAAACGTTCTTCTGGAGCGGTCGTTACCATAACGATTTGAATTCAAGAGATACCCTGGTAACAGAATTAAACGTACTGGCCGATTTTCAGCCAAAAGTACCGGCCGATTTTCAAAATGCAGAAGTCGTGATGTTAGGAAACCTGCATCCGATGGTTCAGATCAGTGTGTTGGATCAAATGACTGAAAAACCTAAACTGGTGGTGTTGGATACGATGAACTTCTGGATGGATTGTGCGTTAACCGAGTTACACGAAGTCATGAAACGCGTAGATGTAATTACAATCAATGATGAAGAGGCCCGTCAGCTTTCGGGTGAATATTCATTGGTAAAAGCAGCAGCAAAGATTCACACGATGGGCCCAAAATATGTCGTAATTAAAAAGGGAGAACACGGAGCATTATTGTTCCATGGGAAAGAAATTTTCTTTGCTCCGGCCTTACCGTTAGAAGAAGTATTTGATCCGACCGGGGCAGGTGATACCTTTGCCGGAGGTTTTTCCGGGTTTATTGCTCAAAGTGAAAACATTTCGTTCGGGAATATGAAAAATGCAATCATTTATGGCTCTAACCTGGCGTCATTCTGTGTGGAGAAATTTGGAACCGAGCGGATGGTTGACCTTGAAAGAGAGGAAGTGTACGACCGCTTAAAACAGTTCAGAGATTTAACACAATTTGACATCGAATTAGAATAAATAGAGTGTGCCCCGAAATTTCGGGGCATTTTTTATAGAATCAGATTGAATCATTAAACAGATTAACCTACAAAAGAAACTGAACAGATTCAGTTTAAACAACACCATGAGTGACAACTTAAAACACGAATGCGGAATCGCTCTTTTGCGGTTAAAAAAACCGCTCCATTATTACAAAGAAAAATACGGAACCGCTTTCTACGGAATACAAAAAATGTATCTATTGATGGAAAAGCAGCACAACCGCGGACAAGATGGTGCCGGTTTTGCCAGTATTAAATTTGATATGGAACCCGGACAGCGTTACATCAGCCGGGTTCGTTCCAACAAATCGCAACCGATTCAGGATATTTTTGGCCAAATTAATGAGCGAATCAATGATGACTTGGCGAACAATCCTGAATTTCAAAATGATGTGGATTGGCAGAAAGAAAATATTCCTTATATAGGCGAATTGTTTTTAGGGCATGTTCGTTACGGAACGTTTGGAAAAAACAGTATAGAAAGTGTTCACCCGTTTTTACGTCAGAACAATTGGATGCACCGGAACTTAATTGTAGCCGGAAATTTCAACATGACCAATGTAAAAGAACTTTTTGATAGTTTGGTCGAATTGGGGCAGCACCCAAAAGAATTGGCAGATACCGTTACTGTTATGGAAAAAATCGGTCACTTTTTAGATGATGAAGTAACGGATTTGTATCAGGAATGTAAAAATAACGGCTTGTCTAAAAGAGAAGCTTCTCCGGTGATTGCCGAAAAATTAGATATAGCCAAAATTTTAAGAAAATCATCCAAAAACTGGGATGGTGGTTTTGCCATGGCAGGTTTATTGGGTCATGGTGATGCCTTTGTATTTCGTGATCCGGCCGGAATTCGTCCTGCATTTTTTTATGAAGACGATGAAATTGTGGTCGTTGCATCGGAAAGACCGGTTATTCAAACGGTTTTTAACGTTCCTTTTGAAAAAGTGCAGGAATTAGATCCCGGAAAAGCACTGATCGTAAAGAAAAACGGCAGTTTTTCGTTGGAACAAATTTTAGAACCCTTAGAAAAGAAAGCCTGTTCGTTTGAACGGATTTATTTTTCCAGAGGTAGTGATGCTGAAATTTACAGAGAAAGGAAAATGCTCGGGAAATTGATTCTTCCCGCCGTGTTAGAAGCAATTGACAGTGATACAGACCATACTGTTTTTTCCTATATTCCAAATACGGCAGAAACTTCTTTTTACGGAATGGTAGAAGCGGCTCAGGATTTTTTAAACCAGCGGAAAAACAAATACATCCTGGATAACCGTAAAACACTAACCAAAGAAAAATTAGAAGAAATACTCTCTGTTAAAATCAGAACCGAAAAAGTAGCGATTAAAGATGCTAAATTACGAACGTTTATTACAGAAGACAGTAGTCGTGATGATTTGGTAGCACACGTCTATGATGTAACGTATGGGGTAATCAAGCCGGAAGATAATCTGGTGATTATCGATGACAGTATAGTACGCGGAACTACGTTGAAGAAAAGTATTATCCGAATGATGGATCGGCTAAATCCGAAACGAATAGTCATTGTTTCTTCAGCTCCGCAGATTCGTTATCCGGATTGTTATGGAATCGATATGGCAAAATTAGAAGGATTAGTGGCGTTTAGAGCTGTTTTGGAATTATTGAAAGAAAACAATCAGTATCATTTGGTTGATGAGGTTTATAAAAAATGTAAACTGCAGGAGAAATTTAAAGACGGAGAGATTATAAATTATGTTAAGGAAGTATATGCTCCCTTTACCGACCGGCAGATATCAGATAAAATTGCGGAAATGTTAAGTTCATCCGATATTAAAGCAGAAGTAAAAATTATCTTTCAATCAGTAGATAATCTGCATATTGCCTGCCCGCAGAATTTGGGCGATTGGTATTTCACGGGAGATTACCCCACACCCGGCGGAAACCGAGTTGTAAACCGTGCTTTCATGAATTTTTATGAGGGGAAAGATGCACGGGCCTATTAAAATAACACATCGATTTTTGCCTTTTAACGACTTTTGATGCATTTCATCTAATTTATTTGTTAACAAAATAGTGTTAATATACATTTGTTTCACCATAGCATTAGTAGGTTAAGTTTATGGTAGATTTGGGGCAAAAAGGGTACGCTATGCGTACCTTTTTTATTTTTATCACGGTTTAAAACACATTTGAAAACCATCAAAAAACCCGTATAACCATACAAAGTACCCTTTATTCCCTAATTGTTAAAATTTATTCTGCATTACAATAGTTTCTTACTAAAAACCGTTGTACATTTGTAATTACCATAGTACGCACGGTTAAGTTTATGGTAGATTTGGGGCAAAAGGGTGGAAGAAATTCCACCTTTTTATTTTGTCAAAAAAAGCGGCATCCGTTAGAATGCCGCTTTTTTTAATAAAAAAGTGTCTCTTTTTATTTTTCGTTAGCAAATCTTCTGGAAACTTCAGCCCAGTTAATTACATTAAAGAAGGCCTCAATATAGTCCGGTCTTCGGTTTTGATAGTGCAGGTAATAAGCGTGTTCCCAAACATCCATGGCCAAGATTGGCGTTCCGCCGCAACCAACGCCGGGCATCAAAGGGTTATCTTGATTAGGTGTTCCGCAAATTTCTAATTTACCGTCTTTTACACATAAAAAAGCCCAGCCTGAACCAAATTGTGTAGCTCCGGCTTTTGAAAATCTAGCTTTAAATTCAGCAAAAGTACCAAAATCTCTTTCGATGGCTTCCGCTAATTCCCCGGTTGGTTCCCCGCCTCCGTTAGGCGACATGACGGTCCAAAACAGGTTGTGGTTATAAAAACCACCGCCATTGTTGCGAACCGCCGCATTGGTTTTGTCTAAATTGATTAAAATGTTTTCAATGGTTTTGCCTTCCATGTCGGTGCCCTCAATGGCTGCGTTCAGGTTGTTGGTATAGGCAGCATGATGTTTAGAATGATGTATTTCCATGGTTCTGGCATCAATATGTGGCTCTAATGCATCGTATGCATAAGGTAATTTTGGTAATTCAAATGGCATAATCTTAAATTTTAGGTTTAACAATAAGGAGCATCAAATTTAATCAATTAACTTTGGAAAAGGAAATTCTATTTTGTTATTGTTATATTAATTTAAATTATAGTCTTGAAAAGACCCGCTTTTTCCATTTATGATGCTTCTGCCGGTTCCGGTAAAACCTTTACATTGGTAAAGGAATACCTGAAAATCATCCTTAGTTCCAAAAAGGAAGATGCTTATAAAAATATTTTGGCCATTACGTTTACCAATAAAGCGGTAGGTGAAATGAAATCCAGGGTAGTTGAAACACTGTCGCAGTTTGCTGCCGATGAACCAAATGCAAAAGCGATGGCGGTGATGGATACGCTTGTTCAGGAAACCGGGATGTCATTTCAGGAGATTAAACAAAAAGCAAAGATGATTATTCGGAATATCATTCACAATTATGCCGCATTTGATATTTCAACCATTGATAAGTTTACCCATCGGGTAATACGCACTTTTGCTCATGATCTGAATCTGCCAACTACTTTTGAGGTTTCACTGGAAACGGACAACCTGTTGCAGGAAGCCACCGATGCGATTATTGCACAAGCCGGTAACGATGAAATGCTGACGCGGTTACTGGTTGATTTTACATTAGAAAAAACAGATGACGATAAATCCTGGGATGTAACCAGAGACATCAAAGAAATTTCGAAACTGCTAACCAATGAAAACAACCGAAATGAAATAACTTATTTTAAAGACAAACAAATTCAGGAATTTATTGGGCTGAAGGAAGATGTGCTACAAAAAATCAGATTAATAGAAAAAGCATGTTCAGAAGCCGGACAAAAGGCTATGCAGCTCATTAATAATCATCAACTGGATGCTAAATCGTTTAACAGAGGGACGGTTTTTAATTATTTTATGAAAATTGCACAAGGTGAAATCATCAGCAATGCCAAAATTGAAGCGTATTTAGCAGAAGGAAACCGTTACGCTAAATCCATTCCCGAGCCTCAAAAGAAAGCGGTGGATTTAATCTCGGCAGAACTATTGCACTACTTCAATCTGATTCATTCCTTTGCCAAAGAATATATGTTGTACCTGGCTTTTTTAAAAAATATTACTCCTTTATCTCTTTTAAACCGAGTGAGTCAGGAGTTGAATAAAATTCAGGAAGAGCAGCATATTTTATCCATTTCAGAATTTAATACCATTATTCACAATGAAATCCAGAACCAGCCGGCTCCATTTATATATGAACGGATGGGTGAACGGTACAGGCATTTTTTTATTGATGAATTTCAGGATACCTCACAAATGCAGTGGGAAAACCTGATTCCGTTAATTGGGAATGCACTGGCGAGTGAAGATTTAGACCAGGAGCGGGGTTCTCTGATGATAGTAGGTGACCCCAAGCAATCAATTTACCGTTGGCGAGGCGGCAAAGCAGAGCAGTTCATCGGGTTAAGTAAGGACGAAAATCCATTTGTAAACAAAGACAAAATGCTTTTCCATCTTGACACCAATTGGCGTAGTTACAGTCAGATTATCGATTTTAACAACCGCTTTTTTGCGTTCCTGTCAGGGGCTTTTACCCATCCGGATTATAAGGATTTATATCAGAACCACAGTTTTCAAAAGGAGAATGATAAAAAAGGAGGCTATGTAAAACTTTCATTTATTCCCTCCGGGACAGACGGGGAACAAGAAATGGAAAAGGAGGATTACTATCTGCAGGCCGTTCTTCAAACGATAGAAAGCTTAAAGATAAAGGGTTTTTCTTATCGCGATATGGTTATCCTTACCCGAAAAAAGGAACCGGGAGTTAAAATAGCTGCGTTTTTAACAGAAAACAGCATCCCGATAGTTTCTTCAGAATCACTTTTGCTTCAAAATTCTTCCGATGTGAATTTGATTATTACGTTTCTGCGGTTTTTGAAAAACGGGTCAGATAAAGAAGCCAAAGCACATTTTTTGTATTATGTTGCTAAAAACCTGCAACAAGAAATACCAACCCATGATTTTGTGGTAAAAGGAATGGCATTTGCAACAGAAAGTGAATTGGAGGCCTGGCTGATGTTGTTGGATTTGTCTTTTTCGTTTCAGCAGATCCGCAAAAAGCCGCTTTATGAAGCGGTTGAAATCATTATTCGCATATTCATCAGGCCCAAAGAATCAAACGCCTATATTCAGGATTTTCTGGATAGGGTTTTAGATCGGGACTGTAAAAACCAATCCGGTATTTCTGATTTTTTGGATTATTGGGACAACAATAGTACTAAGTTCAGCATTCCGTCGCCCGAAGGCAACAATGCCATACGGATTATGACAATTCACAAGTCAAAAGGATTAGAGTTTCCTGTGGTTATTTTTCCGTTTGCCGAAGAAAGTTATGCCAGCTCTATCAAAGATAAATTGTGGATTGAGCCTGAATCGGATGTAATCGGATTGCCTAAAGTTTTACTTGATAACACCAAAAGTGTAGAAGAATTCGGTGCATCGGCAGCAACGGTTTATCAACAGAAAAAAGAAGAAGAATTGTTAGACAATATAAACATTCTTTATGTAGCACTCACACGGGCAGAAGAGCAACTTCATATTATTTCAAGTATGAACCTGACTTCCAAGGGTGAAATATCAGTCAATAACATGTCTGCTTTTTTTCTTACTTTTTTAAAAGAAAAAGGGTTATTTGATTCTCAAAAAAGAGTTTATGAATGGGGAAGTGCTGATCGGGTTTCTTCCGAAAGTAAAAAAGCTCCGGAATTAATACCAATTGTATTAGCAGAAAAAAGCCTTAATCCGGATTCCATCAAAATTGCTCAACGCGAAAGCCTTATGTGGGGAACTCATCAGCAAAAAGCTATTGAATACGGTAATGTGATACACGAAATATTATCGTATGTTCAAACTAAAAGCGATGTGGATGCAGCTGTTGCAACAGGGTTGGAGAACGGAATCATTACGTTGAACCAAAAAGAAGCGGTTTTGTCAATAATTAAACAGATTTGTTTACACCCGCAATTGTCAATTTATTTTGACGAATCCAATAAAATACTGAATGAACAGATTATTCTGCGGAAAAATGATACAGTAGTCAAGCCGGACCGGGTTGTTTTAAACCAACAAAATCAGGCAATGTTATTAGACTATAAAACGGGAGAACCACATGTTAAACATCATAAACAATTGGAGATGTATGAATCTGCTTTGCAAAATATGGGCCTGGCAGTCGTTAAAAAAACATTGGTTTATGTTGGTGAAACATTGGAAATAGTAACTTTGTAAAAAATAAAAGCAACATGTACGGTAAAATACAACAACATTTACAAAACGAATTAGAGACAATTCAACAAAACGGATTATTTAAAAAAGAGCGAATCATTACTTCGCCGCAAGGGGCAGAAATTACTATTTCTACCGGAGAAAAAGTATTGAACTTTTGTGCAAATAATTATTTGGGGCTTTCTTCGCATCCCGAAGTGGTTCAGGCTGCCAAAGATGCATTAGATTCACATGGTTTCGGAATGTCGTCTGTGCGTTTTATTTGCGGAACACAAGATATTCACAAACAGTTGGAGCAGAAAATCGCTCAATTCTACGGAACAGAAGACACCATTTTGTACGCAGCTGCTTTTGATGCTAACGGAGGAGTTTTTGAACCGTTGCTGGGCGAAGAAGATGCAATTATTTCCGATAGCCTAAACCACGCTTCTATTATCGACGGTGTTCGGTTGTGTAAAGCAGCCCGTTATCGGTATGAAAACAGTAACATGGAAGATCTGGAACAGCAACTTATTAAAGCAAATGAAGCAGGAAGACGTTTCAAATTAATTGTAACCGATGGTGTCTTTTCAATGGATGGTTTAGTTGCCCCGTTGGATAAAATCTGTGATTTGGCCGACAAATATGATGCCATGGTGATGGTAGATGAATGCCACGCGGCCGGATTTATTGGGGCAACAGGCAAAGGTACATTGGAAGCGAAACGTGTGATGGGTCGTGTAGATATTATTACCGGAACCCTCGGCAAAGCATTGGGCGGAGCAATGGGCGGCTATACCACAGCGAAAAAAGAAGTTATCGAAATACTGAGACAGCGTTCCCGTCCGTATTTGTTTTCAAACTCTTTGGCTCCTTCCATAGTAGGAGCTTCTCTTAAAGTTTTTGAGTTGTTGGAAAAAGACTCTTCTCTTCGCGATCAACTGGAATGGAATACCAATTATTTTAAGAAAGGAATGAAAGACGCAGGGTTTGATATTATTGATGGCGACTCAGCCATCGTGCCCGTAATGCTTTATGATGCAAAATTATCGCAGGTTATGGCTGATGAGTTGTTGAAAAAAGGGGTGTATGTAATTGGCTTCTTTTTTCCTGTCGTTCCAAAAGATAAAGCAAGAATTCGGGTGCAGCTTTCAGCGGCTCATACCAAAGAACACCTTGATGTAGCCATCGATGCTTTCGTACAAGTGGGTAGGTCATTGAATGTTATATAGTTTTCTTATTAATATTTTTAACGTTAAGTTTTGTAGTTAGCAGAAAACAACTTATTTTTGCATCAATTAACAATGTATTGTAATCAAAACAAATCAAGTATGAAACATCTTAACAAATTAGTTGTCGCTATCTTTATGTTTGCAGGACTAAGTTCTCAGGCTCAGGACAGCAATAACCCATGGGCAATCTCTTTTGGAGCAAATGCCGTTGACGGAGGTAGAGTTAGTGCTGCCGAGAGTGTTAAAAATCAGTTTTCTGAATATTTTAATGCAAAAGATTATTGGAACATTGTTCCTTCGGTATCTTACTTAACAGTAACAAGACACGTAGGTGACAATTTCTCTTTTGGAGTAACCGGATCTTTTAACAAAATTGACAAGTTTGTATCTGAAAAATCACCCTTGAATAATGGGGATTATGTAGTTACAGATATCGATGAAATGTACTATGCTATTGACGGTAACATCAACTATAGCGTTGGTACTTTTTTCAAATTTCTTGAGCCTGTTTTACACGTTGGTGGAGGTTACACTTTCTTGGGAGATAACAGTGCCGGTACAGTTAACGGAGGTTTAGGATTTAATTTCTGGTTTTCAGAAGTAGTTGGTTTATCTGTTAAATCTACTTACAAACATTCATTTGAAGATGACAGAACCGTTATGCCTGCTCATTTACAGCACTTTGCCGGTCTTACGTTCAAATTTGGCGGTAAAGATACAGATGGAGATGGAATTTATGATAAAGATGATGCTTGTCCGGATGTGTTTGGTTTAAAACAATTCAACGGGTGTCCTGATACAGATGGAGACGGAATCATTGACAGCGAAGATGCTTGTCCTGAAACATTTGGTTTAGCTGAATTCCAAGGTTGTCCTGATACAGACGGAGACGGTGTGCCGGATAAAGATGATGAGTGTCCGGAAGTAGCCGGTTTAAAATCGTTGAAAGGTTGTCCTGATACAGACGGAGACGGAATCGCTGATAAAGATGATGCTTGTCCAAATGAAAAAGGACCAAAAGAAAACAAAGGATGTCCATGGCCAGACAGAGATGGTGACGGAGTTCTTGATAAAGATGACAAATGTCCGGATGTAAAAGGACCTGCTTCTAACCATGGTTGTCCGGAAGTTTCTGAAGAAGTAGTTAAACAATTGAATGATTTTGCTAAATCAATCTTATTTGATACAGGTAAATCTACAATCAAACAAGTTTCTTTCGGAACATTGGCATCTATCAAAAATGTAATGAATGAGTATCCTCATGCAAGATTCAGAATTGAAGGACACACAGACAGCACAGGTTCATTGGCTACTAACGAAAGACTTTCTAAAGAAAGAGCAGCGGCTGTTAAAGATTACTTAATCGCTAATGGTGTTGATGCTTCAAGATTAGAGTCTGAAGGATTTGGTCCATCCAGACCAGTTGCTGATAACAAGACAGCTGCCGGTAGAGCTCAAAACAGAAGAACAGAAGTTGTTGTTATAAAATAATTTCTTTTCAAAATAAATAATGAAACGCTCCGATTTATCGGAGCGTTTTTTTATTTTTATAACCATGAACACGCCCTCTTTTTTATCGTTGCTTGCCGGGTATATCATGGCAAACCATTCGTCTAAAATAGAAGAGTTAATTGTTGTACTTCCCAGCAAGAGAGCAAAAGTATTTTTATTAGAGGAATTAAGAAGGAAGATACAGCAGGACTGTTTTGCTCCCAGAATTATCAGTATTGAAGATTTTATTCAGGATATGGCCGGAATACGATCGGTGGATGCTATTGAACAGTTATTTGAGTTTTTTAATGTTTATATTGGTTTAACCGAAAAAAAAGATCAGCAATCGTTTGAACAATTTTCTAATTGGGGAAAGATATTGTTGCAGGATTTCAATGAAATTGATCGCTATCTGTTATCGCCAAAACATGTTTTCTCATATCTGAAAGATATTGAGGCCATCAAAAGGTGGAACCTGGAGCCTCAGGATAAAACAAAAATGATAGACAATTACCTGTTGTTCTGGGAAAATATGCCTTTGTATTATGAAGCCTTCTACAGGCATTTACGCTCTAAGGGAATTGGCTACCAGGGATTAATTTACAGAGAGGCTGTAGAAAAACTGAGTGATTATACCAATACAATACCCCATAAAATTATTTTTGCAGGATTTAACGCCCTGAATCAGGCCGAAGAGAAAATTTTTCAGCACCTGCTTTCCGTTGAAAAAGCAATTGTTTTGTGGGATGCCGAAGAAACATTTCTGAACGATCCTTATCATGATGCTGGTCTGTTTGCCAGAAGGATTAAACGCAGTTGGCCTTATTACAAGGCAAACCCCTATGAATGGATTTTTAACGAGTTCAGACACGCCAAGACGATTCAGGTTATGGGTACACCCAAAACCATCGGACAGGCAAAATTGGCAGGCCAAATAATTGAGTCCATTTCGGCGGAAGAACCGCTTGAAAAAATAGCGGTGGTTTTAGGAGAAGAAAATATGTTGATTCCGCTTCTGCATGCACTCCCTGATGCGGTTTCGGATCTCAATATAACAATGGGGTATTCCGGAAAAAACAACCCTGTTCAATTATTGGTGTTTAAACTTTTCAGGATGCACCAAAATGCATTCAACCGGAGCCAATCCAGCTATGTTTTTTATTATAAAGATGTGTTGGAAGTACTTCAAAACCCTTTGGTAGAACCTTATGCCGGGGCTAAATCCGTTGTAAAGAAGATAAATGAGAATAATTACACCTTTATAACCCATTCAAAATTAACACGGTTCTGCGAAACGGAAAACGACTTTTTTAAGTGTTTATTTGAAAAATGGGAAGCTAATCCGGTAGGTATTCTGGAAAAAATAGCAACAATTTTACTGCAAATCAAAAAATTTCTGCGGGATGAATCACCGGAAGATAAACTTACCGGTAGTTTTGTTTATGCGGTATTTAAGGTAATTAATAAATTACTGACTTATTGTAATCAGTATAATTATATCACCACGATAGAGGGACTCTTCGTGCTTTACAAGCAAATTGTCGACCTGATTGAAGTTTCTTTTGAAGGAGAGCCGCTGAAAGGATTACAGATTATGGGGGTTTTAGAAAGTCGTGTACTTGATTTCGACACCGTAATTATCACGTCAATGAATGAAGGTGTTTTTCCGGCCGGGAAGTCGCAAAATTCGTTTATTCCGTTAGATGTTAAGCGAGAATTGGGATTGCCCACATTTAAAGAAAAAGATGCCATTTACACCTATCATTTCTACCATTTACTGCAAAGAGCTAAAAATATATATTTGCTTTACAATACCGAATCGGAAGGAATTGATGCCGGTGAAAAAAGCCGGTTTATAACCCAATTAGAAGTTGAAAAGCAACCCGGTCATGTCCTCTCACACCAGATTTATAATGCCTGTTTGCCGGAAAAGGCCCGGAATGCCATACAAGTAGCAAAATCAGCTTTAGTGATGGAGCGGTTGAAAGAAATGGCTGAAAATGGTTTTTCTCCCTCTACTTTAACAACCTATATTCGCAACCCGATTCAGTTTTACTTTCAACGGATTTTACGAATTTCTGAAATAGATGAAGTGGAAGAGAACATTGCTGTTAACACCTTAGGGACTATTATTCACGGTGCTTTAGAAGAACTTTACAAACCGTATTTGAATGTTTTTTTAAGCATTTCTATGGTTGAAACGATGCTTCAGGGAGCCAATGATGAGGTTTTAAAACAATTCAGGCTGGTTTATAAAGAAGGCGAGATTACTAAGGGCAAAAATTTATTGGCTTTTGAGGTAGCCAAGCGGAATGTCTATAATTTTCTTCAACTCGAAAAACGCTTACTTGACCAGGGTGATGGAGTCAAAATACTGTTTTTAGAGCAAAATTTCGGACAAATGCTGGTTGACGAACGTTTGCCGTTTCCCGTTAAAATAAAAGGAAATGTGGACAGAATTGAACTTAGAAACGGAAAAATCCGTATCATCGACTACAAAACCGGAAAAGTTGAACAAAACGGATTGGCCATCCAACAATGGCAAGGTTTAACGGAAGACATTAAACACGATAAAATCATTCAGTTGTTGTGTTATGCCTTCATGGTTCAGTCAGAACTCCCAAATACGGCATTAGAAGTGGGCATCATTTCATTCAAAAATTTAAAAGCCGGATTCATGCCTTTTCAGGTTAAAGAAGGCAGGGAATTAGTAAGCGATTTGATTGATGAAGAAGTGTTGAATGATTTTAAAACCGAATTGATTGGGTTGTTGAATCAAATTTTAAATGTTGATCTCCCGTTTGAGGAGAAAATATAACAGATAAGGTATATAGTATTTTCCTTTTACACTTATATGGCTTATAGGGTAAAAAAAAAGATTATATCTTTTTCAGAAAATTAAGTAAAACGATTTTCAAATCCGTTTCATTTTCAATATGACTCATGTGTCCATCCGGAAAGGAAACGAATTCCACTTTGGTATTTTCTACTTGCTCAAGGCTGTCTTTGTAGTTTAAAACACCATCTTTTTTTCCTAAAATCAACAGAATGGGATAAGGAGAAAAATGCAACAACACTTCTCTGTCGTTGCGTATTTTCATGCCTTCCAACGCGGCTACGATTCCTTGAAGT
This sequence comes from Bacteroidota bacterium, assembly GCA_023434025.1. Classification (GTDB taxonomy): domain Bacteria; phylum Bacteroidota; class Bacteroidia; order Flavobacteriales; family Flavobacteriaceae; genus Flavobacterium. Next base: position 65,552 of record JAEYTL010000023.1, read on the forward strand.
GGTGTTTTTAAAGCTTCGTTGCGAACGTCCTCTATTTTATCTGCTAAACGTTCCCGATTGTCTTCACTGAATAAATTGGCAATGCTCATGCGGACAAAAGCGGTGTAATTCTGTTTTACAGCCGCAATGGCCCGGTCACGGTTTGCTTTTCGCTCGTCGCTGTCTGCCCTTGAGGTGGAGTTCAGTAAAACCAGACCTTTTACATTATCCGGATATAACTCAGCAAAGGCCAGTGCCACATAGCCACCCATCGAATGTCCGATAAAAATCGCTTTCCTGATTTTGAGTTCATGCAACAGATGATGTACCATATCGGCCTGATCTTCCATGGTGTGAATGTAACCTATGCATTCTGTTTCGCCGTGACCCAATAAATCAATGGCAATAATGCGGTTTTTCTTGGAAAATTCCGGAATAAAGGCATTCCACATCGAAAGGTTTTCCAAAAAGCCGTGTAATAATACAACTGTCGTGCCTTTTCCGGTATCGGTATAGCTGATTTTGGTGTTTTTGTAATGGATGTTTTTGGTTTCAGGTTTCAAGTTTCAAGTTTCAGGTTTCAGGTTTCAGGTTTCAGGTTTCAGGTTGAAAATTCGTTTGACAAAGTAAATTATAAGTAAATTAAAATCCAATTTGAATGAAAAAAAACGACCCACATTCCTGCAAGCCGTCTATATTCCATTCTCTATATTCTATTTTCTTTTACTCATTCATAATCGATTCAATTTCTTCAACCTCAATCGGAATATTCCGCATCAGATTAAACGGTTCACCGCTTTTTTGAATTACCACATCATCCTCCAACCGGATACCAAACCCTTCTGCCGGGATATAAATACCGGGTTCCACCGTAAAAACCATATTGGCTTGCATGGGTTCGTGCAACAATCCGTAGTCGTGCGTGTCTAATCCTAAATGATGCGAGGTGCCGTGCATAAAATATTTTTTATACGCCGGCCATTCCGGATTTTCGTTTTGCACATCGGCTTTGTCCAAAAGACCTAAATTTAGTAATTCTGAGGTCATTATTTTACCCACTTCCACATGGTATTCTTTCCATAAAGTTCCGGGAACTAATAGTTTAGTGGCTTCGTTCTTTACATTCAAAACCGCATTATAAACGGCTTTTTGACGGTCATTGAATTTCCCTGAAACCGGAATCGTTCTCGTCATATCACTTGAATAATTGGCATATTCTGCACCCACATCCAACAAAATCAAATCGCCTGCTTTGCATTGCTGGTTGTTTTCAATATAATGTAACACATTCGCATTGTTTCCCGAAGCAATAATTGGGGTATAAGCAAAGCCTTTGGAACGGTTTCTAATGAATTCGTGAGCAAATTCGGCTTCAATTTCATATTCCATCACATTGGGTTTCACAAACGAAAGCACTCTCCGGAAACCTTTTTCGGTTAAATCACAGGCCTTTTGCAACAAGTCGATTTCCTCACTTTCTTTTACAGAACGCAAACGCTGTAAAATCGGGTTACTTTTTTCAACTTTATGAGCCGGGTAATTTTCCTTCCACCACTTTGTAAAACGAGCTTCGCGGGTTTCGGTTTCAATCGAGGCTCGGTAATGTTCATTGGTGTTGATATACATCGTATCGGCATAAGCCATGACTTCCTTCAAAATCTTGTGAAAATCGGTCAGCCAATACACGGTTTTGATGCCGGAAACTTCAAACGCCCGTTCTTTGGTCAGTTTTTCACCTTCCCAAACAGCAATATGCTCGTTGGTCTCTCTTAAAAACAGGATTTCTTTCAAATGCTGATAAGGAGCGTCCGGAAACAAAAGCAAGATGCTTTCTTCCTGATCAACACCCGACAAATAAAGAATATCACGGTGTTGTGCAAAAGGTAAAGTGCTGTCGGCACTCACCGGATAAATATCATTGGAATTAAAAACCGCCACGCTGTTTGGCTTCATTTGAGCAATAAATTTTGCCCGGTTTTTGATGTATAAATTGCGGTCAATCGGATGGTATTTCATGATGAAAAATGTAAGTTGTATAAAAATCAAAATTAGTAAGAATACAGTGAATAGCTGTTAATTCAACGATAAAATTTTGTCAACAGCTCGGATATGCCTACTTTTCCGTATTAAAATTAATCTAATGAGAAAAGAATGTTTAGGCCTGATCTGGCTTCTCTTTTTTGTCTCCGTTTCATGGGCTCAAAATACCGGTTTTTCTAAAGAAAATTCACTTGTAAAAAACATTGCTTTTCAAAGTGTTGGACCAACCATCATGAGCGGAAGAGTAGTTGATGTAGAAGTTAACCCCGATAACCCGATTGAATTTTATGTAGCCTATGCGTCGGGCGGACTGTGGTATTCTAATAACAACGGAATGAGTTTTACCCCGGTTATGGATTCGTCACCAACTCAAAACATAGGTGAAATTGCCGTAGATTGGAAAACCGGAACCCTCTGGGTGGGAACCGGCGAACACAACGCATCCCGTTCTTCATATGCCGGCATCGGAATTTTAAAATCTGACGATAAAGGAGAAACCTGGCAGAATATGGGGCTGACCGACAGTCATCACATCGGAAAAATTGAAATCAACCCCAACAATTCCAAAGAAATAATTGTTGGGGTTACCGGACATTTGTATTCTAAAAACGCCGAAAGAGGTATTTATAAATCGACCGATGGTGGAAATTCATGGAAACAAACACTTTATATTGATGATGAAACCGGAATTATTGATATTTCTGTTTCCCCTGAAAACTTCAACATTCAATATGCTGCTGCCTGGAAAAAAGACCGGAAAGCGTGGAATTTTTTAGGCAGCGGTGCTACGTCCGGAATTTATAAAAGTGAAGATGGCGGAAATTCATGGAAACTGATTTCAACAGCTGAGAGCGGTTTTCCTACAGGTGATGGTGTAGGCAGAATTGGCTTAGCCGCATTTGATGATAAAATTATTTACGCCTTGTTAGACAATCAAAATCCCCGACCGGCAACAGCGTCAAAAAATACCTCTTTGCCGGCCATGTTCAGTGTTCCGGGTGATGTTTTTATGCAAATTCCCGACAAAGAAGTTAATTCCTATCTCAAAAAACGCGGTCATACTGAAAAATACCGGGCTCAGAATTTAAAAAATCTGATCAAAGACGGAACAATGAAACCGGAAGAGGTGAAATCAGTTCTTTTGGATGCCAATGCCGCACTGTTTGAAACGGAAGTGATCGGAGCAGAGGTTTATAAATCGAACGATGGCGGAAAAACATGGAAAAAAACACACCCTGATTTTATAGATGATTTTTATTACTCGTATGGTTATTATTTTGGCAGAATAGCTGTGGATTTGAATGATTCCGGTAAAATTTACCTTTCGGGTGTTCCTGTTTTAAAATCGGATGACGGAGGAAAATCGTTTGTGTCCATCAACCGGGAAAATGTACATGTAGATCATCATATTGTATGGGTGAATCCAAAAAGACCGGGACACTTAATCAACGGGAACGATGGCGGATTAAACATTTCGTATGATGACGGAGCCAATTGGGTAAAATGTAATTCACATGGAGTGAGTCAGTTTTATTCCGTAAATGTAGATTATCAGAAACCTTATAATATTTATGGCGGCATGCAGGACAATGGCGTTTGGGTTGGCCCCAGCAATTACAAGTATAATGTAGAATGGCATCAGGAAGGGAAGTATCCGTTTGAGAGTTTGATAGGAGGCGATGGCATGCAGACGCAGATTGACAGAAGAAACCCTAACATTGTTTTTACCGGTTTTCAGTTTGGAAATTATTACCGGATAGACCGGAGCAGGAAAGAAACCAGATACATTTCGCCCAAAGCCAAAAAAGATGAAAAGCCATTGCGGTTCAACTGGCAGACACCTGTTTTATTGTCTTCGCATAACCAGGATATTTTGTATATGGGATCGCAATATTTACACCGTTCATTTGACCAGGGAGAAACGTGGACAAAAATTTCTCCCGATTTAACGCAAGGAGGAAGAGAAGGAAATGTAGCCTATGGAACGCTCACCACCATTAGCGAAAGCAAGCAGCAATTCGGATTGATTTATGCAGGCAGTGATGACGGTTTGGTGCACGTAACCAAAGACGGCGGTATAAACTGGCAGACTATTTCAACAACTTTTCCAAAAGATTTATGGGTTTCCCGAGTGGCGGCTTCTACACATAAAAATGAACGTGTTTATGTTACTTTGAATGGCTATCGTTGGGATGATTTTACTCCCTATGTTTATGTTTCGGATGATTACGGACAAACCTGGAGATCGATTGCTCCCAAATTTAAAACACTTTCTGTAAATGTTCTGACAGAAGATAATATCAATCCGGATATTTTATACCTGGGGACGGATAATGGGGTGTATATTTCTTTTGATCAGGGAAAGGACTGGCAGACCTTTCATAAAGGGTTGCCTCCGGTGGCAGTGCACGATATGGTCATTCAAACCGAAGCCCGTGATTTGGTCGTTGGAACACACGGAAGATCAGTTTATAAAGTGAATTTAAAATCGATTCAGCAATTGAATGAAGAAGTTTTAAAGTCAGATTTAAACCTTTTTTCAGTGGATAATCTGCCATATTCCAGTTTCTGGGGAAGTACCTGGAGCAAGTGGTTGCCCGCTAATGAACCCAAAGTTACCCTGGATTATTATGCAAAGAAGGAGGGCGGAGTAACCGTTCAGGTTGTACACGAGAATGGAATAGTGGTGTTTGAAGAGAAACAAACCGCTTCAGCCGGACTAAATCAATGGAAGTATGATGTTGAAATTTTAAAATCCGGAATCGAAAAATGGCAGAAGAAAGATAAAAAGATCACTTTGACCGCTTCTAAGAACGGTAAAACCTATCTCATCCCTGGAAAATATCAAATAAAAATCACGCAAGGAAAAATTTCTCAGACAACTCCTTTTGAAATCCTTAAAAATGAAAGAAATTAAAAGAAAATTATTCACGTTTCTCGCCCCCCACTTCTACAGAGATGGGTTAGGGGTGAGGTTTCTCATCGCAACAATTTTATTCTCATCACCAACTTTCTCCCAAAACAAATCTCCCTATCAGGTTTTCGATAAAAACGGCAAAAAGTCATCCTATCAAAAAATTCTGAAGGCAACCGAGAAAGCCGAACTGGTTTTATTCGGTGAGCACCATGATAATTCCGTTGTGCATTGGCTGCAATTGGAATTGACAAAAGACCTGGCCGAAAAAAAAGGGTTGGTTTTAGGTGCAGAAATGATTGAAACCGATAATCAAAAGCAGTTGAATCAATATTTGAATGACGAAATCAATCAAAAACAATTTGATACAATGGCTCGTTTGTGGCATAATCACAAAACAGATTACAAACCATTGGTTGATTTTGCTAAAGCGAGAAAATTCCCGTTTATTGCCACAAATGTACCCAGGAGGTATGCCAGTACCGTTTTTAAAAAGGATTTTGAAGGGTTGAATGATTTGTCTGATGAAGAAAAAAGCTGGATTGCCCCATTGCCGATTCCGTTTGATATTAATTTGCCCGGCTACCAAAAGATGCTGGAAATGATGGGAGGTCACGGAGGAGAAAAGATGCCCAAAGCTCAAGCCCTCAAAGACGCAACAATGGCTCATTTTATTGTTCAAAATCTGAAAAGCGGCACTGTTTTTGTGCATTATAACGGAACATATCACAGCGATTTTTTTGAAGGAATCAATTGGTATGTGAATCAATACCGTAAAAACACTGAAATTGTCACGATTGCAACCGTTGAACAGAAAGAGTTAAACCGATTAGAACAAGAACATTACAATAAAGCAGACTTTATTCTCGTTATAGATGAAGACGTGACCAAAACCTACTAATTAATAATGGCCAGATCAATTAAATTGTTGTCTTTTATCTCCTTGCTGTTCATCAGTATAGGTTTTTTTTCGTGTAGTTCCGAAGACGGGTCTGCCGAACCGGCCAATTTAATTATTAAAATCAGATTTGATGAAAATCAGATCAGGTTAAATAATCTTGGTCAACCTTCGGTCATTCCGGATGGAAATGCGGCTCAAACACCTGATATGAAAAACATCAGTGCCCATTACCTGGAACTGGCTCCTTCTGCCGCAACCTTATTAGGTCAGGGAAAAGTGCTTTATCATGCTCCGGAAACTGATTTGGGCGGGACTATGGCTATTGATTTCAGTCAGGCAAAAATCGTAGGTCACAATGAGGCCTTTCTGACTATCCCCATTACGGCACAAATGGCCGGTTCATATGAATGGGTTCGTCTGTCTGTTTCTTATCAAAGCGGAAAAATCAAGGTTTTGAGCCAGGGAACATTGTATGAGGGTACATTAGATAGCTTTTTGGGCTACAATACTTACATCGGTTCACACAGTATTGGCAATAACGTTTTTCCGGTAAACGGGAACAAACGTCAGGGTTACTGGGCTTTTGCGTTAGATTCTTTTCCATACATGACATCCGGACAGGCTCCGGAAGGAGCAACGACGGTCCCAAATCCTCTGTTTGAAACTTCTCCCATTCCTCAGGGGTCTTGTTTGGTAACCGGAAAATTTGAAAACAACCTGATCCTGGTCGGGAACGAAACAAACGATATCGTGGTAACCTTGTCCCTTTCTGTGAACAACAGTTTTGAATGGACGGAGGTAAACTATGACGGAAAATATGAACCTTCTGCCGGTGAAAAGGTGGTGGACATGGGCATCAGAGGTGTGATTCCTCATTTTGTACAGCAGTAGTGCTTCGTCTTTTTGTCTTTAAGGGCTCCCGGACTTTTCTTTTAAACACATGTTAATCCTTCTTTAAAATCGTTTTAAATAAAGACGAAAAGGTTGTAGTTAATACTAAATAGCTGTAAATTTGTGTGAAATTTTTAAAAATTTATTTACACAACGTTATGGCAAAATCTGCACTTTTAAAGTCATCTATCGGAAAAAAATACTGGATGGCTCTTACGGGTTTATTTTTATGCTTGTTTTTAGTAGGTCATTTGGCAGGTAATTTACAGTTGCTTATGCCAAATAGTCAATTGCAGTTTAATCAATATGCATTGTTTATGACGACTAATCCGGCCGTAAAAATTCTTTCTTATCTTACTTACATTTCTATTTTATTCCACGCCGTTGATGGGATTCTTTTGGCTATTCAAAACAAAAATGCCAGACCGATTGGTTATGCAAAATCAAATCCGTCTGCCAACAGTAGTTTTGCTTCCAGGAACATGGCTATTTTAGGAACCTTGGTGTTGGTTTTCATTGCTACGCACATGATCAATTTTTGGGCAAAAATGCATTTTGATAAAAAAATGCCTTTAATGACACAAACCATTGAAACTGCTCCGGGAATGAAAAGCGAATATTATGTTGGCAGAACTGTCGGACAGTACTATCAGGTAGATCAGGTAAAATTACCGGGAGAAAAAGAAGCAGAAACCGGTATGCCTGCCAAACAATTAGAGGTTAAAAACGGAACGGATGTTTATAATGTGCAGGCGAACGTGAAAGTTGGAGAGCTGTATAAGGATTTACATAAAATTACATTTGATTTTTTTAAAGATAAAAAGTATGGGTTGTATTTTACGCTTTTCTATGCTTTTTCAATGTTTGTTTTGGCCTTTCATTTATGGCACGGTTTCCAAAGTGCCTTTCAATCACTGGGATTGAACAGCCCCAAATGGACACCGGTTATTAAATTTGCCGGAAAGGCATTTGCGGTAATTGTACCCGTATTGTTTGCCGTTATTCCATTGTATATTCACTTTAGTAAATAATCAACATCAGAAATAAATTATGAAGTTAGATTCAAAAATACCGGAAGGTCCAGTTGCACAAAAATGGACAAACCACAAAAATCATTTAAAATTAGTTGCCCCGAATAATCGTCCTAAAATTGATATCATTGTAGTAGGAACAGGATTGGCCGGAGCCTCAGCTGCCGCCTCTTTCGGTGAAATGGGATATAATGTAAGTGCTTTCTGCTTTCAGGATTCTCCGCGAAGAGCCCACTCAATTGCCGCTCAGGGCGGTATAAATGCCGCGAAGAATTATCAAAATGACGGAGACAGTGTGTACCGCCTTTTTTATGACACCATCAAAGGAGGCGATTACCGTGCCAGAGAAGCAAACGTACACCGTTTGGCAGAAGTTTCAGGTAGCATCATCGACCAATGTGTGGCTCAGGGTGTGCCTTTTGCCCGTGAATACGGCGGAATGCTGGACAACCGTTCTTTTGGCGGAACACAGGTACAGCGAACCTTTTATGCTGCCGGACAAACCGGACAACAATTGTTATTAGGGGCATATTCGGCTCTATCAAGACAAATCGGTTTAGGCCGTGTTAAAATGTATAACCGTCACGAAATGCTGGAATTGGTAAAAGTGGACGGAAAAGCCCGCGGAATTATAGCCCGTAACTTAATAACCGGAGAGATAGAAAGACATTCTGCTCATGCGGTGATTATTGCCTCCGGAGGATACGGAAATGTATATTTCCTTTCTACCAACGCTATGGGAAGTAATGTAACTGCTTCATGGAAAATTCATAAGCAAGGGGCTTTGTTTGCCAATCCTTGTTATGTGCAAATTCACCCGACCTGTATTCCGGTTCACGGAACAAACCAGTCTAAATTAACCCTCATGTCGGAATCATTGCGTAATTCAGGACGTATTTGGGTGCCCAAAAAGAAAGAAGATGCTGAAGCAATTCGTGCCGGAAAATTGAAACCAACACAAATTGCAGAAGAGGACAGGGATTATTACCTGGAAAGAAGATATCCTGCATTCGGAAACCTGGTTCCGCGTGATGTAGCTTCCAGAGCTGCTAAAGAGCGTTGTGACGATGGTTATGGTATTGAGGCCAATGATACCAATGAAGGAGTTTACCTTGATTTCTCAACCGAAATCAAAAGCAAAGGAAAACAGACCGCTTATGCTCACGGGAATCATAATCCTTCCGAAGAAGAAATTATCAGATTAGGTAAAAAATGGTTAGAAGAAAAGTATGGAAACTTATTTACCATGTACCAAAAAATTACCGACGAGAATCCGTATGAAACTCCTATGAAAATTTATCCGGCAGTGCATTATACCATGGGTGGTGTTTGGGTAGATTATAATTTGATGTCAACCATTCCGGGTTGTTTTGTGGCAGGTGAAGCCAATTTCTCCGATCACGGAGCCAATCGTTTGGGAGCCTCTGCTTTGATGCAGGGATTAGCCGATGGTTATTTTGTTCTGCCTTACACGGTTTCAAATTATTTAGCTGACGAAATCAGAACCGGAAAAATTTCAACAGATTTGCCTGAATTTGCCGAAGCGGAATCAAATGTGAAAAAACAAATCGAAAAATTCCTTTCTAATAACGGATCTAAAACGGTTGACCATTTCCACAAACGTTTAGGTTTGATTATGTGGAATAAAGTAGGAATGGCCAGAAACGAACAGGGCTTAAAAGAAGCCATTGGCGAAATCGCTCAACTGAAAGAAGAGTTCTACAGTGATGTTTATGTACCGGGAGGTGCAGACGAGTTGAATCCGGAATTAGAAAAGGCACTTCGGGTGGCTGATTTCATGGAATTAGGTCAATTGATGGCAATGGATGCTTTGCAACGTAAAGAGTCGTGTGGAGGTCATTTTCGTGAAGAATACCAGGATGCGGAAGGAGAAACCCTTCGTGATGATGAAAATTTCAAATTTGTAGGAGCTTGGGAATATAAAGGTTCTGACATCTCAAAAGCAGAGTTACATAAGGAAGAATTGAAATACGAAGAAATCAAAATCGCAGCTCGTAATTATAAATAATAGTATTATGTCAACAGCAAAAAATATAAACATTACCCTAAAAATATGGCGTCAAAAAAATGCTAAAACCAAAGGGTCATTAGAAACATATAAGTTAAATAATGTTTCAACAGCAAGTTCATTTTTAGAAATGTTAGACCAGCTGAACGAACAATTGGTAAACGAAAGAAAAGAACCTGTTGCCTTTGATCACGATTGTCGTGAAGGAATTTGCGGCATGTGTTCGCTATACATCAACGGTCGTGCACACGGACCGGATACAGGAATCACCACCTGTCAGTTACACATGCGTATGTTTAACGATGGCGATACTATTTATGTTGAGCCATGGAGAAGCAAGGCTTTCCCTGTGATTAAAGATTTGGTGGTGGACAGAAGTGCGTTTGACCGCATTCAACAGGCCGGAGGATTTGTTTCCGTAAACACTTCCGGCAGAACAATCGATGCCAATTCACTCCCCGTACAGAAAGACGATGCCGACAAAGCTTTTATGGCAGCCGCCTGTATTGGTTGCGGAGCGTGTGTGGCAACCTGTAAAAATGGTTCGGCCATGCTTTTCGTAGGAGCCAAAGTATCACAGTATGCTTTATTACCGCAGGGAAAAGTAGAAGCTACCGAACGGGTTCTAAACATGGTTCGCCAAATGGATGAGGAAGGTTTCGGAAACTGTACCAATACCGGAGCTTGCGAAATTGAATGTCCGAAAGGTATTTCGTTAGAGAATATTGCTCGTATGAACAGAGAATATTTAAAAGCGAGTTTGTAAATAATTCTATCATTGTATTAAAAAAGCATTCAGCGTTTGTTGAATGCTTTTTTTGTGGGCGTTACCCAAGGGTCGGGCTTTCCGCTTTATCTTTTGTTACGCAAACTCCACAAAAGGATGCCGCTGCAATCCCTAACGCAAACGTGTTCAATAAGAAAAAGAAGTATATTTGTTAACCTATCGTTAAAGAACAACAAACAACCCATTCTTTTTATTTATCTATAATGATTCTATTTTTTACATCATATTCATAATGTATAATTTCCTCATTTAATATAAGTTGAATAGCTTCTTCAATTATTTCAAAAGGAACTATAAACCATTCTCGTGGCATAGCTCGTTGTCCTTTGTCGTTGTATAAGTCAATGTTTAAACAAGCCGATGCAAAAAATCGGTGTAACAGCTGTTCCAATTTGTCTGCATTGCGATTGTAAATAGCAAAACTCGCAACTTTTTTTACATCTGCAAATAAATAGGTTGCTTCGTTTTTTGCGTTTTTAATGCGTTCGTCAATGGGAGTACTTGAAAATCCTATTTTGTATAAGTTTTTAATAGCTGATATTTGTGGATTTGTGGATTTAGATTTTAAAATATAAACCCAGCCTGTCTGTACATCTTCTTCTTTTACCATTCCAGCATTTACGTAAAGTTCATTTTTTATGCCCTTATACGTATTGGTAATTAGTTTTCCGCTTTTTTGGATTTGTTTGCCAAGTGAACGGTAAAGCATATTACTATAGGTTCCGTTTTCGAATATTGTTAATGTTCTTCCTTCAATCCGTTCACGATTTCCAGATTTTTGTTCCCAAACTGTTTTTTCAAGATTTGCTTCTTTCAAATAAAGCATTAGTCCATCAATAAGATAAAAATCTCCAAGGTGTAAGTTTTTTTCAATGTTATTAAATGGCAATATTTTTCGTTTTCCTTCTTTAATTTCTTGATGTACTTTCTGAAACATCTTTTCATAAGGCAGGAATTCTTCTTCTGTTAAAGGCTTCCTTTGTGCTACAAAATCGGCTTCGGCTCTTTCGTCTTCTTTAGGGAGGTGTTTATATTTGAAAATAGATAAATCACTATCGGTACTCAATAAGCCAAATTCATCATCATCTAAAATATCTTCAATAGCTATTTTTGGCATTTCAACTTCGCCTAAAAGATTATGCCTGTCATAAGCTTTTAAAGAAATTTTTTGCTCCTCATTTTCTCTAATATTTTTCAAACGAGCCAATAAGCTATATTCCGACATACTTGATGTATTCGGTTCTCTGCCGTTTTTATCTACGAAAGCATTGAGTTCCTCAAATGAATCTATAAGTCTTTGGTCTGTGGTCTTTTTGCTAGAATTTTTTTGCTGTGCATCCAACAAGCCAAAATCATCATCGTTGAAGATATCGTCTAATGATATTTTTTTCTTATTGCTCATTTAATGCTTTTTGTCTTTTTAATTCACGTAAAAATATAATTGCTTCTGCCATTCTTTTTTCTTTCGGGTCGTAGGACTGAATATTGGGTGCTTCTCCTGTTTTTCCTATCCATTCTTTTATCTGTGGCCATAAAATGATAGCTTCATCTTCTGTCATTTCAATTTTTATTGCTTGAATATGTTCGTCAATCAGTTTCAGCACTTGTGTGGTTACTGATTTTGATAAAATTTCAAAAGCTTTTTGAAATGGATTTATCTGTTCAATCAAGTCAATGTGAATGTCGTCTATATTTACAAAACTATTAGCCATTCTCACAAATTTCTTTCCGCCTTGTTCTTCGATAATACTGTTTTTAATTACTGAATCTACTACAACGTGCTGACGAACTGCTTCTACATCCTCTTCACTCAAATCGGGATATACTTCACGAATAATTTTAGGAATCAAAACAGTATTGATTACTTCGGGGTCAACATTTCCGGGCATCGCTTTCAGCATTTGGTCATCCTGCAAAATTCTTGCTTTTAAGTCATTCAAATCGCTTTCAATAATGTCTTTGGCACGTTGTGAAGTCGGTAACTTAAAACCTCTTATTTTTATTGTATTTGTATCATCGTCGTCATTGTCTTCATCATCATCGTTATCGTCTTCTTTCAGTTTGAATTTGAAATTTGGTGCTAAAACCTGTTCCATCAAAAGTGACGCAGTAATGGCTTTCAGCATATTGTTTACTGCCACTTTTACTTCATCATTATCTGCTTCGGGTTGTGCAATCAGATTGGTAAATTGTGCGTGGGTTTTGTTATTGCTATCTCTCGTTGCACGTCCGATAATCTGAATGATTTCGGTTAACGAACCTCTGTAACCTATAGTTAAAGCGTGCTGGCAATAAGGCCAGTCAAAGCCTTCTTTTGCCATTCCCAAAGCAATGATAATATCAATATCATCAACAGATTTGATGTCACGCAGATAAGCCGAAATTTTATCTCGCTCTTTGGGATTGTCATTTACCAAATCGGCTACTTTTAATATTCTGCCACTTCGCTTACTCTTTACGTATAATACGCCAGTATTTTCATCTTGTGATTCCAAATCACCCAAAACATCAATAATATGCCCGACTTCTTCGTATTTTTCTTTGGATGATTCCGCAGAATTTACACTTGGAATATGTATAATTGTTTTTTTGCTTTCGTCTAATATTTCTTCCAAAGCCGACATTTCTCGGTCGGGTTGTTTTTTGAAATAACGACCGGTGTAAAAATGATACCCAATGCCCAAGGATTTTAAAAATTCATACCCATTCAACTGTTCGTAATAGTTGTAAGTAACCTTTGTAAACCTTGCTTCATCTTCGGGTAATAAGACAGGTACATTATCGCCACGGAAATATGAACCTGTCATCGCCACAATATGAGCATTTGATTTTGACATTATGTTTTTCATCACTTCACCCAAACGGTTATCTCCGTCTGCTGAAACGTGGTGAAACTCATCTATAGCAATTAAAGTATCATTCAATTTCTTTTCGTCCAAACCATCAAATGCAAAACGTAACGTGGCGTGTGTGCAAATTAAAATTTGCTCATCGCTTTCCAAGAAATCTAAAAATGCCTTTACCTTGCTGGAATCTGAACCGGATGTACACAAGTTATATTTAGGGTTCACTGTCCAATCAGCAAAAAAACCATAATCGGTTAATTGTGTAGAACTAAACGAGGCTCCAATTGATTTTTCAGGAACGGCAACAATAGCTTTTTTGATGTCTTGGGTTTTAAGTTTATTTAAAGCAATAAACATCAGGGCTCTTGATTTACCCGATGCAGGCGGTGCTTTAATCAAAAGATATTGTGCAGTACGTGCATTGTATGCTCGTTCCTGCATTTCACGCATTCCCTGCTCATTGGTCTTTTTGCTTTTGCCTGTTTGGCTATATTCTACTTTTACAAAATCGGGCATAATTTATCTTTATTTTCAGTGGTATTCACGTCTTTTATTTTTTGTCTAAAGCAGCTAAAAGTTTATCTAAATTATTTAAACAAATTATTGATTATCAGGTAATTAAATTAAAAGTTTATCTAAAAGTTTATCTAAATTAATTTTTCGACAGCATTTTTAGATGAACTTAAAATCCATTTGGGATTTCTTGTTGTACCTTTGTTTTCAATGGCTTTGTCTTTTTTCGACATCGCATATACAATATTTCTAACTTTATTTTCCTTCTGCTTTTTATCTAAAATTGTTGGTAGTATATCTAAAATCAGGTCGTCAATTTCTTTTTTGCTTGCTTCTCCATATTTTTGAATATATTCTAGTATCATTTTTTTATAGTGTTCGTCTTTAAATCCTCTATGTTTGATATAGACGGCTTTTTCTCCTGTTGCTTTTGCAATTTCCGATGAAATATAAAAATTGGGCTTTCTGCCTTCAATTAAACTTTTTGCTCTTAAACTATTAATTTCATTTGCTTGAATAGACTTCTGTTTGGAAACCTTATCAAGCAAAATAATTTCCTCCAATGTCAAATTACTTATAGTTGCCAATTTTCGAGCGTAGTTTATATCTACTACTTTCCCTGTAATTTGCACTTTTACTTTTTGGCTAGCAAAATCATAATCAGGCAAGGGGAAATATTTATTCTTTTGAATAATGAACATTTTTTTAATGCCGCTTCCTGTGGTATCAATCATATTCAGGTTGACCATTGCATTTGCCAGAAATGGATTGCGATAAGTAGTTTCGGGTGCATCGGATTCTACTACCTTCTCTACACTTTCTGGAATAAACGAGCCAGAATTTACAAAGGTCAGATAGCCATCTTCACGCTCCACTACATTTATCTTTCCACCCAATGTGTAATCCTGATGTGCTATACAATTGTTTAATGCTTCTCGAATAATATAAGGGTCAAATTGATCCACTTCGTCAGGGAATAATGTACCTTCTTTAATGTAGCGGTATTTGATGATGCGTATTTTTGCCCGTACTTTATCTGTCTCTAACATAAGCGGGCAGGTAAAATGCTCATAATCCTTTTCGACGTTATCTCTGTCTCTGAGTATCCACGTAATTTTAGCCGTTGCAGGTGAAATAAGGTGTTCTGATTCTGGTTTGCCAAGTAATAAAATAGCAGTACGAGTAATTTTGTTTTTTATTGTAACTTTTGCTTTGTTGAGAAATGCTTCGTCTGTCCAACCTGCAATCTCTTCCGTTTGTTTAGGATGTTTCACGGTGTATTGATCCCTTGCAAAAGCAATAGCTTCTTCCGACAAATCGGCAATGGTAGCACCTTCAATAATTTGTGCACTCCAGTCAGTGGCGGTTTGCGATTTTATTTTGTCGTATTCACGGTTGGTAAGTGCTCCCAAACTTTCGCCATCACGTCCATAGAAATGTCCTTTCCAGCTTACAGGCATACCTTTCGGTGCGGGTGGAATTTCAAATAGCAAAATATTTTTCCCGTTTTTTAACACCCAAAAAACATTGGTAAAATCGGTGCGGGGTGATGTATGCTTTACAATTTCAGCCTTATATTCATTAAGTTGATTTTCGTTTATAGTTGTTCCTGCTACCGTTCTGTCGTTTTTAATTCCGAGAATGAGCCACGCTTGTTTTACATTTTTTAGGTTCGCTTCGTTGCTTAATGCCGAAAAGTATTTGCCCAAATCGTCTTTGTCAATTTGATTTTTTGCTTGTTTAAATTCCAAAACTTCCGTTTCGGTTTTAGAAGCCAATAATGTATCTAATAGCTTTTCCATACTCCTCATTTCTTCTTCGTTTTTTTAGCAGGTTTTTTCTTCGAAAACAGCGTATCTATTTGTATCATTTCCTCATACATTTTAAACAAAAACTCTAATCTTTCTGTATCGCTTTTGAACGGATTACCCAAACGATAAATATCTTCTACGGCTTTATCTAAATTTTGGTGTGCTTCCCGCAAACCTTTGGGCATTTTATCGGGATCATAGAGCTGTGCCATTGTTTTCTCAGGATGTTTGGCTCGCTCGTCTAAAATAGCAAATACATACAAATTGAGTGTTTCTTTTTGTTTCACCGTAATATCTGGAAACGGAAAAGTATTGTAACAAAGTGTGTTTGAATATTGCATATCTGTTTTTAACCTTCCCGCAACTGCTTTTACCCAAACTATGTGCATTTTGGAAGATAATACCCCAAATAACCAAGGTTGAACATTGTAAATTACCCTTGTTGCGTTAGACGGAACGAAAGAATCATCAAAATACCCGACAGGAAGATATTCTCTTCGTTCAGAACCTGTCTGTGGAACTAAAATAAATTCCGCTTTTTGATATTTGTCTTCATCAAAAAAATATGGTGTTGTTGCTTTCTTTTTGGTTGCTTCTTTTTTACTGTTTAGTCTGAACATTTTTACTCTTTCAAAGCGTTCTGCCAAGGATTTTATTTTGGAAGCAGTTTTATATTCTGTTTCTATAGTGATGTGAATACAATACCTATAAGTATTGCTCATAAACTCTTTTGCTCCAATGTATTTTTTGAAAAATTTTTTTGTTAATGGGCTTTGAGAAGCTAAGCTTTCTTTTTCTTGAATTTCAAACAAAAGATTTCCGTCATCAGATGGCGAGCTTCCTTTTATCATTATAGGAAATTTACTTAACGATTTGTTGCGTGGTAAAACAAAAATATTTGAAGTATTGGTTAAGTATGGGCTGATGTTTTTTACAACTTGCTTAATGTTTTGGTTGTAAAGATATTTTTCAGTTTCGTCAATATTTCTAATTCCAATAATTACAACGGCAACCCCTGCATTCCTTTTGGCATTGTTTGTCCATTTAAATGACTGATGTGCAAATGAAATTTCTTGTTTCTTGTTTAGAATAAGAGGCCAAAGCAATGCTACTTGTTCTCCTTGTGTTATAGAATTAGTGGTGACAAAGGCATATTTAGCATTAGTGTTTTCAATATAATTAGTGCCTTTGTAAAACCAACAAGCGATATAATCTAACTTTTTATAATCTTTTATTCCATAAAAAGTAATGCCCATATCTTTTTTTTGTTCTTCATCTTGCCTTGCATAACCTAAATACGGGGGGTTTCCGATAATATATACTTCGGCTTCTTTATCAATGGGACATACTGCTGCCCAATCTACTCTTGCCGCATTTCCTTGTACTATTTTTCCCGATTGTTTGAGTGGTAATATCGGTTTGCTTTTTCCGTAATCAAATAATTGTTCTTCAAAAACTTTGTTCATTTGATGTTCAGCAAGCCACAAAGAAAGTATTGCCATTTCGTGGGCAAAATCGTCCAGTTCTATCCCATAAAACTGCGATAGTTGTATAGATGTAAACTCTAATTCCGGATTAGGAGTAAGGTCTATAATGCGTTGCAGAATTTTAATTTCCAACAAACGAATTTCTTTGTAGGTAATAATCAGAAAATTACCACTACCACAAGCCGGGTCGAAGAATTTTATTTTTGCAATACGATTAACCAGTTTACGTAACTGCGAAATGGTTTTAGCGTTTTCAAATGCGTCGTACAATTCATCTAAAAACAAAGGTTTAATAAGTTTCAAAATATTAGGTACAGAGGTATAGTGCATACCTAAATCGCTACGGTATTCGGGAATGACCACCGCCTGTATCATCGAACCGAAAATATCAGGATTGATTTCTTTCCAATTCAAGTCGCCCAGCTCAATGAGAATTTTTCGAGCCTTAGCTGTGAAAACAGGTGAATCTATTTTTGTGCCAAACAAACCACCGTTTACATACGGAAATTTGGTTAAGTAGTCCGCAAAACCTTTATTGTTATTGGTGTTTAATTTATCAAAAACAGTATTGAGAAACAAATGCGTATCGCTTCCGTTTTTGTTGGTATGTTGCACTAAGGTATTGGTGAAAATACTATCGCCATCAAAAATTTCGGTATCCTCCGCAAAAAAACAAAACAACAATCTTGATAAGAACACATTGAGACTGTGTATGTTTTCTTTTGAATTGTAAACATCTGGGTTTTGTGTAATGAGCAGATCATAAAGCTGTGCCATTTTGTAGGCTGCATTTCGGTCTGCTTCGTTATCGTTGGTAGAATGATAGACTTCACTACCAGCCAACGGTAAAAAGAATGTATAGTGATTCGGTAAATCAGGAATAGCAATATCCAAGTTTTTACCCAGCTTTAAATCTCTTGCCACCAAAGTTTTAAAATCGGTTACAATGGCAAAACGAGGCGAATGTTTGGAAATACGCTCTTCTTTGGCAACAGATTCAGTCGTGCTTAAAAGTTTATCCGTTTGTTCGGTTTTGAAAAATATCTTTTTCTTATACAAAATCTCTCCTTCTATTTTAGAAAGATTAAAATCTCCACTTTTCAGACGAGTTATAGAAGTTTTGGAAATACCGTAAGCCAACAGTAAATCGAAAATGAAATTTTCTTTTGAAAAGTTCTCAACTATATTTTTGACGTTATGTTCTATTTCGTGGCTGTTCATTTGCTTCGCATTACGGTTCTATAATTAGGCTTAATTTTGAAACGTCTAATTTACAATATTTTTTAATCTACAGCTAGGGCATTGGTAAAACGACTTTTTGTGTCCTGAAAATTTTTGGAACGGGTAGAGCAGCGTTTGGTTGAGTTTGTTGTTGTAAAAAGCTGGGAGAAGTAATCTAACAACCTAACGCAAAACGTGTTCAATAAGAAAAAGTAGTATATTTGAAAAACAAACAACTATTTCAACTGGTATCTTTCACCTGTCAGGTGTAAACAAACTCAACAAACCACTATGCGATTTCTAACTCTCACCATTTTTCTTTTCGTATCCGGAATCACTTTCAGTCAAAATTACCAACAATACGTCAATCCATTCATCGGAACCGGCGGAACCGGACATACTTTTCCCGGAGCTACTGTGCCTTACGGGATGGTACAACTTTCACCCGACACCCGCATCGATGGCAGCTGGGAAGGCTGTTCCGGTTATCATTATTCCGATAACCGCATCTATGGCTTTTCGCACACCCATCTCAACGGAACCGGAGTTTCCGATTATGGGGATATTCTGTTAATGCCAACCATGGGTGAACCTTCTTTTGACAATAAAGTCTATTCTTCCACATTTTCTCATCAAAACGAAAAAGCTTCAGCAGGTTTTTACGCAGTAAAATTAGACAAACATAATATTGATGCCCGGTTAACGACTTCAACCCGGGTTGGGTTTCATGAATATACATTTAACCAAAGCGGACAAGCGAACCTTATTTTAGACTTAAATCATCGCGATAAATTGTTATATGGAGAAATAACAATAATTGACAGTAAAACCATTGAGGTTTTCCGAAGAAGCGAAGCCTGGGCGAAAGATCAATATATTTTTGCAAGAATTGAGTTTAATGTTCCTTTAAAGATAAACAACTGGCGAGGAAAGAATAAACCACAAAATTTTTATACAGGAGATGAAGAACTTAAAATCAGTTTTTCAAAACAAGTAAAAAAAGGAGAAAAAATACTCGTAAAAGTATCGCTTTCACCCACAGGATATGAAGGAGCAAAGTTAAATTCATCCGAAATCAACCACTGGGATTTTGAAAAAGTAAAAAAAGAAGCCGAACAACTTTGGGATAAGGAACTTTCAAAAATAGAAGTCACATCTAATGATAAAAATAAATTAACCATTTTCTACACCGCTTTATATCACACCATGATGCAACCCAATATCGCACAGGATATAGACGGCAAATACCGTGGCCGCGACAACAAAATACACAAGGCGGAAGGATTTGATTATTACACCGTTTTTTCCCTGTGGGATACGTTTCGGGCCGCTCATCCGCTTTATACCTTAA
The DNA here is from genome assembly GCA_023434025.1 of Bacteroidota bacterium. Classification (GTDB taxonomy): domain Bacteria; phylum Bacteroidota; class Bacteroidia; order Flavobacteriales; family Flavobacteriaceae; genus Flavobacterium. The sequence goes on from JAEYTL010000023.1 coordinate 85,353, forward strand.
TTGATAAAAAACGAACGACAGATTATATCAACACCTTTCTCAAACAATTTGAGCAAGGCGGCCGTTTACCCGTTTGGGAACTCGCTTCCAACGAAACCGATTGTATGATTGGCTACCATTCCGTTTCCGTGATGGCCGATGCAATGGCTAAAGGGATCAAAGGGTTTGATTACGAAAAAGCGTATGAGGCAGCCAGATATTCCGCCATGTTGGATCATTTAGGGTTGGATGCCTATAAAAAACAAGGTTTCATCTCCATTGACGATGAGCATGAAAGTGTTTCCAAAACCTTAGAATATGCTTATGACGATTGGTGTATCGCTCAGATGGCTCAATTATTGGGTAAAAAGGAAGATTATCAGTATTTCATGCTTCGCTCTCAAAACTGGAAAAATCTTTTCAATTGGGAAACCGGATTCATTCAGCCCAAGAAAAACGGCGGTTGGGATAAACCTTTTGATCCTAAAGAAGTGAATAACAATTACACCGAAGCCAACGGCTGGCAATATACATTTTTTGTACCGCAGGACATTCCGGGAATGATAGCAGCAATGGGCGGAGAAGCTGAATTTGAAGCCGAATTAGACGAGATGTTCAACAGCGAAAGCGAAACGTCCGGTCGTCATCAGGTGGATATTACCGGCTTAATCGGGCAGTATGCTCACGGAAATGAACCAAGTCACCATGTGGCCTATCTGTACAATTTTGTCAACAAACCCGAAAAAACGAAAGAAAAAGTACATTTCATTTTAGATAATTTCTATAAAAATGACCCCGACGGTTTAATTGGTAACGAAGATTGCGGACAAATGAGTGCGTGGTATGTGTTGAGTTCGATGGGAATTTATAATGTAACTCCGGGACAGCCGTTTTGGACGACCACCGAACCTTATTTTGATAAAATAAAGGTGAATTTGGAAGATGGGACTTCAAAAACCATTAATAAATCAGCAGGTAACGATAAACTATTCGGATTAAACCTGAAGGAGATGCCGCATTCCGGTGATGATGTCCGGGAGCTTTCCATTGTTCCTGTTATTCAAGCTGAAAGTAAATCCTTTAAGGATAAAATGAAGATTGAAATAACACACTCAAATTTATCCGACAGAAAGCACAGAGGACAAAAGGTGTATTACAGAATCGTTGATGAGCTAAATAAAAAACCGGAATTTAAGCCCTATTCTGTACCTTTCGAAATTACTGAAACATCAACAATTGAAACCTATTTCAGAGAATCAATTGAAGCAAGAGGGCCTTTGAGTGCAACTGTCTCCGCCTCTTTTTTCAAAAAACCCAATAATTTCACCATCGATATCAAATCAACCTATAATCCGCAATACCATGCCGGTGGACCCGAAGGCCTGATAGACGGTATTTTTGGCACCGAAAACTGGCGAAAAGGCGATTGGCAAGGCTATCAGACCCATGATTTTGAAGCCGTGATCGATATGCAATCTACCCGTGAAATCAGTCAGATCACCGCCAATTTTCTGCAGGATACCCGTTCGTGGATTTTGATGCCCACTAAGGTGGAATATTATATTTCGGATGACAATGTGAATTTTACGCTTTTTGACACGCAGATTAACACGATTGACCCGAAAGACTATAATTCCATTATCAAAGGATTTAAAAGCGTTAAAAAGCCTGTAAAAACCCGTTATGTAAAAGTAAAAGCGGTTAATTTCGGTAAACTGCCCGAATGGCACCAGGGGTTTCCGTTTGATGGCGAAGCGTTTATTTTTGTGGATGAGATTACGGTGGAGTAGAAAAATTTTTGTTCCAGGTTTCAGGTTTGAAAGTTTCCGAACAAAAATTTCTGTGTCTTCTGTGTTTTCTGTGAGAAATCAATCCTTCCAACCCCAAGGAGACTCAGGATTTTCAACCGGTTCGCTCAAATCGAATGATACCGAAAAAACACGGTCTGTTCCGATACGCCGTAAATTATAGGTAAAGGCTTTGTCATCAATCGTTATCCACCAGACATTCATCGAAGCGTAGGGAATCAGTTCACTGGTATATTCGTCCGCCGGAAAAAACTGTATATTATACGAGCCGCCGTTGGTAGAGGTTCCGCCGTATTGCGTTACTTTATCCGGTTTGCCGTTTTCGTGCCGGTGATCGTGTTTGAGTGTGATTCTACCGTTTTTATACGTCAGCACCCAGGTTCTGGACTTGTCTTCGCCGACAAACAGCGGAATACGGATCTTGTTCTTTCCGCAGCTTTTCACATGCATGATTAATTTTTTGCCCCGGAACTCATCGTTGGCGGGAGCTTCTGCAATTTCGCCTTCATAAGCTTTTCCACAGTGTTTCTGAAGGGTCTCCCAGAATTTTTGGGTATTTGACTTCGTTGATTTTTGCTGGGCATTGATTGAAAAGCAAACCAGTATAATCAATAAAAAAGACCATTTTTTCATAGAATTGTTTTTTTGTGAAGATAAGAAAAAATCTCAAATGCGTATTTTGTATCTTTATCAAAAAGAAAAAATGATCGTTTCGCTTATCCAGGCTCCGCTGATTTGGGAAAACCCATCGGAAAACAGGCTTTATTTTGAACAAAAAATAAAAGCGATTATGGCACATACCGATTTAATTGTGCTTCCGGAAATGTTTACCTCCGGATTTACCATGAATCCGCAAAAAGTAGCAGAAACCATGCAGGGAGAAACCATTTCGTGGTTAATTGAACTGGCAAAAACTAAAAAAGCAGCCATCACCGGCAGTTTGGTCATCCGCGACAAAGAACATTACTTTAACCGGATGGTGTTTGTGTTTCCAACCGGAGAAGTAGATTATTATGACAAAAGACACCTTTTCACTCTGGCCGGCGAAGAAAAAGTGTATCAGCCCGGAAAAGCAAAAAAAATAATAGCATACAACGGTTGGAAAATCTGCCTGCAGGTTTGCTATGACCTGCGGTTTCCTGTTTTTGTCAGAAATACGGAAGAGTACGACCTGTTAATTTATGTGGCAAATTGGCCGGATGTAAGAATAAAGGCGTGGGATATTTTGTTGAAAGCCAGGGCGATAGAAAATATAGTGTATGTAATTGGTGTAAACAGAACCGGAACAGATGGTAACGCACATGCATACATTGGTCATTCGCAGGTGATTGATGAATTGGGCAATTATATAGTAGAGCCCCAACGCAATGAGCATGTTTTTCAGGTTGATTTAAACAAAGAAAAAATGCTTGAAACGCGAAAAAAATTAAATTTTTTGAACGACAGGGATGATTTTTTGATTACTTACTGAACACCGAGACTTTTCTTTAATGGAACACGGATTCCGATAGCTCCTATGTTTGTAAAATAAAGTTGATATTTAAATTTGAAGAAATAAAGTGAAAAGGAAGAGAGTATACCGATGGCTAAATAACTCTTGAAGTATATTGTCCGATAGATATTACCTCTTTCTTTT
>JAEYTL010000039.1 GCA_023434025.1 Bacteroidota bacterium
AGCGGGCACCGGCGGCACCCTCGGGGTCAACGGTGGTCGTGTCGCGCCCACGGGCGACTGCGCTCCCGAGCGGCACGCCCCGGGTCCGGCCCGGGCGGCCGTCGATGCACACGCACACAGACCGCCGACAAGAATAGCGCACCGACCGGCCCCGGCCGTGCCGGGTACATCACGACGGCTCCTGTCCGGCACCGCCCGCTCGCAGCCCTCCGGCCACGACCGCGGCCGCCGAGGTCAGGAGGACCACCACGGCGAGGCCGCCGGCCGTCGTGAGGTCGACCACGTACAGGCTTCCCAGGGCCAGGTAGCTCTGCTCGACGAGGAGCGCGACAGCCGCTCCGACCGTCCCGGCCACGAGCATCGTGAGCGCGGCCCGCGCTGCCGCGAACCTCCGGACCACGGCGCGACTCGCCCCGAGCCTGCCGAGCCGGCGCTCGCTCGCGGCGGCCTCGGGCACCAACGACACCGCGAGGACCGTCGCGATGACGCTGAGCAGCCCACCCGCGATCGCCGACCGCGTCGTCAGGTCCTGAGCGGCTGGGACCACGACGAGAAGCGCCTGGTCCGCGGAGTCGAGCGTCAGAGCGGAGTTCGGAGCGGCGCGCAGGATCGCGGACTGCTGCACGAGTGCGTCGTCGAGCCGCGCGTTGAGGTAGGCGTTGGCGCCCGGGGGCGCGTCGAGGGACGCCTCGTGCGGGTCCACCGCACGCACGAGCGCCGGAGCGCCGAAGAACGACAGCGGTTCCGCGAACGGGCCGTGCACCAGCGCTCCCGGCGCGTACTCGCGCCCGTCGACGCACCCGCTCCCGTCCGCGTCGCGTACGTCACCGAAGGTGCTCGCGAGCGCGGCGCACGAGCCCCACACCCACGACGCCTCGTCCTGCGTCAGCTCCAGGACCGCGTCGGGACCCACGGCGTCGACCAGCTCGCGCACCTCGGGCTGGGTCGAGCCCGCGACCGAGACGGTCCACCGCGCCGACGTCCCGCTGACCGGCTCGCCCAGGATCTGCAGGACGGCGAACGTCATCGCGAACACCGTCGCCACGCCGGTCATCGCGAACGTCGCCAGGACGAGGGGGCGGGGCGAGTGGCCCAGCTGCCGCCACGCCAGCTGGGTCTCCAGCCGCCGTGCCCGCACGCGCACGGACCACCTCTGGACCATCCGCGACGTGCCGAGCGCCGCGCCGAAGACGAGGAGCCCCGCGCCGAGGAGCATCAGCGCCGTGCCGGCCGCACCCGGGACCCGAGGATCGACCGTGACCCACCGGACAGCGGTCATGCCGAACAGCAGCATCGCGCCGGTCGCCGCGAGGACGGCGGGCCAGGAGCTCGCGGTCCCGGCGGTTCCGCGAGCCGTCTCGTAGGCCCGGGCCGCGGCTCGACGAGACGCGACCACGGCGCACGCACCCACAGCAGCCGTCACCAGGCCGGTCGTGAGGCCCGCGAGCGCGAGCACCCCGGCGGCCGACGCCGGGAAGAACGACATCCCCAACGCACCCGAACCGGACAGCAGCAGCACCGCCAGCGTCCCTGCGGCCGCACCCACGGCGGCGGGCGCGACGCTCGTCCGCACCGCGAACGCGCGCACGTACCGCCGCACCTGGGCCCCGGACGCGCCGACGACCCGCAGTCGCGCCGACTGCCGCCGCACGAGGTCGACGACGCTCGTGCCGCACGCCGCGAGGACGATCAGGGCGGGCAGCCCCCACAGCAGGACGAGCATCAACCGGGTCTGCGCGACGGGAGGGAGACCGAACGTATCGATGTCGTCGCTCCCCCACCCGGTCCCCGGGTACATGTCACCGTCGTCCGCCAGCGCGACGACCGCCCGCAGCTCGTCGGGCACGACCAACCCGTCGTCACCGATCGTGCCGACCACAGCACCCGGGACCCTCCCCGCCAGGACGGGCTCCCGCCCCAGCAACGCGCGCAGCGCCGGCGAGACGAAGGCCTCACCGGCTTCGGGGAACCGCGCGAGACCTGGCGGGGCCGGGGCCACGTCGGGATGGTCGGAGTGGAGGACCAGCACGGTCAGTGAGGCGTCGTCGACGACCGAGAAGACCTCGTTCCAGGCGAAGTCCGACCGTTCGTCGGCCGCGCGAGCCGGGCTCACGGACGCCCACCGGGGGGCGAGCCCGCCCACCGCGAGAAGGAGATGGGCGAGGACGACGAGCGCGAGCGAGGTCGCCGCGATCGCCACCCTCAGAGCCGCCGTGCCGCGGCTCGACATGGCCCGCGAGGTCGCGCGGGCGAGGTCCGTGCTCCACGAGGTGCTCACCATGCCGTGATCCGCCCCAGCTGCTCGGTCGACACGTCCCCCGCGGTCTCGCGGACCCGCCCGTCGTGGACCTCGACGACCCGGTCCGAGAGCGCAGCGAGGGACCGGTCGTGCGTCACCATCACGAGGCTCGCGCCCACGTCACGCGTCGCCGCGAGCAGGACCTCCATGACCCCCCGGGCGTTGTCCGAGTCGAGCGCCCCGGTCGGTTCGTCCGCGAAGACGACCGCGGGCTCGTGGACCACGGCGCGCGCGACGGCCGCGCGCTGAGCCTGACCCCCGGAGACCTCGCTGGGCCGACGACCACGCGCGTCGTCCAGCCCGAGACGCCGGAGCAGCCTCTCGGCACGCTCGCGCGCCTCGCGTCGACCGACGCCCGCGAGGCGCAGAGGCAGCTCGACGTTCTCGGTCAGCGTGAGCTCCGGCATCAGGTCGCCGCCCTGGAAGACGAACCCGAACTCCCGCAGTCGTAGCCGCGCGAGCTCGTCCGGTGCCAGAGACGCCAGATCCATCCCGTCGTAGGAGACCACACCGCGGCCGGGACGCAGCAGCCCCGCGAGGCAGAGCAGCAACGTCGACTTCCCTGCCCCGCTCGGCCCGACGAGGGCCACCGTCTCACCCTCGGCGACGCTCATGCGCGCGCCGGACAGCGCGGCGGGGGGCCCCCCCGGG
>JAEYTL010000042.1 GCA_023434025.1 Bacteroidota bacterium
GCTCAACGACGTGTACGCCGAAGGCATTCCAGAGTTCAAGGAGATGGCGATCTTCATCATCCGCGAGAAGACCGGCTTCGATCCGGGTACGCCTTGGACGCTGGAGCTCCTGGTGCGGCGTCAGACCGGCCCGGTCGACGGCATCTTCACCAGCTTCGAGCTGCCGTATCAGATTCCCGAGGAATACATCGAGCGTCCGCAACCGACCGCCGAAGAACTCGCCATTATCGAAGAAGCCAATCGGCCGATGTGGGTCAACATCTGGTACCAGAAAAGCTTCCAGATCGGCGTGATCCTCGTCGCGCTGGGCCTGCTGACGGTGATCCTGTTCCTGCAGGACAAGCTGACCAAGCACCCGACCTTCCTCAAGCGGCTGCGTCACGGCTACCTGGTGTTCACCGTGGTGTTCATCGGCTGGTACGCGCTGGGACAGCTGTCGGTGGTCAACGTGCTGACCTTCGTCCATGCGCTGGTCCAGGACTTCCGCTGGGAACTGTTCCTTACCGACCCGGTGATCTTCATCCTCTGGGTGTTCACCGCGGCGAGCATCCTGCTCTGGGGGCGCGGCGTGTTCTGTGGCTGGCTGTGCCCGTTCGGCGCCCAGCAGGAGCTGATCAACGAGGCTGCGCGCAAGCTGAAGATTCCGCAGTACGACGTGCCCTTCGCGGTGCACGAGCGGCTCTGGGCGATCAAGTACATCGTCCTGCTGGTGCTGTTCGGTATCTCGCTCGAGTCGATGATGATGGCGGAGAAGGCCGCCGAGGTGGAGCCGTTCAAGACCGCTATCACGCTCAAGTTCGACCGCCAGTGGTGGTTCGTGCTCTACGCAGTGGTGCTGCTGGTGGTGAACATCTTCACCCGCAAGGTCTACTGCCGCTACATCTGCCCGCTGGGCGCGGGGCTGGCGATCACCGGTCGCTTCCGCCTGTTCGACTGGCTCAAGCGGCGCAAGGAGTGCGGCAACCCCTGCCAGATCTGCGCCAATGAATGCGAGGTGCAGGCGATTCATCCGGATGGGCACATCAACCACAACGAGTGCCACTACTGTCTGGACTGCCAGATGACCTACCACAACGAGAACAAGTGTCCTCCGTTGGTGAACAAGAACAAGCGCAGGAAGCGTGACAAGAAGGCCCCGGTCGGGCCGGAAATGATCCCTGTAGTTGAAGTGGTGGAACCCTGAGCGTCGTCTGCGGGCGAGCCGTTCGGAACTGATCGTCTGATCTGTGTTAAGCGATAAGGAGCAACACCCCCATGAGTGACAAGAGCAAGAACAATCCCGAAACGCTGGAGAAGGGTGGTCTGAGCCGCCGTGGCTTCCTCGGCGCAACCGCCATGACCGGTGCGGCTGTTGCCGCCACCGCTCTGGGTACTTCCGTCATGACCCGCGAGTCCTTCGCGGCGGCAGTCAAGGACGCCCAGTCCAAGATTCACGTCGGCCCGGGCGAACTGGACGAGTATTACGGCTTCTGGTCCGGCGGTCACCAGGGCGAAGTCCGCGTGCTGGGCGTACCGTCCATGCGCGAGCTGATGCGTATTCCGGTGTTCAACGTCGACTCCGCCACCGGCTGGGGCCTGACCAACGAAAGCCGCGCGATCATGGGCGACAGCGCCAAGTTCCTGAACGGCGACTGCCACCACCCGCACATCTCCATGACCGACGGCAAGTACGACGGCAAGTACCTGTTCATCAACGACAAGGCCAACAGCCGCGTCGCGCGTATCCGCCTCGACATCATGAAGTGCGACAAGATGATCACCGTGCCGAACGTGCAGGCGATCCACGGTCTGCGTCTGCAGAAGGTGCCGCACACCAAGTACGTCTTCGCCAACGCCGAGTTCATCATCCCGCACCCGAACGATGGCAAGGTCTTCGACCTGCAGGACGAGAACAGCTACACCATGTACAACGCCATCGATGCGGAAAAGATGGAGATGGCCTTCCAGGTGATCGTCGACGGCAACCTCGACAACACCGACGCCGACTACACCGGCCGCTTCGCCGCCGCCACCTGCTACAACTCGGAGAAGGCCTTCGACCTGGGCGGGATGATGCGCAACGAGCGTGACTGGGTGGTGGTATTCGACATCCACGCGATCGAAAAAGCCGTCAAGGCTGGCAAGTTCATCACCTTGGGCGACTCCAAGGTACCGGTGGTCGATGGGCGCAAGAAGGACGGCAAGAACAGCGAGTTCACCCGCTACGTGCCGGTGCCGAAGAACCCCCATGGCCTGAACACCTCGTCCGATGGCAAGTACTTCATCGCCAACGGCAAGCTGTCGCCGACCTGCTCGATGATCGCCATCGACATGCTGCCCGACCTGTTCGCCGGCAAGCTGAAGGACGAGCGTGACGTGGTGGTCGGTGAGCCGGAACTGGGTCTCGGCCCGCTGCACACCACCTTCGACGGTCGCGGCAACGCCTACACCACGCTGTTCATCGACAGCCAGGTGGTCAAGTGGAACATGGAAGAGGCCCGTCGCGCCTACAAGGGCGAGAAGGTCAACTACATCAAGCAGAAGCTCGACGTGCACTACCAGCCGGGCCACCTGCACGCCTCGCTGTGCGAAACCAGCGAAGCCGACGGCAAATGGCTGGTGGCGCTGTCCAAGTTCTCCAAGGACCGCTTCCTGCCTACCGGCCCGCTGCACCCGGAAAACGATCAGCTGATCGATATCTCCGGCGACGAGATGAAGCTGGTGCACGACGGCCCGACTTTCGCCGAGCCGCACGACTGCATCATGGCCCGTCGCGACCAGATCAAGACCAAGAAGATCTGGGACCGCAACGATCCGTTCTTCGCGCCGACCGTGAAGATGGCCGAGAAGGACGGTATCAACCTGACTACCGACAACAAGGTCATCCGCGACGGCAACAAGGTGCGTGTCTACATGACCTCCATGGCGCCGGCCTACGGCATCACCGACTTCACCGTGAAGCAGGGTGACGAAGTGACTGTCGTGGTGACCAACATCGACCAGATCGAAGACGTCTCCCACGGCTTCGTGGTGGTCAACCATGGCGTGAGCATGGAGATCAGCCCGCAGCAGACCTCTTCCATCACCTTTATCGCTGACAAGCCGGGTCTGCACTGGTACTACTGCAGCTGGTTCTGCCACGCGCTGCACATGGAAATGGTCGGCCGCATGATG
>JAEYTL010000022.1 GCA_023434025.1 Bacteroidota bacterium
GCCATGAGCTGCGCACGCCACTGAACGCAGTGATCGGCTACAGCGAGATCCTGCTCGAGACCTTCGAGCCCAACGACCGCAACGACCACAAGAGGCTGGATCTCGCGCGGATCAACGCGGCCGGCAAGCACCTGCTCTCGCTGGTCGCCGACGTGCTCGACCTGTCCAAGATCGAATCCAACCGGATCGAACTGAAGATCGAGCGCTTCGCGCTTGCCGAATTTGCGCGCGACGTCGTCACGACGACGCAGCATCTGGCGGCCGAGAAGGGCAACACGCTGACGCTCAACTGCATCGGTCACCTCGGCACGGTCTCCACGGATGCCACGAAGCTGCGCCAAATCATGCTGAACCTTATCAGCAACGCCGCCAAATTCACCGAGAACGGCACGATCGCCCTCACCGTGCGCCGTGATCGCAGGCCCAGCGGCGACTGGATCGAGATCCAGGTCCGCGACACCGGCATCGGGATCAGCGAGGACCAGATGCAGCGGCTGTTCCAGAACTTCGGCCAGGCCTCGGCCGCGACGGCAGGAAAATATGGCGGCACCGGGCTCGGCCTGGCGATCAGCCAGAAATTCTGCGCGCTGATGGGGGGCGCGATCAGCGTCACCAGCGAGCCGGGCCGCGGTTCATGCTTCACGGTCCGCGCCCTGGCGGAGCTGCCTTCGGTGGAGGAGGCGGCGCCCGAGACCGGCACGCCTGGTACTGCCGTCCCGCCTGCCGCCGCTCTCGCAGTCTGAGGTCGTCCCAGATGAATTTCGTCCATGCAAGTCCGGCGGCCGAGCTGGCTTCTGAACCCGACCCAGCCGCGCTCGCCGCCGCGGCGCCCAGGCTCCTGATCGTCGACGACGTCCACGACAACCGCACCATTCTCGGGCGGCGGTTCCAGCGGCGCGGCTACGAGATCGTCGAGGCCTCCAGCGGCGCCGAGGCGCTCGAACTGATCGCGGCCGGCGAGTTCGACACCGTCATGCTCGACGTCATGATGCCGGAGATGGACGGGACCGAGGTCCTGCGCCGCATCCGGGCCCGCCATTCGGCGAGCGCGCTCCCCGTCATCATGGTCACGGCCAGGAGCCAGAGCGAGGATGTCGTGGCCGCTCTCGCGCTCGGTGCCAACGACTACGTCACCCAGCCCGTCGACTTCGACGTCGCATTGGCGCGGGTGAACAGCCAGATCGAGCGCAAGCGCGCCGAGCAGCAGGCGCAGCTCAGCGCCGAGCGGCTGCGCCGCATGAACGACGAGCTCGAGATGCGCGTCAACGAGCGCACCGCCAATCTCGTCGCCGCCAATCTGCGTCTCGAGAACGAGATCGCGCAGCGCCAGAAATCGGAAGCACGCAACCAGTATCTCGCCCGGCACGACATACTGACCGGCCTCGGCAACCGCCTGCTCTTCAATGAGATGCTGGCCCGGGCATTCGCCGGGAAGGAGCCCGGCGAGCCCAAGATCTGCGTGCTCTTCATCGACCTCGATGGCTTCAAGGCCGTCAATGACGCGCTCGGTCATGCGGTCGGCGACGCGCTCCTGCGGCTGGTGGCGAGCCGCCTGGGCGAGGCGCTCGGCGACTGCGAAGGACTGGCGCGCCTCGGCGGCGACGAGTTCGCCTTGATGAGTTGGTGCGATTCCACCGTCGCCGGACCGGCGGCGATCGCCGAGCGCCTGATCGCGGCGCTGGCCCAGCCCCTCGAGATCGGTGGCCATACCGTCCATATCGGGGCCAGCATCGGGATCGCGATCGAGGATGCCCAGTTCTGCACGCCCGAGGATCTGGTGAAGGCCGCCGACATGGCGATGTATCGGGCCAAGGCGGATGGGCGTGGTGTCTGGCGCCTCTTCGACCCGGCGATGGATGCCTGCGCCCAGGCGCGCCGCATGCTCGAGATCGACCTCCGCAACGCCCTCAACGAGGGCGAGCTGACGATGTTCTACCAGCCGCTGCTCGACCTGAAGACCAAGAGCATCACCGGCTTCGAGGCGCTGATGCGCTGGCGCCATCCCGAGCGCGGCAATGTCTCGCCGGCCGAGTTCATCCCCGTCGCCGAGGATCTCGGCCTGATCGTGCCGCTCGGCGAATGGGCCCTGCGCGAGGCCTGCATGGTGGCGATGAAGTGGCCGCCCCATACGCGGGTGGCGGTCAACCTGTCGCCGATCCAGTTCCTGCGCGGGCAGATCGTCACCTCGGTGCTGAGCGCGCTCGCCGCCTCGGGGCTGGCGGCGCAGAGGCTCGAGCTCGAGATCACGGAATCCGTGATGCTGGAGAAATCCTCGCTCAACATCGAGACGCTGCAGCAATTGCGCGAGCTCGGCGTGCGCATCGCCATGGACGATTTCGGCACAGGCTATTCGAGCCTGAGCTATCTGCGCACCTTCCCGTTCGACAAGATCAAGATCGACCAGTCCTTCATCCGCGACATCGGCAAAGACGCGGAAAGCCAGGCCATCGTCAACGCCATCACCACCCTGGGCACGAGCTTCGGCGTGACGATCACGGCCGAGGGTGTCGAGACGCAGGAGCAGTTCGACCAGCTCAGCGCCCATGGTTGCATCGAGGTGCAGGGAAGGCTGTTCAGCATGCCCGTCCCAGCCGCCGCGGTGGGGCAGCTGTTGCGCGACTATCCGCGCCGCGAAGCCGGCGTCTAGGGTCCCAAATGCCCGCTAGGGTTGCGAAGGCGTCGTTAGGGCTTCTTTAAGGTTAATTAGCCATGATCGCGCCATCGAGGTCCTCTGCGATCTCCCTGGCTATGGATTCGACATGAAGCGCCTTCGCTCGATCGCTCTTGGTCTGCTGTGTGGTCTCGCCGGCAGCGCCAATGTCAGCGCCGCGGATCTTGCCTTCGCCAAGTCCATTTCGGCGCCGCCCGATCTCGACTTTAAGCGCTTCTACCTCCATGCCGGCCCGGCCGGGATGTTCTACTCGGAGAGCGCCAAGATGCGCGCCGGCGGCGTGGGTATCCCCGGCGC
>JAEYTL010000033.1 GCA_023434025.1 Bacteroidota bacterium
GCAGGAATAATCGTCCAGGCCAATTCGAGGTAATGGTTGTCTGGATAAAATTTAGCTTTTCTGCCCTCTTTGTATTGGTACTGATATAAGAACACAAACTTGATAATACTGATAATCACAAAGGCCACTACCGTTACTGCCATGGTAATCCAGAACAGCGTATCCGTCCAGGCGCCATGCTCAGAAGCAACAGGCAGTGTGTACGAATCAAAGTGTGCATAGGAGTACCAGAAGAAGCCTCCCAAACCAAACACCATAAACAGGATGAAGAGCATGGCGTTTAGACCATTGCTGCTGTCTACCTCAGTCTCTTTCTTGCTTTTGGCTACGCTAACCAGTGTACTGATTCTGAAAATCAGATACAGGATCATCAGAACCAAAACAACACCAAGAACTACAATCAAAGTCGTCATAATGCTTTCAAATTAAATGTGGTGATGGAGACTTTCTTCTAACAGGGGATGATTCTTACCGAACAGAGGCATCTTCGATAAGCTGTTCAGTGTAATCCACAAGAAAGCAGCCATAAAGATTAAACCGGTTCCGATTTCCAAAAATCCTAACCCACCGTTGTTCTGCATTACACCAGGTGTAACCATGTTGTAAAAATCAAACCAATGCCCTACAATCACAATCGGACAAACCACTTTCAGCATCGATAAATGCCGCTTGGCGTCTCTTGTCATCAATAACAAAAACGGTAATACAAAGTTTAGGATCAGGTTGGTGTAAAATATCCAGCTATACGGACTGGTTTTCATCCGTTCAATAAAGTACACAGTTTCTTCCGGGATGTTCGCGTAGTAGATCAACAAAAACTGACCGAACCAGATGTACGTCCAGAAAATAGAAAACGCAAATACAAATTTTCCAAGATCATGGAGGTGGTTAGCGTTTACTACTTTCAAATAACCAGCATCTTTCAGATACACAACGATAAGCGTAATCATAGCCAAAGCCGTTACCCACCAGCTGGCAAATACATACCAACCAAACATGGTGCTGAACCAGTGTGTGTCAATACTCATTACCCAATCCCAGGCAGCAACTGATGAACTTACTGCGAAGAACACCAGGAACCAGGCAGAGATGCTTCTGTTCTTAAACCAATACTTTGTATCCGCTTCCAGATCTTCGGCCAGCATGTTCTTCTTGATCATCAGGAAGAACCAATACCACATGCCAAAGAAAATGATCATACGGGCGATGTAGAAAATAGGAAACCCACCGGCTTTACCTGGCCAGAAAAAGTAAGGTGCCTTACCATCAATAATTTCATCATAACCCGGGTTGGGTTGTGTTTTAGCCTCATCAACATACTCGCCATATAAGGAGCTATGTGTCCAATGAAAAATATCGTGGTTGGTTACAAACCATAGCACAACGGTTACGGCAAAGGCAACTAAAATCCAGTGGCCCATAGCCAGCGGTATACGTTTAATGCCTGACGACCATCCGGCTTGCGCAGCATACTGAATCGCAACAAAGAACAACCCGATAATACCAAGGCCTACGAAGTAGATGTTATTCATCCACAGAGTTGTGTACAAACGCTTCACCCAGGTTGCTGATCCATGATGCTCCCCTTCCTCAGCACCCTCGCTGGCCGCAGCTGCATCCGCACTGGCTACCAGTTGTTCTGTGGCTACGTGTCCATGCCCTCCTGCATGATCATCATGTCCGCCACGCTGAGCCATAAAAAGCCCAAAAACAAACATGATTACTCCAGCCCCGAGCAACCAAAAGATTTTCTTTTTTGCTTCCTGGGTAAAGACAAATTTCTCTTCCACTATTGTTGAATGACCCATGTTGTATTCAGTTAACCCTGTTGTGCTTTGTTAAATTATTTCTGCAATGTTTTTACGTAATGTGCAACTTTCCAACGATCCTCCTGGCTCATCTGCGAACCATGTGGTGCCATCAAACCTTTACCCATGGTAATCACATGGAAGATGTGGCCCTCCGTAATGTTTTTATAGGCATCGCCTTTCAAGTTAGCCACACCTGCGTATAGACCACGCTCCACACCGTCAACGGTTACACCAGTAGCTACCTTGCCATCGCCTTCACCTTTTGCCCCGTGGCAGTGCTGGCAATACATGGTGTATAATGCTTTTCCGTCTGCCAATAAAGCAGCATCCACAGAGTCATACGGACTCTTCAACTTCGCAGCAATCTCTAAACTGTCTTTGTGCAGGCGATAAGGAAGAAAACCCATCTTATTGCGACTTACAGTATTTGGTGGTGGTAATCGCAAGTTCATCTTAAATGGATTCAGGTTGTTGGAGTTGTAGAACTCGGCATGACCATCTTCATACTCAATAGAGGTCAACCAACGCCCTTCATCCGGGTTGGTAATTTGGGTATACGGTTCGTAGGCTACGGAATGGTACATGTTTGGAGCGTACTCCAAACCGGGATTGTCGCCACCGGCTTTACAGCCTGCCAGCAACACCGCCACGATTAACCCGATAAATAATGATGCAGTTACTCTCATGGTATTCTTCATCGTACGATATTATTCAAAGCTTTTTTCGTTCACTTCAATAGCGCCACTTTCGGTAAGCAAGCGCTTCAATTCTTCTTTGCTCCTGCCTCCGTTTGCAGCCAGATCAACGGCCATCACGTGCATGTCTTCCGTGCTGCGAAGGTCAAACTGACGTGGCCATTTGTAAGGCTTCATATCACTTACAATCATGAAAGTTCCCACCATACCCAACGCGGCAAGCAATACGGTTAACTCAAACGTTACTGGTATGAAGGGCGGCAGAGAAGCAAAGTTTTTACCACCAATAATCATGGGCCAGTCGTAACCCAGCATCCAGATTTGCATGAGCAACGCAAGGCTTGTACCTGTCATACCAAAAAGGAATGCGGCAATCGGCAATCTCGACTTCTTATATCCTAAGGCTTCATCAATGCCGTGCACCGGAAACGGGGAGTACACTTCCTGGATTTTAACTCCACTGGAACGCACCTTCTTGATGCCGTCCAGCAGCACATCCTCATCATTGAAAATTCCTACTACAAAATGCTTATCTGCATCCATGACTTATTGTTTTTCAGAAGTTGTCTTGATAATACTTTTCACTTCGGCCATGTTGATTACCGGGAAGAACTTCGCAAACAGGAAGAACGCGGTAAAGAAAATACCGAACGTAAACACATACTGTCCTACATCGTACCAGGTTGGGTAGAACATGGTCCAGCTTGATGGAATGTAATCGCGGTGCAGAGACGTAACGATAATCACGAAACGCTCGAACCACATACCAATGTTCACAATGATGGAGAGTACAAACGTAGCCACAATGCTGGTTCTGATTTTCTTGATCCAGAACAATTGAGGCGAGATCACATTACACGTCATCATCGACCAGTATGCCCAGGCATATGGACCCACCACACGGTTATAGAAGGCATAACCTTCATACGGTACGCGTGAATACCAGGAGATGAATAATTCAGTGATGTATGCGATACCTACAATCGACCCCGTGATGATGATGATGATGTTCATCAACTCAATGTGGTAGATGGTGATGTAATCTTCGAGTTTGAAAACTTTTCGGGTTACCAGCAACAGCGTTAACACCATGGCGAATCCGGAGAAGATCGCACCCGCAACGAAGTATGGCGGGAAGATGGTAGTGTGCCAACCGGGAATTACCGATGTAGCAAAGTCCATGGATACGATCGTGTGCACGGAAAGTACCAGGGGTGTTGAAAGACCAGCCAGAATCAGTGCAACAGATTCGTAACGCATCCACGTTTTTGCTCCGCCCTGCCAGCCAAAGCTGAGGGCATTGTAAACTGTAGCGCGAATTTTATTTCCCTGCACAACGGCACGGTCGCGGATCACCGCAAAATCAGGAATAAGACCGATGTACCAGAATACCAATGAAACGGTGAAGTAAGTCGAAATGGCGAACACGTCCCACAACAACGGTGAGTTAAAGTTTACCCATAGTGAACCGAATGTGTTGGGAAGTGGCAATGCCCAGTAAAATCCTAACCACAAGCGGCCCATGTGGAAGCCAGGGAAACTGGCCGCACAGATAACCGCGAAGATCGTCATCGCTTCAGCCGCACGGTTAATTGACATTCTCCAACGCTGACGGAACAGCAACAAGATAGCCGAGATCAGTGTACCTGCGTGACCGATACCAACCCACCATACGAAGTTGGTGATATCCCACGCCCAACCTACTGTTTTGTTAAGGCCCCACACACCGATGCCGTGCCAGAGCAACATGCCGCAAGCGTATGCACCCCAGGCGAGCAAGGCAAGCGAAATTGCCATTGCCATCCACCAGAGTTTGGTTGGTTTGCCTTCCACCTGCCGGCTGATATCGTGCGAAACATCCTTAATGGTTTTACCACCGGTTACCAGGGGTTCGCGAACTGCTGAAGTTACTGCCATAGTATTTTACTTCTCTCGTTTATCGTTATTATGCGTTTGCTGAATCTTTGTTACGTACTTTGGTGAGGTACCAGATGTTCGGCTTCACCCCTACTTCTTCCAGTACCTGGTAAGCACGCGGGTTGCCAGTTATCTTATCGATACCGAAAGGCTTCTCCGGATTAGCAGGAGAAATCTTCAACAGCTTGCTGATGCGGCTTTCTGGATCGTTCACATCACCAAATACAATCGCTCCGGTTGAACAGGAAGCCTGGCAAGCGGTAACCACTTCACCATCCTTAAGCGGCCTTCTTTCTTTCTTGGCCTGAAGTTTTCCGTTTTGAATGCGCTGTACGCAGAAGGAACACTTCTCCATTACACCGCGTGAACGTACGGTTACATCCGGGTTCAACACCATCTTACCCAAATCGGTGTTCATGGCCGGGTTCACATTTTCAAACTGGCGGTTATCGTGATACTTGAACCAGTTGAAACGTCTTACTTTATACGGACAGTTGTTGGCACAATAGCGTGTACCGATACAACGGTTGTACGTCATTTGATTTAATCCCTCTGTGCTGTGGGTGGTAGCGGCCACCGGACACACCGTTTCGCAAGGTGCGTTGTTACAGTGCTGACACAACATGGGCTGGAATACCACTTCAGGGTTTTCGGCTGCCTCTTCCAGGCCGCGCACATCATGTACTTCGGCATCACTGCTGTAGTAGCGATCGATGCGCAACCAGTGCATTTCCCTGCGGTTGATCACTTCTTCACGACCAACCAGTGACACGTTGTTTTCAACGTTACATGCAACCACACAGGCTCCACAACCGATACATGTGTTCAGGTCGATGGCCATACCCCAGTGGTGGTTCTTGTATTCGTGGCCTTTCCACATAGAAAGTTCGCCCGGAGCAACTTTATGCTCTGGATCTTTCCAGGTTGCCACCTTAGGCTGGAACTCGCGCTTCCAATCTGCCTTTGAGAATTTATTCAAGGTAGTTTCCTGCACAACCGTTTGACGGGCCATGTAGGTTTGGTGCGTTTGTGTGGTAGCAATCTGGTAACGTTCACCAGTAGCTTGCAACGTGGCACCGCCCACGCTATAGCTGAGCGATCCATTCACCATGCCAATGAGTGGATAAACATTCGTACCGATTCCATCGGCCACTTTACCAGCTTTGGTACGGCCGTATCCTAACGGAATACCGATTGTACCCGGAGTTTGACCAGGTTGAACGAGTACCGGAAGTTTAACCGGTTCCTTTCCGTTGATGGAGATAGTGTAATATTCTGTTTTCGCTTCCTTGAAGTTGATGTTCTTTGCATCGGCAGGTGCTACGGTTACATAGTGTTCCCAAACCGCTTTTGTAATCGGATCTGGAAGTTCCTGCAACAGCGGGTTATTGGCTTGTGAGCCGTTACCAA
>JAEYTL010000052.1 GCA_023434025.1 Bacteroidota bacterium
CCTATGCGGCGCACCGGCAGGCCTCACGGATGGGCTGGTCGCTGGACGGACATCTGGTCGCGGTCCGCAGCGGCTGGTGGTCGCGCTACTGGCGGTTCGCCGAGATCGACAAGCTGCAGGCGCTGCGGCTGTCGCGCTCGCCGCTCGACCACGCCTGCGGCACCGCCTCGCTGTGGCTGGACACCGCCGGCGCCAGCGGCGTTGCCGCTCCGCTCGCCCTGCGCTTCGTCCCCGAGGCGGAGGCGCGCGATGCGTTCGAGCGGCTGTCGCTGGCCTTGGCACAGCGCCGGCTGCGGTGGTGACGGTCGCCCGCGGCCTCCGTTCAGGGCCGCAGGCGGGATCGGCTCAGGCAGGGCCCCAGTAGCCGATCCGCTTGCGGATCTTGAGCTTGCGCCACAGGTTCATCGGTTTCGGCTTCCGGTTGCGGGCGCCTGCGGCGATGAAGGCGTCGATGGCATCCAGCACGCGCTCGCTGGAACGGCCATCGCGATAGGGATGGATGCTGTCGGCGTAGGCGACGATGGCCTGCATCAGTTCGGGCGGCCGCGACAGTGCGCGGCGGATCGCCGCTTCGAACTGCGCAGGATCGTCGATATCGATCAACTGCGGGCCGGGACGGCGGTTCTTGAACGTCACCACCGGCTTGTGGGTCAGCAGGAACTCGTTGAGTGCCGACGAGGTGTCCGAGCACATCATGTCCACCTGCGGGAACAGCTCGAGGATGTTGTCGTCGTCGGCGAAGCGCAGGTGTTCGTTCTCCAGCGCACGGAACTTCGCCACCGTGTCCGGGCTCATCTTGGGGTGGAAGGTCACGATCCACTTCCACTCGCCGGTACGCGAGAGCCGCTTCACTTCCTCGTACAGCGTTTCCGCCGCGCTCCACGACGGCGAGAACGTGGAGTGGTAGAGGATCACCGGTGGCTGGCGCACCGGCGGCAGGTCGCCGGCGATCTCCTGCATGAAGGGATCGATTTTCGGCCAGCCGGTCTCCACCACGCTGAAGTGGCCCACCTTGTCGGCGATGGCCTTGAACTGCGCGGTGTCGCGCGGCCCCGTGGTGCAGTACAGGTCGAAGAATCCCCGGATGTAGATATGGCGCGGCTTGCCGGCATCGAAACCATGGAAGGTTTCCACCTTCACGCCGGGGAAGAAGTGCGGCACCGCATTGCTGCCGGTGATCACGGCGATGGCGTTCCAGCGGCGGACCTCCTCGGTCGTCGTCAGCAGCTTCTCGTCGGGATGCAGATCCTCGGCGCCGGGGCCGTCGAAGAACCAGGCAGCCTCGCCGCCGCGCGCACGGATGGCCTCCTGCACGGGCCGCAGGATCGCCAGCGCATAGCGCTCGGAGCCGTAGAGGAGGTAGTGCTTGGCCATCAGTGTTCCAGTCCGTGTTTGGCGAGCTTGGCGTGCGCGGCGCCGATCGAGGCCGGGTTGTGCCGCATCTCGTAATAGCGCATGCGCTTGTAGGCGGCGTAGCTGGCCGCCGTCTGCGCAATGATGAAACCGCGCCAGCCATCCAGGAAGGCCAGCCGCAGTACGTAGTCCTTGAGGAAACTGGACAGGTACACCAGCGGCGTGAGCCACATCCGCACCGGACGCCGCTTGTCGCACCAGTCCAGTGCCTTCAGTTCGCTGTAGCGCAGGACCTTCAGCTGTTTGTGCACCAGGCTGGGATTGTCCGCGTGGTTGAAGGGCGCGCTGAACTCGGCCGCCGCCCCGTCGAAGCGCAGCGACTCGTGTACGCGCGCATCGGTCCATCGGGCCCGGTCGCGATGGTAGAGCCGCGCCATCCTCTCCCCCACCATCGGCCGGTACCAGCGCATTGGCGCACCCATCAGCCAGGTGCGCCGCCGCAGCCACGCCGCGGGCAGGCTGGAGGCCATCAGCGCGGGCAGCCCGCGCTCGAGGTCCGCCGCGAGTTCGGGCGACAGGAACTCGTCCGCATCCAGCACCAGGATCCAGTCATGGGCGGCCTGGGTGCTGGCGAAGTTGCGCTGGGGTCCGAAGCCCAGCCAGTCCTGGTGCACCACGCGCGCGCCGTGGGCCTGGGCGATGGCCACGGTGTCGTCGGTGCTGCCGCTGTCCACCACCAGCTTGTCCGCGGCGAACGGGACGCTGTCCAGGCAGCGGGCGATGTTCAACCCCTCGTTGTGGGTGATGACGACGAGGGAGAGGGGCAAGAAAGACATGCCATGAGCTTAGCGGTTCTTAGGCTATCCAGCATCGCCCCGCACGCGGTCGCGCCTCAGCAGCTGGACGCGAAAGGTCAGGTACGGTCACGCCCGGCCGCCTCGATACACGATGGAATCGGGGGCCGTCCAGCCAGCGCCGGATCCCTGCGCAGCGAAGGCAACACGCCGCGGGACAGACAAAAGGCGAACCCGTTCACTCCTTGGGCCCTGTTTCATCCGGATCCGGGCACGCGAATCTGACTGGGGGCTGTCTTGTCGGCTGGCGGCGGCTGGCGCCACCACGCCGTGCCCGGAGAATTGGCGCCTCCCCCAAGCGACCGGAATCGGGTCACGGGCCATGCTCGTGGATCGCCTCCGTCCGCAAAACCCGGTCCACCACGGATGATCGTCCCTTCATCGATCCGGCACTCCGAGACGCGAGGCGCGGGATCCGCCCGCGATGCATTCTCCCGCCCATCTGGCCCGACCCAGGGCCCGATGCGGGTCGCGCTGATCTCGATGACACCGGTCTTTCCGGCGAAGGCCGGGCACAGCGTGCGCATCTTGCAACTGTGCAAGGCGATCAGGGCGCTGGGTCACGAGCTGACGTTCGTCCATGTCTCCTCCAAGCTGGACACGCAGAAGCCCGACACGGCGTCGCATGTCGACTTTTTCGGAGAACAGCACTACCTGCATCTGCACAACGGCCCACGCCAGGCGCGTG
>JAEYTL010000013.1 GCA_023434025.1 Bacteroidota bacterium
CAGCTGAATTAGATATTAGAAGAATCAATCAAATCGGTCAGCAATCTATAAAGGTAGAACTTTGGTGGACAGGAAGAAGAACCCGTAATGAAAACGACCCTCCGAGACCGGCTCCAAGAATCCCGGCTGGCACGTATGTTATGATAAAACAATAGTTTTAGCTGCAAGTTAGAGTTTTGGATATAGTTTTATAGTGAAGCAGTGATTTAAAAGTTTTTTTACACCCCTTTTTAGCTATTGATATTATGTTTTAAAAATATGTTAACAATTAGAAAAATGATTCGAATACTTTTGGTTTTAGGAATTTTAATTTTATTGATTGGTTGCAAATCGAATAATGTCAATTCTGTAACCGATATTATAATTAAAAATGATTCAATAAACCTTTATGCATTTATTGGAAAAAAAATAAAATTCTCTCAAACTTTGCCGGACGAAATTAAACAATGGTTTGAAATTGATTCAATAACAAAAGATACAATACGATATAAAACTCAGAATTTTGACAGCAAATTTGAAGCAAAATACAAAGTAGTAAAAAATCTATTTAACGATTTGAAAACGGACACCATTGATTTTATAGTTTACGACCATTTTAGTTTACAAAGAGTTGATAGTTCTGAATATGTAATTCTATATATCTTTTTAGATAAAAAAAGTGGAATCTATTATAATTATAAATATCAGTTTCAACCAATTGAAAAAGCGAATGATGGAACATATATAGGAAAAAACGGTGAAAGCATAACTGAACTTCTCAACGAAAAGAAAAATTTAATATCGAAAGCTTATATAAATTAAATAAGCAATCACACTCCATTAACTACGACTAATGGAAGTTTATATTTGAAAGATATCAACAATTTATATGCTCCATACATTGGTACATGGAAATGGACACAAGATAATCGAGAATTTACCTTAACGTTATAAAACAAACTAAATTCCATTATAATGAAGGTAATGATAATTTTTATAGAGATCGCATAGTTGGGTATTATATCTACAAAGAAAACGGTGTAGAACTAATAAATGCTATTAATGATAATTTAAATGATGACTATGGTGTTAAAGTTTATTATAATTTAGATTGTTATACTGATTTGAGTGGAAAAATCAAAGACATTCTTAAAAATAAGATTTATAGATCTTGATTCGAGATTATTTCACCTCCTAATTTTTTATTTAGTTTTAGCTGCATATCCAAAAGATATGGTTTTGACAAAACAACAGTGTTTTTTAGACCGGACAATTAAAAATTTATCTGAAAAACACAAAAAGACAACCAATTTAAATTAAACCAGCCGCTGTACTTTGTTAAGCCATCAGCCTTTAAACTTTAACGGCAGATGCACCACCTTTTTGGTTTCAAAAAATTCTTCCGAAAAATGATCTGATAAGTTATAGAGTGTTGCTTTCGGAAAATCTTTTAATTCTTCGGTTAAATCGCCGCCTTTTAAATACAATATTCCGTTTTTGAGCTCGTGTTTCTGCTGCTTTTTGATTTTATCCTTTATCCACAAAACAAAATCCGGCATGTTGGTCACCGCCCGGCTGACAATAAAATCAAAATCGCCTTTTACATTTTCGGCACGCAGTTG
Source organism: Bacteroidota bacterium (assembly GCA_023434025.1). Taxonomy (GTDB): domain Bacteria; phylum Bacteroidota; class Bacteroidia; order Flavobacteriales; family Flavobacteriaceae; genus Flavobacterium. The sequence goes on from JAEYTL010000013.1 coordinate 1,602, forward strand.
CTCGGCCTTTACATTCTGCAAACCTAAGGCAGCAGCCACTTCGTTGACCACTTTTATTTTTTTGGCAATCACATCGATCAGGTAAAAACGTGTTTCCGGAAACAAAACAGCCAGCGGAATACCGGGAAAACCACCGCCGGTACCAACGTCTAAAACCGTTGACTGAGGCTGAAATGCCATTACTTTGGCAATACCTAACGAATGCAGAACGTGTTTCACATACAACTCGTCAATATCCTTTCGGGAGATTACATTGATCCTGGCATTCCATTCGGGATATAATTCACCCAGTTTTTTAAACTGAATTAGCTGATTATCAGTTAAATTAGGAAAATACTTTAAAATTTCTTCCATGTTGTGCTATTTTTAACAAAAGTAAACATTTTGGTGTTGAAATTTTATCAAAACTTACACGTTATACGTTATATTAATAATTACCTTTGAAAAAATTTTTTTAGTACATGAATACCTCGATTCCAACATTCTCCAAACAAGACAACCTGAAATTTTTCAGAACCCTGAACAGCCGCGTAAATAATTACTTCAAAGAAAATAACCTTCAAAAAACCGGAAACTGGAAGCTTCACCTTAAAACCATCGTGATGTTTACTATTTTTCTAACGCCTTATTTCTTCCTTTTGGCTATGGACATGCCGTTCTGGACTTATCTTCTGCTTAATGTTGTGATTGGCGTGGGTATGGCAGGCGTTGGAATGAATGTGATGCATGACGGAAATCACGGTTCTTATTCTAACAAACCCTGGTTAAACAAGATTATGGGGGGAAGTATTTACATTCTTGCCGGCAATGTTTACAACTGGCAGGTACAACACAATGTTTTACACCACACATACACCAACATTGCAGGACACGATGAAGATTTAGATGCCGGAAGAGTTATTCGCTTTACCAAACAAGCTGAGTGGCGGTATTTTCATAAATTTCAGCATTATTATTCTGTTTTCTTATACGGCTTACTAACGTTTAACTGGGCTATCACCACAGATTTTAAACAAATGAGAGCCTATTTAAAACGCAAATTATCTTATGGAGAACCAAAAAGCCCCAAAATATTGTGGACAACTTTAATTATCACGAAAGTGATTTATTTTTCAATATGGTTGGTTATTCCGATGGTTTTGGGAATCACTTGGTGGAAAGTACTTTTGGGCTTTGCCGTAATGCATTATACTGCCGGTTTAATTCTGAGTATTGTTTTCCAATTAGCCCACGTTGTAGAAGAAACAACAAATCCTGTACCGGATGAAAACGGTGAAATTGAAAACACCTGGGCTATTCACCAATTATTCACAACAGCTAATTTTGCTCCTAAAAACTGGATTGTAAACTGGTATACCGGTGGTTTAAATCATCAGATTGAACATCATATTTTCCCGCATATCAGTCATATTCACTACGGTAAAATTGCTGATATTGTAAGAGAAACTGCCAAAGAATGCAATTTGCCTTATCATGAATTCAAAACCATGAGGTCTGCCGTTATTGCCCACTTCAAACATTTGAAAGAATTAGGTCAGGAGCCGCAATTGGCCTAAGCAGTTTATCTTTTAAAGATTTTAAACACACAAAACACAACTATAATGAATTCGTTATCGGATAGAATTAACAATTTATCTACTTCTCAAACACTGGCCATGGCTGCATTGGCCAGGGAATTAAAAGCCCAGGGAAAAGACATCATCAGTTTAAGCTTAGGCGAACCGGATTTTAACACCCCGGACTTTATCAAAGAAGCCGCTAAAAAAGCCATTGATGAAAATTACAGCACTTATACACCGGTTGATGGCTATGCCGAACTGAAAGAAGCCATTTGCCGAAAATTCAAAAGAGATAATAACCTGGACTACAAACCGGCAAATATTGTGGTTTCCACCGGAGCCAAACAATCGTTATACAACATTGCACAAGTGATGTTAAACGAAGGTGACGAAGTAATACTGCCCGCCCCGTACTGGGTGAGCTACTATGAGATTATCAAATTATCCGGCGGTATTCCGGTAGAAGTGCCGACTTCTGTGGAAAGTGATTTCAAAATCACTCCGGAACAACTGGAAAAAGCCATCACCCCCAAAACCAAAATGATTTGGTACAGCTCGCCCTGCAACCCCAGCGGTTCGGTGTACAGCCGTGAAGAATTCACCGCCCTTGCCAAAGTGCTGGAAAAACACCCAACCATTTATGTCGTAGCTGATGAAATCTATGAACACATTAATTTTTCAGGTACTTTTTGCAGCATCGCATCTGTTCCGGGTATGTTTGACAGAACCATTACAGTCAATGGCGTAGCCAAGGCTTTTGCCATGACCGGATGGCGAATAGGCTATATCGGAGCACCGGAATTCATTGCAAAAGCGTGCACTAAAATGCAGGGACAAGTAACTTCAGGAGCCAACTCCATCGCTCAACGGGCTACGATTGCCGCTGTGGATGCCGACCCGAAAGTATTGAATTATATGGTAGAAGCCTTTCATAAAAGAAGGGATTTAGTGGTTGGGTTAATCAACGAAATTCCGGGCTTAAAAATCAACGTTCCCGAAGGGGCTTTTTATGTATTTCCGGATGTGTCCTCTTTCTTCGGAAAAACATTACGCGGCACACTAATCAAAGATGCCACTGATTTCTCGATGTATTTGTTAGCGGAAGCCAACGTGGCTACCGTTACCGGAGATGCCTTTGGAAACCCCAACTGCATACGCTTTTCCTATGCCACCAGCGAAGAACTGCTGGTTGAAGCGATGAAACGAATCAAAGAAGTTTTAGCTTAGTTATATATTGTATTTAAAAAACATAACCAGCCATAAGTCTATTTAAAAAAACTTATGGCTGGTTATAATTTTAATAGCCATAAATGTTTTTTTTACCTTTTGTGGCTAATTATAAAGCCAAAAGTCAGAGAGCATGGAGGGCTATGTCTTTGAGATGGTATGCTTTCATCATCTTTCACACATCAAAAACACCCCTGGAATTAGCGGTGTGCAGTGAAATATCCAGTTGGATACGCAATCCCGACGAACAAAATGCTCAAATAAATCTGGTTACAGACCGAAAGGAATCAGGTCATAAATCTTTTTGAAATAACGTATTCTCCAGAACCCTTTTTGATAACATCCGGATACAGTAAAGAACTGATGACAAAAAATCGGCACTTTTAAACGGGAAACCAAAACAAAAAAAATTGTATTTTTATCGATGTTAACCACCGATGGCTTAAAACAGAATGAAAACAGCAGAATTGTTCAACATAACTTGACAATGGACTGTTTGTTCCAAAATGAAAAAAATGAAAAAAATACTCCTGCTCGGTTCCGGAGAACTCGGAAAAGAATTTGTTATCGCCGCACAACGCATCGGCCAGACCGTCATTGCTGCAGACAGTTATGAAAATGCCCCCGCAATGCAGGTAGCCCATGGCTTTGAAGTTATCAATATGTTAGACGGTGCCGAACTCGACCGAATTGTAGCCAAACACCAGCCCGATTTTATTGTTCCGGAAATAGAAGCCATCAGAACCGAACGCTTTTATGATTATGAAAAACAAGGCATAACCGTGGTTCCTTCGGCCAAAGCCGCCAACTTTACGATGAACCGGAAAGCCATCCGGGATTTGGCGGCTAAAGAATTAGGATTACGAACGGCCAATTACCGCTACGCAACCTCATCAGATGAATTGAAAAAAGCGGTAGCCGAAGTAGGCATACCCTGTGTGGTTAAGCCCCTGATGAGTTCCTCCGGAAAAGGTCAGTCCACCATCAAATCACAGGAGGATATCGCAAAAGCATGGCAATATGCCGTAGAAGGTTCCCGGGGAGATGTTGTAGAAGTAATCGTAGAGGCCTTTGTCAATTTTCATTCGGAAATTACACTATTGACCGTAACGCAGAACCATCATTTACCCACACTGTTCTGTGCCCCCATCGGACACCGTCAGGAACGCGGTGATTATCAGGAAAGCTGGCAACCGGCAAACGTTTCAGCAAAAGATATCCTGGAAGCACAGGAAATGGCCCGTAAAGTTACGGAAGCCCTTGGCGGAGCCGGCTTATTTGGCGTAGAGTTCTTCCTGACCCACGAAGGCGTTTATTTTTCTGAACTATCGCCAAGACCACATGACACCGGTATGGTCACCTTAGCCGGCACACAGAATTTGAATGAATTTGAATTGCACTTACGAGCTATTCTGAGCTTACCCATTGCTGAAATTACACTCGAAAAAGCCGGAGCCAGTGCCGTTATTTTAGCTTCTGAAAATTCAACAGACCCAACCTATACCGGTATAGAGCAAATCGCCGCTTTGCCTAAAACGGATTTCAGGATTTTTGGAAAACCTACCGCCAGACCATACCGCAGAATGGGAGTGGTTCTGGTAAACGATTCCGTTGAAACGTCGATCACAGAAGTAGTTGAAAAAGCCAAAAAGGCTGCAAAATTGGTTAAAGTAAATTCATAATGACTCTTATTTTAGATAATATTTCAAAGATTGTTTCCCTTTCTGAAACAGAAAAACAACTGTTTTTATCTAAAACCGAAACCCGGCAATACAAAGCCAAAACCATCCTGCACCATGCCGGAGAAATCTGCAGGCATTCCTATTTTGTCAATTCCGGTTTATTGAGAAGCTTCAACATCAATGATAATATCGTGGAACACGTGCTTCATTTTGCCTGCGAAGGCTGGTGGATTGGTGACATGTACAGTCTGCTTTCGCAAAAACCCGGCAATTTATTCATTGAGGTTATGGAAGATGCCGAAGTAGTCCTGTTAGCCAAAGAGGATCAGGAAGCCTTGTATTTTGAGATTCCGAAACTGGAACGCTTTTTCCGAATTTTAACCGAAAACTCTCTGGTTGCACACCAGGAACGGCTGATGGACAACCTCAGCCTGTCAGCCGAAGATCGTTTTGATAAATTCTGCAAACGCTACCCTACCCTCACCCAACGTGTCCCTCAAAAGCAGATCGCTTCTTATATTGGTGTGACTCCGGAATTTTTCAGTAAGATGAAAAGCCGAATGCTCAGGAAGTAGTTATCGGTTACCGGTCGTCAGAGAACAGACGACGGACAACATTTCTTAACCTACATTAAGTAACGTAACTCTCTTTGAGTCGTAAATTTGTATCATTAATAACACTAAATCTTTTCGTTATGAAAAATGCCGTTTTACACAAAGCCAGCGAAAGAGGTCATGCCGATCATGGATGGCTGAATGCGTATCATAGTTTTAGTTTTGCCAATTGGTACAATCCCGATAAAGTTCAGTTTGGAGTGTTGCGTGTTTTAAATGATGATACCGTTGCTCCCGGCATGGGTTTTGGCATGCATCCACACGACAATATGGAAATTATTACCATTCCGCTAGAAGGTGATTTAGCTCACAAAGACAGTATGGGAAATGCTGAAACCATTAAGTTTGGCGATGTTCAGGTCATGAGTGCCGGCACCGGAATCAGACACAGTGAGTTTAATCCGAATGCGGACCGGAGAACAAAGTTATTACAAATCTGGTTGTTCCCGAACAAACGCAATGTAGAACCCCGTTACCAGCAAATTACGCTGAATGTAAACGACAGACACAACAAGCTGCAACAAATTTTGTCGCCCAATCCGGAAGACGAAGGGGTTTGGATTCACCAGGATGCCTGGTTTCACCTGGGCAAATTTGAAAAGGGGTTAACCGAAACGTATACGGTTAAAAGAAGAGGGAACGGCGTTTATGCGTTTGTTATCTCAGGAAGTGTGACCCTAAACGGTCAGGCATTGAACACCAGAGACGCATTAGGCGTTTGGGATACTGAGCAGTTAGAAATTACCGCTACGGCTGATGCAGAAATCCTGTTGATGGATATCCCGATGGAATAATTTTGCAGTAGAATTCTTTTTTGACCTGACATTTTTCACAAAATCGTCAGGTTATTTTTTTATATCTGTAATGAATAAAACCATTGCTTTATAATTATTTTAAAAATTAACTTTTTTTCATTAGGTTTACCCCGAAAACCAATTATAAATCCAAAAACTTTTTTACATGAACATTTTTACTTTAAAAAAGCCTCAGCACAAACAATGGTTGAGCAGACTAATGTTATCCTTCACATTGTCTTCAACGGCAATCGCTTTTGCACAGCCAAACGAAAACCCGCTGCAAAAAATGAACGGCGAAGAAAACATTCAAAAACGGGATATGTTCTCAAGGCATTTTGCCAATGACAAAGGTGGCTATACTGCCATTCTTGGAACATCGCCGATTAATTATGAAAAAGACGGTAGCTATCACATGATAAGCACCTCCGTTAAAAACAATGATGATTCGAATTACCCTTATGCCAACACCGAAAACCTTATGGAGTCGTATTTTGGCTCAACATCATCACTGGGAATTAAAAACAGCATTCAGGGAAAAACCATCTATGAATTTTTAAATACAACCATGCATTGGGAAGCAAATGGTCAGTTTGTCGCTACGGTAGAACAAGCAGACTCTCCTGTTAATGCAATGAACAACAAGGTAACCTATCACAACATTTTCGGCGAAATTGATGCCGAATTTAAAATCACAAACGGTAAAAGAAAACTGAATTTCATCATTCCGTCACACAATGCAATTGCAAATGCACCTGTTGGTGCTGACTATCTGGTTTTTTCGGAAGAAATTTTACTGCCTGAAACATGGACATACAACACGACTGAAAAAGGTATTTTTGTGTATGACGACAAAAACAATGCTGTTTTATTATATGAATCTCCTTATTCTGTTGATAGCGGAAAGAGGGTTTTAAGAGAAAAAAACACATTTATTGATGTAATTCCAAACGGAAACCGTTTAACGGTATTAACCAAAGTTAAAGCAAATTGGTTATTAGACCAAGCCCGGACGTTCCCTGTCATGATTGACCCAACCGTAACGGCTTATCCTGATGAAGCGGAGTTTCATACCGGATGTGTTTATTCTTCTGACGGTTACAAAGTTGACAGCTTTATTGGTTTTGGGAGAGATGTAGACAATCAGGGAGTAGAAGATTTTTTAAGAGGATGGGCAAGATTTAACACCACTTCTATTCCGGATGATGCGACAATTAATGCTGGAACCACAATACATTTTTATATTGAAGACGGCAGTCCGGATTACAGCCCGGCAAATGGTCATTCCATGGTCATCTCACAAATCCCATCTTCTATTAATCCGGTCACGGCAAACGGAACAACACTTTATAACACGATCAATCAAAACGGCTATTCGCCGGTCATTACTGCTCCGTTAAACTCCATCGGATGGAAAAGCCATACAATAACCACAGGACAGATTGCATTGGACATCCAAAATCAGTTGGCTCAAAATTATTTTTCGGTTGGTTTTATGCCGCAAGGAAACTTTTTTGAAGGTGAATACCTGGTAGCTTCCGGATGGGATAGCGATGAAAAACCGTATTTAGTGATTAACTATACCGAAAGCAACATGAGTGTTAACGATGTGGCAAAAAGTATCGGATTATACCCAAATCCTGTTCAATCGGAATTATTTATTCAATCAGATTATACCGTTCAATCTATTGAGGTTTTCTCAGTTTTGGGACAATCAGTGGCTAAGTCAAACGGGAGCAACAGCATCGTTGTCTCTTCTTTATCAAACGGAATTTATGCCATTCAGGTTACACTGGACAACGGAACAGTCGTAAACCAGAAATTTGTCAAGAAGTAAACGAAAAGACATCATATACATAAAAAAAGAGGAGTTATTTTACCAACTCCTCTTTTTCTTTTCAAAAAAGTTCTCAGCGACTATCGCATTTCATTATTTTTTTTATCCGAAACGTTGCTCAATTTTTCTGTTTTTTTCAACTCCGGTGCAGGTCTGAAACGACCTACATAGCTTGATGTTCTGCTATTACCGTCAGGACCGGAAAACACTTCGTCTGCACGAACTCCGATAACAGTATAGGTAAAAGCAACATTGGAACTGCCGTTTGCCAGTTCTTTAACCTCAAATCCTTTTCCGGATTTATTGGTAACAAACACCCCGTTACAATCTCCCTCCAGCTGAATAAATACTTTTAAAGCATGCTCTTTGCTTACTATTATGTTTTTGGCAAAATTAGGATCCAGTTCAATTTTTGCTTTTCCGTTCACCAATTCTCCGTGACCGTAATCCTGAAGAAGGTTCTCAGGAGCAACAACACTGTTCATCGTTACGTTCTTATTCTCCACATCTTTAACAACAGTAGAAATCTGACCGGGTCCCATGACACTAAAGGCATATTCTTTTTTAGGCAATCCGGAAACTGCTCCGGACTGGCGGAATACATTAAAATAACCAACTGTGGCATTCCATCCCGCAAACTCCCATTCCATTCCACCAAAACTATCCTGACAAATTAAACTGGAACCTTCTCCGGGTGTATAATATGCGGTAGAAATACCATACCTGTAGCCGTTAAACCCTGCAGCAGCCCCGGCTATGAAATTATACGGCATATTTTGTCCGACAAAAACACCTCCGGGTCCTGTTGAGTTTCCGCCGGCTACACCGGCATTATTCGTTCCGACAACATCAGCAAAAACACCGTTACCCAAACCTGTGGAAGTACCTCTGAAAAGATTGCCGTTTACAGAAGAAGCCCGTATGGCCACATTCGTACCTGTTGCGATTGAACTGAACATTCCGTCAGTAAGGGCTGCCGTTCCGTTAACTACGACTCTTCCATCGGCCAGAACCCTCATCCGCTCTGCACCGTTAGTGGAAAACGCCAGGTTATCAGCCGCAGGCCGCCAGATTCCGGTATTATCATCACCATTCCAGGAATAAGTAGGCAATGCAGCCGTACCGTTATCATAAGCTCTAAGTCTCCCGTTGTTTGTAAAGTTAAACCGCAAGGCATTATTAGTCCGCACCCTGAAATCAACATTATCGGTTGTCCCGACAAAATTATTGTTCGGATCCGTACCGGCATTCCCGTTAATTGTCCAGGCATCTGTAGGAGCAGAAGCTCCTCCCTCCATTCTTACCCATCTTGCTCCATCCCAATAATAATAACCCGGCGTTACATTGTTGGGAGCAGTACCGTTTGTTGCTGTATTATAAACAATGGTTCCGGCCAGTGGAGCACCACCGCCATTTGGGTTCACTACCGGGGCAGAGGCATTCAGGGCGGTAAGGTTAATTCTCGGTGCAATAAATCCGTTATTTGCAGAAGTCACATCCAATGCCGCATTGGGTGTAGTCACGCCAATTCCGACTGACCCGGCATTGGTAATTCGCACTCTCTCTGTTCCGTTTGTTGAAAGGCCCAACTGATCTGCACCCGGACTGAAAAGACCGGTATTGGGATCAGCTGACCAACTGTAGAAAGGCAGGGCATCAGTACCTCTGTCTAACCCATGCACCTGATTGGCGTTCGGAATCTGAAACCGGGCGGTACCACCTGCAGAAAAACGAACTATGTTTGTCCCTTGCAGCCACATACCCGATCCGGTACCGCCATCCCAGCTGTAAGTGGGTGAAGCCGCAGTACCGCCATATCCCAAAATCTGGTTGGTTGAAGCCGGTAATCTGAATTTATTTGAACCGTTTGTTCTGAAATGTAAATCTACGTTATCAGTTGTCCCTAAAAAATTACTGGATGAATTGGTGCCGGCATTTCCGTTAATAGTCCACGCATCAGTCGGGGCAACACTTCCTCCTGCAATAGCAACCCATCGGTTTGTTAACCAATAATAAAAACCGGGAACAACATTATCCGGGGCCGTACCGCTTATCGCAGTATTATATACTAAAGTTCCGTTCTGCAAAACTCCTCCCTGCGGATTTACCACAGGATTGGCAACCGTTGCAGAAGTTAATGAAACACGGGGAATCAACATACCGTTTGTAGTTGATGAAACGTCTAAAGCTCCTTGCGGTGCAGTCGTGCCGACTCCTACCTGAGCAAACATAGGGCATAGAAAACTTCCTAACAAAAATGTCAGGACTAGGTATTTTTTTTTCATCTCTGGAATTAGTTTGTTGTCAAATATATAAAAATATTGTACAAAAAAACAAAACGCATTAATTATTCTCACAAAATTCAAAAATCAATGAATAATCAACAACAACAAGCTCCTTAAAATTACAACAAATGAACTTTTGTCGATGTTTTCATACAATTCATCCATTTTAATTTTATATTTTGATAATTGACAAAAGTTTATATATGTTTGTAACGAATAATCCCCAAAATATTCATTTTTCTTAACCTCAGCAATATTGTTCTTTATTCCTAAAGAATAAATAGAGCTATTGCTATTCCAAAAACAAAATTTTAACATCAATTATCATTACCATGATCAGAACTACTCATTCTATCAGGAAACAGATTTCTTTGCTCTGCACAATAGGGTTTTTGTTTCTTTTTTTACTGCCTTTTTTGGGGAATGCTCAAAATTCTTCAAACAGAATCGTAAAGGATGTTCCATCCATTATTATTCAAGAAAATAATTCTCATAGTATTTTATCGAATTTAAGAAGTGATACACATGACAAAAAGGAATCAAATCTTCCTACAAATCAAATTGTGGTAAACAGTCAAGTTTTGGAACAATCTGTGGAGTCAAATTCTGAAAAAAAATCAACCTCAAAAACACGGATAAAAAATCTTACATCACAAAGTGGTCCTTTTACAAATGAAGACTATACTCAAGAAATCAATATAATTAATTTACAAATAAAATCTGAGTAACATGAAAAATTTATACTCTTATATCCTTGGATTATTTTGCTTAATCCAAACTATCACAAATGCTCAGACAGTTATTTATCAACAAAATTTTGATGGCAATAATGGTAATTACTCTAATACAATAGTTTCGCAAGCGGGAACAAACGGTTGGGTAGCAAGCAGCACTGCTGCACAATATGGTAATTACAGACATGTTTGGAATTTTTCAAATGTAACTAATGGAGGAAATGCAAATGTATTACCTATTTCAGGACGTTCATTAGGTATGGGTTTCTATAATGGAAACAATCCAAACGTTACAAACCAATTTTTCAGGACATGGGATGGGACTACTTGCAATGCTATACCAACAACTACAAGATGGGCACATGTCGGCTTATCTACAGTTGGTTATGAAAATATTACAGTAGAATTTAAATGGAGGTGTTTAGGTGAAGTTGATGGAGGAATCGTATATGATTATGGAACAATCAATACTTCAATAGATGGAGGTTCAACTTGGTTAATGGATCAGACTGGAGGTCAAGGAGGAACAACTGGTGCTCATGGCACGTTTACAGGAGGATTGTATTATGGGAATTCAGGTGTTCAAACAACTACCCTAACCCTACCTGCTACACGAAATAATCAAGCAAATTTCAGACTTGCATTTAGAATGGTGGTTGATGAATGTTATGGCACAGGCGGAGGATTTATTGTAGATGACATCATTGTAAGAGGTACTCCGCTTGCTACCGACAGAACCTTAACGGTAGCCGGAGCTTACACTGGAGCAACTTACGCAAATGGCCCTCACGTTTTAGCAAACAACGCATCAGTTACCGCAACCGCAGGAACGAGACCAGGATTTAGTGTTAGTGGCTGGACGGGAACAGGAAGTGTACCTGCTACAGGTTCTACGGGTTCTACTACATTTACAATTTCTCAAAACTCTAGCATTACTTGGAATTGGGTATCACAAACAGAAACGGGTGCTCCTGTTTTTTTCAACAAAGGAGGAAGCGAGCAATTAACGTTCAACAATAGCCGCTTAAATGATGACACACCAACATTTCGTTTAAGTCACGCCATTAATCCTGCAACAAACTATCAAATCAACATTCAGGACAATGCTACTTTTAGTGGGGGCGGACAAACCTTTACGCAAACATTTAATGGCACTTTTGCACAAAATACTGAAGCCAACTTTGCAATGACTAATACAGCAGGGCAATTAATATCAGGCAAAACTTACTATGTACGAGCACGTACTTCGGGCGATAGCGGAAACTCATATAGTGCTTGGTCAACAGCTTTATATAGTTTCACTTATGAATCTACCGCTGCATTAGCACATTGGTTTCAAACTACACAAGCACAATTAGCTACATCAACTACTTCTGGAGTAACCGCTAATGCAACAAATAGTTTAGAGTTAACGAGTAGCGGTGGAAACGTTATAAACAATGGTAGTTTTGAAAGTGGCATTACAGGATGGACAGTAACTAGACCAGGAACTTGGTATACAGTTGCTTCAGAACCTTATGGTAATAGTGACGGAACAAATGCTTTAAACATTTATAACAATAATCCCGGCTCTTTTGGGTATCTTTCCGGAGATGCTGCCGGAGCTTATCAAACTGTTAATTTAACAGGTGTAAACAATATTAGTTTTACAGGCGGTTATGAAGCTACTACCGGAAGTGCTTTAATAGTACAATGTAGAGTGTATGTCTCCGAAACAACTCAAACTGGAGCCACTGCAGGCACACTCATCCATACATGGACTCCCTCAGCTGTAGTTTCTATGGGTAATGTATTTAATATTGATATTAGTTCTTATGGTTTTACCGGAAATAAATTGTTGAAATTTATTTTTTATGTAACTAGTCAAGAAATCACTTTTAACGAACGTTATTTATACATCGATAACGTACAAGCATTAGCATCACCATCAGGCACTGCTACTTCAACCGCTTTTGAATTAGCCTCTGTATATGGAGCAACTAATTATGACAAGATAGAATGGAACCAAACCTTAAATGGCGGTGCTGTAGCTATGAAATTACAATCATCAGCCAACGGAACTACGTGGGCAGACGTTGCGGGCTATACTTCAATTACTTATACGGGCGACGGTTTAAAAACACATGATATATCAGGAATTACCGCAACGGCATATTTGCGTGCAGTGGCTACTTTAAGTGGTGCAACAGGTGTCTTAATGAACGATTGGGCACTTTATGCCAAAGAACCTTGTGAGGCTATGATTACCTTGGCAACTCCTGCGGAAAATAGCATTTGTGCCAATACAAGCACTACTATTACAGCAGTGGCCAATAATCCTACTAATGAAATAAGATGGTATTCAGTAGAAACGGGAGGTTCGATTTTACAAACCGGAGATACTTTTATTACTCCTAACTTAACGGCAACTACAACTTATTATGTTTCTGCTTTTGATGGTACTTGTGAATCTGATGTTCGCACAGCAGTTATAATCAATGTGAACCAAGTACCAAGTAGCGTAACGGTAGCTATTGGAACTCCCGCAAACGGAGCTACACATAACATTGCTGTTTCATACCCTGCCATTGCAGGAGCTACACAATATCAAATTGACTATTCTTGGGACAATGCAATATGGAATGTTGGAGGATTTAGTACAACAACTACCTATAATCTAAACTTAAATGATAATCCTAATCGTCAGGTTTTTGTCAGAGTAAAACGTTATGACAACGGCGGTTTGCCAGATTGTTTTGCTTATGCAACTCCGATTTATACTGCCGCAGATACACCAAATGTATTGGTTTTATCTAACCCAACCGGAACGTCTATACAAGTAACCATTCAAGCAGAAACACCTGTTGCTAATCCCGCGATTACTACCTACTCTTTATATAATGAAACGTTAGGTTTATATGTGCAAGCCGATGGAAGCTTAGCTGCAACAGAAGTATTCCAAACAAAAGCTGCTTGGGGCACTATCACTGTTTTTGGATTAACAGCAGAAACTGAATATTGTTTCTATGCTAAAGCACGGAATGAAGATGGAGATGTTCGTTTTACACCTGCTCAAACATTATTCCCAACACAAGAGTTCAACAGCAATGTGCTAACTACAGGAACCGGAGCTTCAACTTGGTTTGCACCAAATTCAAATCCACCATTTGTATACAGCACAGGCGGTTGCAATGGCGGACGTGTGGGCTATGCTAATAACACAACAGCAACTTGGGGTAACTTTCTAAGAATTCCAGCACAAAACTTAACGGGCATGACCGAAGTAACACTTGGGTTTACTTTGTCAAATTCATATAATGCAGCCAACACAACAGGAAATTCTATATATCTTAATTATTGGGATACTGCTTATAGATCAACAAGTGTAACAAGTATTAAAATAAATGGTGTACCTTATACAGCTACAGGAACTACAGGAGGAAAAATTAACTTTGACCAAGTACGTGACTGTGCTAACGTAGAGATAACATTTTCTTTAAACCAAGCCAATGACTTGAGTCAAGTATTTTTCTATTTCAATGCTGCTAAAGCGAATGTAAATGGCTACTCATTTTACATTGATGATATTACTATGGCAAATGGAAATTCATTTAGTTCACCAGATTCAGTATGTTTAACAACTGGTTCGGGTTGCACAGCAGAAATAATAAGTACCACGAACGGATCTGGCTGTGCAGATATTTTACTGTTGGCAGAAGGAACTTTAAACACCACGGAATTCCGCTGGTATGATGCTGAAATTAACGGCAACTTACTGGAAACAACCACTACAGGTGAATGGACGACTCCTGTTTTAACCCAGACTACCACTTACTATGTCAGCTCATACAACGGCGAATGTGAATCAGACCGCGTAGCAGTTACCGCCACACACACCCCGACCGATGCAGAAATAATCTTTACGGAAGGAGCCGCTGCCTGCGAACCCGGAAATGTTACTTTATGGGCAGAAACAAGCAATGACGGAATATATACCATCAACTGGTATGATGAAGAAACCGGAGGAAACTTAGTTCACACAGGATATACCTATACCGTTAATTTAGCTCAATCAACTTCGTTTTATGTAGCGGCTGTTGATGGTGGCTGTGAGTCTGAACGCATCGAAATAGCAGCGGTCATCAACGCTAAAACCTGGAACGGATCACAAAGTACAGACTGGAACACCGCTGCAAACTGGACACCAACCGGGGTTCCTACTGCTGCTCATTGTGTTGTAATTCCGGATGTTACCAATGCCCCGGTTATTTCCGGCGGAAATGAAGGTTTTGCAAAATCCCTTACTCTGCTCGAAAATGCTTCCTTATTGGTAGAAAGCAATGCAACCATAACCGTAACCGAAAATGTCACATTGGCTATTGACGAGATAACCGGAGAAACAGCGGCTGATTTTACTCTGGAAAACAACGGTTACCTGGTACAAACACAAAACACTTCGTCAAACAACAATAATGGTAAAATAACCGTAAACAAAAGCAGTACCCCGATGTTCCGTTTGGAAGCAACCGGATGGGCTTCCCCTGTTGAAGACCAAAAGCTTTATGATTTTGCCGTAGGAACTGTTTTTGGAAGGGTTTACTATTATGACGAAACGACAAATACCTTCTCAACAAACGGAATCACATCAGAGTCAGTATTTGAGCCGGGTCAGGGATATTCTGTACGGGCTCCGAATACCTTTAATCCATATACCGAGTCGGCCACGCCTACTGTTTTTGAAGGATTATTTTACGGAAAACCAAACAACGGAGATATCAGCATTAACGTTACAGCTAATAATTTAGGATATAACTATGTTGGAAACCCCTACCCGTCTCCGATTGATGCCGCTGAATTTTTATCCAGCAACAGCAATGTAGCATCACTATATTTCTGGACACATGAGGCTCCGCCGATCGGAGGTGTTTATATGGCGAATAACTATGCTTCATTTACCAGTATGGGAGGCACAATGGCTGCTGCAGGAGGTGAAGAGCCTGATGGCATTATCCAGGTCGGACAGGGTTTTGTTGTAAAAACATCACAACAATACTTACTGCAGTTTACAAATGATTTACGTATCCCGAACAGTAACGGTCAGTTTTTCCGGAACAACACTGAAAAGCACCGTATGTGGCTTAATCTTTCTGACAACACAACCAATTATAATCAGATTTTAGTCGGCTATGTTGAAAATGCCTCCATGGATGCCGATCATCAGATTGATGCCAAAATGTTCGGCTATTCCGGAAATGCGATCTACAGTTTGATTGAAAATGAAAGATATGTTATCCAGGGCCGAAGCCTTCCTTTTGACAATAACGATATTGTACCTATCGGATTTAAAGCGACCAATACCGGAAATTTCACCATCAGCATCAGCAAAAAAGACGGTTTGTTTGAAAATGAACAGCTTATTTATTTAAAAGATTTAGCTTTAAACATTACACACAACCTCAGCGAATCAGCGTATAGCTTTTTAACCGAGGCCGGTACTTTTGAAAACCGGTTTGAAATCGTGTATCAAAACGAACCGCTGTCAGTCAATCAACCCGGCACAAACAGCAACGACTGGATTGTTTATAAAGATATGAACAATCAAACCCTTACAATTGAATCAAAAGGCTTTGAAATTAATGAAGTGGAGATTTTTGACTTAACCGGCAGGTTATTACTGAATAAGAAAAATATAAATGCCGGTTCATTTACCTGTCAGAATAATTTTGCCGATCAGGTTTTGTTGGTAAAACTTAACAAAACACTTATTAAAAAAATATTGTAACTTTGTGATATGTGATATAATCCGGTGTTTTACACACCGGATTATTCAATAACAGAATTTCCAAAAAACCAAATACCATGAAAAACAAAACTATCCGTAACTGGATGTTAACATTATTTATTTTAAGCTACCCCATCACCTTGTTCGCAGATGATGACATTGACCCACATCCCAGTGATGACGATCCGCTTCCGGGTGCCCCTATTGACACAGCATTGATTTATTTGATAATAATCGGATTACTTTTTGCTTTTTTTGTTATTCAGCAAAGAAAACAATTAAAAAAAAGTAATTGAAAACCGGCAATTATTGCCTGACCTTTCAAACTGTTTTTTTGCTTATTTACAAAATTAAGCAGTCCTGAACCTGTTTATCATCTTATCGTTATAAATGGAGTGACTCCAAACCGTTATAAACCGCAATACCAAAAAAAGTCAAATACGGTAGTTCGAAAAAAAATAAATAGTACTTTTGCTTTACTAATCTTCAGCACGAGATCGTGTTGAAACAAATTAAGCATTAAAAATGAAAGCATATGTTTTTCCGGGACAGGGTGCTCAGTTTACCGGGATGGGCAAAGAACTATATGAAAACTCGGCAGATGCCAAAGCATTATTCGAAAAAGCCAATGAAATATTGGGGTTCAGAATTACAGACATCATGTTTGAAGGTTCTGCAGAACAGTTGAAAGAAACCAAAGTAACGCAACCTGCGGTATTTTTGCATTCGGTTATTTTAGCCAAAACCTTACCGGGTTTTAAACCGGATATGGTGGCAGGGCATTCATTGGGTGAATTCTCAGCGTTGGTTGCCAATGGGACTTTGTCGTTTGAGGACGGTTTAAAACTGGTTGCCAAACGTGCATCAGCGATGCAAAAAGCATGTGAGATAACCCCTTCTACAATGGCTGCTGTTTTAAATCTGGAAGACAAAATTGTAGAAGATATTTGTGCTTCGATTGATGGCATAGTAGTAGCCGCCAATTATAATTGTCCGGGACAATTGGTTATTTCAGGCGAATACAAAGCAGTGGAACTGGCTTGTGAAAAAATGAAAGAAGCCGGAGCAAAACGAGCTTTGATCCTGCCGGTCGGAGGAGCTTTTCATTCGCCAATGATGGAACCGGCTCGGGAAGAATTGGCTGCCGCAATTGAATCGGCGATATTTTCCACACCTGTTTGCCCGGTGTATCAAAATGTAACAGCAAGTGCTGTTTCGGATGCCGAAGAAATTAAAAAAAATTTAATCATTCAACTAACCGCCCCCGTAAAATGGACACAATCCGTTCAACAGATGATTGCCGACGGAGCCACCAGTTTTACAGAGGTTGGCCCCGGAAAAGTGTTGGTTGGATTAGTGAATAAAATTAACAGAGAAGTGGAAACTATTTCAGCATAATTATGATTTGGCACTTAATTTGATAAAAAAAATTATTAACTTTAAAACATGAACAAAATGAAAAAAACACTTTTAGGATTAGTATTGATGGGAGCTTTATTTGTTGTTTCCTGTAAAGAAAAAACAACAGAAGAAAAAGTAGAAGATGCCGTTGAATCTGTTGGCAACGACATTGAAAACACAGCTGAAGAGGCTGGAGACGCTATTGAAAATGCGGCTGATAAAACCGGAGAGGCTCTTGAGAATGCAGCTAATAAAACAGAAGAGGCTGTTGAAAAAGCGGCTGACAAAACAGAAGAAGCGTTAAAAAAAGACTAATTATCAAGTTTCTGAATCAAAAAGAATCCTCACTTTTACAGTGAGGATTCTTTTTATTTTAAATTATTTGCTAATGGAGAATGATTGTTTAAAATTCCGGTAACTAAAATTTTGTTTTTTTGTTTTTCAAAAAAAATAAACCATGTTGTTCGGGAATTTGATTTGTAGAAAATATATTTTTTTCCAAGAAATTTAATTGAGATTGGTGTTAATTTATATACTCCAACTTTTAAACTATTTTCTATTGATTCGTAAATTTTAGAAACATATTCCTCAGCTGTTTCGATGAATCCAAAATATTCTTCTTTGTATAAAACAATAACTAAATCATTGAGATAAGCAATTACAGGAGGAGAAATAATAATCTCTATTTTCCCCACCATTCTCGTATTTTTTTAATCGATAATGCTTTGGCTTCTTCTACAGTATATCCTCTCTGAAACTCTTTATCAAAATTAAAATCTTCACCAATTCCTTGCGGTTTGATTTTTTCATATAGGGAAGCTGGTTCTTGAACCGTGTCTTTTTTTGGCTTTTTATCTTTCATACTGCTTTGATTTTAAACAAATTTAATAAAAAAAGCTTGAAATCAAGTTAAAAAAAAGGAGCTTGATTATAAAATCAGCTCCTTTGTCTATTGTTGTTTAATAAAAACCATAAACCTTTACGGTAAATACTCATATAAAACGCTATATTGATCAACATAGCCATCGTCATTAATTACAACTGTTGATGATATTGGATATTTGTCTGCACCATAATTATAACTTACTTCTACCCTTCCAACTTCAACGTTATCCTCATCTTTTATGATCGCTCGGTAAGGATTATTTACCGGCAATAATAATTTTGCCATGATAATTTCTGGAGAAGATGGTGCCATCCCAAAATTTAATTGAGTACTATTTAAAACATCTATGATACCTGCAGCATCAAGTGTGTGATAAAATGTAAAAGGCTTATCGTCATAAGAAATGGTAGCAGTATAAACATACCTTTCTCCAGACCAATAATCATCTTCATATAATTCTAAAACTGTTGGATTTCCGTTTGAATCATACTGTAAAATATCTCCAATTTCATAAGCATCATAAATAGTTGAGATTACTTCACTTGTAAATAGATTATCTCCACCACCTGATATCTTTTCGAGACTACCATCACTTTTGTAGGTAAAATATTTAATCTGTTCACCATCTGATGCAGTAAGCACTTTTTTATTTGTGTCATAAGTGACAGTTGAAACATTAGAATCACCGTTTCCAGTTGTTGTGGTTTTTGTAACGTATTTTTTATCTACGTTACCATTAGCATTCTCAAAACCATCATCGCTACTGCATGAAATCAAAAAGGAGGCAAATACAAAAACAATTAATTTTTTCATTATTAAAATAATTTTATGTTAAAAAAGCAAATATCAATTAATATTTTTAAATCTAAAAACAAACATCATATTTTTTTTACAAAAAAAGTCTAAATTTTACTTTAGACTTTTGGTGGTTTTATTTTTAAAAAACTTAACTTCTAATTTTCTGTTCCCATTTCCAAGCACTCGCCAAACTTTCTTCTAATGTTGATTGTGCTTTCCAGCCTAGAACATTATTTGCTTTATCGGTGTTAGCATAAGCCGATGTTATATCGCCTTCTCTCCTACCTACAATTTTGTATGGTAATTTTTTTCCTGAAACTTTTTCAAAAGCAGTAATTACTTCCAAAACTGAACTTCCGGTTCCGGTTCCAAGATTGAACGTTTCTATTTTTGATATATTTTTCTTTTCGATTAATCGCTGCAAGGCAACTACGTGAGCTTTTGCCAAGTCGACAACGTGAATATAATCTCGAATGGCTGTACCGTCTGGCGTAGGATAATCATCTCCATAAACCGATAATTCATTGCGTAAGCCAATTCCGGTCTGAGTGATAAACGGCACTAAATTTTGCGGAACTCCGATAGGCAATTCTCCTATCTCTGCTGTCGGGTGAGCCCCGATCGGATTAAAATACCGCAATAAAATTGATTTGATGTTGGAGACTTTTGCTACATCAGTAATAATTTCTTCGCCAATCTGTTTGGTATTTCCATAAGGCGACATGGCCGGTTGAACAGAAGCATCTTCGGTTATTGGCATCTTTTCAGCCTGACCATAGACAGTGCAGGACGAACTGAAAATAAAATTCGCTTCCGGTTTCTGTTGTAATTCCTGTAAAATATACACCAATGTGTTGATATTATTCTCATAATACAGCAACGGATTTTCTACACTTTCGCCTACTGCTTTTGAAGCCGCAAAATGTATTACGCCCGTAACATCATGATGCTTTTTAAAAAAATGTTGCACTGCCGTTTTATCCCGTAAATCCATTTGCTCAAAAAGCGGTTTCTTTCCGGTTATATTGGCAATGCGATCTAAAACCTCCAGAGAAGAATTGGACAGATTATCAATAATAACGGGTTCAAAACCTACATTCTGTAATTCTACAACAGTGTGAGAACCAATAAATCCAAGGCCTCCGGTCACTAATACTTTCATTTTCTGCAATAAGTTAAAGGTTAAGGGAATTGATTTATTTATTAAAAAATTCTAAAACAGAATCGGTAATAAATGTAATTTGTTCCTCATCTAATTCGGTATGCATGGGCAACGAGATCACTTCTTTGACCAATTGATTCGTTACCGGAAAATCTTCTTCTTTATAACGGGTATCGGTATATGCCTTTTGTGAATGCAGCGGAATCGGATAATAGATAGCACACGGAATGCCTTTACTCTGCAAATGTTCCATTAACCCATCTCTGTCGGCATTAATAATCCGAAGCGTATATTGATGAAAAACGTGGTAATCACATTCATCCGGAATAGCTGGTGTGACAATATGCTTATGCCCTTCAAATGCTTTAGAATAGCTTCGGGCCGCCTGCTGACGGGCCGCATTATAGCTGTCCAACAATGGTAACTTAGCATTCAGAACAGCTGCCTGAACACTGTCTAAACGCGAATTGACACCCACCACATCATGATGATAACGCACATACATTCCGTGGTTGACAATGCCGCGAATAATGTGTGCCAAGGCATCATCATTCGTAAAAATTGCTCCTCCGTCGCCGTAACAGCCTAAGTTTTTAGACGGAAAAAAAGAAGTTGCTCCCACATGACCAATGGTTCCTACCTTCTTTTTAGTGCCATCCGGATAAGTATAATTTGCCCCGATAGCCTGAGCATTATCTTCAATAACATATAAATTATGTTCATCAGCAAGTTGCATAATGGCCTCCATATCAGCAGCTCTTCCAAACAAATGCACCGGAACAATCGCTTTGGTTCTGGGTGTAATCGCTTTTCGGATGGCCTCCACCGAAATATTCATATCATCGATATCCACATCAACCAAAACCGGAGTTAATTGTAGCAAGGCAATCACTTCTACCGTAGCAGCAAACGTAAAATCGGCAGTAATTACCTCGTCTCCGGGCTTCAAATCCAATCCCATCATGGCAATCTGAAGGGCATCGGTTCCGTTGGCACACGGAATCACATGTTTTACGCCTAAATAGTCTTCTAATTTTTTTTGAAACTCGTGAACCTTCGGTCCGTTAATATAGGTTGTGGTATCTAAAACTTCCTGAATGGAAGCATCAACCGTAGTTTTAATTTTATCGTATTGACTTTTTAAGTCAACCATCTGAAGTTTACGCATTACTTTTTAGTTTAATTTAAACAAGTAAGATGCATTTGTTTTTAAGCAATTTCATCTTAACCATACAACAAAAGTAATTATTTAGGAAGTTATAACAATGAAAATTCTTTAAAGTGATGTATTTTAGCCACACAATTTATACGGTATGTTTTTTTTATATGATTTATTGGTTCATTTTGTCGGATGCTCCCTGAAAATTGTTGCGGCTCTTAATCCAAAAATGAAACTTTTTGTGGAGGGAAGAAAGAACGTTTTTGAACAAATAGAGCAGAAAATTTCTCAGGGTGACAAAACCATCTGGTTTCACGCAGCATCGTTAGGCGAATTTGAACAGGGGATGCCGGTAATGGAAAAAACCGGAACTTTATTTCCCGATCATAAAATCATTGTCACTTTCTTTTCTCCTTCCGGCTACGAAGTTAGAAAAAACAATACAATTGCCGACCTGACCGTTTATTTGCCTTTAGATACCAGACAAAATGCAGAACGCTTTTTAAATCTGGTTAACCCCGAAATGGTATTTTTTATCAAATACGAGTATTGGCCAAACTATCTCAACGAATTAAAAAAACGACAACTGAAAACCTATTTAATTTCGGGGGTGTTACGGGAAAACCAAGTATTTTTTAAATGGTATGGCGGGTTTTACAGAAATTGTTTAACGGCTTTTGATTTCTTTTTTGTGCAAAATGAATCTTCAAAAAAACTGTTGCAATCGTTGGGTTATCAAAACGTGAAAATTTCCGGCGACACTCGTTTTGATCGTGTAGTTTCGATTTTGGAAAGAGACAACACATTGGATTTTATTGAAGAATTCAAAAACAATACAACCACTATTGTCATTGGAAGCTCATGGCCAAAAGATGAAGAATTATTGATTAATTTCATTAACAATTCAGCTGAAAATGTAAAATTTATTATTGCTCCGCATAATATTAAATCGGAACAAATTTCGGAATTGCAGAAATCAATTACGAAAAAATCAATTTTATTTTCGGATTATTCTGATTCTGTTCGGACAGAATCGCATGTAGGAACAGGTCGCGACCTGTCCCTACGGGAATACAACGTATTCATCATCAACACCATCGGCATTTTGACCAAAATATACAGCTATGCCGACATTGCCTATGTAGGAGGCGGTTTCGGAAACCCGGGTGTTCACAACATTTTAGAACCGGCAACTTTTGGCATACCAATTGTAATTGGACCGAATTTCAATCACTTTGCAGAAGCAATTGCTTTGGTTAATATGGAAGGATGTATTTCCATTTCTTCACAGAATCAATTGAATGAAACATTTTCAACATTACTCTCCAACGAAGATATCCGACACGAAAAAGGTCATATTTGCAGCACTTTCGTACAGATGAATAAAGGTGCAACAGCTATTATTTTAAATCATTTGAAAAATGATAACATTTAAACCGTTAACCTTACCTGATATTGGCGAGATCCTGCTCCTGACGGAAGAGTTTTATGCCATTGACAATTATCCCTTTTGTCCCGAAACATCCGAAAAACTGTTTCATCAATTTATCAAAAATGAATGCCTCGGAAAAGCATGGCTGATTTTACACGATAACAATGTTGTTGGCTACGTTATACTCACCTTTGTTTTCAGTTTTGAATACCGGGGGAAAATGGCTTTTTTAGACGAATTGTACATCAAAAGTACAGAACGGGGCAAGGGCTTCGGCAAACAGGCACTGGCATTTATTCGCCATGAAGCTCATAAATTATCGTTAAAAATCATCTATCTGGAGGTTGAACCACATAATCATGCTGCTCAAAAATTGTATATTGCAAACGATTTCGAAGAACACAAACGAAAATTATTCAAATACACTGTAAAATAAAAACTTACTAAACAACTTATTATGAAATTTTTACGCTTACTCATTCTGCTCCTTTCTTTTTCCGCATTTGCCCAGCAAGGCGGCATGTGGATTCCTTCACTTTTAGAAGGCATGAACGAAAAAGAAATGAAATCACTCGGCATGAAAATGTCGGCAAAAGATATTTACGATGTGAATAAATCGAGTATGAAAGATGCTGTTCCGCATTTTAACAACGGCTGTACTTCTGAAGTCATCTCGTCAAAAGGGCTTTTATTAACCAACCACCATTGCGGTTACAGTCAGATTCAGTCACATTCTACTGTTGAAAATGATTATCTGGAAAATGGTTTCTGGGCCATGACCATGGCAGAAGAACTTCCGAATGAAGACCTGATTGTCACTTTTATCGTTAAAATTGAAGATGTAACCGCACGGGTTTTAGAAAACACACAATCCATAACAAACGAAGCTGACAAACAGAAAAAAATTCAGGAAAACATCTCGGCTTTAACTACTTCACTGCCTAAAGAAAGCTGGCAGGAAAACAGGATCAGAGCTTTTTATGACGGAAACCAATATATCTGGTTTGTGGTAGAAACGTTCAAAGATATTCGTTTGGTAGGAGCTCCACCCTCTTCCATCGGAAAATTCGGTTCTGATACAGACAACTGGGTTTGGCCTCGTCATACAGGCGATTTTTCGCTTTTCAGAATTTATGCTGACAAGAACAACCGCCCGGCGGCATATTCAAAAGACAATGTGCCTTATACGCCAAAACACTTTTTTCCTGTTTCGATTGACGGCGTAAAAGAAAATGATTTCACCATGGTTTTCGGTTATCCGGGAAGAACCCAGGAATACCTGCCAGCCATTGCTGTTGAACAAATTGTAAACGAATTAAACCCCGCTAAAATAGAAATCCGTGATGCTGCCCTGAAAGTGCAGGACGGCTTTATGCGAAAAGACAAGGCTATTAAAATTCAGTACGCTGCCAAATATGCCTCAGTAGCCAATTATTGGAAAAAATGGATTGGAGAAACCAAAGGACTGAAAAAATCCAATGCGGTTGAAATCAAGAAAAATTTTGAAAAAGAATTTATGAATAAAGTAAACAAAGCCGGAAAACAAGCTGAGTACGGCAATTTGCTTGCTGAATTTGAAAAAAATTACAACGAAATTGCTCCGTATGCCTTAAGCCGTGACTATTTCATGGAAGTGGTTATGCGTAACACCGAATTATTGAGTTTTGGCTATCGCTTGGTTCAGCTGGAAAATCTCTACAACAGCCGGGGCGAAAAAGCGTTTATGGACAGAAAAGAAAACTTTATAACCGGCTTTGAAGATTTATACAAAGACTTTAATGCAACAGTGGACGAAAAAGTAATGGAGCAATTGATCGAATTGTATGCTGCTAAATCACCTAAACAATTTTTACCAGAAGGCTTGCTCAATCAGAATTTAAAAGCCAAAACAGCCGACATTTTTAAAACCTCAAAACTCACGAATTATAATGGTTTAAAAGAACTGCTTACCGGTGATGCCAAAACCGTTTTACAGGCATTGAACAACGACAGCGGGTTTGCATTCGTAAAAATGCTTACGGAGGCATACAACCAAAACGTAGCACCAAAGTATGACGAAATAAACCTTAAAAACACGGCTTTGCAACGCACTTATATGAAAGGCATTCTGGAACTGAGCCCGAAAGAAGCCCGTATTTTCCCTGACGCCAACTCAACTTTGCGCGTCACATACGGCAAAGTGAAAGGTTATGCACCCAGCGATGCGGTTTACTACAGTCCGGTAACTTATCTGGAAGGAGTTATGGAAAAATATATTCCCGGAGACTACGAATTTGATGTTTCGCCAAAATTGATTGAATTATACAACAATAAAGATTTTGGTCCTTATGCCGAAAACGGAAAACTTCCGGTTAATTTCATCGGAACCAATCACACCACAGGCGGTAATTCAGGAAGTCCGGCCATAGACCGGAACGGAAACCTAATCGGCTTAAACTTTGACCGTGTCTGGGAAGGAACTATGAGCGATATTTATTATGATCCTGCTATTTGCAGAAACATCATGGTGGACATCCGCTATGTTTTGTTTGTCGTTGACAAGTATGCAGGAGCCAGACATTTGATTGAGGAAATGAAAATAATCGGAAAAAAAGTAAAAAAATAAAATTATTTTAATAAAATCATCTTAACCCCCCTTTTTAAGAGGGTTTTTATTAGAAAAAGACCCCCTAAAAACACATTCAAACGTTTGAAAAACAAATAGTTTATTTTTTTTTAAAAAATTTTCGTAAAATATTTTGTTGAACCAAAAAATTTATATCTTTGCTCCGAATTAATAATTAACCTTTTATAATTTAGTAAGATGAAAAAAGTAATTTTAAGTTTAGTATTTGTTGCTGCTTTAACAGTAGTATCTTGTAAAGAAAAAGAAGCTGAAGTAACTGAAGAAACTACAGAAGTAGTTGAAGAAGTTGCTCCAGAGGTTGTTGAAGAAGCTGCTCCAGCTATTGACTCTGCTGCTACTGAAACTCCAGCTGAAACTCCAGCTCAGTAATTAGCAACAAGCTAACACAAAAATTAATCCCGACTTGTTCGGGATTTTTTTTGCTTTGAAACGAAAAATTACAGGATTCAGATCACAAAAATCACCCCTCAACCTCTCAACATTCCATTCCGGTTCTGAAAACAGGAATTGATCCGGAATAACAAACAATGACTTTTAAAAACAAAAAAGCTCCATTTGCAAAACAAATGAAGCTTTTGTACTCAAGGCGGGACTTGAACCCGCACGAACATTACTGTTCACTGGATTTTAAGTCCAGCGTGTCTACCAATTCCACCACTCGAGCCTGTTACAAATAGTAAACTACTTGCACTATGGTAAATAGAGCGAAAAACGGGATTCGAACCCGCGACCTCCACCTTGGCAAGGTGGCGCTCTACCAACTGAGCTATTTTCGCGTACAGATTTTATAAGAGCAGCACTGCTTCTTTAGCAATGCGGATGCAAATGTACTACAAATATTTACTTTTACAAGCGTTTTTTATAAAAAAATTTACATCCAAAACTAATGTTTTGAAAGTTAAATTGATAGCTTGTTATTTTTTGGTCAGCATTCGCTTAATTTCATTCAATTTCATCAAGGCCTCAACGGGAGTGAGCGTATTAATATCCAGATTTAAAATTTCTTCTTTGATCTCTTCCAGCAACGGATCATCCAGGTTAAAGAAACTGAGCTGTAATTCATCTTTTGTTGCCTTGATTCCCGATAATTCCTCACTCGAATGATTTTTCTCCAATTTTCTTAAGATTTTTTGTGCCTTTTGAATCACGGTTTGAGGCATTCCGGCCATTTTAGCCACATGGATACCGAAACTGTGTTCGGTGCCTCCTTTGACCAATTTGCGGATAAACAGAACGGTATCTTTCAGTTCTTTTACCGAAACATTAAAATTCTGCACCCGCTCAAACGTGACTTCCATTTCGTTCAGCTCGTGGTAATGCGTGGCAAACAACGTCTTGGGGCGGTTAGGATGCTCGTGCAGGTATTCGGCTATTGCCCAGGCAATCGAAATTCCGTCATATGTACTGGTTCCCCGTCCGATTTCATCCAACAAAACCAGACTCCGCTCAGAAATATTATTCAGAATCGACGCCGTTTCATTCATCTCTACCATAAAGGTGGATTCACCCATCGAGATATTATCGCTGGCTCCTACCCGGGTAAAAATTTTATCAATTACACCCATCCGGACAGCTTCTGCCGGAACAAAACTCCCCATTTGAGCCAACAGCACAATCAAAGCCGTTTGCCGCAAAATGGCCGATTTACCCGACATATTCGGACCGGTAATCATAATCATCTGCTGTGACTGACGGTCTAAAAAAACATCATTCGCAATATACGGAACACCAACCGGCAATTGTTTTTCAATAACAGGATGACGGCCGTTTGTAATTTCCAGATCAAATGTTTCCTCCAAAACCGGACGAACATACTTGTTTTCTATTGCTGATTGAGCAAATGAATTCAAACAATCCAGTTGGGCAATCAAAGCCGCATTCAACTGAACGGGCTTGATATATGTTCCCAACCAAGCAACCAACTGTTCAAACAATTGTGATTCCAATTGCTGAATTTTATCTTCCGCTCCCAGAATTTTGGTCTCATACTCCTTTAGTTCTTCCGTAATATAACGCTCAGCATTCACTAACGTTTGTTTTCTGATCCACTCAGCCGGGACTTTTTCTTTGTGTGTATTTCGAACTTCAATATAGTATCCGAAAACATTGTTAAACGAAATTTTCAGGGATGAAATCCCTGTTTTTTGAGATTCCCGCAATTCAATCCCTTCCAGATACTCCTTTCCGGAAGTAGAAATAGCCCTTAATTCATCCAATTCTGCATGAATTCCCCTGGCAATCACATTACCCTTATTAATGGAAACCGGAGCATCCTGATTCAGGGTTGTCCTGATTTTTTCCCGTAACAAATCACAATCATGCAAACGGTCACCCATATCTTTTAACGCTTCATTGGAACTGTCTAAAGCCAACGTTTTAACCGGTATGATTGCATCCAGCGAATGGCAGAGGTTCACTACCTCACGAGGCGAAACCTTTCCCGTGGCCACCTTGGAAATCAGGCGTTCCAAATCGGAAATCTGTTTAATCTGCTGTTGTATTTGCTGTAAAACCTCTGAATGTTCTTTTAAAAAAGCCACCACTTCATGCCGTGATTGAATTTTTGCGGCATCTTTCAGCGGCAATGCCAACCATCTTTTTAGCAACCGGGACCCCATGGGCGACAGTGTTTTATCAATCACATCCAGCAAGGTTACTGCATTAGGGTTGGTACTGTGATACAATTCTAAATTCCGGATTGTGAAACGGTCCATCCACACATAGGCATCTTCTGCAATGCGTTGAATGGAAGTAATATGCCGAATTCTATTATGCTGTGTTTCTGACAGATAATATAAAACCGCACCCGAAGCCACGATTCCCTCCTGTAATTCTTCGATACCAAATCCCTTGAGCGAGTTGGTTTGAAAATGCTTGGTCAGCACTTCGTTGCCGTAATCTTCGTTATAAACCCAATCCTCCAGAAAAAAAGTGTGGTAATCTTCGCCAAAAACCTCCCTGAAATGTTGTTTGTGATTTTTGGTTACGAGAATTTCACTCGGATTAAAATTCTGCAACAGTTTATCAATATATTCTTCATTACCCTGAGCAGTTAAAAACTCACCGGTAGAAACATCTAAAAATGAAACGCCGATTTGCTTTTTCCCGAAGTAAACCGAAGCCAGAAAGTTATTTGCTTTTGACTGCAACACCTCATCATTCATGGAAACACCGGGAGTTACCAGCTCGGTTACACCCCGCTTTACGATGGTTTTAGTCATTTTAGGATCTTCCAGCTGATCGCAAATGGCCACCCGTAGCCCGGCTTTAACCAATTTGGGCAGATAGGTATTTAACGAATGATGCGGAAAGCCCGCCAAAGCAGTCTCGGTTTCGGAACCGGCTCCTCTTTTGGTTAAAACAATACCTAAAATTTGGGAAGCCCGAACGGCATCTTCACCAAAAGTTTCATAAAAATCTCCCACCCGAAACAACAAACACGCATCCGGATATTTTGCTTTAATCTGGTTATACTGTTTCATCAAAGGAGTTTCCTTTGGTTCTTTGACAGAAGTGGTTTTGGCTGACAATTTTTTATGATTTTGGTTAGGTTTCAAAAATACGGAATAAAAATTTTAATGGCAATGGCAACACCAAAGATATCCCTTATATTATGCTTTCATCACTAAATTAACCACAGAAATACAAATTCATTGCTTATTTTTGCCGTATGAGAAAATTAGCCAATTCTGAACTGGAACGCAAAAACATTGAAGAGTTTAAAAGAGCTCAAAAAACCCCTATTATCATTGTACTGGATGACATCCGGAGTCTCCACAACATCGGTTCGGTTTTCAGGACTTCTGATGCTTTTTTGGTTGAAAAAATATATTTGTGCGGCATCACAGCTACTCCGCCCCATAAGGAAATTCACAAAACAGCTTTAGGAGCAACCGAAACGGTTGCCTGGGAATACTGTCAAGATGTTCTGACTGTTATTGACCGACTGAAAGCAGAAAACATTTCCGTTTTTGCTGTTGAACAAGTGGAAAACTCGGTAATGCTGCACGATTTTGAAGTAGAAAACACCCAAAAATATGCTTTAATTTTCGGCAATGAAGTAAAAGGTGTTTCGCAACAGGCTATAGAGAAGTGCCATGGTGTAATTGAAATTCCGCAATTAGGCACCAAACATTCACTGAACATTTCGGTCAGTACCGGCATTGTGGTTTGGGATATTTTTACAAAGCTTATCGCTTTGGAGGAAAATTAGAAATTGTTTTCCCACTCTTTGGTCTCATTTTCTTACTTTTACAACATGAACGGATTTTTACCTTTACGCCACATTTTATTAGTTCTGTTTTTATTCTTTGACTGTTATCTATCTCTGACAACCCCAAAACTGTCTGCTGACCAAAAAGAAAAAAAGCCTGTGGTTTTAAATGACGCTCCTGTTTTAATTGCCACAGGAAATCAGTTGTATTGTCCGGGCTCGCAAATGAAAATTGTCACGAGTATGACCATTACTGACCCGGACGATACCGGAATAGATGCGATTTACATTCAGATTTCATCCGGTTATGTAAACGGGCAGGATTTATTAACCTTAACAGGCACGCATCCGAATATTGTTTTTAACTGGGATGCCCCTACAGGAAAGCTTACACTATCCGGTGCATCAGGACAGGCTGCCTATGTGGATTTAATTACGGCTATTGAAAATGTTGTCTTTTCCAATTTTTCAGCCAATCCGTCCGGAACCAGAACCTTTTCCATTACGGTCGGACAAGCAAATTATCTCCCGTCAAACGGGCATTATTATGAATACGTTCCGAGCTTAGGCATTACCTGGACCAATGCCCGGGCTGCAGCCTCTGTAAGAACGTACTACGGTCTACAAGGCTACCTGGCTACCATTACCGCTGCTGACGAAGCCCAGCTTTCAGGAGAGCAGGCGGCCGGTGCAGGCTGGATTGGCGGAAGCGATGAAGAAACCGAAGGAGTCTGGAAGTGGATGACCGGCCCGGAAGCCGGAACCGTGTTCTGGAATGGCGGAACCAACGGCTTTACGCCCAATTATGCCAACTGGAATAATGGCGAGCCCAACAACCTCAACAATGAAGATTATGCCCACATCACTGCTCCGGGTGTCGGCATTCCCGGCTCCTGGAATGATTTATCCAACGCAGGAGACATCAGCGGTGATTATCAACCCAAAGGCTACATTGTGGAATATGGCGGAATGCCGGGCGATCCGGTGCTGCAAATTTCAACCAGTACAACCATCACCATCCCAACTATTACTTCGTCTGCAGCACAGTCAAGGTGTGGCAACGGATCAGTGACTTTAACCGCCAATGCTTCTGCCGGAATTGTTAAATGGTATGCAAATGCCGCCGGAGGAACGCCTCTGGCTACCGGAAGCAGCTTCACAACCCCCGCTTTGACACAAACTACCACTTATTATGTTGATGCTTACGACACCAGCTGTACAACCGGCACAAGAACAGCTGTAACGGCCACCATCAACCCGATCCCCACGGTCACAATTGCCTCCCCGACCCCGGTTTGCGGAGAAAATTCAGCTGTACTCAACGCAACACCGTCGGCGGGAACAATCAACTGGTTTAACGTCCCGACCGGAGGAACCAGTCTGGGAAGCGGAAATACCTTTACCACGCCGGTTCTTTCAGAAGATACCACTTTTTACGCAGAGGCTGTCAACAACGGCTGCTCATCCGGAAACAGAATTGCAGTCAATGTAGTCGTTTATGAGCTGCCGGATGTAGAAGACGAAACGGTTATACTTTGCGAAGGTGCTGTTATTACGTTGAGTGCCGGTATTTCAAATGCCACATATCTCTGGTCAACAGGAGAAAACTCACAGACTATTCAGGTGAACAACAATGCTCCTTATTCAGTGACCGTAACATCTCCGGCTCCTGAAAACTGTTCCAAAACAAAGCATTTCAACATTATTCAATATGATATTCCGGTAATTGAAACCGTTGTTATAAAAGACTCTTCCGTCGAAATAATTGCTTCGGGAAACGGGGAGTATAATTATTCCATCGATGGATTCAATTACCAGGATTCCAATCTGTTTACGGTTAGCGAAGGCGGATTATACACTGCTTATGTGCGGGAAAAAAACGTTTACTGCGGCTATTCAGACCAGCAAACTTTTGTTGTCATACTGGTTCCTTCATTCTTCTCTCCCAATGGCGATGGTCACAACGACATTTTCTATTTAAAGGGAATGGAATTTTATCCCAATTCTTCCATCAGCATTTTTAACCGCTACGGAAAATTAATCAAACAAGTTATGCCGGGTAATCCGTTTTGGGACGGAACTTTCGGAGGCGAGAAACTTCCGGCCGATGATTATTGGTACGTGTTAAAAATTGACGACGCCACACCGGAACGAAGGGGTCATTTTTCGCTTCTGCGTTAGGCTATTGTAATTTTGCCTGGATCTGGTCTAAAATAAAAATATAATCTTCCTGGTTATTGACAAAATCTTTATCTGAAACATCTATGATCAGCACGTTCAGATTACTGGTCTGCGTTTTGATAAAATCCAAATACCCCTGGTTAATTTTTTCCAGGTATTCTGCCGGTATCTGCATTTCATAACTTCTGCCTCTTTTTTTGATGTTGGCTAAAAGCTGTTCGGTATTTTGATACAAATAAACATATAAATCCGGCTTGGGCATCTCTTTGTGAATTATATCAAACATGGTTTTATACAACCTAAATTCATCGTCGGCCAGTGTTACTTTGGCAAAAATCAACGATTTAAAAATATGATAATCCGCCACAACAAAGTCTTTGAACAAATCAAACTGAGCCAGATCATCGGATAATTGCTGGTATCTGTCTGCCAGAAAAGACATCTCCAACGGAAAAGCATACCGGTTTTGGTCTTCATAAAACTTAGGCAGAAAAGGGTTATCGGCAAACCGTTCCAGTACCAGTTTAGCGTTGAAATCTTCAGATATTTTGGTGGACAGTGTTGTTTTTCCTGCACCGATATTTCCTTCGATGGCAATATAATTATACTGCTGCAGGTTTATTTTTGTTACCGGAGCAACTAATTTCTGTATTACCTTACACTGGCTTTTATCTTCTGCCAGCTGAACCAGTTCCGGTAAATATTTTTGCAAAATAGGATGTCGCCAGTCTAAATTCAAATCCCGCATGGGTAAGAGCACAAACTTTCTGTTCTGCATGTGCGGGTGGGGAATCTTTAATTTAGCAGTATTTATGATATCTTCATTGTAAGCAATAACATCAATATCAATTATCCTGGACTCATATCCATCTTCATTGTTTCGGGTTCGCCCCAACCTGGTTTCGAGTTGCAAAACTTCTTCTAAAATCTGTTCTGCTTTCTTTGTTGTTTGCAAAACTAAAGCACAATTAAAGAACGGTTCACCCTGAAAACCCCATGAAGGCGTTTCATACAATGCAGAAATATTAACCACGGTAGCAATGGTCCGGTGCAGGGCATCAACAGCCAACCGAATGTTTTCCAGACGGTTACCTAAATTGCTTCCCAACGACAAAATAACTTGGCTTTGATAATTCATAGAAAAGCAAAATAAGTAAAACTATTTCAGAAATAAAGTATCTTTGCCAGCCATGTTAATAAGTTTCCGGAATTATGAATTACTTTAAAGACAAAGTGTAACATAATACCATGGAAGACTACTAATTAGTTAAATTAATATTTATTAAAAAGCGTACAAATGAAATTTTTAGGAAATGTATTAGCCACTATCATAGGATTATTTGTTTTTTTTATGATCCTGTTTTTTGGCTTAATGATTGTGGGGGCTATTGCCGGCAGTGGTTCTGACGTTGCAAAAGTAGAGTCAAACTCCGTATTGGTGTTAGATATGGAAAATGTTTCGTTAGACTATACCGGAAAATTCACTGATCCCTGGGTAACCATGCTTTCTGAAGAAGTATCGGTGGGATTAATTGATGTGCTGAACGCTGTTGAAAATGCCAAAACAGATGACAAAATCAAAGGAATTTCTATTTTAAACAGCAACAGCCGTTTAGGATTGGCTCAATCGAAATCCTTAAGAGATAAATTACTTGATTTTAAAAAATCAGGGAAGTTTGTTGTTTCTTATGCCAATTATTTCACACAAAAAGAATACTACATCAACTCGATTGCCGATACGATTTACATGAACCCGGTGGGGGAAATGGAGTTCAAAGGACTTTCATCCGAGATTATGTTTTTTAAAGACATTCAGGAAAAAACAGGCGTTAAAATGGAAGTCATCCGTCACGGAAAATATAAGAGTGCGGTAGAACCGTTTCTGGAAAATGAAATGAGCGAAGCAAACCGGGAACAAATGACCGCTTTGTTAAACTCTGCCTGGAGCTCAATTGCAGACGATATTTCCAAAAGCCGGAATATACCGGTAGATTCGTTAAACAGCATTGCCAATAAGTTGGCGGCCAGAACTCCGGAAATGGCAAAAGCAAAAAACCTGATTGATAAAATCGGTTATGAAGACCAATACCACGACGGAATAAAAAAGGCTCTGAATGTAAAAAAGGAGGATGATTACAAAAGTATCGCCATCATGGATTATGCCAAAAACGTAGCTAAAACCCCTCAAAAAGCTGATACTAAAGACAAAATTGCCATTATTTATGCCCAAGGTGAAATCCTGGGTGGCGACGGCGATGTTGTAATCATTGGCGAAGGAGCCATGCGAAAATCATTACAGGAAGCCCGAAAAGACGAAAAAGTAAAAGCCATTGTTATCCGGGTGGATAGCCCTGGCGGAAGTGCCTTGACCTCTGAATTGATCTGGAGAGAAATTGAACTGACCAAAAAAGTAAAACCAGTGGTTGTTTCAATGGGTAATTTAGCCGCTTCAGGCGGTTATTATATAGCCTGCAATGCCAATAAAATTTTTGCGGAACCTAGCACAATTACCGGCTCGATTGGCGTTTTTGGTGTACTGCCCAACATGACTGAACTATCTAAAAAAATAGGAATCAATACTTCTCAGGTAAAAACACACGACCATGCAATAGGCTATAGTCCGTTTAAACCGATTGATGATAAATTCAAAGAAGTTACCACCGAATCGGTAGAAAACATTTATACTATTTTTGTAAACCGTGTAGCCGCCGGACGAAAAATGACTTTTGAACAAGTAGATGCCATTGCCCAAGGTCGTGTCTGGACAGGAACGGAAGCTTTGCAGATTGGTCTGGTGGATAAATTAGGTGGTTTAGATTCAGCGTTGAAAGAAGCAGCTTCTATGGCCAAAATCAAAACATTCAAAACGGTGAATTATCCGGAATTTGACAAAACACTCATGCAGTTTTTAAGCGACCGCAACGGTATTCCGTTTGCCAAATCAAAAGAAACACTGATTAAAGAAGAACTTGGTGAAGAAGCCTATCAGACATTACAGCATATAAAGCGGGTTTCTGCAAGAAGCGGCATTCAAACCCTGATGCCTTTTGAGCTTAAAATTCAATAACATAAAGAACCTGACAGCCATTAAAACCTGTCAGGTTTTTTTAATTTTGTTAACAACTGTTTCCTCGTTAATTTGCTACTTTTGTTAAAAAAAAGTTGGAAGCAAAAGACAAGTTGTTTGCCTATAAAATTTATTTCACCCTGGGAGCCTTGTTTATTGCTTCACTGGTTGTATCAAATTTAATTTTTCAGAAATTTTTTTACTGGGATTTTTTCGGAATTTACCGGTTTGAAATTTCGGTAGGGATTCTGCCTTACCCTATCACCTTTTTAATCACAGACATTATCTCGGAAATTTACGGAAAGAAAATGGCCAATCAGGTAGTTACCACGGGTATTTTTGCCTCAGTATTCTCATTGCTGATTGTTTATGTGGCCAACGCTGCCCCGGCAATAGAAAGTTCTCCGGTGAACAATGAACTTTTTTCGATTGTTTTCGGGCAAACGGCTCTGGCTGTTTTAGCCTCGATGATCGCTTACCTGGCAGCACAATACATCGATATTTATATCTTTCACTTCTGGAAAAAAATAACAAAAGGAAAAATGCTGTGGGTGAGAAACAACTTCTCTACCTTTACATCACAGTTTGTAGATACATTTGCGGTATTATTTTTGCTGTGTAGTTTTAACATATTGAGCTGGGATTTGTTTCCCGGACTATTACTGAGCGGTTTCCTGTTTAAAGTACTGATTGCAGTTTTAGATACGCCCGTTCTGTATGTTGTGGTCTATTATTTTCAAAAACGATTTAATCTGGCTCGCGGCGAAGAACTGAACTTAGATTAAATCAGAAAAACCTATCCCGCAACAGTTACAGAATCAGACACGGTTACTCATTCGCTCCAAATAAAAAATACATAATTATGATAAAGAAAATTTTAAAAGGATTAGGAATATTTTTGCTGGTAGTTATCATTGCTTTGGCTGCTGCACCGTTTTTATTTAAAGACAAGATCAAGGCTTTAGTGCTAAAATCGATTAACGAAAACGTAGAAGCTCACGTAGCATTTGAAGAGGTGAGCTTAAGTTTGTTCAAGAGTTTTCCGCGTGCCAACGTTACGATAGACAAGTTAAGCATTATCAACAAAGCTCCGTTTGAAGGCGATACGCTTTTTTATTCAGGAGAACTGAACCTGAAAATGTCGGTAAAAGAATTATTCAAATCGGAAGGGGAAGCGATGGAATTAGAGTCGTTTTCGAGCAAAGACGGAATAGTAAACATTATTATTAACAAAGACGGCATTGGAAATTTTGATATTGCCATGAAAGACGATAAAGAAGAAAAACCTTCGGACAGCAAGCCTTTTGCATTGAATATCCAGGGTTATTCGATTGAAAATTTAAAGTTTGTTTATTTTGATGAAAGTTCAAAAATCAAAATGGTTGTTGATAAAATTAATCACACCGGAACAGGAAATTTTGCTGCTTCTAAATTGGATTTAAACACCAAAACAAATGCTTTGTTGAGTTTAGATATGGATAAAACCAACTACATGAAGGATGTTTCTCTTGCGTTGGATGCGGTTCTAGGTATTGATTTGGAAAACAGCAAATATGAATTTAAAGATAACGAAGCTTTAATTAACCAATTGCCATTAAAATTTGCAGGCTTTATTCAGTTAGTGGAAGCCGGACAGCAATATGATTTAACGTTTAATACGCCTACCTCATCGTTTAAAAACTTTTTAGGATTGGTTCCGTCAGCTTATAAAGGTGATTTAGACAAAATTCAGACCACCGGCGATTTTACGGTTACCGGATTTGCAAAAGGATTGCTCTCTGAAACCACTATTCCGAAGTTTAATTTAGAAATTGCATCAAACAATGCTTCGTTTAAATTTCCTGATTTACCTAAAAAAGTGGAAAACATCGTTATTGATACCAAAATTAAAAACGAAACCGGTTTAATGAACGACACCTACGTGAACATCGATAATTTGTCGTTTAAAATTGACCAAGATATTTTTAATGCAAAGGCAAATATTAGAAATGTGTCTGAAAATCCGTTAGTTGATGCCGCTTTGAAAGGAGCAATTAATTTAGGAAACCTTGGTAAAGCCTATCCAATTAAGTTAGACACGCCACTTTCGGGTATTTTGAAAGCCGATGTAACGACGAAATTTGATATGCAATCGGTGGAAAAAGAACAATACCAAAACATTCACAATGCCGGTTTGGTAAGCATTACCGGTTTTAAATATACCGATGAAAACGGCAAGGGAATGGATATCAGCGAAGCTGTGGTTCAGTTTAACCCGAGCACATTGAACTTACAGAAATTTGCTGCCAAAACCGGGAAAAGCGATATTAATGTAAATGGGGTTTTGGAAAATTTCTATGGTTATATGTTTAACAACCAGAATTTGAAAGGAAACTTCAACATGAGCTCTAATCAGCTGGCTGTAAGCGATTTTATGACCACCGAAGAACCTGCAAAAGGAAATGAAAAACCAGGCGAAGCAATGAAAATACCCGCTTTTCTGGATTGTACACTAACCGCTAAAGCCAATACGGTTTTGTATGATAATCTGACACTGAAAGACGTTTCCGGAAAAGTGATTATTAAGGATGAAAAAGTAACGTTGGAAAATGTGAAAACAAACATTTTTGGCGGTATGATTGGTTTAAACGGGAATGTTTCCACCAAAACAAAGGTACCCACTTTTGCCATGAACCTGGATTTGAATACGGTGAACATCAGTGAAACATTCACTCAACTGGATATGATGAAAAGCATTGCCCCGATTGCTAATATAATCAATGGTAAACTGAACTCAACCATTAAACTTTCGGGTAATCTGGATGCCAAAGAGATGACTCCCGATTTAAAATCACTTTCCGGTGATTTAGTTGGTCAGTTGCTATCTACTACCGTCAATGCTTCCAACTCAACTTTACTCAGTGCATTAGACAGTCAGGTTAGTTTTATTGATCTGAAAAAAGTAAATCTGAATGACTTAAAAACCCATTTATCATTTGAAAACGGTAAAGTAAACGTCAAACCGT
Organism: Bacteroidota bacterium; assembly: GCA_023434025.1. Classification (GTDB taxonomy): domain Bacteria; phylum Bacteroidota; class Bacteroidia; order Flavobacteriales; family Flavobacteriaceae; genus Flavobacterium. Next base: position 40,025 of record JAEYTL010000013.1, read on the forward strand.
TTGACATCAAGTACCAGGATATCACGTTGCAGGTAGGCGGAACGCATGGTTTTGACCAAACGATGAATTACAACGTAAAATTTGATGTTCCGGCCAAATATTTAGGAAAAGAAGCCAATGACCTGATTGCAAAATTATCTCCGGCCGATGCGGCTAAAATTGAAAACATTCCGGTTACCGCTGTTTTAGGTGGAAATTTTTCCAAACCAACGATATCAACCGACATGAAACAAGCCACTACGGCTTTGGTAAATCAATTGGTAGAATACCAGAAACAAAAATTAATCAACCAGGGAACTTCCGCCTTAGGTAATTTACTGAACCCGAACAAAAACCCAAGCGACACTGCCAAAACTGCAACTCCGGCTACAAAAGAGGAAGTAAAGACCAAAACGGAAGAAGCAGTAAAAGACAAGGTAAAGGAAGGCCTGAACAGTTTATTTAACAATAAGAAGAAAAAAGAATAAAAAAAGAGCCCCGGATTGAAACGTGCAATCCGGGGTTTTCTTTTATCGAAACTAAATAACTAACTCTACTATTCTGTTTGTAAACTAACAGACAAGGTGATTTCTTCTTTAATTTTGATCATTCCTCCGATCTTTTTGGGAGGAACCAGGTTGAAATCGCTGAAATTTAAGGTTATGCTCCCGTTCAGAAGATGTTTATCATTTTTAAGAGGAAGGTTTTTATAAGTTCTTTGCTGTCCAACCAAGTTAAGTGTTAAATCACAACTGTAATTTTCGGCACTTTTTTTAAAATTGAAAAGTTCTATTCTGACCGTTGGATATTCCTTTTCTTTCAGTGTTTTTCGAAAATCATTATTCAGCATAAAATTGCCGCATCCAAAACTTTTAACCGGAACCGTATGTACAATTTTAGCAGTTCTGTCAGGTTGGTTAAAAAACAGCGTGTCTTTGGCTTTCATATCATAGTTACATTCAAAACCTCCAATTGAAGTAGTACCCTGAACAGTAAACTGTTTTGTACTGACCAACAGATAATCTTTAGGTGTTGAAAACAGTGTTGCTGTTACAACTAATATTAGACCAAAAACACGCATCTTGTTTTTTTGTTAGAATGAGATTATTGCTTCAAAAACAACCCCGTCAAATTTACCTCCGTTAAGGATACTTGCTGTTGGATAACCATTATATTTTTGATTTACATATTCTAATTTAGCCAGGATATTTTTGGTCATAAACCATCCGCCGCCAAAATTAATTCTTGTTACATCAATATCAGTTGTGGCATCCAGTTCACCGTCAACTCTGTTATATCTACCTCCAACATAGAACTTCTCATTATCTCCAAATCTGTAAAGAACTTCAGCTGCATATTGAGAGTAGGTTCTTCTGTCTGTCTCCGGCAAAGTAAGACCACTGGCATGCTCATAAGTTCCAAAGAACTCAATACCTTTATATTTTACAAAAGGATTAACCATGAAAGATGTCAGTTTGTTTCTAAAAGCAGGAACCACTTGCCCTGATCTGAAATTATCCTTAGAGGTCGCTGCGGCATTCTCCATTACAAAATAATATCTTGAGCCTGCTCTGTCTCCGTCATAAAAATCTGTTCTAAGTGTTTGTGCTGAGTTGTAGAATGACCCTGTTAATCTTACTCTCAAGTCATCATTTAATTGTTTATCATAACCTAACTTACCATAAACTGACGGGCTTGTACCGCTATTTGCATTTTGGTTTAGCCGTCCGTTTGTTACACCTCCCATAGCAATAAAGCCATCTCTTCTGTAATAAACCTCTGCAAAAACCAATGTTGCAAAACCATCCATAATTAAGTTACCGACAAATGGATTAGATATGGCATAAGCATTATCACTTCTTCTGAAGTGTGCATCTCCGTAGTTAATTTCATCATGCCCTATTTTAATTGTGGCATATTTCATAAAGTCTTCTAAAAAGCCCTTTTTGATAAAATCCAATTTATCCACCTGAAGATACCCTCCCTTTACGTATGCTTCCGGATGGTGTCTGGAAGACAGGAATGTTCTGAGGTGCATATTTACACCGTCATACAAAGCAACATCTAAATCCAGGTTGGCAGTTGCCAGGTTAAAGTTATTTCCGATAGGATAAAGTTTGGTGGCATCCACTGTCTGATCTGCATCGCTAAAATGTTTGACCCCTTGAAATTGAAGTGCAAACGCACCACCTACCCGAACTTTCACTTCCTCAAAAGTGGTGGCTGTATCTTTTGGAGCCTCAAACATATTGATGCCCGATTTATCCTTTGGCCTCCAGTTGTCTAACTGATATTGTTGTTTTTGTGCTATAGCCAGTGTACTGATCAGTACAAGAGCAATGGTAAATAAATTTTTCATTTTTAAATTGATTTAGAGGTTGATTTAGAATTATTTAAATTTTAGTGTAAAGCTTATTTTTACATCATCACCGGTTTTAACGGTTCCCATTAAAGCGGTTGGCGGTGTAATTTTATAATCTGTCAGTTTAAAGGAATAAGATCCTTCCAGGACAGGCTGACCTGCTGTTGCTGATTCTTTGACTTTTAGTGTTACGGGTTTGCTTACCCCGGCTATGGTAAACGTTCCTGTAAATTGCCAGGAACCATCTGTATTTTTAGCCGCCGATTTCAGATCAAACCGAACCGTTTTATACTGATTTGTTTTTAGGGCCTTGTACGCATTTTTATCCATTCCGCTTTTGCCGCTTTTAATGCTTTCAGCCGGCATTTCAACGACTAATGAATTGATCTCTGCTAATTTATTTCCTTCAACGGCAGCAACAAGCTTTCCGGTAGCGGTTTCAGAAACCATTTCCCAATCGTGCAGACTGGAAGTTCCTGAGATTTTTAATTGTGGTTTGGTATCAAGCGTAAGTGTTTTTTGAGCGAAACCAAATAAAGAAAATGTTATAAAAAACAATAACGTGATTCTTTTTACTAAGTTGGATAATCGTTTCATAATATGAGGTTTTGAATTATGAGACAAATTTCCGCCCGAAAAAGGAGAAAAAACATGACGAATGTCAGTGTTTAAAAAGAATTTTGTTGCTTACTTGAACAGGCAAGCTTTCGAAATCGAAATAGTTAACAACTTACAGCCGTATCTTTACCACATACCCTTCAAATGTCCGGACATTAAAAACGGTCCCGTCCTCAAAGAGCAGATACTGACCTTTTATACCGGATAATTTGCCATGGTAAGCGGGAGATTTATCTAAATTTAAACTGGTAACCTTTCCGGGATAAATTCTCACCGGATAATGAAGTTCAACCAAATCCGGCGTTTGTTCACTGTAATATTCCAGAACTTCTTTGGGTAAAAAAGCCCCGGCTTTCAGTCGCTCCTGAATTAAATCAACCGGAGGAATTTCATTTTTAAGCATTTTCTGCCAATTGGTTTTATCAGCATATTGGTTTTTCAGAGCAACTTCAGAAATTCCGGCTAAATACCGGTTAGGAACTTCCACAACCGGAATGGCCTGCACGGCTCCCTGATCTATCCATCGGGTCGGAACCTGTGTTTTGCGGGTTACTCCTACCTTTACCTCACTTGACAAAGCCAGGTAAACAATATGTGGTTGCAATTGAACTTTTTTTTCATACATTAAATCACGGTCTTCAATATCCAAATGAGCGGTACTGAGTTCGGGTTTCATAATCCAGTCACCGGCTGCGGCACTCGACATAAAGCAGTCGTAACAAAACCCCTGACGGAAAATTTTCTTCTTTTTACCGCAATTCAAACATTGATAGCCCTGAAATTCAATTTCAAGTTCTTTGTCTAACAACTGGTTAAGATTCAAAAAGCTGTTTTCAAACACCAGGTAATATTGAATGGGGATCCCCGGTTCCGTTTGCATTTTTGTCAGTACTCCTTCGTATAGCATCACAGAGAAAGTTTTTCAATTAAAGTTCAACGTTCACCAAAAATCATTATTTTTGGTGAAGCTGTAAAGTTAGGTTTTGTATTTTCAAATGTCAAATCAAACAGCAATATTATTAAAATACGAAAAAATGCCTTTACCCATTATCAATTCAATCGCTACCTGGATTTTAAAAAAGCGGATTCACCAAATTGAATTGTTTATGAAATATCCGAATGAAGTACAGGAAGAATTACTGCTTTCGTTACTGAAAACATCGGAAAACACGGTTATTGGCAGGCAGTATGACTTTAGTTCCATTAAAAACTACCAGACTTTTTCTGAGCGGATTCCGGTTTCTGCCTATGAAGATCTGGAACCTATGATTGAACAGACCCGCAAAGGGATGCAGAATATTTTCTGGCCCACTCCCATCAAATGGTTTGCCAAATCCAGCGGAACGACCAACGCCAAGAGCAAGTTTATTCCGGTAAGCAATGAAGCTCTGGAAAACTGCCACTACAAAGCCAGTAAAGACCTGCTGAGTCTGTACTTAAACAACAACGAAGATTCACAATTATTTGTAGGAAAAAGCCTTCGTTTAGGCGGAAGCAAGGAACTATATGAAGACAATAATACGTTTTTTGGCGACTTATCGGCTATTCTGATTGATAATATGCCAATCTGGGCTGAATTCAGTTCTACGCCCAGCAACCGCGTTTCCCTGATGGGTGATTGGGAAATAAAGCTGGCCGCCATTGTACAGGAAACCATTGATGAAGATGTAACCAGCCTGGCCGGCGTTCCTTCCTGGATGCTGGTGTTGCTTAACAAAGTACTGGAAGAGACCGGCAAGACCAATCTATTGGAAATCTGGCCCCATGCCGAAGTTTATTTTCACGGCGGAGTAAGTTTTGACCCGTATCGCGAACAGTATAAAAAACTGTTTCCGAGCCTTGATTTTAACTATTACGAAATTTACAACGCTTCCGAAGGTTTTTTTGCCATTCAGGACCTGAACAACTCCAATGAGTTATTGCTGATGCTGGACTATGGTATTTTTTATGAATTTATTCCGATGGACACGTTTGGTACACCGGAACAAAAAGTAATCCGCCTGGCCGAAGTAGAGCTGTTTAAAAATTACGCCGTTGTGATTACGACCAACTCCGGTTTATGGCGGTATATGATTGGCGATACGGTCCGGTTTACGTCATTAAACCCCTACCGCATCAGAGTCACCGGAAGAACCAAGCACTTTATCAATGTGTTTGGCGAAGAGCTGATTGTGGAAAATACCGACCAGGCCATTGCCAAAGCCTGTCGTGAAACAGCCTCGGAGGTCATTGACTACACCGTGGCCCCGGTTTTTATGGATGGTAAGGAAAAAGGAGCTCATGAATGGATGATTGAATTTAAACGGCTCCCGGAAAACATCAGCCATTTCAGTAAAATACTGGACGAAACCCTGCAATCGCTCAATTCGGATTACGAAGCCAAAAGACGCAATAACATGACTTTAAATCCGTTAGTGATTAATATAGCCCGGTCAAATCTGTTTTATGACTGGTTAAAGGAAAAAGATAAACTGGGCGGACAACATAAAATCCCGAGGTTATCGAACGAGCGGACTTATCTGGAGCAATTGTTGAGGATGCAGTTTGCAGAACAGGTATAATTATGAAAAAACTTCTCTTGCTTCTGCTTATAATCATGTTGTATTCCTGCGGACCAAGAAGATTGGGTTGCGGGCCCAGAGGTTGTGACATCAATATTAAAAAGGAAAATCATAAAATTACCCCACAAACCAATCCAGAGGCAAGAACTTCAGGATTGGTTTGATTTGGTATAATAGCATGAATCCTAAGAAAAAATTTCAATTAACGTTTTAATTTTTTTACTATTATAAGTACAGAAACTATCAACAAGAATAATATTGCTACGTAAAAATAACTTATCAAATAATAGGTATCATATAAATTTAGAGTAAAAAACAAATCTTCCTTAAAAAATAAATACACGGATAATAGGCAAGTAACCGAAAATAAAAAAATTAATTTTTTCATGTGTTTTCATTTGTAAAAAATAAATTAAAAAAGGTAAAATCCCCTTTCCTTATATCTTGAAAAGTCAAATCATCTATCTATATTCTTTCATGTTTAAAAGTATTTTCCATACACTTGTTCTCTTTCTCCTCCGGGAGCTGTCCATTCGTTATAACTTAATTCAACTGGTTGAAATTCGATGCCGGTGCAACCGGCATCTTCTATTTCTTGTTTGAGTTTTTCGGAGACATAAAAATTGCCTCCAAATAAGTTTTTCAAAGTAAAAAAATCAACTTTAATTGAACTTTCTAATAAATTTGCTTTTTCAATATACATCATCTCATCATTGGAAAGAACTTCTTTTAATTTCGATTTATACTCTGAAAAAGTCTTAATAGTAATATTAACTCTTTCTACTTGATAAGAAATATCAAAGTCTTCCTTCTTTTTTTCGTATATTACATAACTATTCATAAAATCAATATTTTCATCCAATGTTTGATAAGGATTTACTACCCAATATGTATTGTCTTCAATTTCTTTATGAATAATTGAATTCTGAAAATATTGTACACCAAAATCATTTTTTTGAAGTAGATTTTTGAGTTTAGTACTAATCACTATTTTACCTGATAATTGACCTCCTTCTTGAATTAAATCCGTTTTATTAGCCTTAGAAAATAAAACAGGACTAACTGGTATAGGGTTAAAATCTACTTTTTGAAAATGAATCCTACCAATAAACTTCGGATCATTTATATTACAATAGTATTTGTAATCTTTAATGGTATCATTTTGACAACCTCTTACTTTGGGGTCTAAGGTATATCTGATTCTAAAATACTTCATTTTTAAAAGTTTAAATTATTCAAATGTACATTGGGGTTGTTAATCACTGCTTGTTTGGCTTGATTCAAAATAATCATTAATTGATTATAGCACTGCGTTGGAGTTGCATTTGGATTTTGTTGAATATAAAACTGTAATTTTTCATATATTTTATTATTATAATTTGTATGATTCGGTTGATTTCTCCAAGTTGCAACAGCTATCCCATTTAATGCTTGGTCTATATGAAACCCTTCGTTTATATTGGCTTGTGCTGCTCTTTGCACTACTTCGTGGTTAATTATTTGCGAACCTCTTGGTATTAGGTGGTGTGCTTGTTTGGTAGCATCACCTACTGCAATGCCGCAAGCTTGTCTAAATTTTGCACTATTATAAGCTCCAAATGTAATTAAATCATCTGACGCTTTCACTAAGAAAGTTAACCCATCTGCTCTTTTTGCCATTTTAATTCCTGCTGCGTACCATCCAGCAAATGGTATAGCTGATGCAATACTAAGCGTTGCATTCAGACCATCACCCTCTATTACATAAATAACACCATTTGTTAAGTCTGCCACTTCACCAACTACTGGTACTAAACCAATTAGGTCTAAACCTAGATGTATCATCTCACTTGAAGCTGCCCAAAATACTCTTGCATCCTGCACCAAAGGATGTAAATCATTCCATCCAGGTTCTTGTGATAATTTATATCTTGCTCTAGCACATTCAACTGTAAAATATACTCCCCATAATGGATTATACATTTCAGTATCTACTTCAGTATAAGGATTAATTAAATTGTAATAGTTTGAATCAAAAGAGTTTTCAAAATAACCATTTTGTTTTGTTACGATAGATAAACTAATAAGATTTGGTATTATTTCTTTGTCTTCTTCATTATTAGCTAAATCAATCAGCTCCAAAATAAACGTCATCGCTTCATCTGTAACGACATTATTCGGTGAATTTTGATTAAAGTAATCCAATAGTTCATTTTTTGTTTCCTGTGGTGCATTATTCCACCATGCCTGTTGGCTTGTGTTTAAATGATTATACAACCTAACTTCTCTTTTATCTATGGTGAGAATTGGAGTTGTAATAATCGGGTTCCCGCTTCCATCGCTAAAATCATGGTTAGGATTCGGGTCGTTACCGTTATTATTTCCACCGGTATTCGGATTGCCCGTATTTGGGTCTCCTGTATTTGGGTTTCCGGAGTTTCCATCTGCTGGAGAACCACCACCTCCTGACCAATTTCCGTCGCCAGGATTATAACCGGAATTATCTCCTCCTGAGTCACTGCCGCCACCGCCGCTACCGCCAGACAGACATCCGGCATCTATAACCATAATTTGGTATTCTACTTCATACCAGCCACTAACACACACAGTTCCTGCAGGACCATCATTATCCCCTCTGTCTCTGATGGTTTGTCCGTTAGCATTTAAGCAATATCCAACGGTATAGTTTAACATTGAAACACAATCTGCACCATCTCCCGTAATTGAAAACCGGGCATACGTACTCACATCTGTAATA
>JAEYTL010000003.1 GCA_023434025.1 Bacteroidota bacterium
GAATTGACCTTTGTCATCGCAGGCGCCGCGGGCGAAAATGGCTCCGTCGGGGTGGATTGGCGTCGGCTTGATTACAGGTTCAAACGGCGCCGATTCCCAAAGGTCCATCGGATCGGGCGGCTGAACATCGTAGTGTCCGTATACCAAAACAGTCGGCAGCGAAGGATCGACTATTTTTTCGCCGTACACGATAGGATAACCTTCGGTATCGCATACCTCGACCTTGTCGCATCCGGCTCTTCGGAGGGATTCGGCTGTTGCATCGGCCATATCCAGTACGTCCTGCGAATAGGCTGTGTCGGCACTGACCGACGGAATTCTCAATAGTTCAAGTAGTTCGTCCAGAAAACGTTGCTTGTTTTGCGCAACGTATTGTTTTATTGTGTCCATAGTCCCAAATGTAGGGAAAAGACTGTGGCGAGGCAAGCGGGGACTATTATGAATTATGGATTTTAAATTTTGAATTACGAATTATCAAATTATTTTCAAGCCTCTCCAAACTCCAATCGGGCTTTTTATTTATCGTTTTAGATTTTGGTGCCCAACACTAAACACGCGATAAAAAAATCTTCATTCAACGCTTGCGGGATTTCATTTCTGTCGTATCTTTGCCGCTCACTGCGGGCGTGGTGAAATTGGTAGACACGCCAGACTTAGGATCTGGTGCCTCACGGTGTGTAGGTTCGAGTCCTATCACCCGCACAAAGCTCAAACGAAAGTTTGGGCTTTTTTTGTGCAGTTGTCTTAGTTTAAAAATTTATTTATCAAACTATAACGTTTGTGAATTACTTTTTAAAAAATACTTTTCTTAAAAAATTCAGTTTTTAATAAAATTAATTATTTTAGATAGTTATTTCGTTCCTCAACAAATTCATTTATGAAAAGAAACATTACACTCCTTTGCCTGTTTTTATTTTCAGTCAGTTCCATCTCACTTAATGCCCAGAATTTCGGCTCATTTGCTTCGGCTATATGGCTGACCGACTGCACTACTTCCAACTTTTTTAATACTACCGGAGAGGGCTCCAGCCTGATTGGTCCACCGGAAAATATTTTTGCCGAAACAAATTTTGGTGTTTTTATGCAAAACTCAGGCACGTTTATTTTGCGGGGTGGCGAAGTAAAAACGTTTAAAAACAATAACGGGAATGCCTGTAGTGTGAGAATGAACTACCGTACTTACTTAACTTCTGAAACCCCGGGTGGATTTAATATCATTGATTTTCCCTTCTTTGAAGACTGTAATGTGGGTTCAAGTGAGTTCCCATCCGGTGGACCCTGCAGCCAGGGTGATCAAAAGTGGCAAAGAGTTATTGCCGATGGCACGACCTCTCCTTTTAGTCCGGTTGATTTAACTCTTCTGCCTCCCGGCAGCTATGCGTTGGAAGTTTACTTTGATATTACCGGCGATCTGAATTCTGATACTGAATGTGACGACATTATTTTTATCAGTAATTTCGGCAACAACTTTAAAGCTTATTTTACCCTGACCGCCTCTCCTTTTTTTATACCAGAAAACCCTGCTACCTGTGGCGGCTCTGAGGGAAATATTATCATTTCGAATCTGAATGCCGGTTCAACTTATTTATTCTCCTATTCTGATGATGGTGAAATGATTGATCCAGTTTCCATCACAGCAGACGAAAACGGGCAGTATATGGTTTCAAATTTGAATGCCGGAATCTATTCAGATTTTAATCTTACCCTCAATGGCTGTACCGCAACTTCAAATACAACCCTAAATTTGTCAGATCCTGTTGTGAATCCTCCAGCTACAGAAGGAAATCAAACCGTTTGCGAAACAAATCCCATTCAGACATTAACTGCCGGTGCCTCAACAAATGACGACTCTGTTGTGGTTTGGTATGATGCCGAAACAGGCGGAAACATCGTTGCAAACCCAGTTTTGGATAGTGTTGGCAGCATTACTTATTACGCCGAAGCACAGCACAACGCTTTAAATTGCATCAGCTCTGTACGAACAGCCATTACGTTGGTCATTAACCCTGCACCCCCTGCTCCAACCGGAGAAACTCCCCAATCCATCTGCAGTACTGCTGCCGTTATTTTTACGTTGAATGACCTGGTTGTAAACGGAAATAACCTGCAATGGTATGCCGATGAAAACCTGACCATTCCACTATCTCCTGATCATCCGCTCACAAATAACACAACCTATTATGTGACGCAAAACACAGGTGGCTGTGAAAGCAATGAGCATTTAGCTGTACAGGTCATATTGAATGCTTTTGAAACACCGGTTTTTGATTTCGGCACGTCAATAGCATTGTGCAATGGTAATGAAGCTCCGGTTTTACCGGAAATTTCACAGAACGGCTTTGTTGGATATTGGCTTCCGGCGACAATTGACAATACGCAAAACGGCACCTATTCTTTCTTCTCAGAGAACAGCTGTGCTTTGGACTTTACGCTTCAGGTTACCGTTAATCCTATACCTGATGCTCCGGAAGGAGAAAGCATACAACAAATCTGCAGTGATGCTGCTACCATCTTTTCATTAGCAGACTTAGTTGTTTCCGGATCAGATATACAATGGTATGCCGACACAGCATTGTTAACATCTCTTCCGCCGAACACTCCTTTAACGGACAGCCTTACCTATTATGCTACACAAACCGTAAACGGCTGTGAAAGTGAACCGCTGTCAGTTTTTGTCATCTTAAACACATGGGTTGTTCCTGATTTTAGCTTTAATAATGAAATTTCAATCTGTTCCGGAGAAACTGCTCCAGATTTGCCTCTGACGGATAACAATGGCATCGGCGGGACATGGAATCCTGCTCTGATTGATAACACTCAATCCGGAAATTATACTTTCCTGCCAACCCTTGACTGTGCTGCACCTTTTTCTGTAAATGTAACGGTTAATCAACTAACAACTCCGGTTTTCAATTTCGGGAATGAACTGACAATTTGCACTGTTGCCCAGGCTCCTGTTTTACCTTCAACAGACAACAATGGGATCAGCGGAGAATGGAGTCCCCCGGTAATTAATGCCTCCGGCAGCTATACCTTCATTCCTACTGACGGGCAATGTGCGGATAATTTTGTGTTAACGGTTACTGTAAGTTCGTTTCCGACACCTGTCTTTACTTTCGGACATGAAATAAGCATTTGCTCAGGCAGTGAAGCTCCCGACTTACCAAATGTTGATAATAACGGAATTAATGGTTTCTGGATTCCTTCGGCAATCAACAATATAACAGGAGGCACCTATTCTTTTATAGCGAATGATTCTCAATGTGCCGGAAATTTTGATTTAACGGTTGTTATTAACCAACCAACAGCTCCGGTATTCTCTTTACCGGAATCGGTTTGCTATAACAATAATACATTAACCCTTCCCGCAATTTCAGATAACGGAATCAGCGGGAGCTGGAATCCGCCAATTATCAATCCGACCCAGGAAACAAATTACATATTCACTCCGCTAAACGCGGCCTGTACAACAAGCTTTTCTGTCACAATTTCTGTTTTGACTGAATTTCCAATCGCAATTACAGATCAATGCATAAACAATCAGTTTATAATCGGGGTAGAGCTAACCAACAATTCCGATATAATTCTGACTGATTATACCTGGATGAACGAAAACGGTATAACCATAGGCACTAATTCATCTACTTTAAACGTAACCGAATACATAAGAAGTACGCCGGAAACAGAAACTTTTCCGATAGAATTTAAAGTTAGAGCCACTTCAGCTGACGGTTGTTTTGCAGAAGAAACCATCAGCATACCTTTTGTTTACTGTGGTATTCAAAAAGGAATTTCTCCCAACGACGACAACCGGAATGACTTTTTTGATTTAGCGTTATTGGATGTTGACAAACTTTCCATTTTTAACCGTTATGGAAAAAAAGTATATGCGTTAAAAAATTACACCAATCAATGGCATGGCCAAACCGATGACGGTAAAGAACTTCCTTCGGCAACCTATTATTATGTTATTGAGCTTAGAAACGGCGAATCAAAAACAGGGTGGATTTATGTTATGCGGGAGGAAAGCCGTTAAAATTTTACCTCTCCGGAAAGCTGATCGGTTTATTTTGACTGGCTCTTTGTCTTAAAAATAAGTTAATCTGAAAAATCAGCCTGTAAAAAATCATTACTTTGGCAGACTTAAAATACACTACTGCATGAAAAATAAATTTATTATACTGATGCTTATGGGATTATCCGTTGGTGAAATTGAAGCACAAGAACTTAAAAAATCGTTTTCCACTAATCCATTTTTTAATTCATATAACACCCCTTTTAATGTACCGCCTTTTCATTTGATTAAAAACGAACACTTTAAGCCAGCCATTGAAGAAGGAATAAAAAAACATGAGACTGAAATAAAAGCAATTACAAACAACAAAAGTGTTCCTACATTTGAAAATACTATTCTGGCCTTAGAAAATTCAGGCGAACTATTGACAAATGTTTCCACTGTTTTTTACAATTTGAATTCCGCTAACACCAATGATGAAATTCAAAAAATTGCCACCGAAGTAGCTCCTTTAATAGCTGCTCACAGTGACAATATTAACCTTAACGAAAAATTATTTACCCGAATTAAAACTGTTTGGGATCAAAAAGACAAACTAAAACTAAATCCGGAACAAAGCAAATTGTTGGAAAAAACATATAAGCGGTTTGTCCGAAGCGGTGCCAATTTGAATGAGGAAGAAAAACAACGTCTTCGTGAATTAAACAGCGAAATGGCTGTATTGACATTAAAATTTGGTCAGAACATTTTAGCTGAAACCAATAACTATCAATATGTTGTTAATTCTAAAGATGAGTTGGACGGTCTTTCAGACGATTTAATTGCCGCAGCAGCAGAAACAGCCAAAGCAAAAGGCAAACCGGGCAAGTGGATTATCACACTTTCTAATTCCAGCGTCATGCCGTTTCTTCAATATTCTTCTAACAGAAAATTGAGAAAGGAAATCTGGGAAGCCTACAAAAACCGGTGCAACAACGGCAACGAATACGATAATAATACTATTGCCGTCCGCATGGCTTCGATGCGGGCTGAAAAAGCAAAATTGCTGGGCTATCAAAATCATGCACAATATGTTTTGGAAGAAAGCATGGCAAAATCTCCTGAAAAAGTGATGACGTTTTTAAATGAGTTGTGGGAGCCTTCTTTGGCTAAAGCAAAATTAGAAGAAGCCGAAATCAAAGAAATGATGATGTCTGAAGGAATTAAAGACAACGTTCAACCTTATGACTGGCGTTATTACAGCGAAAAAATCAGAAAGGAAAAATTTGACTTAGACGAACAGGAATTAAGACCTTATTTCAGCTTAGAAGCGGTTACTGAAGGTGTTTTTATGGTCTGTGAAAAATTATACGGTTTAAAATTCAAAGAATTAAAAGATGTTCCTACCTACCACAACGAAGCAACGGTTTGGGAAGTATTGGAAAAAAACGGAAAACACGCAGGTATTCTATACATGGACTTTTATCCCAGAGATTCTAAAAGAGGGGGAGCCTGGATGACCTCTTATCGTCCGCAAAAAACTGTGAACGGAAAACGTATTGCTCCGGTCATTTCAATAGTCTGTAATTTTTCTAAACCAACCGAAAACACACCGGCTTTGTTTACTTTTGATGAAGTAATTACTTATTTTCATGAATTCGGACATGCTTTACACGGATTATTATCTGATGTAACCTATCAAAGTTTGGCCGGAACAAGTGTTTCAAGAGATTTTGTAGAGTTACCCTCACAAGTTATGGAAAACTGGGCTGCTGATCCGGACGTTTTAAAGATGTATGCCAAGCATTACAAAACCGGACAAGTGATTCCGGATGCACTAATTCAAAAACTGGAAAATGCCGGTACTTACGGACAGGGATTTGCCACCGTTGAGTATTTAGCTTCTGCTTTTTTAGATATGGATTTTCACACCTCAGAGGGCACGATTTCCGGTTCTGCAGATCAGTTTGAACTCAACGCTATGAAAAAAATCGGCCTGATTCATTCCATCATCCCACGCCACAGAGCAAATTATTTCAGCCACGTTTTTGCCGGCGGTTATTCAGCCGGATACTATAGTTATATCTGGTCCGGTGTATTGGATACGGATGCGTTTGATCAATTTAAAAAAACCTCCCTGTTCAATACCGAAAAAGCGGCCTCATTCAGAAAAAACATACTGGAAAAAGGAGGTACGGAAGAGCCGATGGAATTGTATAAAAAGTTCAGAGGCGGAGAGCCGAGCATTGAACCTTTATTGAAAAAAAGAGGCTTGAACAAGCAGTCAAAATAAATATATGTTAGGTTAATTTAATTCAAAAAAAAATCCCGGAATGCCAGTCATTTCGGGATTTTTTAATTTGTTTTTCTAACCGTGATAAACTCTGGAAAAAACAATTTTGCCATCGCGGACTTCAAGCACTTCTGCTACCGGCATCTCTTCTTCATTTTCTACAGTACGCACATACTCCATAAAAACTCTGTCGGCATTAGCCGTTAAGGAAGTTACTTTATATTTCAGTGTCGGCAATCGTTCAAAGGCATCTTTCCACCACTCCTGCATAGCATCTTTACCTGTAACCAAGCCTTTGGTTTCCGGTTTTCTGATTTTCAATTTCGGACTGAAATGTTGTGCATTTTCATCATAAAGCGACAACAATTGCTCTAAATTATGCTGATTGAATGCATCAAACCATTTGTAGGCAATTGACAAATTATTTTCTGCACTCATTAAAATATCTTTAGGTTGATAATTTCCTGTTCTGTTAAAAAACGCCAATTCCCTCTTGGCAAATTCTTTTTGGTTAGCCCTGCAAAGGCCACACGATCAACCTTAAGCACATTGTAACCAAACTTTTCAAAAATAGAGCGAACTACTTTTACATTTGATGTGCGTAATTTAAGGCCCACCTCCGTTTTGGGTTGTTCTTCAATATAACTGATTTCATCTACAAAAAGCCGGTGCTCATCAAAAGAAACGCCTCCTTGAATTTTTTCTAAATCTTCAAATTTTAAATTCTTATCTAACGAAACCTGATAAATCTTTGTTGATTTTTGATTCGGCAAATTAAATTTACGAATCATATCCGTATCATTCGTAAACAACAACAAGCCGGTTGTGTTCTTGTCCATTCTTCCGATTGGTTGAAGTTTAGCCATTGTTGCGTTTTTAATCAATTCCGTTACATTACGCATATCGCGATCATCTTCAGCAGATGTGGTAAAATTTTTAGGTTTATTGAGCAATAAATATTCTTTACGCTCCGGTGTGATGGTGGCACCGTCAAAATTAACCACATCACCGGGTTTTACTTTGTATCCCATTTCGGTTACAACAACTCCGTTTACTTTTACATTTCCGGATTGAATGTATATATCGGCATCACGACGCGAACATGCTCCGGAGTTGGCAATGTATTTATTTAAACGGATTTCGTCTGATTTTACTTTTGGTTTTACAGCTGCTACTCCATCCGAAGTATTCTTTTTGGGCTTTTGCGAACGTTTTGACATAGGTGGTTTAGACTTTCCCTGCCCACTTGGTTTACCCGAAGTATTTCTGTTGGAAGTTGATTTTCTGTTGCTTCCGTTTTTCTTATCCATCTTAAAAATTTTTACAAAGATATGGAATTGAAAATTGTCAATGAAGATTAAATATCCAACACTTCTCTCCCGTGAATAAGAACAGAGGGTTTTATCAGAACAACACTAAAAACACCGGCTACAATGATAAATTTGAGCATGTTATGCAGAAGCAGATAATTCTCCTTTGAATCGGATTTCCATAATTTGATTACGAAAAAAATCAAAACTATAAAACTGATGTAAAAATAGATATCCATATAGCCCACATCATAAATCTCTATAAGAATATAAACCGGAATCACGGTGCATAAAACCAAAAAAGTAATGATTTTTTTTGAGAAATATTCTCCTAAAATAACCGGGATTGTCCTGTAGTTCTGAACTAAATCGCCTTTGATATTCTCTAAGTCTTTGATCATTTCACGAATTAAAATAAGCAGAAATAAAAAAGCCGCATGGGCAAAAATAACATAGTACTTTTCGTCATTTAAATTCTGAAGAATCGCATCAATTTTCTGATAATACAACAAAATGCCAAAGAATGGTAAAACAGCCAGTAAAGCAGCCGTAACATTGCCAATAATCGGGTATTTTTTAATTTTATGCGAATAAAACCATATCAGGAAGATGTATGCCGAAAAGAAAAAAACAGCCCGCCATGACACCAGAAAAGCAATCAGAAAAACAAAAAAATTCAACCCGAAATAAACCTGTAATTTTGTTTTTTGCGAAACCAGCCGATCTAACATGGTTTTATTCGGCTTGTTGATCAGGTCTTTCTGACTGTCATAAAAACTATTGATAATATAGCCGGACGCAATGCTTAACGAAGAAGCTAACACAATGATAAACATATTGAAATCTAAAAGCACATCCAGGGCCCGCTTTTCAGACAGGATAAAAATGGCTGACAAATATTGGGCCAAAACAATGATAGGAATATTATAGCCTCTTACCACAGAAAACAAACTGATAATCTTCATTACAATCAATTTGTTTTTTCTGGATAATGCCATAACTGGTGCTTAAATCAATCTTAAAACTGATAAACGATTTCTAATTTATAATCTTTTAATGAGGTTTTTGCTTTTTCCAGATCTTGTGTAAAACCAAGAATATAACCCCCTCCACCGGAGCCACACAATTTTAAATAATAATCGTTGGTTTCAATTCCTTTTTGCCAAATCTGGTGAAATTGTTCAGGAATCATCGGTTTAAAGTTATTCAAAACTACTTTAGATAATTTTTTGGTATTGGAAAACAGCGATTTTACATCGCCCTGAAGAAAGTTTTCTACACAAGCATCGGTATATTTTACGAATTGGTTTTTCAGCATCGTGCGAAAACCCCGGTCTTTTAGGTTTTCCATGAAAATATTGACCATCGGTGCCGTTTCACCCACGATTCCCGAATCCAACAAAAATACGGCTCCTTTTCCGTTGGTAGCTTGAGACGGAATTCCGGTTGGCTCTATATTGTCTTTGGAATTAATCAAAATAGGTAAACTCAAATAACTGTTCAACGGGTCTAAACCGGAACTTTTTCCGTGAAAAAAGGATTCCATTTGAGAGAAAATAGCTTTTAACTGCAATAATTTTTCGCGGGTTAAATTTTCTAAAACCGTGATTGTATTGTTAGCATACTTATCATAAATAGCGGCTACCAAAGCACCACTACTACCCACTCCATATCCTTGTGGAATAGAAGAATCAAAATACATTCCTCTTTCGATATCTTGGTTTAACAAATCCAGGTTGAAAGTCACCAACTCCGGTTGCTCCTCCTGTAATTGAGCTAAATAAACTGCAAACCGCTTTAAACTTTCATTCGATTTAATCGCCTCAGGCGATGGGTTTTCACTCACTTTCAACGCTCCGTTATAAAAATTATACGGAATCGAAAGTCCTTTGGAATCTTTGATAATCCCGTATTCTCCGAAAAGAAGAATTTTTGAGTAAAAAAGTGGTCCTTTCATGGTTATCTTATTTGGCTTTTTTATCATTACGATGATGGAGAAATTTCATAATCAAACTCACGTGACGTGATTTCTCTTTCGTCGAAATGAAACAGACTAAATTTTTTATAAAGATACAGTTTTTTTATTCAAATAATACCGCACCGTTTCCTATTTCATCGCAAATATACTGTTCATTTTGACAACACACAACCAATTCATTCTTAATGAATTGCAAAACTTTTTCTTTAACGTTTTCGGGATAAAGTACATGCACATTGGCTCCGGCATCCAATGTGAAACAAACCGGAATGGAAGTTGCTTCTCTGAATTTCCAGATTTTATTGATGATTTCCAGGGTATTGGGTTTCATCAGAATAAAATAAGGCATTGATGTCATCATCATCGCATGCAACGTTAAAGCCTCACTTTCAACCAGCTTTACAAACCCATCAACATCGCCACTCGCTAAAATGGTTTTGATTTGCGACAAATTCTGATGGGCTTGTTCAAATCGTCTTTCAGCAAAGGGATGACCATTCATCAAATCGTGACCTAATGTGCTGCTAACTTGTTTTTCTCCTTTATCTACTAATAAAATTGTGTCTTGATAATTTTTAAAATTAGGATGAAGCTCAGAAAATTCAACTCCAAATAAATCGGAACTGTTTTCAGTTTCTTGATGATTTCCCCAAATCACGACTTCGCCTTTTATACTTCTGCAAGCACTACCTGAACCTAAACGGGCTAAAAATGATGCTTTTTGGTTAAAATATTCTTCCGTCATTTCCGGGTTCAAAAGCCTTTCCAAACCCATCAGATTCACTGCCAACGCTGCCATTCCTGAGGCTGAAGATGCAATTCCGGAACTGTGCGGAAATGTATTTTGTGTATCAATTGTAAAATGATAGTCTTTTAAAAACGGCAGATATACCTCAACCCGTTCCAGAAATTTTTGAATTTTAGGCCGGAAAGATTCTTTTGGTTTTCCTTCAAAGCGTAAATCAAATGAAAAATTATCCGTTCTTTCTCTTTTTGAAAAAGTTAATCCGGTAATCGTTTTACAGTTTTTCAACGTAAAACTAATCGATGGATTCGCCGGAATCTGATTTCCCTTTTTTCCCCAATATTTCACCAAGGCAATATTGCTGGGTGCTGACCATTGAAAACTACCTTTTTCAACGATTTGTGAATACTCTTCCGGAATAAAATCTGAAGATGACAACATGCAATTTATTTTTGGGCAAAGATACAGATTTTGTGTCATGCAGACTTTTTTTGAAAGCGGTTTTGTTATACTTTTGAATAAAAATTCGCCATGTCAAAATCTCTCAAAATTACGATTGCTGTTATAATTTGTTTAGCCGTTGGCTATGGAGCAGGAATGGCTACGCAATCTTCCATTGCAACCTGGTATCCCACATTGATCAAACCTTTTTTTAATCCGCCCAATTGGTTGTTTGCTCCGGTTTGGACCATTTTGTATGTCATGATGGGTGTGAGTGCCGGATTGGTTTGGAGCAAAATGGAAGCTGTTCCCGTTTTGGTCAAAAAAGCACTTTGGGTTTTTGCAATTCAATTGATTTTGAATGCATTGTGGAGTTTTTTGTTTTTCGGCCTACAGAATCCTTTTTTAGCTTTAATTGAAATTATGCTGCTTTGGCTGATGATTTTTGAAACCATCAAAGTATTTAAACCTATTGATGCTTTAGCCGTTAAATTATTGATCCCGTATTTACTTTGGGTGAGTTTTGCCACGATTTTGAATGGAAGTATTTGGTGGTTGAATAAGTAAAAATGTATTTGTTTGCCGCTGATTTATAATTTATTAAATTTTAAACCCCAAAAACACTTTCAATCTCTTTCACCTCACCGGATCTCAAATTATTTAAGTGAAAATTTCCGATTCGTACCCGAACCAAACGCAAAGTAGGGAACCCTACCGCAGAAGTCATTTTTCGGACTTGTCGGAACTTTCCTTCTGTTAAAGTTATGGACACCCAGGAAGTGGGTCCGTGACGCTCATCACGAATTTTTTGCGAGCGAAGTGGAAAATTCGGGTCATCAATTAATCTTGCCTGACATTTTCTGGTTTTGTATTTGGTTCCTTTAAAACCAATTAAAACACCCTTTTGCAGCTGTTCAACGGACTCCTGCGTAATGATACCATCTACCTGGGCATAGTATTCTTTTTCAACTTTTTTGCTTCGCACTGCTTCACTCATCATACCATCAGTGGTAAGAATGAGTAATCCTTCGGAATCTTCATCCAAACGACCGATAGCCATGGTTCCGGGCGGAAAATCGTACAATTCCCCCAATAACCTTTTGGTTCGTTTCAGCTCATAGACAAACTGACTGAGATAGCCGTAAGGTTTGTGGAGTAAAAAGTGACGATGGCTATTCATTATGAACAAAAATTTTAATGAGAACCCCTCCTTTCGTCAGAATGACAAAGAGATCGAGACAACTTCCATAAAGCAAAAAAGCCATTCACCAAAAGGTGAAAAGCTTTTCATTGGTCTAACTACTAAACCAGGACTTCCTTTCGGTCGTCCTAAAAACAACACAACTATTTTCAATGCTTTTTTGGGCAAAAAAGCGATTCATTACTGAATCGCTTTCCCAATTTTAGCGGTCTGGACGGGACTCGAACCCGCGACCCCATGCGTGACAGGCATGTATTCTAACCAACTGAACTACCAAACCTTCGCTTAATTGCGGTTGCAAATATACAACAGATTTCAACATCTGCAAGTGTTTTTATTACTTTTTTTGTATTTTTTTTAGCCCCACTATCCAAACATTTGTTTTTCAACCAAATATGTCGTTAGAATTTTTTCAAAACCCGCCCCTACATGAACGGGAACATATTTTATTTTATTCTGGGCACAGGTCATGGCTACTTTCTTGAAATATGCGTCCACATTTTTTTCATAGACTTCTTTGATATTTTCGGCAAACAAATTAACCGTTTCTCCCGATTCAACATCAATAAATTTACGGGGTGCATTATCAAAATCGAAATTCAATTCTCTTTTTTCATCTACCACATGAAACAAAACCACTTTGTGTTTGTTGTGTTTTAAATGTTGTAAGGCGTTGAACAGTTTTTCATCTTCTCCGTTTTGAAACATATCGGTAAACAGGATAATCATCGAACGACGGTGCATTTTCTCGGCAATTTGATGTAAAAAAGTAACCGTTTCCGTAGGTTTAGCCACTTGAGGGTTTTCCAGCAAGTCTTCGAGCTTGTTTAAAATCATCCGGTGATGACGGTCGCTCCCTTTTTCGGGGGCATAATATTCATACGTATCTGAAAAAACACTTAACCCAACAGCATCACGTTGTTTTTTGAGCAAATTCATCAAAACGGCCGATGCTAAAACCGTAAAACCAATTTTACTTTCATAAAACAACTGCCCTGGTTCTAACTTTGGGAAATACATGGATGATGAATTATCAATAATCAAATGACAACGCAGATTGGTTTCTTCTTCATACCGTTTGGTATATAAACGGTATGTTTTGGCAAACAATTTCCAATCGATGTGTTTGGTACTTTCGCCTTTGTTATACACTTTGTGCTCGGCAAACTCGGCAGAAAATCCGTGAAAAGGCGATTTGTGCATTCCGGAAATAAAACCTTCTACTACCTGGTTAGCCAGTAATTCCAAATGTTTAAAGCCTGATATTATTTCCTTTTGCGATTCGATATTCATCATTACTTCGTTTGTTTACCAAATTGGTTCGATTCAAAGATAAAGTTAAAATCGAAAGATTGAAAAAATTTAATAAAGTTTGTGAGTGAGTTTAATAACACAAAATACACTCATTAAACGTCTGAGAAACATAAAAAAGGTTCAACTTTCGCTGAACCTTTTCATCTAAACTAACTATTTCCAAAAAACTTACTTTATTTCAACACTTTTTAATATGATACGGCAAGATTTTGCACAAAACCTCTCCAAAAATCGGAATCAGCAGCCAATGCAAAAACATATAATTCAAACATAAATAATAGAAAAATAAGAGCGTATGGACTCTCTAAAATATTTTTCTTAAGTCTAAATTTTTCATACGAAAGAATAAAAAGCAACACTACAAAAGGTGTCGTAATCATTGCCAACAATCCGGTTTGTTTGTCAGTTACTAATGCAACCATTCTACTTAAACCCGGATTTAACAACACTAATGAAGATGCAATTATAAAAGCTACATGCCATCTGGTATTTTTTCTTTTAATCATCGCTATTGTATAATAAATAACAAATGATGTTCCTGACAATGATCCGCCAAGCATGTTAATGTAAACACTTTCATTTGATTCTTCCGGAACAAAAAAGCTCAATTGATGATAAATTATACCGATGATAGTTGCCACCAATATTGGCACTAAATAGAAAGTTAATCGTCCTACTTTCCGGTGTGTTTCAAACTTTTTTTGACGGATTAAAATGGGCTGCCAAATTAAAACAACAAACCATCCTAAAAAAGCAGCAAAGTGTAAGTGTGTAATTAATGGCACACTTTCAAACGATGGAAACTTACCTAAATAAGGTTTAAAAAACCCAATTAGAGTAATGATCAAAATGACTACTACTGCGATGATGAAGACTTTTTGTTTTTTTTCCATGATAAATTAATTCAAACACCAGAGCTATCTATAATTGTCTATTGCGTTCTTTGAAAATTGAATGATAAATCGCCATAATAGTAATTATAAATAACAGAATTTGGCATTGTTTCAGAGTTACTGCCCATGGAACAATAATTGATTTTAATGTCACCTTCAACAATTGGAAATTCTGCATTATCAAAAGTACTATTAAATCTGGCGTAAGCAGCTATGGATGTTATTGAAATAATATATTCTTTATCCTTTGTAAGCTGTATAGGTTCAATATCTACTGTAACCTCATACTCTGCAGGCAAGCTAACCGTTTTTGAGGCTATAGGTTCACCTGTAGATTTATCCCAAAGTGTTATTATGTTTTCTTCATATTCTAAAGGCACTTTAATAACTATAGAATTGATTTTACCTTCTACCAAAGGTGTGAATGAATAGCCAAAATGTATTGGATATCCTATAAATGAAAGTGCAGTATGATTAAATCCTGATGTCTGCAAAAATCCTGAAAGAAAATTTTGCTCTTCATAAACTTCTCTACCATCATTTTCATTACTACATGATAATAAAATGAACATAGCAATTATTGTCAAGAAAAAAGAGGTGAATTGATTTTTCATCGTTTGAGGTTTTTTGAGAGTTAAGGTTATAGATATTTAATTTCTTTTTTAATTGAAAAAGATTGTTACTCTGTTTGTTGAAAATCAAAACTTAAATCTCCTCCATTATAATTTAATGAAACATTGGTTGGGAAAACTTGTGAAGTAGTACCTATCCATCTATATTCATTAACCGTGATATTTCCGGCAACAATTGGGTAAACAGCATTCGTATTATCTGCTTTGCTTTTTTTATACCAATCATTAGAGTTCATCGTAATTAGATATTTTTTGTTTTTTTCAAGAGGTAAGTCACTAATTTCTTTAGCAACCTGAACATCTGCAATTGCAACATTAAAACTCTCAGTACGTAAAACAACTTTAGTTTCATAATCCCAAACTGTCACTCGCACTATTGGATTTACAGCAGGAAGCTTTAAAGTTATTGCTTTCATATTGCCTTTTACCGTTGGTGTAAAAACTAAGCCAAACTCGTAATCTCCAGCATTGATAAAATTAGTAACCGTTGTAAAACCAGCTTTAGCATGATACGCTTCTAAAGGATTTTCTATTTTAAATGATTTATCATCATCGCTACTACACGAAATTGTAGATGAAGCAATAATCAAAAATGCAATAATTGTTTTAAAAGTTTTCATGATTTTATAATAAGACATTAAATATTTATTTTTTAAACTATGGTTGAATATTAAAATATTCACAAACTTCTTCATAGCTCATTTTAGAATAATTTGGTTTTGCAGATTTCGCTCCGGCTGCAACTCCGCCTGGAATTAAAACATAACGCCAATTAAGTGATGCGGGAAGTGCAACTGTTGTTCCATCATTAGCATGCTTAAATCTAAAAAACTTGATTTTTCCTAAACTTGAAATAGCTGTAATAGTATTTACTGATCCGCCTGCTGTTGACGTGTAAGGCAATTTATAAATATTAGTCCCTGCTCCAAAAGACATATATGCCAATATAGTTCCTTTTGAGAGAATATCTGCAGACAATTCCGGAACATCAATAGTCGTTGACAATCCTGATGTTGCATCAATAGTTTCTGGTGTTCCTGCCGGAGCAGTTATCCATCCACTATAAATAACATTTGCTGTTCCCGGAGCTCCGTCTATTCCATCTTTTCCGTCATCACCGCTACATGAAACGGTAAAAATTATTATTAATAGAACTGTAAAAAGTGTTTTTAAAATCTTCATAATAATTTAAGGTTTAAGTTAGTCAAACAATTTTTATTTAATTAAATAACATTATTTTTGTAAATCATCAGGTGACTGCGAACAGTATATTCCTACATGAATCACAAGACAAATTTGCATTGATAAAATCACAGAAAAAACAGACAATAGACAAACGACATTTTAAATAGACAAACAACAAAACACAGTTTGAAAGATGAAAAAATATTCTTGTATTATTGTTGATGACGATGAAATTGACAGATTAACAGTATTATCTTTTGCTAAAAAATTTCCTTTTCTGGATATTCAGGGTGTTTTTGAATCGGCAAATGACGCACTCTCTTTTATAGGTAAACAAAAAATCGATATTCTATTTCTAGATATTGATATGCCTGATATTAGCGGTATTGAATTCAGAAAACAGACTTTAGGAATTCCCGTTTGTATCTTTATTACTGTGTATCCCGAACATGCTGTAGAAAGTTTTGAAATAGAGACACTTGATTTTATCATAAAACCCTTAAAACTAGATCGTTTTACCCAAGCTATAAAGCGGATTGAAGAGTTTATGGAAATTAAAACTAAAGCTTTGCTTTATGAATCAAGTATTGGTGGAGATTCCATTTATATTAAAGAAGGTCACGAACAAACCAAAATTAAACTTCATGAGATTTTATATTTGGAAGCATTGAAAGATTACACACTTTTAGTGACCAATCATAAAAGACATTGTGTTTTGTCGAGCATCGGAAATTTATTAAAAGAGAGTCACTTTCAATCTTTTATCCGTGTTCATCGAAGTTTTGCGGTGCAGAAAAATATGATTCAAAAAATCGGAGTTAATGAGATTGTTTTAAATAATGATACTTGCATTCCTGTGGGAAGAAGTTATAAAATCACTTTAAATACGATCCTATGAATCGCTTATTAATCATTCTGTTCATTATTCCTTTTATTTCATTTAGCCAAAAAGAGGGACAAGCTAAAATAGATTCCATTTTAAAACTATTACCAACAACAAAGCAAGACTCTGTTAGAGTTAACCTACTAAACGACCTTGCTTTTAATTATCAATATGTCAAACCTGAAAAGGGCATAAAATATGGCCAAGAAGCATTACAACTTGCTCAAAAATTAAAATGGGCAAATGGAATTGGAATGGCTTACAAAAATATTGGCAACAATTATTCTGTAAATTCTGATTTTACAAAAGCACTTTCGTTTTATGAAAAATCACTGCAATCGGGTGCTGACAAGAAGGTCATAAGCTTCACAATGCTGAGCATTGGATTAATATATACCTACCAAAGTAATTACCCAAAAGCACAAGAATACAACTTTCAAGCTTTGAAAATGCTTGAAGAAATAAATGATCAAAAAGGTATCGCAGCCGTTTTATCAAATATTGGTATCGTTTACAGAGAGCTTCAAAAATTTCCTCAAGCCTTAGACTATTTTGATAAAGCTTTGGTTATTAATACAAAAATGGGCAATTCTATTTATATGACGAGCAATTTCATAAATACCGGACATGTATATAGTAACTTAAAGGATTATGAAAAAGCCATAGAATTTTATAACAAAGCTCTGGTTTTAAATGATAAAGTTGGAGATAAAACTAATAAGGCAATAACATTAGGATCAATAGCAATGGTTCATTATTATAAAGGTGAATTTGAAAAAGCCTTAGAGTTTGCTACTGCCTCTTTAAAAATAAATGAAGAAAACCAAGACGAAAGAAATATTTCAAACAATGCAGGATTAATTGGAGATATTTATTTAGATATGGCTCATGCTACAAATGACAAAAAGAAACAACAAGACCTATTAATTAACTCAAAAAAATATTTAAATACATCACTTGATATACAACTCAAACAAAGTAATTGGAAAGAAATTGCATTTAATTACGAGCAACTATCAAAAATAGAAGTATTGCTTGATAACTATAAAGAAGCTAATAATTATAGCATCAAGGCTTCCACTTATAAAGATTCTGTGTATAACGAAGACACCAAAGAAACCATAAAAAACTTAGAAGATAAAAGAGCCATAGAACTCCGCGATAAAGAAATACAATTAAACAGGCTCACTTTAGAAACAAAAGAAAAACAAAAATGGCTTTATATTGGTGGCATACTTCTTATGGGAATCATTGGAACATTATTGTATTATCAAAGCAGAAACAGACAAAAAACCAACCTAAAGCTACAACTTTTGAATACCGAATTAGAACAAGCCAACCGTATTAAAACCCGATTTTTCAGCATACTCAATCACGATCTGCGAAGTCCCGTGGCCAATCTGATTCACTTTTTACATCTGCAAAAAGAAAATCCCGAACTGCTCGATGAAGTCACCAAAAACCGCCTGCAAAATAAAACCATTTCGGGGGCGGAAAACCTCCTTACTTCGATGGAAGATATTCTGTTGTGGAGCAAAGGCCAGATGGAAAATTTCAAACCGGAACCTAAAAAAATCAGTGTCAGTCAGTTATTTGACGACAATAAAAAGGTATTTTCGGGTTATCAGAACATTGCGTTCGACTATCAGAATCCGGATTCAATTGTATTATTCACGGATGAAAATTATTTAAAAACCATTATCCGAAACCTGACCAGTAATGCCATCAATGTTTTTACCACTACTCAAAAACCAACGATCGTTTGGAAAGCATGGCAGGAAAACGGAAAAACCTGTTTATCTATTTCCGACAATGGTCCGGGAGCATCGCAGGAACAATTTAAAGCCTTGTATGACGACAAGGAAGTTGTTGGTATAAAATCCGGCCTGGGGCTGCACTTGATCCGGGATTTGGCAAAAGCAATTGATTGTGAGATTACATTAGATTCAAAATTAAATGAAGGAACTACTTTTATTTTAAGCTTAAAATAAAAAAGCCTGACTAAACATCAGGCTCTTAAAAAGTTCTCTTTCATTATTTTTTATAACAACGCATCAATTGCATCGGTATAATTTTTCTTGGGAGCTACGCCCACTTGTCTTCCCACTACTTCTCCGTTTTGAAAAACCAAAACGGTTGGAATGTTTCTAACGCCGTATTTTGCAGCAAACTCCTGGTTTGCGTCAACGTCCACTTTTCCAACAACCGCTTTCCCTTCATATTCTGTTGCGATTTCGTCGATAACCGGCCCAACCATTCTGCATGGCCCGCACCAGGCTGCCCAAAAATCTACTACTACCGGTTTGTCTGATTTTAAAACTACTTCATCAAAAGTAGCATCTGTAATTGCTAATGCCATTTTTTATATTTTTTATTGATTAATGCTGTTGTATTTTAACGTTACAAAGTTAAAAATTTAAAACTTAAGGAAGTGTTAATTGAAAATTAGTTTTGGTTATGAATGTATTGGTGGAATTGATGGGGACAAATAATGACATTAAAGGGATTTAAACCTTTTTGATTGAAGCGAAAAATAGGAGTTTTTCCAGATTTTAGGCATAACAGTAAAAAAACAGGTAAAATCTGGGAGAGAAAGACCATTTTGCAGTCAATTGAAAAAGTTTAAACTACTTGATAAAAACTAAAAATTAAAATTAAGCTTAGGTGGATTCTTATGAAGATAGGTAAAATTCTCCAAATCATCAAACTGATCAATTACAAATTGCTTTTTAATATCAGTTCTTAAATCAGACACAATCGCTTTGTAAGAAGAAAATTTGTACGTTTTAAAATTTTGCTTTAGTTCAATCGGGTTTCGATGAATGTATAAAATTAAATTTCTTAAATATTCATCATTTTCAATTCTCTTTCTTTTGAATGGTGATTCAAGTAATGATCTGTGTCTATTTTCAACTTTATTAAAAGCTTGTGTATTGAAATTAAAAAATTCCGCAAATTGTTTACTAAACTATTGAATTTTTTGAATGAAGTCCATTCTCCTGTAAAGCTTTGTCAACGTTTTGAACTTTGACAAAGCTATCAGAATTCACGTTTTTAACTCTTATCAAAAAATGAAAATGATTTGGCATTAAACAATAAGCATAAACTTCAATAAAACTTGAAAGATACTTTTTAAATCTTGATAAGAAAAAATGATAGTTTTCTTCATCTATAAAAACAGAACAACTGTTAATCCCTCGATTATAAATATGATAAAAATGATCAGCTTCCAGAGTATCACAGACTATGTTTGACATGGCTTATATTTTTTTAATGCACCAATTAACCTTTGTCTTTTTGAACTTTGACAAAGGTTGGGAAGATAAAATCTAATTCAACCTAAAATCCACCTGCTTTTTCTCCAACTCACTCAACAACTCATTTGAAATCTGAACTTTTAATTTTCGGCTTGGCATGGTTAGTTTGGTAACCATCCTGATTTCTTCGGTCGGTGTATCTATTTCTATTTCAATATCTTCTAAATTTTCGATATCTAAATCGTCATCCGCAGTTGTCACAACAGGTTTAATTTCTATTTCTTTTTTTACTTTCTCTAACTCCATTACTTCAAACGTAACCGAATTATCGCCTTGGAATGTTTTAAAAATAGCACTCAACTCGGCAATTAAATTTTGTTGCAAAGCCATAATGTCCATTTGAATGGTCAGTTTTTTTGCAAATTGCGGCAATACATCCTGTAAATATTGAATCAGCTGAAACTGAATTCTTGGCTCTCCCTTTTTACCGGTGTCTTTATTTGCCCATCCTTCGCGAACCAGAACTTTCATAAACGTAAAATTATTCTGGATGATAAAATGCCTGAACTTTAAATATTCTTCGCCGTAAATTCTGAACTCATAACTCTCATCATATCCTTCTAACATAAACGAAGCCCATCCTTTTCCGTTTTGAGCTACCCGGTGCTGTACATTGGTTATAATACCACCAAAGGTCAACGTTTTATTCACGTGTTGCTCCAAATTTTTAAGGTATTCTAATCTAGAATTGCAGAAATATTTCATCTCAAACCGGAAATCATCCAACGGATGTCCGGAAATATAGATTCCGACCACTTCTTTTTCTTTGGCCAGTTTTTCCATGGTACTCCATTCATCACAAGGCGGAACTTGCGGTTCGGCTATCTGCACATCGCTGGCTTCACCAAACAAACTTACCTGTGCCGAATTTTCATTTTCCTGAAACTTAGCTCCAAAACGCATGGCTTTTTCCAAGAACGTAATATTGTCGCCGTCATGATGAAAATATTGTGCCCGGTGTGTCGTGGCAAAACAATCAAAACCACCTGCTAAAGCAAGGTTTTCAAAGGCTTTTTTGTTGGCTGCCCGCAAATCTATCCGCTTTGCCAGATCAAAAACAGATTTATATTTTCCGTCTTTTATCCGGTTTTGTACGATGGTTTCCACAGCACCGGCTCCTACTCCTTTGATGGCTCCCATTCCGAAACGGATCGCACCATCATCGTTTACGGTAAATTTATAAAACGATTCATTTACATCCGGACTCAATACCTTCATACCCATTCGCTTACATTCTTCCATAAAAAATGAAACCTGCTTGATGTCGTTCATATTGTTAGAAAGTACGGCTGCCATATATTCCGCCGGATAATGAGCCTTGAGATAAGCCGTTTGATAACCAATCCAGGCATAGCATGTGGAGTGCGACTTGTTGAAGGCATAACTCGCAAAAGCTTCCCAGTCAGTCCAGATTTTATCTAACTTTTGAGCATCATGTCCTTTGGCAACAGCCTGATCGATGAATTTGGACTTCATTTTATCCAATACATCTTTTTGCTTTTTACCCATCGCTTTACGAAGTACGTCGGCATCACCTTTGGAAAATCCGGCTAATTTTTGCGAAAGCAACATCACCTGCTCCTGATAAACGGTGATTCCGTATGTTTCTGCCAGGTATTCTTCGCAGGCATCTAAATCATAAGTAATTTCTTCTTCCCCATTCTTACGCCTTACAAAGGAAGGAATATACTCTAACGGACCGGGACGGTAGAGTGCATTCATGGCTATCAAATCACCAAATACCGTGGGCTTTAAATCACGAAGGTATTTTTGCATTCCAACCGACTCATACTGGAAGATCCCGACCGTTTCGCCTCGTTGAAATAATTCGTATGTTTTAACATCGTCAATCGGAAAAGTATCCGGATCGAGTTCTTTACCGGTTCGGTATTTAATTAGTTTAACCGTATCTTTAATAAGCGTAAGCGTTTTTAAACCCAAAAAGTCCATTTTTAATAACCCGGCACTTTCTACTACTGAGTTATCAAACTGGGTTACATACAATTCCGAATCTTTGGCTGTTGAAACGGGCACAAAGTTCGTAATATCATCAGGCGTAATAATCACGCCACAAGCGTGAATTCCGGTATTTCGCAGAGAACCTTCTAATACTTTGGCCTGTTGTATGGTTTCGCCTGCCAGATCACCTTCGTTGGCTATATCGATCAGTTGCTTGACATTTTCAAATTCATCTGAGCGAACAGCCTTTTTTACTTCTTCGATAGAATCGGACAAAAACCGGGCTAAACTCCATTTTCCCGGCATCATTCCCGGAATTAGTTTGGCTAATTTATCCGCTTCAAAAAGAGGTAAATCCAGCACACGGGCGGTATCTCTCAACGATGATTTGGTCGCCATTTTACCATAGGTAATGATTTGAGCCACCTGATTTGACCCGTATTTATCAATCACATACTGCATCACGCGTCCACGCCCTTCGTCATCAAAATCAATATCAATATCCGGCATGGAAACCCTGTCCGGATTTAAGAAACGCTCAAAAAGCAAATCGTATTCCAAAGGATCTACATTTGTAATCCACAAACAGTAAGCCACCACGGAGCCTGCTGCCGAACCACGTCCGGGTCCAACCGAAACGTCCATTTCCCGGGCAGCTCTGATGAAATCCTGAACAATCAAAAAGTAGCCCGGATAACCTGTATTCTCAATGGTTTTTAACTCAAAATCCAGCCGTTCTTCTATTTCGGGCGTAATGGTTCCATATCTTTTTTTGGCTCCTTCGTAGGTAAGGTGTCTCAAATATAAATTCTCCCCTCTTTTCCCTCCATCTTCTTCATCTTCCGGCACTAAAAACTCTTCCGGTATATTAAATTTTGGCAGTAAAACACCGCGAGCCAAATCATAGATTTCAATTTTATCAACTATCTCATTAATATTAACGATAGCTTCAGGCAAATCGGCAAAGAGTTTTTTCATCTCATCACCCGACTTGAAATAATATTCCTGATTAGGTAATCCGTTGCGATAGCCACGCCCCCTTCCAATTGGAGTAGCCTGTTTTTCACCATCGCGAACGCAAAGCAAAATATCGTGGGCATTGGCGTCATTTTTATCTACATAAAAAACATTATTGGTTGCCACTATTTTCACATTATGCTTTCGGGCTAAAGAAATTAGCGAAGCATTTACGCGGTTTTCATCTTCCTGGTGGTGCCGCATGAGTTCAATGTAAAAATCATCACCAAATTCATTTTTCCACCAAAGCAAAGCTTCTTCAGCCTGATTTTCGCCAATATTTAATAGCTTATTCGGAATTTCGCCGGACAAACTCCCGGACAAAACAATCAAATCATCTTTGTATTGCCGAATTACATCTTTGTCAATTCGGGGAACATAATAAAACCCGTCCGTATAACCAATAGAAGACATTTTGGCCAAATTATGATAGCCGTTCTTATTCTTAGCTAAAAAAACCACCTGATAACCGTTGTCTTTACGGGTTTTATCTTTGTGGTTATCGCATACAAAAAATTCGCATCCCACAATAGGTTTAATAATTGTTTCGACAGGATTTTCTCCGGCCTCTGCAGCCGCTTTATTCTTAGCCTCAGCCGATTTGTTGTGGTATAGCACATCTCTGACAAAATGAAAAGCTCCCATCATGTTGCCGATATCCGTCATCGCCACCGCCGGCATTTTATTTTTAACGGTTGCCTTGACCAAATCTGAAACTGAAATGGTAGATTGAAGTACCGAAAATTGTGAATGATTGTGCAGATGTACAAAATCAACCTCAGCTAAAATGGCCTGATTTTGTTCATAATCAATATCAGAAACCGTCTTGGGCTGTTCTTTTTGAAGTTGCCGGCGAATGGCTTCAGAAGCTTCCTTCAGATTAATATGCTTTAAGCCAATAAGTTGAATCTCTTTTGGATTATGCTCACTAAAATGCTTGAAATAATCCGCCGGAACGTCGAGTTCTTCTTTGGTAAAGCCTTGCTCTCTTCTTATTAATTCCAAAAAACACCGGGTGGTCGCTTCAACGTCTGCCGTAGCATTGTGAGCCTCTGCAAACGGTTCTCCAAAAAGAAACTCATGCAGTTCAGTCAGGGTCGGCAATTTGTATTTACCACCCCTACCGCCCGGCAGCTTCAATAAATCAGCCGTCACCTCAGTACACGTATCCAAAACAGGCATTGCACTCATCGGAGAATCAACATTCATCCGATAGAGTTCACACCCCATAATATTGATATCAAATCCTACATTCTGACCAACAATAAATTTGGCTTTACGTAGTGCAATGTTGAATTTTTCCAATACTTCGCTTAACGGCACACCTTTTTGTTGTGCCAATTCCGTAGAAATGCCATGAATCCGTTCAGCGTCATAAGGAATATTGAATCCGTCCGGTTGCACCAGATAATCCTGGTGTTCAACCAAATTCCCCATTTCATCATGCAACTGCCAGGCAATCTGAATACAACGCGGCCAGTTATCGGTATCGGTCAGCGGTGCATCCCATCGCTTAGGCAAACCGGTAGTTTCGGTATCGAATATTAAATACATTGCTATTTTGATTTTTGATTAATGAAGCAAAAAACACCGGGATTCTCACCGTCTTATTCCATAGCTCAAAAATACATTTTAAGGAAGATAATTTCAATTTTAGTTATCAACAAAAATAAAAAAAGCCATTCTGATTAACCCAGAATGGCTTTGTAAAACTATTAAGAAAATTTAGTATCTTCCTCCTCCACGGCTGTTTCCACCGCCGTTGTAACCACCGCCTCCGCGATTTCCGCCTCCATAACCTCCGCCTGAACGGTTGTTATTAAAGCTTCTTCTCTCGCCTTCCGGTTTTGGTTCTGATTTGTTTACCACGATAGCACGACCTTGCACGGTAGCTCCGTTTAGTTCGTCAATTGCTTTCTGCCCTTCTTCTTCATTAGGCATTTCAACAAAACCAAATCCTTTACTTCTACCGGTAAATTTATCCGTGATTACTTTTACAGAGTCAACAACTCCATAAGCCTCGAAAGACTCTCTTAAATCTGCTTCCTCAATGCTCCAAGGAAGGCTTCCTACAAAAATGTTCATAAAAATAATATTATTTGAAACAAAGGTAAACTAATAAAACGGCAATCAGGCTTAAAAAACAATTTTTATTTTATAAATTACTGAAAATAAATAAAAAAAGCCACTTCTAAACATAAAGAAGTAGCTTTTTTATAAGTTTATTTTTATTTTCTTAATCCTCTGTTCCAACCACAGGCACTTTATAAAAAACTCCCTGATTAAAATTTAAAATTTCCCCACCCAGCGGATTATTGGCCATATTAACCGCATTAAATCTGAAAGAACCTGAAACCGTTCCGTTTACCGCATCAAATTCGGTGATCTTGATTTCTCCGTCACCCTGATAATCTTCGTCTGTCGTTACACCGGTACTGTAAAACAACTCACTGTTATCGTAATTAAAAACAAAACTGGCAGCCCTCGATTGGCTTTGCCCCAAAACATAGATGCCGATATTTCTGGAAGGCACCCTGAGCGTCATGGTTTGCAAACGGGCTTTGGCCGTTATTACCAAACCTCCACTAGGCTGCAAAACCGCATCAGAATCAATTGCTCTCCAAAAAGAGTTTTCCAATCTTCCCTGAACGGAAGGTGAATTTAACACCACATCTTCTTCGCAGGAAATAAATAAAAAAACGAGAGCCAAAAGAGAAAAAAAGTTTTTCATTGTATCAGTTAAGTTTACTTTCTAAAGTACAAAAATAGTTTTTCTGCCGAATAAATGACATACTTTTTTGTTAAAAACATTCAAAACACGATGAATCAAAGAATTTGAATAATTTTTTAAACGTTGATTTCTATTCCAAAAAACTTTTATATATTTGCACCCTCAATTAACAGAGGTCGAGTACCTCACAATTTAATCACACGATTATGCCAGTAAAAATTAGATTACAAAGACACGGTAAAAAAGGAAAACCTTTTTTCTGGATTGTGGCTGCTGATTCAAGAGCCAAAAGAGATGGTAAATTCTTAGATAAAATCGGAACTTACAATCCAAACACTAACCCTGCTACTATTGATTTAAACCTGGACAGTGCTGTTCAGTGGTTACACAATGGTGCTCAACCCACCGATACAGCCAGAGCCATTCTTTCTTACAAAGGTGCTTTGTTGAAACACCACTTGGATGGCGGTGTCAGAAAAGGTGCTTTAACCCAAGAGCAGGCAGATGCTAAGTTAGCTGCTTGGTTAGATGAAAAAGCAAACAAAGTTAATTCTAAAAAAGAAGGTTTAACGAAAGCTCAGGAAAAAGCAAAAGCAGAAGCATTAAAAGCTGAAAAAGCTGTAAATGAAAAACGTGCTGCCGCTGCTGCTGAAGCGTTAAAAGCCGCTGAAGCTACCGAAGAAGTAGCCGAGGAAGTGACTGAAGTTGCCGCAGAAGAAGCTGAAGCTCCATCTACTGAGGAAACAAACGAAGAAAAAGAAGCTTAATCTCTCGCGGTGATGCGTAAAGAAGAGTGTTTCTATCTTGGTAAAATCGCTAAAAAATTTAGTTTCAAAGGGGAAGTTCTCGCCTATTTGGACACAGACGAACCCGAATTATATGAAAAAATGGAATCCGTTTTTGTTGAATTAAACAAAAATATGGTTCCATTTTTTATTGAAAACAGTTCGCTTCACAAAAACGACTTTCTTCGGATTAAGTTTGAAGATGTTAACACAGAACAAGATGCCGACGAACTTATCGGCCGTGAACTTTACTTACCACTTTCATTCCTTCCGAAACTTGAAGGGAATCAGTTTTATTACCATGAAGTAATTGGCTTTGAAATAGAAGATCAACGACTCGGTGTGGTTGGAAAAATTGTTTCAGTAAACGATTCAACCGCTCAACCCCTTTTTGAGGTTTTGAATGGCGAAGTGGAAATGCTTATTCCGATGATTGATCAATTTTTGGTTAAAGTTGATCGGCAAAACAAGAAGGTAATTATGAATCTGCCCGAAGGTTTGGTGGAAATGTATCTTTAGAAGTTTTCAGTCGCAGTCACAGTTGACAGTCGCAGGTTTCAGGTTCTGAAATCAAAATTCTTCATTCAAAAATCGTTAATCACCATGTTTCAATTCAAACAATTTTCTGTTCAACAAGACCGGTGTGCGATGAAAGTGGGCACTGATAGTGTGTTGTTGGGAGCCTGGTGTCCGCTTGACAATCATCCTTTTTCTGTTTTAGATGTTGGAGCGGGAACCGGAATCTTATCTTTAATGATTGCCCAACGCAGCCAAGCCGAACAAATTGATGCATTAGAAATTGACGAAGAGGCTTACGAACAATGTGTAGAAAATTTTGAAAATTCTCCTTGGGGCGATCGGTTATTTTGCTTTCATGCCGGTTTAGATGAATTTGTGGAAGAACCCGAAGATGAATATGATTTGATTATTTCTAACCCTCCTTTTTATGCGGAGGATTATAAAACCGAAAATTCACAACGTGATTTAGCCCGGTTTCAGGACGCAATGCCTTTTGAACATTTGGTTGAAGCAGCTGATTTATTACTTTCTGAAAACGGAATCTTTGCCGTCATTATCCCCTACAAAGAAGAAACAAAATTCATCGATTTATGTGCAGAGGCTGAACTTTACCCTGTAAAAGTAACACGTGTAAAAGGTACTCCGACCACCGAAATTAAACGAAGTTTACTGGCTTTTAAACGGTATGAGCTAAGTACTTTAGCGGCTGAGGAATTGGTGATAGAGATGAATCGTCATGACTATACTGATGATTATGTTAATCTTACAAAAGATTTCTATCTGAAGATGTAATTACCATTTTACTTTATATGGATACACTTCATGAATCATGTTGTCTTCATTAATGGTATAGCCGTTTTTTGCATCTGTTTTGGCTTCCATCAACAAATCATTGGCCCTTTTTTCCTGACCTAACCGTCCTAAACAAAAGGCTTTATATACTTTTGCATCAGAAAAATTTTCATATTTGGAAATAGCCTGATCAAATTGCTCCAAAGCCTCCTCCCACTTCTTTAGCTCATAAAGCGTAATGCCGTAATAAAACAGATCAAGATAGTGAGCCTCGCCCCTTAAATCTGTCTGCTCGGCTATATCTGCTTTAAACAGCTCCTCTGCTGTTAAAAATTCATTTAGCTGCAAATAAGATAACGCAATGTAAAAATTGTACGTGTGATCCATTTCATAACTATTGCCATGCATTGTTTTACATCTTTCAAAATCAGCGATTGCTTCCCGGTAGGTTTTTGCAAAGATGCATTTGATATAGGCCCGGTAAGATAACCACCGCTGCGGATCGTGTTCCACTGCCTTGTCACAAAACACCATCCCGGCTTCATACTTTTTCATCTTAAACAACGGCATCGCCTTTTGTTGCCATAAGTAAGCAATAGTGGGGTCTTTCTGGAGCCCTTCATCCAGACATTGCTGAAGCTCATTCATTTGGTAAAACGAATATTGTTTGGCACAATTATGCACATATTCATCTACAATTTTTTGCTGGGCTTCTTTCTGAACAGCAGATGCGTTGGTGTTTTGGGCAAATGAATGAAACAACATCAAGAAAGTACAACAAGAAAAAAAGGCCTTCATTTTGATCTCTTTTAAAACGGACCGAAAAATATGCATTTTACTTAAACCTTCCGGTTAATGAGTTGTTAACGACAAAAATGCAAGCTCACTATTTTTAAAAATATAACAATCGTTCATTGATTTGTTACATTTCTTTAGCTATTTTTGCAAACGTTTTCGTTGAAATTCTATCATTAACTGAGGCTGATTACCCGACAATAACAATCAAACGCTAACCCGCAATATTCAAATTATGAAACCAGATTTATTTCAAGCTCCTGACTACTATTTACTAGATGATTTGTTAACTGATGAACATAAATTAGTGCGTGATTCTGCCCGAGCATGGGTAAAAAGAGAAGTTTCTCCCATCATTGAGGACTATGCTCAACGTGCTGAATTCCCTAAGCAAATCATCAAAGGATTAGGAGAAATCGGTGGTTTTGGCCCTTATATTCCTGAAGAATACGGCGGAGCCGGTTTAGACCAGATTTCATACGGATTAATCATGCAGGAAATCGAAAGAGGTGATTCCGGTGTTCGCTCCACTTCTTCCGTACAGTCATCATTAGTCATGTACCCAATCTGGAAATACGGGAACGAAGCACAACGCATGAAATATTTACCCAAATTAGCCACCGGTGAAATGATAGGCTGCTTTGGATTAACAGAACCGGACCATGGTTCAAATCCGGGCGGAATGACCACCAATTTTAAAGATAAAGGGGATCATTATTTGCTGAACGGAGCCAAAATGTGGATTTCCAATGCTCCTTTTGCTGACATTGCTGTTGTTTGGGCCAAGAACGAAGAAGGAAGAATCCACGGTTTAATAGTAGAACGCGGTATGGAAGGTTTCACTACTCCGGAAACCCACAACAAATGGTCGTTACGTGCCTCTGCTACCGGCGAACTGATTTTTGACAACGTAAAAGTTCCAAAGGAAAATTTATTACCCAACAAATCAGGCTTAGGAGCTCCGTTAGGCTGTTTAGATTCTGCTCGATACGGAATTGCCTGGGGTGCTATCGGTGCCGCCATGGATTGTTATGACACTGCTTTGCGGTATGCAAAAGAACGTATCCAATTTAACAAGCCTATTGCCGCCACACAATTACAACAAAAAAAATTAGCTGAAATGATTACTGAAATTACCAAAGCTCAATTGCTGACATGGCGTTTGGGTGTATTGCGTAATGAAGGAAAAGCTACTACGGCACAGATTTCAATGGCAAAAAGAAACAATGTAGAAATGGCCATTAACATTGCCCGGGAAGCAAGACAAATACTTGGCGGAATGGGAATTACAGGTGAATATTCCATTATGCGTCACAGCATGAATCTGGAATCTGTGATTACCTATGAAGGAACACATGATATTCATTTGTTAATTACAGGAGCAGACATTACCGGTATGCAGGCATTCAAATAATTAAACAATAATTAAAATCAATACAAAAAGCTTCTTCGTTCAGAGAAGCTTTTTTAATTTTGTGTAGTAATTAAAACCCATACCTTTTACACTTCGTACTTATAAATAAAAACGCCATGAATATTGAAACGGTAAACAAGAAAATACAACCTCAAAAAGAACAACTCTTACACCACTCCCTGTACCGGAAAATAAAAACAGTTGATGATCTGAAACAATTTCAAGAATTTCATATTTATGCTGTCTGGGACTTTATGTCGCTTTTAAAAGCTTTACAGGCTGCATTAACGTGCACTACTACACCATGGCTCCCGGTTGGAAATCCGGAAACACGATACCTGATTAACGAAATTGTACTGGCCGAAGAAACCGATATTTCACCGGACGGAAAAAGACAAAGTCATTATGAGATGTATATCGATGCCATGAAAGCCTGCGGAGCAGACACCAAAGCAATTGAACTGTTTTTAGAAAATGTCATTCAAACGCAAAACATTTTTGTATCCATCAAACAAAGTGATTTGCATCCGAACATCAAAGATTTCCTTGATTTTACTTTCAGGGTTATTGAACATGGAAAGCCTCATGAAATTGCTGCTGCTTTCACCTTTGGAAGAGAAGATTTAATTCCGGAAATGTTTACCGCCATTCTAAAAAATCTCCAAGCCAGTTTTCCGGAAACCGATTTATCTAAACTGGTATATTATTTTGAAAGACATATTGAATTAGACGGTGGCGAACACGGACCCATGGCCATGACCATGATAAGCGAGCTTTGCGGAGAAAACGAACTTAAATGGAAAGAGGTGGAAGATATTTCCCTACAGGCTCTGGAAAAACGGATTGGTCTTTGGAATGCTATTGAAGAAAAAATTCTTGAATCAAATCTGACATTAAGTGAGTAAGTATTTAAAAAAATATTTATATATTGCAATCTATTATTATTTATAAACAGCAATAATGAATAAAAAATTTACTTCGCCACTTTTCTTTTTATCAATTGTTTTGCTTGCTTTTTCAACAGCAAACGGGCAAACTACAAACAATGGAAATGCAACTCAGTTCGGAAAAATCAAGTTAGAAAAAATCAGATGTGCTACAACTGAAAATGAACAAAAACTTCGGGAACTATACCCCAACCGAAGTAATAATGAACAGTTTGAGAACTGGTTGGCTCCAAAAATTGAAGCCATTAAAGCAAACCGGTTAGCTGCCAGAGAAAATAACAATTCTGTTTCCAATATAATTACAATTCCCGTTGTAGTTCATGTTATTCACAACGGAGATGCTTTGGGTGCCAATGAAAACATCACCGATGCACAGATTCTCTCTCAAATTACGGTACTGAACCAGGATTTCGGCAGACTGCCCGGTACTCCCGGATTCAATACAAATCCGGTAGGTGCAGATACTGAAATCCAATTCTGTATGGCTCAACGCGATCCTAACGGGCTTTTTACGACGGGAATTAACCGCTATAATTTAGGCAGTGAAGCCAGTTGGGAAATGGATCAGATTAATTCTCAGCTAAAACCCCAAACCCAATGGAATCCTAACGAATATCTGAACATTTGGGTAGTAAACCGAATCGTATTCACCTTTTGGGGATTTGAACTCGGAGAGATCTTAGGTTATGCTCAGTTTCCATCCGGTTCAGGATTAGAAGGACTTGAAGAAGGCACCGGCCCTGCCAATA
Organism: Bacteroidota bacterium; assembly: GCA_023434025.1. GTDB lineage: Bacteria > Bacteroidota > Bacteroidia > Flavobacteriales > Flavobacteriaceae > Flavobacterium. Next base: position 31,895 of record JAEYTL010000003.1, read on the forward strand.
CCGATGGTGTTGTTATTGGGCACCGTTATTTTGGTTCAAGTGACATTTATCCAGCCGGAACCTATTCTGCTCCAAATGACAAAGGGCGAACCACAACACATGAAGTAGGGCACTTTTTAGGACTGAGACATATATGGGGCGATGCCGGTTTTGGTCAGGATGGCTGTAGTGTTGATGATTATTGTGAAGACACCCCAAGAACAGCGGATGCAAATTCAGGCTGTTCTGTGGGCATTGATTCCTGTCCGTCATTTCCCGGTTTAGATATGGTTGAAAACTATATGGACTATTCTGATGATGCCTGTATGAATGTATTTACACAAGATCAAAAAAACAGAATGATTGCTGTGTTAACCAATGCACAACGAAGAGCTACCTTAGGAAGTTCTTTAGCCTGCCAACCGGGTCAAACGTTTGACAACGATGGCTCGTTAGAGATTTTAAATTTGAATTTAGCGAACTGTGGCACCTCTTTAACTCCTTCGTTACAATTAACGAATATCGGAAACAATACCATTACTGCCGCCGAAATTACTTATAATATAAATGAAGGTTCTAACCTTGTATTTAATTGGAACGGTACGCTTTCAAATGGTCAAAACACAATAATTAACTTGCCAACACTATCCGCAAATACCGGCAATAATGTATTTAATGTAGCGATAACCGCTTTAAACGGAGGCATTGATGAAAATGAATTAAACAATACAAGAAATCAAACCTTTGATGTTACCTTAGCTAATACTGAAGAAATTACAATTACTATTTTAACAGACGATTATGGCGACGAAACCACATGGACGCTGAGAAACAGCAACAATATTGTAATAGCGAGTGGTGGCCCTTATGAAAGCAACACAGAATATACCGAAACAATCCCTGTCTTAAATAACGAATGTTACACCTTTACAATTTTTGATGAGTATGAAGACGGCATCTGTTGTTCCTATGGTGTTGGTAGCTATGAAATCAAAACCATTGAAAATGAGCTTATAATTTCAGGTGGAGAATTCGGAGCATCTGAATCCAAAACATTTGGAATAAACCAAAACCTAAGTACAATCGAAAACAGTTTCTCAAACGGAATTAAATTGTATCCAAATCCGGTTAATACGCAATTAAACATCAACGTTGCCGATGAGATTGGTTTACCAAATCAGTTTATAATTTATAACAGTTTAGGACAACTGATTGACAGTAAAAAAATCTCCTCAACCAGTGATTTATCAGTTAATACCAGTTCATATAGTTCCGGAGTTTATTTTATAAAAATCATCAAAGATGAGCAGTCAACCGTAATTCGGTTCCTGAAAAACTAAATCTATAAATTTATAATGCCCAACCTCCAAATTACTTTGGAGGTTTTTTTTTATATCTTTAGAATCCGATTAATTCAATATGTCATCACAAACCCGACTTTCGAGAGCTTTTGAAAATGCAAAAAGAATTTCATTTGACAATTCTTCAAAATTTATTCTTTTCAGTGATTGCCACCGCGGCGATGCCAGTTTTGCGGATGACTTTGCCAGTAACCGAAACATCTACTTTCATGCTATGACCCACTATTATTCAGAAGGTTTCAGCTATTGCGAACTGGGTGACGGCGATGAATTATGGGAAAATATCTTTTTTAAAGAATTATTTGAAGCTCATAAAAATGTGTATTTGCTCCTGAAGAAATTTCATGATTCCAATCGGCTACATATGATTTATGGCAATCACGATATGGTTTACAGAGATAAAAATGTAGTTAAAAAAAAACTCAGCACTTTTTTTGACCCCAAAACCGGTAAAGACGAACCTCTTTTTACCGGAATTGAATACCACGAAGCCATTGTACTGAAAAATACTGAAACCGGGCAGCAGCTCTTTTTAACACACGGTCATCAAGCCGATTTTATGAACTATATCGGCTGGAAAATCAATCGGTTTCTGGTACAGATACTATGGAAACCATTACAGGTATGGGGAATAAAAGACCCGACCAGTCCGGCAAAGAATTATGTGGAATTAATTAAAATTGAAAAAAGAATAAAAAAATGGATTGCAAACAATAACAATATTATAACAATTACCGGGCATACGCACCGGCCACGATTTCCGAACATTAACGAAAATGCAATTAATTATTTCAATGACGGCAGTTGTGTTCATCCCAGAAGTATTACCGGAATTGAAATTACAGAAGGAACCATCTCGTTAATCAAATGGTTTATTGACACCAAATCGGACGGAACGCTGCAAATTGTGAAAGAAATCTTAGAAGGCCCAGTTAACTTAACAGATTACTGCTCCGGTGCCAGCTCAACTTCTAAACCATTAATTTCAGAAGTTAAATGAATCTGACAGCCCAGCCTGCTGTTTTCTTTTACATGATAGGCTTCCCAAAGCATAGCATCCTCATCGGGTGATTTTTCCGGTAGCGGAACTTCATTTTCGTTCAACACATAACATTGGCATGAGGCACACATCGCCATACCACCACAAACACCAATTGTTCCTTCCTCGGCTAGTTCATAGGCCCGAACCAATTCCATGATGTTCATGTTCATATCGGTGGGAGCCTGCACTTCGTGTTTTATTCCGTTTCTGTCGGTAATCTTAATAGTAATGTCTTGAGACATAATTATGGTTTCAGGTTTCAAGTTCAGGCTTACAAACAAACTTGAACAAAAATAATTTATTCTATCGATTTTACAACCGCTTTTTCAGCTTCTTTTCGTGTGCCGTCAAAGCCGTCTATACCGGAAACAGTAGTGTACTTCAACACATATTTTTTTCCGGGATTTAATCGGTTATACACACTTTGGCACATTAAAGTAGCTTCGTGGAATCCGCATAAAATGAGTTTTAATTTTCCGGGATAGGTGTTTACGTCTCCAATGGCATAAATCCCTTCGATATTGGTTTGATAATCCAATGCGTTATTGACTTTGATGGCATTTTTTTCAATTTCCAGTCCCCAGTTGGCTATTGCTCCGAGTTTGGGCGTTAAACCAAAAAGCGGAATAAAATAATCGGTTTCCACATTCATACGGGCTCCGTTGATTTCAATGTCAACCGATTCGATACGTTCCGAACCTTTGAAACCAATCACTTCTGCCGGTGTAATCAACTTGATTTTTCCGGCATTTTTTAATTCCTGTACTTTTTCTACCGAATCCAAAGCTCCGCGAAACTCGTTTCTACGGTGAACCAACGTTACTTCTGAAGCCACATCGGAAAGGAAAATGCTCCAATCTAAGGCAGAATCTCCACCTCCGGAAATGACAATTTTTTTCCCCCGGTATTTTTCCGGGTCTTTTACAAAATAATCTACGCCACGGTCTTCTAATTCGTAGAACTCGAGATCTTTCAGAATAGGTTTTCTGGGTTCAAACGTTCCTAATCCACCGGCAATAGCAATGGCTTTTGCCTGATGCTGCGTTCCTTTATTGGTGGTTACGATAAAGCTTCCGTCTTCTTGTTTTTCAATGGTCTCGGCTGTTTCTGCCAGAGTGAATCCGGGTTGAAACTGCTTGATCTGTTCCATCAGATTATTGACCAAATCGCCTGCCAATACTTCAGGATATCCCGGAATATCATAGATTGGCTTTTTAGGATATAATTCAGCCAATTGACCTCCGGGTTGCGGAAGTGCATCGATAAGGTGGCATTTTAATTTTAATAATCCGGCTTCAAATACTGTAAAAAGCCCTGTCGGACCGGCTCCTATGATAAGTATATCTGTTTGAATCATTCGTTTAAAGGTTCTGGGTTACTGAGGTGCTGAGAAGCTTAGTTTTGTTTTACTTTGCGAAAATAGTTTTTCTTTTTTCTTTTGAATATGACATTTGTCAGTTGGTATGGATTGCGTGAGGGATAGACGCGAAAAGCCCACAGCACAAAAAAGCAGATTTTCTTGGGCTCAAAAAGCGACCGGCGGAAGCTCTTTTGGGACCTTAGAAAATTGGTTTTGGGGGCGAGGACTTGCAGCAAACAGCCCGACCCTTGGGTCACGCTCAAAAAATTTAGGCTACGTTTTCTACCGTTTCTATCTGAGGAACGTATTTTTTGATGGTCGTCTCCACTCCTGCTTTCAGCGTCATCTGGTTTACGCTGCAAGCCACACAAGCCCCTTCTAAACGTACTTTTACGTGCTTGTCTTCAATGATATCAACCAATAAAATATTACCTCCGTCTGATTCAAGAAACGGCCGGATTTCGTTTAACGCATTTTCGACACCTGTTTTAATTTCTTCTTTTGTCATTGTTACTTCTTTAACCGCTTGCCCTCACTAAAGAAGGGAGGAAAACGGATTTTTATTTTTTATTTACTGCCGAACACCCGGCCATTGTGGTAATTTTGATGGCTTCTGTCGGTGGTAAACTTTCGTTTCGTGCCACTACTTCCTGCACTACATTCCGGGCAATTTCTTCGAAAGCGGTCTCAAGTGGTGTAGCGGTCTGTAATGCCGCCGGACGACCGTAATCTCCTGCTTCACGAATGCTTTGCACCAACGGAATCTCACCTAAAACCGGCACCTGTAAATCTTCGGCTAAGTTTTTGGCTCCTTCTTTTCCAAAGATATAATATTTGTTGTTGGGCAGTTCTTCCGGCGTAAAATAAGCCATGTTTTCAATGATTCCCAATACGGGAACACTGATGGCTTCTGACTTGAACATGGAAACTCCTTTTTTAGCATCAGCCAGAGCTACTGCTTGCGGTGTACTCACTACTACGGCTCCTGTAATGGGTAACGACTGCATGATGGAAAGGTGAATATCACCCGTTCCCGGCGGTAAGTCAATGAGTAAAAAATCGAGTTGACCCCAATCGGCATCAAAAATCATTTGGTTCAAGGCTTTGGCCGCCATTGGCCCTCTCCAAATCACGGCCTGATCCGGTTTGGTAAAGAATCCGATGGAAAGGACTTTGACCTCATAACTTTCAATCGGTTTCATTTTTGATTTTCCATCTACCTCAATAGAAATGGGTTTTTCGTGTTCAACATCGAACATGATAGGCATAGACGGTCCGTAAATATCGGCATCAAGCACCCCGACATTAAATCCCATTTTGGCTAATGTAACGGCTAAATTGGCGGTTACAGTAGATTTTCCGACACCTCCTTTTCCGGAAGCTACCGCCACAATATTGCTGATTCCCGGAATGGGTTTTCCTTTGATTAAGTTCGGGTTTTCCTGTTTTTCTGGAGCTTCAACCTTGATATTTACTTTTACTTTGGCCTTTTCATAGACCAACTCATGAATGGTTTTGATAATATCAACTTCTGCTCTTTTTTTGATGTGTAATGCAGGTGTTGACAAAACTAGCTCTACCACTACTTCATCGCCAAAAGTGAGTACGTTTTGCACGGCTCCGCTTTCAACCATATTTTTTCCTTCGCCAGCCACCGTAATGGTTTCTAAGGCTTTGAGTATTTGTTTTCTGTCGAGTTTCATAATTTACCTGACCCTGCCCCTGAAAGAGCATGGGATATTTTTGTTAATAAAATTCAGTTTATTTAAACTGAGTTTAGATTGCAAAGATAATACGAAAAACAGAGAAACAGTAGTTAAAGAATTGAAAATGTTTATGGGAGAATAAGGAGACCTCAACGGTGTTTTTTAACACTGTGTTCCGAAGTGGTTTTCATCTCGACCATTCCGGAAAAACTGCTGAATAATTTACAACTGATTTTTAGTCATCAAATTCATTTTTACCAAAACATACTGCAGCATCAAATCATTTTTTAAAACGTCATACTCAGCCGTCATTCTTTGGTTTTTCACCGCAGAAAACACGACAGCATCCGTTTTTCCGCTTAAAAATTTTGCTTGTGAAGTAATCAGCATCTTTTCAGCGAATTCAAGGGTTCTTCTGAGTTTTTCTTTTCGCAGCAAATAGTTTTTCTTTTGTGTATTTTCCAATTCAAGCTGCTGGTTGATTTTGAGTTTTTCCTGTTCGGCTTCCCATTTAGCCGTTTCAGTTTGAATTTTAGCTGCAGCAATTCTCCGGTTGTGTTTGAATCCGGTAAAAACAGGTATCTGCAACTGTAAACCGGCCTGATGGTATTTGTTATTGTCAAATTGCGTGCGGAAGTTGTCAACCACAGCACCGGGCTGATTGATTGGTGCGGAATAAAACGTTGAAAAACCGTAAAAAGCAGACAAGACCGGTAAATTATTCCCTCGTAAAACACCTACTTCCCGCTTGGAGTTTTTATAATTAAGCTCGGCTAAATTGAGCTTTGGATTGTTGACAATTCCACCCTCACTCTGCGTTGAATACTCAGCAAAATAAGGCTCTAAAACGACCTGATCGGTTTTGGTTCCGGCATCATTCATCAATTGAAACAGTTCTTTTTTCTGAAATTTCAATAATTGTTCTGCCATTAAAATCTGGTTTTCCTCCTGCGAATAACTGAACTGCATATCATATAAATCACTTTGAGGCTTGCTGCCAATTTCTACTTCCTTCTGAATACGTTCCAGATTATTGACCGAATTTTTAAACTGCTCCTTTTGAATTTTGAGTTGTTCCTGGCTGTATAAAGCCTCAAAATATTTTTCGAGCAATTGCAGCTTATATTCGTACTCTACTACGGCTTTGCCCGCTTTACTCAATTCGATTCCCAGTTTATTTTTCCGAGCCGAAGCTAAATTAGAAAAATCGAGCATATTCACACCGGCGTTCAAACTCAGGTTATCCCATTGAATATCAGAACTCACCCTGGCATTGGTGCTCGGGTCGATGGTGGAACCAAAATTATAACTGTGATTAGCTGTTATAGCCACTGATGGTATCAACTCTAACAACGGATTGGTATAATTCTTCCCGGCACTTAAAACCTCCAATTGTTTAATCTTTATGTCGATATTGTTTTGCAAAGCCACCTCAAAACACTTTTGCAGTGACCAGGACACCTCCTGGCCACGCACAAAAATGCCCGAAGTAATTAAGAACAGTACAACTAACTTCTTATTCATATTTTAAGTAATTTAAAACATCTACTTTAGTTGCCTGATATGCCTTGGAAAGCACAACAACCAATGTTAAAACCAGAAGAATCATAAATCCGACAATAAACGGTACAAAAGAAATATCAATGCGATAGGCAAAATTTTCCAACCATTTTCCTAATAAAAAATAAACCGGAAAAAGAGCTAATAAAAACCCGACCAAGCAAAAAACGACATATTGTTTAGACAGTTCTTTGAGCAGGGTTTTGGTTTCTGCTCCCAGGGTTTTACGGATGGCAATTTCTTTCATTCTGCGTTGGATAGAATAAGAGGCCAATGAGAATAAACCAAACATAGCAATCAGGATGACAATAATGTTCAGAAGCGAGAACAAATTGCGTTGGTTGGTATATTGCTTATAGGTTCTTGCGTAGGCTTTATCAACAAATTCATACGAAAACGGCTCATCTGAATCTACATTTTTTATCCAAAATTTTTCGATTTCACTGATTGTTTTACCCATCTTGTCAGGATTCACTTTGACATAAATTTTTGAAACATTTTGAAGCATCCAATCTATATTCTTGAAATGAAAGAAAACCATCGGCGGAATTTCGGCTTGCGGCCCATAGACATGAAAGTCGCTTACAATCCCTACAATCTCTAATTGTTTATTGCCCCATTCGATCTTTTTACCAAGCAAAGCAGTATCTTTCATCATTTTTGCGGCTGTTTCATTAATGAGCAATGAGTTAATGGTATCTGACGAAAAACGGGAAGACAGCCCCCGGCCTTCTTTAATTTTAATCCCCATTAAGTCCAGCATTTCAAAATCAACACCCATGTTTTGCCCGTGAATACTCACGTTTTTATACATAAAACTAGACGAAGAACCCGAACCGTTTTCAAAAGTAAACGACCCTGACGCCACGCTTTCCACACCTTCAATTTTGTTGATTTCTGATTTAATCATATCAAACCTTGAGAATAATTTTTCCTTGTATCCGGCTTCTTTGTAGTCGTATGAATTCCTGTAATTAATCTGGATCACCTGTTCTCCTTTAAATCCTAAGTCTTTTGACGAGATATACTCCATCTGTTGAAAAACTATGTTAAATCCGACGATAAAAAAAGCAGCAATAGCAAATTGAAAAACGAGCATTGCATTCTTGAGCCAAATTCCTTTTTTACTTCTGCTGAAGTTTCCTTTTAAAACTTTTAGTGTTTCAAAATTAGAGACAAAAAGAGCAGGAAAAAATCCGGCTAAAAACACCGTAATGAAGAAAATAAAAATCAGGTGTGCATAAAACTGGCTTCCAAAAATGATTAATTTTTTATTCAGGAACTGATTGTAGTAAGGCAATGAAAGTTCAACAAAAACCAACGCTAACAAAATAGCGGCAAATGTGATGAGCACTGTTTCAAAAATAAATTGAAGAATGATGTTTAATTTAGTCGCTCCCATTATTTTTCTGACTCCAACTTCTTTGGCTCTCTTAATAGCATTTGCCGTCGCTAAATTGACATAATTTACAATTGAAAGAAATAAGATCAGAACAGACAATCCCATCATGGTCAGCAAAAACTGATAATTCCCTTTTCCTTCCGGATAGGCATTTATAACCGAATGAAGGCGTGCATCCCGCAAGGGTTCTAAAATAATTCTGATCGGTTCTTCATCATACTTCTTTAAAAACTCTTCCGGCGACAGTCCCTCTTCTTTGGCCCATCTTTTTAAGTTGTTTTCGTAATGCAGCTTTTCTATTTTTTCCTGAACTTTTTCTACCGATTGGTTTTCTTTCATTTTAATCAGTAAACCGAAATTAAAATTACCCCAGGGATTCTGTTCAGGAATCAGTTTATCATCAATCAGATTAGTAACCGCTTCCGGAGCTATTGAAGACTTTTGATTTAACGTATAAACCCCTTTTATAACCAGATTCCTTCCGGAGTAAAGCACTGTCTTATTCAACGGGTTTTCATCACCAAAAAGTTTTTTTGCCAACACATCGGAAACCGCAATACTGGATACAGAGAGACAGGTTTTGGGATTACCTTGTATGAAGGTAAAAGGAAAAAATTCAAAAAAATTCTTTTGTGCATCTATAATTAAAAATGATTCTTTCTTTGCTTTATATTGAATAATTTCATGATAATACCCCATGTTAAGGTAACAATGCGAATCAACTTCGGGAAACTCTTTATTCAGATGGGTTCCTAACGGGCCGGGAGAATTTGCCCAGATAACATCTTTCCCCAGATCATTTACCACCAGGTACACATTTTCTTTCTCCGGATTCCAATCGTTATAACTGTATTCATCGTTCCAATACAGAATTGCAAAAATGAGTCCTGCCATTCCGATACTCAAACCCAAAACATTCAATAGAGTAAACAGCTTATTATTTCTGAGTTGGTATAAAAATATCCTGATCCAATTCTTAATCATGATTTCAATTTTAATTGGTTATCAACACATCTACATTTCTGCTGTTCTGTTTTTCAGAAATCACCATTCCGTCTTTCATATAAATGGTTTTCTGTGAAAAAGAAGCATCATAATCGGAATGTGTTACCATTAAGATGGTTGCTCCGTTGGCGTGCAAATCAGTTAACAGTTCCATCACTTCATTGCCGTTTTTACTGTCTAAGTTCCCGGTAGGTTCATCCGCCAAAATAATTTTCGGGTCATTAATTAAGGCTCTGGCTACCGCAACCCGTTGCTGCTGTCCGCCTGACAGTTGCTGTGGAAAATGTTTCAGGCGATGCGAAATAGCCAAACGTTCTGCAATGGCTTCTACCTTTTTCTTTCGTTCAGCTGCCGGGACATTATTGTAAATAAGCGGTAATTCGATGTTGTCAAAAACCGAAAGTTCATCAATCAGGTTAAAATTCTGAAAGATAAACCCAATGTTTTGTTTTCTGATTTTAGCTCTTTGCACCTCGTTCAAACCGTTCATCTCCTGACTTAATAAGCGGTAACTTCCTTCGGAGGCACTGTCTAACAACCCTACAATATTGAGTAACGTTGATTTTCCGCAACCGGAAGCTCCCATTATGGTGATAAATTCGCCCTGATTAACCACCAAATCTATTTCGTTCAAGGCTTTGGTTTCTACTTCTTCGGTTCGAAAGATTTTGGATAATTTTTGAATTGTGATCATATTGCTCGTTTTTTGATGGATCATGATGATTTATTTTTTATGTTCTGAAAATGTTTTTTCCGCAAATTCTACCCATTCATAATCGGGAATGGAATTGTCCAGGTAATAATCCGGCTGAATTCCTTTGTCGTCAATGGCCATGTCCGGAATCCGCAAACTTTTGGAAAGACAATAACCCAATTGAATTTTACCACAGGGCGAGGTTACAAAATGCATGTTGGAAATATCTAAAACCCCCATAGTGGTGGTGCCAAACAACTTTGTTTTTACACTTTGTTTTGCCGCCAATAGAAATTGTTCTGCCGTGCTGCCGTTATACTTATTTGTTAAAATGGCTACATTTTTAGGATAGGTGTAAACACTATCCAGCGTTAAGGTAAATACTTCCTGCTCAAATAAGTTGACAAACTTCCCCAGTTTTGCATTAAGTTTTTTCAAATCTGCTTTAATATCTTCTCTTTCTTTTTCACTTATGCCTTCATCCGACAAAAACCCTTCCATCCGTTGATTGTTCAGCGGTGTTGACAACATTTCGAGTGTAACGATACGAATAGGGTTTGTGTAAAGATAGGGGGTTATACCGCTGTAACTGCTATCTGACCCACCGCCGTTTCCTCTTATATCAATGACCAGATTGGGTGTGGACGTGATTTTATCGTGATACACATTCAATAAACTGTCGATTGCTTTTTTCTGGCTCCCGTCAAACGAAGGAATACGCAATACGATGGTATTATCTGAATATTGCTTTATGAGAGGAGTCTGGGCTTTCATCAATTCGATGTAGTGTTTCACCGCCTTGGAATCTTCTGAAACAGGATTTACCCGATGAAGTAAAAAATTATCCAGTTGCAGAAAATTGTTACCGATTAATTTCACCCGGTTAACGGAATTAGCGGAAAAGTTCCGCATGTAGAACGTACCGGAATAACCGGATCCGTGTTCAGAAGCATTGAAACGAAATTTAACCTGCCCTCTTTTCCAGTCTGTTCCGGGAGCATCTATAATAAAGCCAATATACACCTCTCCTTTTTTAACAATTCCTACCGTATAAGGCTCAACTTTCCATATTCCTTCAAAAGAAGGTTGTTTAACTTTTGAAAGGTATTTGCCGAACTCTTTGTCGGTGACGGTATATTGCTCCCAATTGACCGTTTTTATTGGAGTAGCCAGAGGTGAACCTGCAGAATTATCCTGATGGATATTTACCGAAATATGCCCTTTCCTGAAAAACAATAACCAGTCATACAACGCATCGGCACATTCTTCTAAATCAGTAATATTTTTAACTTTTTCAAGAAATAGCTCATTGTGTTTTTCATATGCCGCTTTTCCTTTTTGCTCAACGGAAAACTGAAAACCGGCATCGTTTTCTTCAAAGGTTTTTTTCATCCAGTTAAAATTTTCCTCACAGGAACAATCCTGACCGAAAACATTACTAAAAACCAAATAAACTACTACAAATACTATTTTTTTCATTTTAATATTTTTTAACGATGATACTTTACTGTAAATTTAAAACTTCTGTGTCTTTATAATCCTTATACCCGGAAGTGATGACCCGCTCACCGACTTTTAACCCGGAAAGCACTTCATAATACAACGGATTTTCTCTTCCCAATTTTATTTCTCTGCGTTCTGCTTTGTTACCATTGACTACAAAAATCCATGTTCCGGCCGTTTCCTGATAAAAACTTCCTTTGGTAATCACGGTTGATTTTGTTTTTTCAGACAACATTAACCGCACACCAAAGCTTAAACCCTGACGCAGATCAAGTTCTTTGTTTTCTTCAAACTGCAATTCTACCTGAAAGCGTCCGTTTTTCACCTCCGGAATTACTTTGGAAACCACAACAGCAATCATTTTTCCTTTGTATTCAATGGTGGCTTTTTGACCTTCTGAAACCTTGTCCAGATAAAACTCATCTACATCCGCCATAAGCTTGTATCCTTTCATCACATCAATTTTACCAATGGTTTCTCCGGCAGTATAGTTTTTCCCCAAAACGGGTTCAAACGAAGACAACCTGCCTGACAAGGGAGCAATCACCAAAAAATTCTTTTTATTCTCGCGTAAAACCTGCAGGCTTTTTTGCATAATTCCTTGCGATTGATTGATTTGAGCAATTAAAATCTGATTGGCTTGTTTTTCTTTTTGCACACTTTGCTGAATAATGTTTTTGCGTTCTGTCTGATAACGAAAATTTTCCGCTGTCTTTTCCCATTCGTTTTTGGAAAGAATTTCCTGCTCAAATAATTTTTGGTTCAAATCATATAAATTTTTGGCATCCAAATAATCATGCTCAATTAAAACCAGGTCTTTTGCCAGATTTAATTCCTGTGTCCGCAAATCAAGTTTGGCTTTGTTCAGGTTATTGATTTGCTCAATCATGGCCGTTTCCTGATTCATAAAACTTAGTTCCGTATTCGGATTGTATAGCCGTGCCAGTGGCTGACCTTTTTCTACAAAATCACCATTCTCTACAAAAATTTCCTGAATGGAGCCGCCTTCAATCACATTCAGCAACATCGAATTTAACGGTTCGACTTTCGCCTGAAAAACGATAAAATCTTCAAAATTATCGATGGTCACCGTTTTTATTGAAATTTCAGCCGCCTGAACATCTAAACTTCTTTTTTGGGTAACGCTCATAGCAATCATAATAACCAACAGTAAAAAAACCACTAAAGCGATAAGGATGTATTTATTTTTTCTATTTTTACGAGGAACGATGGTGTCCATATTACTTTTATTTACAAACAGTAAAGTCAATTTTGTGCCAAAAAATAAAACTTTTTAACCGATTGATTTTTAGATGATTAAAAACAAGCTCTAAAACCAGGTGTTCATTACCGGACACCGGTTGTCCGCCATTGAACAGTGAAACGGAAACGAATTCAGCCCAAATGAAAAAGACAAATGCCACTATATTACTAATAGACGATCAGGAAGACATTCTTTTTGCCGGTAAAATGGTTTTAAAGAAACATTTTGAAACCATTTTTACACTCAGCAATCCCAAAAAAGTCATTGAACTTTTAGCCGAAAATGAAACTGACGTGGTTTTGCTGGACATGAATTACCGCATCGGATTTGAAGACGGCAGAGAAGGAATATATTTACTGAAAGAAATCAAAACCCTCTCGCCCAAAACCACAGTCATTTTGATGACTGCCTTCGGCAAAGTTGAAACAGCCGTTGAAGGATTAAAACTGGGGGCTTTTGATTATATTTTAAAACCATGGGATAATGAAAAGCTGGTTGCTGTGGTAAAATCTGCTGTAGAAGAAAGCAGAAAACTGAAGAAGAAAGCTATTGTCAGTGAAAAACCTGATTCTTTTTTTACAGGAAAGTCAACCGCCATTCAAAAAGCCTATTCGCTGGCCGATAAAGTTGCCCAAACCGATGCCAATGTATTAATTTTAGGCGAAAACGGCACGGGAAAATATGTTTTAGCCCATTATATTCACCAACAATCCAAGCGGAGAAATGAAGCTTTTATCCATGTTGACTTAGGTTCACTGAGCGAAAGCATTTTTGAAAGCGAATTATTCGGTTATGCCAAAGGAGCTTTTACTGATGCTAAAAACGACACACCGGGACGATTTGAAGCCGCACAAAACGGGACGATTTTTCTGGATGAAATCGGTAATGTTCCGTTGCATTTGCAAACCAAACTGTTACAGATTATTCAAACCAAATCGGTAACACGCGTGGGCGAATCAAAAGCAAGGCTTCTGAATATCAGAATAATTACAGCTACCAATCTGGATTTAAAAAAAGAAGTTGCCGGGAAAAATTTCAGAGAAGATTTGTATTATCGCATCAATACAATGGAAATCAAACTTCCGTCACTGTATCAACGAAAAGAAGATATTATTCCGCTTGCTCAATTTTTATTACAGAAAATCACCGAAAAATATGATCGGGAAGGTATCGTTTTTGATGAAAAGGCGATTGAACAAATTCAAAAGCACGCCTGGCACGGAAACATTCGCGAAATGGAAAACCGCATTGAACGGGCCGTTATTTTGTGCGAGAACAACACGGTAAAAAGTTCCGATCTGGATTTGGATATCATCAGTCTGTCAACCGCTGAAACAGAAGAATTACAGCTGTCTGACATTGAAAAAATGTCCATTGAAAAAGTGTTGCTTAAAAATAATTTTAACATCAGTAAATCAGCCGAAGAACTCGGACTTTCGAGAGCCGCATTATACCGAAGAATGGAAAAATACAACTTAGACCCAACCGATCAAAAACAGTAGCTTTTGAAAAATGTAAAACTATACCCGCCACTTTTGACCCGATTGCTCGTGTTGTTTCTGGTGTTCATCGGCAGTTCTTTATTATGGTATAAATCCTTAGTCTATTCGGCCGTTTTCGGTTTTTTTGTTTTTTTATTGACCGGAATTGAGTTCTTTTCTTTTTTAAAAAAAACCTTTGCGTTCTATGATAAAACCATTGCGGCAATTTTAAACAATGACTTTTCTGCCGATTTTTCTAAACATAAATCGCATGACAATTATAAAAATTTGTTTCGTTTATATGATACATTAAAACAAAGACAAAACGAGCAGGTTTCAAAAGACCTGGTCTATCGTTCTATTTTGAACAACATTGAAACCGGCGTTTTAATTCTTCAGAAATCAGAGGAAGATTGGATTGTTTTTTTGATGAATGATTACTTTTCAAGTCATTTTAATGCTCCAAAAGTTTCTAAATGGAAGTATTTAAAAAACCAATTGCCTTCACTATGTAACATCATCGAAGAACGAAATTTTGACGAACTGAAAACGTCGCTTCAAATTCGGGTTAACAAAGAAGAATCGCAGACTTTTATGTTACAAGCCTCCAAAACCAAAGCATATAATCAGGAATATTATATTGTTTTACTGGATTCCATTCAAAAGGTTGTGGAAAGAAAAGAAAAGGACGCCTGGATTAATCTGATGAAAGTCATCTCACATGAACTGATGAACTCTATCACCCCCATCCGTTCGCTGACACAAAATTTAAATGAATTAATGCAACAGGATTCTCTTTCAAAAGACGATTTAGACGATATTAAAGAAAGTGTTTCCACCATGATTCACCGCAGCAATCATTTGCAAAATTTCGTCGAAAGTTATCGGAAAGTTGCCATGCTCCCCTCTCCTAAAAAAGAAAAAACAGAACTAAATCAACTCATAAACAACACATTAAAGCTCATGCAGCCGTTGTTTAAAAAAGAAAATATTACCGTAAAAAATACTGTTTCTTTTAATAGATGGCTGATGGTGGATGCACTTCAAATGGAACAAGTATTGATTAACCTGCTAACCAACAGCTTGTATGCTTTAGAAGGGAAAGAAGAAAAAACCATTGAAATTTCGGCAGAACAAAAGAACAAACGCCTTTTTATTTCTGTTTCCGATTCCGGAACGGGTATCGACGCTGAAATTGAAGACAAAATTTTTCTGCCGTTCTTCACCACCCGGAAAGAAGGAGCCGGAATCGGACTAACCTTGTCTAAAAATATTATAGAAGCCCACGGCGGTTATTTGAACTACCGGATAGATGAAAACAAAACACGGTTTACGATTTGTTTGTTAGAATAAAATTTGTAAATTTTTGAAAAATTAGGAAATAATTACATATTAACCTTCGGTTCCCAAAAAACCTTTTCAAAATCCACAACCTGGTTATCAACTACCTCAATACCTTCACTTTCTAAAAGTTGCTGCATTAAATTAGTACCTTGAAAATGGTGCTTGCCTGAAAGCATTCCGTTTCGGTTAACCACCCGATGGGCGGGAACATCGTCCTGATTATGTGAAGCATTCATTGCCCAACCCACCATCCGGGCAGAACGAGCTGCTCCCAAGGCTTTGGCAATGGCTCCATAGGAAGTAACTCTTCCATACGGAATTTGTTTGGCAATGACATACACTCTTTCAAAAAAACTGTCTTCCATCGGATTAAAATTTATCGTGTAATGATTTTAAACAAAGTGATCAGAGCCACTATCCCGGTTAGAGAACCAATGACATAATTGATGTTTCTGGACAAAAAGGATTCTTTTTTTTCTTTGGTTTTAAAGAATGAAATATAGCCAAGAAATACGAGAAAGGCTGCAATTGCCGAGGCTGTTGAAAAAGTATAAATAAAAAAAGTATCAAAATGAAAATACCCGTACGTTCCAAGTGTAATACTAACAAACACATAGTATGGAATCGGGAATAAATTGAGTGAAGAAAGCAACATTCCAAGAAAAAAACGACTTGATTTGCTTCGCAGTTTAATTTCTTCCTTCTTTTTTTTCGGCTTAGGCTTTCTGGCCAGCCAGATAAAATAGATGGTTAAAGCTGTAAAAATTACTAAACCGATTTCCTGTAACACCAGTCTGACATCTCCTCTCCGATCAATAAAACGGGCAAAAAATACGGCTAAAAGCGTTTGAAAAAATACAATCACCGCCGCCCCAAATGCAAACCACAACGCCCGGTTTCTGCCGTCACGCATACTCACTTTTGCGGCAGTCATGTTAAGCAATCCCGGGGGAGTTGTTCCGATAGCTGCTGCTGAAAATCCGAGAAGTATGGGAAGGCCGAGGTTCATCTTTAGTTATTGATATAAGAGATTTATTTTATCTTAAATTGAATATAAGTAATGGCTTTATTGATTTCTAAATACTGCTTTTCATAAAATGTCTGAATAGAAGTAACCTCTTCAGGAGCTCCCTCATTCCGATAGACATTGTGGTTGGCATAAATCACCTGGTGTCCTTCGCCGTGCAACAAACCCAGCGTATAGCCGTGCATGAATTCGCTGTCGGTTTTCAAATGAATGATTCCGTCTTTTTTCAATACTTTTTTGTAGCGTTGTAAAAAAGAAGTGTTGGTCATTCTATGTTTTGTCCGTTTGTATTTAATTTGCGGATCGGGAAAAGTAATCCAGATTTCATCTACTTCATTTTCAGCAAAACAATATTCTATCAGTTCAATCTGTGTGCGAAGAAAACCAACATTATTTATGCCCTCTTCGACAGCCGTTTTGGCTCCCCGCCAAAATCGTGCTCCTTTGATATCAATCCCGATAAAATTCTTGTCCGGATAGCGTGTTGCCAAACCCACGGAATACTCTCCTTTTCCACATCCCAGTTCCAACACAATCGGATTGTTGTTTTTAAAGAAGTTTTTATTCCAGTTCCCTTTCCATTCAAAATCGCCCGAAATCACTTCTTCCCGGCTTGGTTCAACTACATTTTTAAACGTTTCATTTTCTTTAAAACGCTTTAATTTATTCTTACTTCCCACTTAATTTAATTTTTTGGTAAAATTAGGGAAATATACCCAATCAAAAATAGTTGTACTTTTACAGTTATTAAATGAGTTATTAAGACTTGGAAACTGCCAGACCAAAAATTCTCGTTGCTCCGCTCAATTGGGGCTTGGGTCATGCCACCCGATGCATCCCGGTTATCGAAGCCTTACTGGAAAATCATTTTGAACCGGTTATTGCTTCTGATGGTGTGGCTCTGCACATTTTGCAGAAGGAGTTTCCTGAATTAATCTTTTTAGAACTGCCGTCTTACCAGATTGAATATGCCAAAAACGGTGCTTTTTTTAAATGGAAGCTGATTAAAAACAGTCCTAAAATGATGGAGGCTATTTATCAGGAAAGAAAATGGGTCAAAAAATGGGTCAAAGAATACGGTCTTTCCGGTATTATTTCTGACAACCGGCTGGGTATTTATTCTAAGAAAGTACCGTCGGTTTTTATCACACATCAGTTGAATGTTTTAACCGGAAACACCAGTTGGATCACCAGTAAATTACATCAATACGTTATTAAAAAATACGATGAATGCTGGGTGCCGGATGTGGCAGAAATTCCAAATCTTACCGGAAAATTAGGTCATTTAAAAAACCCGCATTTTAAAATCAATTACATTGGTCCACTGAGCCGTTTATCCCGAAAAGAGTTGCCTGAAAAATATGACTTAATGGTTATCCTTTCCGGTCCTGAACCACAGCGGTCAATGCTGGAAGTTCATTTGAAAGAAGAACTCAAACGCTATAACGGTGAAATAGTTTTTGTGCGTGGCGTTATTGAACCCGAACAAAAATCAGAAAAAACTGAACATATAACCTATTACAACTTTATGACTTCCGGACAACTTGAACAAACGTTTAACGAAAGCAAACTTGTGCTTTGCCGTTCAGGTTACACCACTATAATGGATTTGGCAAAGTTGGGTAAAAAAGCTTTTTTCATTCCGACTCCGGGACAATTTGAACAGGAATATCTGGCTAAAAAATATAAAAAAGAAGGCATTGTTCCGTTTGCCAAACAAGATAAATTTGTCATTGAAAATTTGTACGAGGTTGATCTGTATAAAGGATTACAACATTTCACAACTTCTTCGGACTGGAAAAAACTATTTCTGCTTTTCGAGCGTAAATGAAAATTCTGACCCCACACCAAACTGACTCTCTACATAAATCTTTTCGTTGTGGCCTTCGATGATGTGTTTTACAATGGCCAGCCCTAAACCGGAACCTCCTTCGGATCGGGCACCACTTTTATCCACTCTGTAAAAGCGTTCAAATAAACGGGGAATGTGCTGCTTCTGAATGCCTTCACCGTTATCGGTAATTCTGACAATGATTTTGTTTTTCACCAGGTTTTCAATGCTCACTTCGGTTGTTCCTCCTTCCCTGCCGTATTTGATGGAATTCATCACCAAATTGGTAACTACCTGCTGAATTTTTTCCCTGTCAGCATACACATAAACCGGGTTAAGATATTTGGCATCAAAAGTAAGGGTTATGTGCTTTTTGGAAGCCCGCATCTCAAGCAGATCAAAAACATTTTTTACTAATTCTACTATATCAAAAATAATGTAATCCAGATTCAAATCACCTGTTTCGAGCTTCGTTATCATATCTAGATCTTTCACGATATAGATCAACCGTTCAACACCTTTTTCTGCTCTTTCAAGGTATTTTTTCCGAAGTGTTTTATCGCTCATGGCTCCATCCAACAAAGTTGAAATATAACCCTGAACCGTGAACAAAGGGGTTTTTAATTCATGAGAAACATTGCCCAAAAACTCTCTCCGGTATTCCTCCCGGACTTTCAGGGTTTCGATTTCAAGCTTTTTGTCGGTAGCAAACTTTTTTACCTCTTTGGTCAGTGTTGCCATATCAGTGGTAATCGGCTGGCTCCTCAATGTGGTAGAATCTAATAATGAAACATCGTCATAGATTTTTTTCACTCTGCGGTAGATGAATCTTTCTACCCGGTATTGAATCACAAAAAACGAGAAAAGACAAATGGAGAGTCCGAAAACACTAATAAACAACCCGTTTATTTCATAAAAAAAATAAGTGGTAAGCCATAAAAACCCAATGGAGAACAGGGAAACATAAAGTGCCGATTTTATAGCAAATTTGTATGTTTTTTTAAAATTAATGGCCATTAAAAACAGTTTTCATCCGGTTAATATGTCCTCAAAAGTAAACCATTTTTAACAAAACAGGAAACGAGGCTATACTTCCAGTTTGTAACCAACCCCTTTAATGGTTTTAAAAAGGTCGTCGCCAATCTTTTCTCTTAATTTTCGGATATGTACGTCAATTGTCCGGCCTCCGACCACCACTTCATTACCCCAGACCTTGTCGAGAATTTCCTCTCTTTTAAATACTTTTCCGGGTTTTGATGCCAAAAGGTAGAATAACTCAAACTCTTTTCTGGGCAAAATAATTTCTTTGCCTGCCTGAATAATTTTATATTCCTCTCTATTCACTTCAATGTTTCCAACCGTAAGCACATCGCCCTTGGCTTCCTCTTCTTTTAAGCGACGTAAAAGGGCTTTGACTTTACTCACCAAAACTTTAGGCTTGATTGGTTTTGCAATATAATCATCGGCTCCGGCTTCAAAACCGGCTACTTGCGAATAATCTTCGCTTCGTGCGGTTAAAAAAGTAACAATTACATTGCTTAATTCAGGAATTTTTCTAATTTGTTCACAGGCTTCCATTCCGTCCATTTCCGGCATCATTACATCCATAATAATAAGATGCGGCAGCTCTTTTTTTGCTTTCAAAACAGCTTCTTTACCGTTTGTTGCAGTGGCTATCTGATAGCCTTCCTGGGCTAGGTTATACCCCACAATCTCCAGTATATCCTGCTCATCATCAACCAACAAAATTTTAATTTCCTTTTTTTTCATATTCAAAAACAGTGTGCGTTTCGGGATGTAAAGGTAAAGATAATACAAAATGAAATACGTTGTTAACGGTAATTTAATCTGTTAACGTTTTGGTAACCCAACTGAAACAAAAACGTAACGGGCGGGTAACGTCAACTTTACAAGACAGCTGTTATTTTGCACCAAAATTAAACAACACCTGATGAAACTTAAATTTCTATTTCTTATCCTGTTTATCGGCTCCTCGCTTTTGGCACAAAAAGGAACCATATCAGGAACTTTGACTGACAAGGACATGAATAATGAACCGCTCCCGTTTGCGAATGTTCAGATCAAAGGAACAACTGTTGGAACGACTACTGATGAAAACGGCAAATATGCTTTACAGGTTGAACCGGGAAACCACACGCTACAACTAAGTTTCTTGGGCTACGAAACAATTGAGGTGCCTGTTAACGTTAAAGCAAACCAAACCATTACCATAAACAGAACATTGACTGCAGGCGGCGGCGTAATGCTGCAGGATGTTATCGTACAAACCACAGTGAGCAGACAAAAAGAGAGTGCTTTGTTATTAGAGCAACAAAAAGCCATAGAAATCAAACAAAGTATCGGTGCACAGGAAATGTCCAGAAAAGGAGTCGGCGATGTTGCCGCCGCTGTTGCCAAAACCACCGGTGTTTCAAAACAGGAGGGATCGGGAAATGTGTATGTAAGAGGTTTAGGTGACCGGTATAATTCAACCTCGTTAAACGGTTTACCCGTTCCGTCAAATGATCCGGAAAAGAAAAACATTAATTTAGAACTTTTTACAACAGATATTGTTGATTACATTTCGATAGATAAAGTTTACAATACTAAAGTTTATGGTGATTTTGGCGGAGGTAATGTAGATATTTCATCCAAAGATTATAAAGGAAAAGGTCTGTTTGAAATCTCTTTGGGGTCAAAAGCCAATACAAATGCCTTGGAAAAAAGTACTGATTTTCTTTTGAATGACGGGCCAAACTGGTCAGGATTCTCATCTTACGGCATACCAAACAATCCTTTAAACAGCTTTAGTTTTGAAAACAAACTGGCACCCGTGAATAAAACGCCTTTTGGCGGAAACTTAGGAATCAAAGCAGGAAAGTCTTTTAATTTTGGCGAAGAAGGAAGACTTAACTTATTTGCAACGGCAAGTTTTGACAACGGATATGAATTCAGAGAAGGCATCAATCAAACGGCAAGTGCTCAAGGTGCGAGGCAAAAATCGTTTTATCAGGAAAAATTTGCCTATAAAACCAACTCTACCGGAATGTTCAATGCAAATTACCGCATCAACAACAAGCACAATCTAAAATATAACTTCTTATTCGTAAACTCATCCGAGCAATCCCGCGACACTTATTTTGGATATGACAGAGATTATGAGGAAGAAGACAATTTACTGGTAAGAAGGGGAAATTATATTCAAAATACGGTTATGATCAATCAGTTACTTGGCAGCCATACTTTATCTGAAAAAATCAACTTTGACTGGGCAACATCTTTTAATACCATTGAAAGCGATATGCCGGACAGAACACAGAATAAAATGCAGCGAATAGATAACTCAGCACCAAACGGGTATATTTTTGCACAAAGAACCATTACCGATAATCATCGGTATTTTCAGAATCTGACCGAAAACGAAGCGGCCATAAATTTAGCTTTAAACTATAAACTAGGGGTAAATGAACTTGGTGAATCAAAAGGGAAAGTTACTTTGGGATATAACGGAAGATTTAAAACCCGTGATTTTGAAGCCATTCAGTTTAACTTCAGAATAACCGAAGAACAGCTTACTCAATTATATAATCCAAATGACCTTGATGTATTTTTTAACCAGCAAAATTATCAGAACGGTTATTTTTCCATCAGCTCATTTGCCGGAATGACTCCACAAACATACAACGGCGAACAAAATATCCACGCCGGATTTGGAAACGTTGAATACCGTTTTTCAGACAAACTAAGCTCTATCATTGGCTTGCGATTGGAACGATTGGAACAAACCGTAAAATGGAGAACACAGTTAGATGCCGGTGGCGGGTCTAATACTTTTAACCGAAACGAATTCCTGCCGAGTATTGTGTTAAAATACGGCCTGAATGAAAAACAAAACCTGCGTATGGGAGTAAGTAAAACCTACACTTTGCCACAATTTAAAGAAAGAGCTCTATTCATCTATGAAGATGTTACCGAAATCAAAATAGGTAATCCTTACCTTTATCCTTCACAAAACTATAATTTGGATCTGAAATGGGAAATGTTTCCAAAATCAGAAGAATTAATTTCGTTCACGCTGTTCGGAAAATATATTTTAGACCCGATTAATGAAGTCAACCTTGCTTCGTCAACCAACGATATTTCCTGGGTAAACATTGGTGATACCGGATATGTTTACGGAGCAGAAATTGAAGTCCGCAAGAACATTATCAATATTGAAGGGGAACAAACCAATAAACTTTCTGCAGGATTAAACGTATCCTACATGAAAACCGATCAGGAACTTGATGGCGAAAAAGTTAGAACAGAAACAAACGGTCGATTGAATTTAAATTTAACAGACAAAAACTCCAGTTTTACGGGAGCTTCAGATTTGCTTTTAAATGCAGATGTTTCCTACTCAAAAGACTGGAACAATGATAGGGGTATCATGGCAACAGTAGCCTATTCTTATTACTCAGACAGATTATATGCCTTAGGTATTGAAGAGAAAGGAAATTTAATAGACAGAGGTATGGGTACTTTAGATTTTATTCTTAAAACCAAATTAAGTAAAAACTTAGGTGTTGATTTAACCGCAAGAAACATTTTGAATCCTGAATTCAAAAGAGTTCAGGAAAACAGTACCGGCCATATAAATTCATTAACCTATAAAAAAGGTGTTTTCCTGGGACTGGGAGTAAACTACTCATTCTAACAAACCTGCTTTATTCGGATAACCTTAGATTAACAAAAACGATACATTAAATCAATGATAAAGTAACAAATTCATCATCTCGGGTTAACGCTCATAAAATACTATATGATCAATTTTGTACAAACATAAATAACACAATAAAAATGAAAAAAATGATTTCAAAATTATTCAAATTGGCTGTATTGTCTTTATTTGTAGCCAACGTTTCTTGTTCAAGTGATGATGATAACGGCGGAAGCACTTCTACATTCGTTCTCGAAAGAGATAATTTACAGGGCACTATCAACGACGGCGTTGTTACCTTAGAATCAGGAACATACAAATTAACCGGTAAATTAGTTGTTGGAAACAATGCAACATTGGTTATTAAGCCAGGGGTAATTGTTTTAGCGACAGAATTAGCCGAAAATCAATTTGAATCTGTTCGGTATATTGCTGTTGCACAAGGAGGAAAAATTGATGTGCAAGGTACTTCTGCCAACCCCGTTGTCATGACGTGCGAAGACCAAACGCCGGGTGCATGGGGTGGATTGGTAATTTGTGGCAAAGCTCCCATCAACAAAGGAACAACTGCTTCTGCCGAAGTTTCCGATCTTACTTATGGCGGTACAGAGGTGAACGATGATTCAGGTTCAATAAAATATTTGAGAATTGAATATTCGGGATATGCCTACAATGCAGACAAAGAATTTAACGGTTTATCCATGTTCGGTGTTGGTAAAGGTACTACAATTGAATACGTACAGGTTCACGAAGGTTCAGACGATGGTTTTGAGTGGTTTGGCGGTACTGTAGATGCCAAATATCTGGTAGTAACCAACTTTTCAAGCGAAGTAGGTGACGATTTGTTCGACTGGACTGAAGGCTGGAATGGTGTGGGTCAATACTGGTACGGAAAAAGAACAAACAACGGCAACAGAGGTATAGAAGCAGATAATAATGCCAACAACCACTTAGCGGCTCCCATTTCTAATCCATCTATTTCTAACCTTACATTAATCGGAAACAATGCCGGACCTGAAAACCAGGCGATGAAGCTGAGAGTAGGAACAAAAGTACAGTTCGATAACATAGTGTTGAGCAACTGGGGAACCGGTTTTGACATTCAGCATGATGAAAGCGTTGGTTATGTAGCCAACAATCAGTTGAGAGCGACCAATGTTAAGTTTGAAAATGTTACATTAATTTCAAAAGGCACTACCACTGCAGGTGAAACCGTAGACGTGTCTGCTGTTTACACCGTTAATGAATCAGCCACCGGTGCCGGAAACGGAACAGCCAAACCAACCTGGGCCAATGGCTGGACTATAGGATTGTAATAATATACGTACGCAAAAAATACATTAAATCCCTCTTTTTAAACAAAGAGGGATTTTTTTGGCATACTATTTGAAATATTTTCATACCTTTACCAAACCAAATCGGAAAGATGACAAAAAAATACTTTTATACCATCCTTTTAGCGGTTTTTCTTGTTTCACTGACAGCCTCTGCTCAGGAAAACAAACCACAGCAACCCAACAAAACTCAGGAAACCACCATCGAGGGACTTAGCTTTTATCCTAATCCGGTGAGTAACGGAAAAGTATTCATTACCTCAAAATCATCTTTAGCAAAAGAAGTGACCGTTTTTGACATTTTGGGCAAGGTGGTTCTTCAAAATACCATCAACTCTAAAGAACTGAATGTTTCATCACTTTCTCCGGGAGTTTACATGATTAAAATTAAAGAAGGTGAAGCTACCGCTACCCGAAAATTGATTATCAAGTAGTTATATTTCATTATTTCTTTCCAATTTACAATTTTTTAATAAAGTAATTTTTTGTAACTTATTTATTGTTACTATCTTTGTACAATAAATTTTATAAAAAAATGAAAAAACTTTACACTTTATTATTTTTTGCATTTTCATTATTTACAGCTCAGGCTCAGTACACTGTTGATTTTGAAAATGAAACAAAAACCGGTTATGCTTCAGCAACTATCACTTTATCCGGAATTGACTGGGACATGAGTGATGCTTTAATCGGCACAGATGCAAACGATTGGAAAAACGGAACAAAATCGGCCAGAATGAGAGGCTACGGAACATCTTCCATGACCATGTTAGCTGATAAAACCAATGGAATTGGAAATTTATCTTTCTCTTACCGTCGCTACGGCACAGATGCTCAGGTTGACTGGAAAGTAGAATATTCAATCAATGATGGGGCAGACTGGATTCAGGCAGGTGATGTTTTCACCGCTCCGGCTACAGATGATGTACAAACATTTTCTGCTCAACTGGATATTAATGCCGATGTAAGAATCCGAATCAAAAGAGCTACTGAAACCGGTACAGCGAACAGACGTTTGAACATTGACGACATTGTAATGACCGATTTCGGTGCTGCTGCTGCTCCAAGTTTAGCAATTGGTTCTCCTTCTAACGGAACTGTTTTTGCTCCGGGATCTAATGTAACGGTTAACCTTACTGTTTCCAACTTTGTGGTAGGTAACCCGGGAGCCGGTATCGACGGCCATATTCATTATACCTTGACCCCCGGCGGATCAATGGTGATGAAATATGACACAAATCCTATTGTATTTTCAGGTTTAGCTGCCGGAGAATATACGTTAAACATGGAATTGGTGAACAATTCACATACTCCGATTGTTCCGGCTGTTACGGCCAGCGTTACTTTTGAAATTGCTCCCTTGAACGTTATCGGTAATTTAGGCGAAATGCGTGCCGATGTGATTGCCAACGGACCCGGAAAATACTATCAGATTATAGAGCCACCGGTGGTAACCTATGCCCGAACAACCCGTAACCAAAAATATGTTGAAGATGCTTCGGGTGCTGTGTTGATTGATGACCTTGCCGGTATCATTTCTACACCTTTTGTAGCCGGTGATGCCATGTCAGGATTAACCGGAAGAACGTCAATTTTCAGCGGATTGCTTCAGTTTACTCCTTCTGCTAACGCTACTGTTGCTTCTTCAGGAAACACCGTAACACCACAGGTTGTTTCTATTGTTAATCTTTTAGCAGATGTACAGGCCTATGAAAGCAGATTGGTTAGAATCAATAATGTGACGTTTGAAAACGGAGACGGCACCACCACCTTTGTTAACCCACCTGCAACCAATTACAACATTACAGATGGAACAGACACGCTGATTTTCAGAACAGCATTTGCAGAATCAGATTACATCGGCACTTTAGTTCCTTCCGGAACAACCAGTTTTATTGCTTTAGTCGGTAACTTTAACGGCAATCCTCAGGTAACTGCCCGTTCAATGAACGACCTTACTTTATCTGTCCGAAACAACACGATTTCCGGATTAAAAGTATATCCTAACCCGGTTACAGACGGAACATTATATATTTCAACGGAGCTGAATGAAGAAAAAACTGTTCAGGTTTTTGATTTATTAGGCAAACAGGTAATGAATGTTAAAACGTCTGCAGAAAGCATCAACATCTCAACGTTACTTACCGGTGTTTATGTGGTGAAAATTACCGAAGGCGGAAAATCAGCTACGGTAAAACTGACCGTTAAATAATTTACTCCTTATATATAAATCAAGCATCAACGAAAGTTGGTGCTTTTTTTATGCTTAGTCCCGAAATAGCGACACATAAATCCTATAATTTGTCTAACAAATACCAGACATTGTTAAACAAAATATCACTGTTTTTAGTGAGTGTAAAAATCACCAAAAGTGGGTATTGTTCAGCATTTCTTTTTACTCTAAAATTGCAGATTAAATTTAAGGAACAATTTTTGCAAAAAAACAACACTTCTATTGAGACAAAGAAACCTCATCAGTAATTTTATTTTTTTGAAATTTTAACAATTTTTACAGAAAATCTGTAAAATGATTTCACAATTGCTTTTTAACATTGCAATATTAATTTCAAACAAATTCTATTGATGAATACTACTCAATAAGTAATATAACATCAACACATTAATAAACAATAAACCGACAAAAATATACTCATGAAAATCAAAATCATCTTCTCCTTCCTGATCATTAATTCTTTTTTATATTCTCAAACTATCGACCATATATTGTTTGAGTATGATACTGCCGGAAATCAAATTAAAAGATACACTATTGATATTAATGCGGGAAGGCCTGCAAACGAAATTATAAAAGAAATTAAAGACATTACAAACGATGATTTGATTTCATCAGATATTTATGACGACATTTCCTACTACCCTAATCCTGTTAAAGAAATCTTGTTTGTAAAGTGGGAGAACAAAAATAATGAGTTTGTAAATTCTGTTAATTTATATTCGTTGTCAGGCCAATCAGTAAAAATTTATACGAACTTAAAAGGTTTAGACACACTAAATGTTCCTTTTGATAATTTACCACAAGGGCTTTATACACTTATGCTTGAATATTCTAACGGTAAGCAGAAAACTTTAAAAATTATTAAAAATTAAATTGCTACTCTATGAAAAGTTATTACCTGTTAGTTGCTTTCCTTTTTGGTCAACTTTTAATCGCCCAAAATTATCATGATACACAAGGAAAATTAGAAATTTCTAACTCAGGTCAATCTGTTTATACTGTTCCAATCGCATTACCTCCCAGTATTCAAGAAGTAGGCCCTACCATAAACCTTATTTATTCATCCGGTCAGATGGGTGGCATTGCCGGTATTGGCTGGTCTATCAACTCTATATCTGTAATAAGTAGAATTGCAACAAGAAAAGACATAGATGGTTTTATTGATGGTGTAGATTTTGATGAGAACGATAAGTTAGCCCTTGATGGTCAAAGACTTATTTTGACTAGTGGCACTTACTGGTCTGACGGTTCTACTTACGAAACAGAGACAAAATCAAATAGTAAAATTGAATTAGCAGGAAGTGGCTCAACTATTTATTTTATAGTTACCACGCCTGATGGTTCAAGGGCATGGTATGGGAATTTTGGAGGTATAAATGCAACAGATTTAACGTCATTCTACATTACACGATTTGAAGATGTAAATGGAAATTATATGACTTATCATTACAGCAAACCATATAATAAAAGTTTATGTATTTCTGAGATAAAGTTTAGTGCAAATATCCTATCAGGTATTACTCCACAAAATGAAATAAAGTTTTTTTATGATTTAGCCAAAAGATCTGAGAATGTTTTTATCAAAGGGGTTAAACATGAAAAGGTGGAATTGTTAAAACGAATTGAAGTATATACAAACACTAATTTATTTAGAAAATATGTGATTACACACCAAGCTGATCCACAATTAGCTTATGAAAAAGTAACCAAAGTTCAAGAATTTAATGGAAATAACCAACCGGCCAACCCTATTGAATTTGAATATGAGAATATTGTATCTAGCAATGTTGATTCGGAGATTATAACTACTTACGTAAACAATTTGAACTTTAATGTAGTTAAGCTATCTGGCGATTTTGATGGTGATGGGAGGTTAGACTTTACCACCGGCAATAGAATGTATACTAATTTATTTCAAGGAGGAGCTGGTTCCCCCGGTGTTGTTTTACCTTTTTCTACAGAAGGGAATACCGTATTTACAGCTACTACAATAGCAGAAAACAAACTAAATCAGAAACATTCTATTATAAAAGCATTTGATTCGGTTGACAATATTGCGTTCAGAGCATATAATTACAACCCAAACAACAATCTAATAGAATTAAATTATACAAAAACAATAGCCTTTAACAACAATAGCACCCATGATCCTGATTGGGATGATTACGAGCCAAGTGATTTAAATATTAATAACTGTACTATTCCAACTGTACCTACTTATGAAAAGGAATATTTAGAAGGTGATTTTAATGGCGATGGAATTAGCGAAGTTTTACTTTTAAACAGGCGAGAATATTATTATTTTGTTCAAACGGGTTCTCCATATAACAATGGTACTTATGTGTGTAACACCGAAAAATTTCATATTGAAGAATGTTTTCTTATTAATCTTGATCCAAATGCTTCAACTACTTTAGGAGAAAATGGCTACGTTCAATTGCCTGTTCAGTACTTACTCTATGGGCGTAAAAATTTTGTGATGGATTTTAATGGAGATGGAAAATCAGATATTTTGACTTTAGACACATCGGGTTATGCGTTACCCAATTATCTGGGACCACGATATAGAATACTATCTTTCAAACAACTAACTGAAGCTCCTTGGGTAGAGTTAGAACTCATTGGTCAAGGTTATTTAACAGATTATTCTCCAGATAAACAAATGCTCTTTGGAGATTATAACGGAGATGGGAAAGTGGATATAATGATGCCTAATGGAGATGGTAGTAATGCTCAACGCAATGATACCTTATGGCATATTTATTACAGTAACCCAAATCCTGCTGGAGGGTCATTTTTTACAAAAGAGTCGCATAATATTGTTGAATATTGGCCAAATTCAGGAAATTATTTTGACACTCAAACACATTTTAATAATTTTTATTCTTTAGATACTAACGGTGATGGAAAATCAGATTTAGTAAGAGTTTGGAGAAAGTATTATAAACCAAACTGGACTATTAATGATCATGATACTCAGTGGGAAATTAAAACCTATATAAACAATATTGGAAATACAACTAGTTCAGGCTCTAAGTTTACATTAGATTACTCTTCTGCTTCAAATCATTACAGTGATTCTCCGGATTTACCGATTCCTATTGTTTCAACCTATAAATACCAGGGTCTAAACAGAGAAATTGTAATGATTAGAAATCATTATAATCAAGCTACTTACATTAATTTTAATAAAAATTTTGCAGATGAAATTTTGTTAAAAAAAGTTATATCCTCAGGCGGAAATATTGTAGATGAAATAGCTTACAAATCTTTAGAGTCAGATACACCTGGAACTAATGGCCTGGGAACACTAAATCAATTTTATTCCTCCTCAGATGCCGTTAACTACCCCTTAGTAGAGCTTAAAAGAATACCAACCTCAAAAGCCGTCTCAGAATTAAAAAACACTGCAATGGACATAATTAAAAAACAAGATTTCCGGTATCATGGTTTAGTCGTTAACATGGATGGCATCGGAGCTATAGGTTTTAGAAAAACTGCCAGAAGTGCATGGTATCTAACTTCAAAATCAAAAAGAATTTGGTCTGTTGAAGAAAACAATGCGACATGGAGAGGTGCAACACAGAGAAGATATTCCCAGTTAATTACAAACGGCAATTCATTCTCATTTGTCAGTTCAGGAAATCCAAGCGGTATTATAAACAGTACTGTAAATTCTTTTAGTCATTATTTAACAGGAAGTGTATTTAACCTTGTTTTAAATAACCAAACTACTACAGATTATCTTACCAATGTAAAAAGCGAAATTTTATATACCTACTCAACACCTTATCTTTTGCCGGAAACAGTAGTTACCAAAAATTATTTGAATCAAATTACACTACAAGGAACGACTACAACAAACAGTATCTTTGAAAATAATCCAACCGGATTGGGAAGTAATTACTACATCGGGAGATTAAAACAAGTAAATACGACTATTTCAGCTTATAACGATACCTTTTCAACAGAAGAAAAATATACCTACACCGGTAATAAGTTAACTAAAAAGGAAAGTAAAGCTAATAATACGGATAATGTTTACCTAACCGAAACCTATGAGTATTTTCCAAATGGAAATTTAAAGAAGAAAATATTGAATGCACCCGGTGCAACTCCAGCAGTTTCAGCCAGGACAACAGAATACACCTACGATACTTCGCAACGATTTATCAAAACAGTAAAAGATATAGAAGGATTAATCACTACTTATAATTCTTACCATCCTTTGTATGGCGTTGTTCTGAGCGAAACCAATTCTTTTGGACAAACTACAAGTAGTATCTATGATAATTGGGGAAAAAGAACAAAAGTAACCGATTATTTAGGAAAAAGTATAAACTATACCTATGCAAAATCCGGTAATACTTTTACAACAAGTACACTTGCTGACGATGGTAGTGAAAGTATTATTGAAATGGACATTATTGGCCGTGTGACAAAAAAAGGGAGCAAGAATATTAACGGCTCTTGGAGCTATATTTCTGAAAACCATGATTTTTTGAACAGAAAGACAGGTGTTAGTGAACCCTACTTTGGAAATAGTCCAAGTCAATGGACTACTATGACCTATGATGATTATAGTCGTTTAAAACAGCAAATTTCATTTACAGGTCTCACAACAGACATTACCTATACGGGATTAACAGTTGTATCGAATGACGGTATAGTAATTAAAAGCACCACTAAAAATGCAAATGGGCATACTACACAATCCGTAGATCCAGGAGGTACAATTAATTATGCCTACTTTGCTAATGGTAACATGAAAACTTCTACATTTGATGGAGTAACATTATCAATGGAGTATGATGGTTGGGGGAGAAAAAAGAAATTAACAGACCCTTCTGCCGGAGTTTATGAATATGAATATAATGTGTATGGAGAAACCACTAAAGAAATAACTCCAAAAGGAAATACTCAATATTATTATTCTCCAACAGGAAGAATTGAAGCCAAATATGTTCAAGGTGATCTAGGTGATCTTACATACAATGAAATTCATTACAGTTATAACCCGTTAAAACAGCTGACTTTAATTGATGGCTCAGATATCAATGGTGCATCGTATTACACAGAATATTTTTACGACAGTAATCATAGACTACAAAAGCAAACAGAATCAAACCCACAATCCTATTTTGAAAAAAGATATGAGTATGACGATTTTGGTCGAGTGAATAGAGAATACCATCTAGCAACTGATGTCCCGACTGGAAAATCAAGTGGAAAATGGATTAAAAACACCTATCTAAACGGTTATCACTGGCAAGTTTTAGACGATGCTACCAATGCTATGCTATGGCAAGTAGATGCCGTTAATGCAAGAGGACAACTAGTTACAGGACATTATGGCAATGCAGTTGGTCAGGTTTCAAACACCTATGATAGTTATGGACTTCCTTTAACTTCGAGCTACAGAACAATCAATGGCAGTAATGCATCTCCCACACCATTTCTTACGTTAACGACCAACTTTAATGCACAAAGAGGATTATTGCTAAGTAGAAGTAACAGCATGTTTAATTGGAATGAAACTTTTCAATATGATAGTTTAGAACGATTAACGCATTTTACCAATTCGCAGGGCCAGACTGAACAACAGTCCTATGACAATAAAGGTAGAATTACACAAAATGCGATCGGAAATTATGCTTATGAAACGTCTGCCAAACCTTATCAGGCAACAAAAGTAAGTTTATCAACTTCTGGTGTATCTTATTACTCAGATAAACCTTTACAACAAATTTCATATAATGCATTTAAAAGTCCGGTTAGTATTTATGAAAAAGATAAAGATCGGATTGATTTTGAATACAATCCGTTTTTAACCCGAAGCACTATGTATTATGGCGACCTAAATAAAAACAAATATCTTAGGCCTTATCGCAAATACTATGCTGCAGACGGCACAATGGAAATTAAACGAAATAATCTTTCCAATGCAGTGGACATAACGCTCTATATTGGTGGAGATGGATACTCGGCTCCAATCATGGTAAAAAGTGACGGAATCACACAAAATTATTTATATTTACACAGAGACTACTTAGGGAGCATCATGGCGATAAGCAATGCAGCCGGTCAAGTGGTAGAAAAAAGACATTTTGATGCATGGGGAAATATTGTTTTCCTGAAAGACCAAAATAACAATAACCTTACTAACTTTGCCGTTTTAGATAGAGGTTACACGGGACATGAACATTTGCAAAGTGTTGGACTTATTCACATGAATGGCAGATTGTATGATGCCAAAGTAAGACGGTTTTTATCGCCCGACAACTATATTCAAGACCCGAGTAACACACAAAATTTCAACCGTTATGGTTACGTTCTTAATAATCCTTTAAAACATATTGACCCGAGTGGTGAAGAAGGAATAACTCTTGGTGCGGCTGTGATAATTGGTGCTGCAGTTGCGGCGTTAACTTATACTATTACAGCTTTAACAGCAGATGTACCATTTACCGCCGGAGGTTTAATTCAATCGGCAGCCATTGGAGCTTTTAGTGCTGCAGTAACTTTTGGCATTGGAGAAGCCACATCAACCATTACCAATTTAGTTACCCGAACAGCCGCACAGTCACTAGCCCACGGCACTTTTCAGGGCTTTATGTCAGGTATTCAAGGGGGTGATTTTATGACAGGTTTTGCCAGTGGCTCTTTGAGCAGTTTAGCAGCCTCGTCATGGAGTGGAGGAAAAACCACAAATGGTTCGTGGAATGGTGTAGGCGGAAAATTTGGACACTCAACTACCGGAACACTGGTTTTTGGAACACTGGCAGGAGGAGCAGGAGCAGCCTTAACCAAAGGTAATTTTTGGCAAGGAGCCGTGACGGGATTGATCGTGAGCGGATTGAATCATGTGGCACATTCTTTAAATTCTCAAAAAAATGGATACAATTTAACGAAAGAAGATATAAAAAGAATATATGAAAATTACCCACATCCAGAAGGCGATAGTAAAGTTACTATTGATGAACTGATTGCTCTAATAGGTGGACCAATTGAGACTGAGTACAATAAACAAAGTTCTTTATACGAAGAATTAAATGGTAATACATGTGCCTTAAGATTAAGTTATGCCATGAATAAAGCAGGGTATAATGTTAATGGTGACTATTATGGTGCAAACGGAATGAAATATTTTACTTCTGCAACCAGAATGACAAACAATTATTTAACAAAGTTCAATTGGCAATATGTTTATCCTAACCCAAAAAATTCTACTTCAATAGGGCTCATTGCACAATATAGAAGTAACGGTACTGTTTTACATGTAGATGTCATTTATAACAATAAAGTGGGAACAAATATATATACTCAAAATGTAGTTAGAAATGTTAATTGGTATCCAGGAAATTAAAAAAGTTTAATTATGAAAAGTTCAGTGATTTATATGTGTTTTTTTCTTTTATTAGGATGTAGCAGCTCTCAAATAGATAAAAAGACAAGTGATAATGTTAATAATATAGTTGAAAATGAAAGAATCATCATGACTTTTGAGGTTTATAAAAATGACATTGAATTCATGACTGAAAAATATAATATTGATTATTGTAAACCTGAAATTAAAGATGTTTCAGCAAATAAACTTTTATATGAAATGTGTGTCAATGATATTCATTTGGAATTAAAAAACAATTTAATTTTAAGAGAAAGAGAAAAAGTGTTATCCAAATGGAAAAACAATAGAAATTATAATCCTAAGTTACATTTTGTATTTGAAAACGAAAAAGATATTTTTCCAAGTTTAAGTTTTTTAAAGGCAATGGATTTTTACAGAAGTGATGATTTAAGAATATACTTAAATACATTTAAAAAAGAAATTATTAAAATGTATGTGTCAAAACAAAATCCTTCTATTATTCCATGTTTAGAAAATGAAGGTTATTCAAACTGGAAAATTTGGGAAAAAGATTCTTTGAATGAGATTCAAATAAAATGATTTTACACAGCACAATAGCTCCAATCGAATTTTAATTCAGTTGGAGTTGATAAATAAAAACAAACCACAAATGAAAAAAACAATTTTATTTTTAGCCACTTTAATTTTATCCTACTCTTGTAGTAAGGACAAAGAAGAGTATGACCCAAGAAATGATTTGTCTTATATTAACTTTCAAAATGAGCGATACAAAGGAATCTGGTATTTTGATAAAGTAATCAAAGCCGATGGCTCTATTGAAGAATATGTTCATATGTGTCCGGCAAACAAGGACTATGTAAATTTTCAATCCTATAGAATCATGGACTATTTACATTGGGATACAGAAGATTGTACTAATTTTTATGTGCAAACTAATTGTCAAAATTTTCAGATTCAAGGATATACAGTGTCCAGTTGCTACACACACTATGAAGGTACCTATCGTTTACAAGGAAATGCTCTGCGTGTTGATTATGAAGAAGTTGAATATTTTAGTCAGGTTGAAAACAATTTAGAATCCGCAAAAGGGCTAATTTTTTCTAGAAATTAATGAGGTATAAGAAGAGTAAACTGCACCTGCTTATTTTTCTCATAACATGACTCTTATAATTCAAGGATAGAATCTTTTGAAAAAAGTAAGTGATAACCAAAACGTATAGAAATTTCTATAAGTTCATTACTTTTGCACCATGAATCCCTATCCCGACCTATTCTCCATCAGTAGCCAAAAAGAGTTTGAGAAAACAGCACTCAAAGTTTTCAGACATCAGTATGAATACAATCAGGTGTATCAGGATTTTTGTTCGCTGTTAAAGAAAGACAAATCCAATGTAAAATCGATTACTGAAATTCCGTTTTTGCCGATTCAGTTTTTTAAAAGTCATGAAATCGTTAGTTCAGCACATCCGGTTCAGGAGACATTTACCAGTAGCGGCACCACCGGAACAGCAACCAGCAGACACTTGGTAA
Organism: Bacteroidota bacterium; assembly: GCA_023434025.1. Classification (GTDB taxonomy): domain Bacteria; phylum Bacteroidota; class Bacteroidia; order Flavobacteriales; family Flavobacteriaceae; genus Flavobacterium. The sequence goes on from JAEYTL010000003.1 coordinate 67,622, forward strand.
CTGATATAAGTTTATATGAACAAAGTTTCCGAAAAGCGTTTTCACAATTTTACGGAAATATAGAGGATTATGTAGTTTTAGCCCTGCTTCCTTCCTACCTGGAACGCGACGGCTCGTCTTTAATCTATATGGTCAATGATCTGATTGAAGGATCCAACCATTCGGAGAGCGGCTTCTATCTGACTAATTATGATGAGTTGATTCAAAAGCTAACCCAACTCGACTCGTCCGGTCAGAATGTTCTTTTAATTGGTGTGACGTATGCCCTATTAGATTTGGTTGAAAAACAACCCTTTCAGTTAAAAAATACCATTATCATGGAAACCGGCGGTATGAAGGGCAAACGAAAAGAAATTATAAGGGAAGAATTACACCGTATTTTATGCCACGGTTTTGGTGTACCTTCCATTCATTCAGAATACGGCATGACCGAATTATTATCGCAGGCCTATTCATTAGGAAACGGCATTTTTGAATGTCCGCCCTGGATGTCGGTTCTCATCCGGGATCCCGAAGATGCGTTGACGTATGTTGATTACGGCAAAACCGGAGGCATCAACGTGATCGATCTGGCAAACATCAATTCATGCTCTTTTATTGCTACGCAGGATTTAGGCAAAAAATATCCCAACCATTCGTTTGAAGTGTTGGGACGTTTTGATTCCAGTGATATCCGGGGGTGTAACCTGATGGTGGTTTAAGTTTATTCCAGGTTTCAGGTTTAACTTCGCTCAGTTCGGTTTTAAACTGCCCGTAAAATAAAATACGTTTTCTTACCGCGTTGCAGTAAAACAAACTCGTTGTTGATTAAATCATTTGCTGATAATGTAAACTCTTCGGTCACTTTTTCACGGTTCACCGAAATAGAGTTTTCTTTTAACGCTCTTCTTGCTTCACTATTGGAGGATAAAAACCCTGATTTTCCGGCTAAAGCATCCACAATATTAATTCCGCTTTCTAAATCTGCTCTGGATATTTCAGCCTGAGTAATTCCATCAAAAACATCCAGAAAAGTTTGTGAATCCAACCCTTTTAAATCTTCCGAAGTGGAATTCCCAAACAAAATTGAAGATGCCTTTACCGCTTTTTCAAACTCTTCTCTGGAATGAACAAAAACCGTAATTTCTTCGGCTAATTTCTTTTGCAGTAAACGCAAATGCGGTTCCTGTCTGTGTTTTTCAATCAGTTCTTCTATTGTTTCTTTACCTAAAAAGGTGAAGATTTTAATGTATTTTTCAGCATCGGCATCGGTAGAATTAAACCAGAACTGGTAGAATTTATACGGTGAAGTCTTATCAGCCGTTAACCAGACATTTCCGCCTTCCGATTTTCCGAATTTAGAGCCGTCCGCTTTGGTTATCAGCGGTGTCGTTAAAGCAAATGCTTTGGCTCCTTCGTCTTCTGTATTCACACTTAATCTCCGTACCAACTCGGTTCCCGTGGTGATATTTCCCCACTGGTCGGAACCGCCCATCTGGAGCAAGCAATTGTATTTTTTATACAAATGATAAAAATCGTAACCCTGAATCAGCTGGTAGGTGAATTCCGTAAACGACATCCCTTCTCCATCACCGGAAAACCTTTTTTTGACCGAATCTTTGGCCATCATATAATTTACGGTAATCCGTTTACCCACATCACGGGCAAAATCGATAAATGAAAAATCTTTCATCCAGTCGTAGTTATTCACCAAAACAGGAGCATTCGATTCAGTGGAATTAAAATCTAAAAAACGGGACAATACGGCTTTGATCCCTTCCACGTTTTTATTCAACGTAGCTTCATCCAGCAAATTACGCTCGTCTGATTTACCGGACGGATCACCAATCATTCCGGTTGCTCCCCCTACCAATGCAATTGGTTGATGGCCAAAGTTCTTCAGATGAACCAGTAAGATAATCTGCACCATACTTCCGATATGCAGCGAATCTGCTGTCGGGTCAAATCCGATATAAGCCGTTGTGGGTTCTTTCAGCAATTGTTCTTCTGTTCCCGGCATCATATCGTGAAACAATCCTCTCCAACGTAATTCTTCTACTAAATTCTTCATTCAAAATAATTTTGGCAAAGATAGTTTTAATTCGATAATTTGAAAATGTAGCACAGAAACATTTATCTTTGTTTTATGAATTTAGTTACTGGCGGAACCGGCTTGGTTGGTGCTCATTTATTACTTCATTTACTTGAAAAAGGCGAAAAGGTCAGGGCTTTGTTTCGCTCTGAAAACAGTATTCAGAAAACAAAAGAGCTCTTTAACCAGCTTCATCAAAGCGATTTGTTCCACAAGATTGAATGGGTTCCGGGTAATGTAAACGACATTCCCTCCCTTGAACCGGCATTTGAAAACATCGCTTATGTTTACCATTGTGCGGCATTGATTTCATTTGATGCAACCGATGAAGAAAATCTCCGGAAAATAAATATCGAAGGAACAGCCAACATGGTTAACTGTGCCCTGGCTTTCGGAATTAAAAAATTCTGCTACGTCAGTTCCATTGCTGCTTTGGGTGATCTGAAAGAAAATGAAACCATGATTACCGAAGAAACAGAATGGAATCCTGAAAAACCGCACAGTGATTACGCTCTTTCAAAATTTGGTGCTGAAATGGAAATCTGGCGGGCTGAACAGGAAGGATTGAACTGCATCATCGTTAATCCCGGGGTTATTTTAGGCCGTGGCTTCTGGGATTCCGGCAGCGGAGAAATTTTTATACGAATCAAAAACGGCATTCCGTTTTACACCAAAGGTTCTTCCGGATTCGTAGCCGTTGAAGACGTTGTATCTGTCATGCATCAACTGATGCAAAGTAATCTGTCAGGAGAACGGTTCACCCTGGTCAGTGAAAACATCATTTTTAAAGACTTGATTTTCTGGATCGCAGACGGAATCAAGACAAAAAAACCGTCTTTTTATGCCAAACCCTGGATAACGTCTGTTGCCTGGCGGTTAGACTGGCTTTTTTCAACATTGTTTTTTCAGAAAAGAAGGTTCTCAAGAGCAACAGCCACTTCGCTTCACACCACTGATTTATATTCTAATGACAAGCTTAAAACCTTGCTGAATTTTGAATTTCAACCCATCCGGGAAGTTGTCGGGCAGGTTGCCTTTACTTTTTCAAAAAAGTTTTAGTTTCTTTCATGCTTCGTCCTTTTTTAAGCGAGTCCTGGTTTTGCAAACGGAATTCTTCTGCTTTTTTGTTGTCTTCCTGCTGCTTTTTCTTCAAAAGACTGTCTGCTGTTTTTTTATTATCGTCAATCCGCTTTTCAACAGCTTCATACATCTTTTTATATTTTTTGAAATCAGATGCATAGTAGGTGTTATTCTCAACAAACTGCAAACTGTCGATCTTATGCTTTTTATAGATATAAGTGTGCATATCAATACCATTATCTTCTAACACAGCCGGATTAGTTGAGATGATGGCATCCAATATACTTAAGTCATATAAAATATCGACCATTTTTTCTTCCTCAATCAGCTTGGCCGGTTTTTTTACCCCGCTTTGCTTACAGGCTAAAAAAAGTATTAAAAATAATCCTAAAAGATATTTTGAGTTTGTTTTCATTTACTTAGCGGTTAAAGAGCAATCGCATTCCTGCCTTAACATCGTTGACTTTTGAATTCTGATAAACCAGTTGGCCGTTGACAAAGGTATGGGTAATTCTAGACTTAAAGTTAACGCCTTCTAAAGGTGACCAGCCACACTTATATAGAAGATTCTCTTTCTTAACATTCCAGGGCATTGCCGGATTAATCAGAACCAGATCAGCATAAAAGCCCTCTCTGATGAATCCTCTCTTTTCAACTTTAAAAATCTTGGCGGGATTATGAGCCATTTTTTCAACGATTTTTTCCACCGAAATCTTCCCTTGATGATACGCTTCAAACATTGCTACAACGGCATGCTGCACCAACGGACCGCCAGACGGAGCCTGAAGATAGGTTTGCTTTTTTTCTTCCAGCGTATGCGGAGCATGGTCGGTTGCGATCACATCAATACGGTCATCCAAAAGTGCCTGCCAGAGTGCAGCCCGGTCTGCCTCGGTTTTAACCGCCGGATTCCATTTGATAAAATTTCCTTTGGTTTCATAATCTGCCTCGGTGAACCACAGGTGATGAATGCATACCTCTGCTGTAATCTGTTTTTCCTCAACCGGAATTTTATTGGTAAGCAGTTCCATTTCCTTTGCTGTTGAAAGGTGAAAAACATGCAGCCTGGCTCCCGTTTTTTTGGCTAAGGCGATGGCTTTGGAAGAAGACAGGTAACAGGCTTCTTCACTGCGGATTAAATGGTGGAATTTTACCGGCACATCTTCGCCGTACTTTTCTTTATACAAGGCGAGGTTATTCTTAATGGTCGCTTCATCTTCGCAATGAACAGCAATCAGCATTTTGGTTGATGAAAATATTTTCTCCAGCACTTCTTCGTTGTCCACCAGCATATTTCCGGTAGATGATCCTAAAAACAGTTTTATCCCGGCCACGTTTCGGGGGTTCGTTTTTAAAACTTCTTCCAGATTATCATTGGTTCCGCCCATCATAAACGAATAATTGGCAAACGAAGTTTGAGCGGCAATTTCGTATTTCTGTTCCAGCAGTTCCTGCGTCACGGCATTCGGAACCGTGTTGGGCTGTTCAATAAACGAGGTGATTCCACCCGCCACTGCTGCTCTTGATTCAGAAGCAATATCGGCTTTGTGTGTTAAGCCGGGTTCACGAAAATGCACCTGATCATCAATCGCCCCGGGAATGAGAAAGTTTCCTTCAGCATCAATTACTTTATAATCGGGTTTGGCACTGATGCTATCGGCTATTTCGGCAATCAACTCGTCTTGAATCAGTAAATCTCCTTCAAAGAGTTTACCTTCGTTAACTATTCTGGCATTTTTTATTAAAATCCTTTTCATCCTCATTTCAGGTTATAATCGGTTAAATATTTTTTTTATCCGTAACGAGATCACTCCAAAAACAGCTTCTTTAATAATCGAATTGCTCATTTTAGATTGTCCTTTTGTACGGTCAGTAAAGATAATAGGAACTTCTTTAATTGTAAAGCCCCCGCAATAGGTTCTGTATTTCATTTCGATTTGAAAAGCATAGCCTACAAATTTAATTTTATCCAGGTTAATTTTTTCAAGCACTTCTCTCCGGTAGCAGATAAATCCGGCTGTGGCATCATGAATTTTCATCCCGGTAATCATCCTGACATAAACCGAAGCAAAATAAGAGAGTAAAACACGGCTCAAAGGCCAGTTAACCACATTAACACCGCGAACATAACGGGAACCGATAGCCATGTCTGCTTCTTTGTTTTGACAAACATGATGCAGTTTCACCAGGTCTTCCGGATTATGTGAAAAATCAGCATCCATCTCAAAAACAAAATTATATTGTTTTTGCAAAGCCCATTTAAAACCGTGTACATAAGCTGTTCCCAGCCCGGATTTCTTCTTCCTGACCTCCAGGAAAAGCTGTAGTGGAAATTCCTGCTGAAGCAACTTCACCTTTTCATATGTCTTATCCGGAGAATTATCATCCACAATCAACACGTGAAATGGTGTTTCAAGGGCAAAAACTGACCTGATAATGCTTTCTACATTTTCAATTTCATTGTAGGTCGGAATGACCACTAATCCGTTACTCATAAAAAAAGAAAATTTCAAAGCAAAAGTAAACTTTTTATAAACGTTGATTCATAATAAAATTATAATAAAGTGATTGAATTAAAAAAATAGTAATTTTACCGGCAAATGATGGACTACATTTTAGAACAACGGATAATTGATAACAAAGACTGGGCAACCGTGCTGTTTGTCCTGTGCTTCGTATTGATTGTGGTGACCAAGACTTTTTTTGAAGTCCGTTTCAATGAGTTCCTGAAACTGTTTGTAACAGATAAATACCTTAAAATATACAAGGATCCTTCCCACATGATGAGTTGGTTTACCATCAGCCTCTTTATGGTACAATTGATTTCGTTCGCCTTTTTTATCCTTATTTTATTAAATTTTTTCGGAATGGCTTCCAAAACAGATTGGGTAAAATACATTCAGATCATCACTTTGCTGGGCGTTTTTGTGCTTTCTAAATACCTTATTGAAAAGATTGTGGCAACTTCCTTTAAAATGGAAGATTTTATGGAGCAGTTTAATCTTCAAAAGGTGAGTTACCGCACTTTTATTGGTTTACTGATTCTTCCGGTAAACATCATTTTGTATTACAATAACGTTTCATCAACGTTAATTTTTTACGGATTTTTATTGATTGTACTGGCCGTTAATGCATTAACCTATCTCATTTCATTAAAATCTTATCAAAGTTTACTATTTAGCAAGTTGTTTTATTTTATTTTGTATCTTTGTGCCCTTGAAATAGCCCCCTACTATTTTATGTATTATTGGTTTACAAGACGTTAGTTTTACAACAAGTTTCGATATGAAAGTGAAAACAATTTTGGTGTCACAACCAGAACCAAAAGTAGAAAATTCTCCATACTTTGAGCTGATTCAAAAGCATAAGGTAAAAATCGATTTCAGACCCTTTATTCACGTCGAAGGTGTTCCGGTTAAGGAAATCAGAAGTCAGAAGATCGACTTGCACAACTACACGGCCATCATTCTTACAAGCAGAAATTCTGTAGATCATTTTTTTAGGGTTGCCGAAGAAATGCGTTATAAAGTTCCAGAAGATTTAAAATATTTCTGCCAGTCGGAAGCCGTTGCTTTTTACCTGCAAAAATATGTTATCTACAGAAAACGGAAAATATACGTGGGCCAGAAGGATTTTGCCGATTTATCTCCTTTGATTAAAAAGTATAAAGACGAAAAATTTTTACTCCCCGCTTCTGATCAGTTAAATTTTGATGTTCCCCAAACCCTAAACGGTTTAAAAGTAAACTGGACGCAAGGTATTTTCTATCGGACGGTTATGAGCGACTTATCTGATCTGGCAGATGTATATTACGATGTTCTGGCATTTTTCAGCCCTACAGGTATCAAGTCTTTATTTAAAAACTTTCCTGATTTTAAACAAAACGAAACGAGAATTGCTGTTTTTGGAAGCACCACTCAAAAAGAAGCATTGGATCACGGTTTACGGGTAGATATCATGGCACCCTCTCCGGAAGCTCCGTCTATGACCATGGCATTGGAAAAGTATATTGCAAAAACAAATAAGGATAAATAATCCTGGCCACCTGATACAAAATTAAAAAGAGTCCCACAAAAACTGCGGGACTCTTTTCGTTTGGTTAGTTAGTGTAAAATTATAATTGAGGGCCGGACTTCACTAAGTTTTGTCCTTCTTCATTATCGGTGTACTGCACAAAGTTTTTAATAAACAGTCCGGCTAAATTAGTAGCCTTTCCTGTCCACTCCTCCCTATCTGCATAAGTATTTCTCGGATCTAAAATAGTGCTATCAACGTTATTTAAAACCGTTGGCACTTCAAAATTAAAAATCGGAATTACGCTGGTTTCTGCATTTTCAATCGAACCGTCTAAAATAGCATCGATGATGGCTCTCGTATCTTTGATGGAAATTCTTTTTCCGGTTCCGTTCCAACCCGTATTAACCATATAAGCGGTTGCGTGGTGTTGTTCCATTTTCTTAACTAATTCTTCACCGTATTTGGTTGGATGAAGCGATAAAAATGCTTTTCCGAAGCAGGCTGAAAAAGTAGGTTGCGGTTCAGTTACCCCCCGTTCAGTTCCGGCCAGCTTAGCTGTAAACCCAGAAAGAAAATAATATTTTGTCTGTTCCGGTGTTAATTTAGAAACCGGCGGCATTACTCCAAAAGCATCGGCTGTCAAGAAAATAACTTTTGTGGCATGTCCTGCTTTTGAAACTGGCTTTACAATATTTTGGATGTGATAAATCGGATAAGAAACCCTTGTATTTTGGGTGACAGAACCATCTTTAAAATCAATTTTTCCGTTAGCATCCAGCGTCACATTTTCCAGCAAAGCATCTCTTTTAATGGCAGCATAAATATCAGGCTCATTCTCTTTGCTCAGATCAATGGTTTTAGCATAGCATCCGCCTTCAAAATTAAAAACACCTTCGTCATCCCAACCGTGTTCATCATCTCCGATCAATTCACGTTTAGGATCGGTTGACAAGGTGGTTTTTCCTGTTCCCGACAACCCGAAGAATACGGCCACATCACCATCCTTACCCATGTTGGCAGAGCAGTGCATCGAGGCAATTCCCTGCAAGGGCAGATAGTAATTCATCATTGAAAAAAGCCCTTTTTTCATTTCACCGCCATACCAGGTACCACCAATGATCTGAACTTTTTCAGTTAAATTAAAAGCGATGTAAACGTCTGAATTCAGACCGTGCTCTTCATAATTTTTGAATGATGCTTTCGAACCGTTCATGACCACAAAATCGGGTTCACCAAAATGCTCTAACTCCTGTTCTGTCGGGCGGATAAACATGTTCTTCACAAAATGTGCCTGCCAGGCCACCTCCATAATAAACCGAACCTTAAGCCGGGTGTTTTCGTTTGCTCCGCAAAAAGCATCTACCACAAACAACCTTTTACCAGAAAGCTGATTTACGGTTGTTTCCTTCAAGGCATCCCACGTAACTTTAGAAATAGGCTTATTATCATTGGGTGCTTTGGGCGAGTTCCACCAAATCGTATCCTGGGTTACCTCATCTTCTACAATATATTTATCTTTTGGAGAACGCCCTGTGAACTCTCCTGTCATTACGTTTACCGCTCCTAACTCTGATAATTGTCCTTTTTCATACCCTTCCAGTTTTGTACTCAACTCTTCGTTGTACAAAAAATCAAACGAGGGATTATAAACAATTTCCTGTGTGTTTTTGATTCCGTATTTTTCTAACGAAATCGATTTCGTAAATTGAGCGTATGTTTCCATAAATTTACCGTTTAGTTGTGTTTAAATATTTGGCAAAAGTAAAAATTAAATCTTTACATTTATTAATTTATTGAAATTTTATCCTTTTTGCCTGAAAATATTCAAAAACAGAACCGCCCAGGCCAACATTAATGATAATCCTCCAACAGGTGTAACCGGACCCAAAAATGAAAAATCAACAGATGTCAAGTCATTTGTAGCCAATAAATAAATTGAACCCGAAAAAAGTAAAACCCCTGTAAGCACCAAATAAAAAATTACTTTTTTCGCTTTTTCTGCAACGAGAGAAGTAGTTCCCAACAACAACAGCAATAAAGCATGATACATTTGGTAACGGACACCGGTTTCAAAAGAAACCAGCTGGTTTTCATTTAACAGTACTTTCAGGGCATGTGCTCCAAACGCCCCAAAAACAATAGCTAATAAGCCAAAAACGGAGGCGACGAGAATTATTTTTCGGTTCATTTTATTAAAATAGTATTCAAAATTACGGAATTATTTTTCATCCTCAAACGGAATTAACAGTGTAAAATTTGTTAAGAATATAACATCTGACTACATTTGTGTGATTTTTACAGAAAAAAGACATGAGAAATATTTTGATTATTGGTGCCGGCCGTTCTGCCTCCTCGTTGATAAAATACCTGTTAAACAAATCGGAGTCAGAAAATTTAAAACTGACGATTGCCGATTTATCATTAGAACTGGCTCAGAAAAAAACCAATAATCATCCTAACGCAACCCCTATTCAATTAGATATTGCCAATGTTGACCACCGCCAAAAAGAAGTGGGAAAAGCAGACATTATTATATCAATGCTTCCGGCACATCTTCACCTTGAGATTGCTGAAGACTGCCTTGCATTTAACAAACACATGGTTACTGCTTCATACATCAGCCCTAAAATGCAGGAATTAGATGAACAGGCAAAAGAAAAAGGTTTGGTCTTTATGAACGAAATCGGTCTTGATCCCGGAATTGACCACATGAGTGCCATGAAAATCATAGATGAAATAAGGGCAAAAGGCGGAAAAATGATTCAGTTTGAGTCATTTTGCGGTGGATTGGTTGCTCCGGAAAGCGACACGAATTTATGGAATTATAAATTTTCATGGAATCCGAGAAATGTGGTTCTGGCCGGGCAAGGCGGCGTTTCAAAATTTATTCAGGAAGGAAAATACAAGTATATCCCATACAACAAATTATTCCGCAGAACCGAATTCATGGAGGTTGAAGGCTATGGCCGCTTTGAAGGCTATGCCAACCGTGATTCCTTGAAATACAGAAGCATTTACGGTTTGGATGATATTCTCACCATGTATCGCGGAACTTTGCGAAGAGTAGGTTACTCCAAAGCCTGGGATATGCTGGTTCAGTTGGGAATGACCGACGACAGCTATCCGATGGAAAATTCAGAGCACATGAGCTACCGTGATTTTACCAATTCCTTTCTGGCCTATCACCCGACGGATTCGGTGGAGTTAAAGCTGCGTCATTACCTGAAAATTGACCAGGACGATGTGATCTGGGATAAATTTGTAGAACTGGATCTGTTTGACGGAACTCAAAAAGCCGGTATCAAAAATGCTTCACCGGCCCAATATCTGGAACATATTCTGGCTCAAAAATGGGCATTGCAACCCGAAGACAAAGACATGATTGTCATGTATCACAAATTTGGCTATGAGCTGGAAGGCAAGAAAAAACAAATAGACAGTACGATGGTCTGTCTCGGCGAAGATCAAACATATACCGCTATGGCCAAAACAGTCGGATTGCCGGTAGCCATAGCTACTTTGCAAATTCTAAACGGAAACATCACAACACCGGGTGTTCAATTACCCATAAAAAAAGAGGTATATGAACCTATTTTAAAAGAACTCGAATCATTCGGTGTTATCTTTACAGACAAGGAAGTGCCATATATGGGCTATAACCCCAACAACGTAGGCAGTTAATTATTTAGAAGCCTTGTTTTGTTTGTTAATTTCATCTTGCAACTGACGACCTAATTTTTGCTCTTTTTCAAGGGCTTTGCGTTTATAATCCTCAAAATCCTGCTCCAGTTTTTCAAGGTTTTGTTTTGCTTCACCGGCAATTGATTTGGCCCCTTTGAACTGGAACAAAAACACGGCTAAAATTAAAAGCAAAACCGAAACAATTCCCCACATCATTAAGTTATAGTTGGTTTTGCTGACCGGGCTTCCCAAAAAGAGGATATTATCCTGGGCAACCTTTAGTTTATCAAGCTCCGCTTGTGTGGTTTGCAATGTATCTTTTAACTGTTGAATGGTGGCAGTGTGATTTGAAAATTCTTTCTTCAAAGCCCCCAACTCACTTTTAAACCGGCTCACCGAATCCAGGCTATTGCGTTTTAACAATAACAAGTAATCTTTTTTTACCACCTTATATTCTTGAAAATTATTTGATTTCTGGTTGACAAAATCAAATTGTTTATCCAAATTTCCGTTAATGGAAGCCGGAGCAGTATCACTTTCCGGTTCCTGAGCAAATCCGGCGGAAAAAAGGCATAATCCAATCAAGGTATAAAAAAAATGCTTCATGATTTATATTTGTTCGGTTGATTTTTTTGAGTTAGCAGCATAACAAATTTAATTTTTTTAGCTTAAGAATCCTAATCTGATTTGATAATCATCAAAACCAATTCGGCTAACTGATTTATTATTTAAACTAAAAATGGCCCTGTTTATTATTTTGTGTCGTATTTTTATATTTTTGATTAAAATTTTTAACCATGAAAACCAATTCGCTTCAAGTTGAAATTGACGGAATAGACAAAGAAATCCTGCGTGATCTGATGGAAGATGCCCGAAAACCCATCTTACAAATTGCCCATAAAATCGGGATTTCCGGTGCGGCAATTCATCAGCGGTTGCGAAAACTGGAAGAAGCCGGCGTGATTTCCGGGTCTAAATTCATCATCAACCATAAAGTAATGGGTTACAAAACCATGGCCTTTATCGGTGTTTATCTTGACAAGGCCTCCAGCAATTCAGAAGCTGTACGGGAATTAAAAAAAATACCCGAAGTATTAGAATGCCATTACACTACCGGAAACTGGAGTATTTTAATCAAAATCATCTGCCGTGACAACGAACATTTGATGCAACTGCTCAACAAAAAAATACAACCGATTGACGGGGTTTCCCGAACGGAAACGTTTATTTCATTAGAACAGCAGATTGAACGACAGATACAGTTGTAGTTTTTGTTTCAGGTTTGACGACTTGAAGCTTGAAACGAAACAACTAACCCCAGCCCCGATTGCAGTGGAAACCCTCGTCTTTTCAGGCTAGATTGCAACGGAAATCGGCAATACGGACGGCTGAAAAAACCCGGGCCATCCGCTCCAAAAAAAATCCGTTACAAAGGTAACGGATTTATTTATTTTTAAAATTCTGAATTAGTCCCTCGAACCAAATACCTGAAGTGCCCAATATAACAAGGAGGCTAATGCACCGATTGCCGCAACTAAATACGTCCGGGCTGCCCATTTCAGGGAATCTTCCGCTCCCGCATATTCCTGCTGACCTACCATGTTGGCTTTTTTCAACCAGGCCAAAGCCCTGTTACTGGCATCGTATTCAACCGGTAAGGTAATGAAACTGAATGCTGTAGCCAACGCCATCATTATCAGACCGGCTACTGCTATATAAAATCCGAATGCACTTCCCGAAGCGGCTCCTAAAATCAACCCTCCGATTACCAGCCACTGTGACATTCCGGAAGAAACACTTACTATCGGCACCAGTTTAGAACGCATGGTCAGCCATTCATAAGCGGTCGCGTGCTGCACAGCGTGTCCCACCTCATGGGCAGCTACCGCAGCGGCAGCAGCATTTCGTTGGTTATACACGGCTTCGCTCAAGTTAACGGTTTTATCTGCCGGGTTATAATGGTCTGTTAATCTACCAGGGGTAGAAATTACTTTTACATCATAAATCCCGTGATCCTCCAGCATCCGCTGAGCAATCTCTGCCCCGCTCATCCCGTTACGCAACTGTACTTTTGAATAAAATTCAAATTTCCTCTTCAATTGGTTACTTACCAACCAACTCACCAAAGCAATAGCACCAATTAAAATATAATATCCTATCATTTTTTATTTTTTAAAAATATAAAGTTACAAATTATACAGCAAAATATAAGCCAAACTTATGTGAATTAATTTTTCTGAAATTTTGTCAGATTTTAAAGAATGCTGTTCTTCACAGAAATCCGATCAGAGAAACCCCAATTCCGATATAATAACTTGAAAATTCACCGGGTGTTGCAAATTTCGGGCTTCCCATTGCTTTACGGTATTTTGCTTCAGTCGTAATGTAAACATCCGGAAAACCTCTGTTGTCATATACCCTGACAGCGGTTTCGATACCGGGCTGAAGAATGTAAAAATAATTGGTCACCACCCGTTTAGCGGACTCTGTCACGCCATATTCATCCCAGAATTCCTCTATAATATCACGATCCACCAATGTTGCCATTGCTAAACCATTACTGAGCTGCAGCCCGATTCTGAATTTTTCCTTTTTGAGCAGATCAAACTGATTCAGCCAGCTTATCTCACTGTATTCTACGGCCGGATTCAGCACATCATACTGAAAATCAGTCGCCACTTTTCTGGGAGCATAACTGACGTTGAAACCGCTTGACCAGTTTTCACGCACATAATATCTGATATCCATTGAAAAGCCGATAAAGTTGGTGGATAAAACCGGTGTGTAGAATCCTGAAAAATCAAAGGCAATTTCATTGGGAAGTGTTTGCGTTTCAATCCATTCTTCTTCCTGAGCAAACAAAAAGCTGGCGGAAAACACAGCCAAGAGTAGTATTCGTGATTTCATAAGCGGTAAGGTTTTGAACTGTTTTTGTGAAATCAAAAAATCTGCCAAAAAAACAGCTTTAGGTTTTGTTTAACTTTTATCCGTAAAAAAACCGTAAATCCGGAAGCAGATCTACGGTTTTATAAATGAGTTTCTGTTTACAAACAGAAGATAACGTTCATCACAAACTGCATCCTGTTTTTTTCATAAATGGTGTTTTGCAACCGGAGAGCATCACTGTGCCACGGTTTATTGTTAACGGAAAATTCATAGGCAAACGTAATCTTAGTCTGTTGAAAATTCCTTCCGGTATCTTTAATTTTAAAGGAAACGGAAGGCCCCAGATAGGCTTTTTCCAGAAATAACGTAAACTGATTTCCGTTCAAAGACGGTTCAAGTTCATTGAAATCCAGTATATAATCGGTGTAAAAAACAGATAATTTTCTTTTGCCATAACTCACATTAAACCCTGCCCCCATCTCAAAATCCCTGAACAACGGAAATACATAGTGAGCCCTTAGTCTCACACCGTTAGAAATAACCCGTGTTCTGGTTGTTTCATTGCTTTTTCCGGAAGCAAAAAGTTCATAGCCTAAATCAATATCCACAAAGTCGTTATAAAATATAAGCCCGGCGGTTGCATTGATGTCAACCGGAACAATGGTCTGTATGTTGTTTTGCGATAAAAACTTATTTATTTCATAGGTGTTGCCAAAAGAAGCTCCTGCTCCAACAAACAATTTAAGATGATCTTTTTCAACATACTTCAGCGTATCCTGGGCATTCAAAACCAATGTACTTAAAAGAAAAAATAAACCGATAATTTGTTTCATTCTCATCCCACTAAGTTGATAATTTTTCCCGGCACAATAATTACTTTATTAGGTGTTCGTCCTTGCAGCTGAGCCTGGGTACGTTCGTCTGCCATCACAATTTCTTCAATCTGAGCAGCGGTTAAATCCAATGGCAATTTGATGGTGAAACGCATTTTTCCGTTGAACGAAACCGGATATTCTTTTTCGGATTCCACCAGATATTTCTCTTCAAAAATTGGAAATGCTACCGTTGAAACTGAACCTTCGTGCCCCAGCTGACTCCATAATTCTTCGGCAATGTGCGGAGCATACGGCGAAACCAAAACCGCCAACGGTTCTAAAATTCTCCGGTGGTTGCATTTTAACTGTGCCAGTTCATTCACACAAATCATAAACTGCGAAACCGACGTGTTGAACGAAAAGTTCTCGATGTCTTCTGTTACTTTTTTGATGGTTTTGTGCAACGATTTGTACATTTCTGCGGTTGGCTCGTCATTGGTCACAATCAAGCCGTTATCGTCAAAATACAAACGCCATAATTTTTTCAGGAAACCGGAAACACCTGTAATTCCGGCGGTATTCCAGGGTTTGGCTTGTTCCAACGGACCGAGGAACATTTCGTATAAACGCAAGGTGTCGGCCCCGTATTGGTTGCAAATGTCGTCGGGATTCACGACGTTGTATTTGGATTTGGACATTTTTTCGACTTCGCGGCCAACGATGTATTTGCCGTTTTCATCTAGAATAAATTCTGCATCAGTATCACTCCAATATAATTTATTATCCTTAAAAGCTGAAATATTTAATTCATTTGTAATATCATTTATTACAGATAAATCTATAAGATATGGGTCGAAATCAAATAATGAAACAAACTCGTATTCCTCATTATTTAAATTAATTTTATACTTCCCTTCAGAAATTATTTCCACTGGTATATTTTCATTTTTAACAAGACTAATTATTTCTTCAATAAATAATTTTTTTACATTGCTCTCAATTTCAACAGGAAGTACATTATTTTTTCTATAATTATCCAAATCATTTTTAGAAATAAAAATATTGTAAACTCCTTTCGATTCTATAGTCCCATTAATAACTTTATTTACCTTGGTGTTAATCGTCAACCTATAAGCATAAGCACTCATCCCCAAAATCATCCCCTGGTTAATCAGTTTTTTGAATGGTTCTTCGGGTGTGATGAATCCACGGTCTTTTAGAAATTTATTCCAAAAACGAGAATACAACAAATGACCTGTGGCGTGTTCGCTACCACCGATATATAAATCTACATTTTCCCAATAGTTTAAGGCATCTTGGCCGGCAAATTCATTTTCGTTGTGAGCATCCATGTATCGCATCCAATACCAGGAAGAACCTGCCCAACCCGGCATGGTGTTCAATTCTAATGGGAAAACGGTTTTGTTATCAATCAACTGATTACTAACCACTGAACACTGAACACTATCCCACGCCCAATGTGTCGCATTTCCTAAAGGCGGTTGTCCGTCTTCGGTAGGTAAATATTTCTCGACTTCCGGTAAGACAATCGGTAAATGCTTTACCTCAATCATCTGTGGTAAACCGTTCACATAATAAACCGGAAACGGCTCTCCCCAATATCGTTGTCTTGAGAAAACCGCATCACGCAAACGGTAGTTCACTTTTGCTTTTCCCGCTCCGATTCTCTCTAACTCTTCGATGATTTTTTTTGTTCCTGCTTTGTAATCCAGTCCGTTCAAAAAGTCGGAATTTTCAAAAACAAATCCTCCTTTTTCCGTAAATGCAGCTTCCGAAATATCCTGATTGAAAATGTTTTTGATTTCAATACCGAAGTGCTTTGCAAAGGCATAATCTCTTTCGTCTCCACAAGGAACAGCCATCACAGCTCCTGTGCCATAGCCCGCCAATACATAATCGCCAATCCAGATCGGAACCGGCTCTTTAGTAAACGGATGTTCGGCATAGGCTCCCGTAAACACGCCGGAAATGGTTTTTACATCGGCCATTCGCTCTCTTTCCGAACGTTTTGCGGTAGCTTCAACGTATGCTTCAACGGCTGCTTTTTGCTCCGGAGTAGTGATTTGAGAAACTAGGTCGTGCTCGGGTGCGAGGGTCATGAAAGTGACTCCGAAGATGGTGTCGGGGCGGGTTGTAAAGACTGAAATTTCCTCCCCCCAACCCCCTCCAAGGGAGGGGGAGACGGAACGGTAACCTTGCCTTGAGTCAAGCGTCTCCTTTATTTTGTTCAAAACAATACTGATATGATGTTTTACTTCATCATTTGTAAAGCGAATTACTTTAAAAAAATATTTTTGTTCTAATTCTAATGTTCGTTCTTTATCTAAAGCTTGTTGTTCGGGTGTATTGTGATATTCACCATCAACCTCGACGATTAATTTTTTCTCTAAACAAACAAAATCAGCAATGTATTTTCCGATTAAATGTTGTCTTCTAAATCTAACGCCAAGCTTTTCTTTTCTCAACTCTTCCCACAACAGAGCTTCTGCAAATGTGGGTTCTTTTCTCATTTCAACCGCATGAGGCAATAAATCCTTAGCTAATAAAGGATCACCGGTCATATAACCCGGCTCGCCTCCCCCTCCCTTGGAGGGGGTTGGGGGGAGGACATTAAACTTAACCATTGCCCCCACACTCTTCCCGATCCAGTTCCGTTGACTTTCTTTAATGCTTTCGCTCCAATCGACGGTTTCTAAACCTTGCAATAAACGCTCAGCATACGCCGAAATCCGCATGCTCCATTGGGTCATTTTCTTTCTGATTACCGGATGGCCTCCCCGCTCGGAAACGCCGTTTACGATTTCGTCATTCGCCAGAACGGTCCCTAAGGCCGGACACCAGTTGACTTCGGTTTCTGCTAAATAAGTTAAACGGTATTTCAGCAAAATTTCCTGTTTTTCTTCAGGTGAAAAAGCATTCCAGTCTGCCGCTGAAAAAACGGCAATGTTGTCATCAGATACTACGTCAACATTAGCATTTCCCTCCGTTTCAAAAATGTTTACCAATGCTGAAATGGGCAATGCCTTATCGGCTGCTTTGCAATAGTAGGATTCGAACAACTGGATAAAAATCCATTGTGTCCATTTGTAATAATCAGGGTTTGAGGTACGTACTTCTCTGCTCCAATCGAACGAAAAACCAATTTTATCCAGTTGTTCCCGGTAACGGGCTATATTTTCACGGGTCGTTTTTTCGGGATGCTGTCCGGTTTGAATAGCGTATTGCTCCGCCGGAAGCCCGAATGAATCATACCCTTGCGGGTGCAAAACATTAAATCCTTTGTGTCTTTTGTAACGGGCCACGATATCAGATGCAATATAACCCAGTGGATGCCCTACGTGCAACCCTGCTCCGGAAGGATACGGAAACATGTCCAATACATAATATTTTGGTTTATCGGAATTGTTTTGTGCGGCAAACGTTTGGTTTTTAGCCCAATAGGCCTGCCATTTGGCCTCAATTTGTTCGTGGAAGTATTTCATTTCTTTAAGATGCTGCGTTTCTGAGATGCTACGTTTCTGAGATGCTACGTTTTTTAAAAGGGCAAATTTACATTTTAAATAGCAAAGTTAAAAGGAAGATGAATTACTATTTCTTTTCTGCCTTTGTGCGGTTTTCAAACTCTTCCCGGGTTACTTTTTGATTGTTGAAGTAATACTCTACTATATGCTTGCGGTCATGAGCTATAAAAGTAGTTTTTTGACCATGCATCGAACCATTTCTTAATCCGGTCTCTATATAGTTACCTTCTCCGTAATAATATTTGTTTCTGATCCTGTCTCCGCTTTCGTTATATTCTTCTTCTGTGGTCAGCTTATAATCTCCTTCTTTATCATAGGAAAACCCTTTTATAATTCCGATACCTTTTCCGTTCTCATCATAATTTCCCTCATGAATAACCGCACCGTTTTTATCATAAAAAATACTCTTCCTGATCTTTTCTTCTTCAAAAAACGTAACCGTATTGATAAAATCATTGCAGTAGTTTTCGGTTTTCACACGCCGGCCATTATCATAATAGGAAATATAGGCCAGTTTGTACGTTGAGGAATTGTAATGTTTTTCTATTCCGTGTTTCTTACCGTTTCTGTATTCCGAATACAACCGCAGATTTCCGTTAAAAAATCCTTTTTCGGTTCCGTTAATCGAATCATTGACATAGGCATCAACAACCCTCTCTACATTCCCGTTCCTGTCGTAATTTTTCCATACACCGGTTTTTTTACCTTCCTGATCGTAAAAATGTTCATATTTTAACTTATCCGCATCATAGTAGGCAATGTGTCTTCCGATTGGCACCCCGTTTTTATAATCAACGGAATACCACACCTCATCTTTTGATTTATAATAGGTTACTTTTCCGTGAAGTTTTCCGTACCGATACGGAAATATGCCCCATGTCCGGCCGTCATTGGTAAAGTATTTTACCGTTCCGTGAATTACATTGTGGTCAATAACCGGAATCTCTCCGTTTTTCACCCCCTGCCATGTATAGCATTCGATTGTTCCCTTTTTTAAATCACCCGGGAACATATAATAAAAATCCTGCCGGCGGTCTTCATACACTTTGATCTTCCCGATCAGTTTATCCTCCTCATACCGGGCTTCGTAAACATAAGTTCTGAAATTTGAATACAATTTCCGGAGACCATTTCGTTTATTTTGTTTGTAGGTTGTTTCTAAAACCAAATTTCCCTTTTTGTCATACACCCTGCTCACACCTTCTGCCACACCATTTTTGAATTCCATTTCAGTGCGAATGGCATTATCATGCATAATTACAGCCAGCCCTTCCGGCAAACCATTTCTTTCCGGCAATGACCAACCCTGATAATGGCTGCCTCCTGATTTCATTTCTTTGTATAGCTGAATAATATCCGCCGGACTCAGTTCATTCCGGTTATAAAAAAAGGACTCTGAATTTTTCACCTCAGGAAAGTACGGTGTTGAATTTCCTAAATCCTGAGCCGGTATGTTTAGTAAAAAACAGATAAAAAATAAAACGGTAAACACTGGCTTCATAACATTAATCTTTAAAATACAACGTTCCGTTTACATTTGCATAGCCCATAAACTTCCCGTTTTGATCGGCAAGTTCTACCCAATGAATCATTGTTTCCTGCTCTTCTGATTTTTGGCCTGTGTCATAACTGAACCTGATGGCTCTGACAGGGTGTTCAAAAGCCGGATTAATTTCAACAAATCGGTGAATCCCATCAGAATAACGGGGGATAACCACTCCGTAACGCCCGTTTTTCACCGTTGTCAAAAACCCTTTTTTGATATTGTTGCCGATAAAATCATATTCAAAACCAAGCAGAACAGTATTTTCACTGGTTATAATCCCGTATTGGCCGTTTTTAGATGCCGGCCAGCAAGTCAGTATCTTTTTTGAGGTATCTGTGTAATTGATTTTATTTTGAGTATCTATCAACTCATATTCAAGCGGAATATGTACCTTATGTTCAAAATCAATCAGTCCGTAGAGAATTTTACCTGTCTTTTTATCATAATTACCGGCAAATAACAGGGTATTTACCTTATGCTCTCCCAATGCTTTTGAAAAGGAGTCAGGAAGGATCGAATCATATTCTACTGTCCTTTTAAAAGGTTCCTTGTACCAGAAACCATGCTTATTCTCGTATGTATAAAGCACAAAGTTTCTGAATGTAACCAAGGTATCATTGACTATTTCTTCTTTACCGGCAGCAAAGCCCGACAGGGAAATATAATCAGGAACAAAATCCGGCTCAATCAGCCTGACATTCTTTTCTGAAAAACCTTTCCGGACTTCTATTTTACCCTCTTTCAGACCGTATGAAACATAAACTTTGACAAAGGCAGGTATTTTTTCAGGCTCTTCAGGATAAGGTACAGCAACATCACTCCCTATTTTGATATCTCTATGATCAGCTATATAATTATTGCCGGAATCTTTACCATACAAAGAATAGCCTTCTCCATAAGTTTCAGAAGACGTGGAGGGCTTGATTACTTTGGCCGTCAAACTGCTCTTTTGAAAACTGCCTGATTTGAATTCATACACTACGGTTTCCAGAGGGGATTTTTCCGTCTTTTTGTAATGAAACAGCAGCGTTCTTTCAGGCGAATTCTTATTGTTGGGCACAATTGAATGTACATCCCTGAAAAGCCATTGTTCAATTTTTTCTGCTTTTTCATTCCAGATAAAAACTGATTCTTTCCTGTCTGCCGTTTCAAACATGATCAAACGCAACGGATGATATACTCCGCTATACCCGGAAATATCATAGCTTTTAAGGTTATATACGGTTTGCGGAATGATTTTTTTTCCGTTCATATCAAAAAGCTCATAGGTTCTAAACTTGTTTTCATCCCGGTCAATGCCAAACATTATTCCTTTTGTATCTGTTTCGATATGTTCGTAATTTACCGGAACAATCTGCTTATCTCCCAAAAAAAGACCGGTTTTTCCTTTTTTATAAGGTCTCAAAACAAATTTTTCCTCTTTAATTCTTAACTGAACCGAATCAAATTCAGGTTTTACAAGCACTTTTGCCTGTTCGTTACAAATCCCCCAAACTTTTCCGTCCCGGTAGGGAAAATACTTTTGCTGCGAAAACATTTCGGACGAGGCTAACAAAACAAAAAAAGACAATATCATTCTGGTGAGCAGCATATTCTGTAGAGCTATTTTTGTTCAAATTTACTTACTATTTACACTAAACGCAAAACTTTAAACGTTATAAACTGTGGTTTAACCAATTTCTTTTTTAATTTTACGGCTTAAATTAATCTTTATGGCATCATCTTACGAAAAGTATCAGAAAAGACGACTTATTTCTTCCTATTTTTCTGTAGTCTTAAGTGTTTTTTTAGTACTTTTTTTATTGGGGATTTTAGGCTTGTTTGTGATTAATTCCAAAAAATTGTCTGATGATTTTAAGGAAGAGATTCCCATGTCTGTTTATTTTAAAGATGCCGCCAACGACAGTGTACTCAAAAAATTTGGCCAAAAACTAAAAGAATCGGCTTATGTAAAAACCGATACATTTGTCTCTAAAGAAACTGCAGCTTCCAAACACAAAGATATTATCGGAGAAGATTTTATGCAGTTTTTAGGATTTAATCCGCTTCAGAATTCCTATGATATTCATTTAAAAGCCGATTATGTTCAGGCTGACAGCATTAAAAAAATAGAGCAGGAATTCAAGCAAAACAAAATGGTTTCAGACATTGTTTATGACAAACACCTGGTGGATCTGGTAAATGATAACATTAAAAAAATTACCTTTTGGATTTTAATTATTACCGGATTTTTAGCGTTGATTGCTGTTTTGTTAATCAACAGCTCCATGCGTTTATCCATCTATTCCAACCGGTTTATCATTAAAACGATGCAAATGGTAGGAGCTACCAAATCTTTTATCCGCAAACCTTTTATCATGCGGAGTATTAAACTGGGAGTAATCGGTGCTTTGTTGGCCATTGTTGCCATTATCGGCGTATTGTTTTACATCGACACTAACTTTCCCAAACTCGGCATTCTGGAAAACCAACTGATGATTGCCGTTGTGTTGTGCGGTGTTCTGATTTTGGGAATCTTAATTTCGTGGTTCAGCACATTCTTTGCGACACAAAAATTCTTAAACCTCAGAACAGACGATTTATATTAATTTTATTTAAAAAAAAAAATGAGCAGTAAAAACGAACAAAAACAGGAATTTCTTTTTGAAAATATAAATTATAAAATTCTTCTGATCGGTATTGGTGTGATTACGCTGGGCTTTATTTTAATGAGTGGCGGCGGTAGCGATGATCCGAAGGTATTCAGCGAAGCTATTTTTGACTTCCGCAGAATCCGTTTAGCCCCGACAGTTGTGCTGGCAGGGTTTGGTGTGGTAATTTATGCTATTTTAAAAAATCCTAAAAAATAGCTTTTCATTACCAAACGATAAAAAATGAATACACTCCAAGCCATTATTCTTGCTATTATTGAAGGCATCACGGAATTCCTCCCTGTTTCTTCAACCGGACATATGATCATTGCCTCTTCCTTTTTTGGAATTGCTCAGGATGACTTTACCAAATTATTCACCATTGTCATTCAGTTAGGCACTATCCTTTCAGTGATTGTTTTATATTTCAAACGCTTCTTTCAGTCACTTGATTTTTATTTCAAATTACTGGTCGCTTTCATTCCGGCCGTTATTTTTGGCTTGTTATTGAGCGATTTTATCGACGGGTTGCTGGAAAATCCCATTACGGTTGCCGTATCTTTGATTATCGGCGGTTTTTTATTATTAAAAGTAGATGAATGGTTTGGCCATTCGGAAGGGACTGACATTTCTTATACCACTGCCTTTAAAATAGGTTTATTTCAGTGCTTGGCCATGATTCCGGGTGTTTCCAGAAGCGGAGCCAGTATTGTGGGAGGGATGACTCAAAAATTATCCCGGACTACCGCTGCTGAGTTTTCTTTTTTCTTAGCTATTCCGACCATGTTGGGGGCTACGCTTAAAAAATCATACGATTATTACAAGGCCGGCTTTGAACTCTCTCAGGATCAGGTAAATTTACTGATTATCGGCAATGTGGTTGGGTTTATTGTTGCCCTTATTGCCATTAAATCGTTTATTGGTTTTCTGACAAAACACGGTTTTAAAATTTTCGGATATTACAGAATTATTGCCGGAGTAGCCATTTTGCTGATTCATTTCTTTATTCAAAAATTAACCGTTATTTAAAAATGACCGCAGAAGAAATTTTAGAAGGACAGATTCTGCTCGTTGATAAGCCGCTGACCTGGTCATCATTTCAAGCGGTTAACAAATTAAAATATGTTTTAAAAAGAGAATTGGGGCTTCCGAAAAAATTTAAGATCGGTCATGCCGGAACACTGGATCCTCTGGCAACCGGGTTATTGATTATCTGTACCGGAAAATTCACCAAACGAATCACTGAAATCCAAGGCCAGCCAAAAGAATATACCGGCACTATCAAGCTCGGTGCCACTACTCCGTCGTATGACCTGGAAACAGAAACGGATGAAGTATTTCCGTATCTTCATATTGATGAAGCATTAATTCAACAAACCTTACCGCAATTTCTGGGAGAGATAGACCAAAAGCCACCTGTTTTTTCAGCAATTAAAAAAGACGGAATCCGAATGTATGAGCATGCCCGTGCCGGAGCCGAAGTGGAAATGGAAAGCCGAAAAACGACGATTTATGAATTTGAAGTCACACGCATCAAGCTCCCTGAAATTGATTTCAGGGTAGTTTGCAGCAAAGGAACATACATCCGGTCACTGGCCAACGATTTTGGAAAAGCCCTGCAGTCCGGAGCACATCTAACCGTTTTACGGCGTACTAAAATCGGCAATTATTCGGTTGAAAAGGCGGTTTCGCCAGAAGATTTTGAAAATGAATTAAAACAAAATGCCTAAATTTTTATTCTTCTTTCTCATTACTCCTTTTTTTCTTTTCGGACAAAAGAGCCGTTTAAAAACCGGTGATTTGATTTTTCAAAAAATGAATTGCGGTGAATTATGCGAAGCCATTCATGCTGTGACCGAAGGTTATAAAGGCAACGACTTCAGTCATCTGGGATTGGTTATCACAGAAAATGATTCGGTTTATATTATCGAAGCCGCCGGAAATGCTGTCCGGAAAGTAACATTGGAACAATTCTCAAAAAACACACAAACGACCATGTATATTGGCCGGGTAAAACCGAAATACAAAAACTTGATTCCACAGGTCATTGCATTTTCCAAACAGCAAATCGGTGTTCCGTATGATGACGATTACCTGTATGATAACGGTAAATACTATTGTTCTGAGCTTATTTATGATGCTTTTCTGCATGCCAACGGCAAGCCTTTTTTTGAACTGATGCCTATGACGTTCAAACAACCCGATTCCAATGAGTTCTTTCCGGCCTGGGTAAATTACTACAATAACATCAGCGTAGAAATTCCGGAAGGGAAACCAGGCTGCAATCCGGGCGGAATTTCCACATCGGATAAAATTAAGATTGTAGGAACACTAAACTAGTTGTTTTTCACTTTTTTCAACCAGCATCATAATTTCATTTTGTGTACTGATGCCTTTGTCGTGCAGGTACCATTTTTGTAATTCTGTCTTAGCAGTTTCATCCACCACGCCATGTTGGGCTTTGTAATCCATAATCAATTCTTTAGCTCCTTCCGGCCTTGATCCCCAATCGCTCAGCACGGTCAATGTTTCAGCATCCAGAATCAATAACTTCGGAATTGCTTTTCCTCCGTTAGTTAAAAACAAATTCATCAACTCTTCGTTCTCATCGCGTAAAACGATCCGCAGATCTATCTTTTCAGAAAGTTCAGCCATTTTATTCATAATCGGCACCAATTGAGCGGCATCACCACACCAACCTTCTGAAAGAACCAATCCGAGATAGTTTGATTGTAAATTGTCCAGGCTGGCTTTTACAGTATCCGTAATCTGCATAGTTTTATCCAAACGGTTCATCCTCACTTCGTTCAGTTCACTGTATTTTGTTAAGGCTTCCGACTGTTCATTTCCGGTTGATTTTCCATCTTTCAGCAAATCGCTCACCAGTTTACGGTAATCAGTATAGGAATAACTTTTGACTAAGCTGTTTTTGATAATCTCTAGCATGAGTTGATAATTTTACGGCACAAAAGTAAAATTTATTTCGCATTAACGCTGTAACCATTGTTACAATTGACCGGAAATAATGTATTTTTGAACAACTTTTTTATGGATTTTGCAGCAAAAAATATCGGTTTGGTTCTTTCCGGTGGCGGTTCTAAAGGGCTGGCTCATGCCGGAGCTATTCAGTTTTTGGAAGAGCAGAATATCAGGCCGGATCATATAGCCGGAACAAGTGCCGGTTCAATTGTAGCGGCATTGTACAGCTATGGCAAAACCCCAAAGGAAATACTGTCGTTCTTTCAGTCCATTTATTTCTTTCACTGGAAGCATTTCACTTTTTCGAAAGCCGGGATTATTGATAGTGACTCCTTCAAAAAATATTTCAGCGATGTTTTTGGCGACGATACAATCGGTGATTTGCAGATCCCCATCCATATTACGGCAACTGATATGGTAAAGGGAAAGATTAAAATTTTTGACAACAGCACCAAAGTCGTAGATGCGGTTCTGGCTTCAAGTGCTTTCCCCGGGATAATTTCACCTTACAGTATTGACGGGAACTTGTATAGCGACGGTGGTATTCTAAATCACTTTCCTACCGATATCCTGCAAGGCAGATGCGATATCATCATCGGTGTTTATGTGAGTCCGGTTCAAAAAATTGAAGCCAAAGACCTAAATTCCATTAAAGCCGTTACCTCAAGGGCTTTTGATTTGTTAACTGCCAATACAACCATGCAGAAATTTACCCTTTGTGACTGGGTGATTGAACCGGAAGAATTATGCAAATTAGGCACCTTTGAAACCAACAAAATTAAAATGGAGATCATTTTTAACCACGGGTATGAAGCGGCCAAAAGGTCTTTCTCAGAATTCAAACTGCAGGGAAGAAACCTATAAACTCCTCTGCATTTTGTATGGATAAAATCATTTATTCTTTATATTTGCACCACAAAAAACATCACAATGAAATCGTCACGAACAAAATGTTTGTATATCCTGACATCAGACAGGAAAAAGACGATACCGTGTATTAGCACTAAAAAACAAATTCTAAACACATGAAATACAAAAGAATACTTCTGAAATTAAGTGGAGAGGCTTTGATGGGTGAGCGTCAATACGGCATAGACCCTAAAAGATTGGCTGAATATGCTCAGGAAATCAAACAAATTCACGATAAGGGAGTAGAAATTGCCATCGTTATCGGAGGCGGGAACATTTTCAGAGGTGTTGCCGGAGCCAGTAACGGAATGGACCGGGTGCAGGGAGATTATATGGGTATGCTTGCCACTGTAATCAATGGAATGGCTTTGCAAGGAGCTTTAGAAGAAGCGGGCATGTTAACCCGTTTGCAAACCGCTTTAAAAATTGAAGCGATCGCCGAACCTTATATCAAACGCCGTGCTGTACGTCACTTAGAAAAAGGAAGAATTGTTATTTTTGGTGCCGGAACCGGAAACCCTTACTTTACGACCGACACAGCAGCTGTGTTGAGAGGAATTGAGGTGGGAGCCGATGTTATTTTAAAAGGCACACGGGTTGACGGTGTTTATAATGCCGATCCGGAGAAGAATAAAGATGCTGTTAAGTTTGACTATATTTCCTTTGAAGAAGTACTGAGCAAAGGCCTGAATGTCATGGATACAACAGCCTTCACACTGAGTCAGGAAAACAAATTGCCGATTATCGTGTTTGATATGAATAAAGAAGGTAATTTACTGAAAGTATGTAACGGCGAAACAATCGGAACAACCGTAACCATTTAAAAAACAAACTGTTATTAAAAACACATCACAATTAAAAAAGTATTGTCATGACAGAAGAAATTGAATTTATCATTGATACGGCAAAAGAACACATGAACGGTTCAATTGCACACCTTGAAAAAGAACTTTTAAACATCAGGGCAGGAAAAGCTTCACCTCAAATGCTGGGTGGTGTTTTTGTTGACTATTACGGTTCGCAAACTCCCCTTTCGCAAGTGGCCAACATCAACGTTCCTGATGCGAGAACCATTACGGTTACTCCTTGGGAGAAAAACATGCTGCAGCCTATTGAAAAGGCGATTCAAATTGCTAATTTAGGATTTAACCCGATGAATAATGGCGATAACATCATCATTTCTGTACCGCCATTAACCGAAGAACGCCGGAGAGATTTGGTAAAACAAGCAAAATCAGAGGCTGAAGACGCTAAAATCGGAATAAGAAATGCCCGGAAAGATGCCAATACCGACATTAAAAAAGAAGAAAAAAACGGTACATCGGAAGACATTTGCAAAACGGCCGAAGAAAGTATTCAAAAATTAACCGATGCATACATCAAAAAAATTGAAGACATTCTGGCGGTTAAGGAAGCCGAGATCATGAAAGTATAATGCGAAATCCACTTGAAAAAGTGGATTTTTTTATTTTAATCAAGTACCTTTGTAATTCGCATTTTTATAACTGATGAAATACCTGGCTTTTCTATTTCTTTTTTACTCAATTGGTGTTCAGGCACAATTCAGGGTTACAGGAATTATAAAAGACGAAGCCAGTAAAGCAGCTCTTCCGTTTGCCACGGTTCAATCTTCCTCGGGCAGAACCACTGTTGCAGATATAACCGGGAAATTTGAGTTTATATCTTCTGTACCGGGAGAAAAAATGACCGTTACTTATTTGAATTATGCCTCAAAAGAGTACACCATCGAAAAAACAGCTCATTTTTCAATATTTTTAAAACCGAAAGCACAGTTATCTGAAGCCAAATTAAAACAGAAACAAGAACAATTACGGGTTTTCATTAACCAGGTTCACGCACATATCCCCCAAAACAATCCCAAACAAGCTCTTACGAATTTTCAATATAAGGGGTATAACAAAATTGTTGTTACCGCTCACTCTGACTCTATCAGAGGAAAAATTGACACCCTCAGAAAATTCAATAAAATTAAAATTGATTCTTCGGATTTCAAATTTAAAAAACTAATCAGCAAACAACATTTATTTGTTACCGAAAAAGTTTCCTTATTCCAATTCAGTGACAAAAAGTTCAAAGAAACTGTTTTGGGTTCGCAAATGTCCGGTTTTAAAAGCCCGATTTATGAAATAATCGGCTTCAACCTTCAATCCAATTCTGTTTATGAACCCCGCTATGAATTATTGGAGACAAAATATGTAAATCCCATCTCAAAATCTGGTCTTCGCGATTATGAATTTGAACTGCTCGATACTCTTACCATTTCAAACCGTCCGACTGTCTTGGTTTATTTTAAGAATAAAAAACGGATTAACCGGAAAGGATTAGAAGGCTTGCTCTTTGTGGACCGGGAAAGTTTTGCGATTGCCAAAGCAGTTATGCGTGTGAGGGGCATAATTGATTTAACCGCTGTTCACGAATTTGACTATTTACCAAATGAGAAAATATGGTTTCCAAATACCTATGAGCTCAAAATCATCAAAGGCAAAAACGATGATCCTATCAAAATTTTAGGGGGAACGATAGAATTTGAGGGGGAATATGATGAATTGGGAACAAAACGTGAAAAAGCGGCCTCCGATTATTCTTATTTGCTCTCAAAAACATTTTATTATGACCGTGAAATAAATATTCCGTTAACCATTCAGCGGAACTCAGTTGCCATAGAAATAGACGAAGGTGCTGCCCAAAAGGACACTACATTTTGGATAAAGAACAGGAAAGACCGCTTTACCAGAAGAGACCGGAATACATTTGCCGTAAAAGACAGCCTGGCTTTTTTTAAAGGAATAAATGCCAAACTCTTTTTTGGCAGAAAAATTATAAATGGCTATGTGCCTGTTGGTTTTTTTGATTTTGACCTGCGTTATTTAATCAGCTATAACAACTACGAAGGATTCCGTTTTGGTCTCGGCGGAACCACGAATGAACGATTTTCCAAAAATTACAAACTGGACGGTTATGTGGCTTACGGCTTAAAAGATGAAAAAATAAAATACCACTTAGGCGGTTCAACACGGGTAGGAAACTTTTCAAACACCTGGACCGGTCTTTCTTACGTAGATGATGTTCAGGAAATCGGCAGCACTAAATTCAACATTGACAAACGGGTATTCAAAATCTATGACCCTCGGCCTATCAACGTAAGTACTTTTTATCATCATCAAACCTGGAAAGGTTATGTGGAAACAAATTTTTTACCTAACACAGAAAGCATCTGGCAGGTGAACCATTCCAGAATTGAACCTTTGTTTAATTATGCTTTTTTTGATGGTGAAAAATTATACAACCGGTACACCATGACCACGGCTTCTGTTTCCATTCAATGGAATCCGTTCAGTGACTACATGCACACTCCGGGTGGAAAAATTGAAATTGAAAAACGATTTCCAAAATTCACTTTTCAGTTTACCGAATCGTTGCCGGGCTTTTTGGACAATGATTTTAAGTTCGGAAAAATTGATGCTCGTGCCGAATACGAAAGATTATTTATTAACGGTCAGAAATCAACAGTTTTAATTCAGGGAGGCTATGCTTTTGGCGACGTTCCGCTGACACACTTATACAACAACTCGCCGAATAACTTAGACAGGGATGTACTCTTACAAAGGTTAACCGTAGCCGGAAAAAATAGTTTTGAAACTATGCGTTTTAATGAATTTTTTTCAAGCCGTTATGTCATGTTTCATTTTAAGCACGGATTCAAAAGAGTAGAGTTATTCCGAAAAGTAAAACCCTCTTTGGTTTTGGTCACCCGAATGGCATGGGGCAACATGGACAAACCGGAACAACATGTTGGTCTTGACTATAAAACCATCAACCAGGGTTTTTTTGAATCCGGAATCGAACTGAACCAGATTTTCAGTGGTTTCGGATTAGCCGGTTTTTATCGTTACGGCCCAAACCAATTCAGCAGATTTGAAGATAACATTGCACTTAAACTAACATTTGTCCTGGATCTAGGCCTATAATAGTAATCCGTCAAACAATTGTCTAACGGCACGTTTTAAGGATTAAATTATGGTTAAAACCTGTTATTTAGTCCTGATTTCACTACCTTTGCATTCTTTAAAATTATCGTATGGCTAAATGGTTTAGCGTAGGTTTTTGGGAATCTATCGCCCGAATTATATTAAGAAACAGAATCACAATTCTTTCTATCATTTTCCTGCTGACAGTGTTTTTGGCATTGCAATGGAAAAATATGCGTTTCACATACACCGAAGCAAACCTCCTCCCGGATCACCACGAAGTGAACGAAGAATACAATCGGTTTTTAGATAAGTTTGGCGAAGAAGGAAATCTTATCATTATTGGCGTACAAGACACTGCATTCTTCACTCCTGATCATTTTAGGGCCTGGAAAAACCTGATGACCAACTTAAAGAAATCAAAAGAAGTTGATTTAATTATTTCTGTTGATGATTTAAAAAAATTAAACAAAAATGAAACCTTAGAGACATTTGAATTAGTTGATTTTATTGACACTACTAAAATTAGCAATGCAAAATACCTGTTGGAAAAACGCCAGGAGCTTTTTAACCGTCTGCCCTTCTATGAACATCTGCTTTTCAGTAAAAAAACAGGAACAACGAGAGCCGCTATTTATTTAGACAAAAAAATAGTAAATACCAGCATCCGGAAAGACTTTGTAATTGAGAAACTGATTCCGGAAATTGAAGCTTTTGAAAAAGAGACCCATATTGATTTAAAAGTTTCCGGCATGCCTTATATCAGAACCTTAAATTCGCAAAATATTGTGGATGAAATCGGCATTTTTATCGGAGCAGCACTATTGGTTACCTCCTTGATTTTCTTTTTCTTTTTCCGAAGTTTCAGAGCAACGTTCATTTCCATGTGTGTTGTAATCATAGGAGTTATGTGGGCTTTCGGAACACTGGGGTTACTAGGATTTGAAATTACCGTTTTAACGGCTATTATTCCCCCTCTTATTATTGTTATCGGGATTCCGAACTGTATTTTCCTGATCAATAAATACCAGCAGGAAATTAAAAACCACGGCAACCAAGCCAAATCGCTGCAACGGGTTATTTCTAAAGTTGGAAATGCCACTCTAATGACCAATTTAACTACTGCAGCCGGCTTTGCCACTTTTATTATTACTGACAGTGAATTGCTGACAGAATTTGGAATCGTAGCTTCTATCAACATTGTCTTT
Organism: Bacteroidota bacterium; assembly: GCA_023434025.1. Lineage (GTDB taxonomy): Bacteria > Bacteroidota > Bacteroidia > Flavobacteriales > Flavobacteriaceae > Flavobacterium. Next base: position 98,975 of record JAEYTL010000003.1, read on the forward strand.
CTATTTCTGCTCTGCTTGCTTGTTATCCCGATTATTTATAGTTTTATGCCTTTGCCCAAGGACAAACACTTAGAACACCTTAACAAAACATATACAACTTCTTTTGTAAAATGGATTGAAAAAACAGTAAAAAACAATCGTATTTCAATTTACTCAACTTCCGTTATTCTACTGATTATTAGCATCATAGGGATTTATCAGATAAAAATATCCGGCAGTTTAATTGAAGACATGCCCAAGAAGACCGGTTTTTTTAAAGACATTCTGTTTTTTGAAAAAGAATTTGATGGCGTAATGCCGTTGGAAATTATGATTGACACCAAACGAAAAAAAGGAGTCATGAAACTTTCTACACTCCGGAAAATGGAAGAAGTACAGGAAATAATCAGCGAAATTCCGGAACTGTCACAACCCATGTCTATTGTTAATGTAGTGAAGTATTCTAAACAAGCCTACTACAACGGCAATCCCGATTATTATGAACTGCCGACTGCTCAGGAACAAGGTTTCATTCTGAGTTATGCCAAAAACACAACACAAGGTCGTAAGGAAAATTTTATGAAAAGCTATGTTGATTCTACCGGACAATATGCCCGCATCACTACTTTTATGAAAGATATCGGCACAGACAAAATGAAAAAAATAGAAGAAAAGCTTTGGGATAAAATCAATAAAGTTTTTCCCTCTGATCAATTTACTGTAACCTTGACCGGAAAAGCACTGGTGTTTCAAAAAGGAACAAGCTATTTAGTGAATAACCTGGTTTCGTCACTTATTTTTGCCATTTTCCTGATTTCTTTATTTATGGCTTATTTGTTTCGTTCCTTCAAGATGATTATTATCTCTTTAATTCCAAACCTTTTGCCTTTATTAATAACGGCTGGACTGATGGGGTATCTCGGAGTGCCGATTAAGCCCTCGACAATTTTAGTTTTCAGTATAGCGTTCGGAATTTCAGTTGATGATACTATCCACTTTTTAGCCAAATACCGTCAGGAATTACAAGCAAATAACTGGAAAATAAGAAAATCCGTTTTTAATGCCCTGAGAGAAACAGGAGTAAGCATGTTTTATACTTCAATTGTTTTGCTTTTCGGGTTCTCTGTTTTCATGATTTCCAGCTTTGGAGGAACAGTTGCTTTGGGCGGGTTGGTTTCAGCCACATTGCTCTTTGCCATGTTTTCTAATTTAATTTTGTTACCGGCATTATTACTCTCCTTGGAAAAAACCATTGCTAACCAAGATGAGTTTTTGCAACCCACAATTGATATTTTGGTCGAAGAAGACGATAAAGAATCTGAACTTAAATCGTAGCCAAAAAAGTTATAATCTAGTATATTTGCATTGTAAACTTATAAAAATGAAAAAGCATACAAAAGTTAATGAATTGCTGACTGCCACACCCATTTTAACCGAAGTAACAGTAAAAGGGTGGGTCAGAACTTTTAGAAATAATCAATTTATAGCGTTGAACGACGGATCAACGATTAATAATATCCAATGTGTTGTTGATTTTGAAAATACATCCGAAGAACTGTTAAAAAGAATAACAACCGGTGCTGCTGTTTCCTTGACCGGAACATTAACCGAAAGCAAAGGGGCTGGTCAGAAAGTAGAAATTCAGGTTTCTAAATTAGAAATCCTGGGCGATTCTGATGCTGAAAAGTACCCCATGCAACCCAAAAAACATTCCCTGGAGTTTTTGCGGGAAAACGCTCATTTACGTGTGCGGACCAATGCATTCGGAGCCATCATGCGGGTGCGGTCAACACTGGCTTTTGCCGTACATCAGTATTTTCAGGAACGTGGCTTTTTTTATGTAAACACCCCGATAATTACCGGTTCAGATGCTGAAGGTGCCGGAGAGATGTTTAAAGTAACCGCACTTCCGTTTGATCATACACCCCGAACCGAAGAAGGAAAAGTAAACTATAAAGAAGATTTTTTTGGCAAAGAAACTAATCTGACCGTTTCAGGTCAGTTAGAAGCCGAAACCTATGCCATGGCTTTAGGGCAGGTTTATACGTTTGGACCAACTTTTAGAGCTGAAAACTCAAATACTTCCCGCCATTTAGCCGAATTTTGGATGATTGAACCGGAAGTCGCCTTTAATGATCTGGCCGACAACATGGATCTGGCGGAAGATTTTATTAAATATGTTATCCGATTTACTGTTGACAGACACGAAGATGATTTAAAATTTTTAGAACAACGTTTGTTGGACGAAGAAAAAAATAAACCTCAGGCAGAACGAAGTGAAATGAGCTTGTTGGAAAAATTAAATTTTGTTTTAGAAAATAATTTCAAACGCGTTACTTATACTGAAGCTATTGATATTTTACGGAATTCCAAACCCAATAAGAACAAAAAATTCCAATACCTGATCGATGAATGGGGAGCTGATTTACAAAGTGAGCACGAACGTTTTCTGGTTGAAAAACACTTTAAATGCCCTGTGATTTTATTTGATTACCCGGCTAAGATTAAAGCTTTTTACATGCGTTTGAATGAAGACGGAAAAACCGTTCGGGCAATGGATATTTTGTTTCCCGGAATTGGTGAAATTGTGGGCGGTTCGCAAAGAGAAGAACGTCATGACGTATTGGTTGAAAAAATGAGAACGCTGGGTATTGATGAAGAAGAATTATGGTGGTACTTAGACACACGCCGTTTTGGAACGGCAGTTCACTCCGGATTCGGATTAGGATTTGAGCGGTTGGTGCTTTTTGTAACCGGAATGACCAATATCCGCGATGTCATTCCGTTTCCGAGAACACCACAGAATGCAGAATTCTAAAAAATTTGTTTCAAATTTCAGGTTTCAGGTTGTTGTAAATGCAGCAACCTGAAACCTGAAAGCTGAAACTTTTAAACAAAAAGCCATGTTAAAACAGAATCTACAATTCAAATTATCTCAGAAATTATCCCCTCAGCAAATCCAGTTGATGAAGTTAATTCAATTGCCTACACAGGCATTTGAACAACGTTTGAAAGAGGAGATGAACGAAAACCCGGCTTTGGAAGGCGGTAAAGAGGAAGATGAGTATGCTGATGAATTTGAAAAGGAAGAATTTGACGATTACGAAGAGGATGATTATGACCGTATTGATGCAGAAGACATTAATATTGATGAATATTTGAGTGATGATGAAACGCCCGATTATAAACTACAAGCCAATAATTACAGTGATGATGATGAAGACCGCGAAGCACCTTTTGCAGCTCCGGTAACTTTTCATCAGGATTTAATCAATCAGTTAAACACCTTTATTCTGTCTGACGAAGACAGGGAAGTAGCGGAGTTCTTAGTTGGCAGTATTGATGACATGGGCTACATACGCCGTTCAATCTCTGATATTGTAGATGATCTGGCATTTACTCAGGGTATTTATACTGATGAAGAAAACGTAGAACGTATTTTACATGTTGTGCACGAACTGGAACCCTCCGGTGTGGGTGCCCGTGACCTGCAAGAATGCTTATTGCTTCAGCTTAAACACAAAACACCTACAGAATCGGTTGAATTAGCCATTGACATTATTGAAAACCAGTTTGAGCAGTTTACTAAAAAACACTATGACAAACTGCTTCATAAATATGGTGTATCACAAGATCAACTTAAAAAAGCTATCGAAGAAATTGAAAAACTGAATCCGAAGCCGGGAGGTGCTTTTACCGGAAACAACAAAATGGTGGAACATATTGTTCCGGATTTCACTATACGGATTCTGGATGGCGAACTTGAATTGTTGCTAAACGGACGAAATGCACCGGAGCTTCATGTATCAAAGGATTATCAGGATATGCTTCGAACCTATAAAGATTCTAAAGATAAATCGAATGCTCAAAAAGATGCGGTTCAGTTTATCAAACAAAAATTAGATTCGGCCAAATGGTTTATTGATGCTATCCGACAACGGCAGGAAACGCTGTTTGTTACCATGAATGCCATTATGCACTATCAGCAGGAATACTTTTTAGAAGGTGATGAAACCAAACTCAGACCAATGATTCTAAAAGATATTGCTGATATGATTGGACTTGACATTTCTACTGTTTCAAGGGTAGCCAACAGCAAATATGTAGAAACCCCTTATGGCACCAAACTCATCAAAGAATTCTTTTCGGAAGCTATGAAAAATGATCAGGGAGAGGATGTTTCAACCCTGGAAATTAAAAAAATTCTTCAAAACGTTATCGAAGAAGAAGACAAACAAAAACCGCTTCCCGACGATCAACTGGCAGAAATTTTAAAAGAAAAAGGCTATCCTATTGCCCGAAGAACCGTTGCAAAATACCGTGAGCAATTGGATATTCCGGTTGCACGCATGCGAAAAAAAATATGATCTTTTTTTGAAAAAAATACTCCCCATATTCTCCTACCTTTTTCATCCGATTTTTATATCGGTATATGCCGCTGCTTTCTTTTTTATCCTTTTTTGGGATTTTTTTGTAATACAGGAGATTTATTTATACATGATTCAGATTGTCATCATCACGGTTCTGATACCCATATCATTGTTTTATCTTTTATTATCACTGGGAAAAGTAGATTCTGTTATGATCGCTCAGCTTTCTCAACGAAAAATTCCACTGATTGTAAATTGTATTCTGCTTCTGATTCTTACGCAAAAAAGCATCACGGCTGATAGGGTGCCGGAATTATATTTTTTCTTTTTTGGTGCATTTTGGAGTACCATTTTAGCTGTTTTACTCCTCTTTTTAAAAATTAAAGCCAGCCTGCACATGCTTGGAATGGCCGCCTTAACACTCTTTATTATCGGATTGAGTTCAAAGGTTGAGGTTTCACTTATTTACACGATAGCCAGCTTTATAACCCTTAACGGGTTTGTTGCTTCATCGAGGTTACAAATGAAGGCCCATTCAATATTTGAACTGATAACAGGTTTTCTGTGCGGGGCAATTCCTCAGTTTTGTCTGTGGTATTTCTGGCTATAGGATATAAAATTGTAATCCCAGATTCAACGTACTCAACTCCATTGCTCTTCCGTCAAACTGTGCTTCGGGTTTAAAGATGGTATTAAAGCCGTAATAAGCATAAAAATTCCAGGTATTATAGCCTGTAGCAAGATAAACACCATACTGAAAGGCATTGAATTGTTTGTTATTATTAATTTTAATATCACCTGAATTAGCGATAAACCGGGAATCATTAAAAATCATATAGCTCAATTTAAAACCGGAATACAATCTGAAAAACTTATGGCTTTCCGGTGTCGAGGTTCGCCAACGCACTTCAATGGGCAGATCAACATTGATAAATGAAAATTGATTTTTTTTGAATGAAATATCGCGATCAATAGCCGAATAAGTAAACGTATCTTCTGTTTTGGAAATAAGCAAATTTTGATTATAAGCCTGATAAGCCAATCCTAATCCGGCCGCAAACGCAAAAGTTCTGCTTTTATTGATGGGCATATCCCGTAAAAAGCCAACATGAATTCCGGTGGAAAAACCATCCTGCGACACGTCTTTCGGCTTGTTTTGCAGAACATTATATGTTACACCAAAATAGAATTGATCTTCTCTATATAATGAATCTATTTTCTTTTCATAATACAACGTATCTTGTGCCAGCATTGTACATGAAAAAAACAGCATTAAAAGATTTAATTTCATAAAAATGTTTTTGTGAATATAAAATTACAAAAAAAGCCACGCTTACGCGTGGCTGTATAATTAAAATTAATGCAATTAATTTGTTACTTTACCTTGATTGGTTGTGTAATTAATTTTCAATGCTTCAACTTTTCTCAGTTCTTGTTTAATTTCACCTACAAGACCCATTTTCACTTCTTTATCAATCTTTAATGAAGTAGTCAAAACTTTTTCTAAAGCAGGATCTCTCGCTGCTCTTTCGGCTAAGACAAAATTCTTTATCTCAGAAACATCCGAAAGGCGGTCGTTTAACTGAATACGGGCACCTTCACCATACTGTCTGCGGTATTTTTCATGCGGTTTTCCGGCAAAAATAAACATCACGCGGTCTTTCTTTTCCAATTTTGTTACCTGATCTGCTTTAGGCAGTGCATTATTTATCATCAAGTCATTATCTTTCATCACAGTAGAAACCATGAAGAAAAACAGCAGCATGAACACAATATCGGGTAATGATGCCGTGGAGATCGCTGGAACTCCATCATCTTTTTTCTTTTTAAATCTAGACATATTTCTAAAATTTAATTACGTTTTGGTTCCGCTTCAGAAAGCTTTTGAGGATACATCGTTTGAATGTCTTTTATCAAAGGCTCAATTTTTAATCTTTGAGCTTCTTTCGTTTTAGGATCATCAAACATAGCTTCTAACTCTCTGAACGTTTTTCCATACTTGGCCATACATTCTCTGTCTCTCAAAAAATAGTAAGCCGCTACTAATTCATTTTGCACAGAAATATATGCCTCATAAGACGTTTCTGCGTCATTTTGTAACGAAATAACTGCTTTATCCGGATTATCAGAAGACGTTATATCTCTTGAGCCTTTACAATAACTACATGAACCGTCACCTCCATTATCAAGAAAATCAATAGCAGCCTCTCTTAAATCTTTCAGTTCCATTGGCCTGTCATCTACCAAAAGTTGATCATTTTTGTTAATCAACACGGTAAAAATATTCTTCTCTTTAATCTCCGGCGGATCCTGAACATCTTCAATTGGCGGCAACTTTCGGTTAATCCCCTGATCTGTCTGAATGGTTGTGGTTACCAAGAAAAAGATCAAGAGCAAGAAAGCAATATCCGCCATAGAACCTGCGTTCACCTCTGGTGGTGCACTTCTTTTTCTGCCCATAATTCTTATGATTTAAATTTTTTGAAACTTGAATATACCAATGTTCCAACTGACGCTATTGCCAATATATAAAATGTATTTAATGCCGTACTGATTACTTTAGAGTATCCGGATCCGACAGAAATATCTTTTAAATTATACTCCGTACTGTCTGCAAAAATGAAAGCAATCACAACAACTGCTAAAAACAAACCAACCGTCACCAACGTTTGTTTTAGTTTGTCTTTGTGCGTAAACAGATTTTTAAACACAAAATACAACACCGCAATAATTGCTATAAACAAGGCAATATAAGACAGTAATATAAAAACATCTGTAACAGTGCTTTCTATGGTTTGCGTTTGACTTAGGGTCACAAAAAAGAGCACTACGCTTATTATTCCAATAATTGCAGCAAAAAATTTTGTTAGTTTATAAATATTCATGTTTATTTTATTTATAAATTATTTTTTTAAGTGATCAGAAAGAATATCTATCAAGCTGATAGAAGCATCTTCCATGTCGTTCACAATTGAGTCGATTTTTGCTGTGATATAATTGTAGAATACTTGAAGAATCATCGCTACAATCAAACCGAATACTGTTGTTAACAACGCCACTTTAATACCTCCCGCTACAAGTGAAGCATCCATATTACCTGCTGCCTCAATTTTGTCAAAAGCAATAATCATACCAATTACCGTTCCTAAGAATCCTAACATCGGAGCAAGGGCAATAAACAAAGATATCCATGAAACGTTTTTCTCTAACAAGCCCATTTGAACGCCTCCGTAAGCTACAATAGATTTTTCAGCTGATTCAATTCCGTGTGAGGAACGGTCTAAACCCTGATAAAAAATTGATGCAACCGGACCAGCAGTATTTCTACAAACTTCTTTTGCAGCATTTACACCACCAGACTGAAGAGCGTCTTCCACATCTTTGATTAATTTTTTTGAATTGGTAGTAGAAAGATTTAAATAAATAATTCTTTCAATTGCAATTGCAAGACCAAGAATTAAACACAAAAGTACAGCCCCCATGTATTCAGGACCTCCTTCGATGAAACGTTGCTTCATTTCTTGGGTAAAGGATTTTTCAGTTGTTGTTTCGGTATCATCCACAGACACAGCCTCAGTTGTTGCAGATGCCGCTTCAGCCTCAACAGCTGCCTCAGTTGTTTGTGTAGTTGTAGAGTCTTGAGCTTGAATTGTTCCAAACATCAACAGACCTGTAATTGCCAAAATAGAAAATAATCTTTTCATTGCTTTTGTTCTTAATTTTAATTAGTTAATCAGGTTAAAGGTATAAATTTATTTTTAATTAATTACACATTGTAAAAAAATGGCGGAGAGAAAGGGATTCGAACCCTTGATACCCTTTTGGAGTATACACACTTTCCAGGCGTGCTCCTTCGACCACTCGGACACCTCTCCTCATTGTTTACAACATATTTTAAGAGTGCCAAATAACAAAAAAAAACTCACTTGAAAAAATTAATTTTGTTATTTTTATGACAATTCTCCACGCAAAGAGGTTTCAAAAATGGTTTTGAACACTTTAGCAGAAACATTTTGCCCTAAAAGGTACATCAATTTAGTTATTGCTGCTTCGGTTGTAATATCTTTTCCTGAGATTACTCCTATTTTTTTCAGGTAGGTACTTGTTTCATACTGCCCCATATTCACACTTCCGCCCGAACATTGTGTTACATTAATAACGTAAATTCCTTTTTTTATTGCCTTTTTTAAAACAGAAATAAACCATTCCTCGGTAGGGGCATTTCCCGAACCATACGTTTCAAGCACAACACCTCTCAGATCCGGAATATCAAACAGCGAAGCCAGTACGTTCTGATTTAAACCCGGAAATAATTTAATGATTGCTACATTGGAATCCAATTCCTTGTGCACGACCATTTTTTTGGTAGAATTTGTCTGAAAAAGCGATTCGCTATTGATTTTGATATGCACGCCCGATTCAGCTAAAGGCGGAAAATTAGGCGAAGCAAAAGCCATAAAATGCTCTGCGTTTATTTTACGGGTCCGGTTACCTCTGTATAATTTGTATTCAAAATAAAGGCACACTTCTTTAAAAACCGGTTTTCCTTTTTGTCGTAACGAAGCAATCTGGATGGCTGTGATCAGATTTTCTTTAGCATCTGTTCTTAAATCGCCAATGGGTAACTGAGATCCGGTAAAAACAATAGGTTTGGCTAAATTTTCAAACATAAAGCTTAATGCCGAGGCAGAATAAGACATCGTATCGGAACCATGAAGTACCACAAACCCGTCAAAATCAGCATAATTATCTTCGATAATCTGTGCCATTTCAATCCATTTTTGAGGATTCATGTTTGACGAATCGATGGGGTTTTCAAACGAAATGGTTTCTATATTACAATCCAGCTGTTTCAATTCCGGTATCCGCTGAAGCAGTTTTTTAAAATTAAAAGCTTTCAACGCACCGGTTTCAAAGTCCTTCATCATTCCGATGGTTCCGCCGGTATAAATCAAAAGTATATTGGCCTTAGAATGCATTTTGATATTTCATCTTGTTGGTCACCGGATTAGCATACATCGCCAGAAAGCCCTCTACCATTTTTAGGTTATTTCCATCAATCTTCTTTTCCATCCTTCTTTCAAACAATAATTTTTCTTCTTCTGTATATAAATGGCTGTATTTTGTTGAATTATTCATTAAATCATGGGCAATAAAATTGGTTGGCCACAATTTATATGAGCTCAGAATCGAATCATCAATCACCTGAGCCAAAGCCTGGATCTGACGGTTTGAATTGTCTTCCTCCTGTTTAATTTGGTCTATTTCATCCGTCAAAACATCGCCAACATGAATGTGAATCCGTTTTTTCTGCCCCATTATGCCGCTTAGCAACGTGATGAAATCTTCATTTTTCTCCTTAATATATACTTCATTATTTGCCACCGCCATCAATTGAGGCATCTTCAGGGCATCGGTAGGATCATATTCATAGGAAATTGAAACAGGAACAATTTTTATTTTTTTAAAATAGTCCATCACATTCACCTCTTCAGATCCCATGGCCAACATTTTCAGCACTCCCTGCTGCGTAGCATCATTGCCGTCTTTGGTTCTCCCTTCCCGTTGGGCAATCCAAACAGAACGGTTTTCTCTTAACATCAACTGAGCAATGTATTCTGACATTAATTTTGAACTTTGCAACAATTCTCTTGGTGCCAGGCCGCGTTGAACGAGAAAATTTCTGTTAAGCTTAGATAGCTTCAGTAAAAAATCTTTCTTTACCAGATTATCACCAATGGCAGATGCCGTCATAACCAAACCATGCTCAAAGAGCGATACATTTAATAAAGATGTATCTAAAATAATATCACGGTGATTGGAAATAAAAAGATAAGCGGTATTTTTTTCCAGTTTTTCAAAACCGGAAGTCGTCAGTCCTTCTGAACTGCGTTGGAGCACTTTTTGAACAGAATGATAAACAAAATTTATCTGAAAATCTCTGATCGAATGTGTTTTTTGAAGCTGTTCTATCCAAACGCTTTCCTCTGTATCGGGAAAAGTAAAGTTCATCAAAGCCTTCATCATCGGATGATGAATCACCGAACGGATTCCTTCGTTTACTTCACTATCATAATAAGGTCGAATCGTATCAAATTTTGACATTAATCAGCTATTTAATTCACAAATGAACAAAAAAAATGTGACTTTCAGGGCAAGTTACCGTTAAATCCCGAAAATTGCTTTGGAATTTTCGGTTGTTATTTTAGCTACTTCTTCTACAGAAACACCATAAACAGAAGCTAATTTTTCCGCAACCAGATATACATAACTGCTTTCGTTACGCTTTCCGCGAAAAGGCACCGGAGCTAAATAAGGCGAATCGGTTTCCAAAACCAGGTGTTTCATATTTATTTGAGGAAGAAACTGATCGATTTTTCCGTTTTTAAACGTTACAACGCCTCCGATTCCGAGTTTCATATTGAGCGAAATCGCTTGTTGAGCTTGCTCAAAATTTCCGGTAAAACAATGAAAAATGCCAAATAAATCATCACTTCTCTCGGATTCCAGTACTTCAAAAATCTCATCAAACGATTCACGGCAATGAATCACAACAGGCAATTTATATTTTTTGGCCAATTGAATTTGATGTTTAAATGCGGTTTTCTGAATTTCGAGGGTAGATTTATCCCAGTATAAATCGATACCTATTTCGCCAATGGCAATAAATTTTCGTTTCGACAGCTCGGTTTCGACATGATTTATTTCCTCTAAATAATTCTCTTTTACATAGCACGGATGCAATCCCATCATTAAAAAAACATTCTGAGGATAATTTACTTCCAAATCATACATTGCTTGTGTGCAAGAGGAGTCAATAGCCGGGACAAAGAAACGGCTTACTCCTTTTGAAATGGCCCTTCGTATCATTTCATCTCTGTCTAAGTCAAATTCCTCAGCATATAAATGCGTATGGGTGTCGGTTAAAATCATGTGGCAAAAATAAGTAATTTTCAAGACAGTTTGAACGGCTTTGTTTTGACTTTAATTTGAATTACATTTGAACTTCAAAATCGCGAAATGAAGAATTTACAAGATCTTTTAAAGGATTCAGGATACAAAAAAATGGCTTTTAAAGTTTCCAAAACACAACATTTATTAATAAAAGCGACCATTAATGGCGTAAAGGGAAATTTTATTTTAGACACCGGGGCTTCCAACAGCTGTATAGGGTTTGAGCAGGTTGATTATTTTAATGTGAATGCCAAAGCTTCTAAAACCAAGGCTGCCGGTGCAGGTGCCACCGGTATGGAAACACAGATCGGGAGAAACATTACTTTGCAAATCGGCCGCTGGAAAACCAAAAACCTGCATCTGGTTATTTTTGATTTAACCCATGTGAATTTAGCCTTAACTCAATACAAAGCGAAACCGGTTCACGGCATTATAGGAGCTGATGTTTTACTGGAAGGAAAAGCGATTATTGATTACTATAACCATTGTTTGTACTTATCCAGATAAATATTGAAATGTTTAATTTTTTTGATTGAACTGAAAAATAGTTTTTGCACTACACCGTAGAGAGGGCAAGAAAAAAGAGAGAAACGGGAGAAAAGACTATTTTGCAACCTGTTGAAAAAGTTTAAACGACTTTCCTTAATTGTTTCTTGGCATTATTTTTGGAAATGTCGTTTCACATTAACTATTTTTAGAACTTAAAAAACAACTGTGTATGAAACTAAAAACTACGTTAGCTTATTTATTGCTCTTTACAGCAACCCTTTCTTTTGGCCAGATTCAGCCGTTTGGTCATTTGACCATCTTTTCGGAGGATGGTGATAAATTTTACCTGATTTTAAACGGCGAACGCATCAACGACGAACCGCAAACGAATATCCGGGTGGAAGAGTTAGTACAACCGTATTACAATGCCAAAATTATTTTTGAAGACAAATTAAGACAGGAAATCTCAAAAAATTTCCTTCAGATTACCGATGTGGATGATGTTTTTATGGATGTTACCTACAAAATCAAGCGAGACAAGAACAAGCCTTCTAAAATGAAGTTAAATTTCTTTTCGATGACTCCCGTGGCGGAGCGTTATGCAGCACCTTCCAACATGTACATCAGACGATGGGGACAACCAGTACCTCCTCCACCTCCTCCTGTTATCGTGCAACAAACAGGACCGGTTGGTGTAGTACAACAAACAACCACTACTACAACCACGACCTCCGGCGGTATGAATGCCGGGGTAAATGTGGGAGGAATAGGCGTTAATATTTCTATCAACGATCCTGTTTTGAGCGGCAGTACAACCATTACAGAAACCACAACTGTTACAACCGGAGGCAATGCCGTAATAGTTCATCCCGATCCTGTGCAAGAAGGTTGTTATGGTGCCAGACCAATGAACAGTAGTAATTTTAACAGTGCCCTGCAAACGATTAAAAACCAAAATTTTGATGAGTCCAGACTCAAAACAGCCAAACAAATTGCCCAGAACAATTGTTTAAACACGAATCAGATTGTAGAGATCTGTAAAATTTTTGGTTTTGAAGAATCCAGGTTGGATTTTGCTAAATTTGCTTTTGATGCCTGTGTGGAACCACAAAACTATTTTAAAGTAAACAATGTATTTTCATTCAGTTCCAGTGCGGATGAATTGAATGATTTTATATCCAGAAGATAAATAAACTTTTATTTTATAAAAAAATCCCGATCAGAATTCTAATCGGGATTTTTTTATTTGATCGAGTTTAAAACTACAGTTCCAATGCTTTTTTAGCATTTCCGCCCATCAAATGTTCTACCGGGTTTTCCAATGCTTCTTTAACCGCTACTAAGAAACCTACTGACTCTCTACCGTCTATGATTCGGTGATCGTATGATAACGCCACATACATTACCGGTGCAATGACGATTTGGCCGTTTTTCACAATAGCTCTTTCCACCACATTGTGCATTCCGAGAATACCGGATTGCGGCGGGTTGATAATTGGTGTGGATAACATACTACCAAAAACGCCACCGTTTGAAATGGTGAAGGTTCCGCCTGTCATTTCATCTACTGTGATCTGACCGTCACGGGCACGAAGAGCCAATCGCTTGATTTCGGCCTCCACCCCTCTGAAAGAAAGTGTTTCGGCATTTCGCATCACCGGAACCATTAGTCCTTTTGGTCCGGAAACAGCTACTGAAATATCGCAGAAATCATAGGAGATTTTCTCCTGACCGTCAATCATTGAATTCACATCCGGATATAACTGCAATGCTCTGGTCACGGCTTTGGTAAAGAACGACATAAAGCCCAATCCTAATCCGTGTTTTTCTTTGAAAGCATCTTTGTATTCGGCTCTCAGATCGTAAATAGCTGTCATATCCACCTCGTTAAACGTCGTTAACATGGCCGTTTCATTTTTAGCTAAAACCAATCTTTCCGCCACTTTACGACGCAACATCGATAATTTAGTTCTTTCAGAACCACGGTTCCCTCCGGTTGGAGTTCCCATAGATGGTACAGCGTTTACTGCATCCTCTTTGGTAATTCTGCCTCCTTTTCCGGTTCCAACAATGTCTGAAGGCTGGATATTTTTTTCGTCCAAAATTTTGCGTGCTGCCGGAGATGGTGCCTGTGTTGCATACGTTTTTTCCGGTGCCGGTGCTGCTTTTGGTGCTTCAGCTTTCTTTTCTTCTGCTTTTGGTGCTTCTGTTTTTTCCGGTGTTTTTGGTGCATCACCACTTGGTTTTGCAGCAGCAGTATCGATTAAACAAACTACAGCTCCCACCGCTACGGCATCACCTTCTTCTGCTTTCAGCGTAATGATTCCGCTGGCTTCTGCCGGTAATTCCAGCGTAGCCTTATCCGAATCAACCTCGGCAATAGCCTGATCTTTTTCTACATAATCCCCGTCTTTTACTAACCAGGTTGCGATTTCCACTTCTTTTATAGATTCTCCCGGAGAAGGGACTTTCATTTCTAAAATCATATCTATTTTTGGTTTAAAGTTTAAGTCGTTTCAGGCTTTACCAACTTGAAACATGTAACAAATTTATCTGAACAAATTTTTATCAAATACCATTCTAATAGCATCGGCATGTCGTCTTCGATCTCTTGTGTGACTTCCGGCAGCCGGTGCCGCATAAGCCTTGAGCGAAGCCAAACGCCATGGAACCAGGTTAAAGTTCATCAGCATAAAACTGTAGGCTCCCATATTTTTAGGCTCTTCCTGTGCCCAAACGTAATCGTCTGCGTTAGGGTACTTGGCAATAATCTCTTTTAACTGCTCTACCGGTAACGGGAACAATTGTTCGATTCGTACCAAAGCTACGTCATTTCTGCCTAAGTTTTCTCTTTCGGCCAAAATATCGTAGTAGAATTTTCCGGTACAGAACACGAGGGTTTTTACTTTCTTTTTATCTACTGTGTTATCGTCGATGGTTTCCTGGAAACTTCCCTGGTATAATTCTTCTCTGGTTGACACACATAACGGGTGACGCAACAAACTTTTTGGTGAGAACACCACCAATGGTTTTCTGAATCTGGTTTTCATCTGTCTTCGCAACAAGTGGAAGAAGTTAGCCGGTGTGGTACAATCAGCCACATACATATTATGACGGGCACAAAGCTGCAGGTAACGTTCCATTCTGGCAGAAGAGTGTTCGGCTCCCTGACCTTCATAGCCGTGAGGCAGCAACATTACTATTCCGTTTTGGTTATTCCACTTGTCTTCACCACACGAAATATATTGGTCAATCATAATCTGGGCACCGTTAGAGAAATCACCAAACTGGGCTTCCCAAATGGTTAATGCATTCGGATTCGCTAAAGCATAACCGTAGTCAAAACCTAAAACACCGTACTCGGAAAGAAACGAATTGAACACATTGAACTTTCCTTTTTTATCTTTTAATCCGTTTAGTAGGATTACTTCTTCTTCGCTGTCTTCTACTTTTACCACGGCATGACGGTGTGAGAATGTTCCTCTCTCTACGTCCTGACCGGACAAGCGAACATCAAAGCCTTCCATCAGCAATGAGCCATAGGCTAATGTTTCGGCAGTACCCCAGTCTATCGCATCATTATCGTACATGGTTTTTCTGTCGGTAACTATTTTGGATATTTTATTGATGAATTTTTTATCCGAAGGCAAGGTAGAAATGGTATCTATAATAGCGTCTAATTTCTTTTTATCGAATTTAGTTTCCACTTTTTTCAACATTTCATCATCTGAAACCTGTTCAAATCCTTCCCACTCATTCTGCATAAACGGCGTAATGATGGTTAATTCTTTTTTACGGGAAGCTTCTAAATTCTGGTCTAATTGAGCTTTGTAATCGCTTTCAATTTTGTTAACATAAGCCTGATCAACAATACCGTCAACAATTAATTTTTCGGCATAAATATCTCTCGGGTTTTTATGACGGGCAATTATTTTATAAAGAACCGGCTGCGTAAAACGGGGTTCATCCCCTTCATTGTGGCCATATTTTCTATATCCCAATAAATCAATAAAAACATCACGGCCAAAGGTCATTCTAAAATCTAACGCAAAAAGCATGGCGTGAACCACGGCTTCCGTGTCGTCAGCATTCACGTGAAGAACCGGTGAAAGGGTCACTTTGGCAATATCCGTACAATAAATAGATGAACGTGCATCAAGGTAATTCGTTGTAAATCCGACTTGGTTGTTAATCACTAAATGAATCGTTCCTCCGGTTTTGTAACCGTCTAGTTGTGACATCTGAACAATTTCATACACAATACCTTGTCCGGCTACGGCGGCATCACCGTGAACGGCTATCGGCAGTACTTTTGAAAAATCATTTGGAAAGTGCTTATCTTGTTTAGCCCGGGTAATCCCTTCAATTACAGCCCCGACTGTCTCTAAGTGAGACGGATTCGGAGCTAAATTGATGTTGATGCTTTTACCGGATTTTGTTTTTCTGTCGGCGGTTAATCCCAAATGGTATTTTACGTCGCCGTCAAAATATTCTTTATCGTAATCTTTTCCGTCAAATTCGGAGAAAATGTCTTGTGTTGGTTTGCCAAAAATATTGGCTAATATGTTGAGACGACCACGGTGAGCCATTCCCATCACAAACTGTTCTACACCTTTTTCGGCTGCAGACTCAATTAAGGCATCTAAAGCGGGAATAATGCTTTCGCCTCCTTCTAATGAAAAACGTTTTTGACCTACATATTTGGTGTGCAAAAAGTTTTCGAAAGAAACGGCTTCATTTAATTTATTCAGAATATGCTTTTTCTGATCTCCCGAGAAATCAGGTAAATTATCATTGATATTCAATCGTCTTTGAATCCACTCAATCACTTCCGGTTTACGGATGTACATGTATTCAATTCCGATGGATTGACAATAGACATTTTCTAAATGCTTAACAATGTCTCGCAGTGGTTTGGGTTCATGTCCTAATACTTTGGCAGCATCAAAAACGGTGTCTAAATCAGACGATGCTAATCCGAAATTTTCCAATGCCAAGGTTGGAGCATATACCCTGCGTTCACGAACCGGATTGGTTTTGGTAAATAAATGGCCTCTTGTTCTGTAGCCATCAATTAATTTAAGCACATTGAATTCTTTTTGCAACTTATCTGAAACCAGACTGCAGTCCTGGTTTCCGGCAGAAAAATCAGCCAATTGCGAAACAGCCTGATCGTTGCCCGCCGATGCTAATCCAAAATCAAATCCCTGGAAAAAAGCTCTCCAGCTCGGTTCAACCGAATCCGGATTTTGGGTATACTGGTCATATAAATCGGCAAAAAATTGAGTGTGTGCTGCGTTTAAAAAGGAAAACCTATCCATATTTAGTAGTAATAAACCTTATTTGTTAAAAATAGTTTTGCAAAAGTACAATAATTGCCATAATCTTTCATTTATTTTTACATACTTTTATGTTTTAAATTGCTAAAAAGATATAGATATGAAAAACGTTGCAAAACTTCCTGTTTTTATTGTATTTCTACTGGTTATTTTTTCTGCGGAAAATGTGTTGGCTCAGTCAGAGCAATCGATTTCCAACCAAGGAAAAAGCGAGTTTTGGTCAAAAGTTCGTTTTGGCGGTGGTTTTGGGTTGGCTATCGGAAACAATTACACCGATATTACACTTGCTCCGGGAGCGATATATGACTTTAATCCATACATTAGTCTGGGCTTTGGTGTTCAGGGAAGTTATGTGAGACAAAAAAACTTTTTTGAATCCTATATCTATGGCCCTAATATGATTGTTTTGGGAAATCCTATTCCGGAAGTTCAGCTGTCTGCCGAGCTGGAACAATTGCGTGTAAACACTACCTACAAGGATAGTTTCGGTTCTTTTGAAGATGATTTCTGGAGCACCGGTTTGTTTTTGGGTGCCGGCTACCGAACCAATAACATCACCATCGGTTTGCGTTATAATGTGTTGCACAACAACAATAAAAACGTGTATTCTGAAGCCTGGATGCCGTTTGTCAGAGTTTATTTCTAAACCAAACTTTCTGCCATTCTCTTTTTAAAATCAGAAAGGCTACTTCTCCGGCCAATTCCGAAATATCATCTCCGTTGAGTTTTTTGACTTCTTCTTCGGAAACATCAATGATGTAAAGCAAATTCAAGTATTCTGCAAATTTGTATTGAATGAGTCGATATACTTTTTCGTGCAACTGAATTTTCAGCTCGTTTGGCGGTGTGCTTAACGGAAAATCAACGGGCTCATTGGCAAAATTGAAATCTTTATTGAGTTGTTCAATGAGTTTGAGGTAAAGATTTTCTTTTTCGGCTTCAGACAATAAGTGGTCGGTTGATGTTGGGATGGGATACATTGGATTAATGATTGTTGATGTTGGATTGATGATATTTGATTTATAACATACGAATTGGTCGGATTGAACAGATTTACGCTGATTATTTGGTTCGCAAGCAAAAATGGACTCTAAACTACTGCCTGCTTTGCAGGAGATTTGCTTTGCCTGTTCGCTATCGGTTATGCCTATTTCGACTTTGTCATCTTGCGGAATGACAAATAACCTGAAACTTTCAAACCCGCAACTTAAACCTCCCTCTTCATCAATTTCTCTCCAAACGCTCTCAACACCTTCTTTTTATCCTCACTAATTTGCATTTTGATTAAGGTTTCAAAAGCTTTCATCGTATAATTTTCTATTGCTTGTTGTGTTGCTTTTGAAGCTCCGGTCTGGTTGAAAAACTCTTTTACTGATTGAATTTTTTCGGAATTATCACTCGGTTGAATGGAATATAAATGTAACAATTGCTCACGCTCATCCGGTTTTGCAAATTCCATCGCTTTTAAATAAAGATACGTTTTTTTGTTTTCGATAATATCGCCACCCACTTGTTTGCCGAAAGTCTCCGGATTGCCGAAACAATCTAAATAATCGTCTTGTAATTGAAAAGCAATACCCAAATTCAATCCAAAATCATAAATCAAATTACCATTTTCTTCTGATGTTTCAGCGATAATGGCTCCCATTTTCATCGCAGCACCCACCAAAACAGCCGTTTTGTATTCAATCATTTTTAAATACTCGGGAATGGTTACATCATCCCGAATTTCAAAATCCACATCATATTGCTGCCCTTCGCAGACTTCCAAAGCCGTTTTGCTGAATAATTGGGCTAAAGCCCTAAAAACAGCCGGCTCATACTTTTCAAAATACTGATAGGCTAAAATCAACATGGCATCTCCGGATAAAATACCCGTATTCAGATTCCATTTTTCATGCACGGTTTCTTTTCCTCTCCGCAGCGGGGCATCGTCCATAATATCATCATGCACTAATGAAAAATTATGAAAAACTTCAACCGCTGTTGCCGCCGCAAGTGCTTTTTTAAAATCAACATCAAACACCTCTGCCGTCATTAACGTTAAAACAGGCCGTATCCTTTTTCCGCCTAAACGCAAAATATAATCTATCGGTTCATAAAGGTTTTTAGGTTCTTTTAAAATGTTCTGATTTTCTAAATAAGCAAGAAAATGCTCTTGATAAACCGCAATAGAATGCATCTGCAAAAATGTTTTTTAATTTAATGAAACACAAAGAAAATCAAAAAAAACTGAATGTCCACCATATCATCTTTTATACCGCTCAAAAACAAATGTTAAATAATTGTAAATACTTTGGAAACTATTTTGGTGTTAAAAGTTTCCTGATTACATTTGCCGACGAAATCAGATCATGAATAGATGAAAACGAAAATTATTGAAAAGGCAACTGAACTGTTCTTAAAATTAGGCTTTAAAAGCATTACAATGGATGACATTGCAAATGAAATGGCTATTTCGAAAAAAACAATTTACAAATTTTTTTGCAACAAAGAAGTGCTGATTGCAGAAACCGTTGAAAAGGTTCACAATGATATTAACCATACGATGTCAGAAATTTTTGAGCAGAACTACAATGCTATCGAAGAGAACTTTCAAATAAGACAGACCTTTAAGGAACTATTCAAATCCTCAGAAACGTCACCGGTGTATCAGTTAAAAAAGCACTATCCTGAAATTTACGACAAGGTATATTTCAGACAGATTGAAGAGTGCAAGGTATGGTTCAGAGCAAATATTGAAAAAGGAATTATGCAGGGCTTATATCGACCGGAGGTAGATATTGAACTCTATTCGAAATTTTATTATCTGCTTATTTTTCAGATCAATGAGTCCACCATTCTTGAAAAAGAAGCCTCTGAACTGGAATTAAAAGCATTAGAATACCATACAAGAGCCCTATCAACACCTAAAGGCATTGAAGAACTTGAAAATCAATTATCTAATCTCAATATATAATCATCAATCAATGAAAAAAACAATTTTTATGTTAATAGCGTTTACTTTATCCGTAAATGCACAGGAGGTAAAAATGCTTTCACTGAAAGACGCCATTAATTATGCGTTACAAAACAAGTCGGAAGCAATCAAGGCAACTCTGGCTGTTGAAAATTCAGAGTATCAGATCCAAGAGGTCCGTTCGCAGGCATTACCGCAAATTTCGGCTAACGGAAACCTGACTTATAACCCTATTATACAGCAAACGGTGATAGATGGGGCTTCGTTTGGACAACCCGGAACAACAATTCAGGCCGAATTTGGTCAAAAGTGGACTTCGGTAGCAGGTGTTTCTCTAACACAGAACATCTTTAATCAACAAGTTTTCACAGGATTAAAGGCCGCCAAAACCACTCGGGAATTTTACAAAATCAATAAAGAATTAACCGACGAACAAGTGATCGAAAGGGTAGCAAATGCCTATTATCAGGTATATCTGCAACGTCAAAAACTAACTGTAATAGAAAACAATCTGAAAAATTCAACGAAAGTCAGAGAGATTATTAAAAACCTGTTTGACAATGGTTTAGCCAAAAAGATTGATTTAGACCGAATTACCGTTACGCTCAATAACATCACCACCTCGCGGCAACAGTTGTTAAATAGTGTTGAAATCCAGGAGAATGCCTTAAAATTCTACATGGGTATGCCTGTGAACGAGAAAATAATAATTCCTGATTCTGAAATGGAAATAACGCCGCTCCAATTAGACGAAACGGCAAATATAGCCTTGCGTTCTGAGTACCGGTTATTGGAAACACAAAAGAGCTTGTTTGAACTGAACAAACAAGCCATGAAATCACTTTATTATCCAACGCTTTCAATTACAGCCGGATACAACTACATCGGGCAGGGACCGCAGATGCCTTGGGGGGCAAGGCCGTCTGATAAAGTATATTGGTCCGATTTTTCTTCAATCGGTTTAAATTTGAACATCCCGATTTTTACGGGTTTTGGAAACCGTGCCAAAGTACGTCAGGCAGATATTGACTTACGCGAAGCCGAAGCTGATCTGGCAGACACAAAATTATCGTTGGATTTAGCGTATAAAAATGCAAAAACCCAAATTGAAAACAGTCTGATTACGATTGAAAATCAGAGACAAAATGCAACATTGGCTCAGGAAGTACTGGACAACACGCAAAATAACTATGTCAACGGGCTGGCAACGCTCACAGACCTTCTGGATGCAGAAAATTCGCTAGTGGAGTCGCAAAACAACTACAATAATGCATTATTAGAATACAAATTGGCAGAAATTCAATTAATTAAATCAAAAGGAGAATTAAAATCACTCATAAATTAATCTACATCAAATGAAAAAAGTATTATACATCGGAATAATTGTTGCTGTTTTAGTGTTATTTGGGTTCATTTTAAGCAGGAACAAAGCAAAAAATGAGGAGGAGACCGCCATTGTTGCTCAAAAAAACAATACGGTAGCTGTAAAAGTTGAGCAGGTAAAAAGCGAAATTATTTCAACTGATTTTATAGCAAACGGTAATTTTTCTCCTTTCCAGGAGCTTAATTTTTCAGCAGAAAATTCAGGAAGAGTCACACAGGTTTTGGCCAAAGAAGGAAGTGTTGTGAAAATCGGGCAGACATTGGCCGTCATTAAAGGGGATAAACTTTCTGTTGATGTGCAAAGTGCCAAAGCCGCTTATCAAACCGCTTTAACAGACAGCCAACGTTTTGAAAATGCTTTTAAAACAGGTGGAGTAACCCAACAGCAGCTGGATCAGGCTAAATTGAACCTGGCCAACGCAAAAGCAAGATTGGATCAGGCTAATATTAGTTTTGGCGACGCTTCAATTAAGTCGACAATCAATGGTATTGTCAATAAAAAATACATTGAACCGGGCTCAGTGGTTTCTCCCGGAACTCCGTTGTTTGATCTGGTTAATGTTTCAAAATTGAAACTGAAAGTAACGGTGAGCGAAAATCAAATTGCTTCATTAAAAGTTGGTTCAGAAGTAAAAGTAAAAGCAAGTGTTTATCCTGATAAAGCGTTTTCAGGAAAAATTACTTTTATCGCTCCGGTAGCTGATGCCTCACTGAATTTTCCGGTTGAGATTGAAATTGCAAACAGTACAGATAACGATTTAAAAGCAGGCATGTACGGCACGGCTCATTTTGAAACAGATACGAAACAAAAAACACCATTGAAAGTTGTTTCCAGAACCGCTTTTGTAGGAAGTGTCAGTAACAATGAAGTATTTGTTGTTCAAAACAATGTGGCGAAACTCACAAAAATTGTTTCCGGAAGAATTTTCGGAGACAAGGTAGAAGTTTTAGATGGATTGAATGAGGGTGACACGGTGGTTACCGGCGGTCAGATAAACCTAACAGATGGTGCTGCTGTATCAGTCATCAAATAAATAAACATTTAACAGTAATTCTGAAATATGAAAATAGCAGAAATATCCATAAAAAGGCCTACACTGATTGCTGTATTATTTATCATCCTTACATTGGGTGGTATCTTTAGTTATACACAACTGGGGTATGAACTGGTTCCGAAATTTGAAATCAATGTAGTAACGGTTTCCACTATTTATCCGGGAGCTTCGCCGTCTGAAGTAGAAAACACGGTCACCAAAAAAATTGAAGATGCGATTGCTTCCTTAGAAAACGTAAAAAAAGTAGAATCAAAATCCTTCGAAAGTTTATCACTGGTAATGATTACACTGACTGCTGATGCTGATGCTGATTATTCGCTGAACGATGCACAGCGAAAAATCAATGCGGTTTTAAAGGATTTACCGGATGACGTTGACCCTCCTTCGCTGAGTAAATTTTCAATAAGTGATTTACCCATTATTACCATCGGGGCAACTTCTGATATGGACGAAATTCTTTTTTATGATTTGCTTGATAAAAAAATCCAGCCGATATTATCCCGTGTAAACGGCGTTGCTCAGGTAAATTTAGTAGGGGGTGAAGAACGTGAAATACAGGTAAGTCTGGATGCTAAAAAATTACAAGGATACCAGATTTCTGTTCCTCAGGTTCAACAAATGATCTTGTCTTCAAATTTAGATTTCCCTACCGGAAACGTAAAGACGAGAGAAAACAGTACTTTAATCCGTCTTTCAGGAAAGTATAAAAATGTAGAAGAACTGCGGAACTTAGTCATTTCATCCAAAAACGGCATTCAAATCCGTTTAGGGGATGTTGCAGATGTACAGGACACTCAAAAAGAAGTGGAAAAAATTGCCCGGATCAATCAGAAAAGTGCAATCCTGTTACAAATCATTAAACAATCGGATGCAAATGCCGTGGCGGTAAGTGAAGCCATTCAAAAAGCGGTTGTTCAAATAGAGGAGGATTATAAATCTAATGGGGTAAAATTAAATATTGCAGATGATACCACGAAATTCACACTTGTTGCCGCCAATGCGGTAATGAAGGATTTATTTATTGCCATTTTGTTGGTTGCCTTTGTGATGCTGTTCTTTTTGCACAGTTTCAGAAATGCTCTGATTGTAATGGTTTCTATTCCGGTGTCGTTGATTGCCACTTTTATCGGAATAAGCCTGCTGGGTTACACACTTAACCTGATGAGTTTATTAGGGCTTTCTCTTGTTGTTGGTATTCTGGTGGATGATGCCATTGTTGTGCTGGAAAACATTCACAGGCATATGGAGATGGGCAAAAATAAGGTACGGGCGGCTTATGACGGGGCTTCTGAAATCGGTTTTACAGTAACGGCTATTACAATGGTTATTATCGTCGTATTTTTACCGATTGCCATGAGTACAGGATTGGTTTCTAATATTATTACCCAATTTTGTATGACGGTGGTTATTGCCACACTACTGTCGTTACTGGCATCTTTCACAATTGTTCCGTGGTTGTTCTCACGTTATGGAAAACTGGAGCACATTACGAAAAGAACTTTCTTCGGAAGGGTTATTCTGTCTTTTGAAGCCGGTTTAGATAAATTTACACACTGGGTAACCGGAATTTTGGAATGGTCTTTAAAATTTAAGAAAACGACCCTGCTGATTGTGTTGGTTTTATTTTTTGCGTCTTTCGGTTTAGTTGGAGGCGGATTTATTGGCGGTGAGTTTTTTGCCAAAATTGATAAAGGTGAGTTCATGGTTCAGATTGAACTGCCCAAAGATGCTTCTATTGAACAATCTAACTTTATGGCTCAAAAAGCGGAAAACTTTTTGAACAATAAAAAAGAGGTGGTCGGTTTGATTACTACTGTCGGCCAAACCAGTGACGGTTTTGGCGGCTCACAAACCACGGTGTACAAATCGGAAATTAAAGTAACGCTGAACGACAAGTCTGCCCGTGAAGACAATACGTTTGTGTATGCCGCCAAAATCAAACGTGAGCTCGAAAAAGAATTGGTGAATGCCAAGGTAAAAACGGTTCCTGTCGGTTTATTCGGAGCAGATCAGGCTCCGCTGATGTTAACGGTAACCGGTTCGTCTCAAAAAGATGCGATGGATTTTGCTGAAAAAGCAGCCGCAGAACTTCGCAAAATCAGTGGAGCAACTGAGGTAAAACTGACTTCAGAAGACGGAAATCCTGAAATTAACGTTCAGGTAGACCGCGACAAAATGGCTGCTTTAGGGTTAGATTTAAGCACTGTAGGAATGACCATGCAAACGGCATTCAGCGGAAATACGGATGGCAAATTCAGAGCAGGAGAGTACGAATACGACATTAACATCCGGTATAATGAATTTGACCGCTCTGATTTTAACGATGTCAGTGAACTGATTTTTATAAACAATGCAGGTCAGCAGATTAAATTATCTCAATTTGCAAAGGTTACACAAAGTTCCGGACCAAGTTTGCTGGAAAGGAGAGACAAAACACCTTCTGTTAATGTTGAAGCACAGACTGTCGGTCGTCCGTCGGGTACAGTTGCCGCAGAATGGGAAGCTGTTTTTTCTAAAATGGATCGCCCCGCCGGCGTAAATTACATCTGGGGAGGTGATATGGAAAATCAAACAGAAGGTTTCGGAACCCTGGGTTATGCATTGTTAGCGGCAATTATACTGGTTTATCTGGTAATGGTAGCTCTATACAACAGTTTTGTAACGCCTTTTGTGGTACTGTTTTCAATTCCGCTTTCCTTTATCGGGGCCTTGGTGGCTCTGGCCTTAACCAATAATTCATTAAATGTTTTTACCATTCTGGGAATCATCATGCTGATTGGTTTGGTCTGTAAGAACGCTATTTTGTTAGTTGATTTTGCCAACCATCGGAAAGAAGCTGGCGAAAGCACTCATGATGCACTGGTTCAGGCCAACCACGCCCGTCTGCGACCTATTTTGATGACTACCATTGCCATGGTATTCGGTATGGTGCCTATTGCCCTTGCTTCCGGTGCCGCTGCTGAAATGAATAACGGGCTGGCCTGGGTTATCATCGGCGGACTGATTTCTTCCTTATTTCTAACATTAGTTATCGTTCCGGTCGTTTACAGTATTTTCGACAGTATTATTGTACGCTTTAATAAAAACAAAGAAGAAGTGAATTATGAAGAAGAAATGACCGCAACGTACACTCCCGCAGAAGTAAGTGAAGACGGCTTTACTTCAAAACATGTGTAAAACATAATTTCTACAAACAAATTAACCAATTAAACCACGCTTTCGCGTGGTTTTTTTATCTTGCACAAAATTTTTTCATGAAAACAATCCGAATCCGTTGCACATTTTTAATCTTCTTTTTGGTCATCAGTTGTGCCAAAGAAGAAACTCAGTCTGTTAAAGTGAAAGGGAAATACGAAATCGAATTGCCCCAAACGCTTTCTAAAGCCGACAATCTTCACGAGGATGCATCCCTGCAATACCAAAACATCTTTAGCGAATTCTACACCATTGTGATTGACGAACCTGTTTCTGATTTTAATGACATGGTTAGTCAGGACGGGTATTTAGCAGAAAGTTACACCCCAAACTTAACCGGATATTCTAATCTGTTAAAAGATAATTTATCGGTTTCTGTAAACAACGGAAAATTCTCTGCCTTTGAAGACACCCGGATTAATGGCCTGGAAGCCAAACTCATGAACGTGTCCGGAACGGTGGACGGAATAGATGTTT
Source organism: Bacteroidota bacterium (assembly GCA_023434025.1). Classification (GTDB taxonomy): domain Bacteria; phylum Bacteroidota; class Bacteroidia; order Flavobacteriales; family Flavobacteriaceae; genus Flavobacterium. The sequence goes on from JAEYTL010000003.1 coordinate 125,175, forward strand.
ATTATCAGTTTGGTTTTGTAAAAGGAAAAGACCGCTACTATCAGATCGTTAACTGGACAGAGCTGAAACGAAAAGAAACGCATCAAAAAACAATGGAAAAAATCATTGCCTCTTTTAAAGAATCAAACCGGGCCAAAAAGAAAATATAATAAAAAAAGAGCTTTCTGAATAAAGCTCTTTTTCGGTTGAATATTTAGGATAGTTAATTCTTATTCACCTGCACAACGGCACCTTGCGACCATTTTTTTACCTGGGCAATTCGGCTGTCAGAATAATCAACTTCGGTTAAATCGGCACCCGTCCAGAAGAACCATTTGCCGGTTTTTATTCCGTCTCTATATTGCCCCATGGCTACTTTGTTGCCATTTTCGTCATACGAAACCCATTGCCCGTGCACTTTTCCGTCTTTATAAAAACCTTCTTGCCGCACCTGGCCGTTATCGTGGTAAAAAGTTGATTTAACCATCTGGTCAACCACTTCGTGTTTTGCATGATCCTCCTGAGCAAAAACGGCTCCTGAAACCACCAGCATTGCTGTTATCAATAACTTTTTCATACGCTTTCTTTTTAGCAGGTTAACAATTACTAAACAAATTTAGGCAAAAGTTTACATTAAAAAAACTTTTTGGTAACAATTTGGTAACATTGAGTGAAAACTTAACATTGGAAAAAGAAAAAAGATGAATTAACGAACGATCATTTTGACTTATCTTGCTTTAATCTGCCCCCATTGATGCTTTATCCAGATGATAAATTGCAAGAAACAGCCAAAGCATTGGATGTTAGCAATGAAGTTTTAAAGAACTTTATAAAGCTTTACTACAAGCGAAACAAGATAACGTTGTTTATTTAGAAAAGTTACTGAATAAACAATATCTGATATTTTTAAATTTCAGTTGAATGCTTTTCGTTTTGGAAGGCTTTTTTTATGGATATAAAAAACAATTAACTTTTTTGTACAGCTAATTACTTTTTGTATATCTTAGTGACTCCAAAAACGAATTTGCCTGTTGGCGAATTTATACCTCCATTTATTTTTTTAGTGTTTTACGGGAATCCGTAAAATGGTTTGGTTAAAGTGCTTTTATTTTGTGTTTACATGTAAAATTACAAAATCGATTTCTTTGTATTGAAAAAAAATCCTTTAACTAACAAAAAAAAATGAAATTAAAAAAAGTAATAAACTTTCAAATTGAGTTCATAAACGAAGGTTTATGTAACTTAAAGAAAAATAGAAACTACAATAAAATTGTAAAAACTCAACTTTAAATAAAGAATTATGTATAGAGGTTTTAATTTAAAAATTCCTAGTGATTTGAATAAATCATCGCTAGAAACAGGCAGAAATATTAAAAAAATTACTAACGAAAACGTAAAAAAATCTTTAGATAGTTTTTTATTAAATAATGGTTCACTTGATGGAAGCAAAATTATGGATGAATGGTTTCCGGAAATTAAATCGCACATATTTCTTTCACATTCACACCAAGACGAGGAAAAAGCTTTGATTATAGCTGGTATGTTATATGAAGAATTCAATATATGGACTTTTATTGATTCAACAGTTTGGGGATATTCCAATGACTTACTAAGAAAAATAGATGATATATATTGTATGAATAGTGATGGTTTAAATTATAATTACGATAAAAGAAATTACTCAACAGCTCATGTAAATTTAATGTTATCTACAGCTCTTAATAAAATGATAGATAATAGCGAATGTTTATTTTTTCTAAATTCCCCAAATTCCATTTCAACTTCAACAGAAATTAGTCAAAAAACAAATTCTCCCTGGATTTTTTCTGAAATTGCAACAACAAAAATTATTCGAAAACAAACACCACAAAGACTGAAAAGAGAAACAAGACTTTTTTCTACTGAAGATGTAAAAATGATGAACGAAGGTGCTTTAATAAAGTTAAATATTGAATATGATATAGAACTTTCACATTTAACCACATTAAACGCTTTAGATTTAATAAAATGGTACACTACTTCTGCAAATTCACCTGAACAAGCACTTGATAACTTATATGCACAACATCCAATCAATCAAAAATTCTTAGTATAATGTCAGAAAAAAAAATAAAACATTTAGAGTTTATCCATAACACAATAAATAGAATGAGTACAAACTCATTTATAGTAAAAGGATGGACAGTTACACTAATTTCTGCTCTTTTTGTGTTTGCTCAAAAAGATTCAAATACAACTTACGCAATCCTTACATATATTGCGGTCCCAATATTTTGGTATTTAAATGCTTTCTTTCTTCTCCAAGAAAGACGTTACAGAAGTTTATATAATGATGTTAGACTTATAGATGAGAATTCTATAGACTTTTCTATGGATGCTAAAAGATACAACAGTGGAAGAAACACAATAATAGAATGTTTAAAAGCGAAAACAATATGGCCAATTTATTGTCTAATGTTACTTATTCCATTAGGTATATTTTTATGTGAAAATTCAAGTAAGTACTTCTGATAGTAGTGGTTTCAAGAAATGACAAGTCTAGGGATTTATTTGTAATAGAAAAGGTTTTTTAATTTAAAATTTTATCAATATTTATATAGGTTTAGTTCTTGGTTCATTGTCACTTCATGAATCAGCGAAATGTAAGAAATAAGCATCTATAGCGATTACATTAAAAACACAGTAAATGTAAACAAGAAGTTTTTTTGTTACATTTACATCAACTACCATTTTAGGATGATACCAAAATTTGATCACAATAATGTTACGCCTCCAGCTCCGAAAAGTGTTAGGTAAAATGTTCTTAGAACGCTCCGCAAACGTCTCCCGACTTTGCGGTTTATATATAAAAACAAAAAAGTTCAGCTAATCAATCTTAGAGATACCCAATCTTCTCTAGTGAGAACGTGATTTTAAAAGACTATGTTCACAAGAAAATAACAAAAAACTATGACAATAGAACAGGCATTTACAGAATGGCTTGATAATATTAATCAAATTGAAAAGGTTGACAATTCCGTAATTGGTTTCAATTTTGGACTTTTTGAAACTACAAACGGTTTTGAAATGTATCTGATAGGTTCAAAAAAATTTGAAATAGATGATGACGATTGGACTACTCATGTGGACTTTGAACCCAAACAAAAATACTTTCAATTTGGAAAAGAATTTTCGACAGATAAAGATTGGCAAGCTATTCAACAAATATCCGAGAAACTAATTCGTAGTTATGTTGGTTCAGAAAAATTTAAGACTTCATTATTTGCCAATGCAAAAGGAATAACAACAGGATTTGACGATGGAAATTTAACTACAATTAAAGTAAATGATTGACTTTATTAGAATATCTGATGATTGAAATGCAGACCCAGATTTGAAAAGTATTCGAGTAAAATATTTTTATGAAAAGCCAAGCTAAGCAAAGAGTTCTCTTTAAAATAATTAATTCAAGTTGCTAGTTTAGCTAGTATAAAAAAACAAAGCAGAGGTTAAGTAAATTTGTTTTGCGAACCAATAAACCTCACCAATGCTTTGTAAAGACAAAATTATATCAATTTATTGTTTAATAGATGATATTTTGCAAGAAATTAATCACATAGAAGATGTAAGAAGACAAGTTAGTGATAGTGAAATTATCTTAACGTCAATAGTTTTTTCAATAAGTTTTT
>JAEYTL010000025.1 GCA_023434025.1 Bacteroidota bacterium
TTTACAATGCGGGTGGTGTAAAGGTCAGAAAGATTGTTACAGATGGCAGTGATGTACGCACCACGGATTACCTGAACGGTTTTCAGTATGTCAACAACAATATGGAGTTCTTCCCGCATGCCGAAGGGTATGTAAAGAAGACCATGGCGAGTTATAATTATGTGTTCAATTACACGGATCATCTGGGGAATATCCGGTTGAGTTATACCAAAAACCCGATCACCAACGTTCTTACCATTTTAGAGGAAAACAACTATTATCCGTTCGGGCTGAAGCACCGGAATTATAATATGACTAAAAAGCAGTATGACAAAGACGGAGGGAATATTGTGATTACCCCGACTAATTTAACGGTTTATGATTATAAGTACAATGGAAAGGAGTGGCAAGATGAGTTAGGGCTTAACTTTTACGACTATGGAGCACGAAATTATGACCCGGCTTTAGGGAGATATTTTTCAATTGATAATTTTTCTGAGGCATTTTATAATATTAATCCATATCAATATACAGCTAATAATCCAATAAGATTTATTGATGTTAATGGCGATTATATATATATTAGAGATGAAAATGGGGGCAGATACAAATATGAGAGCGGTAATGTATATTCACAGGATGATAAAGGTAATTGGGATAAGTATGATCCAAAGGAAGGAAGTTATGTTGCACAAATATTAGACGCACTAAACAGTATAACCCAAAATGATGAGAATTCCTTTGGTCATTTATTTTTAAGATTATTTGAGAATGAAAAGATAAATGTTGATATTTTTGAGAATAGGTCTACTAGAAAATCAATAAAAGAGAAAAATTGGACACAGGAATCTAGTATTTATACATTTTTTAATCAAAAAGGGGGGGCGGTTACAACAAAAGGCTTTCAACCATTAACTTTTCACATATCTTTAGTACATGAGCTAGCTCATGGTCTCTCTTTTAATTTATTTGAATCTTCTGAAAGATCAAAGAGTTGGGTTAATTTTAAAGGTGATGATGGAAAAAATCAAATAGCAACTCAAGATGAGGTTTTTGCTACGATGTATGAAAATATGATCAGGAGTGAGCAAGGATTACCATTAAGGACTCATTATATAAGAAATAGTGATGGTAGTGTTAATGAAGATTCGAGATTAATAAAAAAAGTAAAAACGCAAAATCCTTTTTATGAACAATATGAACCGACTGAGAAAGTTCTTAAAATTTGGACTAATATATTAAATTCTAGAAAATGAAAAATTATATTATTTATTTAACCTACATGATTTTATTTAATTTAATAAGTAGTTGTAGTGTTCCGAAGTTTTACAATGAAATTCATTTGATGCACAATAATATAATTGAGGAAATGAACAAAGATAATTATGAAGATAAAACAAGTAATTCTTCTAAACATAAGGATTTTCATAAATTAGTTTTTAGGAAATTAAAAAAAGAATTGGTGAATACTAATCATATTATTTACTTTACAATTTCTGACAGTGACACTTATACTTCAAATTCTTGGTACATTCTATATGATGTTGATAATAACATTTATTATGATCTTGAATATTCTGATAAAAGTCTAAGAATACTTGACACAAGTAATTTTCTAAAAGATGCATATAACATTTATGTTTTTGATAATTTTAATAATAATAAATGTAATCTATTGATAGAAAGAGGTAATAAATTTCAATCAGGAATAAGAACATATGATGCAATCTTTGAAGTAGATTTAAATAAAGGAATTCATAAAAAATGCTATTTTAAAAGCTTTTTTTATTTAGATTGGTAATGTTGGATATGCAAACCAAAATTCCAGTTTAAGTTAAGCATAAATACCCGATCACCAACGTTCTTACCATTTTAGAGGAAAACAACTATTATCCGTTTGGGCTCAAGCACCGGAATTATAATATGACCAAAAAGCAGTACGAAAAAGACGGAGGGAATATTGTGATTGTCCCGACTAATGAAACGGTTTATGATTATAAGTACAATGGCAAGGAATGGCAGGATGAGCTATCACTGAACATGTATGATATGGATATGCGGCAGTATGACCCTGCGATTGCAAGGTGGGTGGTGCAGGATCCGGTGGTGCATTTTGATTATTCTCCATATAGTGCTTTTGATAATAATCCTGTGTTTTGGGCTGACCCTGTGTAAGCTCCCCCAAAGCTAGTACAGTTTAAAAGTAGAAAAAAAGTATTAATTTTAAACTGTCAATATGAAGAAAAGTAAATTCACCCCGACCCAAATTGCCAAGATTTTAAAAGAGTTTGAACTTGGCAAAGATGCAGAGACTTTATCACGGGAGTATGGAGTCAGCAAAGCAACGTTTTATAAATGGCGTCAACGCTATGGTGGCCTGGAAGCCAATGAACTCAAACGCATCAAACAGTTAGAGGAAGAAAATACTAAGTTAAAACGCATGTATGCTAATTTGGCGTTAGAGTTAGACATGGCCAAGTACATTATTGAAAAAAAGCTTTAAAGCCTTGTCGAAAGAGAGCAATGGTTAAGGATTTGGATATGCAAACCAAAATTCCAGTTTTAAGTTAAGCATAAATCTACGAAAGCAACCTCAACATTTTCATTTTTAAAGGACTGCCTCATTCGTTAACCTGAAAACATTATCTTTATTTTCAGTAAATAAATATACCCGATGTTTCAAAAACTTCTCAATTTTCTCATTATGCTCACTTCTCTGTTCGGGTATTTGGAATGGGGTACGCAGAGCCGGTCGTTTTTATACGAAGCCGAGTGGGAGCTGTTGCAGAAGTTATTTACTGATCCGTTAGCGGCGGCTCATCCGTTAACTTTATTACCGCTTTTGGGTCAGTTGGTTTTATTGATTACCTTGTTTCAATCTAAACCGGATAAGCGGTTAACGTATGTGGGAATTATTTGCCTGGGCTTGCTTCTGGGGATGATAACCTTTATTGGGTTTTTAAGGGTCGAGGTGAAGATGTTGGCTTCTACGTTACCGTTTTGGGCGGTGGTATTTTGGGTAATAAGTGAGTTTAAGAAACAAAAGACTACCTGAAACTTCTGATCTTAAACTTACTTTACAGTTCACTCTTGGCTCCTATCCTGAAGAAAGAATAAGACTTTAAATGGCAAAATAAACTATTGATTTAGTATTTCAATCGCTTTTTCCAGCACCTCATCTTTTCCCTCTTTGATTCCTTTAATCGTGGGCTTTACAACCAGATCGGGAACAATACCGATGCGTTGCGTTTCCGTTCCGTCGGGATAATAAACTCCTATTCCCGAAATCATGGATTGTAATCCGCCCGGCAAAACCAATTGAGATACGTTACCGTCAGCTCCGGCTGTTGTACTCCCCAGAATGGTTGTATTATTTCCGGCTCTGAAAGCCATGGCTGTATATTCTGCCTGACTTTGTGAGTTTTGATTGACCAAAACGATTAATTTTCCTTTATAATTGTATCCGTCTCCCTTTATTTTTGCTCCCTCTCTAAAAGTAAACTCTCCCGGATGATCCGGATTGGCTTTTGAAAACTTCACAAAAGGAGTTAGTTTGCTCACAAAAAGGGATCCTAAAGAAAGCGGTACAAATGTTGATGGGTAATTGCGGATATCAATAATAATGCCTTTGGTATTTTTAAACATTTCTTTTATCACCGGTATATCTTCGTCTTTGATGGTTGCTAGAGTGATATAACCAATATTTCCGTTTAGCATTTTATAGCATTTTTCATCCCGGTTTACTTTATACCAGTAATACATTTTTAATTTATCGCGTTCATACAAGGTAACTGTTTGCCGTCTGTTTTCTCCTTCCGAGATATAATCAAAGTGAAGTGTTTTTTGAGGTGAACGCAGTAAGTCGATAGAAATATCCCTTAGCATAGCCGCTTCATTGGAAGCAGGGTAATATGCCTTTAAGCTGTCAACAACCGAAGCGATCGATTTACCGTTTAAATGAGTAATAATGTCTCCGACTTTTACTTTTGCTTCCAAAGCATATTCCGGATTGTAATAATCGGTAACAACGAATTTTTGTTCAATGAATTCTGCCCGGAAGGGAGCATAATTACGGCCACGCCATTCCGAAATTTTATCTCCTCCACCCCACAAATTAGCATGTGTATCATTAATTTCGCCAATCAACTGCAAAGCAGCCAATTCATAGTCAAGTTCATTTTGAGCTTCAATAAACTGAGGAAGATATGTTTGGAGAACTGTATCCCATTTTTTATCGGTTAAGTGTTTATTGGGAAAATAATAGTGAATCATATTCCAGTAACGGTAAAGTGACAATAAACGGAAACCGGCATCCGGATACGGCATGTTTGCATACGCTTTTTCATTTGTAAAATCCGGATTATTTACATCCGGATGCAGAGCTATGTAAAAATGTTCTCCTTGGTGACGGTTGAGGTAAATTTCTTTAATCTTACTTTTTAAATCATCCGATAAATCTGAGTGATCAACCCAATCAAAATCGGGCTTTAAAAAGGCATTTTCATTAACAGGCCGGCATTTTTTACAAGTGGGAATTTTACCGTATTTTTCAATCCAGTTCAACAAAAAAAGATCTCGTTCATTCTTGTTTTTCTGCTTGAGGTAATCGGGTAACATTCTAAACAGCTCATAATCCCAATTAAGGTTTCCTTTACCCACTTCCGGGTGATGGTATTTTAAAAATCCCCACAATTTTCCCAATACCGTCAAATGAGTTATCGCCTGGCTATCTAAATCAGCCAAAACGATGTTGGAACCGTTATCAAACGCATTATCTTTTTCGGCAGGAAGCAATTGCTTTGTGTAAGTTTTAACAGCCTTATCAGTCAAATCTTTTCCATCGATGGAAATTTTAAAATCATCTAACCACATTTTTCCTTTGCCCACAAGCAAACCACCAACCACTATTTTATCCGTTTTTTTAGGGTTTAATGGAAGTATAATTTCATACTCCTTCCAATCCGTTGTTCCGGTTACCCCTCTGTCATTCATATTGTCAAATTCAACCTGCGGATCAATTCGCATCCATAAACCGGCATACCCCTCTGAAACGGCTTCCGTTTTTATAAAGCCGGATAAACGAATCGATTTTCCGTTATAGTTGTTCGGAAGGTTAAAAGCCAATGCTTTAAAACCAGATACCTCACCGTGACTTTCAAGAACAAATGAATACTTACCACTTTTAACTGTACTGGAATCCGGATAAATGCTGTACCCAGAATTTCCAAAATACTGCCAGTTCTCAGGAAGTGCATCTTTGATCTGTTCAAAGCCTAAATTAAACGATTGTTTTTCAGCAGATTGTGAATAAATAAGAGAAGAAAATAAAAAAGTAATGATTAAACAGGTGGATTTTTTGATCATATGGTATGTTATTACTGAATTTCCAGCTAGTGTATTGCGAACTTAATAACAAACCAAACACTAAAACAGAAATTTATATCTGTTTTAACATTTTTAAGTTTGAGTACATCTTCTCACTTTAACATTTATCTACTTGAAACTTTTTTAACCGCCAAGAACACAAAGACACTTCGCTTTTTAATGGAACACGGATGATGCGGATTGAGCAGATCCCGATAGCTATCGGAACGGATTTTAATAGCTTCGCTATCAAGAAATAGAAACGGATTCGTTTGGTAAACAATTTTTTTTATTGCATACCAACCTGAAACTTAAAACCTGAAACAAAAAAAGCGACCCGTTTCCGGGTCACTTTTCAGGATTAATTTATTTTTTGGAATTATTTCACATCAAAACGATCTGCATTCATCACTTTCACCCAGGCATTCACAAAATCCTGAGCAAATTTTTCCTTGTTGTCATCCTGGGCATACACTTCGGCATACGCTCTCAAAATGGAATTGGAACCGAATACTAAATCCACACGGGTAGCTGTCCAGCGGGTCACGCCGGTTTTGCGGTCCACAATATTATAAAGGTTTTCGCCTACGGGTTTCCAGCTGTAGTTCATGTCCGTCAGATTCACGAAGAAATCGTTGGAAAGTACACCTTCCTTATCAGTGAATACCCCGTGTTTTGTTCCGGCATAGTTGGTACCCAACACCCGCATTCCGCCTAAAAGCACCGTCATTTCCGGTGCGGTTAGTCCCAGTAACTGTACCTTGTCCAGCATCAATTCTTCCGGAGTGACCACATAATCTTTTTTCAGCCAGTTGCGGAAGGCATCGTGCAACGGTTCTAAATCGGCAAATGAATCAGCATCCGTCATTTCCGGTGTGGCATCTCCGCGACCGGGTGTAAAAGGCACACTGATATGGAATCCACCTTCTCGGGCAGCCTGTTCAACAGCAGCCGTTCCGCCTAATACAATCAAATCGGCTATGCTTACTTTTTTCGGTAAACTATCCTGGATTTCATATAACCTGTTCAACACTTTTTGCAGGCGACCCGGCTCATTTCCCTGCCAGTCCTTTTGCGGAGCCAAACGAATCCGGGCTCCGTTGGCTCCTCCTCTGAAATCCGATCCACGGAAAGTCCGTGCACTGTCCCAGGCGGTATTGATGAGATCGGTTCGGGTTAAACCGGAATTTAATAATTTATCTTTTAATTCTTCTATTTCAGAAGTACTTAACGTATAATTTACAGTTGGCACCGGATCCTGCCAGATTAAATCTTCGGCCGGTACATCTGACCCAAGGTAACGTGATTTTGGCCCCAGATCCCTGTGTGTCAGCTTAAACCAGGCTCTGGCAAATACATCTCTGAAATAAGCCGGATCCTGACGGAACCGCTCGGATATTTTGCGGTATGCCGGATCCATTTTCAACGCCATATCGGCATCGGTCATCATCGGGTTTCTGCGAACAGACGGGTTATGGGCATCCACCGGTTTGTCTTCTTCGGCAATGTTAACCGGCTCATACTGCCAGGCTCCGGCCGGGCTTTTGGTCAACTGCCAGTCGTATTTGAATAATAACTCAAAATAACCATCGTCAAACACGGTGGGATGGGTTGTCCAGGCTCCTTCAATTCCGGAGGTAATCGTATCGGCACCGTTTCCTTTTCCGGTCGGGTTCATCCAGCCAAAGCCCTGGTTCTGAATCTCTCCGCCTTCCGGACTTTCGCCCAATAAAGAGGCATCACCGTTACCGTGAGCTTTTCCAACGGTATGACCTCCTGCCGTTAACGCAACGGTTTCTTCATCGTTCATGGCCATCCGTTCAAAGGTCACCCGCATGTCACGGGCGGTTTTAAGCGGATCCGGATTGCCGTCAACTCCTTCCGGATTTACGTAGATCAATCCCATCATAACCGCCGCTAACGGATTTTCAAGATCCCGTTCCCCGGAATAACGGGTTCCTTCACTTCCGGACGGAGCGAGCCATTCTTTTTCTGAACCCCAGTAAATATCTTTTTCAGGATGCCAGATGTCTTCCCGTCCTCCGGCAAAACCGAATGTTTTAAAGCCCATGGACTCATACGCCATGTTACCGGCCAGAATCATCAAATCGGCCCATGAAATTTTGTTTCCGTATTTTTTCTTGACCGGCCACAACAACCGACGGGCTTTGTCTAAGTTGCCGTTATCCGGCCAGCTGTTTAACGGGGCAAAACGCTGATTTCCGGTATTGGATCCTCCCCTGCCGTCGGCTACTCTGTAGGTTCCGGCAGAATGCCAGGCCAGACGGATCATTAAACCGCCGTAGTGCCCCCAATCGGCCGGCCACCAGTCCTGGCTGTCCGTCATCAGTTTTTTCAAATCGCTTTTGAGAGCTTCTAAATCTAGTTTTTTGAACTCCTCGGCGTAGTTAAACGCATTTCCCAACGGGTTAGTCTTGGTATCGTGTTGGTGTAAAATGTCCAGATTTAAGGATTTCGGCCACCATTCCATAACCGATTGCTGTGTGTTAGAATTGGCTCCGTGCATCACGGGGCATTTTCCGGAAGAAGAATGTGAGGGAGTTGCTTCATTGCCCATCGCCTGGTGATGGTGCGGGCATTGACCTTCTGTTGAATTGTGCATAATTTTAAAATTATTAGTTGGTTATTAATTTGTTTGCTGCTAAGAACATGGTGTACTGAAAAGGCTTCATAAATTTAGAAAAAAAGAATGGTTTTCCGGCTTACCTATCGCTTAATTTGCAATAAAATAACATTCTTAATTCATTTATTTTATATATTCCTTAAAATTCTTTACGATTTCAGCACGACTAAAGTAGTACAATAAATGCTATTGAAATTATTTTTTTAATAGATTTTGCTTATACAAAGATTGTTTGAAAAAAATAAAATGCCGCTGATTCGCTGATTGAAAACAGAAAATTTACCTGCTTCGAATTAGCAAACAAAATCATAAAATTAGTTGAGTTCTCTAAAAATAAATTAATATTGTAATACTAAAACTATTGACAATATGAATCGAATTATACTGTTTTTTCTGTTACTGACTTTGACGGGTAATGCACAAAATTTTACCCGGCGTGATTCGCTGCAAGGAAGTCTGCGTCCGGAACGAACCGCATTTGATGTGCAACGCTATGATTTAAATTTAACAATCAATCCGGATATCAGAACAATTGTAGGTTTTAATGATATTACGTTTAAATTGATAGAAAAATCAGCCCGAATTCAATTGGATTTGTTTGAAAATATGAATGTGGACAGCATCATTCACAACAACAAAAAGCTAACTTATCAACGGGAACTGGATGCTGTTTTTATTGATTTACCAACAGAACTTGCTTTAAATTCAGAACATACGGTTCGCTTTTACTATTCCGGTAAACCATTGGTTGCCAAACGAGCTCCGTGGGACGGCGGTTTTGTATGGAAAAAAGACAGCAACGGAAAAGATTTTGTGGGTGTGGCTGTACAGGGAACCGGAGCCAGTTTGTGGTATCCGGTAAAAGACCATCAGACGGATGAACCGGATCGGGGTGCCTCGGTACGGGTGGCCGTACCTGACGGACTGATGAATGTTTCCAACGGCCGGTTTTTAGGTGAAACGGATTTAAAAAACGGCTATACACGTTGGGACTGGGAAGTGACCAATCCGATAAACAATTACAACATTGTTATTAATATAGCCGATTATGTGCATTTTTATGAAAAGCACAACGGTCTGGACCTGGACTATTATGTCTTACGGGAAAATGAAGCCAAAGCCCGCAAGCATTTTGAAGAAGTAAAACCCATGATGGATTGCTTTCAGGAAAAATTCGGTGCTTATCCGTTTGCGGAAGACGGATTTAAATTGGTTGAAACGCCTTATTTAGGTATGGAACACCAAAGTGCTGTAGCTTATGGAAATAAGTACATGAAAGGTTATCTGGGAAATGACATGACCGGCACCGGTGTAGGCTTGCTTTTTGATTACATTACCATTCATGAAACCGGCCACGAATGGTTTGGCAACAGCATCACTTCCAAAGACATTGCCGATATGTGGATTCACGAAAGTTTTACCACTTATTCGGAATCTGTTTTTGTGGAATGCCAGTTTGGCTATGAAAAGGCCATGGAATACATCAACGGTCAAAAGCGGATGGTGAGCAACCAAAAACCCGTTATCGGTCAGTTTGGCGTGAATTTTAAAACCGGGAATTCAGACATGTATTACAAAGGAGCTTTGATGCTCAATACTATACGTCATATCATTAATGATGATGAGAAATGGTGGAGTTTGCTCCGAAAGTATGCCGAAACCTTTCGGCATCAGATTATTGAAACACAAGATGTCGTAAGCTTTTTTTCTAAAGAATCCGGACGAAATCTGGCTCCGCTTTTTGATCAATACCTCCATCATAAAAAATTACCGGAACTGGAATTACGGACCAACAAAAAGGCAGTTGAAGCAAGATGGGTAACAGATGTTACCGGGTTTGAAATGCCGGTTGAATTTTACACCAACAACAAAAAATCGATTATCAGGGTTACAAACCAATGGACAAGAATACCGAATGCTGTTTCTGTAGAAGAAATTAATTTAGCTCTGTATAAAATGCTGGTAACCGTGAAGAAGTAAATATTTCTGACAGGTTTTTAAAAACCTGCCAGGTATGAATTCAACGTTTCTTTCCGGATAATTTTACCCGTTGGTGTTTCTTCAAAATGTTTGACAAAGTGTATTTCCTTTGGTTTTTCATATTTGTCCAGTACATCAAAAACAGTATCTTCAATCACAAGCGGTTCGCCTTCAACAAGTAAAACCAACCGTTCCCCCAGAACGGGATCGGGTTTACCGGCTACAAAATAGCGTCTCGGGATTCTCGTGGTCAGCTTTTCTTCAATTTGCTCCGGAATCAGCTTGATACCACCGCTGTTAACCACATTATCGTAGCGTCCTAACCAGATAAACTGGTTTTCGGAAACCATTTCCACAATATCGTTTGTTTCAATAATATCCGGCGAAACAGAAGGAGCTTTAATCAATAAGCAATTTTTATCATCCAGCGACAACATGACGTTCGGAAAAACGGTAAACGCTTCCTCCCCCATTTTTCGGGCGGCAATGTGCGTAATGGTTTCGGTCATCCCATAGGTTTCATAAATCTCTGATTTAATTTTCAGCAATTTATCTTCCAGGGGCTTGGTAATTTTTGCTCCGCCAATGATTATCTTGCGGATATGCTTCAGCTTATCCAGTGAATACTGAGCCTGCATGGGCACCAAAGCGGCAAAATCGTAATCGTAATCCAGTTTTTCCAGCGGATGTGAACTCGGAGCCACAAAATCAATTTCCAATCCTAAAATAAACCCGCGGATCAGCATCATCTTACCGGCCACATAATTGGCTGGCAGGCAGTGCAACACTTTATCTCCCGGTTTTAAGTCAAAAAAATCTCCGGTTGCCAGGGCAGAACGAACCATCGCCTGTTTATCCACACGGATCAGTTTAGGCTTACCGGTAGAGCCGGATGTATTCATTTCAATATAACTCTTATCATCAAACCAATCCAGTAAAAAATCACCGACGGGCTTTTCAAAATCTTCCCCTTCCTTGATAAAGCTGTAAGCAAACATGCAAAGCTCTTCCCGGTTCAGGTGAAATCCGTTTAACTTGAATTTATTGTGTACGTTATGATACGTAATTTCAGTGTTGATCATGGTGGCCAATGGTGTTAATTAAATCATTTTCAGGACTGTATTCATATACTTTTCCGGTCAGTTTTTCTTTCCAGTTTGTCCATTTGTATTTCCTACCAAAAATAAACAAAAGAATCGGAAAAATAACCAGCACCGGAAACAAAACATCAAAGCCGGCTGAAGGTTCAGAAACGTCTTTCAGGATAGAATGTGTTTGAAATGCTGTCCAGTCTGCCGTGACCAGAAGTGCCCCGACCAAATTGTTGGCGGCATGAAATCCCAAAGCCAGTTCCAGTCCTTCATCCATCAGGGTGATAATGCCCAGAAAAAATCCGGTTCCGATATAATAAACCATGATAATCATTCCGAGTTTCCCAACTTCCGGGTTAGCAATATGCATTAAGCCGAAGGAAACTGACGTAAATAACAACGGAATCAGCCGGCTTTTGGTCAGCACGCCAATCCCCTGCATCAGGTATCCCCTGAAAAAATATTCTTCAAAACTGGTTTGTAACGGAATCAATAAGATTGCCAATATCAGAAACGGTAAAAATTTAACCGGATCAAAATTAACCACAAAACTTTCCGGTGATAAAAAGTAAACAATCAAGGTGGTCACTACCGTAAAGGCACCCCAGACCGCAAACGAAAAAAACACCCTTTTCCAGTCGATTTTTGTTCTGGATGTGGTCAGGCTCCGGATACTTTGCCCGTGAATGAACTTAACCCAAAAAAGCAAAACAACACAGCAGACAGCTAACTGACCAACCATAATGGCAAAGGTTAAATTGGTGCCCAGTTCCTGAATCATCAATTGTATCATTTCTTCCACATTTACATCTGCAGTGGCAATGAAATTCAGTACGATCAACCCCATAAACACCAACGGGATGGGCAGGTAAAGAATAAAATTGAATTTTTTATTGTTAATCTGATCAATATACATAAGTAAAATTTTAGTTTTTCAAATATAGGTCATTTGTTCAGGAATATGTTACATTTTTTTTAACTAAAATTGAATGGCAATACTTTTACTTTGTAAAAAAACTGATATGATAAAAATTTTACATAACCCAAGATGTGGTAAATCCAGAGAAGGACTTGCCCTGCTGGAGCAATCGGGAAAACCGTTTGAAACAATAAACTATCTGAATAATCCCCTAAGTGAAGCGGAATTGACAACGCTGATTCAAAAGCTAAACATTGCTCCCCTTGAGCTGGTCAGGCAAAAAGAAAAGATATGGACTGAGCAGTTCAAAGGAAAAAACCTATCGGACGCGGCTATTATCAAGGCCATGGCAACCCATCCGATTCTGATGGAAAGACCTGTTGTAATAACCGGAAACAAAGCCGTCATAGGGCGTCCGCCTCAAAAAATAGTCGATTTTATTTAGAATCAGTTAACACATCATTTAACAAACCTTTGTGATTTTAAGGTTAAACCTATCGATATTTTTGCAGTCATAGCATACGAATCAAAAAACCAACTTAATGAGAAATTTTAAAGCTGTTGCCATACTCTTGTTTTTGAGTATATCAACATTGTCCTTTGCCCAGCGACCGGAACCTAAAAAAATAAAAGTTACCGGAAAAGTAATTGAAAAATCCTCTTCACAACCGTTAGAATATGCCACTATTGTTTTTGAAAGTGTTCGCAATCCGGAAATGATTACAGGGGGAATTACCGATGCAAAGGGAGAATTTGACATTGAAGTAAATGCGGGAAACTACAACATCCGGATTGAGTTTATCTCATTCAAAACCGTAGAATTTAAAAGCCGTAACCTGCAGTCAAACATTAATTTAGGCACAATTTCCTTAACCGATGATTCAACCATGCTGGAAGGCGTTGAACTGAGAGCAGAGGCCTCCACTGTTGAAATAAAATTAGACAAACGGGTGTATAATGTAGGACAGGATATGATGGTAAAAGGCGGAACCGTGAGTGATGTGCTGGACAATGTTCCTTCCGTTTCCGTTGATGTGGAGGGGAATGTGAGTTTGAGAGGAAACGAAAATGTACGGATTCTTATTGACGGAAGACCTTCGAATGCCATCAACGTAACCGATGCCTTGCGTTTACTTCCCGCAGATGCAATTGACAAAGTAGAAGTAATCACCAACCCTTCTGCCCGTTATGATGCGGAAGGCGGTGGCGGTATTTTGAATATCATCCTCAAAAAGGGAAAAAACCAGGGATTAAACGGTGTGGTTACCGGAACCGTTGGTGACCCCCGAAATTATGGCTTAACCGGAAACATCAACTTCAAATCAGAAAATTTCAATGTGTTTGCCACGTTAGGTTACAGCGACAGAAACAGTCCCGGAAATTCAAAAACCGATTCAGAATATTTTGATCAGGACGGCAACACGACCGGCTTTATCAATGAAAGAAGAAAAAATAACCGGTTAAGAGAGGCTTACAACGGAAGTTTCGGATCAGAATGGTACCTGGACAAAACAACCACCTGGACCAATACAGTATCTTACCGCCGGGACAACGGCTCCAATCCGGACGAAGTACTGTTTTATGATTATGATGCTGACTTTAATTATCTGGGAGTCCGCCGTCGTTTTAACGACCAGACCAATAAAGGCGAAAACATAGAATATGCCTCTAACCTGATCAAGAAATTCAAAAAAGACGGTCATCAGCTTACAGTTGATTTTTCAACTTCATTGAACAAAGACAATGATTTTTCCTATATTTTTGATGCCACTGACCAGACAACGGCTAACATTCAACGCCAGAACCGGAATTTATTCCAGACCGATTATGTGCTTCCGATTGGAGAAAACACCCGTTTTGAAGCCGGTTACCGTGGTGATTTTACCAAAGTAATCACTGATTTTGATGTGGAGACCTTTAACGATGATACGAACGAGTTTGAAACGGATCCGAGGTTTTCAAATTTATTTGAATACAAGGAGTATGTAAATGCTCTTTATACGCAGTTTGGCTCAAAAATCAATAAATTTTCATACCTGTTCGGTTTAAGATGGGAGGACTCAAACATCGGAGTTAATCTGATTTCCAACAACGATTACAACAACAAACGCTACAACAACTTTTTCCCGAGTGCCTTTTTTGCTTATGAAATATCGGAAAAAAGCAATGTGACATTGAGTTACAGCCGCAGGATTCAGCGGCCAAGAGGGCGTTTTCTTAACCCAACAGCCAATCTTTCGAGCAACATCAATATCTTTCAGGGAAATCCGGATTTAGATCCGGCGATGACCGATGCGTTTGATTTGGGCTATATTAAAAGGTGGACAAAATTCACCCTGAGTACTTCAGCCTATATCAACAAAACCAATGATGTTTTTCAATTCATCCGAAGAGAATCCGGTGATTTTGAAAATGGTGTACCGGTTATCTTAAGCGGCCCGATTAACTTAGCGACCGAATACCGTTTCGGTTTTGAATTCACCTTAAACTATAACCCTTATAAATGGTGGAGACTAAACGGTAACTTTAACTTTTTCCGCAATGAAACACAAGGAGAATACAATTATGTGAACTTTGAAGGCAATCCGGTTAACATCAACTTAGACAATGTAGCCACCAGCTGGTTTGCCCGTATCAATTCAAAGGTCTCCCTGCCGTATGGCATAGACTGGCAGACCAACGCCACATACAACGCTCCGCAAACCACGGCACAAGGTAAGAACTTAGGTGTTTTGAGTGCTAACCTGGCCTTGAGCAAAGATATTCTGAAAGACAAAGCCACCATTGCTTTTAACGTGAGTGATATTTTTAACTCCAGAAAGAGGATTTTTGAAACCTACCTGCCCAATGTAAACTCATCGGGCGAAATGCAATGGCGGGAAAGACAAATCAATCTTTCCATCACCTATCGTTTTAACAAACCGAAAAACGAAAAGGAAAGAATGCCCAGAAGAGATAATAACGGCGATGACGGTGAATTCATGGGAACACCATAAATAATACAAAAAGGGACGCAATTGCGTCCCTTTTTTGATCAATATATTTTATCAAATATATTATTCAGCGTCTTTTTTTGCTCTTTTCTCTTTGATTAATTCCATAATCGCTCCGCCCAACCAATAGTGAACAAAACCAACTAAAAAAATCATCAACCAGAAACCGATGGTTAAAATGGTTAAGAAAAGTAAAAAGCCTAAGTACTGTTGAAATTCAAACATGTTTTCCGGAATTTTTCGAATTCAGATACAAATGTAAATGAACTTAATCATTTTATCAACATAAACTCAAAAATATTTTAAAATAGGATTGTTAATAAGTAAATTTGCGTCAGTTGTCAGTTTTTAATGATTGCGGATAAGGAGTTTGTAAGGAACATGAAGGATGATGCAACAAATCCGTATAAACCCATTACAGCAAAGCTGTCAAAAATCCGTGAAAGTCTGCGTTCAGTGTCAGCTGATCTGTTTGATCCGCGTTCCATTTACAGGTCCCGGGTTTCGATTTTCAGGTATAACACATAAATTTCAACTATTTTTAAAATTATAAAATCCGTGTTCAATAAAAAAATTAAATATAATAAATAAACACAACCATGAATTACCGTATCGAAAAAGACACCATGGGCGAAGTAAAAGTACCCGCCGACAAATACTGGGGAGCACAAACCGAACGTTCCCGCAACAACTTTAAAATAGGCCCGTCGGCTTCTATGCCCAAAGAAATCATCGAAGGTTTTGCCTACCTGAAAAAGGCGGCTGCCTATGCCAACCACGACTTAGGTGTTTTATCTCAAGAAAAAAGAGATGCTATTGCAGCTGTCTGCGATGAGATCTTAGCCGGCAAATTAGACGACCAGTTTCCGTTAGTGATCTGGCAAACCGGTTCCGGAACGCAAAGCAATATGAACGTGAATGAAGTAATTGCCAACCGGGCACAGGTTTTAGGCGGATTCAACATCGGTGAAGGCGAACAATTGGTAAAAGCCAACGATGACGTAAACAAATCGCAGTCATCTAACGACACCTTCCCTACCGGTATGCACATTGCCTGCTACAAAGCCGTAATGGAGAAAACCATTCCCGGCGTTACACAGCTCCGCAACACGCTTAAAGCGAAAGCTGACCAATATAGGCAGGTGGTAAAAATCGGCCGTACCCATTTAATGGATGCCACTCCCCTTACCTTAGGGCAGGAATTTTCAGGATATGTATCACAATTAGACCACGGATTAAAAGCCTTGAAAAATACCCTGGAACACCTTTCAGAACTGGCACTGGGCGGAACTGCCGTGGGTACCGGACTGAATACCCCTCCGGGATATGACGTAAAAGTGGCGGCATACATCGCCCGGTTCACCGGATTGCCGTTTGTAACCGCTGAAAATAAATTTGAAGCCCTAGCGGCTCACGATGCCATTGTAGAATCGCACGGAGCTTTGAAAATGCTGGCCGTTTCGTTAAACAAAATTGCCAACGATATACGGATGATGGCCTCAGGCCCCCGCTCCGGTATCGGTGAAATTTTTATTCCGGAAAACGAACCCGGTTCATCCATTATGCCCGGAAAGGTAAACCCCACCCAATGCGAAGCCCTGACCATGGTTTGTGCTCAGGTGATGGGTAACGATGTGGCCATTACGGTGGGCGGCACACAAGGTCACTATGAATTAAATGTATTTAAACCCGTCATGGCGGCTAATTACCTTCAATCGGCCATTCTGATCGGTGATGCCTGTGTTTCATTTGACGAGCATTGTGCACAGGGAATCGAGCCAAACTATAGCAGAATCAAAGAACTGGTTGACAATTCCTTAATGCTGGTAACGGCTTTAAACACCAAGATCGGTTATTACAAAGCAGCTGAAATTGCCCAAACGGCTCATAAAAACGGTACAACTTTAAAAGACGAAGCCGTTCGGTTGGGCTATGTTTCACCGGAGGATTTTGATGCCTGGGTAAAACCGGAAGATATGGTGGGAAGCCTGAAGTAATTCCTCTTTTAAAATAAATACTGAAAGCACTTTCGAAAGAAGGTGCTTTTTTGTTAGAAGCTAATCCCGCTTTTCGCTACAAGCTTTGGCTCTAAATCCTTTTTTTCTAAGGTCCGGCAGGAGCTTCTATGGTCGCTCTGCCAAACCAAGAAAAAACAGGCTTTCTTCACCAAAGGCTTTTCGCTGCAATCGGGGCTGTGAGATTGTGCTTAAAAAGAATTTTATTAGTTAACATAGTACAAAAAACATCCAACAAATAAAAAGTCTATTTGATAATTTGTAAGATTATTTGATTATTTTTGGATAACTATAAATTGATATTCGTCAGGCATATAAACGAGTTAGGCGTAATGCTAACAGTGACCGTACCAATCTGAACAGTTAGAAAAATGAACGACAATAACGATACTAAACGACTTTCACGACTAACTGCAATTTTGACAATTTTGCAAACGAAACGACTTTTGACGGCTTCGGAATTAGCGAATAAATTTTCAGTAAGTAACAGGACAATTTACAGAGATATAAAAGCATTAGAACAAGCAGGTGTCCCTATTTTGACAGAAGAGGGAAAAGGTTATTCTTTAATGGAAGGTTACAGAATACCACCAGTAATGTTTACCGAAAGCGAAGCCAATGCTTTAATTACAGCCGAACAACTCATTTTAAAAAATAAAGATACTTCATTTGTAAAGGAATATTCAGAAGCTATCAGCAAGATAAAATCTGTTTTACGCAACAAGACCAAAGACAAAGCAAACTTGCTTTCCGACCGAACGGTATTTAGACAAAATACAGACAACAACCGGACAAGCAATTATCTGTCAACATTGCAATTAGCCTTGACCAATTTTAACCTTGTCAAAATAAAATATCATTCACCCGACACGAACAAAACTACAGAAAGAACAATTGAACCTTTTGCTATTTACAGCACACAAGAAAATTGGTTGCTCATCGCCTTTTGCTTATTACGGAACGATTTTAGGGCATTTCGTTTGGACAGAATTCAAAACCTGACCACACTTAATGAACAGTTTGAACCGCATAAAATGACCTTGCAGGAATATTTTGAAATTTGCAAAGAAAAATATTTTTCACAACCCTTGACATAGGGCTGTCGCAACCTCATTTTAGTTTTGTGGCTTAATTAAAAAACATTTCAAAATGAACAACGTAAGAATTGAACCTTTTAAAGTAATCGGCATTGCTGTAAGAACAACAAACGAAAACAATCAGGCTGCAAAAGATATTGCAGATCTGTGGGGTAAGTTTATGAATGACAAAATTTTGGAAGCAATTCCAAACAAAATTGACAACACGGTATATTCCATATACACAGATTATGAAAGTGACCACACAAAACCATACACGACAATTTTGGGTTGCAGAGTAGAAAATTTAAACGACATTCCCAACGGAATGATTGGCAAGTCGTTTGATGGTGGAAACTATATAAAACTATCTGCCAAAGGGGATTTAATGAAAGGACTTATCGTAAACAAATGGACAGAAATTTGGAAAATGGATTTAGACAGAGTGTTTACAGCAGATTATGAAGTTTTTGGCGAAAAAGCACAAAATCCAGCAGACACAGAAATTGACTTTTTAATTGCTGTAAAATAGATAAAATGGTTGAGCAACTTCATAACTACTATCTGAATAAAGACGAGCCAAACAAGAGTTGCCTACTTGCATTACGGGAAATTATTCTTAAACAGGACACAAATATTACCGAAACGCAGAAGTGGGGAATGCCTTGCTTCTGCTATAAGAAAAAAATGTTTTGCTATTTGTGGACAGATAAAAAAACGAACGAACCTTATATTCTTATGGTAGAAGGAAAATACCTTAACCACCCGGAATTGGAAGAAGGCGACCGTACAAGAATGAAGATTTTCAGAGTTAATCCAAACAAAGATTTACCCATAAAGACAATTGATAATATTTTACAAAAAGCGTTGGACTTATACAGAACAGGCGTAATAAAACTCAAAGATTGACCGACAGAAAAGTACATACGCCTAACAAGGTTTTTTCAAAAGAGCAGGTTAATTTCTAAATTCAACATTTGTACTTTTTATCCGCAAAAAC
The DNA here is from genome assembly GCA_023434025.1 of Bacteroidota bacterium. GTDB lineage: Bacteria > Bacteroidota > Bacteroidia > Flavobacteriales > Flavobacteriaceae > Flavobacterium. Next base: position 19,062 of record JAEYTL010000025.1, read on the forward strand.
CATTTTTTATTTGCTTTAAAAGTGTAAATTAGCAAATAAAAAAATGGTTTTGCTGACTGTAATGCTAAATTGAGCTTTAGTGTTTTCCTTTCCGCTCCTTCGCAAAGCCCATAACCGTTATGGGAATGCTTCATTTCATTGAAATAAGAAATAAATTATTAATTACATCAAAAAATTATGTCACGAGAAATTGAAAATTTAATACCCCATAGAGCTCCTTTCTTATTTGTAGATAATATTGAATCATTTTCAGAGGAATCAATCATTGGATATAAAAGATTTGATGAGAAAGATAATTGGCTAAAAGGTAGTTTTCCTGAATTTGATTTTATTCCTGGAACAATTCTAATTGAATCTATGGCTCAGTGCGGCGGTGCGGGTGTAAAACTGTTAGGTGTAACTAATGGAATATTTGGTCTTGTGAGTATTGAAGATGCAGAATTTTACTCAGGTGCGAAGTTCACTGACGAAATCAAATTTGTTATACACAATATTCGTTTAAGTGAAAAAATAATTAAGCAAAGTGGAATTGCCTATGTGAATGAGAAAAAAATACTCAAAGCAACTTGGATGTGTGTTAAAATACAATAGCACTATCCATAACAGCCGCTTTATGCTATTGCGGTGATTTTCTTAGCCGGAAAATTCATTTTCACGAAGAATGTTCTCTCTTGGCAGAGAATACTCAGTCCGCTACGATCCGCAACTGCACAAAGCGGCGAACCATTACCAGCAAGTTGTTCGTAACTTTAACTAGAAACTAAGAATCAAATAACTAACATTGCTAATGTTCAAAAAAAAGATATTTACTCTGTCATTCTTTTTTATTTCTGCAATTTCTTTTGGTCAATTGCCAAACAATACCACTAAAACAATTAGAGGTTTTATATTAGACAATGCAGAATATACAAGAACTAAAGTTCCTGTTGCAGAAGCAAAAATTGAGGTAAAAGGGTCAGAAAGAAATACATTTTCTGATCAAGATGGAAAATTTAAAATAGAAGCAAATAAAGGTGATACATTAATTATTTCAAGATTGGGAATTGAAACATTGGAGATTTTAGTTACTGATGAAGTATGTTATACAATCGATCTGAATAGAAATTTATTTGAACCGCTTATGGGTGGACGATGGGGTAGAAAATACAGAAGACAGCAACGGAGAGTTGAGAAAAGTATGGAACGCAAAATAAAAGAAGGTTTTTATGATTGTTCCATGAATAAAAACAACACACAACTAATAAACAAAACTTAAATATGAATCTCAATTCTCAATTTTTAATATTTTTAATATTTTTAATATTTCTAATTATATTTTTATTTGTTAGATGTTCATCTAATTCACAAGCTATCAATAGAATTTCTTATAATTCTGTCGGCGGGGAACAAGGAGGATATGCAAACGTAGAATTAACTAAGGATTCAATAAATGGAACGATTGGAAGTCCAAACGGAAAAATCATTATCAAAGAAAAAATTCAAAAAGCACTTTGGGATTCTTTAAATAAGTCCATGACATTAGATGATTTCAAGGAAATAAAAAGCGGTAAAAGTGTTACATATATTGATGGTATAGATGTTTCCGTAAAAATTGAAACTGATGCAGACAGCTATTCAATTTTAAACGGAGAGATAGACAAGGTTCAAAATAAAAAAGTTTTTCATTTCATGGAAATTTTAGAAAATGAGCTAAGAAATATTTATCTTAGAGTGAATCATTAATAAAACCTGCTGGTAACAGCGACTAAGCAAATCGGCTGGTTTTTCTTAAATTGAAACAGTATTTTTCATAAATTCGTTTTGCTTCAGCAAAGAATACCCTGCTCCTGTTTTCGCCGAATTCGCTTAGCCCCGAACCGTTGGCGGTAATTTTGACAAGACTATGCTAACTGAATTTATATGGACCAATAATCTCCAATGATGAACAATAAATCGAATTCCAGACGAGAAGCCATTCAGCAATTAGGTTTGCTGACTGCGGGAATGGCTATGTTGTCTTTCGTTTCCTGCAACGAAAAAAAAACTACTCAAAAAGAGACGGCTGAAACTCAACCGCCTTTACCGTTTCTAATTCTTCCGAAAGAAACATTAGAACCAGGTGCTATGGGAAGCAATATGAGAACGCTCATACATAGTACTCAGACAAACAGGCAATTCTCCTGTGTTGAAGCGGTTTTGTCACCAAAAAAAATTGCAGGAAGCCCACACAAACACGACAGTTTAGATGAATTAATGTATGTGCTGGAAGGAACGGCTTCTGTATTGATGGGAAATGAAGTAACAGAAGTAACCGCAGGAAGTTGGCATTTAAGACCAAGAGGTATCGTTCACGTTATTTGGAATTCAGGAAATGAAAATCTTCGTTTAATCGATATGTATTTTAATCAAAACTTTGAAGATTATCTGGAAGAAGTTTACCACAAAATAATCCCCGGAGTAATACAAAAGAACCTGACATTTGAAGACCCGGAAATTGCAAAACGAATTGCCGAACTTGACAAGAAATTTGGTTTAACTTATTATCCCGAAAGGCAACAAGAACTAATTGAAAAATACAAACTTAGTTGAAAAAAACTACCGCTAACAAGGGGTAACTGTTGCACAACCAAAATTTTAAAAAAATCTGCAAAAACATGAAAAACTCAACCTCTTTTATCACGGAGTTTCGATACTTTTAAAAGAGGTTTATTATTTTAAACCCATCTAGGTTTAGTCCCTAAAAAAGTATGTTTTTCCATAAACTATTTCGCTATATTTGAAAAAAGGATTGCCGAATTTTCATGGTCTCAAATTATAGATCATTTTAAGCATACAGCAATTAAATATTAACAAAAAGTAAACTAATCTATGTCAAATCGCACAGAACTTATAGAGATATTAAAACAAAAATTTAAAAAGCATACAACCCCGGCGAAAAAGTATGCCGATGATTTGTTACCTCAAGTGGATAAAGTTGTATGGTCTACAGAACCACTGTATTATATGGAACAATTGGCTATAGAACTTGGCAGATTACCGAAAGGACGAATATTAAAAACCGAACCGGCAGAACTCTATCGTTGCTATAAAACAGGATATGATAAGGAAGGAAATATTTTGACCGAAGAACACTGGGCCGGACATCCCAGTAACGGACACACTAAATTTTTTGTGAGGGAAGCAAATCAAACTTATTCATATACTATTGACCGCAACGGGGCACTTGACAAGATTGAATTTGCAGAATATAATGATGGAAAACCGATTTTATATGGCCGCTATTCAAGATACATCGATGCTTGTGCCGATAGCTATTTTTACAGTGATGACAAAAAACTGAATAAGATTGAAAACAGTTCAGACAGAAGCTTTGAAATTCAGGAAACGGCTTATAACATTGATTACGACAACTTAGGAGCAATCGAAAAAATAACTCGTACCGATGAGGTAAGTGCCACATTTCCCAAAGGACAAACAATAGTGGTATACAAAAAAACGAATTATTCTATCAAAGCACTAACCGATATTTTTACCGAAGAAATGGTTGATGTGTTAACTCTGGCTATAAAAAACAAACCGAAGAACTATGCAATGGTTGCAGTAGAGGCAGCATTTAGTTCTGATGACTGGTTACCGCTTAGACTACATATTTTTAATGAAGAAAAACCATTAACAAGAGAGTTGATTCTTCAGAATTTTATTAATTCCGCCAACGTAATTTATGAGGATATCAGTACTGTTAAATTAAAAGAAGTGTCACTCCTTTTGTTGCATCAGGCTACTACCCAGGAAAAATATGACTTGCCATATAAATTACTCATCGACATATCTAAAAGAGTAAAACAAAATATAGATGGACTAAACACACTGCTTATACCGGCAGATTTGTATGATGATTATAATGAAACAGTGTTATCATTACTTGAAAAAATTTATTCTAAAAAAGAATTGAAAAATTTAAGTATTTAACTCAAAAAGCAAAACGGCATATAAAAGCCTGTTGGTAAGCTGGTTTACTTAGTCAACTTGACATTTTTATTTATATTTTTTTTATCTTTAACAGGAAATAATCAACTCGCCGGATTTGCTACTGTAGCAAACCAGGGGATATTGCAGATAATTTTATACTATAAAATTTAAAAATGAAGACACTTCTCGATTGGACTCTACTTACAGTTCTTATATTCTCTTCTTGCAGAACAATAGGGCAAACCAAAATAGTAAATACCGACACACTTGTTAATAGACTTGGCGAAACTTTTATAAAAGATAAACAGGCTGTCGGGCTTTCGATTGGTGTTTATAATAATGGAAAAGTGTCTTATTATAATTTTGGAACGATTGAGAAAGGAAAAACAATACAACCTACCCAAAATACAGTTTATGAAATCGGTTCTGTCACCAAAACTTTTGTAAGTCTTATTTTGGCTAATGCTGTTCTTGAGAATAAAGTAAAGTTAGACGACGATATCAGAAAATACCTAAAAGGCGATTATCCCAATTTAGAATATCAAAACAAACCCATTACCTTAAAGCATTTGGCAAATACGACTTCGGGGATTCCAAATTGGCTACCCGAAACTCCTAAAGAAATAAAAGATGCTTCAACAGACTCTACTACCTTTTTAAGAGAAAAAATATACGATAAGTATTCAGAAAAAGACTTTTACAATGCATTGCACAAAGTTGTATTGGATACTGTTCCCGGTTTCAAAACAAGACATTCAAATGCAGCAGCACAATTATTGGCTTATATTTTAGAAAAGGTATATACTACTTCTATTGACAATTTAATAACAAAATATGTATTGAAACCATACAAAATGAATAATACCTTATTCTTGGCTTCAAAAAAAGAAAAGAAATCTTTGGCCGTAGGTTATGATGGTAAAGGAAACACAATGCCTTATTTTACTACACAATATATGAAAGGTGTTGGCGGATTAAATTCGACAACTGACGACCTGATAAAATTTATCAAAATTCAGCTTGACAAAAAGGATAAAGCAGTCAACTTAACTCAAGAACAGTCATTTAATGCCGGTTATTACAGTATCGGGTTAAACTGGCTGAAATACAAACACGATAATGGCAATCATCAGTTTTGGACAGATGGCGGAACATATGGGTTTGTAAGCTATGTTGTATTCTATCCTGAAATAAATAGTGGCGTTGTTGTTCTATCAAATGTATCGGACGATACTATACCGGGTAAACTAGGAAATATTGCCTACCAGGTATTTGACTTGATTCAGAAAAAGCAAAACTGATTCTGATAATTATTTTGGTACAATAGTTCGACAATAGATAACTTTGAGTGACAACAACACAAAAAGACTTTCACGACTCAAGGCAACTTTAACACAATTGCAAATAAAATGACTTTTGACAGCAACGGAGTTGGCTCACAAATTTTTAGTAAGCACCTGAATGATTTGCAGAGATATAAAAGCACTGGAACAAACAGACAATCTCATCTTAACAGAAGATGGAAAGGAAGGGTTATATTTAATGAAGCCTTTTCTGTATAATTCGTTCCAGTTTAAGCAAATTTAAAGAAATAACAAGGTCTTCACTTTTTATTTTAAGTACAAAAACGGATTAACTAATTTATATTTCGGGCTTCGCTTCATAAAATCATTAAAATAAGCGGTATGACTTGCTCCCATCAGGATAAAAACCCTGTCCGTTGGTTTCAATTCAATCTGATTCAAATTAGAATACATTCTGATGTTCCGATGGTAATATTTTGCGGCTTCGTCGGCTCCTTCAAATTTATCTTTGGTGGAAACATAAGACAATATTTCGGCATTAACATTAATTAGAAAATCCAGATATTGCGGATGATTATCCACTTTCAGTTTGTCTGATAACGACAGGTTGTCGTAATTCAGTTTTTTTTCTTCCTTATCAATCAACTGAAAATATCTTTCATAGGTTTTGTCGTTTACTTTATTTTGAATGGTATTGCCAATATTATAGTTGTAACCCATTTTGTGGTCAATGCCATAAATACGTTGCACATTACTTAAACGTCCTATTTCATAGGCCAAAAGCTCAATCTCGGAAGGTTTTTCAAATTTCATTTTCGGGTTTTTCAGGTATTCCGCATATTCTTTCTGCAACGTTTCATTAAAACTTGGCGGTGTTTCTACAATGATAACGGTTGGCTTAAATGCTGCCAGCATTTTAGCTATTTTATGCACTTCTTCCTGATTTTTTTTATCGTGCTCGTCAAAATCTACCGAAGTAGCATCAGGAGTATATCCCATATGAAAGGTTCCGAAATTCAAAACCGGAATAGCGTCGTCAAATTTGTCTTTGAAAATAGGCTGTTGTGCCATCATTTTTGAAAATGCTAAAAGCGTAAGTACAATAATTACTCTGTTCATGATATTGTTTTTTAAAATTTGAAACAAAATTGGCACTTCCCTACCCTTTTACATCATTTTTTCGATGAACACCCTGTTTTATTCTGTCAACACTTTTTTCTTTAATAAAAGCTCCCGTACTTTTACCAAATGAAAATTCAAACCAAATGAAGCTGTTTTCAAGACAAAAAGAAATCGTCATTCACCTGTTGTACTGGATCGTTTTTATAACCGGATTTTTTATACAGCTCAAACCTGAAAATGATTTTGTTTTCGGCTTTGATGAAATCACACTTTTCAGCTTAAGCTACCTGTTTATAAATGTTTCCACATTTTACATAAATTATTTTTATGTTTTAAAACGTTTTTTTGATGTTAAACTCTTGAGCAAATTTTTAATCGGATTGGTATTGATTTTTGCCTATTTCATTACATTTCGATATTTGATAGAAGAAGTTTTGTTTTTGCATCTCTTCGGAACCGGAAATTATTTTAAAGGAACCACCATTCAGTATTACATCTTTGACAACCTCCATTGGGCTTCTGCTCCTGTTTTTGCCAGTACAATTATCTGGATTGTCATCAATTTTATCAGAACCTTGCAAAAAGAAGTGGTTTTAAATGAAGAAAAGAAAAAAGCTGAAATTCAGTTTTTGAAATCACAAATCAATCCGCATTTTATTTTTAATACGTTGAATAATATTTATTCGATGGTTTTCAGAAAATCGGAACAAGCCTTACCTGCTATCGAAAAATTGAGCGAGATTATGCGTTTTACAACCTATGAAACCCAAAAAGAGTTAATCCCGATTGACAGCGAACTGAAATACATTGAAAGTTATATTGAATTAGAAAAAATTCGCAATACAAAAGAAATATATATTTCACTTCAATTGGAAATCGAAGATAAAAATCAATTTATTCCACCCTATATTTTACTGCCGTTTATTGAAAATTGTATTAAACACGGTGTTTTAGATGATGATAAAAACCCAATTCTATTTCACATACAATCAAACAGTAAAACTATTTTAATTGAAGTTAAAAACAAAATAAATAAAAAGCTGAAAGATGCTCATTCCGGCATTGGATTATCTAATCTGGAAAAGCGTTTGGAATATTATTTTCCAAATCGTCATACCTTTAAATTCACAAACGACGGAAGCTATTTTGAAAGTTGTTTGAAAATAGAATTAGGAACATGAAAAAAATAAAATGTATTATTCTGGACGACGAACCATTGGCTGTGGAACTTTTAAAAAGTTATGCTGATAAGCAGTTGCAACTGGAAGTTGTTTTGGCTACCACTGATGTTTTTGAAGTGATTGACTGTCTTCAGAAACAAACGGCGGATTTGATTTTTATTGACATTCAAATGCCGGAATTATCAGGAATTCAACTGATGCAGATGTTCAACAAAGACAATTATTTCATCGTTACTACCGCTTATGCAAATTATGCTTTGGAAAGTTATGATTATCGTGTGGTTGATTATTTATTGAAACCGATCAGCTTTGATAAATTCCATAAATCGGTACAAAAATTTACTGACTTTGTGACCTTGGAAACCCATAATCATTTGTTTGTAAAAGTAGACGGACGACAAGTAAAAATCAATCCGAAAGACATTATTTTCATTGAAGGTTTAAGTGATTACATCCGGATTCATATGCCAAACGAACGCTTAGTTGTTCTGGACAATCTGAAAGATTTTATCCATAAACTTCCGTCAAAAGAATTTATGCGGATTCACAAATCCTACATCATTCAACTCGACAAAATAAAATCGATAGACGGCCATTTGATTTATCATGAATCAGGCTCTGTTCCTGTTGGCGAAACCTATAAAAACGAGGTCAAAAAATGGGTTGGCAGCCGGGAGTGATTAACCAGTCTGCTGTGATGGTGACACTGTGGCCTGATGCTTGTATTTCAGCAAAAGATAAGGCTGAACAAAAACATATTTGTATGTTTGTACAGTTGCGTTTATATATACCGCTCAGCAAAACTCTTTTTCATGTATTAAAAATGATGGACTTTAAAGCACAATATCACCTTGAAGATCATATAGTAATTCTTCGTCCGTTACAGGCAGATGATGTTGAAAACCTGCTCAGATATTCCGAAAACGAACCGGAACTCCGGAAATATTCGTTAATTGGAGCAAACGGGAGAGAAAATCTTTTGAAATATATCCAAACAACACTCAGTGCAAGAACAGAAGAAAAAGAATACCCGTTTATTGTGTTTGATAAACGAACCAATACCTATGCCGGCAGCACACGGTTTTATGATATTCAACCTAAAAATGAGACCTTACAATTAGGCTTTACCTGGTATGGCAAAGCATTTCAGGGCACCGGACTCAACAAACACTGCAAGTACCTGCTATTACAATTTGCCTTTGAAACATTGAACTATAAACGGGTAGAGTTCAGAGCCCATGCAGAAAATGAGAGAAGCATCAACGCCATGAAAAGTATTGGCTGCACCGTAGAAGGCATTTTACGCAGCAATGCGGTTGACTTAAACGGCAACCGAAGAAGCAGCATTGTGCTAAGCATTTTGCAGGAGGAATGGTTTCAAGCCGTGAAAAGTAATCTGGGAAATAAATTAATTACAAAATAAAGTTCTTTTAAAATCAGCAACTTAGTTTCACTGCTGGATCACTATATGAAAAAAACACTATTCATTTTCGTTACACTAATTATTTTATTGAGCTGTAAAACAAAAAATCAAGATTCCGTTACAATCGATACCGAAAAAACAGAATATTTTGAATCTAAATCGTTTCCTAAACAAATTGGAATTGTCTCTGATTTTGATTCAACACTGACCAAAGAAGAAATTGCTGATTTGGAAAGAATCATCAGTGAATACGAAAATAAAACGACCAATCAAATTGCAATTGTTTCCATAACAGATACATTAACAGAGGATAATTTTGACCAATATGCTCTTGATTTATCAAACCATTGGGGCGTTGGAACAAAGGAAAAATTAAATGGCCTTACAATTATTTACAGCATTAAATTAAGAAAAATCAGAATATCAACCGGAACAGAGACAGAAAAAAAATTGACTGATGAAATTTGTGATTACATATTAAACGAAAAAATACTACCGCATTTCAAAGATGGTGATTACTATTCCGGATTAAAAAACGGAACAAATGAATTCATCAGAATATGGGGAAATAAAAAAAGATAAAATAGTCTTGATAATTTCAATCAATATCTTTTTTTATACTTTTCAACACCTTATCCACTACCCCATTGATGTCGTCGGAAATCTTGAATTTGTAATTCAAAACCCAATAGAACAGTGTAATTAAAACCGATTTCAGCAAGATATTTAAAATCGGATGAAAGGAAAAATTCCAAAAGTAAAAGACAATGAATGTTATGGCAATGATTCCCAACGAAATAATTGTTTTTGGGGAAAACGGAAACAAATCCATTTTAAAAACCACAAATAAAAATTTGGCCAAACTGTACAAACCAATGGAAATCAACGTAGCCACAGCCGCCCCTTCAATACCGTAATTCGGAATAAAATACATGTTCAGACTCACGGTTAAAACCACCAGACACAATCCTAACAACAATACCGTCCGGTAATATTTTGAGTTAAATATGATGGAATTATTATTTCCCAGCATCAGATCAAAAAACTTTGAAAAGGAAATCAAAAACACCACTGCCACTCCCCCGCTGTATTTTTCAGGCAATAAAGCATAAATCTGGTGAATGTTTGTTAAAATACCTAACATGATAAATCCGCCAATCACTTGCAAGGTGATCGCTGTTTTTTTGTATAAATCATTCAATTCGTCATGCTTTTTTTTCGCCATTAAATCAGTTGTAATCGGATGGGTAATCTGATGCATCGCCCGCATGGGTACCGAAATGGTCAGTGCAATAAAAATAGCTACCGAATAATACGCTGCTTCACTGATCGGAATGTATTGCCCGATCATAAACTTGTCGATATCCAGCAACAACACCGCTATACCGGACGAAAAAATGATAAACGCAGAATAAACGATTACCGCTTTCTTTTCGCTCGGGAACTTCAGGTGAAATTGCGGTTTACGCACACTGAAAGCCACCAATGCCATGATCAGCATCATGGTAAAATAGATAAACACGAGGCTATAGACAAACTGTATGTTGCTGATCCAGTCAAAATAAACCGCAAACAGAAAAATACTGATAAAAATACGCAGTAAAACCTCTTTCACAAAATTGCCGAAAACCGATTTTAAGTGCACTTTGACCCAGGCATAAAAAATCTCAAAATAACCCATTAACAAACCGATAACCGGAATCATCCATACATAATCATGAATAACCGGATTTTCCTGCGACAACAAGGCAGCTATCTCCCCATAGAACAAAAGCAACAGTAAAAAAATGGGCAGACAAATAAGCAAAGGCAAAGCCAGCATTAAATTCAGAAAACGCGATTTTTCGTCATTTGTGTGATGTTCAGCATAAAACCGGACCAAGGTGTTCTGAATACCAAATGCCATCAACGGCATCATAATGTTGGCGGAGGACAGTAAAAAGGCGGTTAAACCGTAATAATCCTCTCCCAAAAAATGGGTGTACATAAACAAGGCATTCGTGGCACCGATGGCAAAACCAATAAAGGTAATGATGGTGTTTTTGATGGATTGATTAACGACGATGCCCATTATGAATAAATAGTGATTAGTGATTAGCCAGACAACTTTTAACCAGCTTTTCTGTTAAACTTTTTCGGCTGTAATATTGCAAACCCACCGGATAAACTTTTAAATTCTTTTGTTTATATAACTGATAATGGGCTAAGATAGCTTCTTTTAGCGGTTCTTTTTCATCATACCTAAAGAACTGACCGGTGTTGGTTTCTTTTAAAATAGGCTCGAAATCAGATGCTTTGGGACCAATGGCAATAACCGGACGATCAGAAACCATATATTCAAACAATTTTCCGGGAATGATGCAGCGGGTTTCTTCCGAATCAATTTCAATTAACAGCAACACCTGTGAGGTTCGCTGATGCAAAACCGCTTCTTGATGTGAAACGTATCCTAAATTACGGACAAATTTACCTAACTTAAATTCCTCAATTGTTTCTAACACATCCTGGCTTACTTTGCCGATGAGCTTTAATTGAAAATCGGCTGCAAAGGCTTTGTTTTCTTTTACCAGTTCCTTTAATGCCTTCCACAAAATCCTCGGGTTCCGCTCTGATAAAAATGACCCGATATGGGCTATCGTGAATTTTTCATCCAGTTCCGCTTTTAAAACCCGTTCAACATCATAACCATTGGTGATTACTTCAATGGGTTTCACAGTTAGTCTGCTAAATTCTTGTTTTGTGGTCGGACTCGTTACAATGATTTTATCGGCTGACTGAAGCACTGTTTGTTCCAGTTCACGGTGCTTTTTTTCTGATTTTTCAGTCAGCATCAGTTCTTTGTGATAACCGATGGTTGTCCACGGATCACGAAAATCGGCAATCCATTTCACCCGGCATTGCTCTTTTAACTGCAAACCGATTAAGTGTAAACTGTGCGGTGGTCCGGTGGTAATAATCGTTTCTATTTGATGTTTTGCGATATAATCCGTCAGGAACGCCACCGAAGGTTTCACCCACAAGACACGGGCATCCGGAATAAAAAGGTTACCGCGAACCCAAAGCATTAGCTTTTCAATCAACGATTGCTTTTTTTTACCGGGAATAATCCCTGAACTTATTTTTCTGGTGTTTTTCTGTGATAAAAAAGAAGCCCAGCGATACGGCTCTTTTATTTTATTTTTAAGGATTATTGCTTTTTCAGAAACATCAGCGGCCAATTGTTCATCCACAATCGGATACGTTGGGTTTTCTGGAATATAAACATGCGGTTCATAGCCAAAATCGGGTAAGTACTTAACAAACTTCAGCCAACGCTGAACACCCGGACCTCCGGCCGGAGGCCAGTAATAGCTTATAATCAGAACTTTTTTTTTCTCTGTTGCTTCAAGGTTCAAAACTCGTTGTTCGTTAGGGGTTAGTCAACCTTTTTCTTAGTTTCAAAATAAATCCCGCCCACTAAAAGTAACAGCATTCCAATGGAACTGAACAAGGCAATAGAACTTCCTTTTTTCACCACGTCCGGTTCAAATTTGAATTCAATCGTATGTTTTCCGGCCGGAATTTCTAAAGCCCGCAGCACAAAATTAGCCCGGATTGGTGTCGCTTCTTTTCCGTCAATCGTAACTTTCCAGCCTTTCGGATAATAAATTTCAGAAAAAACAGCCAGTCCTTTGTTGGTATTTTGGGAAGTATATTTCAGATAATTGGGTTTATATTCCATCAACGTAATGCCGGCAAGGCTGTCTTTTACAAACGAAGGTGAACTGACGGATTTGAAAAACGCCTTGTCCACAACCGCTTCATTTTTAGTATCCAAACTATCCAATGCCCGGATCTCCTCATCGGCATTCTGAACCACTTTTACCTTTTCAACAAACCAGGCATTTCCATTTGCATCCGGATTTTGCAACGGAACCGCTTGTCCTTCATCAGTGGTTTGGATAACATATTTTACATTCAGCATACTCAACACCTGAATATTATTGTGGACAATCTGGTAATCATACAACTGCTGAATGCGTTGAGGTTTTACAGCACTATAGCCCCCAATGGCTTTGTGAAAATAAGACGTTCTACCTCCTGCCATTCCCTGCCCCGGTTCAAAAACACGGAAATTCGGATCTTTATCCTCCATGATTTTCAAATCAGCTTCGGTGGGTTGAAACGGTTGGCTGACCTGTCTGGCATTTACAAAATCACCGGCATTCACATAATTCTTATCAATCACATATAAATCCAAGACCATCAAGGTTCCGGCTAAAACAACTGCTAAGGTTTGCGGTACTTTTTCTTTGATAAACAACCATAGAACAGCAAAAACAGCTATGATCAGTCCCATAGACCGGAGCAAATCGGAACTGTACATACTTCTTCTGTCTTCTTTCAAAGCCTGTATAAAAGGTTCTCCGATTTCGCCATACGCCTGTCTGAAATAAGCATCACTACCGCCGGCAAAACTAAACATTCCTTTGCAAACAAACAGTAAAGCCAGCAGCCCTAATGTAACGGCAGATGACTTCCACAGGGCTTTCCACTGGGTTTCTTTATCTAATTTAAAAAACGAATACAATCCCAAAACGGCTATTACCGGAATACATAATTCTAAGATCACCTGAATGGAAGACACAGCCCTGAATTTGTTGTATAACGGAAAATAATCAATAAAAAAGTCTGTCAACAGCGGGAAATTTTTTCCCCAGGAAAGCAGCAATGACAAAATGGCTCCTGCCAGAAAAACATATTTCAGTTTTCGCTTTTCCGTGAACATTCCCAATACAAAAAGAAAGAAAACAATTGCTCCGATATAGGCCGGGGCAGCTACAATCGGCTGATCTCCCCAATAGGTCGGGGCACTGCCGGCAAAATCAAGTGCCTGTGCTTCCGGAGCTCCCAGACCGATAAACAGTTCATACAGGGCACTGTTTTCGCCCAGTTTTTCCGAGTTTCCTCCTCCAAACAACCGTGGAGCAATCAGGTTTAAACTTTCGGCTATTCCGTAGCTGTATTCGGTGATGTATTCATACGACATTCCCGATTTATTGGTTACTTTTTCCCCTTCCGGACCAATCGTTAATTCATTTTGTCCTCTGGTACTGAACTCCGTATATTCGGCCGTGGCCAATAAATTGGTGGCATTGGTTCCTAAAGCCAGAAGACCTGCCAGTACAAATACCCCAAAAGCAATTCCGATATGTTTAAACTCTTTTGCCTTGATTAATGTATAACTGTAATACACCGAAATCACGATCAATAACAACAACAAATAATACGTCATCTGAAAGTGATTGGCCTGAATTTCCAGGGCAGCAGCAACCATGGTGAGCAAACCGCCTATGATAAACCGCTTTTGAAAAACAAGTATAACCCCGGCTACCACCATCGGCATATAGGCAATTGCATGGGCTTTTGCATTGTGTCCCACACCCAGAATGATGATCAAATAGGTAGAAAACCCGAAAGCCAGGGCTCCAAAAAAAGCTTTGAGCGGATCAACTTTCAGAACACTTAAAAGAATATAAAAACCCAGAAAATATAAAAATAAATAATCTGCCGGACGGGGAAGAAAACGCAAAAAACCATCCACTGTTTTGACGTAATTGTGCGGATACTTGGCTCCCAACTGATAGGTTGGCATTCCCCCGAAAGCAGCATTTGTCCAGAAAGGTTCTTCGCCGGTTTGCTGCCTGAAATCGTTTTGCTCTTTAGCCATACCTGTATATTGCACGATATCCGACTGCGAAATTTGTTTGCCTTGCAGAACCGGATAAAAATAAACCAATGAAAGAAGTATAAAACCAAAAAAGGCCAGGAGATGCGGAAGAAATTTCTGAAAATATTTCATTCTGTAATTTTAAAATCAAGGTTAATTAAGCGAAAGTAAGCAATCTATTCCACTTCTTCATAATCGATATACTCCCCTACCTGTTTTTTAGATTTAGGCTTTTCAAACGCAGACGAAGCCGTATGTGACTGACGTTGGTTTTGTTGCTGGTAATCAGCCTGCTGTTTAAAATTCTGCTCTGCTTTTTGAACCATTTTCCGCAGTAAAACAGGCATAAACAAACGAGCTAATATCTTAAAGGCATAATAAATTCCGACAATAATTAAAATGGTCCTTATAAATCCGGGTACTGACGCTGTCTGCATAGGGTAATATTTTTGGTAAAAATAAGAAATACGGCTATTAAAAATAAATTAACAATCTTAAATAAATAATAAAAAGTCTTATTTTTGGTTTCTAATCAGTAATTCAACCTCATTACTACCATGAAAAAAGTTCACTTTTTAATTCAGTTTACCCTGCTTTTCGGTTTTTCGGGTCTGTTTGCCCAACACACCGATATGATTAATTCTAACCGTCCCGGGCTCTCTATGGCTGCCTTTTCGGTCGGAAAAAATGTTTTTCAACTGGAAAGCGGTATTTACGGAATCCGGGAAGATCACAACCTGGCCCGGTATAACTCAAACGGGTTTGGTGTAGATCTGGACTTGCGGTATGGCTTTCTTCTTGAACAACTGGAAGTAATCGGAAACTTTAAATACCAGTATGACAAATACTATTCTCCGTTGGTTGAAATGGCCAGAAGCGGCTTCAGAAGCACCACTTTCGGGGCTAAATACCTGGTGTATGATCCGTTTAAAAAAGGCGAAGACAAACCCAATCTATACAGCTGGAAAGCCAATCACAAATTCAAATGGAAACAATTTATTCCAGCGGTCGGTGTCTATGCAGGAATGAACTTTGGTTTTGCCAACGACGATTATGCCTATCCGGACGAGCCAACTATGAGCCCGAAAATCATGGTGATTGCCCAGAATCATTTTGGAGCACGCTGGGTTTTGGTCACTAATATCTTCTATGACAAATTTACTACCGATTATAAATCGTTAGGCTACATTCTTACCCTGACGCACGGTTTTAATTACAAATGGTCCGGTTTTCTGGAAAATCAGGGAATTAAAGGCGACTATTATTCCGATAGTATTCTGCGTTTAGGAGCGGCTTATTTGATCCAGAACAACCTGCAGGTAGATGCGTCCATCAGTAAAAACTTTAAAGACACACCCGATATTTTATACGGAGGTGTAGGTGTTTCCTGGCGTTTTGATAAAAAATACCAACCCGTAAAAATTGAAAAAGAAGAAGATGGCGGAAAAAGGGTGGACAAAAAGAAAAAAGATAAAAAAACAAAAGAATCTAAAAAACGGGCGGACGAAGTAGAAGGATAAAATTATGATTACAATTATTGAAGCTGATTCAAAAAAACTGCTTACCGATTACGTTAAATTCCCTTTCTCGTTATACAAGAATCATCCGTATTGGATTCCTCCCCTTATATCGGATGAGCTGGAAACATTCAACAAAGAAGAAAACCCCGCTTTTGATAATGCTGAAGCCTATTTTTACTTGGCCTACAGAGAAAAGAAAATAGTAGGAAGAATTGCTGCCATTATCAATTGGGAGGAAGTAAACAATCAGCAAAAAAGAAAAGTCCGCTTTGGTTGGTGGGATGTCATTGATGATATAGAGGTTACCAAAGCCTTACTCGAAAAAGTATATGAATTAGGCCGAAAAAACAAGCTGGAATATGCGGAAGGCCCGATGGGCTTTTCTAACCTGGATAAAGTTGGCGTTTTAACAGAAGGTTATAACCGTATGGGATCGATGATTACCTGGTATAATCATCCTTATTATAAAGAGCACCTGGAGCAATTGGGTTATACCAAAGAAAAAGAATATTTTGAAAGTATTTTTTCCTTTGCCGACGTCAACCCCGATTCCTTTACCAAAGCCAGTGAACTCATTCAAAAAAGGTATGAGCTCAAAGTCCTGACGTTTACCCGAACCAAAGACATATTGCCTTATGTAGACAAGATGTTTGACCTGTTTAACACCAGCTATGAAAAGTTAGCTTCATTTGTTGCGGTTTCAGAAAGGCAGAAAGCTTATTTTAAAAAGAAATACATTCCGTTCGTAAACCCGGAATATATCTTGTTTATCATGGATAAAAATGATAAGATGGTCGCTTTCAGCATTGTGATGCCCGGTTTTTCGGAAGCACTTCAAAAGGCGAACGGGCGTTTATTCCCTTTCGGGTTTTACCATCTTTTAAAAGCCCGGAAACACAGTAAAGAAGTACTTTTTTATTTAATAGGCATTGATCCTGAATACCAGAACAAAGGGGTTACCGCACTTATTTTCAGAGAATATTACCGGGTTTTTAAAGAAAAAGGAATCACACAATGTAACCGGACTCCCGAATTAGAAGAAAATAACGCCATTCATAATTTATGGAAAAACTTTAACTCGGTGGTGGACAGAAAAAGAAGAACCTATCGGATAGATTTATAAAAACCAAAAACCACTCCGTAGAAAGAGTGGTTTTTGGTTTTTGTTATATAAACAGCACCTTTTAAGAAACATCAACCGTGGTTGCTTCGGCAATTTTCTTATACGTTCCGTTAACCAGTTTTTCGCGGATGGCTTCAAAAGCAGCGAGCGTTTCATTAATATCCTCAAGGGTGTGTGAAGCCGTTGGAATCATTCGCAACAAGATAATTCCTTTCGGGATCACCGGATAGACCACAATAGAAAGGAAAATACCGTAGTTTTCACGCAAATCATTCACCATTACCATGGCTTCCGGAATTGAACCTTCTAAATAAACCGGTGTGATACAAGTATTTGTATCGCCAATATTAAACCCTTTTTCTTTTAATCCGTTTTGTAGGGCATTTACATTTTCCCACAATTTGTCTTTGATAGATGATGAATTGCGCAACAGTTCTAAACGCTTCAACGACCCTATTGTCTGAATCATTGGCAATGCTTTGGCAAACATTTGCGAACGCAAATTGTATTTTAAATAATCAATTATATCTTTATCTGCCGCCACAAAAGCCCCGATGTTTGCCATTGATTTTGCAAACGTTGAAAAATAAACATCAATTCCGTCCTGGCAACCTTGCTCTTCTCCTGCCCCTGCTCCTGTTTTTCCTAAGGTTCCAAAACCATGGGCATCATCAACCAATAACCTGAAATTGTACCTTTCTTTCATGGCAACAATCTCTTTTAACTTTCCTTGCTGGCCACGCATTCCAAAAACACCTTCGGTAATAAATAAAATTCCGCCTCCGGTTTCCTGAGCCATTTTAGTTGCCCGTTGAAGGTTTTTTTCCATACTTTCCAGATCGTTATGCTTGTAGGTAAACCGTTTACCCATGTGCAAACGCACACCATCTATAATACACGCATGCGAATCGACATCGTATACGATAATATCATTTTTTGTAACCAAGGCATCAATGATTGAAACCATTCCCTGGTAACCAAAATTCAGTAAATAAGCCGCTTCTTTCATGACAAAAGCTGCCAATTCATTTTCCAGCTGCTCGTGGTAGGTGGTATGACCGCTCATCATTCGGGCTCCCATCGGATAAGCCGCTCCATATTGCATAGCTGCTTCAGTATCGGCTTTACGGACTTCCGGGTGGTTGGCTAAGCCCAGGTAATCATTGATACTCCAGTTCAGGATTTTTTTTCCGTGGAATTGCATTCTTGGTCCGAGTTCTCCCTCTAACTTTGGAAATACATAGTAACCTTCTGCCTGTGAAGCCCATTTTCCCAATGGCCCTTTATTGTTTTGAATTCTTTCGAATAAATCTTTTACCATGATTTTTGTGTGTTAAAAAAACGTGGCAAAAGTAAGAATTTCAAATCTACTATCATAATATTTTTAATGGAATGATTATGATTTGATACTTAGTTTAATATAATTTTAAAATGTGTAATTAAAATATTCTAATATCTTTATCTTTGGGTGATATTTTTTTGACCGATATGAGTAAAAACAATGATAACGATTTAAAATTAGCCGTTCTGATTGATGCCGATAATGTTCCTTTCAGCAATGTAAAAGGGATGATGGAAGAAATTGCCAAATACGGCACACCAACCACCAAACGGATTTATGCCGACTGGACCAGACCCAATGCCAACGGCTGGAAAGGTGTTTTACTGGAACATGCCATTACCCCCATTCAGCAATACAGTTATACCACGGGCAAAAACTCTTCTGATTCTGCGTTGATAATTGATGCGATGGATTTGCTTTATTCCGGAAAATTAGATGGCTTTTGCATTGTATCCAGCGACAGTGATTTTACCCGGCTGGCTATTCGCCTGAGAGAATCCGGCATGAAAGTCATTGGCATTGGCGAACAAAAAACCCCAAAACCCTTTATCAGTGGTTGCGACCGGTTTATCTTTATTGAAGTGCTGGAAGGAGCCAAAAAGAAGAAAGGCATTACTGCGACCGCTTCTGATAAAAAGAAAGAAGAAAAAACATACCCCAAAATTGATGTGGAAACCATCGATATTATTGAATCGAGTATAGAAGATATTGCCGAAGATGACGGCTGGGCATTTTTGGGTGATGTAGGCAATCTTATTGTTAAGAAAAAGCCCGAATTTGACCCGCGTAACTTTGGTTTTTCCAAATTAACACCGTTGATGAAATCGCTGACTCATTTGCTGGAAATACACGAACGGGAATCGGATAAAAAGGGAATCAAGCATGTGTATGTAAGATTAAAATAAGGCTTTGGAAAAATTGGTTTAACCGGGATTAAAGCCATGATATTTTAATTGCGTACACAGTAATTAAACCAGTACCAATTCGGCTATATTTTTAAACAGGAGTTCTTTATCAACCGGTTTAGACATGTATTTGTTCATTCCGATTTCCATGACCCTTTCCTTGGTGGTTTCCATCACATCAGCCGTTAAGGCTATAATAGGAATGTTCTTTTTTTCATGTCCGGCTTCGCCCTTTCTGATGGCTACCGTAGCTTCGTAACCATCCATAACCGGCATCTGCAGATCCATCAAAACCAAATCAAAATTCTTTTCCTGCAATGCGGTAACCCCTTCCTGTCCGTTATTAGCAAAAACAACCGTCGTGTTTAACCATTTTTTGGTAATCATTTTTATAACCATCTGATTCATCGCATTGTCTTCTACCACAAGAATATTTTTTCCCTTCAGATCATAGTCTGCTACTTCTGCCACCTGAATTTCGGGCTTTTCTACAGCAATGGTTTCATATTGTAACATAATTTTACAGACGGTTCCCTGATCTACAATACTCTGAAGATCAACTTTTCCGTTATGCAGATCTGCCAGCGTTTTTACGATATACAGCCCTAAACCGAGTCCGCCGTACTTTCTTTTATTATTGATGCTTTCCTGTGTAAAGGATTCAAAAATAGAATTCATTTTTTCCTTCGGTATGCCCACTCCCGTGTCGGCTATCGTAAAAATCAGATCAACATGGTTTCCTCTCTTTTGCTTGCAATCTACCTTAAAGGTCACAAAACCGTGGGTTGTAAACTTCAGTGCATTGCTCAACACGTTGTTGATCATCTGTGTCAAACGCATCTTATCGCCTAAAATCATTTCCGGCAGATCCGGTGAAATCTCCAGATTAAATCCGAGCCCCTGGTTTTTGGCCCGATAAGCCATATTCTTGGCCAAATGTTCCAGTAATGGTCTGGGGCTGAATGCTTCCAAATCTAATTTCAGTTCTCTTTTTTCAATCTTGGAAAAGTCTAAAATATCATTTACGGAACTCAGCAAACTATAAGAAGAATCTTTGATTAGCAGACTATTTTTTTGAATACTTTCGTCTTTAGTGTCTTTTGAAATTTCCTTCGCTAAATTCAAAATTGCATTCAGAGGTGTTCGGAGCTCATGACTGATATTGGACAAAAAATACGATTTCATTTCATTCATTTCTTCCGATTTCTGAAGGGCTATTTTCTGAAGCTCCTCCCGTTCATCCCTCAGTTTCCGGATTAAATTAGCCATCGAAAGGGATAGAAAAATAACTTCCATTCCCGTTCCCAATTTTGACCCGTTCTCGGTCATAAAAGTTACCGGGAGCACACTGAAGTTTTTAAGGATAAACACCACAAAACCAGCAACCAGAAAGAAGATACCGATTACAAAAAACTTATCTATTTTACGGGTTTTACTGTAAATTATCACCACCGAAGAAATAATTAAAATAAGCAACAGCAAGCCGAGTGCATTGGCTATCGGATAAGAAAGCTGTAAAGCTCCGGGATGAATGAACAACGACAGTAAAAGGATAAAATCTAATATAAAAATAATGTAAAATGCATTATTGATAAACTTGCTGTACTTTTTAATCTGGAGAAAAACCTGTGCATATCTTCCCAAAAAAAAGTTGGCTATACAGGCTGAAAGAATAACGGCATTTAAGCACAACCAACCGGAATTAGGGGTAAACAACTGATAAAAATAGCCGTCCAGCGAAAACTGCAACATTCCGATAAACACAACATACAAACTGTAGTACAAAAAACTGCGTTCCTTCATGGCAAAAAAGAAGAACATATATATAATAGCCGTAATCAGAAGGATACCGTAAAAAATTCCGAAAATTGCCTGTTCAAAAGCCAATGTCTGCATCAGGTTATCCATCGTACGAAGCATTATTCCGGCATTAATAACCTCTCCGTCACTTTTTAAATGCAAGAAATAAGAATAATCCGTTTGGGGTTGCAGGACTATTTTAAAGATAACTTTTCTGTTCTTAAAACTTCGGTCTTTGAACGGAATTGCATCGCCACTGATCTGTTTTGTAATCTTCCCTTTTTCATTGATGGTATAAAACTCAGCCACATCAACAATAGGACGACAGACTTCTAAAAAAAAGGTCTTTTCATCTTCTGTTTCGTTGTGAAGATCAAATTTTATCCAGAAATGATTGTTGGTAAACCCCAGATCGGTGTTTTCATTCGGCAAGGCTTCAAAAACCAGGGTATGATCCAAAATGATTTCTTCAATTGTACGGCTCTCCTGTTCTAAATTGGCAATTTTTGCAAAAGGATGCAAGGAGATTTCTTCCTCAAAACTATCGTCTTTTACGACAAACTGAGCATGAAGTGGAAAGAGACTGATCAAAAAAAGAAACGTAAACGCACAGGAAATCTTAAACGATCGGGCTTCGTAGTTATGCTTCATTGAGTGGTATTTTTGTGGTATTTTGTTTTATTAAGCATTTTATATACGAAACAAAACGCTCTGTGGTTTTATTTTTTAAAAAAACTATCAACACAAAGCCATAACTGTTTCATTATAATACAAGTATAATTAAAATATTTACTTCTGAAAGATATTTAACTATTGTTGAAGGAAGGAAATCAGAAAAAACAATACCAAAAAAGGTATCTAAAGGCTTAAATAAATTGAAACAAAATGAGCAACGGTACCGAAGAGTACAAAAAAGTGCCAAATTGTATGGTAATAGTATTTATAATCCCTGATGTAGAAATAAACACCAGTGGTGTAGCTCATTCCCCCAATTAGAATCCATAAAAAAACAGAAAAAGGCATCGTAAGGATAAGCGGTTTGATTACAAAAACAATCATCCAGCCCAAAGCCAGGTAAAGCATGACCGAAATAAACCGGAATTTTTGCGTAAAGAAAATTTTAAAAACGATTCCGAATGCCACTATGGTCCACATAATGCCTAAAAAAACAGTCGCTGTTTCAGGTTTCAGGTAGCGAACCATCAGCGGTGTATAGGTTCCGGCAATTAAAAAGTAGATACTGATATGATCGCCTATCTGAAACAAATACTTTATCTTTTGATTGGTAGCTGCATGAAATAATGTTGAAAAGGTATAAACCGCCAGCATTCCTATTCCAAATGCCAAAACAGATATAAAAACAGGCCATTGATTCTCGTTGAATGAGTCAACCAATAAAAAAGGCATTCCAATAAGACAGAAAACAATACCAAGGCCATGAGTAATGGCATTTACAACCTCTTCTTTCCGGGTTTGCTCTCGTTTTGACATGCTACAAAATTAAGACTGCTCTTTATTTAAACAGATTGACCGGTTATTCTCCTTCTTACCCCCCTTTTTAATGAACAGGGAAAATTATCGGTATGTGCTGAACTCAACATTTTAAAATAAGATATAAAATTACAGAAAAGATGCTTTACTTAATTGCTTCAGTATGCTAAATTAAAATTAAGTTTTTACCTATCTTTAACCCACTGAACCTAATCAAAATTAAATGAAAAAACCGTTGCTTGCAAGGCAAATCCATTTTATACTGTTACTGCTCCTGAATTTTTCTTTCTGTCATAGCAAAGCTCAGGATTCCATTGTATGCAACGAATTGATTAAAAAAGGGATAGACGACATGATGAATGTTCGCTATGCCCGAGCCATCGAACACCTTTCTAAATCGCAGGAAATGGCTCAATCCGGTAAATGGCCTAAACAACAGTTTCTTTCGGTTAACAACCTGGGGTTAACCTATTATAAAATGATGGATTACGGCAAAGCCCTCACCTATTTTTTAGAAGCATATGAATTGGCTTTGGCTCAAAAAACCCTGTCAACGAAATGACTGTGCTTAATAACATTGCCATTGTTTATATTAAAGAGCAAAAGAATGAGCAGGCAGAATCATATTTTTTAAAATCATTTGAAATTGCCCGGGAACATAAGATTGACACCAGGGTTGGTTATTATGCTACCAATCTGGCACAGCTCAATTTAGAAATGAAGAAATTTGATAAAGCCGAAAGTTACATAAACTCAGCTCTTCCCAAGTTACAAAATGAGCCCCGGGTTTTAATGAGTGCAAAAATTATTCGAAATGCTCTTTTGTTCGAAAGAAAAAAATATGCTGAGGTTATTCAAAATTGTCTTGTACTACTCTATGAGGCAGAAAAGCAGCATTATACTGAAGAACAAACGGAATTAGATTACCTGATTGCCAAAGCTTACTTAAAATCGAATCAGTTTGAAAAAGCTCTGTATTATACAGGATCAGGGCTTAAATTAACTAAGAATCATGAGGTCAAAATAAGGCTTTTTGAACTTCAGTCAGAAATAGCAGTGCGAATGAATCTGATTGAAAAGGCCATACTTTCAAAAGATTCCGTTATCAAATTATCCCAGCTTGTTAATGACACAAAAAACAAAGAACTTATTGAAAATTCTACATTGCGTTTTGAGTTATCCGAATCTAAACATGCTTTAGAAATCAACAAAACATTAGGCGAAAACCAACGTAAAGTTTATTTGCTTTCCATTATTCTTTTAGTGCTTGTGCTCATTATCCTGATAGCTGTTTTTTATAAAAGAAATCAAATTATCAAGCAGCGAAAAATAATTAACGACAACTTTTATAAAATTCAAAACCTTGAACTTGAACAGGAAAAAAATAACAGTAAATTACTTCAAAATGAGGTTGAATTAAAAAACAAAATGCTGTCTGATAAGATTTTATTTCAAACTACCCGAAATGAACTGATCGAAGAAGTCATTGAAACCATCTCAAAAGATACTGCCTTAAAAGACAATGTCACAATATTAAAAACCGTCCGGGATTTAAAGACTCATTTAAGAGAAGATTCAAAATGGGACGATTTTACAACTCATTTTGAAAATGTAAATAACGAATTTATACAAACCTTAAAAATGAAACACCCGGATCTTAATGCCAACGACATTCGTTTTTTGTCATTCATTTACCTGAACCTCAACACCAAAGAAATTGCTTCATTGTTAAATATATCACCGGAGAGTTGCCGAAAACGCAAAGAAAGACTTGTAAAAAAATTAAACCTTGAACCGGATATTTCACTATATAATTACTTGTCCACAATACTGTAAACCAGCTGCTGTCACAAAATGTCACATCCGGCGTCACGTCTTGTAGCGGGCTTTATCATAAATTTTTCAAACAATCATTGTTAATTTGTCATTAAAATTACTAACCAAAAAAATTGTTATGAAAAAACTATTACTTCATTTTAGCTTGTTTTTAATAAGCTTTAATCTTTGGGCTCAAGCACCTGAAATTCAAGGTGATGCATTACTTTGTCCGTGGACGGAAGGAACAGCCTCCGTAATTACAAATCAGGAATACGATACTTATCAATGGTATTATAAATACTGGTTTCTGCCGGAAGATTATGTAGCCATTGACGGAGCAAACACCGCTACATTCACGTATGATTGGTACACTTACGACCAAGCTTTATTAAAAGTGATTGTCACCTTAAACGGCGAAACATTTGAATCTAATGCTATTCAAATAGACAGTTGGGCCTGGACAGGTTTAATTCTTTTTAATGAAGTGAATGAAAACGTATCTTTTGACCCAGATACCGAATCATTCCTGCTATGTCAGGGAGCTACTTTTGAACTTTCGATCAATAATCCGCCTTATGACACAAACATCAGATGGTACAGAAACGATGAACCGATTACCGGGGCAAATAGTTCTGTTTACGTTGTTTCGGAACCCGGACTGTATTATGTTGAAGCAGCTCCGTCATTTTGTCCGGACAGCTCAAATAACTCATTGCCTGTCAATGTTTCCTGGGACAATGATTGTAATTTAAGTATTGAAAATCCGATGGCACAATCACCGGTTAAAATTTATCCTAATCCGGCCAGAAACGAGATCACGGTCAACACGTTATCTACCATTGCAGAGTCATACAAAATAGTAGATTTAACCGGCAAAACCGTTTCCTCAGGCCTTATATCAGAAAGTGAAAGCCGAATAGACATAACGGCACTTTCAAACGGAATTTATATTTTACAATTGCAAGGCAATCAACTGCAATCAACCCATAAAATAGTAAAAGAATAAACCATCAAAAAACAACCGACAGTTTGCAAAGCCCAAAAAGTGAATACTATTTGGGCTTTATTAGTTATATTTGACAACATTATCAATCAGAAACACCCTTTGCAATGCAACTTGTTTTCGCTTCAAATAACCCAAACAAAATCAAGGAAATCCAATCATTACTTCCTGGCCAAATCACTATTTTAAGTTTAGAAGATATCGGCTGTGCTGAAGAAATTCCTGAAACGGCATACACTATTGAAGGAAATGCTATGTTAAAGGCAAATCACGTTACCGAAAAATACGGTTATTCCTGTTTTGCAGATGATACCGGATTGCTCGTTGATGCTTTAAACGGTGAACCCGGGGTATATTCAGCCCGATATGCCGGAGAACAAAAAAATGCAGAAGACAATATGGCAAAACTGCTCAAAAAGCTGGACGATACAGAAAACAGAAAAGCTCATTTTAAAACTGTTATCTGTTTGAATATAAACGGAAAACAACATTTATTTGAAGGAATGGTAAAAGGCAAAATCATCCACGAAAAAAGAGGCTCCGAAGGTTTTGGTTACGATCCTGTTTTTATTCCGGACGGCTACACCAAAACTTTTGCAGAGATGACTTTAGAAGAAAAATCGATCATTAGTCATCGTGGTCTGGCAGTAGAAAAACTGGTTGCTTTTTTATTACAGCATCATGGATAATCACTGCTTTTTGCCCAACTTTAGCACAAAACATTCCATCTTCTCACTTCTCTATTTCTTCCGTTTTTTCACAACTATTTAAAAATCAACAACTAACAGTATTAGTTTATGTCATTTTTTAAACCTACCTTTGCACCCAATTTTAAAACACTATATGAATAAATTTGAACAATTAGGTCTTAACGAATCGCTTCTGCTCGCGATTAAAGACCTCGGATTTGAAAATCCATCAGAAGTACAGCAAAAAGCGATTCCGGTTTTATTGGAAAGTGAAACAGACTTAGTTGCCTTAGCTCAAACAGGAACAGGAAAAACAGCGGCTTTTGGTTTCCCGCTGATTCAAAAAATAGACGCCGATAACAGAAATACCCAGGCTTTAATTTTATCGCCAACCCGTGAGCTTTGTTTGCAAATTACCAACGAACTCAAACTTTACTCCAAATATGAAAAAGGGATTAATGTGGTTGCGGTTTACGGAGGGGCAAGCATATCTGAACAGGCTCGTGAAGTAAAAAGAGGAGCACAGATTATTGTAGCTACTCCCGGTAGAATGCAGGATATGATTAACCGTGGCTATGTGAATATCTCACAAATTAATTATTGCATATTGGACGAAGCCGATGAAATGCTGAACATGGGATTCTATGAAGACATTGTAAGCATCCTTTCTACAACACCGGACGAAAAAAATACTTGGTTGTTTTCGGCTACCATGCCGGCAGAGGTTGCCCGAATTGCAAAAAAATTCATGACAGAGCCACAAGAAATTACTGTGGGAACCAAAAACTCAGGTTCGGCAACCGTTTCGCACGAGTTTTACCTTGTTAATGCCCGTGATCGTTACGAAGCTTTAAAACGCTTGGCCGATGCCAATCCGGATATTTTTTCTGTTATTTTTTGCAGAACGAAAAGAGATACACAACACGTTGCCGAAAAACTCATTGAAGACGGTTACAACGCAGCAGCTTTGCACGGTGACTTGTCACAGGCTCAACGGGACAGCGTAATGAAATCGTTCCGCGGCCGTCAAATTCAGATGCTTGTAGCTACCGACGTGGCTGCCCGCGGAATTGATGTAGATAATGTTACACACGTAATCAACTATCAATTACCCGACGAAATAGAAACTTATAACCACCGTTCAGGCCGCACCGGTCGTGCCGGAAAATTAGGAACCTCTATCGTCATTGTGACCAAAAGTGAATTGCGTAAAATTTCGTCTATTGAACGAATCATCAAGCAAAAATTTGAAGAAAAAACCATTCCGTCCGGAATCGAAATCTGCGAAATCCAATTACTGCATTTAGCTACAAAAATTAAAGATACAGAGGTTGACCACGAAATTGACAATTACCTTCCGGCTATTAATGAAGTGTTAGACGGTTTGTCTAAAGAAGAATTGATTAAAAAAATGGTTTCCGTTGAGTTTAACCGTTTTATTAATTACTACAAAAAGAACAGGGATTTATCTTCTCAAAACTCAGGATCAGACAGACGTGAAGAAAGAAGTATGAGAGAAAATACCAGCGGGGCAACCCGTTTCTTTGTCAACATCGGTTCAAGGGATAATTTTGATTGGATGCAGTTAAAAGATTTCTTACGTGATACCCTGGAACTGGGTCGTGAAGATGTGTATAAAGTAGATGTAAAAGAAGGGTTTTCATTCTTTAATACAGACGAGGAACATACTGATAAAGTAATGAGCACTCTTAACGGAATGGAATTGGAAGGCCGGAGAATCAACGTAGAAATTTCTAAAAACGACGGTGGCGGAAGACGTGACCATAACGGCAGAAATTCCGGCGGTTCAAGAGGTGACAGAAGCTTTGGCTCGAGAGGTGGGAATTTTGGCGGAAGAAGCGACAGAAAAGATTCTTCCAAAAATGAGAAAAAAGAAGGCGGATTCAGATCCCGACGGGAAGGCGGATCTTCTGAGCGTCCGAGACGGACAGAAGGCGACAGACCTGCAAGCCGTTCATTCGAAGCGGCCAAAAGCAGAAGACCCCGCAGAAGTTAACGCTATTTGTTAATTTTCTTATAATTATAACGAAACTACAAAATATATTCCGGTGATTTATTACTTTTAAACCGTTAAATCATGATATGAAATATTTTGTAGTTTTTTTATTGTGCATTGCTTTTCAGGCAGGAGCTCAGGAAACCGAACGAACTGAAAAAGTAACCGCTACTGTTCTGAACGACAGTGACTCTAAACCACTGGCCAACGTAAACATCATCAACCTCAACTCTGTTAAAGGAACTATTACCGGTGAAAAAGGCGTTTTTGAAATCAGTGCCCAAGCAAATGATACCCTACATATTTCATTAATCGGCTTTCAATCCATTCGCGTCAGGGTAACAAACGACTGGATAAAATCAAAAAACACCCAGATCAAACTGACTGAAAAAGCCATTGCATTAGAAGAAGTGGTGCTTACTCCTTACAATTTAACAGGCTATCTGCAGGTAGATGCTAAATTAATTCCGGTAAAAGAAAACTTTCGCTATGGTATTTCCGGATTGCCTTACGGCTACGAGGCCGGACAATATTCACCGAATGCCTTTAACAGGGTATTGGGTTCTATCTTCAACCCAACCGATATGCTTTATAATTTCTTTGGCAATAAACCGCGGGAGCTCCGCAAGTTGAAAGAGATGAAAAAAGACGACACCGTACGCAATCTGCTGGAATCTAAATACGACCGTGAAACCATTGCGGTTATGCTTGGTGTGGACAAAAAAGAAATTCCCGAAATTCTGGAACGTTGCAACTATTCCGAATCGTTTATCAAAACGGCCAATGACTTACAGGTTTTAGATGCCATTAACGATTGTTACGAAGAATACCGGATTTTAAAGCGGAAGTAATCATAAACAAAACCTGATCCTGTTTATGCATTTATAAATTAGCTTGCCTCCACCTTTCTTCGATTTTATCAATATTTTTTATCGATTTTTTAACCCAGTCCAACCGTTTTAAAAGAATCTCTTCTTCGGTCAGCCGCCAGTCAATAGCCGAGTTGCGAAGCCGATCCGTTGCATTCTGAATGATAATTGCGGCCGCCACCGAAATATTTAAACTTTCCGTAAAACCAACCATCGGGATTTTTAAAAACCCGTCTGCCTGCAGCATTACTTCTTCAGAAAGCCCCAGCTTTTCGGTGCCGAAAAACAAAGCCGACTTTTTAGAAATATCAAAATCTTTCAGCAGACAAGAATCGGTATGAGGCGTAGTAGCAATAATCTGATAGCCTTTCTCCCTAAGGGTATTTATGCAGTGCTGATGGTCTGCATACCGAAATACATCGACCCATTTTTGGGCTCCCATGGCAATCTCCGTATCTATCCTTTTTCCGAATTTCTGCTCTACCACGTGAAGTTGCTGAATACCAAACACATCGCAGCTACGCATCACGGCACTGGTGTTATGAAGCTGGTAAACATCTTCTGTAACAACTGTAAAATGATTGGTTCGCTGCTGAAGAACTTCTGAAAATTTATCTTTTCTGTCGGGTGTTAAAAAATCTTCCAGGTAAACTAAGTATTTCTCTAACATCAACTTTTCCTCCATACAAATTGGTTTTTAATTTCTAAGTTGCTATCTTGGCTACATCAAAAAAAAAATGGTATGACACAAGAAGAATTATTGCCCCTAATTTACAAAAAAGATGACAGGGCGTTTACACTTTTGTATGATATGTACTCCAAAAGCCTCTTTGGCGTGATCAGCAACCTCATCAAAGACCGGGAAGAAGCAGAAGATGTTTTACAGGATGTGTTTGTAAAAATCTGGAAAAATATTGATTCCTACAGCGAAGACAAAGGTCGGTTTTACACCTGGATTGTCAATATTGCACGCAATAGTTCAATTGATAAACTGCGTTCAAAAGGGTTTAACAATAGTCAAAAAAACCTTTCGGCTGATAATTTCGTACATCTACTTGACGATAACACAAGACTGACCAATAAGATTGATTCCATCGGAATCCAGGAATTTGTCAAAAAATTAAAACCTAAATGCATTAAGATTATCGACTTATTATTCTTCAAAGGCTACACCCAGCAAGAAGCGTCAGACGAACTCGAAATTCCATTGGGAACCGTTAAAACACAAAACAGAAACTGTATTAACGAATTAAGAAACTTATTACAAGTATCATGAGTACACAAGAATACATAGAATCAGGGATTCTGGAACTGTATGTCTACGGAAAACTAAACGCTTCCGAAATAGAAGAAGTTATTAAAATGGCCAACCAGCATGCAGAAATCAGAACAGAGATTGTGGCCATCGAAAATGCAATGCTATATCTTTCAGGTAGTGTTGCCCCACGTTTATCCGGTAAAAACTACGAGGCCATCAAACAAAAAATATTTGGTGAAGAAACAAAAATTATTGACCTGAAACCCGAAACGAAACCAAGATCAGGCATCAGCCAGTACCTTGGCTGGGCGGCAGCAATTGTTTTCCTTATCGGAGGCGGCTATCTATACCAACAGGTTGAAGGTAAAAATGAAGCCCTTGTAAACATTGAAAAGGAGAAAGGAAAATTACAGGAAGCTGTGGTTGACTTAGAATTAAAGAACCAGGCCAATGAAGAAGCTCTTGCTTTGGTCAGAGATCCTAAGAACACGGTAGTTCCGTTGGCTGGTCAGGAAGTTTCGCCAGCATCCTATGCAAAAGTTTACTGGAATCAGGAGACACAAACAGTTCATATTGACGGAGCCGGATTACCCGAACCTCCGGAAGGATATGTGTATCAGGTATGGGCTTTAAAGCTTAATCCGCTTACTCCTTTAAGCATAGGACTTTTGGACGACTTTAACGGAAACAGCAAACGCATCTTCAGCGTTGACAATGTGGTAGAAGCGGAAGCCTTCGGAATCACGCTTGAACCGGCCGGCGGAAGTGCAAGTCCTACTTTAGAGCAACTATATACCTTAGGAAAAGTTTAAAAATCATATTCAAAAAACCCTTTCGCATTGAGAGGGTTTTTCTTTCTTTACTCATGAAAAAATTAGTCGTTTTAAGTGGTGCCGGTATCAGTGCGGAAAGCGGTATAAAGACCTTTCGGGATGCAGATGGTCTGTGGGAAGGTCATGACATCATGGAAGTTGCTTCTCCTCTCGGATGGCAGAAAAACCCGAAACTCGTACTTGACTTTTACAACAAAAGGCGAAAACAGCTGCATGAAGTGCAGCCCAATCCGGGACATTATATTCTGGCCGAACTGGAAAATCATTTTGAAGTGCATATCATCACTCAAAATGTAGATAATTTGCATGAAAAAGCAGGAAGCACAAACGTTTTGCATTTGCATGGCGAATTGTTAAAAGTTCGCAGTACAAAAGAAGAAAGTTATATATTAGATTGGAATGACGACTTAACAACTGCACACAAAGATCTGAACGGATTTCAGATGCGACCCCATATTGTTTGGTTTGGCGAAGATGTTCCGGCCATTGAAGAAGCAATCGAATTAGCAGAACAAGCCGATATTTTTATCGTCATCGGTACATCGTTACAAGTATATCCGGCTGCCGGAATCATGCATTATACCAAACCTGAAACGCCTGTTTTTTACATTGATCCCAAACCGGCAAGCGTGATTGAACTGGCAAATCCGTTAGAAATCATTCCGCTTTCCGGTTCAGCCGGAATGACAATGGTAAAGGATAGCTTATTACGGTTGAAATAAATTATTTAAAAAAAAATATTCTTCCAGGTTTTATAATAAAACCCAATGATAAAAAGTGTGAAAGCCAATGGAATTCCGGTTTCTACCAACTCTTCCGGTCTGTTATCCAAAAATAAATGAAGTATAAAAATGTTAAAAATAATTGGTAATAATACAATCGCTCCAAACAACCTGGTTCTCGGAATCAGCAACAAAATACCGGATAAAACCTGAAAAAAGCCAACTACTTTTAACATGCCCGACTGACACATCCCGGTTATTACCTGCTGATATACCAGTGGAATTGTACTCGTCTCGTCATATACTTTGCATGGCGATAAAAAATGCTTATTTACACCTTTATAGATAAAGAATAACCCCAAAATAATACTTAATGTTACCATTAAAAGTTCTAAACCTCTTTTCATGCTTTTTTATTTTTAATCAATCTAAATTTCAATTGCAATAATAGTATAATTTTTATAAAAAACACCTGATACGGTCAATTATTTCGTTTTAAAATCTGAGCTATAAAAGCTATATTTGCATCTCAAGAAATTCTGACAGATTCAGAAAATAATCCAACAACACCACAACTATGCATTCTTTAAACGAATTAAATGCTATTTCTCCAATAGACGGAAGATACCGGAATAAAACCATATCGTTAGCTGCTTACTTTTCTGAAGAAGCCCTCATCAAATACCGGGTTCTGGTAGAAATTGAGTATTTTATTGCTCTTTGTCAACTTCCGCTGCCTCAGTTAAAACAAGTTGATCCGGCAGTTTTTGAAAAACTAAGGAGCTTATACCGTAACTTTTCAACTGAAGATGCTTTATCCGTTAAGGAAATTGAAAAAATAACCAATCACGATGTAAAAGCCGTGGAATATTTTATTAAAAACGGTTTCGAGAAATTGGGATTGGACGATTACAAAGAATTCATCCACTTCGGTTTAACTTCTCAGGATATTAATAACACAGCCATTCCGCTTTCGGTAAAAGAGAGTTTTGAAAAAGTATATTTACCTCTTTTAGTGAGTGTCATTTCAAAATTAAAAGATTTAAGTCAGGAATGGGCAGCTGTTCCCATGCTGGCCCGTACACACGGGCAACCCGCCTCTCCTACCCGGCTGGGGAAAGAGTTTGGTGTTTTTGTAGAGCGGTTGGAAGAGCAAATGCGGTTGTTATTCAACATTCCGTTTGCGGCAAAATTTGGCGGAGCAACCGGAAATTATAATGCTCATCACGTAGCTTATCCGCAAATAGACTGGAAAAAATTCGGAACCCAGTTTGTAGAAGAAATAATAGGACTTCATCATTCTTTTCCGACTACACAAATTGAACATTATGATCATATTGCGGCTTATTTTGATTGTTTAAAACGGATAAACACCATTATTATTGATTTAGACAGGGACATCTGGACCTATGTTTCCATGGATTATTTTAAGCAAAAAATCAAAGCCGGAGAAATCGGTTCATCGGCCATGCCGCACAAAGTGAACCCTATCGATTTTGAAAATTCAGAAGGAAATTTAGGTATTGCCAATGCAATTTTTGAACACCTTTCGTCTAAATTACCGCTTTCCCGATTGCAACGCGATTTGACAGACAGCACAGTTTTACGAAATATTGGCGTACCAATCGGCCATACCTTAATTGGTTTTGAAGCTACCTTAAAAGGATTGGATAAACTATTATTGAATCCATTCAAATTAGAAGAAGATTTAGAACGAAACTGGGCGGTTGTGGCCGAAGCCATTCAAACTATTTTACGCCGGGAAGGTTATCCAAATCCGTATGAAGCTTTGAAAGGATTGACCAGAACCAATCAAGCGATGGATCAAAAAACAATTCATGCTTTTATTCATACGTTAAATGTTACCGACGAAATAAAAGCAGAATTGCTTCAAATCACACCATCTAATTATTTGGGAATCTAAAACATAAAAAAACCACGAATTCCATGTGAATTCGTGGTTCTTATTCTGACTTTAAACCGGTTATTCCAATAGAAAACTCACATTCACATTGGTGATAATTTCAATCTCTCCAATGGCAAGTGTTTCTTGCGAAGCGTCCATCGCTTCAGCTTTCATCATTACATTTCTGAACATTGGCGGCTGATATACAGGCTGCGAGTTATCGGTTATCATAACCGCTTTTCCTACTTTTTGATTCAACGCAGAAGCAAAGTCTTCGGCTTTTTTCTTGGCATCCAATACGGCTTGTTTTCTGGCCGTTACTTTATGCTCTTCTAATTTGGATGATTTGAATTCTACCCCATTGATGGTATTAATTCCGGTATCTACCAATCCCATCATCAATTCATCATACTTTTTAATATCTTTTAACGTAACGGTGATGGACTGCGAAGCCTGGTAATTATGCTTCTTTTTTTCATAATCATACGATTTGTACAAGCTCACATTCGTGGTTTGAAAATCAGAAGTGGCAATCCCGAACTTTTTGATATATTTCACCACTTTATCCACCGTTTCATCGTTCAGCTTTTTAACTTCAGCCGCATCTTTTCCGGTGTTTTGAACACCTAAGCTGATGACTACCTGATCGGGGGCAACTTTTACTTTTCCTTCTCCGGAAACTGAAATTTGCGGAACCGGTTTACTTTCCTGTGCATTCATTGACGTAGCTACTAACGTTAATAAAATAATAATTGACTTTTTCATTTTGTTTTGATTTATTTTACTTAATCCATTTCAATTTACATGCCAAAAGAAAACTTATTTTACGCATCTCAAACAAATAAGCTTTCAACAGATTATTATTCAATAAATTACATAAATAATATTTTTTAAATTTTTCCCGCTTTAGCCATTACAAAAAGGATGATAATCGGAATAGCCAGCAAAATAACCATCAACGTATTTTCTGTCAGTAATTGAGGAGCTTTAAAAAGCGTAATCAAATAACCGCCGATTGCACCTCCAAAATGGGCAGTATGACCAATATTGTCTGCTCTCGATTTCATTCCGTAAATAGAATATAACAAATAACCGATTCCGAAAATATAGGCCGGAATCGGGAGCGGAATAAAAAAGAAAAATAAATTCATATCCGGCTGCAATAAAATCGCAGCATACAAAACTCCGGTCACTGCACCCGAAGCTCCAACTGCACGGTAATGGTATTCATCCTTATGAAACTGCAGGGTTAATAAATTTCCGCAGAGTAAACTTCCTAAATAGACCATCAAAAAAGAAGGTGTTCCTAAAAAGTTAATCACAACCGGAGCAAAAAAATATAACGTAATCATATTAAATGCCAGATGGGCAATATCCACATGCAAAAAAGCCGATGTAAACATTCTGATATGTTCGCCGGCACGAATGCTGCCAATATGAAATTCATATTTTCTGAAAAAAAATTGGTCATCAAATGCTTTAAAGCTGATTAAGGCATTGGCAACGATAATAACAATTAATGCAATATTCATAGTTTATTTTTAGAACTGTAAAAATAACAATAGTTTCTTTACCAATTGTTAAACCTTGGTCTATAAAACTGGAATTTACTGTATATTTGCAAAAATTTTTGGCATGCAATTCATCGCTTTTATTCTGATTTACCCTTTGCTTTGGATGATTTCCGTGCTTCCTTTCCGATTGTTGTATCTGTTATCCGATTTTTTCTTTTTAATCGTTTATTACATAATCGGCTACCGAAAAAAAACAGTCAGAAAAAACTTGTCCATAGCCTTACCGCATCTTAGCCCTAAAGAACGGCTACAGATTGAAAAAAAATTCTATCATCATTTGTGTGATTTGTTTTTGGAAATGATTAAAACACTTACCATTTCTGAAAAAGAAATGAACAAACGGTTTACCTGTTCAAATTTGGACGCCTTGAAAGAATTGGAATCAAAAGGAAAAAGTATTGCTTTAATGACCGCTCATTATGCGAGCTATGAATGGTCGATCTCCATGAACAAAAAGCTTGGTTTCGAAGGATATGCCATTTATAAACGAATTAACAACCGTTATTTCGACAGGCTTGTACGCAACATACGTTCAAAATTTGGTGCTACATTGATTACGACCAAAGAAACCATTCCGACCATTGAAGAAAACTTTAAAAAAGGACATTTAGGAATTTATGGCTTTGCCAGCGATCAATCGCCAAAATTATCCAAAGCCGTTCATTGGGGAGATTTTTTCGGCATGACAACTCCGCTGCAAACCGGAGCCGAAATGCTTTCTAAACGGTATGACATGACAATGCTTTTTATGCGAATCAGAAAAATCAAACGCGGTTATTACGAAGCTCGATTTGAAATTCTGTCAGATAATCCGGGTGCTGTTCCTGATTACGAATTGACTGACCTGTTTATGAAAAAAGTAGAAAACCTGATTTTAGAAGCTCCCGAGTATTACTTGTGGACGCATAAACGGTTTAAACTAACGAAGTAACTGGTTTATAAAAACCAGTTTTTTACCATTTCTCTTTCTGAAACCAAATCATTTTGATGACGGAAATTATTCGATTTTCCATCATACAGATAATCCCTTGCCCATTCCGTATGGTTTTCAGCCAGTTGTCTGATACTTTCGCACACAAATCTAATTTCTTTTGTTGTAGTGGTTGGATGAATAGACATTCTGATCCATCCCGGTTTTTTGATTAAATCGCCTGAGGAAATCTGACAAACCAATTCATTGGAAGTTTCTTCATCTACATGAAGCAAATAATGCCCGTAGGTTCCGGCACAACTGCAACCTCCCCGGGTTTGTATGCCAAAACGGTCGTTGAGTAATTTTACACCTAAATTGTAGTGCAAATCATCAATATAAAAGGAAATAACACCTAACCGGTTTTTGTGCTGACTGGCCAAAATGGTTACGTTTTCAACCGGTTCCAGTTGCTCAAAAACATAATCGACCAATTCATGTTCTCTGTCTAAAATATTTTTTACACCCATTTTTTCTTTCAGCTGAATAGCCAGAGCGGTTTTGATTACCTGTAAAAATCCGGGCGTTCCGCCATCTTCCCTATCTTCAATGTTGTCAATGTACTTATGTCCGCCCCACGGATTGGTCCATGAAACCGTTCCTCCACCGGGACAATCCGGCACATTGTTTTTGTATAAATTTTTATTAAAAACCAATACGCCACAAGTTCCGGGACCGCCCAAAAATTTGTGCGGCGAAAAGAAAATAGCATCTAAATAACCCTCATTATCCGGATGCATATCAATGTCAACATACGGACCGGAACAGGCAAAATCTACAAAGCAGACACCGTTATTTTGATGCATAATTTTAGCCACCTCGTGATAAGGCGTTTTT
The DNA here is from genome assembly GCA_023434025.1 of Bacteroidota bacterium. Taxonomy (GTDB): domain Bacteria; phylum Bacteroidota; class Bacteroidia; order Flavobacteriales; family Flavobacteriaceae; genus Flavobacterium. The sequence goes on from JAEYTL010000025.1 coordinate 56,427, forward strand.
ATTCCGGTAACGTTGGAGCAAGAGGTGATCGAAGCAATTTTAAAACTACGGTCTTTATATTTTTCTACTAACTTTTTAAATTCATTTAAGCAAAAAAGCCCTTCTGAATCGGCCGGAATCACTTCTACATCGGCAATCGTTTCTAACCAGGACGTTTGATTGGAGTGATGCTCCATGTGCGAAATAAACACAATGGGTTTAATTGCTGTTGGTATATTGGTATATTCTTTTAAATTCTCCGAAACACGTAAACCTAAAATGCGTTGGAATTTATTTACTACTCCGGTCATTCCGGTTCCGTCCGTAATCAACACATCATTCTCATTGGCCTTTACATGCTTTTTAATAATGCTTCTCGCCTGATGGTAGGCCATCGTCATCGCTGTTCCGGAAATTGTTGTTTCCGTATGTGTATTCGCTACATACGGTCCGAAATCATTCATCAGCTTTTCTTCAATCGGTCTATATAACCTGCCGCTGGCGGTCCAATCGGTGTAAATTAACTTTTGCTTTCCGAAAGGAGAAACAAATTCCTGATTGATGCCAATAATATTAGCACGGAATGGTTGAAAATATAATTCTAATTGTGTGGTTTCTTCCGTTGTAGTCATACCGAAAATGATTTGGACAAAGATACATTTTTTTGATAATTTTCACCTATCAGGACAAAGCCTATCGGCTGTTAAAATAATTAAAATACCCGTAGTGCATTATTTAGTAGCCACAGATGCACCGCTTTTTTTATATTTTTCCGGAAAATTATATTGCACAGATTTAATCGAATGCAAAGCATTCAATATCCGTGTAAAAGGAGTTAGAAAAGAATGGGCTGCTGTGGCGTTTTGCTTTTTTACATTTGAAAATTAATTGCGTGCCAGTTTCTTTTTCAAAAATAAATTTACATCATTATTTATCGATTGAATATCCCATTTAGATTGTTCATGGATTCGATCCGTAAACAAAATACCGTTTAAATGATCCGCTTCATGTTGAAAAACCACTGCGGTAAAACCCTCAACCATTTCCTCTTTAAAATTTCCTTTCAGGTCGAAATAAGTGATTCTGATGGTATAATTCCGGTATACATCGCCCCTATCCTCCGGAATAGACAAACAACCTTCCATTCCTTTTCGCAGCAACTCCGAACGCCAGACAATTTTAGGATTGATATAAAATTCAAACGGTTCACCGGGTTTATCAAATCGCTGTACCCAAAACAGGTTCCGGTTAATGCCTACTTGGGGTGCAGCAATACCGATTCCCGGATTTTCAGGATTTCGCATGGCCAGAAACATTCTTTTAGCAATAACCGGAAGCAATTTATCTTTTGGATTAACATCGGTTGAAACCGCTTTCAAAATTTTAAACTCTTTTGGTTCCGTCGTTTGAATTACTTTGAACATTTGTGTTGAATCAGCTGCCAAAATAAAATCACGTTCATCTTTGGTAAACTTTTGAGAAAAAGCGACCATCGAAATCAACAAAAACGAAACCAAAATTGAATTTTTCACATTACTTAGCAATAACAGCTTTAATTTCATCAATAATACGCAAAGCCAACACATCGGCTTCTTTTTGGGTTGGAGCTTCCGTATAAATTCTGATAATCGGCTCAGTATTCGATTTTCGCAAATGAACCCATTCTGTGGCAAAATCAATTTTTACACCGTCTATGGTAGCTATCTGTTCGTGGGCATACTTATTGGTCATGGCATCCAAAATAGCATCCACATCAATCTCTGGCGTCAGTTCAATTTTATTTTTGCTCATGAAATATTGCGGGTAAGATGCCCTCAATTCTGCTACCGTTACCTCTAAATGGGCTAAATGTGTTAAAAACAAAGCCACCCCTACCAGGCTATCACGTCCGTAATGCAACTCGGGATAAATGATTCCGCCATTTCCTTCGCCACCGATAACGGCATTGGTTGCTTTCATCAGTTCCACCACATTCACTTCGCCTACGGCACTGGCTTGGTATTTCCCGTTATGTTTTTCGGTAATATCGCGTAAGGCTCTGGAGGAGGACATATTAGATACAGTATTACCGGGTGTTTTGCCCAATACATAGTCGGCTACGGCAACCAGTGTATATTCTTCGCCAAACATTTCTCCGTCATTCGAAATAAAGGCCAAACGATCTACATCCGGGTCAACCACGATTCCGAAATCAGCTTTTTCTTTTACCACCAGTTCACAAATATCACCCAAGTGTTCTTTCAAAGGCTCCGGATTATGAGGAAAATGGCCGTTTGGTTCGCAATATAATTTTACAACCTCCACACCCATTTGCTCCAATAAGTTCGGAATAATAATTCCGCCCGATGAATTCACACCATCCACCACCACTTTGAATTTGCGTTTCGCAACAGCTTCAGCATCCACCAAAGGTAAATTCAGTACCTCATCAATATGGATATCCATATAAGCTTCATTCACGGTAATCTCGCCTAAACTGTCCACCTCAGAAAAATCAAACGCTTCGGCCTCGGCAATTTCTAAAATAACAGCACCATCGGCACCACTTAAAAATTCGCCTTTGGCATTCAGTAATTTCAGAGCATTCCACTGCTTCGGGTTATGCGAAGCGGTCAAAATAATTCCGCCGTCAGCTTTTTCTAACGGAACGGCTACTTCAACCGTTGGCGTTGTAGAAAGTCCTAAATCAATCACATCAATTCCTAAACCAATCAACGTATTCACCACCAAATTGTGAATCATCGGTCCGGAAATACGGGCATCACGACCTATGACCACTTTCAGCTTTCTTCCCGCTTCCGCCTTCCCGCTTCCTGTCATTAAAAAAGTACCGTAAGCCGATGCAAATTTTACCGCATCAACCGGTGTTAAGTTATCACCTACTTTTCCCCCAATGGTCCCCCTGATTCCTGAAATTGATTTAATTAATGTCATTGAATATATTTTTACAGATACTATTTTAATTGAAAACAGGACAAAGATAAAGAATTGAAATGTTGTAAAAGTGATTTAAAATTCAATTTTTTAAGAATAAATTGCTATTTTAGGCAAATGAATTTTCTGGCTCACATATACCTTTCTGGCAGCAACGAACTGATTCAAATTGGCAACTTTATGGCCGATGGCATTCGGGGCAACGATTATTTGAATTATCCGGCGGATGTTCAAAAAGGTATCATCTTGCACCGGGCAATAGACACGTTTACCGATGCTCATCCTGTTTTTAGAAAAAGTAAGCATCGCTTACACGATAAATATGGTCATTATTCCGGTGTAATCATTGATATTTTTTATGATCATTTTTTGGCTAAGAACTGGAGTAATTATTCAAAGCATTCTTTAGAAAAAGTTGCCTCTGATTTTTATGAAAACTTACGCAATCATTACGACATTTTAACCGAGCGTACCAAGGGAATGATGCCTTATATGATTGCCCGGAACTGGTTGGTGAGTTATGCATCTGTTGAGGGATTATCGATGATTTTGTTTCAAATGGATCATCGCACCAAAAACCGTGTAAACATGCATCTTTCCATTAATGAACTAAAAGAATTCTACACCGAATTTGAAGATGAATTCACCGTCTTTTTTGAAGAATTGCAACTGCATTGTCAGGAAAAATCAGCTACTTTATGAGAACAATTGCACTACTTTTTTTATTGATTTTAATAGGATGCAAATCGGAGCAAACCATTTTTCCAACCGGATTAGTCACCCAAAAAGCCATGGTGGTTTCGGCTCGTGAAGAAGCCTCAAGAATTGGGGCGGATATCATGAAACAGGGCGGAAATGCCTTTGATGCAATGATCGCTACCGAATTGGCTCTGGCCGTCGCCTACCCGTATGCCGGAAATATCGGCGGAGGTGGTTTTATGGTTTACCGTCAACACAACGGGAAAACGGGAAGTCTAGATTACCGGGAAAAGGCTCCGTTAGCGTCAACTTCAGCGATGTTTTTAGATGAAAACGGAAATGTTGTTAAAGGAATGAGTACCGAATCGGCCAAAAGTATCGGTGTTCCGGGAACAATTGCCGGTGTTTTTGCTGTTCACGAAAAATTCGGTACACTGCCTATTGAATCCATTCTGAAACCTGTGATTGAACTCGCCAAAAAAGGAGTGATTGTCACTAAAAAGCAAGAAGAACGACTGACAGGATACAGAGATGCCATTATCAAGGCCAACGGAAATAAAACACTTCTGGCAAAAACGTTCAAAGAAAATGACACCATACGGTATTTTGCCTTGGCCCATACGTTAGAACAAATAGCCAAAAACGGAAGAGACGAATTCTACAAAGGTGAAACCGCTAAAAAGCTCGTCATGTATGTTCAAACCAAAGGAGGGATCATCACTTTGGAGGATCTGGAAAAATACCAGGTGGTATGGCGGGATCCGATTCTGTTCAACTATAAAGATTTCAGAATCATCTCAATGGCTCCCCCCAGCAGTGGCGGCATAACCTTAGGACAAATTTTAAAAATGATTGAACCCTATCATCCGGAAACGTTTCAGCATAATACAGAAAAATACATTCAACTTCTGGCCGAGGCGGAACGCAGGGCTTACGCCGACCGAAATTACTACCTGGGCGATCCTGACTTTGTAAAAATACCGGTAGCCGAATTATTAGACAATGCTTATCTGAAAAACAGAATGTCAAATTTTACATTTGATCAGGCAACTGAATCCACTGAGGTTACTCAGGGAGCCATTCGGTTTGCAGAAAGTACAGAAACAACCCATTATTCGATTGTTGATCAATTCGGTAATGCCGTGGCAGCTACTACTACCCTTAACGATGCCTATGGCTCAAAATTATATTGTGATGAGCTGGGCTTTTTTCTAAATAATGAAATGGATGATTTTTCTGCCAAACCCGGCATTCCGAATATGTTTGGCTTAACCGGTTCCGAAGCCAACAGCATTGCTCCGCAAAAAAGAATGCTGAGTTCAATGACACCAACTATTATTGAAAAAAACGGAAAGCTTTTTATGGTTTTAGGTACTCCCGGAGGTTCTACCATTATTACTTCTGTTTTGCAGACCTTCCTGAATGTGGCTGAGTTCAACATGAGCATGCAGGAAGCAGTAAATGCTCCCCGGTTTCATCATCAATGGCTGCCCGACAAGGTGGTTTTTGAACCCGGAGATTTTTCTGAAGAGTTATTGGAATCCCTGAAAAAGAAGAACTATAAAATTGATGAAAAACCAACTCCAGTTCTTGGAAAAGTAGATGCTATTTTGGTTCTTCCTAACGGAAAATATGAAGGGGGTGCGGACAAAAGAGGAGACGACAAAGCCGTTGGTTTTTAAATTAAGTGCTATCTTAGCATTCTAAAAAAGTATTTCATGCCCGGCGAAAAAAAATCGATCTTTAGAACATTTTTCAGAAAGGATTTCAGAAGACTGGAAGGATTTATTTTTTATCTCAAATCATTTTTAACCCCCAGACAATTCATTTATTTAGCCTGTTTTTTGGTGGGCATTTCTTCTGCCCTGGCCGTAATCGTTCTGAAAACATTTGCACACTGGGTCTATATTTTTGCCCAGTATATTGATTCTATCCTGCATTTGCCCTACAGTAACAGTACACTTCCTATTATTGGAATTGTACTCACGGCTTTTGTGGTCAAAAAAGTACTGGATGGTTCTATTGAAAAAGGGACTTCACAAATCATGTATGCCGTTGCCAAAAAATCTGGCATCATGCCCAAAAAACAAATGTATGCTCAGATAATAACCAGTTCACTTACAGTTGGTATGGGTGGATCGGCCGGATTAGAATCACCAATCACCATAACGGGGGCCGCTTTTGGAAGTAACTTTGCCCAGAATTATCGTCTGAGCTATAAAGACAGAACGTTGCTTTTGGCCTGTGGTGTCGCAGCCGGAATTGCCGCTGCATTCAATGCTCCGATTGCCGGAGTGCTTTTTGCCATTGAAGTGGTATTGATGGATGTGAGTATCACTGCGTTTATTCCCATCATGATTTCGTCTGCAACGGGAGCAATCGTTTCTGCTATTTTATTGAAAGAAGAAATCCTGTTTACTTTCAGTAAACAATTGGATTTTGATTATCATAACTTACCGTTTTATATTTTATTAGGTATATTTTCGGGTTTTGTTTCCGTAAATTATGCCAGAACTTTTCGAAAAATCGAACATCATTTTGAAAAATCAAAACTTAAACCCATCCGGAAAGCCTTCTACGGAGCTTTCATTTTAGCTGTTCTGATTTTCTTTTTCCCAACGTTATTTGGTGAAGGTTATGAGAGCATCAAAATGTTAGCAAACACCAATCCATCACAAATTTTAGACAACACCGTACTACAAAAATTTAAGGATAATATATGGGTTCTACTCCTTTTTGTGGGGGCAACCATGTTGATAAAAGTGTATGCCACAAGTATTACCATTGGCAGTGGCGGAAATGGTGGAAACTTTGCTCCTTCCCTATTTGTGGGTTCTTATTTAGGGTTTGTTGTAGCCACTTTTTTCAACCAAATAGGGTTTAAACTTCCGGTGAGTAATTTTACGTTGGTTGGAATGGCCGGAATATTGAGCGGATTGTTTCATGCTCCGCTCACCGCTATTTTCCTGATTGCCGAAATTACCAGTGGTTACAGTTTAATGGTGCCGTTGATGGTGGTTTCATCCATCAGCTTTGCTATTTCCAAACGCTATGAACCCTATTCTTTTGACATAAAAAATCTGGCTGCCAAAGGCGATGTGTTTACAGATGATCGAGATCGAAACATTCTTTCCGGAATATCGCCCTCAAATCTGATTCTCACGAATATTCAAACGCTAAAACGTTCTAATTCATTAGAAGAATTGGTTCAGAAAATTTCAACCCACAATCAATCTGTTTTTCCGGTTATAAATGATAAAAATGAATTAATTGGTATAGTAAATTTTGAAGATATTCGACCCTATATTTTTAACACTTACAAAGTAAAATACACAAGACTTCAAGACATTATGCTTCCTGCCAAAGAACAAATCAGTTATGATGAAACCATGGATACCATCATGGAAAAATTTGACCGCACGCAAGAAGAATTTCTTCCGGTTCTGAAAAATAATCAGCTAATTGGCTTGCTTTCAAAAACATCCATATTAGAAGCATATCGTGTGCGGTTAAAAAATATGATTATTGAATAAAATCCTTATTATCGGATAGATTTATTTTTATATCCAAACGATAGTTGTATCTTTGTGTTATTATGTGGAATATAGATACATCTTATCGACCTGAATTTCAATCAACTTTTGAACGGTTGTATGATAAGCTGGCTGTTTTAAAACAAAGCAGACCACTTCCTGCTATTGCTTTACATAAAATAAAAGAATCGTTAACCATAGAATGGACATATAATTCCAACAGCATTGAAGGAAATACACTGACATTGCGGGAAACACAAATGGTTTTGCAGGAAGGAATTACCGTAAAAGGAAAATCGTTACGCGAACATTTTGAAGCCAAAAACCATGAAAAAGCAGTTGACTATCTGTATTCTTTGGTTCAAGAAAATTATACCTTGCGAAGCATTGATATTTTATCGCTGCACGAATTGGTTTTGCGAATGATTGAAGATGAATTTGCCGGACGTATCCGGAATGGCGGTGTTCGTATTACCGGAGCTAATTTTGTTCCGCCTAACGCCAATAAAGTTTCTGATTTGTTAGATGAATTGATTGATTTTGTGAATACCAATCCGTCAGGTCTGAATGACATTGAACTGGCGACTGTTTTTCATCATAAACTCGTTTGGATTCACCCTTTTTTTGACGGAAATGGAAGAACCGTTCGTTTAGCCATGAATCTGCTGTTAATGCGAAAAGGTTTTCCTCCGGCTATCATTTTAAAAAATGACCGAAAAAAATACTATGAAGCACTCAATCAAGCCAATTCAGGTAATTATCAAAAATTGATTTTGTTGATGAGTCAGGCTTTAGAAAGAACCTTGAACATTTACATCAGTTCATTACCCGATAATGATTATGATTTTCAGGAAATTTCCAATATTGTTAGCGAACCGAATGAATTACCTTATGGTCAAGAATACATCAGTTTATTAGCCCGTCAAGGAAAGATTGATGCACACAAAGAAGGCAGAAATTGGTTTACCACCAAAAAAGCCATTGAGGAATACATGGCAAACAGGAAACGAATGCGGTAGTTTTCAGTCGCAGTCTCAGTTTACAGTAGTAACTGTAAACCGAGACTGCAAACTGCAACTACTTACTCTTCTCCCCCACAAAATAATCATTCGTGCTTTTAAACAACACATTAAATGTGGTTAAGCTTCCGTAAATTCTGGTGATGTATTGCTGCAAATCAATTTTTTCTGCTTCGTCTAAATTACTGGCATTGATTTTTTGTTCCATTACTCTTAAACGGTCACGCACCATAATAATTTTATGGAAAAAAGTATCGATTGGTACTTCTTTATTTTGTGTGGCTGTTCCCGGCTCTAAAACGAGTTTTCCTCCTTTCCATTTATCGGCAATCGGAACTATTTGTGAAACATCAGACCACTTTTGAAGGATGTTTTTTAAAGTTCGTTCCACTTCATAAAAACTAACCGAATCCACTTCATCTTCCAAAGCCTCAATCACTTCAAATTCACTGTCAACCTCAATGGTTTCTAATCCGTTTTCAATAAAAGTCACCCAATAATGTTTGGCCGTTACGTTGGTTACTACACCTGCTCCGTATTCGGCATGTTTGATTCGGGAGCCTATTCCTAATATTTTCATATCTGATTTTTAATTTTTTCAAAAATAGAAATTGTTTAACAAATTCTTCTTATCTCACTGTATAAATCTTGCTGTTAAAATCGTAACTTTGCGTTTTGCGAAAAAATCATGCAACATTCAGACGAAACAATTGAAGTAATAGGTGCCCGGGCTCACAATCTTAAAAACATTGATGTCCGGATTCCAAGAGAAAAACTGGTGGTGATTACCGGGCTCTCAGGTTCGGGAAAATCATCGTTAGCTTTTGATACGATTTATGCAGAAGGTCAACGAAGATACATCGAAACTTTTTCGGCCTATGCCCGGCAATTTTTAGGTGGACTGGAACGTCCGGACGTGGATAAAATTGACGGTTTGTCTCCCGTAATTGCCATCGAACAGAAAACAACCAGCAAAAGTCCCCGTTCTACCGTGGGTACCATTACGGAAATTTATGATTTTCTGCGTTTGTTATTTGCACGTGCCGGTGAAGCGTATAGTTATAACACCGGTGAAAAAATGGTTTCCTATTCTGATGAACAGATTAAGGAACTGATCGTTGAAAATTTCAAAGGAAAACGTATCAATATTTTAGCTCCGGTTGTCCGTTCCCGTAAAGGGCATTATGCCGAATTATTTCAGCAAATTGCCAAACAAGGCTTTGTGAAAGTACGTGTAGATGGCGAAATTCAGGATATAGTTAGCGGCATGAAAGTAGATCGTTATAAAACGCACGATATTGAAATTGTGATTGACCGGATGCAAATCGAACCGGATGAAGAAACCGACAAACGCCTGGCGGAAAGCATTAAAACAGCAATGCACCACGGAGACGATGTAATGATGGTAATTGAACATACTTCCGGAGAAGTACGTTATTTCAGCAGAACATTAATGTGTCCCACCTCCGGAATTTCTTATCCGAATCCGGAACCGAACAATTTTTCATTCAATTCGCCCAAAGGAGCTTGTGAAAGTTGCAACGGGTTAGGCACTATCAACCAAATTAACCTCAAAAAAATTATTCCCAACCCGAAGCTAAGTATCAAACAAGGTGGATTTGCTCCCCTTGGCGAATATAAATCAAATTGGATTTTTAAACAGTTAGAAACAATTGGCGAAAAGTATGGTTTTAAATTAACCGATGCTGTTGAAACCATTCCGGAAGATGCCATGGAAATGATTCTGAATGGCGGCAAAGAAAAGTTCTCCGTAGAATCAAAAACATTAGGGATTACCAAAGAATATAAAATTGAATTTGAAGGGATATCCAATTTTATCAAAAATCAGTATGACGAAAGCAATTCTACATCTATTAAACGCTGGGCCAAGGAATTCATGGACGAAATTGAATGTCCGGATTGCAAGGGTTCCCGTTTGAAAAAAGAAGCTTTATATTTCAAAATCAATGAAAAAAACATAGCTGATTTATCACAAATGGATATTGCAGAACTGCATGACTGGTTTTTGCATTTAGATAACCATTTATCCGAAAAGCAAAAAGCCATTGCTATCGAAATCACAAAAGAGATTAAAGCCCGTTCACGGTTTTTATTGGATGTTGGGTTGAATTATTTATCGCTTAACCGCAGTTCCAAATCGCTTTCGGGTGGAGAAGCACAGCGGATCAGGCTGGCCACCCAAATCGGATCACAATTGGTGGGCGTATTATACATTCTGGACGAACCCAGTATCGGTTTACATCAACGGGATAACGAACGCCTGATCAATTCGTTAGAAAACCTCCGTGATATCGGTAATTCGGTCTTGGTGGTAGAACATGATAAAGACATGATTGAGCGTGCTGATTGGGTCATTGATATTGGTCCGAAAGCCGGTCGTTTCGGCGGAAAAATCATCAGCCAGGGAACACCGCAGCAATTGTTATCCGAAAATACCATGACTGCTCAGTACATGAGTGGAAAAATGAAAATTGAAGTCCCCAAAAAACGTCGTGAAGGAAATGGAAAAACAGTAAAACTATCAGGTGCCACCGGGAATAATTTAAAAAATGTAACTGTTGAATTTCCTTTGGGAAAATTAATTTGCGTAACCGGTGTCTCCGGAAGCGGAAAATCTACCTTGATTAACGAAACCCTCTATCCTATTCTGAACGAACATTTTTTTAATGCCGTAAAAAAACCACAACCGTATAAAAAAATTGAAGGATTAGAGCATATTGACAAAGTGATCGACATCGATCAAAGCCCTATCGGCAGAACACCCCGTAGTAATCCGGCCACCTATACCGATGTTTTTTCGGAAATCAGAAGTCTGTTTACCCAAACCCCTGAAGCCATGATTCGAGGGTATAAAGCCGGGCGATTCAGCTTTAACGTAGCAGGCGGACGATGTGAAACCTGTGAAGGTTCCGGTGTGCGTACCATTGAAATGAGCTTTTTACCGGATGTATATGTGGAATGCGAAACCTGTATGGGAAAACGCTTTAACAGAGAAACACTGGAAATACGCTACAAAGGAAAATCCATTTCAGACGTACTGAATATGACTGTTGACGAGGCGGTCACGTTTTTTGAAAACATACCGAAAATATACCGTAAAATAAAAACCATTCAGGATGTTGGGCTGGGTTATATCACCTTAGGTCAGCAAAGTACTACTCTTTCCGGTGGTGAAGCCCAACGGATAAAACTGGCCACCGAGTTATCTAAAAAAGACACCGGCAACACATTTTACATTCTGGATGAACCCACAACAGGTTTACATTTTGAAGATATCCGGGTGTTAATGGATGTGATTACAAAATTGGTAAACAAAGGGAACACCGTTTTGGTCATAGAACACAATATGGATGTCATTAAATTAGCAGACCATATTATCGATATTGGTTTAGAAGGTGGAAAAGGAGGCGGAGAAATCGTTTGTCAGGGAACTCCGGAAAAAATTGTTAAAAACAAAAAGAGCCTCACGGCACAGTTTCTGAAAAAAGAACTATTTTAGCATGTTTGTTTAATTAAAAAAAGAAAAGATAATGTCAGTAGATCAATACGAAAACGAAGATCAGAGAATTCAGGAAAAATTCAAACAAAAAACCTGGAACGAAATAAGAACGAATGACTCCTGGGCGATTTTTAAAATCATGTCTGAATTTGTTAATGGTTATGAAAGTATGGCCAGGATTGGCCCCTGCGTGTCCATTTTCGGTTCAGCCCGAACCAAGCCGGAAGACAAATATTATGAATTGGCTGAACGGATTGCCTATAAAATAAGTAAAGCCGGTTACGGTGTAATTACAGGTGGCGGTCCCGGAATCATGGAAGCCGGTAACAAGGGAGCTCATCGTGGCGAAGGTACTTCGGTGGGATTGAATATTGAACTGCCGTTCGAACAACATTTTAACCCTTATATTGATAAGGATAAAAACTTAAATTTTGATTACTTTTTTGTTCGAAAAGTAATGTTTGTAAAATACTCACAAGGATTTGTGGTTATGCCGGGCGGGTTTGGAACATTAGACGAATTGTTTGAAGCGATTACTTTGATCCAAACCAAAAAAATAGGTAAGTTTCCAATCATTCTGGTAGGAACAACCTACTGGTCCGGTTTATTGGACTGGATTAAAAATGTGATGATTGATCAACAAAAAAATGCCAGTCCGGAAGATATGAATCTGATCAAGCTGGTTGACACCGAGGATGAAGTAGTGGAAGTACTCAATGCCTTTTATAAAAAATACAACTTGAGTCCGAACTTTTAATCTGAAAAAACCGCAAATTCAATAAAAATTTGCGGTTTTTGTTTTTAAATGAACGATATAAAAGCCGTTTTTTTATTTTATGATAATCTTTTTGGTCAATGTTTGATTTCCGGACGCTATATTCATCAAATACATTCCGGACGCTAAGTTTAGCTTTAGCTGGCTAAAGCCGTTAATTTTTGTCTGATAAACCCGGATACCTTCTAAAGAGAAAACCGTTACATCTGCTTCATTTTCAATCCCGCTGATGTTTATTTCATCTTTAGCCGGAATCGGGTAAACTTTTACCTGACTGATATTGTTTTTGTCAATGCTCAACGGAGCAAACCACTGATCACCAAAATTATTTCCGAAAATATAATCTGCCAATGCCGGGTAATCAATAAACGGATTCCGGTTCTTTTGCCAGGTATAGATATAATTATTCCGGTTCATTTCAAAGTCATCAGAAGGGTCTGTTGTATTCCAGACTAAAATAGAAGCCAAATCGCCCATTTGATACATGGTCGCATCTGCGGGATTTCCATTCACCAGGCTCAGAGCTTCATAGCGAACGGCCATGTAAAACAACGAACGGGCAACATCGCCTTTCCAGGAACCTGCATTTCCGGCGGGACCGTTGTAATCACTTCCCCCGTAATCGCGGTTTCCTCTGGAACTGTTTTCCTGCCCGTCTTCTGCCCGGATATGATGAGCATCTGAGTGTCCGGACAATATATCGTTGGCGTTGGTAGGCAACCAGATATCAATTCCGTCAGCAAACGGGGAGGTTCCGCCTGAAAAACCGCCACGGGATTGCGGAAAAATATGTTCACGGTTCCAAAAGCCTACAATACTGGAGCCCGTCTGATAATCAATTTTGGTTTGCGGACGTTCAACATACATCAGCCAGACCTGGTTGTTGTTCAACGGATTTTGATCTGCATTTTTTAAAATTTCCACAACATCTCCATAGCTGTGGGCACGTACCAGCTCCGGGTCAGCAATGATGTCCTGTAATGCCTGTTTTAATGATTCGCCGGAAAGTCCCTCCAAAGTATCATAATACCCCGGTGGAGCCGTACTGGTCACATTTCCGAAGGTAGGAGCCAGAGGGGTTCCCCAACCCGCTGTCTGAAAATTAATATCCAGCACTCTAACTTTTACGTTATTGTTCAGGGTGATAAAGCCTTCCGGCAATTCACTCACGACGATAGACATCTCCTCATCACCATCGTTCACACCATCGTCCAGCACCTGAATAACGGTAGAAGCCGAAGAACTTCCGGATGCAATGGTTATGGAAAGGTTTCCGGTGTAATCAGCCGTTGTAAACGTTCCGTTCGTTAAATTTATCTCGAAATTCAAATTTTCGGTAACCGGCGTATCAGTTTCAAAAGTAATGGTTAAACTTTCGCCTTCGTTTATGGATGTGGAGGAAACAATAACTTCGATTCCGTTATACACAATTCCGGTACCGTCGTTATTGGCTCTTGGTGTAGGAGACTTAACTTCATAAGTGCCGTCATTCCTGCGTTGAATGGACTGGGTTGTAGCCTGACCGTTTGCATTTTCATTCGTCTGAACAAACACATTTAAGGCTTGTTGCAATGCTGTAGCCTGTGTATTATTATTGCCGTAAATGAGGGCATCTACCAGATTGGTTGTTGTAGCCGGTGTATTGATCGGAAATGTATCAATAATATCCTGATAAATGGCAATTGCATCAGGGCCATTCTGAACGGTGTTGTTCGGAAAAATACGCGATGGTGCCGGTATAACCAAGGGGTTTCCTAAGAGCACAATCCCGTTTCCGTCGGTAACCAATCCGGCTAAATCAATCGTGTAATAACTCAGGGTTCCGGATCCGGAACCTCCGTTAAACAGCACTAAAATATAACCATCAAGTGGAAAATAAGGGGTTTCTGATTTCAATTCAATGAATTCACGGTCATCCGCACTGGGTGTATCGGCATCTACTTCATTAATGACCACTTGTGCATAAAAGCAAAACGGTAATAAAAGAGCTGCCCACAGGAGTAATCTTTTTATCATCAAAATTAATATTTTTAGCAAATCTACCGATAATAAAATTATTGTATTGATTTTTTAACAATTTAAACGCTTCAATAACATTTTGATGCAAATAATTTATATCTTTCAACCTAAAAAATTGCGGTTGAATTCTTTTATCAAATTAATTTTTTGCCTGTTTATCTTACTGGGCAGCAAGTGTTTATTAGCTCAAAACAGCAATTCACTTTATGTTGAATTACTGCCTGAACAAAAATCACTGACTGTTCAGCAGGAAATTATTTTTCAGAATACCGGAACAGACAGCCTTGGTAAACTTGTTTTAAACGATTGGAACAATGCATTTTCGGCTAAAAACACACCACTGGCTAAGCGGTTTTCAGACGAATTTGTAAGGGGTTTTCATTTAGCAAAACCACAGGAAAGAGGCAATACTTCTGCCATAACTATCATTGATGAGAACAAATCATTTCTGGATTGGTGCCGGCCCGAAAAGCAGCCGGATCTGATTGAAGTAACCCTGCGTGAAAAAATAGGTCCTAACCAGAAAATAACGTTAAGCTTAACCTACCGCGTCAAAATTCCCAGCAGTAAGTTCACTAAATATGGCTACACGAATGAGGGAGGATTTAATCTGAAAAACTGGTTTCTTACACCGGCGAGGTTTGAAGACAATAGATTCTGCATGAACAGTAATTATAATGTTGACGATAGTACAAACGCACCCTCTGATTACACCATTGTTTTTAAAACCCCTTCTAACCAGAGGCTTTTTTCTGATTTGACAATGGTTTCAACTGAAAAGCAAACCAAACATACGGTCTATACCTTAGCGGGAAAGAACAGAACCGATTTCAGCATTTACACCGAAGAATCCATCACTTTTAACCGGTATAAAAATGACGTAGCCGATGTTTATACCAACCTGAAAGACAATCGGCTGAACGATATTCAAAAAGCAGTGATTATTGATAAAATTGTAAAATTCACTGACGAGAATATTGGCTCAACTAATCATTCAACTATTATTGTTTCACAAGCTGATTATGAACGTAATCCTTTTTACGGACTAAATCAGCTTCCGGCATTCATAAGCCCCTATCCCGATAGTTTTTTATACGAGATTAAGTTTTTAAAAACGTACGTCAATAACTATTTAAAAAATAATTTACGCCTCAACGCAAGAAACGATAACTGGATTTACGATGCCATTCAGGTTCACCTCATGATGAAATATATTGATGAAAATTATCCCGACATGAAAATGATGGGGAATATTTCTAAATTGAAAATCCTGAAAGGCTTTAACCTGTTCAGCCTTGATTTTAATGAACAATACAGCTATTATTATATGCTCATGGCCCGGAAGAATCTGGATCAGCCCATCGGCGACCCGAAAAACACCTTACTCAAGTTCAACGAACAGATTGCCGGAAAATACCGTGCCGGTTTAAGCTTAAAATACCTCGACGATTATTGCGGAAACAACTTAGCCTCCAGAAGCATTCAGTCGTTTATGGCCCTGAACCAGAAACAGCAGACTTCCGGAAAAGATTTTGAAGCCCTGCTCAGACAAAACTGCCCGGGTAATATCGATTGGTTTTTTGAAACCATTATCAATTCCCGAAAAATTATTGATTACAAATTCACCGATGTCTCCAAAACTGCCGACAGTATTACGTTTACGGTTCGTAACAGAACCGGCGTAACCGTTCCCGTTCCGGTATTCGGCTTAAAGAAAAATGAGATCGTGTTCAAAGAATGGCTTGAACATATTGAAGGCGACAGCACCCTGACAATGAGCCGAAAAGAAGCCGACCGTATTGTGCTGAATTACCAGAACGAAGTGCCTGAATATAATTTGCGGAACAACTGGAAATCACTCAAAAATTATTCGTTCAATGACCGGCCGGTAAAATTTAATTTCCTGAAAGACCTAGAAGATCCTTACCACAACCAGATTTTATATGTACCCACCCTGGAATATAACCTGTACAACGGCCTGATGCCGGGAATACGTTTTCACAACAAAACCTTTTTAGACAAACCTTTTTTGTTTGATGTGAATCCCGCCTACTCTACCCTGACACAAAAAATGATCGGAAACTTTCGTTTGGTTGGCAATCAGTTCCGGAGAGACAGCAATATTTACCTGATCCGGTATCAGTTTTCCGGTCAGTTTTTCGATTATGCAACAGATGCGGGGTATATTCGTTTTAATCCGATGATCCAGTTCTTTAAACGGCCGGATAACTATCGGGATAACCGGAAAGAATCACTGATGATCAGGCAGGTTATTGTAGAAAGAGAAGAGTCACCGTTTGTTTCAAGGGAAGGCAAAAATGAAAATTATTCCATTTTTAACATGCGGTATTTTAACGTAAAAACCGAAGTAAAAAACCATTTCGGATTTCGGTCTGATTTACAGATTGCCAATTCCTTCGGAAAAGTTGCAACCGAGATAGAATACCGCAAATTATTTGAAAGCAACCGGCAAATTAATCTTCGCTTATATGCCGGATCGTTTTTATACCGAAAAACCAATTCCGATTATTTTAGTTTTGCATTAGACCGGCCAACTGATTATTTGTTTGATTATGGGTTATATGGCCGTTCGGAAACTTCGGGCTTGTTCAGCCAGCAGTATATCGTAGCTGAAGGAGCGTTTAAATCTAAACTCGACACACCGTATGCCAACCAATGGATCACAACCTTTAATTCCAGTGTGAATATCTGGAACTGGATTGAAGTATATGGCGATGTCGGGGCATTAAAAAATGAAAATGAATCCGCTAAGTTTGTTTATGACAGCGGCATTCGGCTCAATCTGGTAACCGATTATTTTGAACTTTATTTCCCGGTTTACTCCTCCAACGGCTGGGAAGTAGGAAATGGCAATTACGGTGAACGCATCCGGTTCATGGTCACATTAAGTCCGAATGTACTGGTTAGCCTATTTACCCGAAAATGGTTTTAATTGATTGAAAAAACTCCAATAAATTACATTTTATTCATAAATAAGTCATTTTTTCGATTAAAAAATTAAACAATCACCCTGTATCAACATTTTTTTTATCAATACAATAAATTTATTTTCATCAGGATTGTATTGTTTTTCCAACTTTTTACTTAAATTTGTTCGGTACAAGAATTTTTATTGATTTTATGACAGCATCAGAGACCAAACAAGCTATGACGTTTGAAGATTTCCGTACCGAAGTCCTAAACGACTATAAAATTGCCATTACCAGCCGGGAATGTTCGCTTTTAGGGCGACGTGAAGTACTCACCGGAAAAGCCAAGTTCGGTATTTTCGGTGATGGCAAGGAAGTACCGCAATTAGCCATGGCAAAAGCGTTTAAAAATGGTGATTTCCGTTCCGGGTACTACCGTGATCAAACCTTTATGATGGCCATTGGTCAATTAACCGTTCAGCAGTTTTTTGCCGGGTTATACGGTCATACCGATTTAGAGCACGACCCGATGAGCGGCGGACGCCAGATGGGAGGCCATTTTGCAACACATTCACTTGACGAAAACGGCAACTGGAACGACCTGACCCGACAAAAAAATTCGAGTGCCGACATCTCTCCCACTGCCGGTCAAATGCCGCGTTTGCTGGGATTGGCTCAGGCATCAAAAATTTACCGAAACGTATCGGTTTTACCGAAAAAAAATAAATTCTCCGAAAACGGGAACGAAATTGCCTGGGGAACCATCGGGAATGCCAGCACATCAGAAGGGTTATTCTTTGAAACCATCAATGCCGCCGGTGTATTGCAGGTACCTATGGTCATGAGTGTTTGGGACGACGAATACGGAATTTCCGTACATGCCCGCTACCAGACAACCAAAGAAAACATTTCTGAAATTCTGAAAGGGTTTCAGCGGGATGAAGAAAACAAAGGCTACGAAATCATGCATGTACTGGGGTGGGATTATGCCGCTTTGGTAGGCACCTATCAACGGGCAGCTCAGATTGCCCGCGAAGAACATGTTCCGGTTTTAATACACGTCAACGAATTAACCCAACCGCAAGGTCATTCTACTTCCGGTAGTCATGAACGCTACAAAGATGCAGAGCGATTAGCCTGGGAGGCCGAGTACGATTGTTTGGCTCAAATGCGTTTATGGATGATAGCCAACAACATCGCTACTACCGAAGAGATCGAAGAAATCGACAATGTAACCAAAAAAGAGGTTTTAGAAGGCAAAAAAGCAGCCTGGGCAGCCTTTGTGGAACCTATTAAAAAAGAACAGCACGAATTGGTTGCTTTGTTGGAAAGCATTGCCTCCACAAGTGTAAACCGGGTGTTCATTCAAAAATACGCCAACGATTTAAAAGAAATCAAAGAACCGATTCGGAAAGACATTATCACTGTTGCCCGAAAAGTGCTTCGCATGATTGTGGGTGAAAAAACACAACCGCAACTGGCTGCGTGGATTAAAAATTACATGGCAAAAATCCAGCCTAAATTCAGTTCACACCTGTTTTCGGAATCAGCACAGCAGGTAACCTCCGTCAAAGAAGTACTGCCCATTTACGATCCGGCTGCCGAAGAGGTGGATGCCCGTTTGGTTCTTCGTGATAACTTTGATGCTGTTTTCAGCAAATACCCCGAAGCCCTGATTTTTGGAGAAGACTCCGGAAATATTGGCGATGTAAACCAGGGGCTGGAAGGCATGCAGGAAAAATTCGGCGAATTACGGGTAGCTGATGCCGGTATCCGGGAAGCGACCATTTTAGGACAGGGAATCGGAATGGCGATGCGTGGCCTCCGCCCTATTGCCGAAATCCAATATTTAGATTACCTGTTGTATGCCATTCAGATCATGAGCGATGATTTGGCTACCTTGCAATACCGTACCAAAGGCCGTCAGAAAGCACCGTTGATTATTCGCACCCGAGGTCACCGTCTGGAAGGTGTCTGGCATTCCGGTTCACCGATGGGAATGATCATTAATGCCGTTCGCGGTATTCACGTATTGGTTCCCCGAAACATGACCAAAGCCGCCGGATTCTACAATACCTTGTTAGAAGCCGATGAGCCTGCGTTAATTGTGGAATGTTTGAACGGTTATCGTTTAAAAGAAAAAATGCCAACCAATTTAGGTGCGTTTAAAACTCCTGTCGGGGTGGTGGAAACCCTCAAAAAGGGAACCAATATCACAATTGTTTCCTATGGCTCAACCCTCCGTCTGGTAGAACAGGCAGCCAAAGAATTATTAGAGGTTGGTATTGATTGCGAAATCATTGATGTACAATCACTTTTACCGTTTGACATCAACCATGACATTAAGAAAAGCTTAGCCCAAACCAACCGTTTATTGGTGGTAGATGAGGATGTTCCGGGCGGAGCATCTGCCTTTATCCTGCAACAGGTGCTCGATGTGCAAAACGGTTATGATTATTTAGACAGCAAGCCGCAAACCCTGGCAGCCCAGCCCCACCGTCCGGCCTATGGCACCGATGGCGATTACTTTAGCAAACCCTCTGCCGAAGACATCTACGAAAAGGTATATGCCATGATGCACGAAGTAAATCCGAAAGAATACCCGGGGTTGTACTAGAAAAAAAATCAGGAAAATACGTATGAATGCAAAAGAATGGTAAAAATACCTGCAATGCTGAACTTACTTATTTTCCTGTTCTGTTATTCCTTTGTGAATTTATGTAAAAATTTTTCAGAAACATAAAATTCCTTTTTGTCTGCCATCGTGATTTTTGCCGTGTTTTTATGATTATAAGATTCAATGATAAAATCCTTGTTAACAATTGTTGACTTATTAATTCTTATAAAATTATCCGGTAGTATTTCTTCTGATTTCTTCAGGGATATTCTGATCATTTTACTCCCGTTGGTTAAAACAAAATGTGTGTAATAAGTATCAGCGGTCAGATACTGTAGTTTTTCCTTTTCTATGAAATGGTTTTTACTGCCTTCCGGTACAGTTATTGTTTTGGAGGGATGAAGTGTAAAAGATTTTAGCGTAGCCATCAAATTACTGAAGTTAATATTCTCATTCTTCAGAATCATGCGGTTAACAGCCGTATTGAACCTTTCCTGCAGATATGGTTTAAGCAGATAATCGATTGCCTCATAATCAAATGCTTTAACAGCATACTGGTCATAAGCCGTAATGAATATGATTTTTCCGGAAAAACAGTGTTCAATTTCAGAAAGCATATCAAATGCAATGGCATCTTTAAGCTGGATATCGAGCAACAGTAAATCAGGCTTTAGCTTCAAAACTTTATCTTTAGCTTCTGCGGCAGTTTTGGCTGTTTCAATCAGCTCAAGTCCGGAGTGCTCTTCAATCATTTTTATCAGTCTTCTTAAGGCCGGTGCTTCATCTTCTACAGCAATTGTTCTCCATAATTTCATTTCAATCTAATTTTATTGATAACCCATACTCCATCCTGGTAAATTTCAAATGAATTTTCGCTACCAGTCATGATTTTCATTCGCTCCGATACATTACTCAACCCGATCTGCGGGGTCAACTCATTCAAAGCAGCTCCGTTGTTCTTAACAGAAATAAACTCCCGGTTGGCATCAGCTTCAATTATGATTTTTAACGATTGCTGCATTCCTTTGAATCCATGCTTAATGGCATTTTCAATTAATGGCTGCAAAATTAATCCCGGTAATTTCATTTTAGCTGCTTCGGCAGAAATGTTTATTTCATAATCCAGCTGCTCTTCATACCTTACTTTTTCTATGGCAAGAAACTTTCTTATTGTTATAATTTCTTCTTCCAGGGTCACCGGTCTTTCAAAATCTGCATTTAGTGTTGCTCTCAAAATATCGCTCAGGTTAACCAGCATTTCCTGTGCTTTCTCCTTGCTATGATCAATCTCTGCAACAATACTGTTCAGTGCATTAAATAAAAAATGAGGCTGCAACTGGCTCTTAAGGATCTGAAGCCTGGTTTTATTCAGCTCTATTTCAAGATTTTTCTGCTGCCTGATCAGCCTGGTTTCATTAGAAATATATTCATAAACATAGAGAATCGCTATCTGAAAGATGTAGTTTTTAAGAACATTATGAAAATCTGCCGCTATAAAGCCAAATACACTTTTCATATAGTTACTCGGGTTCGGATAAAAAACAATTGGAAACAGATGCAAAATCAATATAAAAACTAGGCTGTATAATACCCCCAAAATACTTAACAGCAAAATCCGTTTAACAATATTTGTCTTCCGTACAGCATCAAAGAGCGGCAGAATCATCGCAAAAAACAATATAATTCCGGTTACCAGACTTGCCAGAGGCGTAATGATATAATCTATTAACTTATAATCATAATACCCGGAATATTCTACCATCAACAGTTGAATTAAAGTTGAGATAGCCAGAATTATCCACAAAATCAAAACCCATTTAATCCGGTTCATCCTTACAAATTTTGAGCAAAGAAAATCAATAAGTTTTAATTTCTGCATAAAATGAGTCTGTAAAATGAGTGCTGTTTAATTGTTTCATACACTGCAGCTGCTGTTTTATTGCAACAATCCGGAATTTGCTATCAAATAAAAAAAGAATAAAATAATGTTTGGGAATTTTACAGAATGATATTAAAAATTTACTTTTTATGAAAACATTTACTTTAGCGGCTATTCTGTTAGCCGGCACTAGCTTTTTATCCGCTCAATCTTTTGAAGAAATGTCATTTCCCGGCATAACTACAACCGAAACTTCTTCAAGAAGTGCGAATTTTATTGATGTAAACGGCGATGGCTGGGATGATATATTTTTTTCCAACGGACTTAACTCGGGTGAGCAGAATATGCTGTATATCAATAACGGAAACGGGACATTTTCAACGGTTACCGACGACAGTATCGTAGAACACTACATCAGAGCGGTCGGAGCAAGTTTTGCAGATGTGGATAACGACGGAGACCTGGACGGATATGTTGTATCGTGGGGTTCCGGCGGACAGCCTAAACGAAATTTTTTTTATAGAAATAACGGCAACGGAACATTTACCTTTGAACCGGAAGTTGCTCCAAATCTGACCTATTCGGAAACAGCCAACTGGATCGACGTGAACAACGACCAGCTCCTTGATTTATATATCACAAACAGTGCTTTGGCATTGAGAAATCTGTATTTTGAAAACCAGGGTAACGGAACCTTTGTAGAGCGAACCGACTTAAGCATTACCAATGAAGTCAAGCCTTCCCGTTCAGTTGACTGGGTGGACTATGACAATGACGGCGACAATGATCTCTTTATTACCAACGAAGGAAACAACAGAAATACGCTTTACAGAAATGACGGCTCAAATAACTTTACGCAGATTACAGACCTAGCCATCGTACAGGATATAAGAAATTCGATGGGAAGCTCATGGGCAGATGTTGATAACGATGGTGATTTTGATCTGCTCATAACAAACTGGGGACAACCTAATCAATTGTTTATAAATGATAACGGCACATTTACGGAAATGACCGGCTCTGCCATTGCAAATGAAACTTTCAGCTCATTCGGAGCTGTTTTTGGAGATATTGATAATGATGGTGACCTGGATTTGTTTATCGGTAATGCTTATAACGATACACATTTTAAAAATTCAGTATTCATTAATGACGGCTTCGGGAATTTTACCCAGGACACCACTTCTGCATTAGCTAATTATAATGGCTGGACTTACGGTGCCGCATTTGGCGACTACAATAACGATGGCTGGCTGGATATTATTTTAGCGAACAATATGTTTGAAAGTCAGGCAAACTCCGTTTTTAAAAATACCGGAAGCGGAAACAACTGGATAAAAATCAAATGTACGGGAACCAACTCCAACAGCTCCGCTATCGGTGCAATTGTAAAAGTTACTGCTATGATCAACAGGAACAGCGTAACACAAACCCGTAAAGTAGAAGCCGCTTCCGGTTATGCCAGCCAAAACAGCCTGACTACGCATTTCGGACTGGCAAGTGCCAGCGAAATTCAGCAGGTACAAATCAAATGGCCTTCCGGTCTGATTGAATATTTTTCTGACCTCAACATAAATTCCAGCTATACACTGACAGAAGGAACAGGTAGCCTGTCGGTATCCGAAACAGCTGATCAGGTTTTTAAAATATACCCGAATCCCGTAAAAGACTCACTTTATATAAAAACACTTAAAAATGGAAATTATCAACTTCTGATCATTAATGCCGAGGGAAAAAAGATAAAGGATATCAAGCTCGAAAATCAGGCTGACGGCTATACAATCAGTCTTTCGGACCTTCCATCAGGAATTTATATCTACCAGTTGCTGAGCGACAAAAAGATAAATGGTTCCGGAAAATTCATCAAAGAATAATCCCGGTCAACTCCTTTAAAAGTGTCCGTATCAATGATTCTTAAAATACACGCTGAATGAGAATAAATTAAAAAACTACCTGACACCGGCAACCATCACCTTATTTTTTTAAGTACAAAATTCAACCTCTTTAAAAGCTGTTTTTTAAAGAGGTTTCTTGTTTAGTTAAAGTTCAGAATTAATAACAGCCCGTGAAATACACATCCCTAAAAAATGCAGGTTTGACAATCAAAAAAGGAGACACTATATTTTCGGGATTGTTTATAAAGCAAAATACTCAAAAAGACAAGGAACATAAAACTAGAGCAATTGAATACTATCAGATAACGTCTACCGCTAACAGTTATTTTGCACTATTGTGAAAATTGTGCAAGCCGTATACTTTTCTTTCGCAAGAAATAGTATCTTAGCAGAAATAAGCAGTTCACAGCTCACAACAGCCACAAAGCCCCAAATCGTTATCCGTAATTGTAAAAAACGACAACGCAATGACAAATCAACCCGACTTTGACATAAAATCTAAGGGACAAATTTCAAAAGAATTTATCGACAGAAACATAGTGACTTTTAATAAAGCTGCTTTATTTGTCAGACAACTTGCTTATGGACGAAACGCTGATAAAAATAATTTGGCTTCTGTATTTGCTGACAACTGCGGAACGTGTAGCACAAAACACGCTTTACTTAAAAGACTTGCAGACGAAAATAACTTTGAAAAAGTTAAACTCATCGTCGGGCTTTTTAAAATGAACAAGGAAAATACCCCTGAAATTTCTGTAACACTCCAAAAAATCAATTGGAATATATTCCGGAAGCACACTGTTATTTAAAATTTGAAGACCAAATTCTAGATCTGACAAAAATAAATTCTAAACCGACAGACTTTTTGGACGACCTGATTGAAGAAATCGAAATTTCACCCGAACAAATTACCGACTATAAGGTAAACTATCACAAAAATTACCTTGTAAATTGGCTCGACAAAAACAAACAGATAAACCTATCACTTAATGACCTTTGGAAAATTAGAGAACAATGTATTCAGGACTTAGCGAACAATTGAAAGAAAAATATCTGCCCAGTACAACTTTTTTGGTGTATGAACCGTTTTGTGCTATGAAATCCGCCACATCACCAAGCCATAGCCGTTATGCGGCGTTTTAATCAAAGACACCTTTAAAAACAAAATAATATGAAAAAATTAAAAACAATCTTACGAACATTAGCAGTCATCATTATCGTGCTGCTACCGTTTTTGCCAATTTCAGAGAGTTTTTTTGAACCAAACACTCAAATTGACAATCAGACACTTTCTACTTTTATTGCTATTTGCCTTGCGATAATATTTGTAGGATTTGTTGTGGTTTATCTTTTAAAATCCAAATGGAGTACCTCAGGTATATTACTCCTGCTAATAGGTTTTACTGTCGTAATACCCTTACACCTAGGAGTGCCAAGAATGGACGAAAGTTTATTGACATTTGCTGGCATTGAACAGTTCAGATATGGTTTGCTTTTACTTGCTACGCTATTATTATTTTTCGCAGGGCTTAAAATATTAAATCCAATTAAAAGCATACAATCAAAAATATTTTTCATTGTATTAATTGCTGCAACACTCTTGAACTTATGGGACAATTACAGTTCTTTTATGCTTAGTACTGAAATGAAAAACTGGGTAGCTGATGGTAAAAGTCCAAATGATTTTTTAGTACAATTCAACTTTCAGATTACTTGGCGTACACTTGCCAGAATTGGTCTTTACCTTACTACAATTGTGCTGATATTTTCCCTCTTAAAACAACTTGAAATCAGAAAATGGCAATTTATTACGTTATCCGCTTTTTGTGTAATTGGAATAATATTTTGTATACTTTGTTTGCTTAATAATTTTGAAAATTTTTATTTTCCGTTTATGATACCTGCAATAGCTCTTGCTCCGGCATATTGGGCAGGAATTGCATTATTAACAAATAGAAAAACAGACAATGGGCAGATACATAGTGGCCTTTGAAAACTGGAACAAAGTAGCGACATCAAAACAAGTGACAATTAAAAAGACAATCCGTGCGATATTATAAAGCAATAAATATGACAAGACTATCTCAGCTGACAGCTCTGCTCTTAGTATGTATAACAATAAGTTGCCGGACTTCCAGTAAAAAAACTGATTTACTCCGAAGTAAAATAGAACAAATCGTATCAGATAAAAATGCCGTTGTTGGGGTCTCAATCATGGGGAATAATGGTAAAGATACCCTCTCCTTGCACGGAGACAGGCGATTTCCGATGCAGAGCGTATTTAAATTCCATATTGCACTTGCCGTTTTGTCTGAAGTTGATAAGGGAAACCTCTCGTTGGATCAAGAAATCATAATCGGTAAAAACGAGCTGTTGCCCGAAAATTTTTGGAGTCCGCTTAGAGACGAAAACCCTGATGGCGGAAGCTTTACTGTTAAAAGGCTAATCCAATATTCCGTTTCTCACAGCGACAATACGGCTTGCGATATTCTGATACGCCTTATCGGAACACCCAAAACTGTGGAAGAATATTTTAAAAGAAATACTATTCAGGACATACAGATCACATTCAATGAGGAGGATATGCAGGCAAAATGGGAAAATATGTTTCAGAACTGGACTACCCCGAAAGCGGCAAGCGAGATGCTTAAAATGTTTTATGAAAATAAAACAGACTTACTCTCCAAAAGTAGTTATGCTTTTTTTTGGAAAACAAATATAGAAACAACAACCGGTAAAAACCGAATAAGAGGACAATTGCCTCCTGAAACAATTGTTGCTCACAAAACAGGCTGGTCAGGAACAAATAAGGAAACAGGAATTACAGCTGCTGTAAACAACATAGGCATCGTTTTTTTACCCGACGATAAATACTTTATAATCAGCATTTTTGTTAGTGAATCGAGAGAAGACTTCGATACAAACGAAAAAATTATAGCAGACATCGCAAAAGCAACTTATGACTTTTACACGACACCTGCTAAATAGAAAAACCCCTGACATAAGGCTTAAATACCACACTACATAGCAGAGTGGCAATTAAATGAACAAAAAAATAATAAAAGCATCGGGCAAAACCGTTGTATCCTGATTGAAAATAATCAAAGTAATCTTCAAAAATTGAAACATGTAATAAACAAACTTTTTAAATTCGAATTTGTATTTTTGAACTATTTAAAGAACATATGAAACATAAAAAGAATCATACGGAAACTTTAATCCTCGAAGAAGGACAGGGACGGATTTATAACTGCGGAACAATGACTGCAATTTTCAAGGCAGATGAAAACGAAACCAAAGAAAAATATAGCATTTCCGAATGGTGGTTAGCCCCCTATTCTGACGGACCGGGAGCACACGACCATGAAGAGAATGACGAGGTGTTTTATGTTTTGGAAGGGACGGTTACCTTTCTTATCGGTGACAAATGGGTTGACGCAGCTAAAGGAACTTTTCTGAGAATTCCTGCTAAAACAACCCACGACTTTAAAAACAAGACAGCTAAAAAATCAGGAGTGCTTAACTTTTTTATACCCGGAGGGTTTGAAAAGAATATGCCTTCAATTGTTCAGTGGTTTGAAGATAATCAATAGCTGTCTCCCCTTTTAAAAAATAACATTTAAAAGCATAATGTTAGGTTTCTTTTAAAACCATTTTAGTTTCATTTATAGGAAATACCCAGCACAAATATTTACTAATTTGTGCTTACTTTTGAAAAAAGATTATCACGCTAACCATGTCCTTATTAAAAAATATTCGCGAAAAGCAAAACCTCACCCAGGAAGAATTATCAGCCCGGTCGGGTGTTTCGGTTAGAACCATCCAACGTATTGAAGCCGGAACAATCCCAAAAGGGTACACACTTAAAACACTGGCCAGAACGCTGAATGTTACCGAAAATGAGTTGCTCACGGCTGCTGATTTACCGGAAAAGGATCGCGAACCCCCCCTTGCGTTAAATTACACTACTCTTAAATTAATCAACCTTTCGTCCCTCCCGTTTATTATCCTCCCGCCTCTCAATATTTTACTTCCGCTGATTTTAATGTTTACGTTAAAGCAAAAGAATTACATCGTAAAACAAATCATCACCTTGCAGATTATGTGGACCATCATGGCTCCGATTCTTTTTATGCTGGTGATTTTTATGAAGTTAGGCAACAACGTTGCTTTAATCGCTATGATCATCTTGGTGCTGTCTAATGTTTATATTGTGCTTAGAAACACTGCTCAGTTAGACCGTAAAAAAGAGCTTAGCATAAAACTGAATTTCAATATGTTATAACACTGTCAGGTCATTGTCAGGTTATTGTCAGGTACTTTTTTTGGGTAAAAAAAGGGAACTATTAACCTTTGCCGGAAAATAATTATCATGACAAAGCGATTTCTTTTTACGATCATTCCATTCCTTTTATGCTGTAAAAGCAGTCTGGCACAAACCGAAAGTGAAGCGGCATTATTTAAGACCATTCTGTCAAAAGACAGCCTGTTGTTTGATTGCGGCTTTAACACCTGCAACCTGGAACCTTTTCAAAATCTTTTGAGTGACCATTTTGAGTTTTTCCACGATAAGGGAGGAACATCCGGTAAACAAAAATTTATCCGTGACTTAAAAGCGGGCTTATGCCAGTCTCCTCAAACCTATCAGTCAAGAAGGGAGCTGATTGCGGAAAGCTCTGAAATTTATCCGCTATACCAGGACAACATTCTTTACGGAGCGGTTCAGAAAGGGAATCACCGCTTTTATGAAAAAACAGAGCAGTCGGAGGAAAAATATGCGGGTTCTGCCCGTTTCACTCATCTTTGGTTACTGGAAAACGGAAACTGGAAACTGGCCAAAAGTTTGAGCTTTGACCACCAGGACAATGACCGGATGAATGAAGCTCCCGGTTTCTTTGAGAATGATAAGGCCATCGAAAAATGGTTAAAAGACAACCGGATTCCCGTTCTGGGAATCGGCGTGATTCGTCATGGAAAATTACAACGGATAAATATTTATGGCGAATTGCAAAACGGTGTTTCTGCCCCTTATAATACGATTTTCAATGTAGCATCGCTCACCAAACCCATCACGGCTATGGTTACTCTAAAACTGGTCAGTCAGGGAAAATGGAACCTGGACGATCCGGTTTACAGGTACTGGACGGATCCGGAGGTTGCTGACGACAAGAACCATCTGACCCTCACTACCCGGCATATTTTATCTCATCAGTCCGGTTTCCCGAACTGGCGATACCAGAACCCGGACGGGAAGCTGCATTTTGCATTCAAACCCGGAACACAGTACCAGTATTCCGGTGAAGGTTTTGAATACCTGCGGAAAGCACTGGAAAAAAAATTCCGGAAGCCGCTGCAGCAGCTGGCAGTTGAATTGATTTTTGAACCGTTGAAAATGACCGACACAAGCTACTTCTGGAACAACAAAACGGACGAAAATCGTTTTGCAACGGGTTATAACAGTGAAGAGAAACCTTATCCGCTCTTTAAACACCAAACCGCAAATGCCGCGGATGATCTGCTGACAACCATCAGCGATTACAGCCTTTTTATGGTCAGCCTATTCGATACCGGCGGACTGACCGACAAAGTATATCAGGAAATGACAACACCACAGGTAAGTGTAAAAAAAGACCTTTATTTTGGTTTAGGCTTACTGAAGTACGACTTAGGAAACGGCACGTATGCCCTGTCTCACAGCGGAGCTGATGAAGGCTCTAAAACCATCGCTTTTCTGTTACCTGAATCAAAAGAAGGACTTGTTATTTTCACCAATGCGGATAATGGGTATCTGGTCTATGAAAAGCTCCTGACCCATTATCTGGGTGAAAACGGGAAAAAAATCATAGAAATTGAAAGTCGATAGAAGAACAAGGGGTACCAATCGTTCAAACAAAAGCATTATACTTATTCGCCTTCTTCTTCATCGTACAGCAGCTCAATAATTACCTGTTCGATACGTTTCATTTTGGCATCACTGATATCAAGATTCATCTCGCGTAAGGTTTCTATCCTGTGTGGAATACCCGGATTGAAATAATACTCAAAAACATTGTTGTCATTAATCGTAAAAACCGCTTTTTGAAGCATTTCCACCGCTTCTTTATCATCAATGTTCAGGGTTTTAAAGACACCAAGTATCAGTTTTTTGGTGTCTTCCGGGTCTAAGGTCAGTTCCTGCTTCATGATGCAAAACCCTTCGTCAGGATCCACACTGGTAAAGGTCAGTTTGCCTTTTCCTTTGATCGGATCACCGCCCAAAAGATTCGGCAGTTCATCTTCATATAAAAAAGGTTCGGAATAATCAAACTCAACTCCCATCGGGTAATGAAAATACTGCAGTTCTTTTAAAACCAGTCCCTCTACCCCTTCTTTAGAACTGTATATTTCCTTCATCGGCCCTAAAGCATCTTCCAGTGTCTTTTTAAGTTTTTTGTCGCCTTTTCCCAAAACCGCAATCAAATCATTGAACATATTGTTCATATTTTTACCAATTTCTTTCCAGTTCACTACTTCGATCAAATCGCCCACTTCTGAGGTCTTGTATATAATTTCGGTCACCGAATATTTTGAAAACCGCTGCACCAGTTCATCCGGAATCTGGTAAGTGTTTTTCAGCTCGTTTTCATATTTCCACCGGACGGTATAGGAATTGGCAGTGGAATCAATCACCGTAAAATTTGCAACATACGTCTGTTTATCTTCTTTAAGCTGATTGTCCTTATCCCATTTTTTGGTAATCTTGGAAACTTTAAAATCATAACTGTCGCCAACAGACCAATAAGAAACAAAGGCTACTTTGGTACTGTCCGTTTGAGCCATTCCCGTCAAAAAAACCAAAGCAATAAAGAAGGTAAAGATATAATTCATAAAAAGTAATTAGGTTATTACAAATACAGACATAAAACAACAGGAAATATCAGAAAATAGCACTATCACCCTTTCCTTCCCTAATTACGATCGGTTCTCCTTCCGATAAATCGATAATGGTAGAAGGCTGGTTATCGCCATACCCACCATCCACCACCACATCTACAAGGTTTTGCCACTTTTCAAAAATCAGTTCCGGATCGGTAGAATATTCCAGTACTTCATCATCATCGTGAATGGAAGTGGATACAATCGGGTTCCCCAGTTGCTTTACAATTTCAAGCACGATCGGATTATCCGGCACACGGATACCGACCGTCTTTTTCTTTTTAAATTCCTTGGGCAGGTTATTATTTCCGGGAAGAATAAACGTATAAGGTCCCGGCAAAGTACGCTTCAGTATTTTAAAGGTGGGCGTATCGATTTGTTTTACATAATCCGACAGGTTGCTCAGGTCATGGCAGATGAATGAGAAATTAGCTTTTTCAAGCTTTATCCCTTTTATCTTTGCAATGCGTTCCAGAGCCCTGCTGTTGGTAATATCACAGCCCAAACCATACACGGTGTCGGTGGGATAAATAACCAAACCACCTTCTTTTAAGACTTTGACCACTTTGGCAACAGCTGCTTCGTTGGGGTTTTCAGGGTATATTTTAATAAATTGAGCCATAGAACAAAAGTAAACAAATCACCATATAAGTCCGTGATTATAGTCCACTTATTTATAATATTTTCAGTCCGGGGGTATAAAAAAACCCTGCCGAAGCAGGGTTTTATAGTTCAGTATGCTTGCGGTTATTGCTCCGCTACAATTTCGTAAGGCAACTCAATCACCACATTTCTGTGTAAACGAACAGTTGCATTGTATTTTCCGGTTCTTTTTACAGTACCGGAAGTAATGAATTTTCGCTCGATAGGCTGACCTGCTTTTTCCAAAGCTTCCGCAATATCCATATTGGTTACAGAACCAAATAATTTTTCACCACCGGCTTTAGCCGAAATCTTGATATCAAGAGCTTTTAATGCTTCAGCCAGTTTTTTGGCATCATCTACTAATTTCTGCTCTTTGTGTGCTTTTTGTTTTAAATTTTCAGCCAATACTTTTTTAGCAGAAGGAGTTGCTAAAACAGCAAATCCCTGCGGAATTAAAAAGTTTCTGCCGTAGCCCGGTTTTACCGTAACGACATCGTCTTTAAAACCTAAATTCTGAACGTCTTGTTTTAAGATAAGTTCCATGTTGTTGTCCTTTTTTTTTAGAAGTTAGTCCCGTTGAATTGCAACGAGACAACAACTTAATTAATGATTATTTTAATAAATCCGCCACATAAGGCATTAACGCTAAATGTCTTGCTCTTTTTACGGCAACAGACACTTTACGTTGGTATTTTAACGAAGTTCCGGTTAAACGTCTTGGTAAAATTTTACCTTGCTCGTTTACAAACTTCAACAAAAAGTCCGGATCTTTATAATCGATGTATTTGATACCTGACTTTTTAAAACGACAATATTTTTTCGTTTTGTTTGTATCTATGTTCAAAGGAGTAAGATATCTGATATCCCCTTCTTTTTTTCCTTTTGCTGATTGCTCTATTGTTGACATCGTAATTACGCTTTAACTTTTAATTTTTCTCTTCTTCTCTCAGCCCAAGAAATAGCGTGTTTATCTAAACTTACTGTTAAGAAACGCATAATTCTTTCGTCACGTCTTAATTCTGTTTCAAAACCTAAAATTGCTTCTGCAGGAGCTTTGAATTCAAATAAATGGTAAAAACCACTTTTCTTGTGTTGGATTTCATAGGCTAATTTTTTCAGACCCCAATCCTCTTTTGATACCATCTGTGCCCCTCTGGACGTAAGAAAATCTTCGAATTTGCTTACTGTTTCCTTTACCTGCTGTTCAGATAAAACGGGATTCAAGATGAAAACAGCTTCATAATGATTCATAATAATTTACTTTAAAATTGTTAAATTGGGTGCAAAAGTAAGAATTTAAATTTAATAACCAAGCACAATGCCCAAATAATCGACATAAGGTAAAAAAGTTCGAAAAAAATTAGTTTTTATCGATGAAATGCACTACGTTTGTTTTACCAAATCTATAATAAATCGAATTATGAAACTAAATTGTGTCGTAGTTGATGACAGTTCTATCCAGCGAATGATCATCACAAAGTTAGTGAATAATCACCAGAGTTTACATCTTGTGGGTGATTTCTCTAACGCTATTGAAGCAAAGAGCTGTATGTCCATACACGCTGTTGACCTTATTTTTCTCGACATCGAAATGCCCATTATCAATGGTTTCGATTTCTTGGATGGTTTAAAAAATAAACCTCAGATTATCTTTATCACTTCAAAAGCTGATTATGCCGTGAAAGCTTTTGATTATGATGCTACCGATTACCTGCAAAAACCTATTTCTGTTGACCGTTTCGATGCGGCCGTTAAACGGGCCATCGATATGCATAAACTGCGAAATGAGGTTTCTGAAGAAGAAGGCGATTACATCTTCATTAAAAGTAATCTGAAAAAATTAAAAGTATTTACCTCCAAGATCAAATGGATTGAAGCGTATGGTGACTATGTAAAAGTAGTGACGGATGAAGACAGTAACCTGGTGCTTTCTACCATGAAATCGTTTGAAAACGACCTGTCAAAAGACCGTTTTCTTCGCGTACACAAGTCATTCATTGTGAACATTGATAAAATTGAGCGTTTCAACAGCAAGTTTGCCGAGATTGGTGTCACTAAAATCCCATTGAGCCGAAACAAAAAAGATGATCTGAAGAAAGCTTTAGCAATTGCCTAACCAAAATCAACATTTACTACAAGCTTCACAGATCTATATTGCGAAATAACACCAAAACTATTCAGTATTTTCTGGATAGTTTTTTTTGTGCCCTGCAACGAAGCCGTTTCCGGGATTTTAATAACAATTGTCCGGATATACTCATTTCTGATTTTGCTTACGGCCGGCTCTTCCGGTCCCAAAACCGGCAACTGCAAATGTTGGGTCAAAACCTGATAAAGCCACATGGAACTCTCCTTTACTTTTTCGTAATCTTTGTGGCGAAGGGTAATTTTGATTAATTTAAAGAATGGCGGGTATTTAAAAAGCTGTCGCTCATACAGCTGTTCTTTAAACATTCCTTTGTAATCATGGTGTGTCACTTGCTGAATGGTATTGTGGTTCGGATTATAAGTCTGAATCACCACTTTTCCTCTTTTTTCCGATCGTCCTGCCCTGCCCGAAACTTGTGTTATCATCTGATAACTGCGTTCAAATGCCCTGAAATCCGGAAAATACAGCATATTGTCGGCATTCAATATGCCCACTAAACTAACGTTGTCAAAATCCAATCCTTTGGCCAGCATCTGGGTGCCCACCAAAATATTTGCTTCTCTGTTCTGGAACCGGTCTATGATTTTTTCATACCCGAATTTTCCTCTCGTTGTATCCTGATCCATCCGCAGGATTTTTTTATTCGGAAAAAGGGCCGCCAATTCCAATTCAATTTGTTCCGTCCCAAAGCCTTTGGTCGTTAAATCCACACTGGAACATTGGTGGCAATGCGTGGGTTTGGCAATGGAGTGACCGCAATAATGGCAGCGAAGCTGGTTTTTGTATTTATGGTAGGTTAAACTCACATCGCAATTCGGGCATTGCGGAATATGTCCGCAGGTCATGCATTCCAGCAAAGGAGCAAACCCTCTTCTGTTTTGAAAAAGAATAACTTGTTCGCCTAAGGATAATGCCGTGGTTATTTCTTCTATTAATGTATCGCTAAAATGACCGTTCATCCGCTTGCGGAAATAACAATCTTTTAAGTCCACCAACACAACCTCCGGCAAAGGCGTATTGTTGTAGCGTTCAAAAAGCTCAACCAGGGCATATTTTTTACTTTGTGTATTGTAATAGGTTTCCAGACTGGGTGTGGCCGACCCTAAAAGCACTTTAGCCTGATGGTATTTAGCCAGCACCGTCACCGCATCACGGGCATGATAACGGGGAGCCGGGTCAGTCTGTTTAAAA
Source organism: Bacteroidota bacterium (assembly GCA_023434025.1). Taxonomy (GTDB): domain Bacteria; phylum Bacteroidota; class Bacteroidia; order Flavobacteriales; family Flavobacteriaceae; genus Flavobacterium. Next base: position 91,126 of record JAEYTL010000025.1, read on the forward strand.
TTTTGTTCGTGCTCTTCATCTACAATAACCAATCCTAAATCGGAAAAAGGCAGAAACATGGCTGAACGGGCCCCGATAACCACCTGGGCTTTAGGCGAACGCTGCAAAACCTGATTCCACACTTCTACCCGCTCGTTATTGCTGTATTTAGAATGAAAAACAGCCACTTTATTTCCAAAAAACTTTCGCAAACGGGAAACCAACTGTGTGGTCAACGCAATTTCAGGCAGCAGAAATAAAATCTGTTTGCCGGTTTTCATTGTTTCCTGAATAAGTTGGCTGTAAATCTCTGTTTTACCACTGGATGTTACGCCATGAAGCAAACAAACATCTTTGATTTTAAATTGTTCTTTAATTTCATCCAATGCGGTCTGCTGCGGCTTACTCAAAACAATGTTGTCGTTTTGAATACTACCGTCAAAATCAGTCCGATCATGAACCAAGTGATATTCTTCAAAAACTTCCTGCTCAATCAGTTTTTTTAAAACAGCCGAAGTAGATGAAACAAAATCAATTAACTGTTTGGCCGTAATTGGCTTTTTTTCCGAAGCATTTAACTGAAAATATCCTAATAAAAGTTCCTTTTGCTTTACTGCTTTGATGGAATTGAATAATGCATTTAAACGTTCATCGGTTGTATACTGTTGGTGAAGTCTTATATAACGGACTAATTTAGGCTTATAAGTCTCATGTATTTCTTCCTGAAGAGCCACAACATTTTTATCCATTAATTTTTGAAGAACCGGAAAAACATTTCTCTTATTCAAAATTGAAACAACATCGCTTACTTTTAATGAACTTTGGTGTTGAAGAGCTTCAAACAGCAAAAATTCATCATCAGACAACGCTTGTTCATCTATATGCTGATTGTGTTTCAGCGAAATAACCGTCTCGCTTTCCAACAAAAAGCCGGAAGGCAAAGCGGCTCGAAAAACTTCACCCATTGAACACATATAATAGGATGCTATCCATTGCCAATGTTTTAACTGCCATTGATTCACCATTGATTTTTCATCTAAAATCTGATGAATTTCTTTGGCTTCATATAATGTGGGTGGATTTTCATGGGTTTCAATAGCCAAAGCCGTATATAGTTTACTTTTACCAAATGGCACGGCAATCCGCATACCGGGTTCAATATAATTAAACTCAGCCTGAGAAACTTGATAAGTAAAGGTTTTATCGAGTGCAATGGGCAAAATAACTTCTACGAAGTGCGGCATAATGTGGCAATTATTTCATCAGAAAAAGGACTTAATCAAACAGGTTTTTCCTTTTTAATTTATTGATTGTGGCATTCAATTCAAAACCAAGCAACAGAATCATGCAGTTAATCCAGATGTAAAACATAAAAATCAACAGCGTACCGATCGAACCGTACAGTTCATTATACTTGGCAAATTTAACAACATAAATCCCGAAAACATACGAAGACAACAGGATTAAAACCGTGGTAAAAACCGACCCGATACTGATGAACGGGATTTTAGACGTTTCTTTGGCTCCGAACTTAAACAGTAACGAAGTGGTTATCAGAATCATCAAAATAACAAACCCGTAGCGTGTTATCTGAATCAATGAAATATTAGCGTCAACGATCTCATGAATCTGAATTTTCTGGATGACTACTTCAGAAACCACGATGGCTGCGACGGTTACAATCAAAATAACGGAAAAAAGCAATGACATACCGAGTGCAACCACATATTGCCTGAAAAAACTCCTTGAGATTGTAATGTGGTAGGAAGTTTCAAACCCGCCCAGAATGGCATTGATACCGTTAGACATTAAAAAAATAGACAGGATAAAACCGGAAGAAAGCAAACCTTTGTAGCTGTTCGTAAGAATGTCGTCAATAATCGTTTTGATGGCCTCAAAGGTATTAGGTGGTACACCTTCCTCCACAAATTTTAAAAAGTCATCCTGAAAACCTTCTATAGGAATAAACGGAATGAGGTTTAAAATGAACAGGGCAAACGGAAACAAAGCCATGAAAAAGCTAAAGGCAATGGCACCAGACCGGTAGGAAAAAGCTCCTTTGGCAATTCCGATAAGGTATAGTTCCATCAGGTCATAAAAGGACAACCCTTCTAACCACGGCAGTTTGATGCTCTTCATAAACCGGACCAAATGATTAATCAAAGGGATTTTTTCCAGTTTTTGTTCTATTTCAGCTGACATATTTTTGACTAAGTCAATTTATTTTAAATACATTTTATTTTGGAACGCGGATTTAGCGAATTTGCTTTGCAAAACACTGGTTTGCAAAGATTTAAAAACTGCTTAACTACCGCCAGTTCGCTATCGCTCGTGTCCTACGGAATGACAAGATCATATAAAAACTCCTTACTCCTTACTCCCTAAAACGCCTTCAAACTCAAATCCATATTATAAACCGAATGCGTCAATGCCCCGGAGGAAATGTAATTTACCCCGCATTCCGCATAATGGCGGATTGTTTTTTCGTTGATGTTACCGGAACTTTCGGTCTGGCATTTATCTCCAATACGTTTTACCGCTTCTTTGGTCATTTCGTAATCAAAATTGTCTAACAAAATCCGGTAAACACCACCACACTTTAAAATTTCTTCTACTTCAGCCAGGTTTCTGGCTTCCACAATTATTTTTAAATCCAATTTGCTTTCACTCAAATAATCCTTTGTTTTCTGAATAGCCTGTGCAATGCCGCCGGCAAAATCGTTGTGGTTGTCTTTCAGCATAATCATATCATACAAGGCAAACCGGTGATTTTCGCCCCCGCCTATTTTTACCGCCCATTTTTCGGCGGCCCGGAATCCCGGGGTTGTTTTTCGGGTATCCAGCACCTTTGTACCCGTACCTTCTACTAAATCTACGTATTGTTTCGTTTTGGTGGCAATGGCACTCATGCGTTGCATGGAATTAAGCACCAGGCGTTCTGCTTTCAGAATGGATTGCGAAGAACCGGAAACATGAAAAACAATATCACCGTAGTTTACTGAACTGCCGTCCCTGATAAATGTTTCTACCGTTAATCCGGGGTCAACATAACGAAAGATCATTTCAGCAAACTCCACACCGGCAATAATTCCTTTGTCTTTTACAAGGAGTCTGGCTTTTCCGGTAGCCGAAGGAGGAATACAGGCCAGGGAACTGTGATCGCCCTCCCCGATGTCTTCTCTGATGCCGTTTTGTATTATACGATGTAGTTCGTCCTGAAACTGGGCTGCTGTAATCATACCTGAAATATTATATCGAATGGCTAAAATAGGAAATCGTTTTCATTTTCCGAACAAATTATCGTACAAAAAAACCACGAAATCCGTGGCTTTAGATTCTTTACGCTAAGCGTTATTTCTTTTTCTTTACTTCGCAGGTATTTTTTCCTACCAGGGCATAGAGCGGACAAAATGTGGCAAATGCCGTGATGATCAATAGTAAACTGACCCCCAGTACAACCCATTGCACGATATTGTTCTCAATGGCTCCGGACATAAACAAAATCAACAGAATAATGCCAAACATTACTCTTACAAAACGGTCGGTATTGCCTACATTTTTTTTCATAATCTTTACTTTTTATGGTTTTGGATTATAAAATTATGAAAAAAAGACTTTAAAATTAAAAAAAAGTTAATTTTAGTTTGGCTCAACCACAGGACCGTTCCATTCCGAAATTCCCCCCAGAAGATTAAACGTCTTTTCAAACCCGAGCTGCTGCATCACTTCACAGGCTTTGGCACTCCGGCTGCCGGCATGGCAGTAAACATAATAGGTTTTTGATTTATCCAGTTCGTCCACGGCATAAATAAAAGCCTGCCCTCTATAAATATCAATTGCAATTGCGTTCGGGATAATACCCCGTTCTATTTCTTCCGGTGTACGCACGTCTAAAATAACGGCGTTTTCATCGTTTTGGGCTGCTGCCCACCATTGTTCTTGTTCTAAATTCATCTTTTTGAGTGACTGAGGGCTGAGAGGCTGAGAAAAAACTCCGTTTCTCAGCTACTCAGCTACTTCCTAAGCTTTAATCGAACAGCCGATCGCTTTGGTTGTTTTTATTTTTACTTCCTGTTTTTTTAGCAGAGCATCCACTGCATTCTGAACATATTTTTGTTCCACGGCGGTTTCATCACTGTGGTTGTCGTCTATGGCTCCGATGTATTTTACGATATTTCCTTTATCGGTTTTTTGCAGCACATATACATGCGGTGTTTTGGTGGCTCCGTATTGCGGATAAATCTTTTGCCCTTCATCAAACAAATAAGGGAATGTGAATCCTTTTTCTTTGGCACGGACCTGCATTTTTTCAAAACTGTCGTCTTTCTGTTTTTCCGGATTGTTCGGGTTAATCGCTATGACCGGGTAACCCAGCTTTTTGTATTTCTTGTCCAGATCAATAATGCGGTCTTCATACGCCACGGCATACGGACAATGGTTGCACGTAAAAATCACAATAAAACCTTTGGCATCCTTGTAATCTTTTAAGGATACGTTTTTGTTATCTACATTTTTCAGCGAAAAATCGGTTGCCACAGAACCTATCTCATACCCTGCCGGGCGGGTTGTGGTAAAGGCCGTAATCACTCCGGCTACAAGCACAAAAAAGACTGCTTTTAATTTTTTCATCGTTTTTAGTTTTAATTAATGAATGACTTTATTTCTGTTTCTAATGCTGCTTCGGTAAAGGACTGTTCATAAAACTTCCGCCTGCCGTTCCTGTAAATAACCGTTGCCGGAATGGCTCCGGACCACTCTTGGGCTACTTTCTCAATCCAGCTGTTGGCATCGGGATCATTTAATAAAACAACCTCTGCCTGTAATTTTTTATTTTTAATAAACGGGATCACCCGGCTCTCCGCCATCTTAGGAAAATCCAGACTCACCAAAATCATTTTAAACTTCCCGCCCTTATATTTTTGGTTCAGTTTTTCAAAATGCGGCAGTTCTTTTACACAGGGCACACACCAGGTTGCCCAGAAATTAATCACATACACCGTGTCATTCTTTTGGTTCAGGTACGGCTGCAATCCGTCAAAATTAAATGATTTTAATTTAATTCCTTCCTGCTCATACACCTTTAACGGCTTTGATAATGCTTTTTGAGCCAAACCATCCTGAACCGGAAAAAATGAAAATACCAGCCACAGGAAGATAATACTGTACTTTGTCATACGCTGTAATTATCTCATAAAATTAAACCTTCCTCTTTCCTCTTAAAAATCTTTAACAAAAATTTAATAGACATTTGTATATACAATTAAAATTTAACTATACATTTGTACATACAAATTTTGTAATTACAAATGAAGATAGAAGAAATCATAAAATCCAATTCGCCCCTCAGCATAGAAAAGCGGACAGTATTAAACATCATGTTCACTCAAAATCTGATTGCGGATGCTTTTAATGAGATTTTAAAATCCTTTGATTTGTCTGTAGAGCAATTTAACGTACTTCGTATTCTTCGCGGTCAGAAAGGAAAACCGGCCAACATGTGTGTCATTCAGGAACGGATGATTGCCAAAACGAGCAATACCACCCGGCTGGTGGATAAGCTTTTGTTAAAAGGACTGGTTAACCGTGAAGTTTGCGAACAGAACCGACGTAAAATGGAAATCACCATTACCGAAAAAGGTATGAAACTGTTAGCAGAACTGGATCCGAAAATTGAGGCTCACGAAACTTTGTTTGCCCGCAACCTGTCTTCGGAAGAATTAGAAAATTTGAACGACTTATTAGAAAAATACAGAACGATTTAATTCAATTAAAAAAATGAGTAATTTTATTACCAATCAAAAATGGCGTTATGCTACCAAAAAATTTGATGCCGCTAGAAAAATTTCAACCGAAGATTTTAACGCCTTAAAAGAAGCCATACAGCTGAGTACCTCTTCATACGGCCTGCAACCTTATAAAGTGTTTGTCATCGAAAATCCGGCATTGCGGGCAAAAATCCAACCGGTCGCCTGGGGGCAGTCGCAAATTGTGGACGCTTCGCACCTGCTTGTATTTGCCAATATCATTAACTTTGGAGAAAAAGAGATTGATAATTACATCCATCATCTGGCAGAAACAAGAGGAATTCCGGTAGAAAATGTAAAAGGGTATGCCGATTTTATGAAAATGAAGATCACCGCTTTGCCCGAAGAGCAACGAAATGTGTGGACAGCCAAACAAACCTACCTGGCTCTGGGTAACTTATTAAACGCCGCCGCCGAATTAAAAATAGACGTTACCCCGATGGAAGGATTTGAACCGGAAAAAGTAAACGAAATTTTAGGTCTGACCGAAAAAGGTCTGAATGCTTCCTTATTGGCCACCATCGGCTACCGTCACGAAGAGGATGCCACTCAACATTATGCAAAAGTGCGTAAACCGCTGAACGAATTATTTATCAATTTATAAACAATAACCTTAAACCTTGAAATCAATGAAAAATTTAAAAACAATTGCATTAGCTTTATTTGTGGCTGCCGGAACAGTAACCGTTACAGCTCAGAACAAAAAAATCAACGTAGAGAAAAGTAAAATTACGTGGGTTGGAAAAAAAGTAACCGGACAACATGACGGTACGATCAATTTTAGCTCCGGCACTTTGGTTTTTGACGGAAAAAAACTGAAAGGCGGATCGTTTGAAGTGGATATGAACAGTATCACGGTAGCCGACCTGCAAGCCGGAAAAGGCAAAGAAAAACTCGAAGGCCATTTAAAAGCCGATGATTTCTTCGGGACTGACAAGTTTGGTACTTCTACCCTGGAATTCAAAAAAATTGCTGCTAAAGGCAGTGATGTTTATACGGTAACTGCCGACCTGACCATTAAAGGCAAAACGCAGCCCGTAACCTTTGACCTGACTCTTGGCAACGGAACAGCCCGTACTGCTTTTAAAGTGGACCGAACCAAATATGACATCAAATACGGTTCCGGAAGCTTTTTTGACAATTTAGGCGACAAAGCCATCAATGATGAGTTTGAACTAACGGTCGTGCTGGTTTACTAAAAACAACATGGGAAAAATTGCGGTTAAATCCTGGTGTGGAAGCATCAGGATTTTTCTTTTTTAAAGTGGTTTAAACTTCTTTATAAAAAAATATCCGTTTCTGTTTTGTTTTTCAAAATACATTTCTACATTTGTAACTCAATTTAAAGCAATGAACATATTTTTAAATACAGCTTGGTGGTGGAATAACTTGCGTCAGTCGTCGTGAGCCAGCCTCCTGTAGTTATATTTCAACATATCAAAAAGGGCTTGTCAAACACGACAAGCCCTTTTTTATTTTAATCAATCAGTTATGAAGCAGTACCCGTTACATACAACCTACAAATCGGTTCTGGCCGACACCATTACGCCGGTGAGTGTTTATTTAAAAATCCGGGATAAATTCCCCCACAGCATTTTGCTGGAAAGTTCCGATTACCATGCCAGCGACAACAGTTTTTCTTATATCTGCTGTCATCCGATCGCTCATTTTAAAGTGGAAAACAACTTAATTTCAACTCAGTTTCCGGACGGAAGCCCGGCAGATATACCCATCACAGGCGATGTATCTGTATCCGGCGAAATTTCAAAGTTCATGCAACGGTTTGAGGTAAACGGGCCTGATTTAAAATTTCCCTACAACGGATTATTCGGCTTTACCAGTTATGAAGCTGTCCGTTATTTTGAAAAAACGGATATTGCCCCAAAAGACGATTCCATCGCTATACCGGAACTGTATTACGCCATCTATCAGAATGTCATTGCCATTAATCATTTTAACAACGAAGCTTATATCTTTTGCCACAGTATTACTGACTTTTCCAATATTGATGAAATAGAGCAATTGCTTCAGGTGAAAAATTTTGCCTCTTTTTCCTTTTCAAAAGTGGGTGAAACCATTTCCAATTTAACCGACGAAAACTTTAAAGAGCAGGTTACTTTAGCTAAAAAGCATTGTCATCGCGGCGATGTATTTCAACTGGTTTTATCCCGCCGTTTCTCGCAAAAATTTAAAGGGGATGAATTCAATGTTTATCGGGCATTGCGGCATATCAACCCTTCCCCCTATCTGTTTTATTTTGATTACGGTGATTTTAAGCTGTTCGGTTCGTCGCCCGAGGCCCATCTGGTTGTCAAAAACGGGGAAGCTGAAATTCATCCCATTGCCGGCACATTCAAACGCACCGGAAACGATGAGAACGATGCCCAACAAGCCCGGAAATTAGCCGAAGACCGCAAAGAAAACAGTGAGCATGTGATGCTTGTTGACCTGGCCCGAAACGACTTAAGCCGGAATTGTCATACGGTAAAGGTGGAAAAATATAAAGAAATTCAATTCTTTTCGCACGTGATCCACCTCGTTTCAAAAGTAACCGGACAACTTAAACCGGAGGCAAAGATCATGGAGCTGGTGGCATCAACCTTTCCGGCCGGTACCCTGACGGGAGCTCCGAAACACAAAGCGATGCAGCTGATTGAAAACATTGAAAAAACCAGCCGGGGTTTTTACGGGGGAGCTATTGGATTTATCGATTTTAATGGTAATTTCAATCACGCTATTCTGATCCGGACTTTTCTGAGCAAAGACCACCAGCTGCATTATCAGGCGGGTGCGGGAATCGTGGAAAGCTCGTCTGAAGAAAGCGAAATGCAGGAAGTGTATCACAAATTAAACGCATTAACCCGGGCTCTGGAAAAGGCCGAAAAAATCTGAATCCCTATGAAAAAAGTCATCATCATCGACAACTACGATAGTTTTACGTATAATTTAGTGCATTACCTGGAAGACCTGAACGCCGCAGTAACCGTTTTCAGGAACGATGAATTTGAATTAAATGAACTCGAAAAGTTCGATAAAATTCTTCTTTCACCCGGTCCCGGTATTCCGGAAGAGGCCGGATTATTGCTGGATGTGATTAAAAAATACGCTTCTACCAAAAGCATACTCGGCATCTGCCTGGGGCAGCAAGCCATCGGCGAAGTATTTGGCGGCAGCCTGATCAACCTGGAAAAAGTATATCACGGCGTAGCCACCAACGTAAAAGTCACCCGCGAAGACAGTCTTTTTAACCAGTTGCCCGGTGAATTTGAAGTAGGCCGTTACCATTCCTGGGTCATCAATCCCGTTGATTTTCCGGAAGTGCTGGAAATCACCTCGGTAGATGAAAATGGCGAAATCATGTCCATACGGCATAAAACCTTTGATGTAAAAGGCGTGCAATACCATCCGGAAAGCATTTTAACGCCTCATGGCAAGCAGATCTTAAAAAATTGGCTGGAGCATTGATGGGGACGGTTATCGGTTGTCCGGTTCAAAACCTGTCAGGTGTAACATTCCCTTAAACACAAAACAATGAAAAACATACTCAATCAATTAATCAACCACCAAACACTCACGAAAGAAGAAGCCAAAAACGTGTTGATTAACCTTTCTTCCGGGCAGTACAATGCCAGTCAAATGGCGGCATTTATGACCGTTTATATGATGCGGAGCATCACTGTTGAAGAATTGACCGGCTTCCGGGAAGCGTTGCTGGAACTTTGTGTACCTGTAGATTTTTCCAACTACAATACCATTGATTTATGCGGTACCGGAGGCGACGGAAAAGACACGTTCAACATTTCAACCCTGGCTTCCTTTATAGTGGCCGGAGCGGGGATACATGTAGCCAAGCACGGAAATTACGGGGTCTCCTCCATTTCCGGCTCCAGTAACGTGATGGAAAATCTTGGGGTAAAATTCAGTAACCGGCAGGATTATCTGGAAAAATGCCTGGAAACCGCCAACATTGCCATCCTTCACGCTCCGCTGTTTCACCCGGCCATGAAAAATGTAGGTCCTATCCGGAAAGAATTAGGCGTAAAAACATTCTTTAACATGCTTGGCCCCATGGTCAATCCGTCCTTTCCCCCGAACCAGTTAGTAGGTGTTTTCAGCCTGGAACTCGCCAGAATGTATGCCTATTTGTACCAGAATACAACCACTAATTTCGCCATTATCTATGATCTGGAAGGGTTTGATGAGGTTTCGCTGACCGGAAAGGTCAAAATGATTTCAAATGCTTCAGAAAAAATGCTGCAACCGGAAGATTTCCAAACCCGATCCGTCACTTTACATCAGATTAAAGGAGGCGAAACGGTAAAAGAGGCCGCCAATATCTTTATGAACATTCTTGCCGGAAACGGTACCCCTATGCAAAATGAGGTGGTTTTGGCCAATGCCGCCTTAGCCATTGGCCTGATAAAGAAAACGTCGATCGAAGAAAGCCTGGCGATTGCCCGGGAAAGCCTAGTAAGCGGAAAAGCCCTTGAAAAATTAAAAATTCTGCAACACTTAAGTCAGTCATGAACATCTTACACCAGATCATTGCGTCCAAAAAAAGGGAAGTGGCCTTGAAAAAATCCATTATTCCGGTGCAACAATTAGAGCAATCGGTTTTGTTTGAGCAAAAAACCAATTCGTTGGTTTACACGCTATCCAACAGTTCAAGCGGGATCATTGCCGAACACAAACGCCGTTCGCCTTCTAAAGCCGTCATTAATCATTCTGACAGCGTGGAAGATATTGTCAAAAGCTATACCTGTGGCGGAGCATCGGGAATATCTGTTTTAACGGACGGTCATTATTTTGGCGGGTCGTCAGATGATTTAATTCTGGCCAGAGCCTCCACAACGTTACCGCTTTTGCGGAAAGATTTTACCGTGGATGAATACCAGCTTGTGGAAGCCAAAGCCTTTGGAGCCGATGTTATTTTGCTGATTGCTGCTGTGCTAACCCGGGAAGAAATCAAAAAATTCTCTGAATTGGCAAAATCGCTGGGCCTGGAGGTTTTACTGGAAATACACAACCGGGAAGAACTCGAAAAAGCAATCATGCCGGGTGTAGACCTGATTGGCGTGAACAACCGGAACCTGAAAACATTTGAGGTTAATCCGGATTACAGCAAACAATTGGCCGAACACATCCCGGATGCGTTTGTCAAGATTTCCGAAAGCGGACTCGATTCGGCCGAAACTGTCTCCGCCTTGCAGCAACACGGGTTCAAAGGCTTTTTAATGGGAGAACATTTTATGAAAAGTGAAAACCCTGAAAACACGATGAAGGACTTTATTAAAAAACTGAACGGATGAAATTAAAAATTTGCGGCATGACAGAGCAGGAAAACACCCGTTCAATTTGCGAACTGCAACCTGATTTTTTAGGGTTTATTTTTTGGAAAGATTCCAAACGGTATTGCGAACAGGTGCTGAACAATATTCCGGATTCCATTCAAAAAGTAGGGGTTTTTGTCGATGCAGGGTATCATGAAATTGTAGATAAAATCATTGCACATCAACTGGATTTTGTGCAATTACACGGCCATGAACCGGTTGATTTCTGTTTAGAATTACAAAAAAATAAAATTAAAGTAATTAAAGCAATAAGCATTGACAATGATTTTAATTTCAATGAGTTAAAAAAATATGAAAATTGTATAGATTACTTTCTGTTCGATACCAAAGGCAAACTTCCGGGCGGAAACGGAACCCTGTTTAACTGGGATATTTTAAATCGGTACGAAGAAGACATTCCGTTCTTTTTAAGCGGCGGAATCGGTTTGGAGGAATGGCCCAAACTGGAAAAATTCCTGCCATCCAAAGCCGCTGAACACTGCGTTGCCTTAGACCTCAACAGCCGGTTTGAAGACCGGCCCGGCCTGAAAAACAAACAAAAAATCAAAGAATTTCAAGACAAAATAAATCAGTTGCCATGACGTATCAAGCAGATGAAAAAGGATTTTACGGCGAATTTGGCGGGGCTTTTATCCCGGAAATGCTTTATCCCAACATAGAAGAACTGCGGACAAATTACCTGAAAATCACCGCCGAACCGGGCTTTCAAAAAGAATTTATGGCTCTGCTGATCGACTATGTAGGACGGCCTACCCCGCTCTATTTTGCCAAACGCTTATCCGAAAAGCACAACACCAAAGTCTATCTGAAAAGAGAAGACCTGTGCCATACCGGAGCCCACAAGATCAACAATACCATTGGGCAGATCCTGATTGCCAAACGATTGGGAAAAACCAGGATCATTGCCGAAACCGGAGCCGGTCAGCACGGTGTGGCCACCGCCACAGTTTGTGCCCTGACAGGCCTGGAATGCGTAATTTACATGGGCGAAACCGACATCCGGCGGCAGGCTCCCAACGTAGCCCGTATGAAAATGCTCGGAGCAGAAGTCAGACCCGCCCTGTCCGGTTCAAAAACCCTGAAAGATGCCACGAACGAAGCCATTCGCGACTGGATCAGCCACCCGGAAAACACCTATTACCTCATTGGCTCCGTAGTGGGCCCTCATCCTTATCCCGATATGGTCGCCCGTTTTCAGGCGGTAATTTCAGAAGAGATCAAAGCCCAGCTGACCGAAAAAGAAGGTACGGAACACCCGGATTATGTGATTGCCTGCGTAGGCGGCGGCAGCAATGCCGCCGGGGCTTTTTATCATTTTTTAGACAATGAAAACGTAAAATTAATTGCGGCAGAAGCAGCCGGAAAAGGCCTTGAATCGGGCGAAAGTGCTGCTACTTCCGTGTTGGGCAAACCCGGCATCATCCACGGGAGCAAAACCCTTTTGATGCAGTCGCCCGACGGACAAATCACAGAGCCCTACTCCATTTCTGCCGGACTGGACTACCCCGGAGTCGGTCCGTTACACGCCCACCTGCACCAGAGCCGGCGGGCGGAATTCATCGCCGTGACCGACACAGCAGCCATGCAGGCCGGCTGGGAACTCTCGCAGGCAGAAGGCATTATTCCGGCCATTGAATCGGCTCATGCCCTGGCGGTTTTGAATCAAAAGCAGTTCCGACCTGACGATATTGTGGTGATCAATCTTTCCGGCCGCGGGGATAAGGATCTGGAGACGTATATGGAGTACTTTGGTTTGAAGGATAGTGATTAATTAGTCACTGATTAAATATCAAAAGTAATTTTAAGCTAATGCAACCTACCCAGAACCAACCAAAAAATCAGCGAATCAGTGGCTTACAACACAAACAGCTCATAATCAAATATGCTTTTTAGCCGCTGATGCACTGATTAAATGCCAAAAATAATTTTAAGTCTATGCAAATTTTATTCAGAATCAACTAAAAAATTAGCGAATCTGTGGCTCACAACGCAAACAGCTCATAATCAAATATGTTTTTTTAGCCACTGATGCACTGATTAAATGCCAAAAATAATTTTAAGTCTATGCAAGTTTTATTCAGAACCAACCAAAAAAATCAGCGAATCTGCGGCTTACAACACAAACAACTCACAATCAAAGGTGTTTTTAGCCGCTGATGCACTGATTAAATACCGAAAATAATTTTAAGTCTATGCAAATTTTATTCAGAACCAACCAAAAAATCAGCGAATCAGTGGCTTACAACACAAAAAGCTCACAATCAAATATGTTTTTTTAGCCGCTGATGCACTGATTAAATGCCAAAAATAATTTTAAGTCTATGCAAATTTTATTAAGAATCAACCAAAAAATCAGCGAATCAGTGGCTTACAACACAAACAGCTCACAATCAAATATACTTTTTAGCCGCTGATGCACTGATTAAATGCCAAAAAAATTTTAAGTCTATGCAAATTTTATTCAGGATCAACCAAAAAAATCAGTGAATCTGCGGCTAAAAAAAATAAACAAATCCACGGCTAACCAAAAATTACCGAATCTGCGGCCACCACCGCCACCGCTCAGCCATGAATAACGAACAAATAGTATAACATGAACCGAATAAACCAAAAACTCCGGGAAGACAAAAAACTGTTATCCCTTTATTTCACCGCAGGTTACCCCAACCTGCACGACACTGCCGGCATTATCACCGGACTGGAAAAATGCGGTGTTGACCTGATCGAGATCGGCCTGCCGTTCAGCGATCCGCTGGCAGACGGCCCGACCATCCAGGCCAGTTCAACCCAGGCCTTGCGGAACGGCATGACCACCGCCTTGCTTTTTGAGCAATTAAAGAACATCCGTGCCACCACAAACATTCCGCTGATCATCATGGGCTATTTTAACCCCATCCTGCAATTTGGCGTGGAAAAATTCTGCCAAAAGTGCCGGGAAACCGGCATAGACGGACTGATTATCCCCGACCTGCCCGTTGAAATCTATGAAGCCGACTACCAAGTGCTGTTTAAAAGCCATGGCCTGACCTTTATTTTCCTGATTACCCCACAAACCCCGGATGAAAGAATCCGGAAAATAGACCTTTTATCAGACAGCTTTATCTACTTAGTCAGCTCGTCGGGCGTAACCGGCGGCCATACCGGTTTTGGCCAAGAGCAGGAAGACTATTTTAAACGCATCGCTTCCATGCAGTTGAAAAACCCGCAGTTAACCGGCTTTGGCATTTCGGACAACACTACCTTTCAGCAGGCTGTAAAGCACCAGAAAGGGGCCATTATCGGCAGTGGATTTATTCATTTTCTGAAAGAGCATGGTCTTCAGGACATTTCGGATTATATTAAACAATTTAATTAATAAAATATATTCAAATATATAATAATCAAATCATTAATTATTTAGTATTGTTTTTATCTATGGCCGGTTTTGATGCCTTATTTGGCTGAGACTATCCCCTTGCTCAACTTTTTCCAGATGGGTTAAAACCATCGCTGTGGGTAAACCTCCGGTCAACGGAAGGTTTGATTCATGGAGCTATACACTACCGGTTTACGGGAAGATCATATTGCTCTTTAGTCAAGTATTTTTTAGGTATATAAATCCGTAGTGCTTTAGCATTAAAACGCAATATGTGTTTTACAGATTTTTTAGCCACAGATGCTAAATCAAAAATAATTTAAAGAACTAACTACAAATGACACGGATATTAAATGCTTTGCATTCGGTTAAATCAGTTCAATCTACTTTTCCGGATAAAACATAAAAAAGCTGTGCCTCAGCGGCCAACTGACACACAAAACCCACCATATAAATAAAAAATTAACATAAATTTTAACTTTTTGTAAAAACATATCAGTTTTTGTATATCTTAGCACCTCCAAAAACAAAGTCTGCCGGGTGGCAGCATAATCCCTTTTAATTTTTTTTTGTATTTACGGGAATCCGTAAAGATGATGATTTAGCATGTTGTTCATTTGTATTGATTAGGCAAATGAATAGAAAAAATATTGCTTTTTTGAAATTAAAAAAGCGAAACAAACTTTCGTCAATCTACCTCAATTTAGGTGTATAGGCGAATGTTTATTTATGCGTATAAACAAGTTAGCGGTCAGCTTAAAAACAACACACCACCAATAAAAGAATAAATAGAATATGGCAACAATAAATTACGGACAAAGACTCTTGAACATACAGAACAGAAAATTTGACAAAGAGCTAAACGAATCTGTGGTTTCAAAAACATTTAGTTCAAGAGAAATACCAGAGAATATAAAATATCTTGCTGAATCAATGCGGAAAATTGAACAGAAGTATAACGACAAGACTTTTGTTGCAGCCAATAGGGTTCAAACGCATCTGCAAGACAATTTAAACCTTCATTTCAATAGGGCATATAAAACCCAGGGCTCTGTAATGACAAATACAAACATTAAAGTTCATAGCGACTTTGATTTACTTACAATTATTGACCGTTATCATTACAAAGCTCCAGATGTTCCAAATTCAAGTGACTATACTGCCTCAAATCCAGATGACGACATTCTTGAACTTAGAACACAAGCAACAAAAATAATGAAAGGCATTTATGACGAAGTTGATACATCAGGCAAAAAAGGAATTTCGATTTTGAATAAATCATTAAATAGAAAAGTAGATATTGTTTTTTGCTTTTGGTATCACTCAAAGAAATACGTAGAAACCCAAAATGAATACTACAAAGGAATTTATCTATATGAATTTCCGACAAAGACAAAAATTCGTGACTACCCATTTGCTCATATCAGAAACGTTAATTACAAAGGAGATGCAACAAATGATGGAGCAAGAAAAGGAATTCGACTTTTAAAAAATCTAAAAGCTGATGCAGATAACAAAATAGATTTATCAAGTTTTCATCTTACAACAATTGTTCATTCAATTGAAGACAATTTTTTGAATTACGGAACAGGAAATGAAATCTTGATTGCAAAAGCAATATCGGACAAGATGAACATACTAATAAACGACCCAAATACAAGAAAAGAAACGCATAGCCCAAACGGAACAGAAAATCCATTAAATGACGATAAAGTTGTTCCTGAAATGAAAAAATTAAAGAAAGATTTAGACACGCTAATTATTGATACAGCAAAAGAACTGAACAGCCCTACTGTGAAAAGGATTTTATTAAACTACTAGTATATGACAGATTTAAAGCCGAAAATATTTATAGGTTCATCAAAAGCAGGCTATTCAATTGCAGAAAAGGTAAAGATTAATTTGTCAGATATAGCAGACTGTTTCCTGTGGCAAGACCCAGAAGTTTGGGAAACAAATAGAAGCACATTTGACAATCTAATCCGGATGTCAAACTATTTTGATTTTGGTATATTCGTTGCAACAGGTGACGACCTCACAATGACTAATGACAAATTGGTTATTGAGCCACGAGATAATGTAATTCTTGAAATGGCTTTGTTTTTAGGTGCAATGGGACATAACAAGTCTTTCTTGTTAGTTGAAGAAGGAGTTAAACTACCTTCTGATTTCAACGGTATTTTTATGCCACGTTTTGACAAAACTAAAGACGATTCAATTCTTGTAGCTTGCAGCGAATACAAAGCAAAAATTACAGAACATTACCAATTAGGATATTTGAGTCTATATCCGACAACAGCGTTAGCAATTGGATATTATAAAAACTTCGTTTCAGACCTTGTTGAAAGTGTTCAGACAGCTGAAAAATTAGAGCTTGACGGAACAACTTTTTCCGATTTCAAATTAAAAGTCGTAATTCCAAAAGACTTGAAAGGAATAATTAGAGAAAAAGCAGCACTTTTTTATAAACGCAATGGGTTTCAACCGAACGATATGAAATCTAAGTTTCGTAAACATCATTTGTGGTTTCAATTTGACCCCAAAAGTGCACCGACAGCAATTATGTATGATATGCCAAGCACATTAACAGGAATTGATGATGCAATTGAACTAATACTCCAAAAGAGTTACAAAGGACGAACAAAAATGCAAGAAGTAATAGAACAAAAAGAATTGAATAATTTCAAAAGAGTTCTTCAATTACAGATTGATAGCAGTCCTTTTGCCCAACAAATAGTAGAAATAATTGATGAATTTTAAACATAAAAAAAGAAAGCCGAACCGCCAACAAGCGTTTGGCTCAATGGCGGGTGACGTGGTTAATTGAACATTCTACCTCTCATCAACTTTAGTGGTTAAATGAAAGTTTTGTGCTCCGAAATCCGCTACTGTGCCAAATGCCAAACCGTTGTGTGCAAGCTTACTACAAAACTCAAACATAATACAATGGAACTATTAAGATTAAAAGAAAGAATTGAAATAGCAACTGAATTAGGAGAAAGTCACTTTAGAGAATTTAAAAGTGGATTTCAAGGTCCTGAAGCAAATAAAACCAAAAGACCAATAAAAGAAATTTGTCAAGATATTTCTAAAACACTAGTCGCTTTTGCAAATGCAGATGGAGGTGAACTTTTAGTTGGAGTTGAAGATGATGGAACTTTAACTGGCCTTGATTTTAATGATGAACTGCTTAAGGTATAATGGATTCCCCAAAAACATATGTTTTAGAATCAACTCCATTACCTACTACAAAAGCTCAAATTGTAGATATCGAAGGAAAGAAGATTGCTTATTTTTCAATTCCTAAAGGGACAGAATTCGTCTATATCACATCTGATGGAAAATGCCTTAAAAGAAGAGATTTAGAATCTATACCTGTATCTCCAGAATCAATACAAATAGAACGTGAAGAAAAGACATCAAGAGAATATGATAGAAAATTTATTGATGCTGCAGATATAAATGATTTAGATAGTTCATTATTGAATTTTGTTGCGAAGGAATTCTCAAAAACAATTTCTTCTGAAAAATTTTTACAACATTTGGATTTAGCCGAATTTGATGGTAATAGACTTCGTTTACGAAGAGCCGCACTGTTATTATTCTCTAAAAACCCTCAGAAATGGCATCCAAGATTACAAGTTAGAATAATCAAAGTTAAAGGAACGGAAATTAAAAGCGGAGCAGAATTTAATGTAATTAGAGATGAAGAAATTTCTGAAAATATTTTAAGACTAATTGAAGGAGCTTGGGACATATTAAGACCATATTTAACAGAAACAAAATTCTCAAATGATGCAATCTTCAAAACACAAGTAGTATACCCTGAATTAGCTTGTAAGGAAGCATTGATAAATGCTATTGCACATAGAGATTATAGTATAGAAGGTAGAGGAATTGAGATATTTGTTTTTGAAGATAGATTAGACATAAAATCCCCTGGTCTATTACTATCTTCAGTTAATATAAGCGAAATTAAAAATAGAACGGGAATACACCAATCAAGAAATACTTATATCGCTAGAGTATTAAGAGAAATTGGTTATATGAGAGAGCTAGGAGAAGGCTTTAGAAGAATTTATGATTTAATGGAAAGCAATGATTTGCAAGAGCCATTAATTGAATCAAAAAATAAATCTTTTCTAGTCACTTTAAGCCAAAAACTCATTTACACAAAAGAAGAAAAAATTTGGTTAGAAAATTTTGCTGATATTGAACTATCTAGAGAGGAAAAAACAGTAGTTCGTCTAGGAGCAAAAGGAGAATTGATTTCACCAAAACTTATTTGGGATAGTGTTGGAATTGTTGATACTGATGTATATAGACAACTTTTAGAATCATTAAAGTCTAAAGGAGTTTTAATTAGTGATGTAGCAAAACCTCAAGCATTAGCAATTGCAAGAAAAAATAAAATTAAAGATAAAAAAGCAATTCCAAGATTTAGAATTGTTACACCTAATGACCATAAAAAAGAATCACAACCGATAATCAAATTACCTCAAAAGACAGAAGTTATAGAAAATTCAATTATTGACGATTCTGATTATGCAAAACTATTTATTGATAACGTTCCTTTTACATGTACAGAAAGCGACTTATTAGAATTATTTAGTAAATATGGTGAAGTTGATTCTGTACATATTCCTAAAAGTTATTACTCGGGTAAAGTTAGAGGATTTGCTTTTATTGAATTCGAAAAAAAAGAAACTTTAAAAAAGGTTATTGAAGATAAACAAAATATTTTTTTAAACGGAAGGAAGTTAATAATTAAAGAATATGAGATTAAAAAGCCTGCACACAACAAAATATTGCCAAAAGCGGGGCTAAACGGCTTCGATTGAACTTTAGTACTAAAACAATCGAGGATATATAAAACTTTATCTATAATATAAACTGAAATTAACAATAAAAACATGAGTGATAATTCAGAAGAAAAGAAAGAACAATCAATAACCAAGTCAACAAGTTCTTTAGTCTTTATAAGTCATGATACCCGTGATGCAGAGATTGCGGAGGCTTTTAGCACTTTGCTGAAACGAGTTAGTGCAGGAGTTTTAAAATCATTCAGGTCGTCAGATAAAAAAGGGAATCAAGGTATTGAATACGGTGTAGAATGGTATCCGGAAATAATCAAAAATATTCAAGGAGCTACCGATGTTGTTTGTTTACTTACCCCAAATAGTGTTGACCGACCCTGGATACTGTTTGAAGCGGGAATGGCAAAAGGCAAATTAAATACACCCATTTTAGGAGTTGCATTGGGATTACCATTGACAAAAGCTTCCAGTGGGCCATTTGCTCAATTTCAAAACTGTAGTGGTGACGAAGATTCGTTGTGTAAGTTAGTATTTCAGTTAGTTGACAGAATACCAAATTCTGAACCTGATGAAGAAACAATAAAATTCCATGTTCAAAAATTCATTACAACTATTGATGAGATTTTTGTAAAAAGAAAAGAAAATCCGGAAAATGAAAGTATTGCAGAGTATAATGAAAACGAAACCCCAAAACTATTCGAAGAAATTAAAGTAATGTTCCAAGACTTACCCTCCAGAATTGAAAGCAGAATAGATCCAGAATTCAGAGAGCGGAAAAGAAGAAGACGAATTCATCCAATGCTGATTGAAGAATTAATACATATGACCCCAAATCCTATGGTTGGAATGCTAATGGCTTTAGGATTAATCAAAGATAAAATGCCTTGGATGTACGAACTTGGCACCGAGGTAATCAGAACAATAAAATCGGATATTTCTGTTAAAGAAAAAGAAAAGGCTGTTATTCAATTTGAAGAAATGGTTGAAATGACCATCCATCATCCTATCATGGAAAAAATGATGATAACTAATTCAGAAGAAGATTATATACTATATAGGGAATTACCCCGGATGTTAAGAAAAAATATGCAACGATTGATTATGGAAGAATAATAACTGTATGGTCATATCTCCCTCCTTCACACCAATCACAAACCTTATCCTTTATCCGCTGAAAAGCAAAACAAATTTTTTCCTATATTTCATAACACTACTTTGTCGAAAGCAACGTAACCCTTAGAACCTGTATCCTGATTCCGTTTTTTACCAGGATTTGGTAAATATAAAATCGCAGATGCACAGATAAAATAGTTATAAACTTAGCCTGTGAAATACAAACTCCGGATGGAATTAAAAAAATCTGCGAATCAGTGGCTGAGCTATAAAATATTGTTTGTTTTCAGCCACTGATGCACAGATTATATTCTATTCAGTGGTAACAAAAAATCCCCGAATCTGTGGCCAAAAAGCAAAAAAACCTTCCCACCCCACCCCATTTAAAAAAATTTTTTCCTATATTTGGCTTAACACTACATTTTCCAAAACAAAATAACCCTGAGAAGCTGTATTCAGATTCCGGTGTTTTTATAGCACTTGTTGCTCAAAAAACGTCCGGCTGTTTTAATACACTCATGATGTAAAACCAATCGCAATCATTTCAGAGGTTATGACTATCCGGATAAAAAAGAACATTGCAGTAACAGGCCTTCTGGTGCTGTGGTTTGTTGTGCTCAGGGCTCAGGTGCCCGTGCCGGAACTGCCAACAACCTATCGCTTTTCAAATTATGCCACGCAAAGCTATATGCAGCCCCAGCCGTTACAGCATAACGCCTATACCGGCATACTGTTACCGGGCAATCAGCAACAGCAGCACAATGCAAGGCTGATGCAGGAGGCAGAACATGACATGGCTGCGGAACAAAAAACCCTGCGGGAAGCCGGGGCTGCTGTCGAAACTTTTTTCGGGCCGGTGAGCTATACCCTGCCTTCGTTAGCCGGTGCAACCGGCACGGCGTTATACCGACAGGTATTTGATAAAATCATTTCTACCGGAGAGGATGTATCGTTAAAAGATGCTGTTTTTGATATTGAAAATGCTTATTTCGGCAACGTGTTAAGCCGAGAAAAGTTTGAAAGAACCATTTGGGAAAGCGGTCAGTTTTTAATTCAAAAAATGAAAGAACAGGGCTATGACCTGCACAGCAATGCCGCCAAAAACTTTATGCTTTTTCAGTATTTTTCCGAGGCTTTGCAGTTAAAATCCACCAAAGAAAAACACCTGCCGTTTACCTATGATTTTGAGGATTATATGGGCGTGCAGAACCACGCCAAGATGTTTGTGACCAAACTACTGGAAACGGGTTCGGGACAATGCCATTCGATGCCACTGCTGTACCTGATACTGGCGGATGAAATTCAGGCGGAAGCTTATCTTGCCCTGTCACCCAATCACTCTTATATCTGTTTTCCAGACGATAGACAGAAATGGTATAATGTGGAGCTCACCAACGGCATGTTTTCCACAGCCTCCTATATTCTGCAATCCGGTTATATCAAATCGGAAGCCCTGCAAAACAAAATCTATATGGAGAGTCTTTCCAAAAAGGAACTGCTGGCCAATCTGCTGACCGACTTAGCCAACGGGTATATTCACAAATTCGGCTATGATGAATTTGTGGCAGATATCATCCATAAAGCCTTAAGCCTCTACCCCAACAGCATCCATGCCCAGATGTTCAAAGCCAAAGCGGATAGAGCCCGGCTTGACTATGTGCTACACCAATTGGGCATCAATCCGGCCGATAAAAAACAACGGTTAAAAATCGCAGCATACCCAAAAGTTTTGCAGCTATTGCGGCAACTCAGGGCACAGCACCATCTGATTGACGACCTGGGCTATGAACCCATGCCGCAGGAAGCTTATGAACGATGGCTGAACGACATGAAGCAGGAAACACAAAAACAGGAAAATGAAGCCATTTCACGGCAACTTGAAAATATTTTACCCAAACACCCTAAAACGATCAACGATTGAGAACGATAAATTTAGTATTGCTGTTTATTTCACTGTACTGCTTTCCGGCACAGGCACAAAATCAAGAAGCTCTTTTTGAAAAAAGCCTGCTGACCTTAAACGATATGCTTCTTAACGAGCACAAGTACAGTTTTAAGAAAGCTGTTTTTTCGGTTGAAAATGCGTACCTGAACGGAAAGCTTGATACCCTTGCGGTCAATAACCAAATCAGAGTCCTGACGAATTTAAGCAAGTCTTTAATTCAGGATCGTTTTTTGGCCTATGTGGAAAACGACAAGGAGGATGTCAACAAATGGGCTTCGGCCTATCAGGTGATGTGCGACAGTATTCCGGTGGTGATTCAGGACAAGCTGTACCAATACACCCCGTTTCAATATGACTTTAACGATGTATTCGGAAATGAAGAATATTCAAATATGTTTGTCTCCAAACTATTGGAAACCCGGAAAGGTAATTGTCATTCACTACCCTATCTTTATAAAATTCTTTGTGAAGAGCTTGGCACAACAGCACATCTCGCTCTTGCTCCCAACCACATTTATATCAAGCACCAGAGCAAAAAACATGGATGGTACAACACGGAATTAACAAGCGGTATTTTTCCCAATGATGCCTGGCTGATGGCATCCGGTTTTATTCATGTGGATGCAATCAAGAACGGTGTGTACATGAAAGCACTGAACAACAAGGAAAGCATTGCCGTGGTCATGATGGACTTGGCCAATGCGTATCAACGCATTTTTCCGGAGAATGACGGTGCTTTTTTAATGAAATGTGCACAGGCGGCTATTGCTGCTTATCCGAATTTTGCGACGGCTCTTATTTTAAGGGCTGAGCTGCACAAAAAAGAAGTGGAACAGCAAACAGATGCCAAGACAGCCGCAAAACGGTTTGAAGCCTTAGAAAAGGAATACGGTCATATCCATCTTCTGGGGTATCGCCACATGCCGGAGGGTATGTATTTAAACTGGCTCGTAAGCCTGAAAACCGAACGGGACAAGTATGAGAATAAAAAATTGAGTAACTTTAACAAAAATTAGTCTTATGAGCAGATTACTTTTTTTGATGATTTGCCTGTGTCTTTTGGGTTCAATTTCCCTCTCTGCACAGGAAGATTTATCGGCGGCAGAAAAACAGCGGCGGCAGGATAATATAGAGGCCGCCAACCCGTTTAAACAGTTTGGGTACAAAGCCAAGATAGCCACGTTAAGCAAGGGCAAATACCTTGAAGTGCATGATCTGGACAGCATTGTCACCATCGGTTCGATCCGGTTTCATGTGGAGAAAATGAAGATTGTAGGAATAGTTATTGCGGATAGTACCGACAGGGAATTTGCCCGGCCGATCGGGGATATGGCGAGCCGGTGGTTATCGCCTGATCCTTTGACGGAAGAATATCCGGACTGGACGCCGTACAGGTTCGGGTTTAACAACCCTACTCGATATAACGACCCTACGGGGTTGTTGGAGGAAGATTGGATTCCGGGAATTGAAGTTACGAAAGACTCAAATGGGAATGTTAATGGTGGTCATATAGTCGCAAAACCAGAACAAGGGGATACACCAGAAACATTAGCTACTTTTTTAGGTGTAAGCATGAAAGAAGCCAATCAATTATACAATAATATGCAATCGTCAGGATCTAGTAGTGTTGTTGTACCTGAGTCAATTGCCGGACCAATGAATGCAGCAGTAACTGATGCAATTATGAATCCATCTAATTATACAGACAGTATGTTTATTCCAGATAGTTTTGAAACTAATTATAATTGCTTTGAATGTGCGAGTTCAATTGCTCAAGGGAACACACCTAATTTATCTAATATTGAAGCTCCTTTTACTTTTAGTGCGGATCTAAAACGAAATTATAGCCATGCAAGTCCTTCTGAATATAAGTTTGGACAAACTGTGATTAGATTTGGGGAAAATAGAACTAATATTTTAGGGATGAGCAGTAATATTTCAACACATGCAGCTACATATCTTGGGACGAGTCAAAATGGAACAATTTATACATTTTCAAAAAATGGTATGATAGCAGCTCCAGGGGTATTTAAGCTTTCAACACTTGAATCTATGTATGGTAAAAATCAAGGAGTAGGTCCAACTAAAAATGAGAGTGGATTTTATAATCCTATAAAATGATAATGATGAAACTACACAAATTATTAAAATGGCTAATTTGTATAACAATTCTGTTATCAATGTTTGCAAATATTTTTATGAGCTTAAATGAAGGTAAACCTGTAGAAATATTTTCACTTAGAAACTTATTTTTGATTTTGTTCTTAAGTTGTTTTCTTTCATATTCAAAATGGTCATTACTATTACTGCTATTAATAAACATATCGTTTTGGTATGTTTATTTTACAACAGATGTGAATATTGCATACAATAATAATCCTATAACTAATTATACTGTAAACATTCAAAAATTGTTTTACAATTCTAGTGAGATTAAAATTTTAGGAAAAATAATCATTTTTCTACCTTTGCTTTTTAATATTTTGATTTCATTTATTGATATTCCATTAAGAATTTTTAAAATAAAAAAATGTAAAGTAAAATAAAGATTTACAAGCATTGTGACTTTTATATTTTCTGTGTATACGACATTATGTAAGGATAAATACTTATTAATACTGTAATCAAAAAGTACGAGGATGCGATCCGTATTAAATTTTTTCAAAAATAAGTTTATATTTTTCACAATAATATTATTTATTACGTATGTGATTTTAACTTTTATCCCAGAGTACAATATCGGAAGAAGATTAAGAGCAATTTTAATTTATGGGACGTTGTTTTTAAGTCTTGCATGTTCGTTAATAGAACTACTTAATTTGATTTATAATAGAAGTGAAAATTTTCTAAATTTATTTCTTTTGTGCATTCCATTTATATACTCAATAATCATAGCTTTAATCTGCTAATCATAAACCGTGATATGAGATTGATATTTTTATTTCTGCTTATAAGCTTCACTTCTTTTAGACAAAAAAGAATTGAAGCCAAGCTCATAAAAATTAATGAAACCACCCGATACATTATAGTGACCCGACTGGTTTGATAGAAAGTGATGATGTGGTTATAACCGGAAGTGAAAAAAATAAAGCTTTTTCTGACTTACAAGCCTCCTCACCAAATTTAAAAATGACAATGGATAATAATGGAAAGGTTCTTGCGACTGCAAAAGTTGGTGTTACTTTAACTGATGCGGATAATACGCTTATAGCTGCTACAACAGACCAAAGCGTTACTGTTGAAATTAACGCTATTAAAGGAAATTTTGTGGAGACAAGTGCAGGAAAAAAATCTTTTGATGACGGAGCTTTCATGGGAAGTACCGTCAACTCAGATGGAACAGTGACAGCTCATCAAACGGTTAATCCCCAAACTGCTGCAATAATTGATAATGTATCTGGGCAATCTCAGGGAACAGTCATGAAGCATGAAGCACTTGAAGCATATATTGGAGCCAAACAAAATCCGGGATCTGGCGATGCAATTGCTTCTCCTGCAGCTTATCAAAGTGCTCACAATGCAGCTAACGCAATGGAGCCAAATAGAAACCCTGCCAATGCAATAATAACCACACAAGGAAATAAAAGAGTTATAACAAATTCAGCTGGCAAGAGTAAGGTATTGTATAAATTAGAATAAATAAATCGACGTATGAAAACATATATTTTTTTTCTCTATTTTATTTTTCTGTCTTGTTTATGCTACGGACAAAAAGATGAACCGTGGTCTTTGAAGGATGATTTTCAAGTAACAAATATAGATTCTTTGAAAACATGCTATTTAGTTAAAGCTATTAATAAAAACAATCTAGAAATATTGATTTATGTTCCTAAGCCTAAAAGAAAAATAATTCGGGGCTTAAAGAAAGATATTAATGTTTCCTTAATTGAAAAAAATGTAACTTACTTTTTTAATTTAGAAAGTATGACTCAAAGCATAGGTTATTTGCCTACTGAGAAAATCATAATGGATGGAACTGAAATTTGGGATAGAAGCTCAAGTAATTTTTTTGTTTATAAAGCAGAAAATTTAGAAGGGCTGTTTTACATTAAATGAAAATAAATAAGAATTAAAGAAAAATAAAATCTGCACACTTTAATGATATTGAATTAGACCCCAGTGAAATACGCAGTGACTCAACGCTAATTTATAAACGTTTAACTCCCAAAGGGTTCATTTTGTATAAAAAATTATTTCCAATAGTCATCTTTGATAAAAACGCTGTGGGCGGTGCTTTTTATGACAAAAAAAGATTAACCGCTGTTCCGGACAGTCTTTACTATAAATTATACAGCCCTCATACGGATATTAACCGCAACGTATTTAAAATTTCAGGAGGAAAAATAAATGTCAAACCTTAAACACCGTATGATGACCTTTTACAAAAAACTGTTCCTGTCCGGATTAATTTTGTTTTCTTTAAGCTGCAAAGAGGATAAGCCAATCATTGACCAACAGGTAAGTACACTTGTTGAAGAGTACATACAACAAAATCCCTTGCAGCTTCCTATTAAAAAAAATCTGTACCAAAACGGATTTTCATATCCGTCGTATCACGTCTATTTTGAGCGAAAGAATTCGGATACCCTTTTACGGATTGTTCAGTTACCGCATCTGACCGATGTTAAACTTGACGGATATGAAGCTGAGGATGAAAAAGGTGTTTATATATATGACTATATAGAGACAAAAGGCTTCTTTTTATATAAAGAGAAATTTCCTGTCATTATTCTGGATGAAGATTCCATCGGAAGAAAATGCTATGATATAAAAAAATTATCAGCCGTTCCGGACAGCCTGAAACCGAATACAGAAAACTATGACCCAAAAATCATTATATGGGATTATATAGTTGAAAAGGGAGCGTTTAAAAAAATAGCTCAATAATTCTATCTCTCCTCGGTACATAACATAGAAATTAATTAAAATGAAAAAGATCAGATATGTAGTTTATTTTTTTTCTTTACTGATGTTTATTTCATGCGAAAAAAAGAACAAAACGGATTTGAAAACCAATCCGCTGAAAGACAAATCAGTCATTCTAAATCTGGAAAATAACTTGGAAAAACTGGCAACGAATCAATTTTTATATGTAAAAATAAACGATTTATTGGATGCGGTCAAGGGCATACCCATTTTGATATCTGAATCTATAGACTATGAATATCCGATGCCTTCCAAAAATTTTATTGAAGTATGTTTAATCAATTCTGATGAAATTTTATTAAATAACGTTAGTTATAATGAAAGTAAATTTAAAGATGAGTTTTTAAATAGTTTTGAAGAAATAACACGTAACGATATTTCTTTTACACCTCATGTTTTAATTAACGTTGACGTTAGTAGTTTAAAAAGTGATTTGGGCTTGAGAGATAGTTTTGAAAATATCGTAAATAGTTCTATAAGTAATTTTGATTTAATCAGAAAAAAATATTCTGTTCAAAAATACGACAAGAGCTTTAGCCTTCTCGATTATAATGAGAAAATGGCAATTGTTGAATTGCTTCCTATTTCAATTTATATAGGCAATAATTCAGCATGTAATAAGATTATACCTCCACCACCCCCTCCCAATATTGAGGATTAAATTAGGATTTTATAGTCTCTCCTTCATATTGCAATTACAACGCTAATCATAAAACCATTAATCCAACTTAAACTACATATGATAAAAGGGATTATAACTTTTGGAACTTTATATATTGTCTTCGGGTTTTCAGGTGTTTTTTTAAACAAAAAGCAAACAAAACACGTGTTTACAAACACCTGCAAAGATTCTGTTTTCACCGTTCGCAAAATAGATTCAATTAACGATTACTATGTTGTTTATTTAAAAAAAATCTGATGATTGGTTCAAGGTTGTGTCAAAAAAAGACATCGATCTGGATTCAAGAAATAAAATAGGCGTAAACAAACGTTATTATTTTAAACTGCATTCACTTTGGAATGAAAAATTAATCCTCAACGGAATTGATGTTTCACTTTCAAAAACGCCCAATGTGGAATGTATCAGTTTTGATGAGAAAACATCGATTTGTATAGAGAGGGATTCTATCAATGATTTGTTTACAACAAAAAATTTAAAAGGAATAGAGTATGTAAGATAATGAGATAATCCCTTTTATCATCTTACTTTGTTTTGGGTGAAAACCGTAAACGACCATGGAGAAAATAATATTATTAAGTTTTTTTAACTACTTTCATGTAAAAAAACAAAACGGATTTGAAAATTAATATACCCGAAAAACAAATTAGTGATTTTAAATCCACTCTACTTATCTTTTGGTCAAGGCAAAGACAATTTAAAAAGACAAGGTAATTACATTATTTCTACTCCGAATTTAAACTCTAAACTCAATTAGATATGAAACCTAAGTTAATTTACTTTTTATTGTTTTTAAATTTTGCCTCTTTTGTTTGCTGTTCACCTAACAAGGAAATTTTTAGTGGTTATTATAATTGTGTAGAAAAAGAGGATACTGGTTTTTTCAGAGACATGGAACAGTTTGAACAATTTTTGCTAAAAGAAAAAATACTGGATAATAAAAATATGAGTTCATATCTGAGTTTGTTTGAGAAAACACTCGATGAAAATATGATTAATGCATATTTTGGGAGCTACGATAATTTTAAAGATAACATTTTTAATAAAAAATTCAAAGTTCTTTCTTTCTGTAGTGATTTTAACAAAGAGGAAAGCATAAACAACAATGATAAGATTTTAAAAATTTATAAATACAACTTGAAGAAATTATTTTATAACTCAAATAATCCCGAGGCATTAGATGAACTTTTTATATTAACAAATTTTTCAAATGATAATGAAAGATTGGTAGTATTATATATTTATTTATTAAATAAAATTGAGTCAGACTAAATCATACTCTTTTGAAAATGGCTGACACAAAAGCATCTAAATTTTAAAAAATGAAAAGAATAATATTACTAAGTGTCTTCACTGTTCTTTCTTGTAAAAATTATGAAGGAAAGAACCTGAAATTAGAAAATGAGCTAAATACTGAATTGATAAAAGAGCTGAATTTAAATTGTATAATCCCAGGCAATGTTAAAGATACGAACTACGTTCTAACTGAAAAAAATTTCCAATTCATGGATTCTTTAGCTTTACTTGAAAGAAAATTTGTAGAAGCAAACCTATTAAGCGACACCACCAAAACAGGCTATCGCAGCTTAATTAAAAAGATTGAGGAAGAAAATACATCCCTAAAAAATGCAGAAAAAATTGGAGAAACTGAATTGTTTGGTTGTTTAAAAATCATATCAACGAAATACATTCTGTTTAAAAAATCACCGATGCAAATAATTAGTAACGAAAGCAGTAAAGACGATTTAGAAAAAATAATAGATTTATACGATAAAATAACCGAGAACGGAGGGGTAACCCAAAACGTTTTGGATTATTATTTAAACAATATAGATTTAAACAACAGAACATACAGGTTGTTATTTTGTTATATCATATACAATGAACTGTCACAGAATTAACAACTAAGATAAAAATTCAACGGCAGGAAAAGTTTAGTTTTTTTATTTAAACAATCATAAAATTGAGAAAATTACTCGTATTTATATCATTATTCTTTTTAATTTTTGGGTGCGGAGGAGTAACCCAAAACAAGGATTATCATTACGCCTACTGTATAAACAGTAAAACTCAAAAAAAATTAACGGAAGGTTACGGTATAAAAAAAGATATTTTCACGCTGTTGAAAGAAGCAGAAACAGTATTGCTGGACACTGAAATCATAGCAGATACCGGTAACGCAAGCTATCTGAAACTCGCGGAAATCACTTTCAGTAACCAAGAGGCCGCTTTAAAAACAGCAGCCGTCATAAAGACTAAAGTTAACAATCATTTCTTTGATCTTCTTGCACTTTGTACGTTGGATTTTTTTTCATACTGCCCCTATCAGGTGCTTGAAAAAATAAAGAATAACGACGAAAAAAGAATATTGTATCAACGATTCATGCTGTATGATGAGTTGACTTCGCAAGCTTATAATAACAAAGAAAAGATCATAGAGCTTATTAACGAAGACCAAAATCTTTCTGCAGCAGACACCCGGAGACTAACCATCTTAAATCTCCTGCTCCTGAACATGACCCGGTAAATATTTTAACCCATGAAAAAAATCGTATGTTTACTCCTGCTTACATTATTTGCATGCAAAAAAAGAACAAAGCGGATTTGAAGATGGTGGCACTTACCGAACCATTATAAAAAAATTATAACTACCTGATCATGAATACGTTAAAAATAAAAATACTCATACTATTCTTTTCCGGTTTTTGCATAAGCTGTCAGAACAATCAGCAAATGAATAGTGATGGTTTCAGTACCGATTTTGTGATGGTAATTGATAAATATATTAACCAAAATCCACTGAGGCTACCGCCTATTAAATCTGTGATTGGCACTGAATTCAGTTATCCTTGCTATCAGGTCTATTTTACCGTTGATCAGAAAGATAGCCTCATTAGCATCATAAAGTCTGCACACTTTAATGATATTGAATTAGATCCCAGTGAAATACGCGGTGACTCAACGCTAATTTATAAACGTTTAACGCCCAAAGGGTTCATTTTGTATAAAAAATTATTTCCAATAATCATCTTTGATAAAAACGCTGTGGGCGGTGCTTTTTATGATAAAAAAAGATTAACCGCTGTTCCGGACAGTCTTTACTATAAATTATACAGCCCTCATACGGATATTAACCGCAACGTATTTAAAATTTCAGGAGGAAGAATAAATGTCAAACCTTAAACACCGTATGATGACCTTTTACAAAAAACTGTTCCTGTCCGGATTAATTTTGTTTTTTTTAAGCTGCAAAGAGGATAAGCCAATCATTGACCAACGGGTAAGTAAGCTTGTTGAAGAATACATACAACAAAACCCATTGCGTCCTCCTATCAAAAAAAATTTGTACCAAAACGGATTTTCGCATCCATCGTATCACGTCTATTTTGAACGAAAGAATACGGATACCCTTTTACGGATTGTTCAGTTACCGCATCTGACCGATCTGAAACTTGACGGATATGAACCCGCGGATGAAAAAGGTGTTTATATACACGACTACATAGAGGCCAAAGGCTTCTTTTTATATAAAGAGAAATTTCCTGTCATTATTCTGGATGAAGACTCCATCGGAAGAAAATTCTATGAGGTAAAAAAATTATCCCCTGTTCCGGACAGCCTGAAATTTAATGAAGAGAACTATCACCCTAAAATCATTATATGGGATTATCTGTTAAAAAAAGGAGCGTTTAAAAAAAGAGCTCCATAACTCTATCCAGCCGCTGATGTATAGATTATATTCTATTCAGCGGTAACAAAAAAAATCTGCGAATCTGCGGCTAACCAAAACCGCTTAATATTTTAGCCGCTGATGCACAGATTATATTCTATTCAGCAGTAACTAAAAATCTGCGAATCTGCGGCTATCCCGTTAAACACTTTACTGTTTTCAGCGGCTGATGTACACTTTTCCTGAGAGTCCCCATCAGATAGTTTATTCTTTAGGTGCTACAGAGCCAATAAACAACGGCTATCCATTTAATCCGGCTCCGATTTACTAACACCCGTCCATCTTCACGCTCAGCTTTCCGTTGGCATACGAAAGAATAAACGGAATTTTTTCCAGCGTACAGCGGGGTTCAATCGTAAATTGAAGGTGTCCGGCTACTTCAAAATTTTCGTCCGTAAGCACTTTTATCGTTTGGGTGTAGTGGGTGTTCCGGCGAACAAAATGGACCAGACCTTCCCGCTTATCGTTTTCTTCTTCAGACGAGGGTGTCTCGTGAATGGCTCCCTGGGTGGTTAATTTTCCAGATCCGGTGACCGCAAGGGTAAATTTTCCTGAAAAATAGCCTCTGGCATTAGGCGAAACAAAATACGAATCCTTCTTTAAATTCATCTGTACAGAGAGCACGTATGCATCGTCAGTTTGTTTATCCACCCGAATGATGGCGGTGTAGAGTGGATCTTCACGCACCAGGTCATCGCTGAAATGAGTGGGGCCGACATACACACTGTCTGTGCTTGTAACATGGGAAGCCACTTCCTGGGAGTTCATTTCCGTACAATGGTAATTGAACGAAAGGAGGAGTAATCCGAAAAATAAATTGTTGTTCATCATTAATAATTTTAAGTTAATAAATTTGAAATCCTTTGCTCAGGTATTTCGCTGTAAAACTATCCCGATCAATCCGTTCAAGTGTAAAAAAAATGTAAAAGAAGTGTCAACAGTTTTTAAAAATGACAAAATTGTATGTTCTTTGCCGGACGTATGCATCAACAAAAAACGTATTTCTACAGCGGTATCGGCTTAGCCGTTTTAGCGGCGGTCATTTTCCTGGTTTCTGAAAAGAAAAAGGAAACCTCTTCTGCTTTGATCAAAATAGCCTTACGGGAAGTGGGCAACCGGCTTTTGCTCGCCGGTCATGACAGTACCTCGCTGGTCTTACCGGTTCAAAAAACAGAAAAATCCGTTTACCGGCTTTCCTTTCAACAGGAACTCGCCATCAACCCGGACAGCCTGGTGAGCATCGTAGAACGAAGTTTTCTGAAAGCTGAGCTTCCCGCCCACTACCGGGTTGAAGTAAAGCAGTGTCGCGACTTTGAAGTGGCCTACAGCTATCAGAAAAACAAACAGGAAGAAAAAAACCTCATTCCGTGCAGCGGACGGATCTTACCCCAAAAATGCTATAACCTGGATGTACGATTTTTAGATGAACCGGTAACGGGAAGCAATACAACTCTCTGGATTGTGCTTTTGCTGGCAGGGATTGCCTGGGCAGTCGCTTTTTTTTACAAGCCCAAAACAACCAAACAACCCGAACCGGGAAACAAAAACAGTATTCCCTTGGGACGTTTTCAATTCTATCCGGACGAAAATAAGCTGATGACGGAAACAACCGAAATCAGCCTTTCTAAAAAAGAAACCGAATTGCTGGCTCTTTTTACCGCCAACCCGAACAAGATCATCAAACGGGAAGAACTCTCCAAAAAAGTGTGGGAAGACCACGGGGTGTTTGTCGGCCGGAGCTTAGATACCTACATCTCCAAGCTGCGTAAAAAACTGCAGGCCGATGAAAACATCAAACTGACCAATGTACACGGCATCGGATATATACTCGAATGGAAAAACTGACCCTTCCTCTCTTAGTTAGCTAGCTTCTCAGTCTTCTACTTCTTAAAAATTGTTACAAAAATAACAAATTGTGATTTTTTGTTAATTCAGCACAAAAAATTTGAAAGTAGTAGCGGGTGAACTTACATTTACCGAAAAATTAAACATGAATACAGCCGATTTAGTACAGTTAGCCGATCAGTTCGGAAGTCCGCTTTATGTGTACAACGCCGAAAAAATCGCATCGCAATACAACCGTTTAACCAACGCTTTTTCGAAAGTAGAACGGTTACAGATCAATTATGCGGTAAAAGCCTTATCCAATATTTCCGTTTTAAAATTCTTTCATCAGCTGGGCTCTGGTTTAGATACCGTTTCACTACAGGAAGTACAATTGGGCCTAGCAGCCGGTTTTGAACCGAACCGGATCATTTTTACCCCCAACGGTGTTTCCATCGATGAAATTGAAGCCGTGGCCGCTCTGGGCGTACAGATCAACATTGACAACCTCTCCATCCTGGAACAGTTCGGCACCAAACACCCGGCAGTTCCGGTCTGCATCCGGATCAACCCGCACGTGATGGCGGGAGGAAATACCAATATTTCGGTGGGTCACATCGACAGCAAATTCGGGATTTCCATCCACCAATTGCCGCACTTGTTACGCATCATCGAAAACACGCAGATGCACATCAACGGGATCCACATGCACACCGGCTCTGATATCCTGGATATTGAAGTCTTTTTATATGCGGCCGAAATCCTGTTTGAGACTGCCAAAAATTTCAAAACATTGGATTTTATCGACTTTGGCAGCGGCTTCAAAGTACCTTATAAAAAAGACGATATTGAAACCAATGTAGAAGAACTTGGCAAAAAACTGTCTAAACGCTTTAACCAGTTTCAGGCCGAATACGGTCGTCCGCTGACACTGGCATTTGAACCCGGTAAATTTTTAGTGAGTGAATCCGGGTATTTCCTGGCCAAAGTAAATGTGGTCAAACAAACCACCTCTACCGTGTTTGCCGGAATCGATAGCGGCTTTAACCACCTGATCCGCCCGATGCTGTACGGTTCCTATCACCAGATCGAAAACATCTCCAACCCCAAAGGCAAAGAACGCTTTTATTCGGTTGTGGGCTACATCTGCGAAACCGATACCTTTGCCAACAACCGCAGGATTGCCGAAATAAAAGAAGGCGATGTTTTATGCTTCCGGAATGCCGGAGCCTATTGCTTTTCCATGGCCTCCAACTACAATTCACGGTTACGTCCGGCCGAAGTACTCTGGTATAACGGAAAAGGACACCTGATCCGGGAAAGGGAAACATTTGAAGATATACTTCGCAACCAGATCGAATTATCGTTCACCTGACAGGTTTTAAAAACCTGTCAGGTGAAAAACCCGGAATTAATCTTTAATTAACGCTTAGCTCATTAGTATTTTTTATCTTTGAAAAAATTAAAATTCCGATGAACAGAAGAAAATTTTTCAAAAACGGAACCCTTTTTACCTTAGGTACCGCCGTAATAAACCCCTTTGAAAGTACTGCATCAGTACCGGAGCAATCTACCGAATTTAAAGGCAAAAAAGCCAAAAATATCATCATGCTGGTCAGCGACGGCATGAGCACCGGCACACTCAACATGGCCGATATTCACCTGAGCAGAAAAAACGGAAAAGGCTCCAACTGGCTGAATTTATACCGTGAAAATAAGGTTTCCCGTGCGTTGATGGACATGGCTTCGGCTTCTTCCATCGTGACTGATTCGGCAGCGGCCAGTTCGTCCTGGGGCGGAGGTTTTCGTGTAAAGAACGGTTCATTGAACATCGGCATTAACGGCGAGGAATACCTGCCGATCTGGCAAAAATTTAAAAAATCCGGAAAAATGGCAGGCTGCGTGACCACTGTACCCATCACACACGCCACGCCGGCAGGTTTTTGTGCCAACAGCAAAAGCAGAAACAGCCAGGCCGATATTGCCGAAACCTACCTGAACCTTCAGTTTGATGTCATGATGGGAGGCGGCCAGCAATACTTTGATACCAATGCCAGAAAAGATAAAAAAGACCTGTATGCCGCCTTTCAGTCCAAAGGCTACCAGGTGGTAAAAACACGTAGTGAAATGCTGTCGGCATCGCATGACAAACCCATTTTAGGCGTATTTGCCGAAGATGGACTGCCCTACTCGGTTGACCGGGAAAACATCAAAGATGTAGGAAGCACAGTCCCTACGCTGGCAGAAATGACCCGGAAAGCCATTGACCTGATGAAAAGCCATCAGAACGGCTTTGTACTGCAGGTAGAAGGTGGAAAAGTAGATTGGGCAGCTCATGCCAACGATATCGCCGGGTTACTGTATGACCAGGTTGCTTTTGACGAGGCGGTAAAAGTGGCCATCGACTTTGCCGAAAAAGACAAAGAAACATTGGTCATTATCACCACCGACCACGGCAATGCCAACCCCGGTTTGATATACGGCAAGCATGTAAACGACCATTTTGACAGCGTGCAGCACTTTAAGCATACCAACGAGTGGATTTTAAACGGTTTTACGCCACAGTCAACCGCAGCACAAATCAAAGAACGTATTGAATTTGCCAACGGTTTTGCACTGACCGACGACGAAGCCAAAACGATTTTAAGCTATTACGAAGGCTTAAAAAAAGATGATGAAGGATTATACAACTACAAGCACCTGCCCTACAAAGCCTTTGCCGAAATGCAGAAAAGCAGAACATCCGTAGGCTGGATCAGTATGGACCACTCCGGCGATTACACCGAACTAGCTATGTTTGGGCCGGGAAGTGCAAAACTAAAACCCTTTATCAAAAACACCGATTTACACTATTTTATGCTGGAAGCCGCTGAAGTAGAGAATAAATTTTAAGTACAATATGCTAACCCGGCGGGTATAACGGGTAGTCGCAGATGTGCGATTTCGTGTGTGAGATAGCCACAGATTCGCAGATTTCTTTATTAATTCTGAAAAATTATAATCTGTGCATCAGCAGCTAAAAAAAGTAGTCATTATATAGCTAAAAGAAAATCCTGCGGGTTAATATCTACCACAGGCGTGAATATTATAGCCGCAGATTCGCAGATTTTTTACTAAAAGAAAGTATAATCTGTGCATCAGCGGCTAAAAAGTAGTCATTACATAGCTTAAAAAAATCCTACGGCTTAATCAGCACCTTACCGTTTGTTTTATATTTTTCGCCTTTCCCGCTCTTTTTTGATCAACATCAATTCCCGGCTTGTCTGTCCGGCTACGGAAGTGTTTTCTTCTGCCCGGCGGATCAGATACGGCATCACGTCGCGAACCGGTCCGAAAGGCAGGTATTTCGCTACATTATAACCATTGGCAGCCAGGTTGTAACTGATGTTATCACTCATGCCGTACAACTGCCCGAACCAGATGCGTTGGTCGTTGGGCGACAAACCTTTTGATTGCATCTGCTCCATCAGTTTATACGAACTCCATTCGTTATGTGTTCCGGCAAAAATGGCCATTTTATCAATGTTATCCACCATATAGCTCACAGCCGCATCATAATTTTCGTCGGTCGCTTGCTTTGTTTCGCAAATGGGTGATTTATATCCTTTTTCTTCGGCCCGTTTATTTTCTTTTTCCATATAAGCTCCGCGAACGAGTTTCATCCCGATGTAAAAACCCTCTGTTCTGGCCTGTTGGTGCAATTTTTTCAGGTAATCCAACCGATCCCAGCGGTACATTTGCAGTGTATTAAAAACAATGGCTTTTTCTTTGTTGTACTTTTGCATCATCTGGGCTACCAGTTCGTCGGCCGCATCCTGCATCCAGCTCTCTTCAGCATCAATCAGCAACGGAACGTTCCGCTCCTGTGCCAGCTTACAAACTGCCTCATAACGGGCTACCACCCTGTCCCATTCGGCATGTTCTTCAAAAGTAAGCGGTTTTTTCTTTCCTATTTTTTTATATAAATCAAACCGTCCGAAACCCGTTGGTTTAAAAACGGCAAACGGAATCGCTTTCTTCTCTTTGGCAAATTCAATGATCTTGAGCGTTTTTTTCATGGCCGCATCAAATTCAATCTCATCCTCCTTACCTTCCACAGAATAATCCAGCACCGAACAAACCCCTTTGGTATACATTTTATCCATCACGGGCAAACAATCGTCTTCACTCACCCCTCCGCAAAAATGGTCAAAAACAGAAGCCCTGATCAACCCCTCTACCGGTAAATGGGCTTTGAGAGCAAAGTTGGTTACCGCTGTACCGATGCGGACAAGCGGTTCGCTGTCGATCATTTTAAATAAAAAATAAGCCCTATCTAATTCAGTATCACTTTTTAACGAAAAGGCAACTTGCGTATTATCAAAGATTTTTTCCATGTTTTGTTGAAAATAATACAGCAAAGATACGGAGTGTTTGAGAATCTTATATTTTTTTTGACGTAATTTGCAACTAAAATTTTAAACCGGAAAAAGTTCAGCCCGGGTTGAACATAACCTCCTTAAAAATGTACTGCATGCAACTAATTCAAGCTGATCAATATTCAATTCATTTTAACGCAGACGCCTATGTCTTTTTAAACTCTTTTGTAAAAGACAACCGCTATTCCAAGCTTTTTATATTGGTTGACTCGAACACCAGCACCCATTGCCTGCCACATTTTTTAGCACTGCTGGCCACCGAAAATGAAATAGAGATCATTGAAATTGAATCCGGAGAAGCTTATAAAACCATTGAAACCTGCGTTCAGTTATGGCTGACGTTAACAGAGTTGGGTGGCGACAGAAAAAGCCTGCTGATCAATATTGGCGGTGGGGTGATTTCGGATCTCGGCGGATTTGTAGCGTCGACCTTTAAAAGAGGGATTGATTTTATCAACGTACCGACCACACTACTTGGTATGGTAGATGCTTCTGTTGGCGGAAAAAACGGGGTTGATCTGGAAAACCTGAAAAACCAGATCGGGGTGATCAACCCGCCCAAAGCCGTTTTAATCGATTCGGCATACCTGGAAACCCTGCCGGCAAACGAAATGCGTTCCGGTCTGGCAGAAATGCTCAAACACGGACTCATTTATGACAAAACCTATTGGGAAAAATTCATGAATTTAAGCAACCAGGGTTTAAGCGATTTGGATGCCCTGATCCATCAGTCGGTCTGCATCAAAAATACAATTGTTTCGCAGGACCCCACCGAAAACGGCATCCGGAAAGCGTTGAACTTCGGGCATACCTTGGGACACGCCATTGAGAGCTATTTTCTGGAAAGCCCTTTTAAAACAGCCCTTCTGCACGGTGAAGCCGTTGCAGCGGGAATGATACTGGAAAGCTATCTTTCGCTGCAGAAAGAATTGATCAGTCCGGAAGAATACCGGCAGATCAAAACCGTAATCAAATCGATTTTCAACACCATTGCTTTTGACGAAAATGACCTCGAACCGATCCTGAATTTACTGATTCACGACAAAAAAAATGAATACGGTAAAGTTCAGTTTGCTCTTTTAGACGGAATCGGTAAAATAACAATCAACCAGCACGCAGAGGAAAAATGGATTGCCGCAGCTTTTGAAGATTATAAAAGATAACATTTTTTTAGCGAATGGCTTGCATTTGGGTTAGATTATTTTTTACATTTGCCTCAATGAAAAACAAACAAAATAAAAAGGATTTTACTGCTGAAAGCAATAGCGTTCATTGGACTTTTCAACGTTTGGTCAAAAACCCCGTGAGCAAAGAAAATACTTTAAATTCTGACTGTACAGCACATGCTGCCCTGTTTCATGAAAAACTGCAGATCGTTTTTGCAAATATTAGGGTTTGAAATTTAGATTAATTGTTTTTTTACATTACTTTTAATCTAAATTACTGAAAAATAAATGAATACCAAATATTACGACTTAATCAACCAGACGTTTTACTTTCCGCAGGAAGAATTTACCCTGAACAAAGATAACCTGCAGTTTCACCAGATCGATCTGATGAAAATTGTAGAGCAATACGGCACCCCGCTGAAGTTTACCTACCTGCCCCAGATTTCCAACAACATCAACCGGGCAAAAGGCTGGTTCAGAAAAGCCATGGAGAAGAACAAGTACGATGCCAAGTACTATTATTGTTATTGCACCAAAAGTTCTCATTTCAGCTTTATCATGAATGAAGCGTTCAAAAACAATATCCACATTGAAACCTCTTCTGCGTTTGACATTAATATTGTGGAAAACCTGATGGCAGAAGGCAAGATCAATAAAAACACCTATGTGGTCTGCAACGGGTTCAAACGGGAACAGTACATTGAAAACATTGCCCGCCTGATCAATAACGGACACAACAAAACCATTCCGGTTATCGACAATTATGAAGAATT
Source organism: Bacteroidota bacterium (assembly GCA_023434025.1). GTDB lineage: Bacteria > Bacteroidota > Bacteroidia > Flavobacteriales > Flavobacteriaceae > Flavobacterium. The sequence goes on from JAEYTL010000025.1 coordinate 131,009, forward strand.
GGACCTGCTTCAGGAAAAAATTGACGGTAAGTTTAAAATCGGAATCCGGATTGCCGCAGAGGAAGAACCTAAATTTGAATTTTACACCTCCCGATTGGGAATAGGCTATAAAAATATCGTTCCGTTTTACCGCAAACAAATTGAAGAGAACAAAAAAGTGGAACTCAAAATGCTTCACTTTTTTATCAATACCGGTATTCGCGACACGGCATATTACTGGAACGAACTGTTAAAGTGTATGAAAGTGTATGTGTCGCTCAAAAAAGAGTGCCCTACCTTAGACAGCCTGAACATCGGCGGCGGATTTCCGATTAAAAACTCACTGGCTTTTGAATATGATTATCAGTATATGATTGACGAAATCATCAACCAGATCAAAATAGCCTGTGAAGAAGCGGAAGTTGATGTACCGAATATCTTTACGGAGTTTGGTTCATTTACCGTAGGAGAAAGCGGCGGAGCCATTTATCAGGTATTATACCAGAAACAACAGAACGACCGGGAAAAATGGAATATGATTGATTCCTCGTTCATTACCACCTTACCCGATACCTGGGCCATTAACAAACGCTTTGTCATGCTGGCCATTAATCGCTGGAACGACACCTATGAAAGGGTTTTGCTGGGTGGCTTAACCTGCGACAGCGACGATTACTACAATTCCGAACAAAACATGAATGCGGTTTACCTGCCCAAATACAACAAAGAGAAACCGTTATACATCGGCTTTTTTAACACCGGGGCTTATCAGGAAACCATTGGCGGTTTTGGCGGGTTGCACCACTGTCTGATTCCGCAACCCAAACACATCCTGATTGACCGCGATGAAAACGGAATTTTAGCCACGGAAGTATTTTCGGAACAGCAGAGTGCCGAAGAAGTGCTATCCATATTAGGCTACGATAAAAAATAACATTTTTAGGCAAAAAAGAATTTTTCTTTTCAGAAAAAAAGTTTTTCTTTGAGCCTGTATTTAACGAATAAAATTTAAGCATTACAAAATGAGTAGAGGACCTATCAGTCAATTTATTGAAAAAAATTATCTTCATTTCAACGCCGCCGCTCTGGTTGATGCAGCCAAAGGATATGAACAGCACCTGCTGGAAAACGGAAAAATGATGATTACACTTGCCGGAGCCATGAGTACCGCCGAGTTGGGAAAATCATTAGCCGAGATGATTCGTCAGGACAAAGTGCACATCATTTCCTGCACCGGGGCTAATTTAGAAGAAGATATTATGAACCTGGTCGCTCATAATTCGTATAAACGCGTTCCCAATTACCGCGATTTAAGTCCGCAGGAAGAATGGGATCTACTCGAAAACCATTACAACCGGGTCACAGACACCTGCATTCCGGAAGAAGAAGCGTTCCGCAGGCTGCAATCGCACCTGTATGACATCTGGCATAATGCCGACTCAAAAGGTGAACGGTATTTTCCGCATGAATTCATGTATCAGATGATTAATTCCGGCGTTTTAAAACAATATTACGAAATCGACCCGAAAGACTCCTGGATGGTTGCCGCAGCAGAAAAAAACCTGCCGATTGTTGTGCCCGGCTGGGAAGACAGCACAATGGGGAATATTTTTGCTTCTTACTGCATCAAAGGGGAATTTAAACCCACTACCATGAAAAGCGGAATTGAATACATGATGTGGCTGGCTGATTGGTACCCTAAAAACGCAACCGGAAAAGGAGTAGGTTTCTTCCAGATCGGAGGAGGAATTGCAGGAGATTTCCCGATTTGTGTCGTGCCGATGCTTTACCAGGACATGGAAATGCACGATATACCGTTCTGGAGCTATTTCTGTCAGATTTCAGACTCTACCACCAGTTACGGTTCCTATTCCGGAGCTGTTCCGAATGAAAAAATTACCTGGGGTAAGTTAGATATTACCACACCCAAATTTATTATAGAATCCGATGCTACCATCGTAGCCCCATTAATATTTGCTTACTTACTTGATTTATAACAGATTTTTTTATGAGAAGAATTATTGTTGATTATGCTAAATTAACGAATGATATCCTATCGATGTTGGTGGAAAAGTTTCCCGACGGGTATGAGGATACCGATATCATCCGTTTCCGAAATGCTCAGAATGAATTAATCGAAGCAGTGGAAGTCAGAACAGAAGACACCATTTATCTGGTTAAAGTCAGTAAAAAACTGGCCACCCGAATTGAGAACTTTGAAGAAGATGAAGATCTGGATGTTGAAGTAGAATCAATTGCACCGGTTAAAGGCCTTGGTCTGGATGACGACATTGAAGAAGTTGACGTGAATGACGAAGACGAAGACACGGACGACGACGATATAGAAATTGATCCGCTTAAAGATGCCGGAGGTTCTGATGACGATGAAGACGACGATGATTTTGATGACGAGCCTTCTGACGAAGAAGAAGATGACGAAGAATACTAAACAAGAGCCCTTTCAGGGCTCTTGTTGTTTTTAGTACAGCATTTTAATTTCTTTAACCCCAAAAGAAACAACCGCCTCATTTTCCAGTAAAACAGTCAACAAACCATCTGACGAAACCTGCTGGATGATACCCATGAACTTCTCTCCTTTTCTGTTCTCAAATGCCATGGGCACACCCCGCTTAAACAGCTTCTGATGATAGAGATCCCAAATGGAGTCCGGTTGTACAGTCACTTTCTGAACAAACTGTCTGATGGCAGTACAAAGTTGTTGCAATAATGCATCCAGCTCATAATCAACCCGGGTTATCATTTTTAATGAAGCCGCATGGGGAACCTGCTCAAAACCAAGCTGGTTTACATTTAAACCAATGCCCACAACAGAAAACACATCGCCATCCGGCTTAAAACTGTTTTCAATCAAAATACCGCCGATTTTATAGTTACCTGACATTATGTCGTTTGGCCATTTAACCGCTACAGACGGAATTCTGTACTTTTCTAAAACAGAAAGTATCGCTAAAGAAACCACAATATTAAATGTATAAAGCTGTTCGACCGCAACAATTAAATCTTTTATCAAAATACTGAATGTCAGGTTTTTGCCAGGATCAGACAGCCAGACAGACCCCATTTGACCTTTCCCTTGGGTTTGGCTAACAGCCGTCACTACCGTATAATTTGTAACCACCTGTCGGGTTAGTAAAGCCTTTAAATAATCATTGGTAGAATTTATGGCACTCAGTTTGATGATATCCATAGAAATAAATTATATAAAAATCGTTCTAAAGTTGTGTTAAGCTTCAAAAATAAACACAAATTTTGATAACTTTGCGAAAATATTAAAATAGTAAATGGCGAATAAGAAAGTTAGTAAAGATGAGTTGCTGGTAAACATCATCAAAGGAATTGAAGAAGTTAAGGGAAATGACATCGACATTTTAGATTTAAGGGAAATCGAAAATACCGTCTGCGATTATTTTATCATCTGCAACGGTAACTCCAATACACAGGTTAACGCCATCGTTAACTCCGTTCAGAAAACCGTTTCTAAACAATTAAAAGACAAACCCTGGCATGTGGAAGGTACTGACAATGCCGAGTGGGTTTTAATGGACTATGTGGACATCGTTGTGCATGTATTTCAAAAGCATGTACGTGAATTCTATAATATCGAAGGGCTATGGGGCGATGCTAAAATCACCACTATACCGAACAAAATTTAAAAATTGCTAAAGAAGAAAACCGATAATGTCAAAAGAAAATAATTCTGCACCAAACCCAAACCCGAATAAATTTAAATTTAACCCATGGCTGGTTTATTTTATTGTTGCCGGGATTTTTATTTTTATCAGTATTATCTCCGGCGGAAGTTCATTCCAGGAACCGGGAAAATTAACCATTTCAAAATTCAATGAATACCTTGAAAAAGGAGAAATTGAAAAAGTATTGGTGTACAGCAAAGGCGAAAACCTGAGTGAAGCAGAAATTTACATGACCAAAGAGGCTTTGAAAGACAAAAAGCACAAAGACGTTGTGAAAGATGTTTTAGGCCGTGAAAACAAAGGAGCACACTATCTTTTGCCTAATATTGGCGACACTAAACTGTTTCAGGACAAACTGGAACAAGCCAAGAAAGAGAACAAATTAGCCGATTACAACTACCTGGTCAAAAGCAACTGGTCCGGCATACTGATTAATTTATTACCCATCATCCTCATTGTCGTAATCTGGATTATCATCATGCGTAGAATGTCCGGCGGCGGTGCTGGCGGCGGCGGCGGACAAATCTTTAACATCGGTAAATCAAGAGCCAAACTGTTTGATGAAAAAACGGATGTGAAAGTAACATTTAAAGACGTTGCCGGGTTAGAAGGAGCAAAAGAAGAGGTTCAGGAAATTGTTGAATTCCTGAAAAATCCTGAAAAATACACCAATTTAGGCGGTAAAATCCCCAAAGGAGCTTTGCTGGTAGGTCCTCCCGGAACCGGAAAAACATTGCTAGCAAAAGCCGTGGCCGGCGAAGCCAAAGTGCCCTTCTTCTCATTGTCAGGTTCTGACTTCGTGGAAATGTTTGTGGGAGTCGGTGCTTCCAGAGTACGGGACTTGTTTAAACAAGCTAAAGACAAATCACCCGCCATTATCTTTATTGATGAAATTGATGCCGTGGGAAGAGCCCGCGGAAAGAATAACTTTTCTGGCTCAAACGACGAAAGAGAAAATACACTGAACCAGTTGCTGACCGAAATGGATGGTTTTGGTACCAACACTAACGTAATCGTACTGGCAGCTACTAACCGGGCAGATGTGCTGGACAAAGCATTAATGCGGGCAGGGCGTTTTGACCGCCAGATTTATGTGGATTTACCGGACATTCGCGAGCGTAAAGAAATTTTTGAAGTACATTTAGGCCCTTTAAAAAAAGAAGAAGGATTAGATACCGAATTTTTAGCGAAACAAACCCCTGGATTTTCCGGAGCCGATATTGCAAACGTTTGTAACGAAGCCGCTTTGATTGCAGCCCGAAACAATAAAAAAGCAGTCGGCAGGCAGGATTTTCTGGATGCCGTTGACCGGATTGTGGGCGGATTAGAAAAGAAAAACAAAATTGTAACACCCGAAGAAAAACGAGCCATTGCCACTCACGAAGCTGGTCATGCCACCGTAAGCTGGATGCTGGAACATGCCGCACCGCTCGTAAAAGTAACCATCGTACCAAGAGGCCAAAGCCTTGGAGCTGCCTGGTATTTACCGGAAGAAAGACTAATTGTACGCCCCGACCAGATGCTCGATGAAATGTGTGCCACCATGGGCGGAAGAGCTGCCGAAAAAGTAATCTTCAACAAAATTTCAACCGGAGCGTTGAGCGATCTGGAAAAAGTAACCAAACAGGCCCGGGCCATGGTGACCATTTACGGTTTGAATGATAAATTAGGAAACATTACCTATTATGATTCATCCGGACAAAGCGAATATAATTTTTCAAAACCTTACTCAGAAGAAACAGCTGTGGCTATCGACAAAGAGATCTCTAATTTAATTGAAGGCCAATACCAGAGAGCCATCAAATTGTTGGAGGAAAACAAAGACAAACTGATCCAGCTGGCCGATATTTTAATTGAAAAAGAAGTGATTTTTAAAGACGATTTAGAAGCCATTTTCGGCAAGCGGCCCTTTGGGGACGAAAACCATGTGTCGGTCGGAATCGTCTAAATAGTTTTATTTTGACCAAAAAGCACAAAAAACTCAATTCAATGTCATTTTTGAATTGAGTTTTTTTTATCTTTGAACGATTTCAATTACGAATAGCAGAATTGTTTAAAAAAGTATGAGTCTTTTTAAAAAATTATTTGGTGCCGGAAACGATGCTTCTGATGAAAGTAAGGAGAAAGAAGCAAGTCCGTTTAACCCCGAATCCAAAATTCCGGTGGACGAAATGTTTACTTTCAATTTTAAAAAAAATGGAGGTAAATTTTTGTATTGCGAGAATTTAGAGGAAATAAATGAACAATTTTTGAATATCCTGGAAGAAAATGACTGGTTTGAATGCGAAGCCGTTTGCTACGAACCCAAACTGTATCATTTTTTAGATGAAAATAAACTGACCTACAAAAATACAACCCAGCCGAAATTTCTTTTAGCCAGCTGTGAAAACCTGATAGCCGACGAAGGTTCGGTTTTACTGACCTCTAACCAGATCAAACAAAACAAGCCCCACGAATTACCGGCAAATATTGTTGTTTTTGCCACCACCAGCCAGATATTAGAGAGCAAAAGCGACGGTTTAAGGGAAATTAAAAAACGCTACGATAAAGATTACCCCACCAATATTACGACCATTAAATATTTTGAAAAAGCAAAAGAAGAAGATTTTCTTCACTATGGCAGTGCAGCTAAAAACCTGTATCTCCTGCTTTTAGAAGATCTATAAGATGAATGAAACGCTTATAAGAGCTTTATCGGGTGCAGTCTATATTCTTTTGTTATTAAGCTGCATACTTTACTCAAACATTACCTTCTACATTTTGTTTGGTCTTTTTATGGCACTGGCTGTACTTGAGTTCTGCAAGCTGGTAAAACTCAACTTCATTATACCACTCTTTCTGGCCATTGCAAGTTATGCCCTTTTTTACAATGTCCCGTTCCATCCGTTGTATGACGGAATAATCACGGTAATCAGCATAGTGGTTTCTATACAACTGGCCGTCTTTCTTTTTTCAAAAAAAGACAAAACATTCAAAGAATATGAAAAATGGCTGTATGTAATCGGTTATATCATTCTTCCTTTTATTATTTTAACCAAAATACCCATTGGTGCCAAAGGGTATAACCCCAGAATATTGGTTGGTATTTTTATTCTAATCTGGACTAATGACACATTTGCCTATGTAGTGGGTAAATCAATCGGAAAGCACAAGCTCTTTGAACGTATATCTCCCAAAAAGACCATCGAAGGCTTTTTGGGCGGTTTAACCTTCAGTATTTTAGGCAGTATAGCCATTGCAAAATTCTTTATCGGAACCTCCAATATCGGAATTTGGATTGGAATAGCCATATTAGTTAGTATATTTGCAACATTAGGTGATTTAATACAGTCAAAATTTAAACGTCTGGCCGGTGTGAAAGACAGCGGAAAAATAATGCCCGGTCACGGAGGCGTTCTGGATCGGTTAGACAGTATAATTTATGTAGCACCGTTCATTTTTTTGTTTTATCAAATTTTAAATTATGTTTCATAAAGAAGGAGCAAAGATTATTTTAGCAGCTACAATCAGTGTAGCGGCCATCATTTTATTGGCAGATTATTTTATAACCTTAACCTGGTTGAAAATGACCATTCAGATCATCGGGTTGATTTTTTTGATCCTCATCTTGCAGTTTTTCAGAAACCCGAAAAGAGTGACCCCAAATAACGATCAGCACGTCATTGCTCCTGTTGACGGAAAAGTAGTCGTAATCGAAGAGGTTGAGGAACCCGAATATTTTAAAGACAAAAGATTGCAGGTCTCCATTTTTATGTCGCCCGTTAACGTGCATGTAACCCGTTATGCCGTAAACGGAAAAATCAATTTCAGCAAGTACCATCCGGGTAAATATTTAGTGGCCTGGCATCCGAAAGCCAGCAGTGAGAACGAACGCACAACCGTAGTTATAGAAAACAGGGTTTTCGGCGAAATCCTCTACCGCCAGGTTGCCGGAGCTCTGGCACGAAGGATTATAAATTATGCCACGGAGGGCACAATGGTGAAACAAGGTGCCGATGCCGGTTTTATAAAATTTGGTTCGAGAGTAGATTTATTCTTACCTTTAGGTACTAAAATAAATGTTCGTTTAAACCAGACTGTAAAAGGAGGTGAAACCGTTGTAGCCGAAAAGTAACATGACGGAAAAAGATTTAGATACCCGTTTTCAGGAGGCTTTTGAAAAAGCTTCCAGCATGACCGAAGCATTACCGCAGGATGTTATGCTACGGATTTATGCCTATTATAAACAAGCCACCTACGGAACAATAGGACACAAACAACTAAACAACAATGATTTGCGAAATGCTTTTAAAACCAATGCATGGATGCAGATCAGTCACATTACGCCGGATGAAGCCAAAGAACGCTATATTGAAACTATTAATTCATTACTCAATAAAAAAAAATAATATCATGAAAAAACTAATGCTAGCAGCCTGCATAGCAACAACATTGCTAAGCTGCAACAACAGTAAAAAATTAGACGAAGTGGTTGAAGTTCCTCTTCCGGAAAAAGAAGAAACAGTAGTTGAAATGGGTAATCCGGCCGATGTAAAAGTTGACGAAGGCGGTGCCTTTGAAATGATTCCATTGCCTTATGCCTATAATGCCTTAGAGCCTTATATTGATGCTAAAACCATGGAAATTCACTTCTCAAAACATCATTTGGGTTATGCCAACAACCTGAACAAAGCCATTGCCGGGACAGAAATGGCCAACATGTCTATTGAAGACATCTTAAAGAAACTGGATCCTGAGAACAAAGCGGTACGCAATAACGGTGGCGGATATTACAACCATAATTTCTTTTGGGAAATCATGGCGGCCAACAAAGGAGGCGAACCAACCGGTGCCCTTGCTGAAGCCATCGCAAAAGATTTCGGAAGTTTTGCCGATTTTAAAACACAATTTACAGAGGCCGGTATGAAACAGTTCGGTTCGGGCTGGGCATGGTTAGTGGTCGATAAAGCCGGTAAACTAACAATTATTACTACTGCCAACCAGGATAATCCGTTAATGACCCGATTAGGAAATACAGGAACGCCGGTTCTGGCTGTTGATGTATGGGAACATGCCTATTATTTAAAGCACCAGAACAAAAGAAAAGATTATTTAGAAGGATTCTTTAATGTAATCAATTGGGATAAAGTAACGGAAAAATATGCCGCCGCTACGGTCGCAAAATAAAAATATTTTAACTGTGTAAAAAAGGTTTGTTGATCCGGATCAATAGACCTTTTTTTATTTTTCAACTTTCCGTTCCAGGATCACTTCCACCGGGCGGTTTGTTCTCGGCCCGAATTGCTGGGCCTGTCGCTCATTTTCAGAAGAACACAAAATATACATGTTAAACGGATAAAGCTGCAGGAGCTGTGTTTCAAAATGACCGCCGTTCGCATCGCCATCAACATCCTGAATCTTGATAAAATAGTTATCTGCCTTAAATGTATTGGAAACCGAAAGAAGATAATTCTCTCGGGCAAACGGAAAAAACCATTTGGATTCTGCTGTATCGGCGGTTACCTTATTTCCGGCTTTGTCAATTTTATAATTCAGTTTAAAAACCAGTGGTTCATTCCGGTTGGTCCAGCTCAGCAGGTTATTCACGTTGATAACATCCCTGCCCAAGCTGTCGGCAATGCTGATCCGCAATCCTTTAATGGTTTCTGAACTTCCTTTTTCGTGCACCTGAATCACCAGATACGATGTGAAATCATAACCGCAATGCTGGGCATTAATGACCTGTGTCCGGGCAGAAAAGGGAATGAGCAGTATAAATAAAAACAGAATTCTCATGATAATTTAATGATGTGTAAAGATACGAAAACAAAAGTTGTTCCAAATAATAGAATGCGGATTAAACAGCTGAGCAAAGCTGAACGCCGGTGAAAGCCGGGGTTAAAATTGTTTGCAAAAAAACCGCCTGCTTTGCAGGATGTTTCTATTTGGACTTTACCATCTTTCGGAATGACAAAATCAGAGTACAAAAAAAGCACTCTTTTCAGAATGCTTCTTATCTATTTTTAATTAAACACGGATTTTTTAGATGAATGTATTTCCGCTGATTTTGATCGTTTGGTATATAAAAGATTTAAAAAGGGTCCACTAGAGGAATATCTGTTTTAACAAAATAATCCGCAACGTTAAACCTGAAACGTTCAACACCTACTTACTTTACCTCCATCAACTCCACATCAAAAATCAGCGTAGCATCAGGCGGGATCACCCCACCGGCTCCTCGGGAACCGTAACCGAGATAGGACGGAATCACAAAACGGGCTTTATCACCCACTTGCAATAACTGAATCCCTTCGTCCCAACCTTCAATCACATGTCCTTTTCCAAGCGGAAAATCGATAGGCTGTTTTCTTTTATAAGAAGAGTCGAAAACCATTCCGTTATCTAACGAACCCGTATAATGAACCGATACGGTTTTGCCTTTTTCAGCTTGTTTTCCGTTTCCTTTCTGAATGATTTTATACCGTAAGCCGCTTTCTGTTTTATCAAATCCTGCCGCTAATTTTTCCAACGCTTCTTCGGCTGTCCTTTTTTCTTCGGCTAATCGTTTTTCACGGGAACCCTCAAAGGTTCTGAAGGCTTCAATGGCATTCCATTTTTGAGCTTCCTCGCCTACCCTTACAATTTCCAGGCTTTCAATGGCATCACCCTGAGCAATGGCATCCACAACATCCTGTCCTTCTACCACATTGCCAAACACAGAATGTTTTTTGTCTAACCATGGAGTAGCCACATGGGTAATAAAAAATTGTGAGCCGTTTGAACCCGGCCCGGCATTGGCCATAGACAACACACCCGGTCCGTCATGACGCAGGTCAGGGTGAAATTCATCATCAAACTGATAACCCGGTCCTCCGGTTCCCTGCCCTTGCGGACATCCGCCCTGGATCATAAAATCAGAAATAACCCGGTGGAACTTTAACCCGTCATAATACGGTTTTCCCATTGGTCTGGCCTCATTTTCCAGCTGCCCCTCGGCTAAACCTACAAAGTTCCCTACAGTTCCCGGTGTTTTATCGTGTGTCAGTTTTACTAAAATGCTCCCTTTTGTGGTATTGAATTTAGCGTATATTCCGTTTTCCATTTTGTGTTTTTTTGAATTGAGGTGCAAATTTACTACATTAACCTGTAAGGTCTAATTAAATTTAAATTAATTTAACCACATAGGCACATAGTTTTTTAACCCGTAGTGTATTATCAGTTAGCCACAGATGTACAGATTTTTATGTTTTTATCCAGAAATTTATATTTCACAGCTTTAATCGAATGCAAAGCATTCAATATTCGTGTAATTTGTACTTAATTTTTAAATTTTTTTTGACTTAGTATCTGTGAATCTGTGACTAAAAAAATTCCCCGCAAAACAATGCATTAAGTTTTTAATGACAATGTACTGCGGTTTTCTTTACTAAATTTAAAGATGCTTTACTAAAAAGCAAAACATACTATACTTACTTTTTAACTGTAATTCTGTTTAACAGTACCAGTCCTCCATGGATTAACCCTTGTTCTCAGGAATATTGTTAATTGTTAAAAAATGATTTTCCTGTATTTGCAATATCCCCCAACCCGCATTACTTCACCTAACTTTTATTTTAAGCGGAGTTCAGAGAACTTTGTTTGAAACGAAAAGCTTTTTTGAAAAAAACTTGTAGTGAAAAGCCGGAATAGCTGCCTAAAAATAAGTACTTTTGTCAAAAATCATACCTATGCGAATTGATATTATCACGGTTTTACCGGAACTGTTGCGGAGTCCGTTTGAAGCATCTATTTTAAAGCGTGCCATCGATAAGGGGCTGGTAGAAGTACATGTACATAACTTACGTGATTATACAACCAACAAACAAAAAAGCGTGGATGATTATCAGTTTGGTGGTGGTGCCGGAATGGTGATGTCAATTCAGCCGATAGACGACTGCCTTGCCAAACTAAAAAGTGAACGCAACTATGACGAAGTAATTTATATGACTCCGGATGGTGAAACGCTCAATCAGAAAATGGCCAATTCGATGTCGATGCTTCAAAATATCATTATTTTATGCGGCCATTACAAAGGGGTCGACCAACGGGTTCGCGATCATTTTATCACCAAAGAAATTTCGATCGGTGATTATGTGCTCTCGGGCGGTGAATTGGGTGCAGCGGTGCTGAGTGATGCAATTATCCGCCTGATCCCGGGCGTGTTAAGCAATGAAACATCGGCTTTAACCGACAGTTTTCAGGACAATTTACTATCAGGTCCCATTTATACCCGTCCGGCAGACTACAAAGGCTGGAAAGTACCCGATGTATTACTGAGCGGAAATTTTGCCGAAATTGATAAATGGCGTGAGCATCAGGCGTATGAACATACGAAGCACAGAAGACCGGATTTGCTGGAGGAATAGTTCTGTTGGTTATCTGTTCTATGTTCTATGTTCTATGTTCTCCACATTCTCTGTTTTTTTGATTCAGCAAGTTTTTTGTTTTTAATTATCTTTGTGATTGTAATTCCGATTTATGTACACAAACTTACGCACGGTAAATGTAACCCGCTACATTACCCCTTTACGGGAAGGGGGTTCACTGCCTGCTTTGGCCGAAGCTGATGACGATTTTAAATATGTTTTAAAATTCCGGGGTGCCGGTCATGGTGTAAAAGCATTGATTGCTGAATTCCTGGGCGGGCGGATTGCTCAATGGCTGGGTTTACCGGTACCGGAGTTGGTGTTTGCCAGCCTTGATGAGGCCTTTGGCCGGACGGAAGGTGATGAAGAAATCCAGGATCTGCTGCAAGCCAGTCAGGGACTCAACCTGGGGCTGCATTTTCTTTCAGGAGCCTTAACGTATGATGCCGCCGTAAATGACTGCGATGCCCTGCTGGCCTCTAAAATTGTCTGGTTAGACGCCTTTATCACGAACGTTGACCGCACATTTAAAAATACCAACCTGTTAATCTGGAAAAAAGAGCTCTGGTTAATTGATCATGGTGCTGCCTTTTATTTTCACCATGCCTGGGACAACTGGAAAAACAACGCACAGACTCCCTTTGCTCTTATCAAGGATCATGTGCTGCTCCCCAAAGCCTCCCGGTTAGCAGAAGTACACGCAGCGTTTACAACAAAATTAAACGATACCGTTTTGCGGGAAATCGTGGACCAACTGCCGGAAGACTGGTTACTTTGGGAAGATCAGTCCATGACTCCTGCTGAGCTGAAAGAAGTTTACAGTCAGTTTTTAGCCATTCGGTTGGCCAATGCTTCCGTTTTTTTAAAACAAGCCCAAGATGCACGCACCACACTTATATGAGTACGCCGTAATCCGTGTTGTGCCCAGAGTAGAACGCGAAGAATTTATAAACATCGGTCTGATGCTGTTCTGCAAACATCAGCGGTATCTGCGGGTTCAGTATGCAATACCGGCAGACAAAATAAGGTGCTTTGCTCCTGAATTTGACCAGGAACAGCTCAACATCAACCTGGCATCATTTTCCGGCATCAGTTTCGGTAAAAAAGAAAGTGGTCCGATTGCTGCCTTAGACATCGCTGAACGGTTCCGTTGGTTAACCGCCGTAAAGAGTTCGTGCCTTCAAACCTCCCGGCCACATTCCGGATTGAGTTTTGATTTAGAGGCTACGTTTGAACGGCTGTATGCAGAGTTGGTTTTGTGAGTGTAAACCTCATGCTTTGCTTTATACACTAAATACGGATTCGAAGAAATACGATGCTATTTATTTTTCCCGTCACTCAAGTATTCCTTTTTCCAAACAAAGTATTTAGCTAAAAATTTTTTTCCAAGTTACTTCAAAGATTACTTCGGTTATACCCTTTGAATGTACCGAAAAAAACAATTACTTCCGCAACAGCCTATTTTTCTGATTTTTTTAGTCATGTTACATAATTTCAAAACCCTGTTACATCTGTGACAGGGTTTTTTTGGGGTTTAAAATACTTTTAACCAAAACAAAATACCCGAATGCAAAAGAAAAACAGGCTACATTTTGAAGCAAAAGCCGAAAAGCTTCCCGACAAAATAATATACCTCAACATCAACCATTTAGAAAAAGGAGACTATGAACTTAACATTATAAACCAAAAAAAAGTAATCAAAAAAACCACCTTTAATAAAAAATAATCATGAAAAGACTGCTTACTCTTCTATTACTTTCCCCTTTTGCAGCCCTGTCGCAAGTAGGTGTAAACACTGTCAATCCCAATGCTATGATGGACATCACCTCTACCAACAACGGAATATTAATTCCACGTGTAGCACTACTCTCTGCCACGGACAACACCACCGTAGTGAATCCGCAAGGCGGAGCGTTGATCACCTCTACTTTAGTCTATAACACCACCCCTTCCGGCGTGAATCCTGATCACGTAATAGCGGGTTTTTACTACTGGAACGGCAGCCGGTGGGTGGCTGTAGGTTCAGATGGAAGAGATTGGACCACCACCGGAAACACCGGTACTAATCCGGCCAACAACTTCATCGGTACCTTAGACGATGTTGATTTTCGGATCCGCACCAACAATGCTCTTCGGTTTAATTTTACCGGCAACGGCCGGTTAAGGGCCTATGACAATGGCTTAGCTGCTCAACCCACTTATTCCTGGATGGGAGATGAAGATACCGGAATATGGCGACCGGCAGCCAACACGCTGGATTTGGCCACTACCGGCACCTCACGGATCAGGATAAACAATGACGGAAATGTAGGCATCAGCAATACCGATGCTCCGGCCAGGTTAACCGTTGTGGGAAACCGAAATCTGCCAACCTATCCCAATGCCGCAAGTAATGCCGTTCTACGGGTAGCCGTAAGCGGAACCGAAGGACTGGACATCGGAAAAGCTGATGCCGGAGGTAACTATGCCGCATGGCTGCAATCGGGTTTTTCCGGTTCGGCAGACCCGCTCAGCCTGCAACCGTTAGGCGGAAATGTAGGGATTAATACGCAAAACCCAAGCAATACGTTGCACGTAAACGGTACTGTACGCATTGTGGACGGCACACAGGCCAACGGACGGGTACTTACCTCCAATGCAACCGGCGTAGCCAGCTGGCAACCCATTTCCATCAACAATGTCATTGGTGTTTTACCAACCAACGGTATCAATATTCCTTCTACCACAACAAATTTCCTGCAAACCGGCTCCTACATTGTTTTACCGCCCGGCAGATGGGCTATCAACGTGACTATGCTGATGCGTAGAACCGGCGGAACCGGGGTGGCTACACCCAATGATTCCTCGTATTGGCTACGTACCTCCTTTTCTACTTCCGCATTTGCCAATCCGGCTATAACGACCGATATTGTAGGAAGCTATTATGTAAGCGGCAACTATCCGGGTTCTGCTTTATATTCCTTAGTGCAGGGAACCGTAGTAATCAACAATGCAACCGCAGGAAACCGAACCTATTATTATATTGCCGGTGCCGTAGAAGTCATTAACTCGGCCAATACCCTCGAAAATTTTGGCGGCAACTGGTGGCAGGAAAATACCCTTATTGCTTACCGGATTAATTAGGCAGCTTGTCCTGCCCTACACTGCAAGTCCTCGCCCTGAACGTGGTTTTTTAAAGCGGTTTTCAGAAGCTTCCGTTGGTCGCTCTGCCTCCCGCAAAAAAACACACGTTCAGGGCTCCGGGCTTTCCGCTTCGGTCAGGGCTGTGGTTTGGTGCCCATCATCCTGCTTTAAGCAAACCACAACTTTTACCGTGTAAAGACCAGGGTGTTTCCCTTACTCAGGCCGGCATCGAATGCATACCCTTCGTAATGAAAACCTTTTAAGTCATCTATGGTTTCCGCATTTGTATCAATAATATAACGCACCATCATTCCTCGGGCTTTTTTGGCAAAAAAACTGATCATTTTTAGTTTGCCGTCTTTGTAGTCTTTGAATTCGGGGGTAATCACCGGGACTTTCAAGGCTTTTACATCCACGGCATCAAAGTATTCATTGCTGGCCAGGTTAATAAACAATTCGCCTTTCTGAAGCTCTTTATTGAGTACCTTCGTGATTTTTGACCGCCAGAATTCATATAAGTTTTTGCTTTTGCCTATCGGAAATTTTGTTCCCATTTCCAAGCGATAGGGCTGCATTAAATCCAACGGTTTCAACAAACCGTATAATCCGGAAAGAATACGGAGCTTATCCTGCAAAGCTTCCAGTTTTTCAACAGGCAGTGTTTTGATATCCAAACCAATATACACATCACCGTTAAACGCAAAAATAGCCTGGCGTGAATTTTCAGGAGTAAAATTTTCCAAATCCCGTTCCTGGTTACGTTGCCAGTTTAAATCAGCCAGTTTATCCGAAATCGACATCAGTTCCATCAATTGCTTGGGCTTTTGCTTTTTTAACTGTCGGTTAATGGTCGTTGCCTCTTTAATAAAGCAGGCAAGAGTAGATTCTGCAGTGGGTACCGGGCTTTCGTAATCCAGCGATTTGGCAGGCGATATAACAATCTTCATAGCGTGTTTTTTTACCATTTCAAAAATACAAATTCATTTTTCAAAATCATATACGTAAAAATGGAAAGTATTGATGACGGCATCACCTAAAATTATATCGTCATTTCCTGCACTTGAACGAAAAAAATAGTCCCGGCTGATAGAATTTCATAACTTTGAATACATATCCCTCACAATGAGAAGCTTACTACATCATGCGGTGCTGTTCTTTTTACCAATGCTTGCGTATGGCCAGACGCACATTGAAGAGGCTCCTCATGCTCTCAAACCGGCTAATGAACTAAAAGGGAATTCGATTTTGTTTAACAGCGAAAAAATCCGCAATGCACAAAACGAAGGTATGACTTTCCTCTCGTTTGAAGTAAAAGACATCGAACTTACATATACCGAAGAAGTAGTTCCGGTAGCCTTAAAAAAGGTTGAATTTCAACAAAACAAGGGGCTGATTCAATTCACGGCTTCCGGCAATTGCGGTTATTCGTTTCTGGGTGAAATTGAAATTACCGGCGACACTTTAAACCTGATTTATAAAGGTTACGGAAGCAATTGTTTCGGAAGCTGCCTGTTCTCTTTTCAGTATGAAGTTCAGAAAGACATTGCAAATGAGCATATACTCACCTTAAAGTATATCACAATCAACGGAGATCTTTCCACTAAAACAGCCTTAAGCAAAAAATTTGTGAATTAAATCCAGCACCAGCTCAAACTGTTCCTTTTTGGTTAAGGTTGAGTTGTCAATTTCAATGGCATCATGAGCTTTGACCAGAGGGGAATCTTCCCGGTGGGTATCAATATAATCGCGTTCCTGTACATTCTGCAACACCTCCTCATAAGTAACCAGCTGCCCTCTTTCTGCCAGCTCATCAAATCGGCGTTTGGCCCGGGTATGGGCACTGGCCGTCATAAATAACTTTAATTCAGCATCCGGAAAGACTACGGTACCGATGTCACGGCCATCCATTACAATTCCTTTGTTCTGCCCCATTGCCTGCTGCTGTTCAACCAGTTTGGCCCTCACTTCAGATATTTCAGCTATTTTACTCACCAGACGGGAAACTTCAATCGTACGTATTTCCTGCTCCACATTCACATCATTTAAAAACATTTCGGCAAACCCCAGAGCGGCATTGAATTGAAAATGAAGTTTAATATCAGGCAACTTTTTAATTAAGCCCGCCTTATCTAAAAAATCTTCGGAAACCAGCTGATTCTGCATGGCAAAAAAAGTCACCGCCCGATACATGGCTCCGGTATCTACATAAACATACCCCAGGTGTTTGGCTAACTGTTTGGCTAATGTACTTTTTCCGGTAGATGAAAATCCGTCGATGGCAATGGTAATTTTAGTCATTTCTTTGCGTTGAAGAGTATGGTTTTACAGAAGGCTAAGATACGCTAATTTCAAAAATCAATGTCAAAAAAATCAATGCCAAAAGTCAAAATGTTCAGCTCTTTGTAATTGCAGCAATACTGCTAAAAACGCAATGATTAGTATGGAATTGATTTGTGATCATTCGCTCTTTCCAACTCATTCAACCTGAAACCCTCCCCTATTTACTGCAAATTAATCATCAACCCAAACAAGCTCGTATTGGCGGCCACGGTATACCTGGAATAGGAATAATCAAAACGCACTTTGTTAAACCGCAGACTGAATCCGGCGGAAATACCCGAAAAATGACGCTGGTCCACGATCCGCAACTCCTCACCTCTTCTGAAATTATATCCCACACGAATATTAAACGCTTTTCCGGGGAACAGTTCGGCTCCTAAGATCACGTGACGCAGGGCATTGTTGAAAAAAGAAACCTTTTCCTCGTTCTGGCCTCCGTCTAAATTTCCTTCCGCCCGGGCCGGATTAGAAAAAGCAATGTTCCATTGTTGCAGGTTTTCCAGTGTAATGTGCCAGCGAACCGGTACATTTTCTACTTCCTGCGAAATACCGGCCAGAATTTCCAGCGGTAACTTTTCCTGCGTGCCGGCATAAGTAGTAAACTGCGTACCGATGTTCCGGATTACCAAAGCAAAATTAATGTCGTTCCGTTCATCAATATATAGGGCACCGATATCAAGAGCACCACCAAACGAATTATAACTTTCTAAGGTTGATGTAATCAGCTTGGCATTCGCACCGATATAGAAGTCTGTAAACGGCACATTATAGGAGTACCCGAATGACAAAGCAGCTTCACTTCCCGTAAAATCAGCGGTTTTCTGTCCATTCTCGTCGTAACCTTCAAAATTACCGTAATTCACATAACTCACTCCCGCATGAAAAGTCTGCACATGACGATCATAAGTGTAGGCATAAGCAGCTGTACCATAGGTAATTTCACCGTAATAATTCCCGTAGTTAACCGAAAGATGATTATCCATTTCGGTATTGATACTGGCCGGATTAAAAATACCGGCGTTTACATCATAGTCATAATGCGTAATGACTTTGCCACCTAATGCAGCTTGCCTGGGAGAAGTGACTAGATTTAAAAACTGATATACCGATTGTCCGCCAATCTGACTGTAGCCCACAGCACAAAAAAGAAAAACAGATAGACGAAAAAAATGTTTAAGCATTACAGATGGAACTCAGTTAACTAAATGATAACGGTGATGCGAAGATATTATTTTTTGTCCAGTAAATTTATCTTGAAATAAAAATAAGCCCATAAAAAAAGTTGATGCTTTTTGATAACATCAACTTTTTAAAATTGTTTCTACAACTTACAGCGTTTTTGCATTTTTTGCCTTCTGTCCGGTGATGGCTAACGCCACCACTTCACTCATTTCTTTTACATAATGAAAGGTCAGTCCCTCCAGATAGGCCGCATTAATTTCGTCAATATCGTGTTTGTTGTCTGCACACAAAATAATTTCTTTGATGTTAGCTCTTTTTGCTGCCAGTATCTTTTCTTTGATTCCACCCACCGGAAGCACTTTTCCGCGAAGTGTAATTTCTCCCGTCATGGCCAGGTTCTTTTTCACCCGTTTCTGGGTTAAAACAGAAACCAGCGAAGTCAGCATGGCAATTCCGGCACTGGGTCCGTCTTTGGGCGTAGCTCCTTCCGGAACGTGAATATGGATATTATAATTTTGAATAACCTCCGGGTTTATACCCAACGACTCTGCATTCGATTTAATATACTCCATTGCAATAGTCGCCGACTCTTTCATCACATTCCCTAAATTTCCGGTTAAGGTTAAGATTCCTTTTCCTTTGGAAATCAACGATTCAATGAATAAAATATCTCCACCCACACTAGTCCATGCCAGACCGGTCACCACACCCGCTACTTCATTTCCTTCTGATTTATCTCTTTCCAAACGTGGAGCTCCCAACGTTTTGATAATGTCCTCATCCGTTACTTTACTATTGTATTCTTCATCCATCGCTACTGATTTGGCTGCATTTCGGATAACCTGAGCCAATTTTTGTTCCAAGGCTCTGACACCGGATTCCCGGGTATAACCTTCTATAATTTTTTCCAGTTGGCGTTTGCCAATGCTCAGATGTTTTGCTGTTAATCCATGCTCTTTTAATTGCTTGGGGAACAAATGCTGGCGGGCTATTTCAACCTTTTCTTCAATAGTGTATCCCGACATTTTAATTACCTCCATTCTGTCTTTCAAAGCAGGCTGAATGCTAGTCATCGTATTGGAGGTGGCAATAAACATCACCTTAGATAAATCGTATCCCATTTCTAAAAAGTTATCATAGAACTCCTTGTTTTGTTCGGGGTCTAATACTTCCAGCAATGCCGATGACGGGTCGCCGGTGTGGCTGGAAGAGAGCTTGTCAATTTCATCCAACACAAAAACCGGATTAGATGTTCCCGCTTTTTTGATATTCTGCAGTATCCTGCCCGGCATGGCACCAATATAGGTTTTACGGTGACCGCGAATTTCCGCTTCGTCACGCAAACCACCCAACGACATCCGTACGTACTCCCTGCCCAAGGCTTTGGCAATCGATTTTCCGATAG
Source organism: Bacteroidota bacterium (assembly GCA_023434025.1). GTDB lineage: Bacteria > Bacteroidota > Bacteroidia > Flavobacteriales > Flavobacteriaceae > Flavobacterium. The sequence goes on from JAEYTL010000025.1 coordinate 151,135, forward strand.
ATGTCTTCCCGACACCCGGAGGACCGGTTAAACAGATAATCGGTGATTTCATATCATTTCGCAATTTTAAAACAGCCAGGTGTTCGATAATTCTTTTCTTCACCTCTTCCAGGCCAAAATGGTCTTTATCCAGGATTTTTTGAGCCCGTTTTAGATCAAAATTATCTTTGGAAAACTCATTCCAAGGCAATTCCAGAAACAACTCTAAATAATTCCGCAGAATGCCAAAATCGGGGGATTGGGGATTGGTTCGCTGCAGTTTGGAAATTTCTTTTTCAAAATGCTTGGCTGTTTTATCATCCCATTTTTTGCTTTTGGCTTTTGCACGCATTTCATCAATTTCCTGGTCATAGGAAACGCCCCCCAGTTCTTCCTGAATGGTTTTCATCTGCTGATGAAGAAAGTATTCCCGTTGCTGCTGGTCTAAATCAACACGCACTTTAGATTGTATATCATTCCGCAATTCCAGTTTCTGCAATTCGGTATTCATATAGCGTAAGGTTGCCAGGGCCCGTTCCTTTAGCACATTCATCATCAGCAGATCCTGCTTTTCATTCACCTCTAAATTCATGTTAGAGGAAACAAAATTGATCAAAAAAGACTGGCTTTCTATATTTTTAATAGCAAAAGTAGCTTCTGTCGGAATATTGGGACTTTCTTTGATAATGCGGATGGCCATTTCTCTGATAGACTCTATTATGGCTCCAAACTCTGTATCGGTAGAACCGGGTCGTTTTTCGGGGACTTCTTTAACCAATGCATTGATATAAGGCTCTTCAGAAATAACCTTGCTGATTTGAAAGCGTTTTTTCCCTTGTAAAATAACCGTTACATTCCCGTCGGGCATTTTTAATACCCGAAGAATCTGAGCTACGGTTCCGATCTGATGAATATCATCCCTTTTGGGATCTTCAATATTTTCGTCTTTCTGAGCCACTACCCCGATTACTTTTCCGGCCGCATTGGCATCATTAATCAGTTTAATGGATTTATCTCTGCCGGCGGTAATCGGAATGACAACTCCGGGGAACAGAACTGTATTTCGCAACGGCAAAATAGGAAGTGAATTAGGCAATTGTTCATTGGCCATCTCCTCTTCGTCTTCGGGAGTAAGAAGCGGAATTAAATCGGCTTCCGTATCGAAATCATGAAGTGACAATTTGTCAAGTGTTAAGATGTTGTGGTTTGACATATAGTAAATAGGGTCAATTTGTCATTAATAATTTTCTGATAAAGAAAATCAAATATAATCCATCTGATTGATAATGAGTAATAAATACTTACAAAAACGATGAAATGCATTTTCTTCTCTTTAAATAGTCAAAATACATGCCATAAAAAAATCCCGACAGGCGGGATTTCATTATTCTTTATTGCTTTATTTAATCAGCATACTGAACATCAAAGTTTCCGTCTGTTATAGTATATGTATCTGTTCCGTCTGTTACAGTACCATTAAAAGTACACTTGAGCTGCGTAGCTGTTTTTTCCACAACCGTTACAACTCCACTCAGTGATCTTTCCCAAAAATCATTGTCTTCCCGGGTATAAACGATCTGCACAAGGTCTTCTGCACTGTTAGACGTAATCTGATATGTTCCCGGAGTGATATTACTTCTTACACTGACCGTAATGGTGTTGTCGTTAGAATCATGTCCGGCAACGGAAATTAAATCTACTCCTCCGACAGACGTTTCAGCCGTAAAAATATCAACGTCAACAAATTCCTGACCGTTTACTTTGGCATAAAAAGTATCGTCCGTATAGTTTTCGCTTGTAAAAGGAATGTTGGTAAAAACACCATTGGTAAATGCAATCGGCAAAACGCCTTCTTCATCATTATCAGACCAATAACCTGTAAAATTAAATGTTCCGGAAAGGGTATTGTTGGTCGTGTTAATAGAGGTTATAACAATGGAACCTGTATTCAAATCAGGATTAGAAGGGTTAATTCCCAAATAACCGTAGTCGGTTCCGGCTGGCTGATAAATAATAATATTATCATTAGCCGGATATGAACCTGTAGTTGTACCGCTCACGATAAAAGAAACACTGTCGCCATTGGATGCTCTGATACCGGAAACAACGATAGAACCACCTGTGATTACTGCCTGATAATTACTGGCTACAAAAGTCTGGCCATTAAAATCAACCGAAAAAAGAGCGGCTGTATTTCCTCCGTTATTTCCTCCGTTACCCGGGATTTGAATAGCCGGATCAATCGGCTCAAAATCATCTGAACAGGAAGCAAATAACACCGTACAAAAAATCAATAAATAAATCCGTAAACTGTGCTTCTTCATTGTGTAAAATTTTTTCAAATATAAAAATTACTTCAGCTTACCGGAAATTTTTAATGTTTTATTTTTACAAAACTGTAACATTTCAAAAAACAGACTGTCTTTATATCAAATCAAAGTCAAACATTGAGTTTAGCAAACGAAAATATTGAGCAACTGGTATTGCTCTGCAAGCAGAATAATCAAAAAGCACAACTGGAAGTGTATAATCGCTATGTCAAAGCGATGTATAACGTGGCTCTTCGCATTGTGAAAGATGAACATTTTGCCGAAGATGTAATGCAGGAAGCTTTTTTAAAAGCCTTTCAAAAATTAGAAACCTTTAAAGGAGAAGTCGCTTTTGGAGCCTGGTTAAAACGGATTGTGATTAATTACAGTATTGATTTTTATAAAAAAAACAGCTTTTTTAACCATGATGATTACGAGGCAAAGGCCTACAAAATAGAAGATGAACCGACAGATGAAGCCATTGATTATACTCAGCTGAAAGTTCAGGAAATACTAAACGCCATGCAAAAACTGAAAGAGAGTTACCGGATGATTTTGACGTTGATTTTAATAGAAGGTTACGATTTAGAAGAAGTTTGCGAAATTATCAATATCAGTTATGCCAACTGCCGGACGACTTTGAGCAGGGCAAAAGAAAGTTTACGGATGCAATTAGCCTCAAAATAAAATGAATATGAAAGAGAAAAAAGATTCGATCGAAACACTTTTCAGTCAGTTTGAAAACCAATGGGATACCGAAACACCACGGTTAGGCCATTCCGAACGGTTTTTAAAGAAATTGCAAGCCGGACCGGCTGAAAGAAAAAAGAAAAACCGGATGCCGTTGTCTCTGGCAGCTTCACTCCTGCTGATTGCCGGTATAATCGGTTTTTATCAACTAAAAGAAGACAATCAGCCAACTAATCAATGGCAAAATGCTTCTGCCCAGACCAAGGAAACCCACGATTACTTTGCTGCGGTGGTTGAAAAAGAATTAACCGATTTAAAATCCAAACAAACCCCGGAAACGGAACAAATTATTTCAGATGCTTTAACACAAATGAAAGTGTTTGAAACCGATTATCAAAAAATCATTAACGAATTACAAAAAAACGGTGACACCAAACAACTGCTTCATGCCATGATTCTGAATTTCCAGACCCGGATTTCATTTCTGGAAGAAGTAATCAAAAAAATTGAAATTATTAATCATCAAAAAAACATCGAAAATGAAAAATCTATATAGTTTATTCGTAATTTATTTTGTGGCCTTTTCCGGGTTTGCAACCGAGCACAACGGAAAATACACCAAACAAAAAACAGCTAAAAAAACGGTCATCGTAAATGCTGATGCAACGGTTGACATTGACAATAAATACGGGAATGTATTTATAACCACCTGGGATGAGGATAAAATTGACATTGATGTAGTAATCACCATCAGTGGCGATGATGAGAATTGGGTGGATAAAAAACTGGCCTCTGTTTCAATAGAATTCAGCGGAACCAAAAGCCTTTATTCAGCTAAAACCGTTTTTGACAAAATGAGCAGCTCCAGCCGTCGAAGCAGTATGGAGGTTAACTATACCGTAAAAATCCCTAAAAACGGTAACCTGAAAATTGAAAACCAATACGGCAACATTGTTACGCATGATTTAAACGGCAGTACAGATGTTCTGTGCAAGTACGGAAAAATATCCATGGGAAAATTAAACCATTCTTCCAATAACATCAAAATTGATTACTGCTCAAAGTCAACCATAGACGGACTTAAGAATGCCTTGATCAATGCAAAATATTCCGGATTGACCATTGGTTCGTTCTCTAATTTAGATTTGAATTCCAGCTACACCGATGTGACTGTGCTGAATGGAAATAACCTGAAATACAACAGTAATTACGGAAAAATTGTCATGGGAAAAGTAAACAATGTGGACGGAAGCGGTAATTACCTGACCATTAAAATTGATGAAATTGAAAATAATTTGAAACTCACCACCAATTACAGTAATTTTTCACTCAATGGGATTTCTGCCAGGGCAAGCAACATTTCCATTTCATCCGGTTATACCAACATTAAAGTAAGTCATAATCCGAATTACTATTTTGATTTTGATGTTTCCACCAAATATGCCAACTTTAAAAGCGAAGCCCCGCTGGAATACAATGCCCGGGTAGAGACCATGTCGTCCAAATCATATAAAGGCTACTACAAAAAAAGCGGAGCAAACAAACTAACCATTTCATCCAGCTATGGAAATGTAAATTTAAATTTATCTAATTAATCAAACAACAATTCAAATGAAAAAAGCAATCACATTATTAGCCGTTCTGACCGTTTCAATCGTTTCGGCCCAATGGGGACAGAAAAAAATAAAAGGAGATGGAAACGTAGTTTCAAAAAGCATCACAACAGCTGACTACGATGCCATTGGTGTTGCCGGAGCCTTTCATGTTACCTTAGTAGAAGGAACTGAGGGTAAAATTACAGTCAAAGGAGAAGAAAACTTACTGGAATATGTAGTCATTGAAACGAATGGTTCTGATCTGAAAATTAAAACCGAAAAAGGGTATAACCTCAATCCGTCCAAAGGAAAAAAAATAGAAATAATTGTTCCTGTAAAAGAAATTTCTGCTGTCAGTTTAGCGGGGTCAGGAGATATTGTTGCTGATTTTACAATTAAATCCTCCAGTTTTAAAACATCCTTAGCCGGTTCAGGAGATATAAAGCTACACGTTAATTCTGATACCGTTGAAGCCAGTTTGTCAGGTTCAGGTGATATTAAACTGAGCGGAAAAACTAAAAACTTAGAAGCTAATCTTTCAGGTTCCGGCGATATTAAGGCTGTTGAACTAATGGCTGAAAAAAGTAAAGCAAACCTTTCCGGTTCAGGTAATATTTCAACAACATGCTCAGAATTTATTGAAGCAAGAGTAGCCGGATCCGGCCATATTGAATACAAAGGAAATCCTAAAAAAATAGACACTAAAGTAGCCGGGTCAGGAAAAATTAAAATGATTTAATCAATCCCGAGCCAATAACTTAAAAACGCTTCTGAAATTTTTCAGAGGCGTTTTTTAACATATCCTTTTTTCTATTATCACTGTTGTAAATATCCTGTTTACCAGCTCACCTGTTTTGTTTTTTATCTTTTCTGTCTGATTTTCAAAAGCGATGATCTTAAACTGCGAAGCAGAAATCAATCTGCTTATTTTTTCATTGTCATAAAGTGTAAAACCATATGGAGTAAAAGGCAGTTGTTCCATAAACTCTTTTTGGGCAAATGTTATGTTTAATCTGCCGTTTGGTTTCAGCACCCTGTATAACTCTGCTAAAACCTGCTGCGGATTATCCCAGAAATAGATTGTATTGACAGTGAATATTTTATTAAAATAAGCAGTGGGAAAAGGAAATTCTTGTCCGTCATACAAATAAAAAAAAGCTTGTTGCTGTGCTATAAGGTCTTTGTTGATCCTTTTGGCTTCATTATACATCAGTGTTGACCGTTCAAGTCCGTAATAAACAATTGTACCCTTAACAGCAGCCAGTTGTCTTAAATGTTCACAATTGCCATGCCCCAGCTCAAGTACCTTATCTTTATCACTGATACCTAAATGGTTGACTGAATGAAATGTCATGTTGTTATTTGTTTCATGCATCATCGCCGCTATTTTCAGCCCAGCTTCTCCGGAAGGATGCCGTAACTGTTGTGCCAGTTCTTTCAGTTCTTTGTTATCAGCCATATTACATTATAAATAAGAGCATTAAACCGCTCATTATGATCATCAATGCGTCTTCTATTATGGTAACGGTACTCATCGGCAAATTGAATACAACCCCCAAACAGGCACACTGAATTTTCTTTTTATTGAGTACACTTTGCAATACACCTGTAATGCTGACAGACATGACCAAAAATGTAGTGACATTGGTTAAAACCGGATTAAAATCAGTCAGATAAGCCAAGCCCAAACCCAACTCTATAAAAGCATACAGGTAGGCCCAGACAGGAATCCGTTTAGCCAATACATCATACATGCGGTAAATTTCGGCAAATCCTTTCAGGTTTAAAAACTTAAAAAAAGAAAAGACCAGAAAAAAACCGGCCATGAAATGAGCCATCCATTGCATGAAATTAAAATGTGTATTCCGCAACTGTATAAAAAAAGTTATAACGGTAATATAAGCAAAGATAAGCAGGATCGGCTTATAGGTTTCCAGCCAGCTCTTGGTTAGTTCTGCCGTTTCGTTGTGATGTAATGCTGAAATGTGGTATTTTTCAGGTAATGCTTTCTGCAACTTACCTATCGGAATATGCTTGTCCATCGTAATCACAGCGGAATTTTCATCTTTTGAAACCTCAACGTTTGTCACGTTTTCTAACGTCATCAGAGCTGATTTCACTTTTTCCTCACAACCTGTACAGGTCATTCCCGTTATTTGATATTGATGTATCATCTTGTTATGCTTTAGAACACAAAGTTCCGGCAAAAAATAAATACAAGTGTTGTACTATTTTGTGAAAGAATTGTAACTTTTACAGCTCTTCAATTTGTTTTCGCTTCCTGTTTTTCAGTTGTTTAAAATAACTGGGGGTAAATCCCGTATTTTTCTTGAACTGATTACTCAAATAAGCGACACTGCTGTAATTAAGCAGGTGAGCAATCTCGTTCAGAGTCATTTCATCATAAATTAAAAGTTCTTTTACCCGCTCAATCTTCTGATGAATAAAATATTTTTCTATAGTAATTCCTTCAACTTCCGAAAATAAATTACTTAGTGTAGGATAGTCCTGCATCAGATTCTGCGACAGATAATCGGATAAGTTAACGGTAATCTGGTTGTTTTTCTGATAGACCAGCTCTATGATCAAAATTTTTATCCGGTCTATCGTTTTGCTTTTTTTATCATCTATCAGGTCAAAACCCAATGAATGAAGCTGTTTTAACAATTTATCCTTTAACCCCAAAAGAGTATCTTCCTGTAGCTCTATCTCTCCCAATTCAACAGAAACCGGATGAAGGCCAAGTTTCTCCAGCTCTGCTTGCACAACCATTTTACAACGTCTGCAGACCATATTTTTTATATAAAGCTTCACTTATATGGTTTTGGTTTACAACTGAATTGTTTCTTCCTGTTCTTTCGGCACTCTTAATAACAGTAAAAGCCCGGCTACAAAGAAAACCATTAAAAATACAATGGCATTGCGCATACTTCCGGTAATCTGGTCAATTGTTCCGTAAATCGCCATACCAATTACAATTCCTATTTTTTCTGACACATCATAAAAACTGAAAAACGAAGCGGTATCATCCGTTTTCGGTAAAAACTTAGAATAGGTTGATCGCGACAAGGCCTGAATGCCTCCCATAACCAATCCCACAAATCCGGCTGTCACATAAAAATGAATCGGTTCGGTTACAAAATAAGCAAACACACAAATAACTGCCCAAATGCCGTTAATGACAATCAAAGTCGGAACATTCCCGAATCTTTCTGATGCTTTAGAGGTCAGAATCGCTCCGGCTACAGCCACCAGCTGAATCACCAAGATACTGATAATCAATCCAGTGGTTTTTTCACTGTCGGCAGACCAGTTGATTTCCTGTTCACCAAAATACGTAGCCACCAGCATCACCGTCTGAACCGCCATACTATACACAAAGAAAGCAATAAGGTAACGGTATAACTTCAAATTGTGATAAAGCTGTCCCTGTACCTTCCTAAGCTCTCTAAACCCGTTGAGAATAACATCTTTCGTAATCTTATCGGCGTTTTTATTCCCTTTCGGAAGATACCAAAACGCATATTGGGCAAAAAGGATCCACCAGATTCCGGTCATGGCAAAAGATAAACGCATGGCATGCATAGCCTCTTCTCCTTCTTTCCCCAATATCATGATTAAATTAATGACTAATAGAATTACACTGCCAATATACCCCATGGAATACCCTTTGGCACTCAAACCGTCCTGTTGTTCTTTGTGGGCAATGTCCGGTAAATACGAATTATAAAACACCAGACTACCCCAAAATCCGATCAAACCAAAAAAGAAACAGGTAACTCCAAAATAAATATTGTCTTTGGTAAACCAATACATTCCAATACAGGACAACGCTCCCAGATAACAGAAAAACTGCATAAACCGTTTTTTATTCCCGGCAAAATCAGCTATTCCGGAAAGAATCGGTGAAAAAAAAGCAACACATAAAAAAGCAAAAGCCGTTACAAAACTGATCAGGGCCGTACTTTTAAATTCATAGCCTAAAAAGAGAATATTGGGATTTTCTTTCGGAAATAAAAATCCGTAATACAACGGAAAAACGGAAGATGAAATGACTAACGGATAAACCGAATTGGCCCAGTCATAAAAAGCCCAGGCATTGGTTAATTTTTTACTTCCTTTTGCAAGTGTTGCCATAGTTGAAATATTTGGTCATAAAAAAAAGCTGTTCTTTTCAGAACAGCTTCGAAGATACTATTTTTTATTTGAAAACAACTCCGTACTTAGCTGCCTCGGCCTTTGCTTCCGGAATCCATTTTGTTAAATTGGAAACCCTTGTATTGTGCGAGGGGTGCGTGCTCATGAACTCGGCCGGTTCCTGTCCGCCGGACGCCGCCCCCATTCGTTCCCAGAACGGAACCGATGCTTCCGGATTATAGCCTGCAATGGCCATCAAAATCAGCCCGATTTTATCGGCTTCACTTTCATGACTACGGCTGAAAGGCAACATACCAAACATTTGAGAACCTGCTCCGTAAGCTGTCATGGCAATCGCTTGTGTCTGCTCGTTCTTTTCGCCCACAGCCAACCCAACTCCCACAGCACCGGCCTGTTGCAAAATCCCGGCACTCATGCGTTGCTGACCGTGATTCAAAAGAGCATGGGCAACTTCGTGCCCCATTACAGTTGCCAAACCGGCTTCGTCTTTGGCAACCGGCATTATGCCGGTATAGACTACAATTTTTCCACCGGGCATACACCAGGCATTCACCGCTTTGTCTTCCACCAGCTTGTACTCCCATTTGTAATCTTTCAGGTAATCGGCGTGACCGATAGCGGTTAACCATTTTTCAGCCGCTTGTCTGATTTTTACACCTACCGTTTCTACTCTTTTGGCTTCTGCGGTTCCGCTGACCACTTTGTTTTCTTTTAAAAAAGTGTCGTATTGTTGAAACGCAGAAGGAAAGATAGAACTGTTATTCACCAGAGCCAACGTACTTTTTCCTGTTAGCGGATTGGTAGCACATCCCATCGTAAGCACTAATGCACTAAACGAACCAAAGGCAATAATTCTTTTCATTTTATTTAAAATTAGGCTAATAAGTTATACAAAAGTAATAATCTATTGGCCAACAATATGCAGTTCCGTAAAGAATTTATCAACCGTTAAACTATTTTTACCGTCAAAAGAAGCTGAGGCCAAGGTTGTTTTCTCATTATCAATTTCGATTGAAGATATGGTAAACGGCAAACCGATAAAATTAATCCTGAATGTTTTATAATGCGTTAAAAACTCCCCCTCCTGATGCAGCTGGATGATAAGTTCTTTCTCTTTTCCGGTTAAATTGAACGTCTTTAATGAAAATCTTCCCTTGTTATAATCATACCCATCCTGAGCATCTTCGTACAAAACTGATTTTTCTTTACCTAATTTGAAATAAACATCCAGTGTGATTTCATCAAATTCTTTTTCGCCTACATACTGCTGAACAGGATATTTCGGAATTATGGCACCCTCCTTGATGAAAATCGGAATCTGATCATAATCGGTTGCTACCCAAAATTCTTTTTTCCCTTCAACCAATTCATTTGTCCAGTAATTATACCAGTTGCCTTTCGGAAGATACATGCGTCTTCCCACTGCGTTGGGTTCTAAAATCGGACAAACCAGAATCTGATTTCCGAAAATAAATTCATCCGTCCGGTATAATGTCTGAATATCTTCCTGATCAAAATACACCAAAGGCTTCAGCATAGGTTCTCCCTCGTTTACATATTTCCAGAACATCGTATATAAATAAGGTAGTAATTGGTAGCGGAGGTTTACAAACTTTCGTGTAATATTGATTACTTCTTCTCCAAACGACCAAGGCTCTTGCTCACCGTGATCACCGGACGAATGTGTGCGGCAGAAAGGATGAAAAACCCCGAGCTGAATCCAGCGGGCATACAATTCTCCCGAAGGCTGTTCGGCAAAACCACCGATATCAGAACCGGTAAAACCCATTCCGCTGATTGACATGCGTTGCATCTGAATGTTCGCAATCCATAAATGTTCCCAGGTGGCTACGTTATCCCCTGTCCATGACGATGTATAACGCTGTGCCCCGGAATAAGCTGAACGGGTGATGATAAAGGGCCGTTTAGGATAGGCAAAACGTTTCACACCTTCATACGTTGCCTTTGCCATTTGTGTACCGTAAATATTGTGGGCTTTACGGTGACTGCACGGATGTCCGTCATAATCGTGACGCACATCCATCGGAAAGGTTTTTCCGGGTACATCCATCACAGCAGGTTCGTTCATATCGTTCCAGACTCCTTTTACACCGATATCAGAAATCAATTCTTTGAATAAGCCGGCCCACCATTCGCGAACTTCAGGATTCGTATAATCGGGAAAATTACATTCTCCCGGCCAGACTTTTCCTTTCATATAGGGTCCGTCGGCACGTTTACAGAAATAATCCTTTTCCAACGCTTCCTGATACACCCAATATTCTTTATCAATTTTGATTCCGGGATCTATGATCACAACCGTTTTAAAGCCGTCCTGAGCCAGCTCAGCCACCATCCGCTTCGGATCCGGAAAGTATTCTTTGCTCCAGGTAAAACAACGGAATCCTTCCATATAATCGATGTCGAGATAAATAGCATCGCACGGAATTGCTAACTTTCGGAAAGTTGAAGTAATTTCTTTGACTTTACTCTCCGGATAATAACTCCATTTGCACTGGTGGTAGCCCAGTGTCCACATGGGCGGAAGTTCCGGTTTTCCGGTTAAATGCGTATAATTGGTTACCACATCCTTCATTTTAGGACCGTAGATAAAATAGTAATTCATCTCACCCCCTTCTGCCCAAAAACTGGTTACGTTTCGGCGTTCATGGCAAAAATCAAAAAAAGTCCGGAAGGTATTGTCAAAAAATATTCCATACGCTTTGTTGTGGTGTAGTCCGATGTAAAAGGGTACTACTTTATAAAGCGGTTCCTGCTCGCGATGAAAAGCATATTGATCTGTGGCCCAATTTTCAACCCGTTTCCCTTTTAGATTAAGGTGGGTGGCTTTATCTCCCATCCCGTAATAACATTCACCATCATTGGCTTTTTTACTCATCTTAACGATATTGCCGCCAAATTCGTAGCTTTCTTCCCAGTGAAAACCAATCTCATCTTCCAGAATCTGAAAACCTTCTGAATCAAAAATCGAAACTTTTGCATTTTCTTTATTGATTTTACAAACAATCTTACTGGTCGTTATGGTGTAAAATGTTTTGTGCTCTTCAACAGCCAGTTCATTATAGCCATGGGATTGGCCCTTGTCGATAGCATACGAAAAATCTTTATTGAAATAACCTTTGGTCGTATAGCGAAAGCGGATCATACTGTCGCGAAGAATTGTTATTTTTAGAACAACATTGTTTTCAGTATAAAAAAAGACGTTGTCAACATCCTGGTTATAGGTCAAAATCCGGGCAGGAAACTGATCGCCTTTGTATTCTAATTCAGTGTTTGTAATCATAATAATCGGGTTATAATGTTCAAATTTACAAAGTTGAAACATTTATACGCTTTTTAATTTCAGCTTTTATCAACTCAAACGTTTGCGTTATTGGATAAAACAGAAATCCTGTGATAAAAAGAAAAAATTACAGTTCTTTTTTAATTCAAAATCATAAGGTATTAAGTTTCATTAAGCATTCTAGACTTAATGAAACTTAATACCTTAATGGTTTAAAAGCTACAAAAGTTAAACTTAAATTACTTCAAAGAAGTTTTAAAAACAGAAACACCTAAAGGAGGTAGAGTCAGTGCTGCCGAAAACTCCCTGCCGTTCCAGGCTTCTTTTTCTATTTTTATTGCTGTTTTGTTCAACACACCACTTCCACCATATTCCTTTTTGTCTGAATTAAAAATTTCGGTTAATTTTCCTTTACAAGGCAGTCCGATACGGTAATTCTCCCGAACAACCGGCGTAAAATTACAAACGACAACTACATTTTCTTTTTCATTTTTTCCTTTTCGGATGTAGCTCAGCACTGCATTCTGATGATCGGCATAATTAATCCATTCAAACCCCTCTGCCGTAAACTGTTTTTCAAACAAAGCTGGGTTATTTTTGTACAACTCATTTAAATCGGTTATGCATTTTTTGATGCCACCATGGTAGCCATACTGCAACAAATGCCAGTCTAAACTGCCGTCAAATTTCCACTCAGCCCGTTGCCCGAATTCGGCCCCCATGAATAACAAATTCGTACCGGGATGGGTAAACATATAACCGTAAAGCAAACGCAAATTGGCAAACTGCTGCCATTCGTCACCCGTCATTCGACCTAAAATGGATTTTTTACCATACACCACTTCGTCATGCGAAAGCGGCAACATAAAGTTTTCGGAAAAGGCATACGTCATCGAAAATGTTAAATCATTTTGATGGTATTTTCGGTAAATAGACTCACGTTTAAAATACTGTAACGTATCGTGCATCCAGCCCATCATCCATTTCATGCCAAAGCCTAAACCACCAATAGAAGTAGGTCTCGAAACCATCGGAAACGACGTGCTCTCTTCGGCAATGGTCTGAACACCTTCATAATTGGCATAAACGGCTTCGTTGAAATCTTTCAGGAAACTGATGGTATCTAAATTTTCTCTACCGCCATAAATATTAGGTTCCCACTCTCCTTCTTTACGGGAATAATCCAAATACAACATCGAAGCCACCGCATCTACCCGAAGTCCGTCTGCATGATAATGGTCTAACCAAAACAGTGCATTGGAAATCAGAAACGACCGCACTTCATTTCTGCCATAATTAAACACCAAACTTTTCCAGTCGGGATGGTAACCTTTTCTCCGGTCGGGATGCTCGTAAAGGTTGGAACCGTCAAAAAATCCCAGCCCGTGTGCATCATCGGGAAAATGCGACGGAACCCAGTCTAAAATCACCCCGATGCCGGCCTGATGCAATTTATCCACCAAAAACATAAAGTCCTGCGGTTTTCCGAACCGGGAAGTTGGGGCAAAATAGCCAATCAACTGATAACCCCAGGACGGATCATACGGATACTCCATAATCGGCATAAATTCCACGTGCGTGAAACCGGTTTCTTTGACATAATTCACCAAATCTTCTGCCAGTTCCAGATAGGTCAGCGAACGATCTTGCTCTAAATTGCGTTTCCACGAACCCAGGTGCACTTCATACACCGAATACGGTTTGTCTAAACCATTTTTATCCTTTCGGGAATCCATCCATTTTTTATCTTTCCACTTGTATTCCAAGTCCCAGATCACCGAAGCCGTTTCGGGTGGTTTCTGGCAATACAACGCAAACGGATCGGCTTTTTCAGTGATGATGCCGTTGTTATTCGACTGGATTTTATATTTGTATTTCGTTCCTTTATCTACTCCGGGAATAAATCCTTCCCAGATGCCGGAAGAATCCCAACGTACATGCAACTGATGTTCGCCCTGAATCCAGTAATTAAAATCGCCGACCACCGAAACCGAGCGTGCCGACGGTGCCCAAACGGCAAAGTAAACACCTTTTACACCATTGACTTCGATGAGATGAGTTCCTAATTTTTCGTATAATCTAAAATGCTTTCCGGCTTTGAATAACGCAATGTCAAAATCGGTGAATAAGGAATGTGGTTGTACTAAGTTCATATTGCATTTTTTACCCTTGAATGGTCTTTAAGCTTATTTTAAAAGTTCAATATAGGCAGTTATTCATAATTTCTAAACAACTTGATATTACACATCAAGCGAAAATTTCAAACTTCCCCCTAATCCTTCTCTTATAATTCTCAATAATGTTGAAAGGCGAATATCACTCGCATTATTCTCAATTCTTGAAATATAGTTTTTGGTTGTACCTACTCTTTCCGCTAATTGCTCTTGCGTAAGATGTTGTTTTTTTCTTGCCTCTTGAATCAAAACACCTATTTTATACGTTTCAAATTCTTCGTTGAATATGTCCCGAGTTTCTGTTCCTTCTTTTCCATATTGTTCATCTAAATGGTCATCAAATGAAGTAATTCTTTTATCTTTTATCATAACTTTCTTGCCGTATTGAAGTGTTGCCGCCACTGCCAAGTTCTCATTTTCCTTCTAAATATTCTTGTTTTAGTCGTTCTGCTTTTTTTATTTCGTTTATTGGTGTTTTCTGTGTTTTCTTTTGGAATCCACTCAACAAAATGATTAAATTTCCTTCATCAAAAAAACAAAATATTCTAAAAATTCCATTATCTGCTGAAATTCGGACTTCCCATAAACCGTTCGTATTTGTAAGATGTTTTAAAAACTTTTCAGGAACAATTCGAGTTGTTTTTAAAATCAATAATGTCCAGTCAATTTTCTTTCGAACAACAAGCGATTGTTTTAAATAAAAATCCTTAAAATGATTTTCATAAAATCCTATTTCTCTTTTAAACTCGTTCATTTTACTGGCATATATTTTACAAAGTTACCTGTTTAGATAACATTTTCCAAATTAATTTTTATACCGTCAAAATCTAAATTGTTTTCCGGCTTTGAATAAGTCAATGTCAAAATAGGTAAAAAGGGAATGTGGTTGTACTAAGTTCATATACTTTAACCTTAACGGCCTCCAAATTTCTAATTTCTAAATTCTAATTTCTAACCCTAATAATTCATAATACTCTGAATCCCTCTTAACGGAATCACCGCCCAACGCGGTCTGGAATTCAATTCGTAACCCAGCTCATAAACCGCTTTTTCCAACAAACAATACTTCAGTAAAAAGTCGATTTCATGGTTGTAACCTATGTTTAAATTACCGGATTGGGCTTTTTCGATGTAGGTTTCCAAAAAGACACCCACAAAATACTTATACAGCATTTCGCCGGCTTTGAACAGTTCATCCTGTTCATACGGATATTTTTCCTTGTTATTAAAAATCGTCGCATAAATGGCATAATGAAACGAGCGGAACATGCCGGCCACATCTTTCAACGGTGGTTGTTTTACTTTTCTATCGCGAATGGTACTTTCCGGTTCGCCTTCAAAATCCAAAATATAAAAATCATCGCCATTCACCAACACTTGTCCCAGATGATAATCGCCGTGAATGCGGATACGTTCCGATTTCATTTTCGTCCAGTCGAAATCGACAAAATGTTTCCGCACCAACTTTTTATTTTCCATGAACTGATGAGCCAGCTCCAACGCCAATCCGTCTAATTTGTGCAGGCTGTTTTCAATGATATTCAACCGGTTCTGAAACTGATACAACATACGGTTTTTCAACCAAACGGTATAATCGCCGTTGTAAGTGGTGGGTGTAAAAGCCGTTTCGTGAATATCACTTCCCAACGCAATGTGCATTTCCGCTGTTCGCAAAGCCAACGTTTGAATACGTAAAAACAAGCTCAACCCCACCCAATCGATGATTTCGGGCGGAATTTCATTAATCCGTAACCGCTTGAACATCGCAATATCGGGTAATTTATCAATTTTGATTTTCTTGCGTTTTAAATTATCAAAAACACCGTCAATCTGTTCGAGCATAAATTTCCAAGCATCGCCCTGATTAGATACCAGTTCCTGCATCAAACCAAGGGTGATATTTCCTTCGGCCAAAGCCAGGTTGATGCTTCCGGTATAGCGTGGCGTATTTTCAAAATGCATTCGTTCCGTCAAAAAACGGCTGATCTCGTAATCGGGATTGGTGCTAACATAAATGCGGCGGAAAATTTTCAGCACGAACGAATCGTTGTAAATAATCGACGTATTACTTTGCTCCAGTCCCATAAATCGGGAGGATCGGTATTCTTCTTTTTCAATGGAAGAACCTTTGTGAAAAACCAACTTCAATCCAGGCGTTTCTTTTGATTTCACAATATTGTCAAACAACAACTTACGGAAATCTTCCTGATGTAAAGCATCAACTAAATAACCGGTTTGTTTTCCCATCACAACCGGAGCAATAACGGTGCTTGTATCCAGTTCTTCTTTGGCCATAAACGCTAAGGGCATAAAGTAATGCTGGTAAAAAGCTTCTTTAAAATTTACTTCCAGCAAAACCCCGTAATAGGTATTCTTCTTTGAAGTTATTTTAAAATGATCCACCACCTCAATATACTTTAACGTACTCGCTTTTCCGCCATACCACCTTTTGTTGATGATATAATTTTCTAAAATATCAGACGAAAAGACCTTCACAAAATGGTCGTCTTCAAAACAAGTTGCCCAATCGGTTTTAAATTCGAATGTACTCGTAAAAGTATCCTGGTTGGTTGTGTTCATCAGCGTTCAATTTTAAATAAATGAAAAGGTAAAGCAGGATGCAGTTCCACAAAATTCCATTCTTTATCCCACCAATAACTGTTTCCGGTAATTAAATCAGTTACCCGAACCGGCTGATGACCTATTTCCTCTAATGGCAACCGCACCATTCCCTGTTTGGGATAATACGGATCAAGGTTACAAATCATTAACGTATGATCTGTTTTTGCATCATCAAACTTGTAATATGCCATCAATTGATCATGATCTGTTTTACAGAAAACAACATTATTCGTCTGCTGAAGCGATTCATGCTCTTTTCTGATATGATTGAGACGGGTAATAACCGTGGTCAACTTATTTTTAGCCTCCCAGTTCCAGTGATATACCTCATATTTTTCAGAGTTCAGATACTCTTCTTTCCCCGGCATGGCTTCGTGCACCATAAATTCATAAGCCGGTCCGTAAATTCCAACACTCGAACTCAATGTAGCTGCCAGAAAATATTTCTGCAAATAAACCGCTTCATGACCGGTTTGCAGAGCATAAGGCAGAATATCGGGCGTATTGGGCCAAAAATTCGGCCGGAAGAATTCTTTTTGCTCTGTTTGCGTAAGTTCTGTTACATATTCAATTAATTCCGCCTTGGTATTTCGCCAGGTAAAATAGGTGTACGATTGTGTAAAACCTTGCTTAGCCAGTTCATGCATGATTTTGGGTCGTGTAAAAGCTTCCGACAAAAACAACACATCCGGATGTTTCTTCTTGATCTCGCCAATCAGCCATCCCCAGAAATAAAAAGGCTTGGTATGCGGGTTATCTACCCGGAAAACCCGGATTCCGCATTCCTCTACCCAAAAAAGAGCCACATCAAGCAATTCTTTCCAGAGGTTTTTCCAGTCACCACTTTCAAAATAAATGGGCTGAATATCCTGGTATTTTTTAGGTGGATTTTCGGCATATTGCACCGTTCCGTCCGGACGCCATTTAAACCATTGCGGAAAATCCTTTACATACGGGTGATCGGGAGCGGCTTGCAAAGCATAATCCATCGCAATTTCAATTCCCAGCGATTGAGCTTTCCTGACCAGCGATTTAAAATCATCTATGGTTCCTAATTCCGGGTGAGTCGATTTGTGTCCGCCATACTGCGAGCCAATTCCCCACGGAGACCCCACATCGCCTTTTTCAGCAGTGGTTGCATTGTTTTTTCCTTTGCGGTTCACTTCTCCGATTGGATGAATAGGCGGGAAATACAACGTATCAAACCCCATTTCGGCCACCCGTGGCAATAAACGTTCACAATCCTTGAAAGTCCCGTGTTTACCGGGCATTTCTGATGCCGAACGCGGAAAAAATTCATACCAGGTGCTGAATAAAGCTTTTTTCCGATCTACATAAACACGCAACTCATCCGAAACATTGGCTAATGTCCGGGTCGGGTACTTTTTAAATACCTGATGTAATTCGTCAGACAAAGCAACCGCTATCGCCTGATTATATAATGCAGGGTCCTGAAATGCCTTGATAGCCGAGTTTAAATACGCTTTCTCCTCTTTTGTCACTTCTTTCAATAGAGCTTGACAGTACTCAGCTCCTTCCAGTAATTCCGATTTTACATGCTGGTTATCGTTAATTTTCCGCCCGGTTCCA
Organism: Bacteroidota bacterium; assembly: GCA_023434025.1. Classification (GTDB taxonomy): domain Bacteria; phylum Bacteroidota; class Bacteroidia; order Flavobacteriales; family Flavobacteriaceae; genus Flavobacterium. The sequence continues at coordinate 169,556 of JAEYTL010000025.1, forward strand.
TGCTGCCAATTCAACGCATAATCCACCCATCCTTCAATATAATAAGTATAAAAACCTTGTTTGGTTACCACAAATTCGGCCTCCCATTCATCATTTTCAGTGGGGGTCATACGAACCTCACTCCACTTTTTATCCTTTTCATGTTTGTATTTCACACAACATTCTACGACATCATGACCGTCAGAAAAAACATGAGCCGTTACCTGCACTGTCTGGTTGATAATCCGCTTAATATAAAAAGAACCACCGTCTAACTGAGGCTTCACACTTTCAATAATAATACGCGTCTGATTTTGCATTTTAAGTAATTTTTATGAACTCTAAATTTATAAAAAATAATATTAAATCATACCTTGCGTTAAAATTTATTGAAATGTCAAAAAAATCCAAATCTGACAATCAATCCTTGCAGATTCCTAAACCAATTCTTATAACGGCTAAAATTTTGCAAGCAATTTCACCAAAATTAGCTACTCAATTTGCCGCAAAACTCTTTACGACTCCTGTAAAATATAAAATTCCGAAACGAGAACTGCACATGTTGAGGCAAAGTGTACAACAAGACATTTTAGTTCCGTCCATCAACAAAGTCATCAAAACCTACCAATACGGCAACAGTTCAAAAAAAATTTTGCTTGTTCACGGATGGTCAGGACGCGGTACACAATTGGTTAAAATTGCAGATGAGTTACTGAAACAAGGTTATTCAACCATCAGCTTCGATGCACCAGCACACGGCAAAAGCAAAGGAAACTCAACTATTATGACCGAATTTATTGCCAGCATCCTCGAACTCGAAAAGCAATTCGGTCCATTCGAATTCGCCATCGGTCACTCACTCGGAGGTATGTCTGTCATCAATGCAATCAAACAAAACCTTTCGGTTAAAAAAGCCGTAATTATAGGTAGTGGCGATTTAATTCAGGATATCATCACCGATTTTATTCGAAATTTAGGTCTAAAACCACAAATTGGTGATAGAATGCGGGTACATTTCGAGAAAAAATTCGGTGAACCGATGAATAATTATTCCACCTCAGTGGCAGCAAAAAATATAGAAACGCCGGTTTTTATCATACATGACGAAGACGATGCAGATGTAAATATAAAGTGTGCACATAACATTCATGTTCATTTAAAAAACAGTAAAATTAAGATAACCAAAAAATTAGGCCATCGAAAAATACTGGGAAACGAAAAAGTAATCGAGGAAATAACTAATTTTATCAGGAGCTAATCCGGCTATCCGGGCTGAAAACGATTCTAAGAATCATACCAGATGGCTACCAAAAACTATCCGATTAAAAGCAATTACTATGAAAAATCTAATTTTAATTTTAACCTTTTTAGCCTTAACTGCCTGTCAGGGTCAAAAAAAGGAAACCCAAAAGCCACTCAAAGTGGTCAAAACCGAAGCCGAATGGAAAGCTGAACTTACACCGGAACAATATGAAGTATTGCGTAAGAAAGGTACTGAAAGAGCCTTTACCGGAAAATACTGGGATCATTTCGAAAAAGGACAATACGTTTGTGCCGCTTGCGGAAATCCGTTATTTACATCACAAACCAAATTTGAATCCGATTGTGGCTGGCCTTCGTTTGACCAAGCTATCAAAGGCTCTGTGATTTATGAAAAGGATTATAGTTTCGGCATGTCACGTGTAGAAGTCATGTGTGCCAATTGTGGTAGCCACTTAGGACACGTTTTTGATGACGGTCCGAAAGAAACAACGGGAAAACGCTTTTGCACCAACTCTATTTCAGTAAAATTTATACCCGAAAAATAATGGCCTATAAAATTCAAAAAACCGAAGAAGAATGGAAAGCCCAACTGGGCTTGGAAAAATACAAAATTTTGCGTCAAAAAGGAACAGAATTCCCCCACTCCGGACCATACAACCTCCACTTTGAAAAAGGAACCTATTGCTGTGCCGCTTGTGGTGAACCGCTGTTTGAAAGTAATACCAAATTCAATGCCCATTGTGGCTGGCCGTCATTCGATCAATCCATTCCCGGAAAAGTAGAATACCGCAAAGATACTTCACACGGCATGATTCGCACCGAGATTCTTTGTGCCACCTGCGGAAGTCATTTGGGGCATGTTTTTGATGATGGCCCCACCCAAACCGGTATTCGTTACTGTGTAAATTCGCTGTCAATTGATTTTAAGGAAATTTAAATCGATATACAGAACTGATCCGGGTCTTCTAAAAGAAGGTGTTGTCGAACATCAGCCAAGAAGTAAAGAAATTTTGTACTTGATTCCTTTACAAAATTAAAACAAAAAACCCCTCATCGTTAGATGAAGGGTTTCTAAAAGAAGGCGGCGACATACTCTCCCACAAAATGCAGTAC
>JAEYTL010000010.1 GCA_023434025.1 Bacteroidota bacterium
GATTAACCCTTGTGACGCAAGCTTGCTGGCGGGGGAAAGCTCCGAGAGCTCGGAGCACTCCAAAAAAAACACCGACTCCGCGGCGGCTGGGTGAAGGGTTTTACCACGAAGAGCACGAAGGACACGAAGAGTCCTTAAGTTCTGGCTTTGATCGTACTCGTACTCAGGCGCTAGCAACGGTCTTTAGCTTTTGGGTTTTTGTCCAAGAAAGATCTTGGACACAAGGCTCTGGGGGGACACAACCTTTTCGCGACTGAGTTCGCCGATTTCTGGCAGCTGCGCCAGGATCGTCGAAGTGCACACGTCACCGATGCCCTTGGCGGATTGCAGGATTTGGATCTTCCGCGCCTGCACAGTTCCATTAGCTATGTCACGCCAGCGGATAAACTCGTCGGACAGTATCTAGTCGAGCGGAGGATAGGGCTCTGCAGAGGTGCAACCTGAGCGCCGCGCGATCGCGAAGTTGGAAGTGGAGTGATACTCGCCAAGTGCTTGTGTCACTCCCTTCTCTTCCAACTTTGCCCCAATGCGAAAAACCTACACTACGGATGGCCGAGGTTGACCGTCCGAACCCTTCACTAGTCGCTAACTCAAGCTGCCAGAAATTCCAGTTGCCGTCGAACCAAGACAGGTTCGGGTTTAAAACGAGAACACACTGCGAGCAAGCTACTCGACGTCCTTCAAGGGCTACGAGTACCGCCAAAGGCTGAGTAGAGTCGGGGAGTGGCGCGGTGGTTTAGGTGGACCCTAGCGGGGGCTGTCCCTTTCGTCGAACAGTGCCTCAATAGGCTCACCATGCTCCGTTTCCACATCCCCGCTCATCGAACCGGACAGGCGGATCTCCCGCATCCGGCTCTCCGACCAGATAATGACGCACGTTCGCTCACAGGAAGCTGCGACTGACGGAGTCGACAAGTTTGATCAACCCATACTGCTCATATAGGCGAACATCACAGAAGCATTTGGATGTGCTTCGCTTGCCGCTTCGACGGTGCAGCCACCAGCGTAGCCGACGGCAGGTGTGCTGTTGCACAATCTGCCAGGCACCAGTCGCATAGCCAAGTTTGAAGTAATTAGCCCAACCAACCAACACACTGTTGAGTTGGCCAACCTGTTCCTCCTCGCTGAGCCAGAGGCGTTTGGAGCTGGTAAGCTCACTTATACGCTCACAGATTTGCTGCACCTTGGCTTTCGCCGGGGTAACAGTCCAGTAGGACCTGCGTGTTTTCCACGAGTACTGTGTGCAGAACTGGTAGCCCAAGAATTTGAAGGGTTCCCTCGGGAATTGACAGAGCTGGGTTTTGGTCGTGTTTACCGTCAGCCGTAGCCTATCCATCATGCTTTGCATGGCTGCCATCGCTGCAGGGCCACGCCCCGGACGACAGCAGATAACAAAGTCATCCGCATAGTTCACTACATGTGCATCCAGGCGATCTTGGTGACCACCTGTCTTCCACCCAAGCACAAACCGCCTCATGTAGAGGTTTGCCAGCAGTGGTGACGCCACACCCCCTTGCGGAGTGCCGCGGTGTTCGTCTTTGTTGCGCGTCGTCCTAGTCTTGTGCCCAGATTCATCGGTCTCTTCGACGGACGCCTCCAACCACTGTTTGACTAGTCTCAGCACCCGGCTGTCGCTGATGCGACGGGCCAGACACTGAATTAGCTCTCGATGCGGAATACTGTCAAAGTAGCCGCTCAAGTCCGCGTCGATGACCTCTGTATAGCCCGCTTTCAACCACGCGTGGATCTCACGAATCGCTTCATGGGCACTGTGGTTGGCCCTGTACGCGTGTTGCTCCGGCTGTAAGTCTTCATCGAAGATGGGCTCCACGACAATCACAAACGCCATTTGCGCTACGCGATCCCGAATCGTCGGTATCCCTAACGGCCGTTGTTTACCGTCCGCTTTGGGAATCCAAACCCGTCGTACCGCTTGTGGGCGATACGTCTGGTTCTTTAGGTCTTGCGCTAGTTCACCCAGCCACCGCTGTACCCCGTATTCCTCAATGTCCTTGAAATTCTGTCCATCTACACCATGGGACCCACCGTTGGCTTTGCAGCGCTGGTAGGCGTGTACTAGGACGTCCTCGCGGTACACCTTGTCATACAGAGCATAAAAGCGATAGTCCGGCGATTCTTTCGCTTTGGTACGCAGTACCCTCTGTAACTTCTCAATCTTTTCCGGAGGCCTTAGGCTCAATGCCAATCTCCTAATCGTTGTTGCTTTAGGTACTTTTCTGGAAGTGAGGTCCCTTCCCTCAATCGGAATTACCCGACGTCTACGGTACTACGAACCTCTCCGACTTCCTCGATGGCCCGGGCTTGGCTCTCACGAGCTTCCAGTTGACAGTTCCAGGGCTGTCACCATCAAGGATCTCTCATGTTTGCTTGTTGTTCCCCTTATCGCGTGCCGTCGCCATTACCCCGGTAGAACCCCCTAGGCCCTGTTGTGCTCAGTCCAGAGGATATTGACTTCCCCATTCGTACAGTGGGTCGTCTTCTACGACTCGAATTTTCGAGGCTCTCTCAGCGTTCACTCGCGTTACGGCCCGCAGACTCGCTGAATCGCCCGAGGCGACCCTTTGAC
>JAEYTL010000014.1 GCA_023434025.1 Bacteroidota bacterium
TGGCGACCCTGCGCTCGCAGGGTTCGGCGTTCGGTTCGAACCTGTCGACCGTGCAGAACCGTCAGGACTTCACCAAGGCGATGATCAACACCCTCCAGACCGGTGCGGACAACCTCGTCCTCGCCGACACCAACGAGGAAGGTGCCAACCTGCTCGCCCTGCAGACCCGTCAGTCGCTGTCCACCACGGCGCTGTCGCTGTCCGCCCAGGCCGACCAGGCGGTGCTGTCGCTCTTCGGCTAAGCCGAATAGCCACAGATCCACGATTTGGCGGAACGGCCTGCGCGCCACCGAAGCGCTCTCCTGATCCGATAGATTTATTGATCTCCGCGCCGAGCGCGGCGACCGGCCGGATGCCGCGGGCCCGGCTTCGCCCGGGGCCGGGCCACGTCAGGGCGCGCCGGGCGCCCCGAAAACATGGTTAATCATATGTTTATGGTTAATCCTCTATTAAGAAGAAGTCTCTATGAACTCTTAGGCGGCTCATTTTGTCCGCGTTGCTCGATCGAGCGCTGCCGAACGCCGGTTCGTGTTCCAAAGTCAGAATGACAAACTAAGAGAATAGACATGGCCAATGGCATCACCCTGTCCGCCGGCGTGCGGGCGAACCTGCTCTCGCTGCAGAACACAGCGCAGCTGATGCAGACCACTCAGAACCGCCTTGCCACCGGCAAGAAGGTCAACTCGGCCCTCGACAACCCGATCAACTTCTTCACGTCGCAGTCGCTGCAGAGCCGCGCCGGCGATCTGAATTCGCTGCTCGACTCGATGTCGAACGGCATTCAGACCATCCAGGCCGCCAACAACGGCCTGACCTCGATCACCTCGACCGTGCAGCAGATGCAATCGGCGCTGAACCAGGCCCGCCAGGACTCTTCCTGGCAAAGCGCAGCCTACACGATCGACGCCGCCACGATCGGTACCGCCTCCATCAAGAACCTGTCGTTCTCCGGCGGCGCCGTCACCGGCACCGTCAACGTCGCGGTCAACAGCATCACCACCCCCGGCACCCAGTCGACTTTGTCGACCGCGGCCTCTTACCTCGCTCCGAGCGTCGCCGATCCGGCATCGGTCGAAAGCGGCACCTACTACGGTCTGTCGGGCGCCTCCACCTATACATTCAAGGTCAACGGCCAGGACATCACCCTGACCAGCTCAGCCACCGGCACGCAGTCGGGTGACACGCTGGCTCACGCCAAGACCTCGATCCAGGCTCAGCTCGATGCCCGCTTCGGCGCTGGCTCGTTCACCGTCGGCTCCAATATCGCAGGTGATGGCTTCAGCATCATTGGCCGCGCCGACGGCACCAACGACGTCAACATCAGCAACCAGAACGGCACGGGTGCCGCGGCAACGCAGGCGGCCTTCGCGGGCGCTGCCTATACCGGCCTGGGCGGCGGTGAAACCTACACCTTCGATTTCAACGACGGCGCCACGACCACGCCGATTTCGCTGAACAACGCCACCGGCAACAACGTCGCCAATGCCGTTGCGTCGATCCAGTCGCAATTGGATACCGCCTACGGCGCCGGCGCGTATACGGTAACCGTCAACGGATCGTCGGGCATCACCATCACCGGCCGTGCCGACGGCTCCAACAGCGTCATCATCAGCAACCAGGCTTCAGGCGGCGGTGCGACCACCGCGAACATGGGCTTGGGCATCACGACACAGACCGTCAACGGCGCCGTGGCCAACAACACCTCGGGCCTCGGCCTCGGCGCGACCACGCAGACCAGCTACGGCACCCCGGCCGATCCATACGAGTTCACGGTCAACGGCGCCACAGTAACAGTCGCGGCCGGCACCGGCCTGGCTGCCGCGATCACGAGCATCAACGCGCAGCTCACCACGGCGAACAGCAAGTTCGAAGCCTTCGACAACAGCGGCTCGCTCGGCATCCGTGAAATCACGGCGCAGGGCACCACGCTGACGCTTGGCGGCACGGACGCAACCTCGCTGTTCGGCGGCACGCTCACCAACACCGGTACGGCATCCGGCACTGCCGGCGTCAAGACCGTCGATCAGCTCGTGGCGGCGATCAACGCCGACCCGAACCTGATCGGCAAGGTCAAGGCTCTCAACGATAGCGGCACCCTGCGCATCACCAACCTGTCGCTAACCGAGCTGACGCTCACGGGCGCGACCGCAACGGCGATCGACGGCGGCGCCGGCACCCAGACCATCGCCGGCAACAACGTGCGCAAGGCCCTCGTGCAGCAATTCAACACGCTGCGCGATCAGCTCAACAAGTATGCGACCGACGCTTCCTATAATGGCATCAACCTGCTGTCGGGGGACAATCTGCGACTGATGCTGAACGAGAACGGTTCGTCCAACATCAATATTCAGGCCCGGGACGAGAACGGCGATCCGCTGATCATTTCCGCGACCAGCCTGAACATCGACGTCGCCCAGAACGCGGATTTCGACTCGAACGACTCGATCAATAACCTGGTCGTCGATCTGACGAAATCGCTGGCGACCCTGCGTTCGCAGGGGTCGGCCTTCGGCCTGAACCTCACGACGGTCCAGAACCGCCAGGACTTCACCAAGGCGATGATCAACACCCTCCAGACCGGTGCGGACAACCTCGTCCTCGCCGACACCAACGAGGAAGGCGCCAACCTGCTCGCCCTGCAGACCCGTCAGTCGCTGTCCACCACGGCGCTGTCGCTGTCCGCCCAGGCCGACCAGGCGGTATTGTCGCTCTTCCAGTAGGAAGCCTACATCCACGATTTGGCGGACAGGCGGGGCCTCGGCCCCGCCTTTTTCTTTTCGGCATCCCATGCGGCCGCCGGCTCGCAACGCTATAATACCGCAAAGCACAACGTGGATTCGGACCCAATGGCCCTCAAAGTCGAACTCAAGCCCGGCGAGCGCATTCTCATCGGAGAGTGCGTCATTACCAATTCGGACCGGCGCACGACCTTTCTGATCGACGGCAAAGTACCGATCATCCGCGAAAAGGACATCATGACCGCGGATCAGGCCGATACCCCGGCCAAACGCATCTATCTGTCGATCTTGCTGATGTATACTTCACGCGAGCCGAGCGAGCAGCACGCGACTTATTTCGCGCTGGTCCGCGACATCGTGCAGGCCGCGCCAAGTACTTGGCCCCAAATAGAAAATATTAATAATCATATCTTAACGGGCGACCTTTACAAAGCTCTGAAACAGGCCCGACAGTTGATTCAGTACGAGCAGGAGCTGATGAATGACGCAAGCGGCACAAGCGTACGGCAAGGTGGCAAAGCAGGTAGCCACGCCCCGCGAGATGGAAGCCGATAAGCTTTTATATGCGGCGCAACAACTCGCCGCTGTCCGCGACTCATGGGATGCCAAGCGCATCGAACTCGACGCCGCGCTGCTCAACAACCGTAAGCTCTGGTCCGTCCTGATGGCCACGGTGACCCGCCCGGAAAATCCGCTGCCGCCCGCTGTCCGCCAGAACGTCGCCAATATCGGCATTTTCGTCATGAAGCAGACCGTCGACCTGATGAACGATCCCAGGCCCGAGAAGCTCGGCTCGCTGATCAACATCAACCGCGAACTCGCCGCCGGCCTTCTCGCACGCGCCTGATCCATCGGACGCCCGAATCAACAGAAAGCCGCGGCAGAGGCCGCGGCTTTTTCATTTCGGGCGACGCCGTTACGGACCGGCGGGCCTTGTTGCTCCGCCTAATTGAGGTAGTTCACGAGGCTCATCTGGTACACCATCGACGTCACCTGCATGCTGGCCTGGAGCCGAGTCTGAAGGGCAAGAATCTCGGCACCGACTTCCGTCTCGGAGACGCCCTCGATCTGCGTCAGGAACTCCTGCAGCGTTGTGTTCTGCTGCGTATGCCGGGATTTCGCGGCACCGATCGAAATCTGTGCGCTGGCGAGATCCGTAGTCACATCCGACAACGTCTGATCGCCGGGCTGGCCGTTAAGTCCAACCGTCAGCCGCGAATTCAGTTCCTGGCTCAGATCGATGCCATTCGGCGTGGTCGAGGAAATCGTGACTGCGGCCAAAGTCGCCACATTCTGCATCACGGCGCGCAGACCTTGTTCGTTGGCGCGCACGCCATAGCCAACGGACAACGATGGATCGACCAGCGCGGTCGCCGTCTGACGCGCCGGGTCGCTGCCGGCATCGCCCATGTACCAGATCACCGTATCCGCTGAGGAGCCGGTCCGGGTCGCGGTGGCGCTGTCGAACGGCGGACCGTCGACGCGCACGGGCGGATGATTGGCGTCGGCGTCGAAGAATTCGTCCGAAGCCTGCACGGCGGAGGCAGCCGTCAACGCCGTATTGCCGAGCTTCTCGATTGCCGACGTCAGCGCTGCGGTCAGATTTGTCGTGGTATCGCTCGGCAGCGTTCCGATCGTGAACTGATCGGGGCCGGGCGGAGATTCAGTCGTCGCCGTCAACGTCAGACTGGCCGTGGTACCGTCCGGCAGCGTGAACCGCACCGTCAGGCTTTCGCCGTCGATGGGATTGCCGCTGCCGAGATTGATGTCGAGCGCCGCCGGCGATCCGGCCGGACCGTTGACGACGGCATTGGTAAGGTTCGACGAGACTGACGCCAGCTTGAAGCCGAACGGCGATACCGCGTCCTCGGCAATATTGAGCGACGACAGCGTCGGATTGGTGATGTCGAGACGACCGAGCCCGTCCGAGCCGAGGTCGGCCTGCCGGCGCTCATTGATGATCTGCACGAGGCCGGCGCGGGCGCCGTCACCATTGAGAATGTGGTCGGCCGATTCGACCGGCGCGCTGTCCGTCTGCCTGCCGCCGAAGACATAGCGGCCGCCGACCTGCGTATTGAGGAGACCCGACAATTCGTCGAGCGAGTACTTGGCTGTGGTTTGCACCTGGCTCGCACCGCCGACACCGGCAACATTGGTGGCCTGGAACATGGCCGACTTCGTATTGCTCACAACCTTCGCCATGCTGCTCAGCGCGGTCTGGGCAAGATTGATCCGCGTCGACGCCGTCTGGCCGGTGGCATCGTAGCTCTCGATCGCCGAAAGCTGGGAGCGCAGGGTGATCGACACCCCGCGCTGCACGCCAAGGCCGGCGTAGGTGTCCGACTTCTTGCCGGTGCTGATCTGTCGCGTGAGATCGTCGAGCTGCGAGCGCAGGTTCAGCAGCGACTGCATCATCTGCGTCGAGCGGCCGTTGATGGAGGACACCGTCATTTCAGCCTCACAATTGCATCAGCAGGTCGAGCATGTCTTTCACCACGGACATGACACGCGCGTTGGCGGCATAGGCGTTCTGCAACGTCAGAAGATTGGCCATCTCTTGATCGACATTGACGCTGGCCGCGTCGTCGTAGCGCTGCTGGAGCGCATTCAGAACGACGTCCTGGCCCTGCTTGAGATTGGCCGCCGCGTCGGCATTTTGACCCTGCAGGCTGATCACCTGACGCAGATAAGTCGACATCGAGCCCGAGAACGGGGCGCCGGTGGTACCGATTCCCGTGCGCGGTGGGAAAAGCTGGGTGGCGCTGCCGAGCTGCTGATACAGGAAGTCTGGCCGCGTCGTATCGCCGGAAGCAACGCCGGATGCGTATTTCACCAGCGCCGCCGGGTTGGCGATCAGTGACACATTGACCGAAATGCGCCCGGCCAGCCCCGTGATCTGGGAACCCACACCATCAATCGCGCCGGAATAGATCGACGTACCGTCGGTGAAGAACGGCAGCTGGCTGGTGCCGTTGGCCATCGTCGTGGCGGTCTTGGTCGTCGTCACGCCGCTGACGTTGACAATGTTGCCGGCGCCGTCGTCGAGAACACGCAAGGTCGTGCCCGACGGGTTCGAGGCCACCATGCCGGTCGAACCGAGCGCCGAGGCGATCTGCCCAAAGACCGTGGTCATGCCGCTGGAGAAATCGATGCCGACCACCCGGTCGTTGGGATTGGCCGTAACGTCGTTCGACAGCGGCAGCGCGCTCGGATCGTCGACCCGCACCAGGGTCAGCGTGCGTGGCGTATTGGTTAGCCCGTCCGTGTAGTTGATGGTGATGGTATTGCCGGCCGACAGGCCGCTGATGTCAATGTCGAAGCCGTTCTGTGGGCCCGACGTGACCGCCGTTCCCGACGCGGTCGTATCGGACAGGGCGCTCGCCATCACCGCCGCGAAGGCGTCGAGCTGATTCTGCGCTTGAACCAGATCCTGGTCGCGCATCTGCAGATAGCCGGCGATCTTGCCGGAACGGATAGCGTTGGTCTGGATGAGGTCGACGGTGCTGCCGTTGGCCGAGGTCAGCGTCAGAGTGCCGACGCCGCGCTTGTCGGGATCCGCGCTCCACACCGTATTCGCCGACACGGTGCCGGCGGTGTCGAACCCGAGCACCGCCGCCGTCCGGCTGACAAGCTGCACACCCGAATTGGTAAAGATCGTCAGCTGGTTGCGATCGCCGGCGACGACGTTGATGTCCATCAGCTGCGACAGCTTGTCGACATAGGCGTCTCGCTGGTCAAGCAGCAGCGCGGCCGATGAGTCGATGACGCTGACGCCCGATAACTGGGCATTGATGGCCGCGATGTGCTGCATCGCGTCGTTGGCCTGATCGACCGAGTCCGAGAGACCCAGTTCTGCCGCGCTGCGCAGCGACTGGATCTGACTGGTCATCGAATTGAGCTGCTCGGCCAGAAGCCGGGCCGTACTGACGACACCGGCCTGCGCAGAAGAGTCGTCGGGACTCGATGCCAGCGTCTGTAGCGACGACGTGAAATTATTGTACATCGTATCCAGCGCCGTCGCCGAGCCGGGCGTCCCGTAGACGCTCTGGAGCTGATCGTAAAACTGGGCGCGGATCGTCGCGTAACTCGCTCCCGAGTTCTCGACACGCAATTGCTTCTGCACGTAGGTGTCGAGTTCGCGCTGCACCGAGACGGTACGAACGCCTACCGCGGTGCCATTTGCCGCGGTAGCGATCTGGTTTGGCGTCTTGCGGACATAGCCCGGCGTGCCGGCATTGGCGACGTTCGCCGACACCAGCGCGAGGTTGGACTGCGTGGTATTCAACCCCGCGATCGAGGAGATCAGCGCCTGTGACAGACTCATGGCCGGCCGCCGTTCCTAACCACGTTTAAATCCGCTAGCGGATGACGTTCAGCAGATCTTGGATCATCGTATTCGTCGTCGTGATGACCTTGGTATTGGCCGAGTAGGCCTGCTGAGTGACGATCAGCTTGGTGAACTCGTCGGCAATGTCTGTATTGGAGCCCTCGAGCGACGAGCCAAGGATCTTGCCGGCCGCACCGTAAGTCGGCGTGCCGGATTCGGCCGTGGCGCCGAAGGCACCGCCGTCGAGCTTCTTCAGGCCGTTGGCGCCGGAGAAGTTGGCGAGCGTCACTTCCGCCATATCGATCGTGCGACCGTTCGAATACGTACCGACGATACGTCCCTTGTCGCTCACCGCGATTGTCTGCAGTTCGCCGGCACCGAAGCCGTTCTGCTCGAACTGGTTGACCTTCACCGAACCGTTGGAGTCGGAATATTGGGTGACGCCGCCGGTCGAGTGCACGATACGGAGCGTGCCGAGGGCGACACCGTTAACGGTGACGTTATTGAGCGTAACGGAATTGATGGACGGCGTCAGAGACCCGTTGGCCGAGAAGGAGTAATCGACCCCGACGTTCTGCCACGCGGTTTGAGTCCCTGTCGCGTTGGAGTCCACCGAATAGAACATGTTCCATTTGTCGGTATGCCCGGCGCCGAGCGAGGCCGCATCGACCTTCGCCCAGCGGATCTGGACGTTAACCGCCGAACCAGCGACGTCGTAGGCGGTGACGGCACCGCCGGCGATGGTCTCGGTCAGGAAGGTCGACTGATCCTGTGCGACCACGGTGCTGTTCGACGGCAAGGCCGTCGACGTCCGGATGCCGAAATTGCGCGCCGTCGCTGTGCCGCCGACCGTGATGCTGTCGGTGTTGGTCGCCGCTGAAACGGTGATGTTGCCGTTCAGGGGGTCGGCCGAGGCGGTGCCGCCGACGAGGCCGGCAAGCGCGACGTTCAGATCGGCCAACGTCACGATGTCGCCGGGCCCGAAGGTGAGCGTCAAGGTCGGGTTGGAGCCGACCTTGAAAGTCAGAGTCTGGCCTGCCGCGGCAATGCCTTGCGTGATCAGGTTGGTAGCGTTGGTAGTGCCGACCGACAAGCCGAGTTCAGTCAGGATGGCCAGGGTACTGCCGCCGCCAATCGCAATATTGGTGGTGGCATCGGTGCCTTGCAGGACCAACTCGTGCGTGACGGGATCGATGGTGGCAGACACGTTGGTGGTCGCGGTTTGCAGATTGATCGCTGCCGCCACGGCCGCAGCGTTGTCGCCGGCCACGATCGTAATCGGCGTGCCGTTGATTTCGAGGGTGCCGCCGACCGACGCCAGCGAGTTCAGATCGGCCGAGCCGGTCAGCAACGCGGCAGCATCCGGCGAGACCGTCGCGCCGTAGCCGATCAACTTCGCCACTGTCGGGGCGCCATTGACAGGATTGGCGCTGTAGTTCGCCGGATTGAGCAGTTCGGACCCGGGCACAGCCGTGTCGGCACTCACCGTCTTGGGATAAGCCGGCAGGTTGGCGCGGTAGTTGAGTTCGCTCGTGGGGGTTGCGGGCAGGAAGCCGTTCTGGAACTGCAGCATTTCCGGCACGCTGCCCGCGAGGTTGCCGGTGGTCGCGTCGACCGGGATGCCCATCAGGTAGTAGCCGGCGCCGTTCACCAGATAGCCGTTCTGGTCGAGCGTGAAGTCGCCGCGGCGGGTGTAGAGATCGACGCCGGAGAAGTTCGGGCGTCCGTCGGCAAAGCTTTCCGGCTTCTGCACGACGAAGAAGCCGCCGCCGTTGATGGCCATGAAGGTCGGCACCGAGGCGTTCTGCACGTCGCCCTGCACCGTATTGGTCTGGCGCGACAAGGCCACCGTGTTGCCGGCGATCTGCTTCGACGGGATGTTGTCCTGAAGCAGGTCGGTGAAGCTGGTGTCGGTTCGCTTGAACGCTGTGGTCTGCGAGTTGGCGATGTTGCCCGAGACGTTCTGGAGGGCGAAGGCCTGAGCCTGCATGCCCGTCACAGCGGTGGTGAGTGCGCCGAAGATACCCATGACTGTCCTTCTCCACGGTCGTGCCGCCGCCCGCTCCGGGC
>JAEYTL010000021.1 GCA_023434025.1 Bacteroidota bacterium
AATAGAACGGTTTAATAAAACCTACCGTAATTGTGTCCTGGATGCTTATTTGTTCGATTCTATAGATGAAGTAAGAGAACTTACAGATCAATGGATAGAAGATTATAATCTTTACAGGCCACATGAATCATTGGCTGGAATAAACCCAGTAAAATACAAAGAACAGTCTATTGTTCTTGGGTTTCATTCCGCTACGCTTCATTCAACCCAAGAACAATGTTAAAAAAAGATATTACGTTGAATAAATTTTATAATTTAGAACTGTACTAAAAATGGGAGTCTACACACTCATTTCAAAACAAATTTGAAGCATGATTATCTCCATGAACTCATTTTATAATTGGAAAAGTTTGTTTTCATATCTTCTATCCTTTCGTCAAGGGTTTTAATACCTTCATTTAAATATTTTTCTTTTTCTGCTTCGCTCAACGTATAAATAATATCAAATCCCTGAGTTGGCTTTGAGATGGGGATGGATAATTCAATAGTATCCTCTGCCTCATAAACATAATAATGCCAATCTTTTTTTTCCAGCAACTTTTTTTTCTTCATAGTTTTAAATGATTTCCGATAATGATTTCAGCGACATTCTTTCGGCAGATGCATTTATAAAATAATATTGCTATTTTACTCATTTTTGACTTTAGTCATTACTTTCTCTCGGTACCGGATCTCCTGTTTTAGGGTCGATGGTATATTTTTTATGAAAACTTTCAATGGTTTCCGGTTCACGTGTCACAGGATTGAAGCCGTATTTCAGAATATAGCCTGTAACCGTATCCGGTTCTCCCATATTCCCGAAAAAGCGTGGTTCCGAATCGGCATTATAGTTATCCCACCATTCTTTTTCTTTTCTTTTTTCCTCGTCCGTCATCAAGGCTCGGCTTCGGGCTTTTTCTTCATCAATTTTTTTCCAGTTCAGCTGAGCAATTTGTGTTTGATGTGCATGCGAAAGTATATCAACTAGTACTCCTCTCACTTCATTGTTTTTGTCATATACCAACAATTTTTCTACTAACTCATCGTCAAGAACTTCAGGTAGATTATTAAAATCTACATAAGGAAGCTCGGCATCTCGTTCTTCTCTGTATTTTTGAGCTTCTTCAGACGCGTTATAAATGCTATATTGCTCTTGCTGTTGTCGTGTCAATACAACAAACACTTCATCTAAAATGGCATTGTTTAAATCCTCAATGTTTACTAATAATTTTAAACAATGCTCAGGCAATTCGTTTTTATAAGGTTCAAAATTGTATTTCGCAATAATCATAGTTGCTTAATTTTAATGGTTTTTGCTAATTGCTTGATTTGGAAGGTTGCTTTTTCGGTTTTCCATCCTTGTAATATTCATATTCATAGAAAAAAACGGCTGTAAGATGCTCTTTTTCGGCATCATCATAGCAATACGCTACGGTAGGATTTCCGCACTTGTCAAATTCCTTCACTACTGTTACGGTATAGATGATCCGATCTTTTTCACCTTCATCAATCGTTCTTTTTAGTGCTTTTTCGTGCTTCCCGATGTATTCATACTCATCCTTCATTGCAAATTTGCCTTTGTTTTTATAAATTATTTCGACAACTCTGAATTTTCTGTCTAAGGTAGTGGTAGCAACAAAATCGGTGCTGTCATTTTTGTCCGTAGTCATCATCGAAAAATGGTAATCGTCCTCCCAAACGTATTTGTAAGCACTTTCCTTTATGCTGTTATCCTGTCCCGAAATAATTTTTGTTTTAAAAGTTCTGTTTTTTCCTGTTCCGGAATAAATGGTCGAAATTTCTGTGGTGTAATCGCTCAACTTAAAAAAATCATTGTTTTCCAACTTATTTCCCAAACTGTCGTAGGTTGTGGTAGTTCTCGTGCTATAGTCTGCGGTATCTTTGGGTATTTTACCTTGTTTTACCGGACAAGAATAACTGATAACCTTCTTTACCGAACCGTAATATCCCGAATTGGAATTTGTTTTCTGTCCGCAAGAAAGAAAGAATAGAGGAAGGAGGAAAAGTAGTGCTATTGCTTTTTTCACTTTTTTAAATATTGTAATTAATTATTGATGAGCTATTCTCTGCTGAACTTAATCTTTTCAATTCTTGAGTTATGCTATTTCAAAAATAAAATAATATAAAAGAAATTTTTGGAAAATGTATATTCGGAGGTATGCAACGGATATTCGAGGCTTTCTGACGGATATTCGTATTTACTTTATCGGGCTTGCAGTAAAGTATCGTGGAGATGTCTTTTTACTGCCTGAAAAATAGTTACTTGCTCTCCACTACTCTCCTATCTCCTGTACAATTTAGCTTGTTGATACGAACCGTATCTACTTCCGGTATTTCAGTTATATTGGCTTCCAGCCAGTAATAGCAAATAAGCAAACTTTCATTTACTGACAAACTGCTTGCCATCCGATTTATAAATTGTTGTGATAGGACAATTCTCCGCCATCTGGAAACCAAATTTAATTAAAGCCCTTTAAAGGTTTTCTTTTATCTTATAAGAAAAAGCCTAAACTAACTGAAATCCTATTTTTCAAATTATATAGTTTCACAACACAGAATCTTCTTAGAAATAAGTTTTAAGTACATTTGTTAATAAAGTTTAGAAATAAGATTTTATTCTTAACTTGAACTGGAAACTAAATTAGTATATCCAAAATAGAACGAAACCTAATTTCGCAACGAACAAAAGAAGCATTAGCTCGCAAAAAAGCAGAAGGGGTCATACTGGGCAGACCAATTGGTAGTAAATCGTCCTCATTAAAATTAACCGGCAAAGAAGAAGAAATAAAAAAGCTATTAAAAAAGAAAATTTCCTACAGTGGAATTGGTAGGATTTTAGGAGCACACAGACTAACAGTATCTAGCTTCGTAAAAGATAATCAGCTACTCAATTAAATATTAAAGTGTACTTTTAAATTTTAAGTAATATAAAAACAACTCAGATAATAATAAAAAAGGCTCCCAAGGGAGCCTATATTTCCGTTGTTTGTAGCCACTATTTCCAGAATTTCAGAGCGTTTTACAATTACATAGCATCTCTTTAATGAAAATCTAGGTTGCAAATATACATAAAAATGTATAAAAATGATATAAAAAAATATACAATTTAATATAACTTTAATATAAACAAGAATAAAAAGAACGGTTTAAACCACTAAAAGTCTAAATTTCATTACAATGATTGTGCCATTCTTTGACTTAATGAACGTTGAACGATAGTTTGAATGGTGCTATTCATATTTGTTAAAGTAAAAATCTTTTGAAACTGAAAAAATCCTAACTCAACAACCATCTTTCCAATAAATTCATCTGCAAATGATGACGAGATAATACCAATTTCATCAAAGTCAATAATTACTGGCTTCTTGGTTTTCTTATAAAGATTAATAACCTCAGTTTTTATCTTCAATCCTGATTGTCTTGTTCCTGTTCCAGATGCAGCCTCGGCTACTTTAAAGACAATTCTATCATGTTCATCTTCCATATTTTCTATATACATATCCACAAGCTCACCGCCGTTCAAAGCTTCTTTTATAGAGATTTCTTTATTTAAATTAAGATTAAAATTTACAGTGGTAGCTTGTTGCTTAGGACTTAGCATTTGTATCTCTTGAAAGGTTCTCATGTTTCCGTTAGCAAGACTCAAACCGCCTTTACCGGAAATAATACTCATCATTCCTGAGTTAAGCGTTACAATATTATATAAACCCCACATCCCATTTCCTTGTCCTATTTTTTTGTCTCGCGTAACACCTTCTTGAATTGCAAGTGAAATAGCATCAGGTGCATTTTTGGGGTTATGATATTTAGACTTCTTCAACGAGCTGTAAATACCAATTCCATAATCAAAAATACATATATTGATATTCTTACTAGATTTGTGAACTGCAGCCATAATAAATCCACATTCTGCCTCAGAGTGCTGAATAACATTATCCATGATTTCATTTAAACCCCAAGTGCAAGCATCAATTATGCCAGCTTCACACTCAATAGATGTTCTGATACTTGCTAAAATTCCATTAACAAGTTGGTGAACTTCATCCGAGTTTTTAAAAAGCCATACTTTATCTAAACAATTATCATTTTTGTTTATCAAGTGATTAGACACCTCAATCGGCTCAAAAAAATGAATACTCTTTAAATATTTGGGAACATTTACATAATCAAAAGTAATATGTAAAGTATGTGAAAAATAATGAATATAACCTGCAATAGCGGCAGTAGGATAAGGATAAATTTTATCAACTTCTGAAAAGTCTAAAGTGATTCTCTTGTGGCCAAACTTAAAATATAATCGTTTTATTGAGTTCACAAATTCAGGAACTACCCTTTGATTGGTTAAATTGCCAAACTTTAATGTGTTGCCTGAAACCCAAGAATTATAATTTTTAAAAAATTTGGCAGATTGTTTATGATCCATCTTTATCAACTAATTTACAAAAGCTAAGATAAAATTTATTTGAAAATAAAGAAAACTCAAAATACATCTATCTCTTACTGTTATTCAACTATCACTCTCATAAATTTACGGAAAATACTCATAGCAAATTTATCCCATATAAAACCAACCATTTTACGGTTTCTCCTTAAAATGTATCAACTAACCAAAGAAGTACTTATCAAAGATTTAAAAACCCCTATAAATAGGCATTTTAACTCTTAAAAAAGTAACAATTTGCATAAGATAAACCACAGATATCGTATCTACAAAGCATAAACACCACGCCAAAAACCACCATCCAAACACCCCAAAACAACCCCCTTCCCTCTTTACTCTCCTTTCAACACAATTTCCACCCCACCACCAACGTTTTTACCCCGTAAATTTCTTCATACGCCCGACAATACCTAACTTTGTAGGCTGTAACCGGTTACAACGGTCAAACCGGATAAAAAACAAAGGGTTGACACCAAGGAGAGATTAACGCAGAAACCTGGCTAAAGCCGGTTTTCGGCCGGCAGAAAGATCAAAAAAAGCAACGCACGGTAAGAAAAGAAAAACAAAAAATGAGCCTCATCAGATTAATAATCCTCCTGTTCTGCTTGCTATCCGCTACGTTCCTGCGTGCTTTTGAGCTCAGCCTGACCGCCACACCAGAAAGTTGTCCCGGAAACGGCAGCATCACATTCAGCATAACCGATGCCAACCCCGATGCCACCCTGTCTTACGTAGTTTTTAAACTCCCCAACACCACCGTACCCTACGCCACCCCCACCACGCCGCAGATCAACGGACTCACGGCGGGAGACTACCTCGTGGTAGCCACCGAAACCATTGGCAACCAGACCACCACCCGGCAAAGTACCATCACCATCACCGCAACATTTATCCCACTCACCTACACCGTCAATTACCTGAACCAATCGTGCAGCGATGTCAGCAATGTGACCGTAAACGTGAACACCGGAACGGCATCCGGCTTTGAAATTACGGCCGGACCCGTCGTATTCCCCCCACAGACCTCGAATGTTTTTTCGAACCTGCCGGAAGGCAGCTATACCATCCGGGTTTTTGATGACTGCGGTATCGGGGTGGTCACCACCTTTACGGTTTCCTATTCCCCTTCCGGCTTAACGATCGGAGGCCCCATATTAAGCAATACCACACCGCCCTCCTGTAACTTTACCCAGATCAGTAATCCCGTACTCCCCGATCCCGGAACCGTCATCGCCTACCCCCTACAGGTCACCTACACCGTATTCCCGCCCGACGGCTCCCCCCAGTACACCATCAACCAGACCCTCCTGTCAGGAAACCCCGCAGAAACCTCCATCAGCTCCAGCTTTCCCAATTTTAACAACACCAACTTCACCTATACCGTTTCCATTACAGACAACTGCGAGGTCACCTCCAGCCAAAGCTTTACAGCCAACCTGACCGGCTCCGTAAGCGTTTCGCTTAACCGGCAACCCTGTGATGCCAATTATTTCACAATCAACACCGCCAACCTGACACCGCCCTTCCAGCTCAATTTCGATACCCCGCCGCCCGGGTTTATCCCTGAAAACTTTAACCCAGGCTACCCCGGTCCGTTCACCACCGATACCATCGTGTTCGGCAGCGGTACAAACCTCGTTCCGTTAGGCAACTATAACTTTACCATCACCGACAGTTGCGGCAGAAGCCAGACTGTAGCCTTTACCATCATCCCAAACCTCATCGTTCCCAGCATAACCACCGGCAACAACGGCTGTTATACCAACGACGGCTTTATCAGGATCACGCTGCCCGTTAACGAACTGGCGGGAGCCATCGTAGTCAATGCACCGTCCACCTATCCCTTTCCGCTTCCGCACGATGTTTCCGCACAGCTCAATAACGGTATCATACGCCTGGATCCCGTGCCGATCGGATTCTATGAACTCACCATCGTGGACGAATGCAATATTACCTATGAAGTTGACGATGTGGAGGTACCCGTTTATGAAGACCAGGGTCTGGAATACAATGAACGGGTAGGCTGTGAACCCGGCAGCACCTCGCTGCGGATCGACAGCAACAACGCCAGTATTACCCGTATCCGTATTACCGATGCTCCGGCAGCCTTCGGGCAACCTCTTCCGTTCAATGCCGATGCGTTTATTACGGCCGACGACGGGGTGTTCTTTATGAATAATTTACCGCCGGGCGATTATACGTTTGACGTTGACGATGAATGCGGGTTTTCAAACAGCCTGACCGCTACACTGGGAGCCTACACCATTACAGCCGCCACTTTTAATCCGGTGTACAACTGCGGTTCATTTGATGTTAATTTAGATTTTATCAGCAACGGTGTAAACGGACAATCGTTCTGGTTGCAGAAATTAATCGATCCCGCCACAGAGGCTTGGGGACATCCGGAAACGAATGTTACTTATCCGCCCGAAAGTAACCCAAACAGCACCAATTCCATGATACTGACCAACAATGCGGTGAACTATAATTTTGTCTTTAACGGAGAATTCCGCATTGTCCGGAAATTCAACGCCTACAAAAACGGGAACGAAATAAACGCCCAGAACGAAGCCGGTAAAACCTGCCTCGAAATCTTTGAGCCCAGTTTTGTTTTTAACGAAGCCTTGGAGATCATCGATATAAACCGGTCGCCCTGCACCGACAACGGCACACTGGATGTGGTGATCAATGCCATTGGCCAGGCTCCCCTTCAATACAAATTAATCCTGAAAAACGGCGAGATCATCGACCTGGACAATGGTACTTCGCCCATTTTCTACAGCCTGCCCCTAGGCTTATATACGCTGCAGATCGAAGATGCCTGCGGCAACATAAAAACGCAGGTGTTTGATGTTGACACACTCAAGTCGGTCATCAACAGCTTGGATCCGGCAGATATGACTATTTGTGTACCCACAGTGACCAATCAGGAGCGGTTCAACCTCACAGAACAGATCCCCGCCATGATCCATCCGGATAACCTTGACCAATATACCGTCACATTTCATACCTCGCTGACAGACGCACAGCAAAACCTGAATCCGGTCCTGAATCCGGCAAATTTCAACCCCGTATCGAACCCGCAGACCATTTATACCCGGATCATCCTCAACCTCCTGCCCTCCTGCTATGAAGTAAAAACATTTGACCTGCTGGTCGGGCAAATACCGGCAATAGACTTGGAGACGGCTTATGTTAGCTGCGAAGACGGGCCGTATACCATCAGTATCGATAATCCGTCACCAAACACAGTCTATCAATGGTCAGACGGTACAACCGGCAATACGTTTACCACCGCTCAGCCGGGTACTTCTACCGTAACCGTCACCGCCACCACAACCTATGCCCAACCCGACTTAGTGTGCCAAAACAGCCGGGAAATCAGTATAGCCATAACAACACCCCCGGTGATTGAATCCATCGAAACGGTTGACTGGACAGAAAATCAGAATGCCATCACCATACATTCCAACAACATCGGTTTCCATACCTATTCCTTAGACGGGACTCATTACCAGACGGAAAATACGTTTACCAGCTTATTGCCCGGGGTTTACACAGTATATGTACAGGACACTATCGGCTGCGGAATGCTGACACAGCTGGTCTGGCTGCTCTATTACCCCAAATTCTTTACTCCCAACGGAGATGGTTATAATGAACGGTGGTTCATTAAAGATTCTGTTTTAGAAGAAAATTTCATCGTCCACATTTTTGACCGTTACGGAAAACTGATTACTATTTTTAATTCCAAAAGTGAAGGCTGGGATGGCACTTACAACGGTCAACCCCTCTTTTCAACCGATTACTGGTTTATGATTTACCGGAATGACGGCCGGGTGCACAGAGGACATTTTAGTTTAAAACGCTGAATCCGCTCTGTTACCATAGCTTTTTCCAAACAAGATTTACAGAAGACAACACTAAATAAAAATCCTGATGACACATCCGGCACGCAGTTCGTCGAAAAAACACTTTTTTTGTTGGTCACCCTTTTTGTTTTGTTTATCTTTGAATATAAGTTACCTTTATAGGGTTAAGAATAAATTTGGGAAGAAGCTCCTCTTTTGAGGAGCTTTTTTTATGAAGTTATATTTTAATTTTATACCTTTGGTCTTCCGAAGACTAAATACCCCTCACTTTTTTAAGCAAAAAACACTATGCTGATTATCTGCAGTGCAGTTGTTATATACTATAATTCCAAAAACCAAAAACCACTACACTTAAAAAAGACTTTTGTTTCAAAAGTCTTTTTTTTATCCGTAACCCAAGCTACCGGACATAAAAAAAGGTGAAATTGCTTTCACCCTTTTTGCCCCAAATTTATGCCATAAACTTAACCTACTTAACTTATGGTGCTTCAAAAGTAAGCGGGTGCTTTTATATAAAAAAAATATTCTGTTAACCGGAAAATAAAATCGATAAAAAGCTTTTTCCAGACGCTTTTTTTATGATTTGTTCCGCAACGAAGCTACAATTCCCGCTCCCAGGGCAAGTGCAATAAAGCCCAGCGAAACCCATTCCGGAAATTTAAAATGATGAACCAGCAGCATTTTAATCCCCACAAAGGTCAGAATGGCAATCAGGCTATATTCCAGATGGGCAAATTTATTAAGCATGTGAGCCAGAAAGAAATACATGGACCGCAGTCCGAGAATCGCAAAGATATTGGAGCTGAAAACCAGAAAAGGATCGGGCGTGATGGCTAAAATGGCCGGCACACTGTCTAACGCAAACAACACATCCATCAGTTCAATCACGACCAAAGCCACAAACAAGGGTGTAGCGGCCGTAATATGTTTTATTTTTATAAAAAAGTGCTCCTTTTCCATGTGCATAGTGATCGGCATTACTTTGCGGAGATTGCGGTAAATAAATGATTTTTTCGGATTAAACTGCTCCTCGTCTTTTTTAAACAGCATTTTTCCGGCCGTAAACAACAAAAATACGCCAAAAACATAGGTCATCCAGCTGAACTTGTTGATCAGGATTACCCCGAAAAAAATCATCAGTCCCCGAAAGACAATCGCCCCTAAAATTCCCCAGAAAAGAACCCTGTGCTGGTATTTCTGCGGGATCCTGAATGAAGAAAAAACAACTGCAATCACAAAGATATTATCTACGCTCAGAGACAGCTCGATGAGGTATCCGGTAATAAACTTCATGGAAGCAATGGTTGGGGTGTACTGTTCCGGATTGCTGATATACGCATTTTGATAAAGCCAGTAAACTACTCCGGAAAACAGAAAGGAGAGCGTGACCCATATTGCCGTCCAGACACCGGCTTCTTTAGAACTGATTACATGAGGATTTTTGTTAAAAACGCCTAAATCCAGGGCGAGAAACAATAAAATTGAAGCGATAAAAATAATCCAGACTGTCATTTCTTTTTTTTGTAAATGTAACGAAGAATCGGAATCAAAAAAAAATTAATCTTCCGCTTTTTTTTCCTTGGCTTTTTCCACTTTATCTTTCCAGACCCGGGACAATTCCACATAGTCAATTCCGTTGGCCGGCGGTTGTCGCTGTAAGCGTCCTTCATTAAACGCTTTGATCAGAATACTTTCGATCAGAAAATCTTCGGTTACCGCAAACGGATCGTACTCCTCTTTCAGGTTAATGTCAAACACCTTTGCCGTATTACTGGCCCAGAAAGCCTTCCACCCGCTTTTTAAATCCTTCACCAGCGTGTAAGTTGTTTTGCCGGTCTGGCGGTGAATCAGTTTTACGAGAATCTGCCCTTGTTTGCGGGAAAGCTTCTTAAGCTGCTCTTCAAATTCGTTTTCAAGGTAGTTCTCCACAATTTTAAAGTACCTCTTCTTTTCGCGTTCCGTTTTAAACTTGCCCATATTCTGGTTCAGTTTGGTCAGGTTATCCGCTGCCAGTTTAGCATAAGGGTACACTTTGAGTACACGCTGTTGGAGCAACAGGAATTTTTTGCGGTCTTCGTCAACTTTATTCGATTTTTTTCCGGTAACCACCACCTCTTCCAGATCAAGTGACGTTCGCAGAATAGAATCATTACCGATCAGGTAATAAATTACGGTAGAATCTTTTTTGGTTTCTTGCCCGCAGGTAACCCCTGCCGTGAGCAAGCATATCAAAACGAGTAAACTAAGCTTCATTTTTTTCATAAATAAACATCAAAAGTAAAGATTTATACCATAACTGTATTATCTTATTTCTATTTTAGCAAAAAAATACAAAATCTATGTCAGCAAAAACCATACTAAAAAAATCATCACTCGTTTTTTTAGAAAATTATTTAAACAATGCCTCGCCAACCGGGTATGAATCTGCGGGTCAAAAATTATGGATGGACTATATAAAGCCTTATGTGGATACGTTTATTACCGATACATACGGAACGGCAGTAGGCGTGATCAATCCCGATGCCCCTTATAAAGTGGTAATCGAAGGCCATTCGGATGAAATCTCCTGGTACGTAAATTACATTACCGATAACGGACTGATTTATGTTATCCGCAACGGCGGTTCTGACCACCAGATTGCCCCATCCAAAAGGGTAAACATTCACACCAAAAAAGGAATCGTAAAAGGTGTTTTCGGCTGGCCGGCCATTCACACCCGAAACCGCGGCAAGGAAGAAACAGCACGGATTGATAATTTATTCATCGACATCGGCTGTTCCACCAAAGAAGAAGTGGATAAACTGGGCGTGCACGTAGGCTGTGTCATTACATATCCTGATGAGTTCATGGTACTCAATGAAAATAAATTCGTGTGCCGTGCCATAGACAACCGCATGGGCGGATTCATGATTGCCGAAGTGGCTCGCCTGCTGCACGAGAACAAAAAGAAACTGCCTTTTGGCTTATACATCACCAATTCCGTTCAGGAAGAAGTTGGGTTGCGGGGTGCCGAAATGATCACCAAAACCATCCGGCCCGATGTGGCTATTGTGACCGACGTGTGCCACGACACCACGACACCGATGATTGATAAAAAAATTGAAGGCGAAACCCAAATCGGAAAAGGCCCCGTTGTTACCTATGCTCCGGCCGTGCAGAATAATTTGCGGGAGCTGATAATTAACACCGCAGAAGAAACGAAAATTCCTTTTCAACGTCTGGCTTCATCCAGGGTAACAGGAACAGATACCGATGCTTTTGCCTACAGCAACGGCGGCGTGGCTTCGGCATTAATTTCACTGCCACTACGCTATATGCACACCACCGTTGAAATGGTTCACCGGGAAGATGTAGAAAACGTTATCCGCCTGATCTATGAAACCCTGTTGAAAATAGAGCCGGACGAAACCTTCTCCTACTTCAGCTAAAAATAACAAAAAATTAAAATTCCCGGGACTGTTTTTCGGGAATTTTTGTTTTAAAAACAATAGCTTTGCATAAAAATTAAAACGATGATTAATCCTTCTGCACAGGGTTGGGTAGATAAGTTTTTCAGCAAATATTATTTGCTCAATTCGCCCTACCTTTACAACAGTAAGGATTTTTATTGCCGGACCAGAGAAACGGGATTTATATACGGCCACGTGATCAGCCTTGACACTTCTGAAGCCTTATCTACCGAAGGATGGACATCTGAAGAAGTTTCGAAAGTAGCGTTGTTAAACACCCTCTTCGGGATGTATCAGCTAACGGAAAAAAATCCGGAGAAAACAGATTTTATTGACTCTGCTTTGGAGTTCTATAACGCAATGCATCCGAAAGGCTTCTCTTTTTTTAAGAAGATACTGCCTTCTGAAAGCAAAGCGATACAATTGGAAAAAATAATCGATTCAAGGGTACAGACCAATGACAATATTGTCAGTAAAAACTTTTCACACATTGTGACCAACGCCCTCTTATTCATTGATGTACTCGCCTTTCAAAATTTTCTGACGCAAGGTGAATTAACAAAAGGATATGTACAGAAACTGGAAGAAACCATTGTAGGCATCGTAACCCTTTCGCTGACCATAAAATCTAACAAATCCCAGTATGACAACCTGCTGATTAAGTTATTTGAAACATCAGTCCGCTACACCAAATTTTCCGAATCCAGGATTACCGATCTGAACGTATTGAATATTGAATTCCTGAAAACAGACCTGGAAAAATATTATGTGATGGATCTGGCTGCCATGGCCATCTGGAGCGATGAAAAAATGGAGAAAAATGAAGTGGCTTTTTTATATGAACTGGGTTCCATGCTCAAACTGGAGCGTTTCTACATCATTGAAAGCCTGGCAGGAATAGATGCCTTTATCAAACAATACCGCAACGATATTCCGTATTTCAATTACTCTAACCCGATTAAACATTTTTATGACCAGGCTACACAAAATGTAATCACACTGATTACCCGGAACAAAAAGCGTTTGCAAAAAGAACTCTCAGAAAGCAAAGACCTGGTAAAGCTCTTAGCGGCATCAACCCGGAGAGAACTGGATGTAGACGAAAAAAAGCGGATAAAAAAACAACTGCTCGACATCTGTAAAACCGTTCCGTCTTTAACTATTTTCCTCTTACCGGGCGGAAGTCTGCTCCTGCCGATCCTGATTAAGTTTATCCCGCAATTGCTTCCCTCGGCCTTTAATGAAAATTTAGACAGCTAAAAAAAGCCATCCGAAGATGGCTTGTGATGTTAGAATTTTAACTGATATACTTCGTCTAACTCATCGTTGCTCTTAAAGTTCACCCCTAAATCGGTAACATACCCCGAATTCAACCCGTAAACCCATCCGTGAATGGTTAGTTCCTGCCCGGATTTCCAGGCTGCCTGAACAATAGACGTTTTTGCCAGGTCAAAAACCTGTTCTTTAACGTTGATTTCTACAAATTTATTAAACCGGTCATCTTCATTCTCAATTCCGTCCAATTCAGCCTGATGAAAACGGTACACATCTTTAATATGCCTGATCCAGTTGTCAATGATTCCGATAGAACTGTTGCCCATAGCCGCTTTAACACCGCCGCAGCCGTAATGACCACAAACGATAATATGTTTTACTTTTAAAGCATTCACGGCATAATCCAGCACACTCAACATGTTCATGTCTGAATGTACAACCATGTTAGCGATATTGCGGTGTACGAAAACCTCTCCCGGAGCCGCCCCGATAATTTCATTGGCCGGAACACGGCTGTCTGAACAACCAATCCATAATAACGGTGGGTTTTGTCCTTTGGATAACCCTTCAAAAAAATTTGGGTCAATTTTTAATTTGCTTTCTACCCATTGTTTATTGTTGTCCAGTATTTTTTTATAAAACTCGCTCATAGTAATTTGTAATTGTTAGTTGTTAATTATTTTTTTTGAAAGAAACATGCTGTCCTTCGTTCGTATTATCTAAGTTATAGGCCTTTTTAAAACCAATTAATTTCACGTCAATCCCGTCATCAACAGCTCTGATGTCTTTGAACTCTTCAATCAGATCCAGTACATCATGAGCTATATAAACCGTGTCAGAAGCATCGATAATGACTTTTGATTTTTCAGGAAGGTTACTCAATGTGTTTTTGATAGCCGCCTTGTTTAAAAACGAAACCTCTTGAGCCAACTGAATATGAATCACATCATCATCCTGGTATTCCTCTTTTTTGAATGAATAGGCTCTCTTGTAATTTCCTCTTAATACAAAGAAAATACTGATCAGCATTCCCAAAGCAACTCCTTTCAACAAATCCAGAAAGACAACGGCCACAACAGTTGCAATAAACGGAACATACTGGTATTTGCCTTTTGCGATAAAATGCATGAAATGAGCCGGTTTAGCTAAACGGTAACCAATCAGCAACAAAATGGCTGCCAGAGTTGCCAACGGAATCTTATTTAAAAATGGAGCAATCGTAAGCACACTGATCATGAGCAAAAGTCCGTGAATAATAGCTGATGACTTGGTTCTGGCTCCGGCATTGGCATTGGCTGACGACCGCACAACCACCGAAGTCATGGGCAAACCGCCAATCAGACCGCTCAATAAGTTACCGATCCCCTGTGCTTTTAATTCCACATTCGTATTGGTGTACCGCTTGTAAGGATCCATTCTGTCTGCCGCTTCAATACACAACAGTGTTTCAATGGAAGCAACGATAGCAATGGTGATTCCAACCACCCAGACATTGGGATTCGTGAGAGCCGCTACAGAAAAATCAGGTATGACAAACATCGCCTGAAATTCTGCCATAGACGAAGGTGTAGGCAGGGAAACCAAATGATCTTCAGACACCCGTAAAGCACTTCCGGTACGGATAAAAATCTCATTGATGATTATACCGGAAAACACCGCAATCAAAGCAGCCGGAACTAATTTTAAGCGTTTCAGGAACGGAACTTTGTCCCAGATAATCAGAATGGCCAAAGCAACAGCGGTAATAATGATTGAACCGTAATTGATGTAATTAAACGCATCAAAAATAGTTTCAAACATATTTGACCCGCCTTTTTCAAAAAAAGAAGTATCACCCTCACTCACCTTGTCATACCCTATGGCATGCGGAATCTGCTTCAGGAAAATGATGATACCGATACCGGCCAGCATCCCTTCAATCACATTGGTCGGAAAATAATTTGAGATACTTCCTGCTTTGAGAAATCCTAATAGCAACTGTAAAAGTCCGGCAATGATAACGGCCGTTAAAAAAATATTGTAGGCCCCTAAATCAGTAATAGCCGTTAAAACAATTGCTGTCAGACCCGCAGCCGGACCGGTGACACTGATGTGTGATCTGCTCAGAAATCCCACCACAATCCCGCCGATAATTCCCGAAATAATTCCGGAAAAAAGCGGGGCTCCGGATGCCAAAGCAATTCCTAAACACAATGGAAGTGCTACTAAAAACACCACCAAACCTGATGCAAAATCAGATTTAAGGTGACTTAAAAGATTGGTTTTTTTTGTCATTGACCTTAATATAATAATGAATGGATAGCATAAACTATGTCTCCCATTGTATAAATGGGAGTTATTTCATTATTATACCTCGGGAGGCGGTGAAAAGATTTCTTCTAAAACCGAATCGTACTGAATATGGTTTTCTGTGGTGATTTTTTTGGACTCGGGCATTTCAAAATGAAAGACAAAAACCTGTTTACCGGATTTAATCGCTTCTTTTATATTGAATGTTTTATGTGCCTCTTCTTCTTCAGACATGTTATAGACCATCGTAACATCTGCCTCATCATTATCCAGAAGACCAATAATGGTTGGCAAGGACAAAAATGAAACAAATAAAAAAATTACGATGTAAACTACCGTCTTCATATCGGCAAATATAGTTTTTCAAAAAACCGTTTCCGAATTAAATTTTATAATTTAAAATAAATTTAACTATATTTCTTCTTCCAGCCAGGCTTTCATCATCCAGATGGTTTTCTCCTGTTCCTTGATAAAATCGCTCATCATTGAATTGGTTCCCTCATCCAGGGCATCTTCGGCTTGCTTTAAAATAACCCGCTCTATTTTCAGCAACTGAGACAATGAGTTAACAATCAAACCAACAGCCTCTTCATCTTTAGAAATATTTCTGCCTACAAATAATTTGTTGTTTTTGATGTAATCTTCAAACGTATGCAAAGGCGTTCCGCCCAAGGTGAGAATTCTTTCTGCTATCATATCAATTTTTAGCTGGCTGTCGTTATACAGTTCCTCAAACTTGACATGCAGGTCAAAAAAACGCTTGCCGCGTATGTTCCAATGCAAACCTCTTAAGTTCTGATAATATACCTGAAAATTAGCTAACAGTATATTTAATTCTGCGGCTAAAACTTCTGTTTTCTTTAAATCTAAACCTAAACTATTCGTTTTCATGGTGTTTTGTATTTTATTTTATGCACTATAAATTTACAAAAAATAAGTTTTTTATAACATCAATAAAATTGATAGTTTTTATATTTACATCAAAATTTATTATCTAATGACAATTACCCAACTACAATATGTACTGGCGGTAGCAGAACATAAAAACTTCACGTTAGCCGCTGAAAAATGCTTTGTAACACAGCCCACGCTGAGCATGCAGATTCAAAAAATAGAAGAAGAACTCGGCATTCAGATTTTTGACCGTTCAAAAAAGCCTATTCAGCTCACCGATATAGGCCAGAAAATCGTTAATCAATCCAAAAACATTGTGAACGAAGCCAACCGGATCCAGGATATTGTTGATCAGCAGAAAGGATTTATAGGCGGTGAATTCAGGCTGGGAATCATTCCGACCGTCATGCCCACTTTGCTCCCTATGTTCCTGACCAATTTTATCAAAAAATACCCGAAGGTCAACTTAATCATAGAAGAGTTAAATACGGATGAAATCATTACCCGGCTAAAAAACGGTCATTTAGATGCCGCCATTGCCGCTACACCACTCGAAGAAGAAAAAATAAAAGAAATCGTATTGTTCTATGAACCGTTTGTAGCCTATATTCCTGAAAATCATACGGTTTTTGAGAAAAAAGAAATCGAAGTTTCCGATTTAAATTTAGACGAAATTTTACTGTTGCAGGACGGACATTGCTTTAGGGATGGCATTTTAAACCTGTGTAAAAACAACTCCGCTAATTCGGACAAATTCAATTTTCACATAGAAAGCGGCAGTTTTGAGACCTTGATAAAACTGGCTGACGAAGGATTGGGAACCACACTCCTGCCCTATTTGCATACCTTGGATTTAAAAGAGAAAGACAAAGCAAAGCTTAAACATTTTAAAGACCCTAAACCGGCTCGTGAAGTAAGTTTAATTTACCCCAAAAACGAATTAAAAATACATATTATCGAAGCATTACGCCAGGTAATAAGTGGCGTTGTCCGGGGTGCGATAGCCTTTCAGGACATTCAGATCATCAGTCCGCTGCAAAAAAATAAAAAAGGAGCTGTCTAGGCTCCTTTAGTTTTATAGGTTAACATCCAGCAAACAATTCTTTAATTCAGGCTTTTCTTTAGTAAAGTTGAGCAACCAGTCTTTCAGTTGTTCAATCTCATAAGGCAATAACTGCTTCATGGCTTTAACGAGTTCTTTACTAAATAATTTAGGATCAAAACTTACGCTTTCTAAGATTCTCTTAGTATAAGCAAACATCGGTCTTGTCATACGTTTGTTTTTTGTGTAGAATTTGGTTTTAAAAGAACGTTGTGTAAATTTAATAAAAAATTAAATACCGTATTTATTTTTAACAGGCCAATTGGCTAAAATTTAACGGTTATCACCATCCAGCAGATTACCCAAACCGCCCAGAATACTACCTTCTCCTTTTTGCTTTCCGCCACCTTGCGGAGCAGCTGCCCAGATTCTGCCGGCTAACCGGCTGAACGGTAACGACTGGATGTAAACTGTTCCCGGGCCTTTCAGGGTAGCAAAAAACAATCCTTCGCCGCCAAAAATCGTATTTCGTATGCCTCCCACAAGCTGCACATCATAATCTACATTTTGCGTAAAGCCCACCACACAACCCGTATCTACTTTTATCATTTCACCGGGTTGTAAATCAATTTTTGCCATGGTTCCGCCGGCATGGATAAAAGCCATACCGCTTCCTTCCAGTTTTTGCATAATAAAACCTTCGCCGCCAAACAAGCCGCGACCCAGTCTTCTGGAAAACTCAATACCGATTTTTACACCCTGGTTAGCACATAGAAATGCATCTTTCTGACAGATGAATTTTCCGCCGATCGTATTCAGATCAATCGGTAAAATTTTACCCGGATAAGGAGAGGCAAATGAAATTTTGCGTTGGTTGGGGTAATTATTTTCAAACAGTGTCATAAACAAACTTTCGCCGGTCAGTAACCGCTTTCCTGCTGAAAACAATTTATTCATGATGCCTCCGGCATCACTTCCGTCTCCAAAAATGGTTTTCATCCGGATACCGTCTTCCATCATCATAAAACCACCCGCTTCTGCCACTACCGACTCCGACGGACTTAACCTTATTTCAACATATTGCATTTCTTCACCGTAAATGGTGTAATCTGTTACTTTATACATGGCTCTGTTTTTTGACTGTGATTTTAAAAGTAAAAAGCAAAGAACGGAAAACGGACAACTACTCGCCCCTTAAGCCCCTCAACATCTCCCGCTTACCCGGAGGTCCCACCAATTTTTCTACCTGAAAACCGGCGGATTTCATGGCATCTTTTATGGGCCTGCGGCAAGCATAGGTTACTAAAACTCCACCCGGTTTCAATGCTTCATACATTTTTGTGAAAATTTCCGCATTCCATAATTCCGGCTGCACCCGGTAACCAAAAGCGTCAAAATAAATAATATCAAATTGACTTTTATCGTTTATTTCATGAAATAACTGTTTTCGTTTGGTTAGTCGGAAGGCATCTGAAATTGTTACATTCTTTTCCCAATCCGCAGTATGCATTCTTTCAAATTCACCGGCAAACGGTTCTGCACTCAATTGGCTCACATAATTCATCTGCCAAACTTCTTCCGGCGAAACAGGGAACCCTTCTACCCCGACATACTCGATTTGCTGATGTGTTTGTTTGCCTTCTAAAAAAGTAATAAATGCATTTAAGCCGGTTCCGAAACCAATTTCTAAAACCGAAACGGATTGCCCTTTACAAAGTGACAATCCGTTTTTTATAAATACGTGCTGAGCTTCCTGAACGGCACCATGTCTGGAATGATAACTCTCATTCCATTCCGGCAGATGGATAGAGGTTGAACCATCGGAAGTAATAATAATTTCTCTTTTCAAATGAACTTATGGTTTAAATTGCAGTTTTTTGATTCTCGGGATAGGTCCGGAACATTTCACCTCATGGCAGGAAATACAGGCCTGAATGGCATTGGAATAATGTTCCCTGGCATTGTCCGGATCCTTGTAGATCATTTCCTGAGCACTTAAAAACAAATTAGCGTTGTCGCTGAAAAACTGATCATTCTCAGTAGGATCCGTCATCACAGCTCCGTGAATTTTGGCAAAATGCGAGGGAAATTCCCCCACAGGTTCTCCTTTTTCAATCTTTTCTTTTAAGCGTTGATTATCCACATACATCTGTTCCATGAGCATAGCCATTTCGGAAAGCTCATACATTTCAAAGTTTTTTTTTCCGGTAGTAGCGACAGAATCAACCTTATCCTCAAGGCTTTCTGTTTTTTTCTGACAACTACAGTACAATAAAGGAGCAACGGCTAAAAGAATTATTTTTCTCATTATTCTTTAATTAATACCCCGTCTGATAAAAATGAATAGGAAATTTTCGGTTCTGTAATCGAATCAATAGCCGCCTGCGACTTTCCGGCATCTTTGGCATAATGCTTTAATTCGTCCACCGTTTCAACAGAGATAAATGCTTTTCCGTGTACAACTGCCTCGCTCCCGGCGGCATTCAACGGCATAAAAAAGCCGTAGTCTTTGAACCGTACAAAGGCATTTTTATCGTCACTCAAATGCATGTTCATCCAACACCCTTTCTTCTGGCAGACATCCTTGATTTCTGAACGGAATTTAACTTCAATCGTATCTCCTTCCTGCAACGTTTCATATTTGGCTAATAACGCTTCTTTAGAAATGACACCCTCTGCAGAAATAGAATCGCCAAACGATTTGAATTGTTCCGTTTGAACGGCAGTAATCTCTTTTTCAACCTCTTTTTTACAGGCTATCAGTGAGGAAACGGCAAAAGCCATCAGCATTATTTTTTTCATCGTTTTATTTTTATAATTCAACTACAAAAATAAGCAGTTTAATTCTTTTCAAATTAAATTTCCAAAAAATTTTAGTTCAAAATACTAAAATCTCAATAATTTGTATTCAGTTCAAAGAAATTTAAAAAAGTAGCTCATGTTTAGTATGTTTTTATAAAACATTCAAAAAATTACTGTTTTTTTTATATTTTAGCCAAATCTTAAACGTTAAGGCTGTCGGCTGTTAAACAGTAATCACAACAGACTGACTTACAGTTTATTAATTCTTTTTTATTATTATAAAATTACACCTAAATGAGTTCAGATCTTAGTAACGAAATCGATATAGTTAAAGCTTCCTCCTCCAAAATAAGTAGTGTTGACTTTGAAAACCTCACCTTTGGAAATATTTTCACCGATCATATGTTGGTGTGTGATTTTAAGGACGGAGCCTGGCAAAAACCGATTATCAAACCTTATGAACCGTTTATGATTGACCCTTCAGCCAAAGTATTTCATTACGGTCAGGCTATTTTTGAGGGTATGAAAGCCTATAAAGATGAGCAGGATGACGTCTGGATGTTCAGGCCGGACGAGAACTTCAAGCGTTTCAATCATTCCGCAAAACGTCTGGCTATGCCGGAAGTGACGGAAGATATTTTTATAGGCGGATTAAAAGCTATTTTGGATATTGAACGGGAATGGGTAAAAAAAGGAAAAGGTAACACCTTATACATCAGACCATTTATGATTGCAATAGGACCGGGCGTTATTGCCCAGCCCTCTACACAATACCGGTTTATGATTATTCTTTCACCGGCCCGTTCCTATTATTCGGGTGAAGTAAAAGTAATCATAGCCGAACATTACAGCCGTGCGGCAAACGGAGGAATTGGTGCGGCAAAAGCCGCCGGAAATTATTCCGCTCAGTTCTATCCTACCAAACTGGCTAATGAAAGAGGCTTTCAGCAAATTATCTGGACAGATGATGCAACCCACACCAAGCTGGAAGAAGCCGGTACAATGAATGTGTTCTTCAGGATTAATGATACCTTATACACCGCTCCTACCGGAGAACGTATTCTGGACGGAGTTACCCGAAAAAGTCTGATTGACATTGCCCGTCGTGACGGCATTGCAGTAGAAGTACGTTCAGTATTGGTTTCTGAATTGATAGAAGCGGCCCAAAACGGTTCGCTGAAAGAAATATTTGGTGCCGGAACCGCTGCGGTCGTTAATCCTATTGTAGGCTTTTCGTATCAGGATACCTACTATGAATTACCCAAAATAGAGCATTCCTATGCTTCACAGCTTAAAGAGAAATTAACCGGTATTCAGTATAAACAGGCAGAAGATACGTTTGGCTGGACTGTAAAAATATAACCGGCCTTGCTGGTTGCATGAAGATATGATGCAACCAGCACAACCCCGGTTCTTATTTTAAAATCGCTTCAAAATTAGGTCTAAAGTAATTCGGCCCTTTCATCACCTTTCCGTCTTCGCGGTAAATCGGTTTTCCGTCTTCGCCCAGTTTACTCATATTGCTGCGTTGAATCTCATCAAACACTTCTTCTATTTTATGCTGTAATCCGTGCTCAATGATTGTACCGCACAAAATATAAAGCATATCACCCAACGCATCGGCAATTTCCACAATATCTTCCT
The DNA here is from genome assembly GCA_023434025.1 of Bacteroidota bacterium. GTDB lineage: Bacteria > Bacteroidota > Bacteroidia > Flavobacteriales > Flavobacteriaceae > Flavobacterium. Next base: position 21,709 of record JAEYTL010000021.1, read on the forward strand.
GCATAGCCGCTTCCAGGTATTCTTCATTTTCCTCTTTCATCAGGTTATACCGTAACAGTTTTTTAGCCTCTCCCAGATCAGAAGCCGGTACCTCTTTTATACCCAGTCCGAATGCCGCATGAAACTCTCTGACGGCTGAAATTTGTTTTTGCATAGTTTTTCTAGTTTATGATGATAAAAATAACCGTTTTTTGTACGTAATCAGAATGAACTATTCAAAAACAATTAACTATTTTTGTTGAAAAATTTACGTTATGTTTTCAACCGGCCAATGGGTATTTGCAGCTTTCTTTGTTGTCTGTTTTACAGCCGTGATGATTTATGTGTACCGAAAGGATTTATCGCTTCACAAACTGCACTACAAAGGAAGTGTAAAAGTGCTTTTAGGATTTATCTGCTTTATCTTTTTACTCTTTCTGATCAAGATTTATTTAAAAAAATAATGAAATTCCAAAAATCCCTATTTGTAGGGATTTTTTTTTGTAAATTACTATCGACTTTTGAAGTGTTTAACTTTAAAAACCAAATAATATGGCAGATTTAACTTATACCGCTACCGGAAAAATTGATGTAACTAATCGAAAGCTTAAGTTAGATATATTTTTACCTGACGAAAAAACCGACAATCCTTACATCTTTAAAAGATTCTTTGACTTATCTAAAATTTCGATTTTTAAAAAACAAATCAATGCTGTTTTCTGTCTTTTTAAACTCACAAAAGACAACGGCGATCAGCTCTTTGAACAATCTAAGAAGTATCCTCTAGAAATTGATTTAGATGACCTCGATAACTACAGATCGGTTAGTTATAATGAATTTGATATAAATTTATCTGATACCCTATTCATCTTATTCCATGATACCGGTAAATTAAATACCTCCGATTTAGATGAATTACATCAAAATATAGAGGCTATTTATACCAAAGTTCATGAATCAGGTAGCTTTAATTATATTAAAGATTTAAAAGCCAAGCCAAGGGTATTGGGTATGAGTATCATCACAAAATAATGAAATTAAAAAGTCCCAACATCACTCTCCCGCTCATTATTTATTTTGTAATGAGTGGGTTTGTTTTTGCCCAGTATCCCGATTATGCTAAAGTTGACTGTTTAATTGAAGAAGGCAGAAATTACAGTGCCATAAAATACCTGCTCCCTTTTAAGTTAACAAAAGACAAAAAAGAGCTGGCTAAAATTTATCATCACCTAGCCAAGGCATACAGCAATGAAAACGAAAGCGGCAACTCATTTGAATACTACATCAAATCAAAGACGGCCTATCTTGAAACAAATCAAAAGGAGCAGGCTATGGAGGTCACTTTAGACATTGCTTACTTGTACAGCACCCAAAATCACAATTTTGAAAAGGCAAAAAAAATTATTCAAGAGTATATTGCTTTTGCAAAAGAAACCCGGAAAGATGATTTACTGGCAATAGGATACTATCAATGGGCATCAATGTTAATCGAGGATGACCCGGATGAAAGTAAATACTATTTTAAAATAGCTTTGGAGCATAACAATAAAGCATACAATGAAAAAACATACTGCGGTATCAATAATAATCTTGGTGTATTGTATAACGAAATACTTCAGAAACCGGATTCCGGACTATATTATTTTAATAAAAACCTGAACATATCTATTCAAAAAAATGATTTGAACACACTTTGTACAAACTACATCAATATTGCAAGTTGTTATTATTATAAAGCCGATTATCAGAAAGCCATTGTGCTTCTGAATAAAGCAAATGAAATAGAGATTACAGCTTATACGGAAAAAACAAAAAGCCTCATTCACTACTTCCTTTCAGTTAATTACGAAGCTTTGGGCGATTTTAAAAATGCTTATCATCACCTTTCAGAACATACTTTAATCCAAAAAAAAATCAATGAGGAATTACAAGATATAAAAGTTTCTGAATTACAGGTTTTTCATGAAACAAAAGAAAAAGAATTAGAAAATAAAGCGTTGAAAAACCAGAACAGTTTACTGGAAAGTAAGCGGAAAATTAACCTTTTGGTTCTTTTTGTATTAATCGGGGTTTTAATCTCATTCATCGTAATTTCGCTTTTGGTTATCAAAAATGCCAAAAAGAAACAAAAAATTGCAGAACAGGAAAAACTGCTCGAAAAGCAAAAACTGGCCACCACCTTAAAGGAACATGAGCTTCAGAACATTGACCTGATGCTGGAAAGCCAGGAAAAAGAAAGAGCTAAATTAGCCAATGAACTCCATGATAATTTAGGAAGCATGTTAGCCACCCTGAAATTAAACTTTCAACATTTAAAGCGATTAAAAGAAAGTACAATGGAAGAAGAAAACAAGCTCTATGAAAAAACAGATCATCTGATTGAGGAAGCCTATCAGAAAGTACGTGACATGGCTCATTTAAAAAATTCGGGAATTATTGGTAATGACGGCCTGGTTCCGGCCGTAAAAAAGATGGCCGATAAAATGAGTGTTCTAAACCTGCTGGAAATCAATGTTATTCCTTTTGGGTTAAAGGAACGGCTGGATAACAAATTAGAAATAAGTCTTTTTCGCATGATCCAGGAATTGTGTACCAATATTATCAAACATGCCAAAGCTAGTGAAGTTAACATCTACTTAACCCAGCATAACGACACAGATATTAATTTAATCATCGAAGACAACGGCATTGGCTTTAACCCCAAATCGATCAGGTTGAGTGATGGGATGGGACTGAAAAACATTGAAAAAAAAGTAGAACAAATGGGCGGAACTTTTTCTATTGACACCATTATTGACAAAGGAACCACCATTATTATTGATATTCCATTATGATACGGGTAGTTATTGCAGAAGATCACCAGGCCCTGATTGACGGTATCAAACTCATGATTGAATATGAGTCGGATATAGAAGTCGTAGGAGAAGCAAACGACGGTGAAGAATTAATTGATATAGTCCGTCGGAAACGGCCGGATATTGTACTTACAGACATCCGAATGCCTAAATGCGACGGGATTTGTGCTACCAAAACAATTGTGGAGAAATTCCCGGAAACCAAAGTAATCGGTTTCAGCATGTTTGAACAAGCCGAAGCAATTAACCAGATGCAGCAAGCCGGAGCCAAAGGCTATATTCTTAAAAACTCATCACTGAAAAAGGTGTTAGACGCCATCCGGACGGTTGCCAAAGGGAATGTATTTTTTGATGACGCCATTACCACCCATGATTCCCTCACCAAAGAAGAAATTATTTTGAGTAAACGTGAAAAAGAAATTTTACAGCTCATCGGTGAAGGGAAAACTTCTCAGGAAATTGCAGATATACTGTATATTGGCAAAACAACGGTTGATACACACCGGAAAAATATTATCAAAAAAATCAATATCCATGGAAAAACCGATCTAATCCGGTTTGCGGTAGAGCGAAAATATGATTTTTAACTGTAAACAAAGAAAGTCCCGTTATCAGGGACTTTCTTCTTGATTTCCAAAAACCACTGCACGGTTGTAGTTGTCTCAACCCATGTACATCTGCAAAGTTATATCTCCTTTTTCTTTTAAAAATCCCTACAAGTAGGTATTTTTCACAAGCTTTTCCGGCTTACAGAAATTTAACTGAACACCGCTTCCTTTTCACCATCAAAACTGGCGTAAACCATGGTTGGGTGAGAATCCCGGTGATAAATATTTCCGCTCTTGTCTATGGCAATGGCTCCGGCAAAACCGTCAAACGGTTTTAGTTCGTTGAATGTTTTTTCAAAAGCAGCTTCTAAAGAGAATCCGTCGGTTACCCGGGTTACTATTTTGGCTGCCACTGCACCGCTCACAATGTCTTCTCCTACTCCGGTTAAACTCACACCACAAAATGCATTAGCATAATTTCCGGCAACTGTAGCAGAATCAGAAATACGACCCGGAATTTCAAATCCCTTTCCGCCGGTTGAAGTAGCTACGGCGATTTTCCCCTCTTTATCCAGTACCACACAACCTACAGTTCCTGAACCGGTTGCTTTTAATTTAACTTCATATTCCTGACGACGTTGCGGGATTTCGGTTGAAATTTCTTTAAAACCATGCTCTCTCGCAAAATTTGTAGCACCACTTCCACCTAAAATACGATCATCAACATTCATCAGGATCTCAGCCACCTGAATCGGGTTTTTTACATTTTCAATATTGATAACACCGCTCATTTTCATCGATACACCATCCATCAAAGCAGCACTCATTCTGATTTTTCCGTCACTTTGAATTTGCGAACCTGTTCCGGCATTAAACAATTCATCATCTTCCAGCAGAGAAACGGCATAAACAACAGTCTCCAGAGCAGTATGCGTTTTGAGGTATCCGTAAGCCTCCTTAACAATGCGTAAAAGTGCTTCCTGTTTGGCTATTTTTGTTTCTAAATTAGTGGTAGATTCTGAAAAGAAACCGCCGTGTATGATTATCTTCATGTTTAAAACAGTATTTTAGGAAAATGTTACCAATAATGTGAAAAATAAATACCTATAACTTTCACCCATTGTCTATTTCCAACTAAATGTATTGCGAAGAATGAATCTTCATTTTATACGTATCCAGGTCAAACGTATCGCCCATGCTCATCACGTGTGTGACCAGATGATTAATGGATACGGGCTGTCCTAACTCAACCTGTGTTAAGTTGGTATCTTTTATTTCACGACCGTCAACCAGAATAACCAGACCGGAGCCTATCGCTTCCATTTTTCTGTCACTGGTGATCAACAGCCCGGTGTCTTCGCCTAGTCCGATTCCCAGTATTTTAGGATTACCAACCACTGCCTGAAACAACCTTCCTATCCGGCCACGCTGTACAAAATGGGTATCAATCACAACATCATCAATCAACCCCAAACCGGACGTGATTTTTACTTCGCCTTTCAACAAAGCCTCGCTGCTGCTGCCCTGGTATATCATATTATTGGAGGCCGCCGCCGCACCGGCTGAAGTTCCGGCATAAATAAAATGATCATTTTTATACTTCTCCAGCAACACATCATGAAATAGGGTACCGCCTAAAATAGAAGACAGCCGTAACTGGTCGCCTCCCGTAAACATAACCACATCAGCTGCTTTTAACCGGTTAAGAACGTCTTCTTCAGAAGCCTGCTCTCTTCGTTCAATATGCAAAACATCAACATTTGAAGCATTAAGGTACTGAAACGCCTTTACATACTCCGGCCCTACTTCTCTCGGTATCTTTGAAGCTGTTGTAATCACTTCGATCCTTGAGTTCTCTTTATATTTAGATTCGTCGATAATGCGTTTTAAAATTCCGGTCTCAAAAAAATTCATATTCTTTGAAACATCCTGATCAAAACTCGCCTCTGTAAAGCTGCCCTTGTCAACAGCTCCACCAATAATAATTAATTTTCCTCTGCTATTCATGCCACAAAAATAGCAAAAACTTAAAACTAACAGGTGATTTTTGAATAATTTGAAAAAATGAACTGATGATTGAACTATAAAAAAACAAGGTCTCCATTGCTCTGAAAATCAACCTTAAAATTCACTTTTTACTATAATTGAAATAAAATTTGACAAAACACACAAAAAAACTATTTTAGCAAAACAATTATTTCTTATTTTTAACAAAATCATTACACAAAAAACAAACTAACCTTTCTTTTCAATTTAAGTTTATGAAAATATTAAAAGTACAAGCACTGCGGGGACCCAACATTTGGAGTGTTCAACGAAAAAAATTAATCCAGATGCGGTTGGACCTGGAAGATATGGAACAGTTTCCTACCAATAAAATAGACGGTTTCCGGGAACGCATTGAAGCCATGTTTCCGACCATGATCGAACACCGCTGTTCCGAAGGGGTTCGTGGTGGTTTTTTTATGCGGATAGAACGCGGTACCTGGATGGGACACGTGATTGAGCACATTGCCCTGGAAATTCAAACTCTTGCCGGCATGGAAACCGGATTCGGAAGAACACGCGAAACAAAAACTCCCGGTGTTTACAATGTTGTTTTCAGTTATACCGAAGAAAATGTGGGTATGTTTGCTGCCGAAAGCTCCGTCCGGATTGCTGAAGCCCTGATTGCCGGTACCGATTATGACCTGGAAGCCGATATCCAGAAGATGCGTGAAATCAGGGAAAGAGTCCGCCTGGGACCTTCTACCGGAAGTATCGTGGAGGAGGCTGTTGCCCGAGATATCCCCTGGATACGGTTAGGCACAAACTCGTTAGTACAATTGGGCTACGGGGTACATCAAATGCGTTTTCAGGCTACCATTACCTGTAAAACCAGCAACATTGCCGTTGATATTGCCTGTAACAAAGAGGAAACCAAACGTATGCTGGACATGGCATCTATTCCCGTTGCCAGTGGTTCTATCTGCGTGGATGAAGAAGATTTGGAACTCACTATCAAAAAAATAGGCTATCCCATCGTTATTAAACCGCTGGATGGCAATCACGGAAAAGGAGCATCAATTAATGTAGTAACCTGGGAAGACGCCGTAAAAGGGTTAGCTCATGCTCAAAAGTACAGCCGCCGGGTTATTGTAGAAAAATTTATTACAGGCTTTGATTTCAGGGTTTTAGTTATAGACAATAAATTAGTAGCTGCTGCCAAAAGAGTGCCTGCTCATATTATCGGTGACGGAAAGCATACAATCCAGGAATTAATTGACATAACCAATCAGGATCCCCGGAGAGGTTATGGCCATGAGAATGTATTAACCGAAATTACAGTTGACAGAGATACGACCGATTTGTTGGACAAATTGGGCTATTCGTTAGAAACAGTTCCTAATAACGGTGAAACGGTCTATTTAAAATCAACAGCGAATTTAAGTACCGGGGGCACATCAGTGGATGTAACCGATATGATGCACCCTGAAAATATCTTTTTAGCCGAACGAATTTCAAGGGTGATTGGCCTGGATGTCTGTGGAATTGATATTATGGCGGAAAATTTAACCCAGCCTTTAAAAGAGAACGGAGGGGTTATTTTAGAAGTAAACGCCGCACCCGGTTTCCGGATGCATTTAGCTCCTTCCGAAGGATTGCCCAGAAACGTAGCCGCTCCGGTCATCGATATGCTTTATCCGCCCGGAAAACCCAGCCGGATCCCTATTATAGCCGTAACCGGAACAAACGGAAAAACCACCACTACCCGACTGTTAGCCCATATTGTAAAAAACAACGGCTTTAAAGTAGGATTTACTACGTCTGACGGAATCTATATTCAAAACCACATGTTGGAAAAAGGCGACACTACCGGTCCCGTCAGTGCTGAATATATTTTAAAAGATCCAACCGTAGAATTTGCCGTTCTGGAAACAGCCCGGGGCGGAATTTTAAGAGCCGGTTTAGGCTTCAGCCGATGTGATATTGCCATCATCACCAACATCAGAGAAGATCATTTGGGCCTGAGCGATATTGATACCCTGGACGATCTGGCCCGTGTTAAAAGTGTGGTTGTACGCAGTGTAAAAAAAGACGGATGGGCTATTCTGAATGCCGAAGATGAACATTGCCTCAAAATTGCCGGTGACCTGAGCTGTAACATTGCTTACTTTGCCATGGACGAAGATAATCCTGTTGTAAAAAAACTAAGTAAAGAGGGTAAAATTGTTGCGGTCTATGAAAATGGCTTTATCACTATAAAAAAAGGAGACTGGAAAATCCGTATTGAAAAGGCTTTGCATATTCCACTGACCTTGGGCGGCAAAGCAAAATTTATGATTCAAAATGTTTTGGCAGCATCGTTAGCCAGTTATCTGTATGGTTTTAAAACCGATGATATCAGCCTTTCATTGCAGACCTTTATTCCGAGTGTAGCCCAGACACCGGGCCGAATGAATATTTTTGAGTTTAAACGGTTCAAAGTCATGATTGATTTTGCCCATAATCCGGCCGGGTATTCTGCTATTGAAGACTTGTTGAGCAATATAGAGGCAACCCGAAAAATCGGAATTATTGCCGGTGTGGGCGACCGCAGAGATGAAGATATTCGCGATTGTGCTGAAATTGCCGGAAGAATGTTTGACCACATTATCATCCGTCAGGAAAAACATTTGCGGGGCCGGACTGAACAGGAAATTATTGATCTGATTTTGGAAGGAATTCAGAAAGCAAATCGCCCGGTAACGTATGAAATCATTCCTAAAGAAATTGAAGCGATTAAGCACGCCATTAATATTGCTGACGACGGAACGTTTATCACCGCCCTGAGCGATGTGGTTACGAATGCCATCGGAATAGTTCAGGAATACCTGGACAAGGAAAATGAGGAAAGTTTGAGTTAATTTAATGAAATGATTTAAACGTTAACCGCAAAAATCCAAAATTAATTGAAACGTTAATTTTGGATTTTTTAGGTTGAAATTCTTAGGTTTTCTGTTTCTTTTTCTTTGCGGCCGGAAACAAAACATTATTTAAAATTAACCGATAACCGGGCGAATTGGGGTGTAAATCCAAAACAGTCGGAGCATCGCCTACCAAATGCTGGTAATCTTCCGGATCATGTCCGCCAAAAAAGGTAAACATTCCTTTTCCTTTGGTTCCGTGTATATACCTTGCTTCACCATTGTACCGGTTCTCACCCATAACCAACACATGCGATTTGACCAGTTCACTGTCAAAAGCCGTTGTTTGCCCCATAAATCCTTTGACCAGCTGGGTATGGTTCTGGCATAGCATGGTGGGAATCGGATCCCATTTGGCAGAATATTCCATCAGAGTAAAATAGTCTTTTTCCATCGGCATTTTCCGTTTGGTAGTCATATCGATATCTGAAAATTCATAAACGGTCGGACTCCTTTCCAGGATAAAATCCCGGAAGGCAAATGTTTTGGAGTAATCAATTTTTGACTGGTAATTCGGTTCACTTTCATCACCGTCAAACATGGGTTCACAGATGTCAACGCCGTCGGCAGAAAGGGCAATATCAAAACTGTCTGTTGCCGAACACATAGCAAACATAAACCCGCCGCCAATCACAAAATCCCGTATTTTTTTGGCTACCGCCAATTTAGCCTCAGACACTTTTGAATATCCTAATTTAGCCGCCAATGCTTCTGCTTCTTTCTTTTGCTCAATATACCAGGGAGCATTCCGGTAAGCCCCGAAGAACTTTCCGTATTGACCGGAAAAATCTTCGTGATGCAGGTGCAGCCAATCATACAAAAGTAACTGATCGGACAAAACTTCTTCATCATATACTGCTTTAAACGGAATTTCGGCATACGTTAAAACTAACGTCACGGCATCATCCCACGGTTGCTTTCCTTTAGGAGTATAAACTGCTATTTTGGGAGCTTTTTCCAACACTACCGATTCCATATTCTGGGATGGACTACTGATTTCTTCCAAAATCTGATTGGCCTGACTATCGGATAAAAGTTCAAAAGAAACGCCACGTATTTGACATTCTTTCCGAATTTCCGGAGCATCGGGCAATAAAAACGATCCACCACGGTAATTGAGTAACCAGCTGGCTTTGTAATCATTTTCTAAAGCCCAATAGGTAATTCCGTAAGCTTTTAAATGATTCTGCTGCGTGCTTTCATCCATCGGCAAAAGAATGAAGTTTGCTTTTACCGAAAGAGAAAATAAAACCAGTAATAAATAAAAAATCGTCTTTTTCAAAATCTGCAATTTTTTTAAATTGGCAAAAAAGGTTTGTCAGCCAAAGATAAACGATTTTGTGTGAAGAAAATGATAAAAAAACTGTTAACCCTATAAGTCATATCAGGTTTAAAGAAATAACTACTATGACTTATAGGGTAAAAATATTAAAACGGTACGTCCGAATCGTCTTCTTCCGCATTCATATTACTTCCAAACGCTTCGTTGGGCGAAGGCAGGTTTTTAGTAATAAACGGTGTATCCTCGGCATTCATACGGGAAGGCAGATCGCTGAATCCGGATGAAAAATCATCCAGGTTATCAAATTTACCTAAACTTCCGATGAATTTCAGACGGATATTTTCCAGACCTCCGTTACGGTGCTTGGCAATAATGAATTCGGCTTGTCCTTCTGTAGGTGATCGTTCATCATCATCCCATTCATCGATCTTGTAGTATTCCGGACGATAAATGAACGATACAATATCGGCATCCTGCTCAATCGCACCGGATTCCCTCAAATCGGAAAGCAACGGCCGTTTACTGGAACCGCGGGTTTCTACGGCACGGGAAAGCTGAGACAATGCAATTACGGGAACATTCAACTCTTTTGCCAACGCTTTCAGGTTCCGGGAAATGGTTGAAATTTCCTGTTCGCGGTTTCCGCCACCTTTTCCGCCACCGCCGGCCGTCATCAGCTGAAGGTAATCTACAATAATCATTTTGATACCGTGCTGCGAAGACAAACGTCTGGCTTTGGCTCTTAAATCAAAAATCGACAACGAAGGCGTATCATCAATATATAACGGAGCTTTTTCCAGGTTTTTTACTTTTACGCTCAATTGTTCCCATTCGTGTTTTTCGAGTTTGCCGGTTCTCAACTTCTCAGAAGACAAACCGGTTTCTGACGAAATCAAACGGGTAATCAACTGAACAGAAGACATCTCCAGTGAAAATACGGCAACCGGTTGGTTAAAATCGATAGCCATGTTTCTGGCCATGGAAAGTACGAACGCTGTTTTACCCATACCGGGTCTTGCAGCAATAATAATCAGGTCACTGGGCTGCCAGCCGGATGTTACTTTATCCAGTTTATCAAAACCGGTAGCCACACCACTTAAACCTTCCTTATTGGCAATTTCTTCAATTCGTTTTTTAGCCTGAATAACCAGACTTTGAGCCGTTTCCGAACTTCGTTTGATATTACCCTGGGTAACCTCGTACAGCTTTGATTCCGCTTTGTCTAAAAGATCAAAAACGTCGGTGGTTTCATCATAGGATTCTTCGATAATTTCAGAAGATATTTTAATCAAACTCCGCTGGATAAATTTCTGAAGGATGATTCTGGAATGAAATTCAATATGGGCAGATGACGAAATTTTCTGAGTCAGCTGAATCAGGTAAAAATCACCGCCGACCAGATCCAATTTTGCATTCTTTTTTAACTGAGCGGAAACAGTCAGCAAATCGATAGGTTGCGTATCGGTAAATAACTGAACAATGGCTTCAAAAATGTATTTGTGGGCATCTTTGTAAAAAGCATCCGGCTGAAGAATATCAATTACTTCATCAACCCCTTTTTTATCAATCATCATCGCTCCCAACACGGCTTCTTCTAAGTCAAGAGCCTGTGGCGGTAGCTTTCCTTTTTCTAAGTTTATTATGGTAGTTTTATCTACTTTAATCGGGTTAATATTTCGTAAATTTTCCATTTGGCTAATGTAACTATAATCTAAAAAAATAGCCTTAACTACTTTTTAGTTCAACACTGTTAACAACTTATTTTTTAATGTTAATAACACAAAAAAATCCGAAGTTTATGGGCTTCGGATTCAAATCTGGTTATGTAAGAATTATTCTTTAAACTCGCCCATCTTACTGTATTTATCCATCCTTTGAGCTACCAACTCAGTTGTTGATAAGTCTTTTAATTCGTTATATCCTTTAATAATATACTGTTCAACGGTTTTAAAGGTTGTTTCTCTGTCATAATGTGCTCCGCCAAGTGGTTCCGGAATTATTTCATCGATTAACTTTTGCTTTTTCATATCATACGAAGTCAGCTTTAAAGCTTCTGCAGCCTGCTCTTTATACTCCCAGCTTCGCCATAAAATAGAGGAACACGATTCAGGGGAAATTACGGAATACCAGGTGTTTTCGAGCATATACACTTTATCACCAACACCTATTCCCAATGCTCCGCCGGAAGCTCCTTCACCCACAATAACAGTAACAATCGGGGTTTTTAACCGAAGCATCTCAAAAATATTTCTGGCGATTGCTTCCCCCTGCCCTCTTTCCTCAGCTTCAAGTCCGGGATAGGCTCCGGGGGTATCAATTAAGGTCAGAACAGGAATACCGAATTTTTCAGCCATTTTCATTAAACGAAGGGCTTTGCGGTAACCTTCCGGGTTGGCCATACCAAAATTTCTGAATTGACGGGTTTTGGTATTAAACCCTTTTTGTTGCCCTACAATCATGAACGATTGTCCGCCTATTTTTCCCAATCCGCCAACCATTGCTTTGTCATCCTTGAAGCTTCTGTCGCCAAAAAGCTCTAAAAAAGTTCCGCCACACAATGCCCGGATATGATCCATTGTGTAAGGGCGGCTGGGGTGTCTGGAAAGCTGAACTCTTTGCCAGGCGGTAAGGTTCTTGTATATTTTTTTCTTTGTTTCTTCTAATTTTTTTTCTATTTGTTTGCAAGTTGCGGTAACATCAACATTAGATTCTTCACCGATAATCTGGCATTTGTCCAATTGATCTTCCAGTTCTTTAATCGGAAGTTCAAAATCTAAATATTCCATAGGTTTCGATTAATTTTTAGTTTCGTTTGATTAGCAAAGATAGAATTTTATCTTGTTAAGAAAAGTTATTTTTTGGGTTAACTTTTAAACAAAATTAAAATTAACCTCTTCGGTTCCTGAGTCTGTACTTGATTATTCCGTTTAAAATTACGGTTAAAAGAATTATTACGGCTCCCAAATAAAACTCAGGACTCATTTTTTCTTTGTCTTTAAAGATAAGCAATGCCAGGATTATCCCATAAACAGGTTCGAGATTGATGGTCAACATTACAGTGTAAGGACTTATAAATTTCATTACTTTTACAGAAGCTATGAACGCATAGGCAGTGCATATTGAACTTAAAATAATCAGATATAACCAGTCTGAGGGTTTAAGCATAAAGAACTCCCCTGAAAAACTATTTGTCAATAAAAGATAAACTGAAAAACAAAGCACACCTCCTGTAAGCTCATAAAATGAAATGACGGTTGAATCATACATTTTAGCATACTTTCCGTTGATTACTGAAAAAAGGGCGGATAAAAAAGCGGACAGCAAGGCTAAAATGATTCCCAAATAATAATCGCCTTCAAAGTTAAAGATGATGTAAAGTCCGCCAACCACCAGTAATCCAAAGAAAACTTCATACCAAATAACTTTTCGTTTATACAGAATAGGTTCCAGAAAGGAAGCAAAAAAAGCTCCGGTTGACAGGCAGGCAAGGGTAACTGACACATTGGAAACTTTGATGGCTTTGAAAAAAGTGAGCCAATGCAGGGCAATGACCAACCCTAAAAACAAAAACGCCAGCAGTGTTTTGCGTGGAATGGTGAGATCTGTTTTTTTATAAAAAATAAAAATTGCTATAAAACCAACAGCCATCAGCATCCTGAACCATACCAAAGGCAAAGCGTCTAACGAAATCAGTTCGCCTAAAATGGCTGTAAACCCCCAGATAAAAACAATCAGATGAAGGTGTAAATAACTTTTAAGGTTATCGTTTTGCATTTCGAAGCAGATAGATGGCTAAAATACCAAAAACAAAATTAGGAAACCAAACAGCTACAAAAGGTGGAATACTGGACTTTTCAGCCATTGTTCCAAAAATCTTATCAAAGAAGATATATGTAAAGGCAAGCACAATTCCGATGGCTAAATTAACTCCCATTCCTCCTCTTCGTTTCATAGAAGAAACCGAAACGGCAATAAGTGTTAAGATAAAAGCGGTAACCGGAAGACTGTATTTTCTGTACAAAACAACCAAATAGGTATTTATATTGGCATTTCCTCTTGCTTTTTCCTTGTCAATAAATTTAACTAATTCCGGAAGGGTCAGTGTTTCCGCAATATAAATCACCGGGGTCAGATCTTCCAGATCAAACGTAAAAACAGTGTCTTTTTTTTCCGCTTTCTCTAATACATCCCCGTAAAGTCCGACTTTTCGTTTCTGATAGTTGAACATCGTATAGGTGCTGTCTTTTTCATTCCATTTCAATCGGTTTGCCGTGATTTTATAAGCCAGTTTTTCGTTATTAAATTTTTCCAGCGTAAAATTAAAGGCTGTTTTTGAAACCGAATTAAAATTACTTACATACAAAAATTCATCCTCACTGATCTGCCGGAACACATTTGAATTTTGCCTGATTTCCTTATTGTTTTTTAAATAGGTATAACGGAAGTCATTAAAGCCTTTACTGGCTTTAGGCACGAGAAAAAAGCCCATCAACAGAGCAAAAACCGAAACAATGGTAGCCCCAATGATATAGGGTCTCAAAAACCGCGTAAAAGAAATCCCCGAACTCAAAATAGCAATAATCTCCGTATTATTAGCGAGCTTTGAGGTAAACCATATCACAGAAAGGAACAGAAAAATCGGAAAAAGCAGGTTGGCAAAATAAATCGTAAAATCCAGGTAATAAATGGCTACAGCCGAAAAAGGAACCTTACTCTCCAGGATTTTATTGATTTTTTCAGCAACATCAATAACGATACCAATGGGTATGAACAACAAAAGCATCACCGTAAAAGTAACCAAGTATCGCTTTAAGATGTATTTATCAATAATTTTCATGTCTGAAGTTAGAATTTAGAGTTTAGAAGTAGAGTTTAGAAAAACTTCTAACTTCTGAATTCAAATTTTACAACCTTTGATCCATTTGTTTCACCATTTGCTCCTTCCACACCCTGAAATCACCTGCTAAAATATGCTTTCTGGCTTCGCGAACCAGCCACATATAGAACCCTAAATTGTGAATTGTTGCTATCTGCTTGCCAAGATACTCATTTGCAGCAAACAAATGACGCAGATAAGCCTTGGTATATTCTGTATCCACAAACGTGATTCCCATTTCGTCAATAGGCGAAAAATCGTCCTCCCACTTTTTATTTTTAATGTTAATGGTACCGTTTGCCGTGAACAGCATTCCGTTTCTTGCATTTCGGGTTGGCATCACACAATCAAACATATCAATACCCAGGGCTATATTTTCCAGGATATTGACCGGGGTTCCCACCCCCATCAGATACCTCGGCTTCTCTTTGGGAAGGATAGCCGTAACCACTTCTGTCATGGCATACATTTCTTCAGCCGGTTCCCCCACGGAAAGTCCACCAATCGCATTGCCCTGAGCTCCTGCATTGGCAATATATTCAGCCGATTGTTCTCTTAAATCCTTGTAAGTACTTCCCTGAACAATCGGAAAAAAGGTCTGTTCATAGCCATACTTAAACGGCAGCTTTTCCAGATGAGCAATACACCTGTCCAACCAGCGGTGCGTCATGTGCATCGAACGTTTGGCATAACGGTAATCACATGGGTAGGGCGTACATTCATCAAAAGCCATGATGATATCAGCCCCGATAGTCCGTTGGATCTCCATGACATTTTCGGGTGAAAAAAAGTGGTACGAACCATCAATATGGCTTTTAAACTTAACTCCTTCCTCTTTTATTTTCCGGTTCGAAGAAAGCGAATACACCTGATAACCGCCACTATCCGTAAGGATATTCCTGTCCCAGTTCATGAATTTATGTAATCCGCCGGCTTTTTCAAGGATATCCGTTTGCGGACGAAGGTATAAATGGTACGTATTCCCCAGTATGATATCCGGATTAATATCATTTTTTAATTCCCGTTGGTGTACTCCTTTTACGGAAGCAACCGTTCCGACCGGCATAAAAATAGGTGTTTCAATCACTCCATGGTCTGTGGTAATTGAGCCTGCACGGGCCTTTGAATGCGGATCAGTCGTCAGTAAATCGAACTTCATATCTGTTTTTTACAATTGGCAAAGATAACAGAATTCATTTTTCCCAAGTCTGTTTTGTGAATAATTTATACATCTTAACCCTGAGTTTACTAACAATTTATCTTGAAAACTTTCGCAAATTCTGCCAAAGCGAATTAGTCAAACTATAATAATTGAATTACCTTTGCCCCAGTTTAACTTTTTAGAAAAAATGAAACCCAACACACAACAATTAAACGACTTTTCTACACAAGTAAGAAGAGACATTCTACGAATGGTTCATGCCGTAAACTCAGGACATCCGGGTGGCTCTCTGGGCTGTACAGAATTTTTTGTCGCCTTATACCAGGTTATAATGAACCGAAAAGAAGGCTTTGAAATGGATGGAAACGGAGAAGATTTATTTTTCCTGTCCAACGGGCACATTTCGCCTGTATTTTACAGTGTTTTAGCCCGTAGCGGCTACTTTCCGGTTTCTGAACTGGCTACTTTCCGGTTAATTAACTCAAGACTTCAGGGGCATCCTACCACACATGAAGGTTTACCTGGCATACGGGTTGCTTCTGGTTCTCTCGGACAAGGTATGTCGGTAGCCATTGGTGCAGCTTTAGCCAAAAAACTGAATCATGACAACCATTTGATTTATTCCCTGCATGGCGACGGCGAGTTGCAGGAAGGTCAGAACTGGGAAGCCATGATGTATGCCGCAGCCTATAAGGTGGACAATTACATTGCAACCATTGATGTAAACGGCAAACAGATTGACGGTACTACCGATGAAGTTTTACACATGGGTGACTTAAAAGCCAAGTTCATTGCTTTTGGCTGGGAAGTTCTGGAAATCAAAGAAGGTAATAACCTAGAAGCCATTATTTCAGGAATGACCGAAGCCAAAGCTAAAACAGGAAAAGGGAAACCGGTTTGTGTGTTGCTTTATACCGAAATGGGGAACGGTGTTGATTTTATGATGCACACCCACGCATGGCACGGAAAAGCTCCCAACGATGAGCAATTGGCAAAAGCACTGGCTCAAAATCCTGAAACCTTAGGCGACTATTAAAATTTTGAAATAATTTAATATCCTGAAATAAATTCAGCATAAAAATGAAAAAATATATAAATACCGGAAATAAAGATACCCGCTCAGGTTTTGGAGCCGGTTTGACCGAATTGGGTCAGAAAAATGAAAAAGTGGTTGCTCTTTGTGCCGATTTAATCGGTTCATTAAAAATGGACGATTTCAAAAAGAACCATCCGGAACGGTTCTTTCAGGTTGGTATTGCCGAAGCCAATATGATCGGCATAGCTGCCGGATTAACCATTGGCGGTAAAATTCCGTTTACCGGAACATTTGCCAACTTTTCTACCGGAAGAGTGTATGACCAAATCAGACAATCCGTAGCCTATTCTGACAAAAATGTTAAAATATGTGCTTCGCATGCAGGTCTTACCCTGGGAGAAGACGGTGCAACCCACCAGATTCTGGAAGACATCGGTTTGATGAAAATGTTGCCGGGAATGACGGTTATCAACACCTGCGATTATAATCAGACTAAGGCCGCTACGATGGCAATTGCCGATCATCACGGTCCGGTTTACCTGCGTTTCGGACGTCCGAGCGTTGCTAATTTTACCCCTGAAAACGGTGAATTCATCATTGGTAAAGCGGTGATGCTGAATGAAGGAACTGATGTAACCATTATTGCCACCGGTCATCTGGTTTGGGAAGCTTTACTTGCTGCTGAAAAACTGGAAGAAAAAGGAATTTCCGCCGAAGTAATTAACATACACACAATTAAACCGTTAGACGAAGAAGCCATTTTAAAATCGGTCGCCAAAACAGGCTGTGTGGTTACTGCTGAAGAGCACAATATTTTAGGTGGTCTGGGCGAAAGTGTTGCCAGAACATTATCCCTGAACAATGCTGTGCCGCAGGAATATGTTGCCGTACAGGATAGTTTTGGAGAAAGCGGCACACCGGCTCAGCTGATGGAGAAATATCAATTAAATCATGCCGCCATTATTGCCAAGGCTGAAAAAGTTATCCGTCGAAAAAAATAACCGTACCCTTTTTACCTCTAACAAAAAAATCCCGACTCAAACACTGAATCGGGATTTTTATTTCTATTATTTTTTGACTTACTCTTACTGACAACTCGGGTCTATGTGCTTTCGCAATCTGCCGGGATTGGATTGATCACCGGAACAATCCGGTATCTGCTCAAACGAATAGTACAATTGCGGAATTGTTCCCGGAATTTTTATTTCATTTCTGGTCAGAACACCATCGCCGTCATCATCCGTGTCCAAAAAGTCAGGAATTCCATCACCGTCGGTATCCTGGTTAAAGTAACCGATATCACTATCGCCGGTTGGGTTATAAATTTCATCTTTAGACAGAATTTTATCCCGGTCATGATCATTATACCGCAGCCCTTTTAATTTGATTTGAAAAGCTAAATTAGAATAAGCCGGAATATTAATCCCTCTTGACACATTAAAATAGGCCAGCCCGGACGGAATAAATACGACACAATTACCATAGTTTGTATATGTAAGCGTACCGTCCTCATTCGGGGTTATCATTTCCGGTGTTTTTAATTTGGGTAAAATCTGTCTGAATCCAGAGATAAATTCATTTGTGCTGGACGGAAAAGACGTCCAAACCGGCGAAGAAGTTCTGTCAAACTCAACATTGTTAAAATTCCAGCCTCTGTAATCTACAAATGATGAATCGATTGTTGTCGGGCTTTGCCCCCCTCCTTCATTCAGTAAAATGTAATATAATTTATACGAAACCGGATCATCAATCCTACCCCCTTTTAAATACGTTATACGAGCATCATTTTTAACCTCAATAAATTGCAAGGGATAATCAGTCTGGTCTTTTATCGATGTATATTCAGCACTATTCTCTTCAGGGATTTCAGCAATCATTACATTCATATCGGCATCAACGGTCATGTAATGTGTTTCAAAATATTTCTGGATAGAATCTTTGTCTGCATTATATTGTTCAGTTCGGTCACGTGGTGGTACAATGTTTACATCATCATCATCCTTTTTACAGGAAAAAACAACAACTGAAAGTATTGCAATCAGTAAAACATTTTTAAATCTCTTTAATAGCATTTTGAGTAAAATTATGGTTCCGTTTATTAAAAATATATCTTTGAAAGATGTGTCGCAAGATACAATTTTGATTTATTTTTGTGTAACAATTAACGAAGAATTCTGAAAAAAGTATGCGGATAGATAAATACTTGTGGTGTGTGCGTTATTTCAAAACCCGGAATATGGTAACAGAACTATGCAAAAAAAACCACGTAACGGTTAACGGTCAGGTTGTAAAACCATCACGTGAAGTTTTTCCGGGTGATGATATTACGTTTAGAAAAGATCAAATAACCTATAAAATCAAAGTTTTAGCCATTCCTGAAAATCGTGTTGGAGCAAAATTGGTTGACATGTATAGAAAAGATGAAACGCCCGAAGAAAGCTTTGCTCATTTGGAATTACTTAAATTATCAAAAGAGCACTACCGTAAAACCGGAGAAGGAAGACCTACCAAAAAAGACAGAAGAGATCTGGAAAACTACACGGATGATATTATTTCGGAATAACAGCCAATGAAGTCCTACCAAATAATCTCTTTTTCACCCATTTGCCTGAGACACTCATTGGTTTTACTGAAATGTTTATTGCCAAACCAAAGTCCCCGATTAGCACTTAAGGGAGACGGATGTCCGGTTTCCAGCACAATATGTTTTTTACGGTCAATTTTAGCTCCTTTCCTTTTGGCAAAACCTCCCCAAAGGAGGAAAATGACATTTTCTTTCCGGTCAGAAATCTGTTGGATCACCGCATCCGTAAAAGTTTCCCATCCTTTATTTTGATGGCTTCCGGCTTCTGCCTGTCTGACCGTTAAAGTAGCATTAAGCAGCAATACGCCCTGATCTGCCCAACGCTGTAAATTCCCTGATTTAGGATAGGAAAACTGCAGATCACTTTCCAGCTCCCTGAAAATATTCTGCAAAGAAGGCGGAAACAAAATACCGTCATTAACTGAAAAACACAATCCGTTAGCCTGATTTGGTCCGTGGTATGGATCCTGGCCGATGATTACCACTTTGAGTTGCTCAAACGGACAATGATCAAATGCCGCAAAAATCTGCCCACCTTTCGGATAGCAGACATATTGACTGTATTCGCTTTTTACAAAAGCGGTTAATTCACCGAAATAGGGCTTTGCAAATTCCTCTTCTAAAATAGTTTTCCAAGATGGGTGTATTTTTACCTGCATGGTTGTTTTAATTTAAGCAAAGATAATCATACTTCCGGTTTTTGCTGTAACATGCCCGCTAAACAAAGAAAAATTATCCTTAAATTTGCCTAAAATTGCTATAAAAACCAATGATTTCCATCACCGATAAAACCTTAAAAGATTTAGAATTTTCAACCATACTGCAAACTGTTTCAGAGCGGTGTAATACCGAACTGGGTAAACAGAAAGCAATGGAGATTGTTCCGTACGGCAACAAAAGTCTCCTGATGGAATCGCTTTGGCAAACATCGGAGTACCTCTCCTCATTTTCCAACAATAATGCATTGCCAAACCACGGTTTTGACAACATCAGTACCGAAATAAAATTGATGGGTATTGAAAACAGCTTTTTAGAAGCAGGCAGTTTCAGAAAAATAGCACAGCTGTCTGAAAACGTCAATACGATGTTACTTTTCCTGAAAAAATTCAATGATTATTACCCGACTCTATATCAAAAATCAACACAAATTGACTATACAAAATTCATTATCCAGAAAATTGATGAAGTAGTTGACAAATATGGTGAGATTAAAGACAATGCTTCACCGGGTTTAGTGAATATCCGTCGGGAGATGAATACTGTTCGCGGTAAGGTAAACCAAAGTTTCGGTCTGGCATTACAACAATACAACAGTTTAGGCTATCTGGATGAAATAAAGGAAAGCTTTGTTGAAAACCGTCGTGTTCTGGCTGTTTTAGCCATGTATCGCAAAAAAGTGAAAGGCTCTATTTTAGGGAGTTCCAAAACAGGCAGTATTGCCTATATTGAACCGGAAGCCACCCTCCGTTATTCGAGAGAATTGAGCAATCTGGAATATGAAGAACACGAAGAAATTACCCGTATTTTAAAAAAATTAACCCATGATATCCGGCCATACAAAGAGCTGTTGCAACAATACCAGGAGTTTTTGAGTGACATTGATGTGATTGCCGCCAAAGCAAAATATGCCCTGAAGATCAATGCCGTTCTGCCAACCATTATTGAAGAAAAACGCTTGTTTTTCAGGGAAGCCTACCACCCGATTTTGTATTTAAACAACAAAAATAAAAGTGAACCTACTTTTCCTCAGACCATTGAACTGCATAACCATAGCAGGATTATTGTAATTTCCGGCCCTAATGCAGGCGGAAAAACTATTTCGTTAAAGACAATCGGGCTGTTGCAACTGATGCTTCAAAGCGGTATACTGATTCCGGTGCACGAACGCAGTGAAACGTTTTTGTTTGATCGTATTCTGACGGACATAGGTGATAATCAATCTATTGAAAATCATCTGAGTACATACAGCTATCGCCTTAAAAACATGAACTATTTTTTAAAGAAATGCAATGCCAGGACATTGTTTTTAATTGACGAATTCGGAACGGGCTCTGATCCGGAATTAGGGGGTGCTTTGGCTGAAACTTTTTTGGAAGAATTCTATCATCGGGAAGCTTTTGGCATTATCACTACCCATTATTCTAATTTAAAGATACTGGCCAACGAATTGCCTTATGCCTCCAATGCCAATATGCTTTTTGATGAAAAATCGCTGGAACCGATGTATAAGCTGCTGTTAGGTCAGGCCGGAAGTTCGTTTACCTTTGAAGTCGCTCAAAAAAACGGAATTCCGTACGGATTGATTAACCGGGCAAAAAAGAAAATTGAAGGTGGTAAAGTACGCTTTGACAAAACCATTGCTACCTTGCAAAAAGAACGTTCTAAACTGGAAAAAACATCGATTAATTTAAAAGAGGAAGAATCCAAAGCCCGCGAAGAAAGCAAAAAAATGGAAACCATTAACGCCAAAATTCAGGAAAAATTAGAACGTTATCAGGAACTTTATGATGCCAACCAACGTTTGATTTATATTGGTCAGAAAATTGATGATCTTTCGGATAAATATTTTAATAACAAAGATAAAAAAGCACTGATTGGTGAGTTTTTAAAAATGGTTGAGATTGAAAATTCCAAACGAAAAAAAGCCAGTGTTAAAGAAAAGAAACAAAAAGAAATTATTCAGCAACAAATCATTCAGGAGGTCAACACCAAAGTAGATGAAATCAGAGCCGTAAAAAAAGAAAAGAAAGCAAAAGCGTTAAAAATTGAATCTGAAAAGCCCAAACCCATTTTAAAAATCGGTGATCGTGTACGTATGACAGACGGAAAAGCTGTTGGTACGCTGGATGCCATTGAAAAGAACAAAGCCACCGTGAATTACGGCCTGTTCACTTCAAAAGTGAGTCTGGATATTTTGGAACTGGTTGAAGCTAAAAAATAAAAACAATGGAAGGATTACCACAGGATAAGAAAATAATTTTGTTTGACGGCGTCTGCAATTTATGTGATTCTTCGGTTCAGTTTATCATCAGGCATGATAATAAGGATATATTCCGGTTTGTTGCTCTGCAATCTGCTTTAGGCCAGCAAATTCTCAAGCACATTGGAATTGAAAGTACAAAAGTAGACAGTATCGTGCTCTATGAACCCGGCACAGCCTATTATCATAAGGCGGAAGCAGCCATGCGAATTGCCAGAGAGCTGAACTCCTGGCACAAAATCATCGGCTATCTATCATTTACAGGAAATGCAGGCAACTTTGTTTACGATTATATCGCTAAAAACCGCTATAAATGGTATGGTAAAAAAGAAGAATGCATGATACCGACTCCTGAACTGAAAGCAAAGTTTTTGTAACTGATAATTATCATAAAAAATCTGCTGATCGCTTTTTAATTTTGATTCAACTTAAAACCTGAAAAAATGATCAAACAGACTTTCGCTTTGTACTCCTGGGATAACGGTGCCATCATTATGATTGGCCTGTTCTCATTGGTAATTATCGGTTTAATTGCCGCCGTAATGCTGATGATGAATACAAAGAATAAAAAGAAATAAAATATGACGTATTAAAAAATCCCGAACGGATCGGGATTTTAATTTTATATCAAGGCCTTAATCTTTATTTCAAACTCGTTAAACTTTGTTCAATGGTAGCTATTTTAGCTAACGCATCAGCTTCTTTGTTTCTTTCATTTGCAATGATTTCCGGTTTTGCATTGGCCACAAATTTTTCATTCGAAAGCTTTGCCTGAACAGATTTCAGGAAACCCTGAATATATTTCAGCTCTTCTTCCAGTTTTTCAATTTCAGCCGCTAGATCAATATTTCCGGCAATCGGAATAAAATATTCATTTGATTTTACCCGATAGGTCAACGCTCCGTTTACTGCTTCTGTAACATAGTTCAGGTTGTCAATATTTCCCAGTTTTATAATTACGGCATCAAAAGCGGCAGTACTTTTTTCGTTGTTGATTATCTTTAAATCGATGCGGTCTTTATTCGCAATGTTTTTTTGCTTGCGGATGGTTCGAATACCGGCAATAACCTCCGTTACAAAATCAAATGCTGCAATTAAATCAGGATTTGTATCCTGCATCGTTGGCCATTCAGATATAATTAAGGCTTGCCCGGGAGTTCTTTCTGCAATGTACTGCCATATTTCTTCTGTTAAGAAGGGCATAAACGGATGTAACAACTTCAAATTAGCTTCTAACAACTCAATTGCTTTGTCAAAAGTTGCTTTATCAATCGGCTGTTGATAAGCCGGCTTGATAATCTCCAGGAACCAGGAACAGAAATCATCCCAAACTAATTTATAAATACCCATTAAAGCGTCGGACAATCGGTATTTTTCAAAGCTATCTTCAATTCCGGCAAGCGTTTGTTGCAGCTTCGCTTCGTACCAGGCAATCGCAACTTTTGAAGCCTCCGGTTGGGGAACATCAGCTACTTCCCAGCCTTTAATTAACCGGAAGGCATTCCAGATTTTATTGGCAAACGCTTTTCCGTTACTACACAATTCTTCGTCAAACATAATATCGTTTCCGGCAGAAGCACTCAACAATAACCCAACCCGAACACCATCGGCACCGAATTTTTCAATTAAATCGATCGGATCCGGTGAATTTCCTAATGATTTGGACATTTTACGACGCTGTTTATCCCGTACTAATCCGGTCAGGTAAACATTCGTAAAGGGCTTTTTACCGGTATATTCATAACCGGCAATAATCATACGAGCGACCCAAAAGAACAAAATATCAGGGCCGGTAACCAAATCATTGGTCGGATAATAGTATTTAAAATCTTTATTTTCTGGATCTAAAATACCGCCAAAAACAGCCATCGGCCACAACCATGATGAAAACCAGGTGTCAAGTGCATCTGCGTCCTGCTTTAAGTGGTCATTTGTCAACGATGTGTTGCCCGTTTTTTCTTGTGCCAATTTTAAAGCCTCTTCTTTATTTTCTGCTACAACAAACTCTTCTTTTCCTTCGCCATAATAATAAGCCGGAATTTGTTGCCCCCACCACAATTGACGGGAAATATTCCAATCGCGGATATTTTCCATCCAGTGACGGTACGTATTGTTGAATTTACTTGGATATAATTTTACTTCTTCGGTTTCTAAAACGGCTTTGATGGCCGGTTTAACCAATTCTTCCATCTTTAAAAACCATTGGTCTGATAATCTTGGCTCGATTACAGCTTTAGTTCTTTCGGATGTTCCAACTTTATTAACATGTGTTTCCGTTTTAACCAACGATCCGATAGAAGCCAGTTCTTTTGAAATTTCTTCACGAACAACAAACCTGTCTTTGCCCCGGTAATGCAATCCAAAACTATTTAAGGTGGCATCTTCATTAAAAATATCAATAATTTCAAGCTTGTGTTTATCTCCCAATTCTTTGTCATTTACATCATGAGCCGGTGTTACTTTTAAGCAACCGGTTCCAAATTCGACATCCACATATTCGTCTTCTATAATCGGGATAACTCGATTACAGATCGGGATAATGGCTTTCTTACCTTTCAGATGCGTAAACCGTTCGTCATTTGGGTTGATACAGACAGCGGTATCCCCAAAAATGGTTTCCGGACGTGTTGTGGCAATCGTTAAAACATCATTTGACCCTTCAACTTTATAATTGATATAGTATAAATTTCCCTGGCGTTCTTCGTGAATTACCTCTTCGTCAGACAAGGTTGTTTTGGCTTCCGGATCCCAGTTTACCATTCTGTAGCCCCGATAAATCATTCCTTTGTTATATAAATCCACAAAAGATTTAATGACAGAAGCTGACATGTCTTCATCCATCGTAAACTTGGTTCTGTCCCAATCGCATGAACAGCCTAATTGCTTCAGTTGTTCCAGAATCGTACCGCCGTATTTCTCCGTCCAATCGTAAGCGTGTTTTAAAAATTCTTCGCGTGTTAAATCGGTTTTGTTAATTCCTTCTGCTTTCAGTTTAGCAACAACCTTTGCTTCCGTAGCAATAGAAGCATGATCGGTTCCTGGAACCCAACAGGCATTGAGTCCTTTCAGGCGGGCACGACGGATTAAAACATCCTGAATTGTATTGTTCAGCATGTGCCCCATATGCAGTACGCCAGTTACGTTTGGTGGTGGGATTACAATCGTGTAAGGAGTACGATGATCCGGTACCGAATGAAAATAATTATTTTTCATCCAGTAATCATACCATTTTTTTTCGGCTTGCTTGGCATCAAATTGTGCAGGAATTGACATAAAATTGGTTTAATGGTTATTTTAATTGTTAATTGGCTGTTTTAAAGACAATTTTTCAATTTGGTCTGGTTTTTGTATTGAGATGCAAAAGTAACGATTTAGTCAGAAGTATTAAAAAAGAAATTAGTATTTGTAGTTTGAACAAAAGTGACTATTTTTACACAACCCAAAAACACATAACCATGAAAAGAATTTTATTTTTTGCTTTATTCAGCTTTATCAGTTTGAATGCTTTTGCTCAAAAAGGACCAAAAATTGAGTTTAAAGCCAAAGATAATACAATAGACTACGGAAAGGTTTATAAAGACAACGACAATGGCGTTCGTATATTTGAATTTACCAACACCGGAGATGCTCCTTTGATTATAACCAATGTTCAATCAACTTGTGGCTGTACGGTTCCTTCTAAACCCAAAGAACCGATTATGCCCGGAAAATCGGACAAAATTGAAGTTAAATACAACATGGCAACCGGTCCCATCAGAAAAAGTATCACGGTTGAAACAAATGCCGTGAATGCCGAAGGCGGAAAAGTGCATCTCAAAATAAAAGGTGAAGTTTTGGAACGGCCGGAAGTAAACCTGATGGAAAAGAAAAAAGTCGGTCCGATGCAATAAAACCAAGTCCCTTTTAAAAGAAGGGATTTTTTATATGTTCCCTTTTAAGTAAAATGTAAATTTCATTCGCCTGTTATTCCGTTCAATTTCAAGCACAATTTTTCTTTCTTTATCGGACCTGAAAATATCATTGATTTGCTGTAAAGATAAATTATGAGCCATTCTGCCGTTTATCATGATCAGGATATCATCTTTTCGGAGACCGCTGTTATAAGCCGGTGAATCTTTTCTGACTGATGAGATGATAAAAACCGGTTTTAATTCAAACTTATACAGGTAATCTGAAGAATTGGCATTGACTTTTGACTCAGAACGATTTGATGTAGAAGATTTTAAACTGACCCTTTCCTGAATCCACTGCAAACCTTTATGATGAACATCCAGACCACTGCTGTTATACGTAAATGAATTATTAAAATAACTGTTCTTTTTAAGGTATAGCTGTTGATTCTTATAATCAAAAACAGTTGTAAAACGCTTGAGCAATTCTGAGCCTATTGATCCTATTCGCTTATCAACCAAATGCAGATTTCGAATGGATACTGTATCAGGAATTGCGGCATAAGAATTTTTAAACGTAAAACAG
Organism: Bacteroidota bacterium; assembly: GCA_023434025.1. GTDB lineage: Bacteria > Bacteroidota > Bacteroidia > Flavobacteriales > Flavobacteriaceae > Flavobacterium. Next base: position 48,433 of record JAEYTL010000021.1, read on the forward strand.
TCTATTTTAAAATGTTTCAGTTTAACCCTGTCTCCGTAAATTTCTCCGCTGAATCCACGCCCTAAATAATCGTTTTGAATAACAACCTCCTGGTTCATTTTCCCTATTCTGTTCTGAAACAGCCATAATGCATCACTATTACCCGTATCTAAAAGTAATTTTGCGTTATGTGTCAGGCTATCAATTGCAAAATCAGTTAACAGATATGGTTTATTATTTTCTATTGAAAGTTTGTATTTATTAAATTTTTTGACCCTGTTAGGTTTTAAACGATCCGCTTTATAGATGACTATTTTTTTTTTGAGGTAATTGATTTCTACCGGAAAGTTTTTAAAAAAATGATACCCGATAATACCGTTAACCGGAATCCCTACACTGGAAGAGATATTAAAATCTTCGTCTAAAATGATGTAAATTTCATGATTAAAATCCTTTAACATACCGCCAACTTCAACGGCATTTCCGGAAGATCTTAATCCTTCAACATATTCAGAGTGGCCAAACCCTGCAAATTTTATTCTTTCAACGTTTTGCAGTGCAATACTTTTATCCTCGTCCAAACTAAAAAGAATTGTCTCCTGAACCCCGCTATCCAGTAAAAAATTTACATTAACGCCATTAACTTTTAACGGAATAAAGATCAAATTGTTTATCAGTTTAAACGGAATGGTAATTTTATCTTTTGGGGAATAATACTGAAATCCATCCTGACCATAAAATAATGCCGGATGTAAAAAAATGAAAAGAATAACAAAAATGAATTTCATAGCCAATATTTTAATAAAAATACAACTTTTGCCTATAAAATCCAATTTGAACAAATATATCCTCAAAAAGCATTGGGTCTGAATAAAAAAAATTGCAAATTTGCATTTCTAATAATCATCACTATGCCAAAGATTTCCAAAAAAGGTCAGCAAATGCCGGAATCTCCTATCAGAAAATTGGTTCCTTATTCTGAAATTGCTAAAAAGAGAGGGACAAAAGTCTATCATTTAAATATTGGTCAACCCGATATCAAAACACCGGAAGTAGCCCTGAATGCTGTGAAAAACATTGCTATTAATGTGCTGGAATACAGTCATTCTGCCGGGTTTGAAAGCTACCGGAAAAAATTATCCGACTATTATCAAAAACATAACCTACCCATTAATACAGAAGACATTCTCATTACAACCGGTGGTTCAGAAGCCTTGCTGTTTGCTATGGGAAGCACAATGGATACCGATGATGAGATCATTATCCCGGAACCTTTTTATGCTAATTACAATGGTTTTTCAACGGCCTCCGGTGTAAAAGTAGTTCCTGTTATTTCAACTATCGACGAAGGTTTTGCCCTTCCTCCTATTGCTGATTTTGAAAAATTAATTACTTCAAAAACTAAAGCTATTTTAATTTGTAACCCCGGAAATCCGACCGGGTACTTATATTCTAAAGAAGAAATATTTCAGTTAGCCGAATTAGTAAAAAAGCATGATTTATTTTTAATTGCGGACGAAGTTTACCGTGAATTTATTTATGATGGAGATCAACACTTTTCTGTTATGAATGTTCCCGGAATAGAGCAACACGCTATTATGATAGATTCCGTTTCCAAACGATACAGTATGTGCGGAGCCAGAATTGGCTGTATTGTTTCAAAAAATAAAGAAGTAATGGCGGCAGCAATGAAGTTTGCCCAAGCCAGATTGAGTCCGCCTACATTTGCCCAAATTGCCAGCGAAGCTGCATTGGAAACTCCGCAAAGCTATTTTGATGAAGTGATTACTGAATATAAAGACAGGAGAGATACCTTAATTGCAGAATTAAATCAAATTGAAGGCGTAAAAGTTGCCACTCCCAAAGGAGCTTTTTATTGTATTGCCAAACTTCCGGTTAAAAATGCAGATGATTTTGCCCAATGGCTTTTAGAATCCTATGATTATAATGGTGAAACCGTTATGGTTGCTCCGGCTGCCGGCTTTTATTCTACCCCCAATGTTGGTTTAAATGAGGTCAGAATTGCTTATGTACTGAAAAAAGAAGATTTGATCAAATCGGTCAGAATACTGAAAGAAGCGTTAAAAGTATATAACCAATAACCTGTATACATCTAAAAAAATCCCGGCAGCTTTATATGAACTGACCGGGATTTTTTAATATTATTCTATTTCACCCTTTCGGAACCACCCCAGGTTTAATTCATTAAAGCGGAAATTTATTTCTTCTTCTACAGTTGTTTTATTAAAAAGCAATACTGCTGTGTCCGTAAATATAATATAACGGTTCTCTTCTTCCGTTTCTGAAATAATCATATCCGGTTGAAATTGATAGGCCTGTTCTTCAACCATAAAAAGAATACTTTCATTAGAAATCTGAAGGTATTTTCCGGTATGAACTCCTTGATAATCGCCTTTCAGCCATTCCGGTAAATTAAATTGCTGTGTATTAATTTCTGTAGATTCTGATTCACATCCAATTAAAAATAATCCTATTATAAAAACTATCGCAATCCTTTTCATTAAGCAGCATTTAGAAATAACAGGTGTAAATCTAATTATTACAAAAAACAATGAACATTAAAATCGTTCAAGTGAAAATTTAAACGTTAAACGCAAGGTATAGTGGTTTTTGTCGATAAAAAAACTCCTGACGATTTATCAGGAGTTTTGTGTATTCTGGTTTTATTGCTACTATCTTTTTAATGAAAAATGTGCTTTAAATGTTTTGGTCTGTCCGTTTTCCGAATATTCTACCGTAAACCAGTAATCCGTTGACGGAAGGTTCTGACCGTTAAACGTTCCGTCCCAACCTTGACCTGCAGGAGCAATCTGTTTCAAGAACTTTCCATAGCGGTCAAAAATATAGATTTTTGCGTTAGGGTTAGTCTCTCTTAACGTAAAAATATTCCATGTGTCATTATGACCGTCTCCATTGGGGGTAAAGAATTTCGGATAATCAACTACAAACACCTCTATGGTAGCGTCCTGACAGCCGTTTAAATCCTGAACCGTCACCAGATGGCTTCCCGCACTAACGTTTGTAAATACATTGCTGGTTTGGAATGGCCCGTAGTCTAAACTATATACATAATTTGTATTGTTTTGATCCGGAATCGTGATTCCTTGTGCAATGATTGTTATTGTGGCGTTATCTGTAAAATAATTACTTTGTACATAACTCAACGTGGCTTGCTCAGACTGAATTACATTTACTGTTACCGTGTTTGAACATCTTTGTACGGTTTCTGTATTGATTACAGTTAAGGTATAAGCTCCTGGAGTATTTACCGTTAGGTTTTCGTCTGTTCCTAATACATTTCCTGCTGAATCTGTCCAAGTAAATTCGTGCGTGGTTGGATTTAATCCACTCTCTAACACCGCTTCTCTGATAACATCACCGGTTTGAGGATCGGTACAGATAAAGTCATCCTGAACCGTTGGCTCGGGTAATTTATGTACCGTTAGGGTTACCGGAACAATCGTCGGACAACCACTCTGCGTATTGGGATTAACCAGAACGGCATAGATATCCTGTGTCAGCGGTTCTGTGGTTGCAAAATTTGTTAAGTCTGTTCCGCTTAAAGCTCCGCTGTAATCATTCTCTGTTGCGGCTGTCTGAGCATCAGATTCATTTATAAAATAATACACTACTGTATCCGTATAATTATTTGTTCCTAACAGGATTGGTGTTACATCCGCGTCTAAATTAAACTCAGCCATACCATCATTCTCATCATCCTGATCATCACACTTAGTTACTGCCGGATCATCTGCCGCAATCGGATTGGCCGCTGTTCCCTCTTCAATTACTAAATCTACCGTACCCACAATATAACATCCCGTTACATTGTTTTCTACTCTCACATAAATTGTCTCCGGTGTGTTTAACACACTGGTGCTTGTATAACTATTTGGTAACTGGGGCGTTCCTAATGCTGCAATAACAGCATCGGCATGATAGGTTACCGTAAAGTCTGCCGCACTTTGAGTGCCTAAAACTTTTGAATCTGCCTGACTTAATATAAATGGCTCTATGGTATCGCCCATCGCAACACATTGATACAAGCTAACCGGAGAGACAATAGCCGGTAAAGGATTCACAATTAATTGTAGTTCGACAATTTGATAACACCTTGGTTGAGTTGGATCGTTTGGAATGCGTGTTACCCGAACATAAATTGTTTGCTGATTCGGTGTTGTATTGGTATAATTCTCCGGATCCGGAATCCAGTTGGTTTCTGTTTGAGCATTTGACAACAATTCATAATAGGTCAGCACAAACTCAGCCGGATCAGCTCCATTGAGAATATAAGCTGCCCGCTCCGTTAAATCAAATTCTTCTAAACCATCTCCCGGATTAGTATAATCACAAGCTTCAATTGGTGCAGGATCAAATAACGGCTCCGGTGTGCTTACCACCCGAATTAATAAAGTGATATAACTATGACAACCTGCCGGTGAGGTAACCCTTACCCCTACAGATTGAAATTGATGCTGGATATTGGTATAATTCTCAGGATTGCTTATCTGATCTTCATCATTCATAGCCTGAGCTATCGAGGGATAAAAGGCAACGGTATAACCGCCTAAATTATTAGTCAGGGCATTATTTCTGCTGGTTAAATCAAATTCTGCATAACCGTCATTTGGCAATTCATCACAAACATGAAGCGGTGCCGGTGTTATAAGCTGTAACGGAACATCTACATTCAATTCAAAACTGCTTACATCATAGCATTGAGTTGCTACATCGGTAACTCGAACCCAAATTGTTTGCGGGTTGGATGTGTTTTGAAATTGCGATGGATCTATTATTGCTCCAATATTGATGTCTGCCGCCCCACTTGAGGTGAAATAACGAACCTGATAGCTGGAAGCAGCTCCTGTTTGAGCAGCTAAAATCTCTGGTGTTAATGATGTTAAATCAAACTCTACGCCTATGCCATTGTATGGATTGCTGTCATTCGCATCACATTTTGATGGCATAACCAAAGCAGGAATTTGCGGTTTCGGATTTACTTTCAGTTCAATCATCTCAACCGTGAAACATCCTGTTGCCAAATCTTCCATCCGGATATAAATATACTGACTTGACCCTTGATAATTTGCCGTTGTAGTGATGGCTACTCCCGGTAGATATGCCTCATCATAGGTCTCATAAAACCGGACTGAAAAATCGGACGGTGATGCTCCGTTTAATATTCCATCTACCAAATCATCTAAATTAAAGACCGCAAACCCATCATTATTATCGTCACACAAAGTAACCGGATTTAATGGAAGGGTTGGTATCGGCAATGGCAGAACCCGTAAATCTAACGTTGTGGTTGAAAAACACGTTGTTTCCGGATCATATACGCGTACATGTAATGTTTGGAAAACACTCACTTCGTTGATATAACTCAATGACAATGGAAATTCCCCTGTTTGAGCCTGAGCAAAGTCAAGGTGGAAACTTACCTCTAACCCTGCTTGACTTCCTACAATTTCTGCAATGGCTTGCGTTAAATCAAATTCTTCACGACCATCGCCAGAATCATTTACATCACAAAGAGACAAAGGTGTTGGTAGATTGGCTATTGGCAATGGATTTACAATTAAATCTAATGGTGCTACATCATAACATCCGGTTGCATTGATGGTAACTCTTACCCAAACTGTTGTTGTACCAGACAAGTAATTAGAAGCTATCTCCGGTGTTCCGTCATTGGCAGTTGTTTCACTGGCATGGAACGTAACGGTATGTAAACCAGCATCTAACCCGTCTAAAATATTGTCTATCTGAGTCGGTAAATCAAAATTCTCATCTCCGCTACTGTTAATATCACAAAGGGCATAAGCCGGTGGTGTTAAATTAATTACCGGGAATGGGTTCACAATTAAGTTGAATGACGTAACCGACGGACAGTCAAATGCTCCGGGATTAATCACTCGGACATAAATCGTTTGAAGCCATGGTACTTCTGACTGATAATTTGATGTATTTGGAATGGATGCTCCTCCATAAAAAGCATCATCATACGTTTCGTGGTACGTTACTATTAAACTCGTATCGCCACCAGTTATGAAATTCTCCGTCTGAAGCAAATTAAAGGTAAACCGACCATTATTGTCATCATCACATTCAACCAAATCGGCTGGTGTAAAAATGGTTGGTGCCGGCGAAACGGTTACGGTGGCTGTCTGACTAAGCGGAACTGAACAAACCGGGATGGTATTGGTAAAAACACCTATCAGATTAAATGTCGTTGTTGTGCTATAGTTAGCTGTAATCGCAAAAATACCCGAAGTATCAATATCCTGGGTTTGCACTGCTCCTGAACCGATGGTATACTCTATCGTTGATCCTGGTGTGGCTGTAAAAGTAATGGTTGCCTCACCGGTTGGACACACTGTTATATCTCCTGAAACACTTGCTGTTGGAAGTGGTAGTAACGTTACTGTTCCAATTGCTGCTGCAGAAGAACATCCTGTTACGGTATCGGTAATAATCACACTATACACGCCCGCCTCTGTGGTGGTAAAGCTCGCCACATTACCCGGATTTGCTCCTGATGGAACTGTCCACGTATAATCATAACTACCTGTCCCTCCTGCCGTGGCGGTCAGGGTTGCCAGATCGCCTGCACAAACCGTAGGGCTATTGACTGTTACTGTCGGGTTTGGATTAACGGTTACTGTGCCCGAAGCACTCACCGAGAAACATCCCGTTACCGTGTCGGTGATAATTACGCTATATACACCTGGTACAGTAGTGGTAAAGCTCGCTACATTACCCGGGTTAGATCCTGATGGAACTGTCCATACATAATCATAGCTACCTGCTAAACCAGGAGTTGCTATTACGGTGGCAGCCACTCCCTCACAAACACTCGGACTATTAACCGTTACTGTTGGGTTTGGGTTAATTGTTACTGTACCCGAAGCACTGGTAGAAAAACATCCTGTTACCGTATCGGTTATCACGACACTGTAAACTCCCGGTAAGGTGGTGGTAAAGCTTGCTACATTACCCGGGTTAGGTCCTGAAGGAACTGTCCAAGCGTAGTCATAGCTACCTGCAACAGCCGGGGTGGCAGTAACGGTGGCGGATGTTCCAACACAAACACTAGGGCTATTAACGCTCACTATTGGGTTTAAATTTATAGTCACTGTACCGGAAGCACTTGCTGAAAAACAACCTGTGGCTGTATCGGTGATAATGACGCTATACACACCCGCTTCTGTGGTGGTAAAACTCGCCACATTACCCGGATTTGTTCCTGATGGAACTGTCCAAACATAATCATAACTGCCAGGTACTCCTGGTGTGGCAGTAACCGTGGCTAGTGTACCTTCACATTCTGTTGGACTATTGACTGTGACTGTTGGATTTGGGTTAGATGTTACCGTACCCGAGGCACTTGCTGAAAAACAACCTGTGGCTGTATCGGTAATAACAACACTATACACACCTGCATCGGTGGTTGTAAAACTTGCTACGTTACCTGGATTTGTTCCTGATGGAACTGTCCAGACATAATCATAACTACCTGCTACGCCTGGCGTGGCAGTAACGGTAGCCGGTACCCCATCACAAACAGAAGGACTGTTTACGCTTACTGTTGGGTTTGGATTAACAGTTACTGTACCCGAGGCACTCGCTGAAAAACAGCCTGTCGCTGTATCGGTGATAATTACGCTATACACCCCCGCTTCTGTGGTGGTAAAGCTCGCCACATTACCCGGATTGGCAACTGGTGCAGGAACTGTCCAAGCGTAATCATAACTGCCTGCTACGGCTGGTGTGGCAATAACGGTAGCAGCTATGCCATCACAAACACTGGGGCTATTAACGCTCACTATGGGATTTAAATTTATAGTCACTGTACCGGAAGCACTTGTTGAAAAACAGCCTGTTACCGTATCGGTGATAATCACACTATATACACCCGGTATGGTGGTAGTGAAACTTGCCACATTACCTGGGTTTGTTCCTGATGGAACTGTCCAAACATAATCATAACTGCCTGCTACGCCTGGCGTGGCAGTAACTGTGGCAGGTGTACCTTCACATTCCGTCGGGCTATTGACTGTGACTGTTGGATTAGGATTAATAGTCACTGTACCCGAAGCACTTGCTGAGAAACATCCCGTTACCGTATCTGTTATAATGACACTATATACACCCGGTACAATGGTGGTAAAACTTGCCACATCCCCAGGGTCGCCAGCTCCGGAAGGATATGTCCAGGCATACGTATAGCTGCCCGCAACACCCGGAGTGGCTGTTACTGTGGCAGCAGCTCCATCGCATAATGACGGGCTGTTGACCGCTACTGTCGGAATAGGGTCAATGGTTACTGTACCTGAAGCACTGGTAGAAAAACATCCCGTTACCGTGTCGGTTATCACGACACTGTAAACTCCCGGTATGGTGGTGGTAAAACTCGCTACATTACCCGGGTTAGGTCCTGATGGAACGTTCCAAACATAATCATAACTGCCCGGTATACCCGGGGTTGCTGTAACGGTGGCCGCTGTACCTTCACATTCCGTCGGGCTATTGACCGTGACCGTAGGAGTTGGATTGACCGTGACCGTTATATCAAATGTATCCGTACAAATATTCGGTGAAGTTCCCACAGAAGCCGTTACACTGTAAATCACATCCAAAGGAGAATTGGTCGTATTGGTTAAACTCTGGCTAATACTGCTTTGTCCTGTCGTTTCTGCCGATGCTCCCGTAATACCGGAAGGAGATGAAACCGTCCAGGTATAAATCGTTCCCGTTGGCACAACCTCGGGGGACATCGTAACAGGCGTAACCGTAAAACTATCTTCAGAACAAATCGAAACAACCCTGTTATTGATAACCGGTAAGGGGTTGACTCTTACAGTGATCGTAAAGGTATCTGTACAGACATTTGGTGCTGTTCCTGCGGATACTGTCACGGTGTAAACAACATCTAACTCCACTTCGGTTGAATTGGTCAATGTCTGGCTGATTGTTGTTTGAGGGGTCGTTTGGTCTGAAGCTCCCGTTATTCCTGACGGAGCCACTACTGTCCAGGTGTAAGTTGATCCTAACGGAACAATATCAGTGCCATTGGTACTTGGTGTTACAGTAAAGGTCTGTGCCGAACAAATAGCCGGAGCAACATTTGAAATACTTGGTTTTGGATTTACTGTAACAGTAATATCAAAAATATCAGTACAAATATCAGGGGCTGTTCCCACCGAAGCTGTTACCGTATAAACTACATTAATCGGTGCATCTGTTGTGTTCGTCAACGTTTGACTGATAGTCGTTTGCGGAGTTGCCTGATCTGAAGCACCTGTAATTCCTGCCGGTGCTACAACCGTCCAGGTATAAGTAGTGCCGGTTGGCACAATATCCGGTGATGCCGTTACCGGAGTAACGGAGAAACTATCTTCTGAACATATTGTTTGATTAATGTCTGCAATAAATGGTGTGGGGTTAATTGTTAGTGTGAAAGAGGTAGTAGCATAAACATTAGGGCTTCCTATCCTTTGAACCCTGACAAAAATAGTTTCATTCGTACCATTATAAGCATCAGCCGGTGAAATGGGTAGACTACCGGAATCTGCTTCCGTCTGATCGTTGTGATAACTCACTTCAAATAAAGTTGGATCCAAACCATTCAAAGCATTCGCATCATTCTCTGTTAAATCAAAGATTTCAAAATTATTTCCGGGCGTTACTTCATCACATAGTGCCAAATCATCCGCTAATGGGTTTAAACCCGTAATCAACAAAAACGGACGAACATAGATACAGTTTGTCAGATTATTGGCTACAGCGGCATAAATTGTTTTCGGATTTTCATCACTTTCATAGTTTGTCAAATCAGTAATGTTATTCAACGCTAACTCTTCAGCATCTGTTTGATTTTCATAATATAAAATCTGATACTGTCCTGCTGGTTCTCCATTTAAGATAATTGGGGTGTTTTGTGTAATATCAAAAAATTCATCTATCGAAAATAAATTTACAGGATTCGCTGTATTATCCGGTAAAAAATTAGCTGCAATAGTATTCTCTATGACATCATTCACGATACAATTATCGTAGGTTACTCTTGCGGTGTAGGTAGTGTTTTCGGTAGGACAAACCGTAATGGTTCTATCTGTTCCGATAAGCGTGGTACCTTCAAACCATTCTAACGTTGTTACAGATGGTCCGTTTGGAGTAAATCGCCAGGCCTCTTCAAATGCACTCCATGTTCCAACATCTCTTCCCGGAGCGGCTAAGGAAGGTGGATTTGCTCCTCCTCCTTTAATTCCGATTACGCCCCGTCCCTGATTCCATGCACAACTACCAACATGCCGTCTCTTGACATATACCTCAATTATATTTGATATCTCATATAAAACTATTTGATAGGTTTGTACCCCCATGTTGTAGCCACAGCTAAAAAGAGCAAAGTTATCAAAATTAACGATAAACTTACGGCATGGATATGTACCATGTATAGCATAATTAAGGCTCCTTACAACCCCGGCTGGTCGTGGAACTCCTGTATTTGTATCCTGATAAACTCCCATAATCACATTCCTGAAAGGACTATCAATCCCTCCTCCTCCCGGAAAATTTACATTTGACAATGGTGCCTGAGTAATGTTCCAGGCCTGTCCTCCCTGATCTGGTCCGGGATAATTTGTCCCGAAATTAATGGTTCCGTTATCTCCAAATTGAAGCGTATCAAACACATTTCCGTAAAAACAAAAATTAAAGGGTAATGAAAATACTCCTGAAAAAGAATCATCTACTTGCAAAGGCAATCTTGTGAAACTCGGGTCATCAAATGCTGCTTGCGGACAATAGGCTATTTGTGTAACCTCATAAGAAGAAGTTGATCTTACATCTGTATAATCGGTTGTAAGTTCAAAACATTCACCGGGCTGGCATAAATCAGGTATACTCCCCCCTGTTGTTGCATCCATGGCTATGACCGTAGCACAGCCATTTTGCTGAACTGTTATTGTTATTGAGTCTGAAACCGGATTACCACATAAAAGCGGCGGTCCGATAAAAATACTATTAACAGTATAAGTGATTGTTTCTAAAAGAGGTGTTGAAGTAGTCCAGGTAAAAGTTCCCGCAGAATTTAAAACCACCGTATGAGAAGTTCCCGCAGAGGAAACAAAATTTACAATTCCAAAAGGAGTACCTGTAAAAGTAATTGTTCCATACGTATTAGGACATGTTGTGTAGTCATTTGACACTGTTACAGAAGGAACTGTCAGGGTAACCGATCTGGTTAAAACACAATCAATTGTTTCTGTAAATGATATATCATCCAAAGCAAAATCGTTTCCTGCTTCTGTAGTTGTCCGGTTATAAATACATATTTCAGCTGTCGTATTACTTCCATTTGTCCACGTATAAGTATATTCTACCCAATCACAAGTAGTTGAAGGAGCTATTTCGGCAGGAGCTAAAGAAACACCATTGATCAAAACTTCTAAATTTGCCGGATTAGGTAATGCGACTGACTGAGCCCAATATGAAAAGGTATATGTTCGTCCGTTGTTCACAGGCACTGTCTGACACCAGACTCTATCATTTCCGCCATTAGCAACAGAACCGTCAACAACCATCATATTACCTGTTCCGTTTGTATGATCTGTACAACTTTCAAATCCGGCAAACCAGACCTGAGCATTGGGGACTACAGCATAAGCCCCCTGAACACCAACCGGATCTACCGGATTAAGGTATTGATAATCTGTAGCAAACCCTATATTACCCTGAGAAAAATCACCATTAAAAATAAGGTTTCTAACCACCGGCTGTGTTGATGTAACCGTGTAAATTGTTGTTTCTGTAGGACTAACTGTAACAGCAGCATTTGCAGGATTTATTAAAGACGGATCAACCGGAGATGAAGTCCAATTGTAATTTCCTCCGCCGGATGCTGTTAAGGTGATTGGTATTCCGCTACAAACCATTCTGTCTGCCGGACTTATTGTTAATGTATTTGCAGCGGGTTGGGTAACAATCACATTGTTGGTCGTAATTGTCTCTGACGCACTATCTGTCACAGAAATCGTGTAGGTTCCGGCAGGAAGAGCTGTAAAGAAACCCGTGGAATTCGACTGACTTACAGGCCCCGTAATTGAGTAATTATAAGGCCCTGTACCACCTTGAGCATACATGGAAATAGAACCATCATTTACTCCAAAACAAGTAGCGTTTAGCACTAAATGCCCCATTGAAAGCGGCACTAATCTCCGCAATGAAATATCATCTATCGCAAAGTCATTTCCTACTGCACTTTGGTTTACGTTGTAAAGTTCAAACCTTCTGTTAGGGGCTCCGGGTTCAGATACAGTGTAATTAAAACTTACTTCCTGCCATCCGGTTGAAGGGTTAGTTACTACATAACTCGCATTAAAATAAGTGGCAGCTGCTGCCATGATTCTTAAACCAATTTCAGGTTGTGGATTAGTATTGTTTACCGACCTGATAAAGAAAGAGAATCTGTACGTCTCTCCTGCCTGAAGCGTAATATCGCCATTAGTACTCCAGAAAACTTCTGATTGAGAAGATGCACCGTCACAAACCATCATTAAACCAGTTCCTGTTGTATGATCTGCAGAACTTACAAAATTAGTTGTATTTAATAAATTTGAATTGTTTATAATAGCATACTGTCTTGGGGTACTATTTGCCTGACCAGCTCCCGGATTTATATAGTTATAGGCTGATTGGAAACCAATTCCGTTTCCTTGCTCAAAATCTCCGTTCGGAATTAAATTCTGAGCATTTAAAAAGCTGATTATAAAATAACTAAATAAACAAAATAGTATTCTTAGGTTCATAGTTTGGAATTTTTAAAGCTGGAAATTTACATATTTTTAACTTATAATTATCTTAAAATTTCTATTTTTTACAATTGATTTTTTTATCCTGAAAAATTTCTTGGTTTTGTTTATCTTTGCTGACTTTAATCAGTCATACCTATATATAAAAATTTTAATGAACAGTAACGATACTTTTTCGGATGATTTAGGTGATAACCATATCGGAACCTCGGTAGACAATCCGTTGCGAAAAGATGCTTTTGATTTAACTGATGAGCAAAAAATAGAGTTAATTAAAAAAGACGTGACAAACATCCTGACGACTCTCGGAATGGATCTGACCGACGACAGCATGAAAGGCACCCCTAACCGTGTGGCAAAAATGTTTGTCAAAGAGATTTTTGGTGGTTTGAACCCGACTAAAAAACCCAGTTCTTCCACTTTTGAAAACGGCTATAAATATGGTGAAATGCTGGTTGAAAAAAACATTACGCTTTATTCCACCTGCGAGCACCATCTGTTACCTATCGTGGGTCGTGCTCATTTGGCTTACATCTCCAGCGGCAAAGTAATCGGACTTTCTAAAATGAACCGCATTGTGGATTATTATGCCAAGCGACCTCAGGTGCAGGAAAGACTGACCATGCAGATTGTGAAAGAACTGCAAAAGGCTTTGGATACCGAAGATGTTGCCTGTGTAATCGACGCTAAACATTTATGTGTAAACTCAAGAGGCATCCGTGATATTGAAAGCAGCACAGTTACCTCTGAATTTGGAGGAAAGTTTAAAGATGAAAAAGTACGGAGAGAGTTTTTGGACTACATTAAACTGGATACGAAGTTTTAGAAGATTATCGGTTGTCCGTTTTTTTGTTCTCTGTTCTCTGTTCTCTGTTTATTTTCTGACAATAATCAAAAATTAATTAAATTCTAAAAATTGACGTTAGAAATCCGGAAAAATCAAACCATAGCGAAGCTGTAAAAATCCGTCCCGATAGCTCGGGATCTGCGTTTAGCTTTTGCTAATCCGTTTAATCCGCGTTCCTTTAAAGATTGCTGAAAAGTTAAAACATAAAAATAGTAATGAAATTATACGAAAATCAAACCTTAAAAATATACAATTCACTTTCAGGTGAAAAAGAAGTTTTTAAACCCATTCATGAAGGCAATGTGGGTATGTATGTATGCGGTCCGACAGTTTACAGTAACGTTCACCTTGGGAACGTGCGTACATTTATGAGTTTTGATGTAATTTTTCGTTATTTGCTTCATTTAGGCTACAAAGTACGCTATGTCCGAAATATTACCGACGCCGGGCATTTGGAGAATGATGCTGAGGTAGGTGAAGACCGAATTGCCAAGAAAGCCCGTTTGGAACAATTGGAACCTATGGAGATTGTGCAACGTTACACCGTAGACTTTCATACGATTCTGCATAAATTGAATTTCCTACCGCCAAGCATTGAACCTACAGCAACGGGACATATTATAGAGCAGCAGGAGATTATCAAAAAAATCATTGATAACGGTTTTGCATATGAATCAAACGGATCGGTTTATTTTGATGTCGTTAAGTTTAACAAAACCAACCATTATGGCAAATTAAGCGGCAGAAATATTGAAGATATGATTGCCAATACCCGTGATTTAGACGGCGTGAGCGACAAAAAGAATCCACAGGATTTTGCTTTATGGAAAAAAGCAGAACCACAGCATATTATGCGTTGGCCATCACCCTGGGGCGTTGGTTTTCCGGGCTGGCATTTGGAATGTACTGCCATGAGTACAAAATATTTAGGCGAAACTTTTGATATTCACGGTGGCGGAATGGATCTGAAATTCCCGCATCATGAATGTGAGATTGCTCAAAATGAGGCCTGTACCGGCCATAGCCCGGTTAATTTCTGGATGCATGCCAACATGTTGATTTTGAACGGTAAAAAAATGGCAAAATCGACCGGAAATTATATTTTGCCCAACGAAATATTTAATGGTAGTAACACTATTTTATCAAAAGCATTTTCACCCAATGTCACCCGTTTTTTTATGCTGCAGGCACATTACCGAAGTGTGCTGGATTTTTCTAACGATGCCATTTTAGCTTCTGAAAAAGGATTCAACCGGTTGATGGAGGGTATTGAGTTGTTAGACAAACTGAACACCGGCTCCTCTACTTCTCTGAATATTTCCGACTGGAAAACAAGCTGTTATGACGCAATGAATGACGATTTTAATACCCCTGTATTAATTGCTCAATTATTTGAAGGAATACGGTTTGTGAACCTGATTAATGACGGAAAAGAAACGATTACAGCAGAAGACCTGGCAGCATTGAGTACAACGCTCAAATCTTTTATTCATGACGTTTTAGGCATCAGCAATGAAGCAGAAGAAAGCAACAATTCCGACAAGCTGGAAGGCGTTGTTCAGCTGATGATTCAAATGCGGAACGAAGCACGGGCGAATAAAAACTTTGCTCTTTCCGATCAGATCCGGGATCAGTTACTGGCACTTGGCATTCAACTAAAGGACGGGAAAGACGGAACGAGTTTTAGTGTGAATTAAGCCTCCCCCCGACCCCCTCCAAAGGAGGGGGAGACGAGACGTTGAAACTTTATGCTAAATTTGCAGGGCTTAATCCTCTTATATCCATTATAGCGAAGCTATCAAAAATCTGCGAAAATCCATCTAATCCAAAAAATCCGCATGCCATTGACTAAATTGATGCTTAAAAATAAAATCAATGCTAAAAAAAATAGTCCGGTTTCCTTTTATTTTTCTGATTCGGTTTTATCAGGCTGTTATTTCGCCTCTCACTCCGGCAACTTGCCGGTTTGAACCAACATGCTCACATTATGCTGCAGAAGCCATTCTGAAGCACGGTGTTATCAGGGGTGTTTGGCTCTCCTTAAAACGCATTTCAAAGTGCCATCCCTGGGGAAAAAACGGCTATGACCCGGTTCCCTGACAGCATTTTTTAAGAATTAATTAAATGCCTTAAATTGCATTTTGTGCTAAATTCGTTTACATTTACGTCAAATAATAATTTTATGGCTACATCTTTTTTGGCTTTTGTCTGGAATCCTTCCGAAGGATTTGAAATTGGCCCACTAACTATTCGTTTTTACAGCCTTATGTTTGTGGTTGCTTTTGCTTTGGGCTGGTATATCATGAAACATATCTTTATCCGAGAAAATGAATCCCTTGAAAAGCTGGACAGTTTATTTATTTACACTGTTATTGCCACTTTAATCGGGGCACGGTTGGGGCATGTTATTTTTTATCAGTCGGAATTGTTCAGAGAAGATCCGTTAAGCATTTTCCTGCCTATACGCACTAAACCTGAATTTGAATTTACGGGCTTTTCCGGATTAGCCAGCCATGGTGCTGCTATTGCCATCATTTTGTTTATGATTTACTTCAGTAAAAAAATTATGAAGCGATCATTGCTGTGGGTTTTAGACAGGGTTGTGATACCGGTAGCTAGCGGAGCCATATTTGTCAGATTGGGAAATTTTTTTAACTCTGAAATTGTAGGACACGAAACAAATTCTGTTTTCGGAATTAAATTTGTACAGGATTATTACAGTAAAAACGAAGCCGTTGTAAATACCAAAATCGCCAACCCGAAAGAGGCTTACAAAGCTATTTCTGATAACCCGGACTTTGCTTATTTGTTAGACAAGGTACCGGCATTACACCCTTCGCAGTTGTATGAGGCGTTTGGTTATATTTTTGTTTTTCTCATTTTGTTTTTGATGTACTGGAAAACAGATGCCCGCAAAAAAGAAGGCTTATTATTCGGAACCTTTATGGTACTGCTTTGGTCAGTTCGCTTTGTGGTTGAATTTGTAAAAGCCAGCCAGGGCGGATTTGAAAAATATCCTGTATTTAATGCCCTTACAACGGGACAATGGTTAAGTATTCCGTTTATTTTGATTGGATTATACTACATCTTCCGAGCTAATAAAAAATAGTCCTAACTATAACATTTAAAAATAAACCGGCTAATGAGTCGGTTTTTTTATATCTTTTATTGGCAGCATCATTAAAAAATTAAAATTACGATCCGCAATTGTGTCAAAGAAGATAGCCCTCACATAAATTACTACATGAAAGAAAGATAGTATAAGTCCGGTTACTTTATAAATAAACAATATGGTTATGCAACAGGTTGCCGCAAATTACTTCTCCTATTCAACCTTCAGTTTCTATACACAAATTGAAGTCTCATTTTAAAAAAATTGAATTACAACGAATGACAGCAATATAAAGATAGCTGGATTCACAGTAAAAATCATATACCACATATTGTTTACATTAAGACAACAAAAAACCCGACTATAGCCGGGTTTCTTTTTATGATAATTTGTTTAAAATTATTCTTCACTCTTTTTATTTCCTTTTCTGGCTTCTTCTTTATTAACTGTATCAGCCATAAGTGGTGTAGCAATGAACAAGGAAGAATAAGTACCAACCAATATCCCTATCAAAATGGCAAATACAAATCCTCGGATTGTTTCACCTCCCAAGATAAAGATCGCAAACAATACAATTAGAGTTGTTAACGAGGTATTGATTGTTCTGCTGATAGTTGTATTTAAAGCTCTGTTCGTAATTTCATTAAAACTTCCTTTTTCATGTGTTCCTAAAAACTCACGTACACGGTCAAAGATGATTACGGTATCATTCAACGAGTAACCAATTACTGTTAGAATGGCGGCAATAAAAGCCTGGTCGATTTCCATGTTGAATGGTAGAAACTTCCAGAACAAGGAGTAAACCCCTAACACGATAATTACGTCATGGGTTACTGCTGCAACAGCTCCTAATGAAAACTGCCATTTTCTGAAGCTGATCAACAAATAGACAAACACAATCAACAGTGAACCAATAACCGCCCAATAAGAATCCGTTTTAATATCTTCAGCAATAGTTGGTCCTACTTTAGACGCTTGTAGCACTCCGAATTCTTTACCATCATAATTTGTAACAAAATCATCATAGGAAGTAGTTGGAAAATATGACTTTAATCCTTCATATAATTTTTCATTTACTTCCTTATCAACTCCTTCACCTTCCTCTTCTACTTTATATTTAGTCGTAATTTTTAACTGATTTCCGCTACCAAACGTTTTTGCTTCCACATTTGTGCCGAAAGCATTGGTCAAAACAGAACTTACCTCACTGGCGGTTACTTCTTTATCAAAACGAATCTGAAATGTACGTCCACCTACAAAATCAACTCCTTGATTTAACCCGTTCACAAAGAATAAGGATACTAATGAAACGATAACCAAAACACTTGAAATAGCATATGCAATTTTCTTTTTACTCAGGAAATCAATATTCATATTTTTAAACCAGTTTTTAGACATGGCCGTAGCGAACGTAAGATTTTCTTTTTTGTTCAAACTCCAATCCAAAAACAAACGGGTAATAAAAACTGCTGTAAATAATGATGTACCGATACCAATTAACAAAGTAGTGGCAAAACCTTTGATAGGCCCTGTTCCGAAAACCAATAAAATTAAAGCGGTTAAAGCGGTTGTAATATTAGCATCAAAAATAGAAGACATAGCCCCTTTCCATGTATAAGCGTAGTTTACAGCTTCATCCACTGTTTTTCCGGCATCTAATTCCTCTTTGGCCCTTTCATATATAATTACATTGGCATCTACCGCCATACCGATGGTTAAAACGATACCGGCAATACCTGGCAAAGTCAACACCGCACCTAAACTGGCCAGTATCCCGAAGATAAACAGGATGTTTACCAACAAAGAAATATTTGCATAAACCCCTGATTTACCATAGTATAATATCATCCAGACAACAACCAATATCATTCCGATCAAAAAAGAAAGCATTCCACTGTCAATCGCTTCCTGCCCCAATGAAGGCCCGACCACATCTGACTGAACAATATCTGCTTTAGCAGGTAATTTACCTGCTCTTAAAACATTGGCTAAATCTTTGGTCTCATCAATGGTAAAGTTTCCTGAAATTTCAGATCGTCCGCCGGCAATCGGTCCGGAGGAAACACCCGGTGCAGAATAAACAATATTATCCAACACGATAGCAATACTGCTTTTTTGAGTATAAGCTCTTCCTGTCAACTCTTCCCATTCTTTAGCCCCCTTACCATTCATCTGCATAGAAACGGCCGGTTTTCCGAACTGATCAAAAGTATCTCTGGCATCAACCACTACTCCACCGCTGATTGCTGGTTTTGAAGAACGTCCGTCAGACTTTAACGCATATAACTCTACCGCGTCGATTCTTTCTTTTTTATCATTTGTTATGCTTGTTGGTTTACCCCAAACAAAACGGGCAAAACGCAATTCAGGAGTCAACAGGGATTTACTGGTGTTTTTGTTCAGATAACCGTTAATTACAGCGGTGTCTTTTGGTGCAAAATACCCCAAAACAGGGCCTCCGCCATACGACAACATTTTATCAAACAATGGATTATTCCCTTTAGCATTTGCCAGTGAATCTTTAGAAGCATCGGTTAATAAAGAATCAATACCCGTTTTAGTCGTTTCTTTTGTTTCTACTTTTACTTCCGTTGCTTTCAAAGCTTCGTTCAATTGTCCTAAATAAGGGGCAACTTCTTCAAATTTATAGGTTTCCCAAAACTCTAACTGAGCGGTACTTTGCAATAATTTTTTAATCCGGTCAACATCTTTTGCACCTGGTAATTCTACTAAAATTCTTCCGGTTTCCCCTAATTGCTGAATATTTGGTTGTGTTACACCAAACTTATCGATACGTTTTCTCAGTACTTCAAAGGCACTTTGAACCGACTCTCCGACTTTTCTTTTAATAACTGTTTTAACCTGAGCATCGCTCATTTTCAAATCAATATCACCATCCAAATTTTTATTAAAGAAAATATCCGGTGAAGCTAATTTTACTTTTCCGTTTGATTCCGCATCAAACGCTTCAAAAAATGCATCCAAATAGGTTTGGTTTCCTTTTTGATTTTTTGTTGCATCGGCCAGGGCTTTATTAAAAACCGGATCCTGGGAATCATTGGACAAGCCTATCAGAACATCTTTTACAGATATCTGAAGGATTACGTTGATTCCGCCTTCAAGGTCAAGTCCTTTATTGATTTGCTTATCTTTTACTTCATTATAAGTATAATCTGCAAATCCTAAGCTGAAAACTTTTTCCCTACCGATTGAGTCTAAATATTTAGCTTCTTTAGCCACATCCTCTCCGGCATAAGCTTTGGCATCCGCTTTCACTTTATTAGCCACAAAGGTGAATGAAAGTTGGTAAATACATACCAATGCAAATAAAATTGCGAAAAATTTAATAAGTCCTTTACTCTGCATTATTACTTGAATTAATTAATTTTTGTTGGTTAAGGTTTTGATTTATAAGCAAAAAGAAAACAGGTCTTTCTTTTCGATTTTATAAAACGTGCAAATATATAATTATGAATAGGATTAACCAATTAATTTATGGATTAATCTCAAAAAAAAGACTGCAAAAATGCAGTCTCTTTTATATAATGTGAAAAATATTATGCCAAAACAGATTTCAAATCAGCATTCATAGCCCGCACAGCATCGGCACTTTTAGCAAATTTTGCTTTTTCATCTTCGTTCAATTGGATATCCACAATTTTTTCGACTCCGTTTTTACCGATAATACAAGGTACACCAATGCAAATATCATTTTGTCCGTATTCCCCTTCCAGGAATACAGAACACGGAATCATTTTCTTTTGGTCATTTAAAATACTATCAACCAAATACGCAACAGAAGCTCCCGGAGCATACCAGGCAGATGTACCTAATAAAGCGGTTAATGTTGCCCCTCCCACCATCGTATCGGCAGCTACTTTTTCTAATCTTTCGGCGGATAAAAATTCAGCCACCGGCACACCGTTATAAGCCGCTAAGCGTGTTAACGGAATCATGGTTGTATCACCATGACCGCCAATAACCATACCGTGAATATCGTTGGCCGGTTTATCCAAAGCTTGCGATAAATACGTTTTAAAACGTGAACTGTCTAAAGCACCGCCCATTCCGATAATTCTGTTCTTTGGCAAACCGGTTGCCTTTAGCGTTAAATATGTCATGGTATCCATAGGATTTGAAACCACTACTACAATGGCGTCTGGCGAATGCTGCAACAAACTTTCTGCCACCGATTTTACGATTCCCGCATTAATTCCGATTAACTCTTCGCGTGTCATACCCGGTTTTCTCGGAATTCCGGATGTAATCACCACCACATCGCTTCCGGCTGTTTTAGCATAATCATTTGTACTCCCTGACACTTTAGTATTAAACCCCAACGTGGTTTGTGTCTGCATGATGTCCAAGGCCTTTCCTTCGGCAAAACCTTCACGGATATCTAACAATACAATTTCGCTGGCAATTCTTCTGTAAGCAATTGCGTCGGCACATGTTGCACCAACATTTCCTGCTCCTACAATGGTAACTTTCATTTTATTCTTTTTTTTTATAATTATCAGATTGGTTTATGCATCAATATTGGCATAAACAGCATTTTTCTCAATAAACTCTCTTCTTGGCGGCACTTCGTCACCCATCAGCATCGAGAAGATTCTGTCTGCTTCGGTCAAACTATCAATCGTTACCTGACGCAATGTTCTGAAATCAGGATTCAGCGTAGTTTCCCAAAGCTGTTCGGCATTCATTTCTCCCAGACCTTTATAACGCTGAATACCGGCAGAACCGCCCATTCTTTGGTTAATCATATCCCGTTGATCATCATTCCAGGCATACTCTTTTTTATTTCCCTTTTTTACTAAGTACAAGGGCGGGGTGGCAATATAAACATGCCCGTTTTCTATCAGCTCTTTCATGAACCGGAAAAAGAACGTGAGAATCAATGTAGAAATATGACTACCATCCACGTCGGCATCACACATGATGACTACTTTATGATACCTTAGTTTTTCTAAATTTAATGCTTTGGAATCCTCGGCTGTTCCGACAGTAACTCCCAAAGCGGTAAAAATATTTCTGATTTCCTCGTTTTCAAACACTTTGTGATGCATGGCCTTCTCTACATTCAAAATCTTACCCCGAAGCGGTAAAATTGCCTGAAATGCTCTGTCACGACCTTGTTTTGCCGTTCCGCCTGCCGAATCTCCCTCGACCAGGAAAATCTCACATTTTGCCGGATCCTGTTCAGAGCAATCAGAAAGCTTACCCGGTAATCCGCCACCGCCTAAAACGGTTTTACGTTGCACCATTTCACGGGCTTTTTTAGCCGCATGACGGGCCTGAGCGGCCAGAATTACTTTCTGCACTATGATCTTGGCATCATTCGGATTTTCTTCCAGGTAATTCTCCAGCATTTCGGCCACAGCCTGACTAACGGGAGAAACCACCTCTCTGTTTCCTAATTTTGTTTTGGTTTGCCCTTCAAACTGAGGCTCCGCTACTTTTACGGAAATAATAGCGGTTAATCCTTCACGGAAATCATCTCCGGAAATTTCAAACTTTAATTTTTCCAACAATCCGGAATTGTCTGCATATTTTTTCAGCGTACGAGTCAATCCCATACGAAACCCCTGCAAATGCGTTCCTCCCTCATGGGTATTGATATTATTTACATAGGAAAAGATATTTTCCGAATAACTCTCATTATAAACCAATGCTACCTCCACCGGTATTTCGCCCTTATCGTTCTCCATGCTGATCACCGAAGCAATAATCGGCACACGGTTTCCGTCCAGGAACTTAACAAACTCTTTCAGCCCTTCTTTCGAGTGAAAAACTTCACCTACAAATTCTCCTTTATCGTCTTTATGCCGTTTGTCGGTCAACGTAATGGTAATGCCTTTATTCAGAAAAGAAAGCTCACGCATACGAGCGGCTAACGTATCATACGAATATTCTAATGTCTGCGTGAAGATTGTACCGTCCGGCTTAAACGTAACAATTGTTCCTCTTTTTTCGGTTGTACCAATCTGTTTAACCGGATACAACGCTTTTCCTTTTTCATATTCCTGCTCATAAATTTTTCCGTCCCGGTGAACGGTGGCTCTCAAGTGATCCGAAAGTGCGTTCACACACGAAACCCCGACCCCGTGAAGACCTCCGGAAACCTTATACGAATCTTTATCAAACTTACCTCCGGCTCCAATTTTGGTCATCACCACTTCCAAGGCAGAAACCCCTTCTTTTTTGTGAATATCAACCGGAATACCCCGACCGTTATCTTCTACCGAAATAGAATTATCTTCATTAATTATCACGCTGATGGTATCACAATGTCCGGCCAACGCCTCATCAATCGAGTTGTCTACCACCTCATAAACCAAATGGTGCAAACCCCTTACACCGGTATCTCCAATATACATGGAAGGACGCATTCTCACATGCTCCATTCCTTCTAAGGCCTGAATGCTATCTGCAGAATAATTATTCTTTTTAATTTCTTCGCTCATATCAAATAGTAATGCTAAAAATGTATTTTTTTGTCAAACACGCAAATATACGAAATTGCGAGGGATTTTCTATGCTGCCACTACCGTAAAGAAGATAAGTTATTAACAAATTGTTGATTTTTATTACCGCATTTTAATCCGGTTTTCGGGTTAAAATTTTGTTTTTTGGGCGTGCCCCTCCGGCAAGCTCCGGGTCAGGCTTTTCGCTGCACCCGATAGCTATCGGGATCGTTCAAAGGTTGGTTTTTGCACTGCGGGCTTTCCACTACAATCCTTCATGCGGGTGAAATGCTAATAAACGATTCACTGCTTCCAGAGCACCATTTGTCATTAAGCTGACTTTACTCTTTTCAATAAAGCCTCCCGACTTCGCGGTTTTGATTTTAAAACTTCACCTCAAACCCTTAGCCATGTTATTTCGAGGCACGAGAAATCACATAAAGTAAATAACTCAATATTTGCATAGTGTAACTTGATAAACATGATGTGATTTCTCCTATCGTCGAAATGACACAGAGAAAGGAATCACTTTGTCACAAAAAAAGCGTCCCCCACAACGAGAACGCCTTTAACAAACAAACTAAACTTCAATCTTGAATTCTTTTATACGGGTATATCCATTTTAATTTTGGCAATGGTGGTGTCTGCTTTTACATGAGCAGCATTGGCTCTGCCACTCGGATCCTGGTTTTCCTGCCATTTCGGGATCCATTTCCGCACCGTTTGTGCCGCTGCCACCTGTGGAAAATGTTTATGAAAAATCCTTCTGTAAAAGAACGCTTCCTTGGTAACCGGCGTGTTGTACGGATACAGTTCTGCCGCTTTTTCAAATTCCTCATCCGTTACCTGGCCTGAACAATATTCAATTAACGTATCGATCCAGTTGTAGCCTACTCCATCTGAGAATTGTTCTTTCTGACGCCACAACACTTCGTCCGGTAAATATGGTTGTTCCGGCGTATCAAACGCTTTACGCAGGATGTATTTTTCAATTCCGTCATACGCAGACGGCATTTTTTCTTCCGGTTTGATTTTAATGGCTAATTCCAGAAAAGCTTTATCTAAAAACGGAACCCTGGCCTCCAGTCCGTGAGCCATGGTCGATTTATCTGCCCGAAGCAAATCGGCCGTAAACAGCTTCTGCACACGCTCAATGGTTTCTTTTTGAAACTCTTCTATGCCCGGAGCATTTCTGAAGTATAAGTATCCGCCAAAAATCTCATCGGCTCCTTCGCCCGAGAGCACTACTTTTATACCCTTATCAGTAATGGCTTTAGAAAGGAAATACATAGGGGTACTGGCACGAACCGAGGTAACATCATACGTTTCCAGATGCCAGATCAATTTGTCTAAAATCTCGATTCCCTGCTCGATCGTAAAATGGATTTCGTGGTGTTGCGTTCCTAAAAACCCGGCTACCTTTCGGGCTGCTTTGGCATCAGGAGCTTCAGCATCTAATCCGATGGAAAACGAATGTAATGTTTTACCCATTTCCTTCATATAACGGGCCGCAATAGAAGAAGTTAACGACGAATCCAACCCTCCGGAAAGCAATACCCCGATTGGCACATCACTCATCAACCGTTTACGGACACTTTCGGATAAGGTTTCGCGGATGGCTTTTAAATCTAACTCTTCCACAGCCAACGTTTCATCTTCCCACTTAGGCTGATAGTATTTCACAAACCCTGTTTTTTCGGTGTAATAATGTCCGGGAGGAAAAGTGGAAAATGTTTTACATTGATCGGCAATTGCTTTCATTTCGGACGCAAAATACATTCTTCCTCTTTCATCCAAACCATAATAAAGCGGTTTTACCCCCAGCGGATCGCGTCCTGCTATAAAATCATCCCCGTCAATGACAACAAAGGCAAACATTCCGTCGAGCATATCGCAAAAATCATAACCGAATTTTTCATACAAATGCACAATCACTTCGGAATCAGATGTGGTTCTGAATTGGTGATCTTTTAAAATACCGTCTCTTAATTTCTGGTGATTATAAATTTCGCCGTTATGAACCATCCATGCTGATGAAGTTCCCTGAATAGGTTGTTTTCCGGTATGCAGGTCAACAATTGACAAACGCTCGTGAGCCAAAATATGTCCGCTCCCCGTTACATGCAAATCGCTTTCATCCGGACCGCGGTGCGACATTCGTTTAGACAATTCCTGAACTAATGATTCTTCTTTTCCTTTTCCTATAACGGCTAAAATTCCACACATATACTTTGCTTTATCTGATTACACTTAAATTGATAAAGCAAAAGTCATTATTATGTTTGTTTTTTTAAACTAAAAAAGCATTTTTAATTACAAAATAAAACTAAAAAAGCATTTTTAAGATAAAAACCAAATTAAAATTTACTGTTTTTATGGTTTCAATTACAATCCTTAATTTCTTTAAACAACAGATTGGATTTTATATGCAACACTGTTAACCCTGATTTCATTTCCCTGAACACTGCCTAATAACCTTTGAGCCAACGGAGCCTGCGGAGAAACAGCAAAGACCACCTCTCCTTCTATTTCAGTTTTGGGCAAGCTGACGGAAAGGAGAAAATAAACATCGTTGGCCTTTACTAAGCTTCCCAAGGCTACTTTTGTATTCTTTTTTTCAAAATCAATTGCCTCAAAAATCATTTTTGCTTCTAAAAACGCCTTTAATTTCTGATTTAATTTTTCCTGTTCCAGGTGCATCATCGACAAAGCTGTCTCGTGTTTATCTCCAGCCGAACCTTTGGCGTCGTTTTTAGCATCTTCGGTTAGATCAGCAATCATTTGCCGGAGGGAATCGATTTTAGTCTGAATGAATTGGGAATAGTGTTGGATAATTTTTTGTTTCATTTTATGAAGATACTAAAGCTGAAAGGTTCTGAGGTTTTAAGGTAAAAAATCCGCAAAGTTAGATGAACTTTGCGGACTTTGTAAAATCTTTACGGGCTTTGCGGTTAAACAAACTTAAAAATCAAATTTATAATTAGCCCCTAAGACCACCTGAATTTGCTGTGCCGGAAAGTTCATCCATTTTTCATAAGATTGATTAAACAAATTATTCCCTCTTAAAAACAAGGTTAAACGTTCATTGTATTTATATCCCACATGTGCATTGACATCAAAATAACTATCCAGGGTTCTGGTCGTAAAAGCATAGAAAGCAGGATCATTCAAAATATCAGGAGCAATAAACTGGTCTTTTCTCTCGCCAACAAAGAACAGATTCAAACCGGCATACCATTTTTCAGTAATATTGGCATCCACATTGGCTCCGAATGTTATGGAAGGTAAATTCCATACTTCTTCCTGATCTTTAGCGGATAAACTCCGGAAGGTTCCGTTTATTCCGGTTGAAATATTTTTAGACAAATCGGCTTTGAGTTCACCAAAGAAACTTAGTGTTTTTACATCATCATACACTACATCAAACGAGTTTCCGAAGGCATATGGTTCAACCTCACCGGGCAAGGCCGGGTCGGCAGCCAACGGAAATACATTATTTCTAAACAACGCTTTGTCATTTTCCTGCATAAAGGAACCACGGACATTATAGCTGATGTTTCCGGCTAATTTTCCTTTGAGCCCGGCAAAAATATCATACGGCTTACTGGTGGGAGCCACATATAATGTGGGTGATAAAAACGGATTTTCATTCGTGAAATCACGATACGAATTTTGTTGTAAATTTCCATCTGCTCCGGCATAAAAAATCATCAAATCGCCCACTAATTTATAGGAAGCCGTGATGTTTGGATAGATAAAAAACTTGCTTTCACTATGCTCTAAATCGGCACTGTAAAAAAGGGAAACACCCACATCAAAAGCCCAATCATCCTGCGTAAGCGAAATGGATGGGTTCAATCCGAAATTCGTGAAGCCATATTTTAGTTCGTTCAGATCAAAATAATTACGTTCAAAACTCCCTGAAACATAATCAACAATTACATTGGTTTTTACGGCGGCATCCATAATACCAAATTCAAACGAAGGTTTTATGAGAAAACGGTTTTCTGCTGAACCGTAATTATCCCAGAAGCGGTTGAATTTTAAACTCGCTCCGGTGAAAAAACTGTCTTCAAAACCAATTTTTCCGCCTAAGTAAAAATTGTGGTAGGTATGCGACGGATCGATTGCTTTATAAAAGACATCATCCTGGTTAAAATAAGCCTGATTGATTCCGTACCAGTTATAGATTTGATGCTGATAACCCAAATCGGCATTCCAGTTGAAGTTGCGTTGCTGACTTCCGTAGGTAACATCTAACGAAGTGTTGTAGAATTTATCATCTAAAACCAAATCATTGATTCCTCCCTGTGAAGAGTGGTGACGCAACATTCCTCCTACATAATCTGTACGGCTCAGTTGCTCCGTCACAAACAGTTCTCCCAAAATACGCCCATAATTACCAAATCCTAAGGTGGCGTAATTGCTGAATAATTTTTCTTTTTTAGGTTTGTCAACCCCGGCTGCCTTTCCTTTTGCCGGCGTAAATGTCGAGGCTACCGGGAAGGAAAAAATATTATACTGAATTTCTTCTTTTTTAGCAGTATCATCATCATCCAGCGAAGGGGTTTCTTTCACTTTAAACGCATCCGAAATAGTTGCCGAGTAAGGTTTAACTACATTTACCACTTCGGTTCCGATGTTTTCATCTTTCTTTTGAGCAAAACCAATCTGGTTTATCAAAAAAAGAAATACTACAATTGATTTATTTAGATTTGAAATCTTCATGTCTTAAATTTTTGTAAAATAAATTAGTTTTGAATCGATGAATTTCGTTTAGATTCTTCTGCTTTAATCACATCCAGTTCTTTTTGAGCTTCTTCTGTCACATCCGGATAATCCGTAAAATTTTTGATTACACTCTCTAAAATATAGGTTGCCTGAAAGCTGTCTTTTAACGCATAGAAATTTTTAGCCATTAACACCAGTCCTTTGGCACTAAAGTATTTATACCCCGAATAATCTTTTGCCAGTTTTTGAATGGCCGTATTGGACGGTTCGTATTTTCCTTCTTTGTTTTTAAAATAAGCGTCATAATACAACGCTTCAGCCGCCAATTCTCCTTTGGCAATAGTCTGTAATTTGGCGTAAGCAGCTTTGGCTTTCCCCTCGTCATTGGTTTTAATAGCCGAACGGGCAATTATGATCTGGGCATCACTTTTGATGCGGTCATCTACTTTCGGATTAGCCAATACTTTTTCGGCATACTGCACTGCATTGGTATAATCTTTCTGTTCATAATATGACTTCATCAGGTTGGATTGAGCGAATGTAATGTTCTGAGGAAAATCGGCCTCAGCCTCCAAGCGTTTTAAAGCCGGAATGGCTTTAGGATAGTCTTTTTTCTTCAAATGAATTTCAGTCAAACGGGCCAAACTCTGCTCTGTAAATTCACTTCTTGGTTTAGAGACCACAAACTCATAATGCGGAATGGCATTATTTTCCAAACCATCGGCAAAATACAACTGAGCCAGATAAAAATTTGCTTTCAGTGAATGGATTCCGTTCGGAAAACGGGAAACATAATTACTGAATCCGGTAATGGCTCCTTTGGGATTGTTTTGCAGGTATTGTTTTTCAGCTGATTCATACGAAGTATTATCCAGATCAGCATCTGAAACCTCTACATAATCAAGTGTTTTTACCCAATCAGCATATTCATTTACATTTCCGGTGTCCACATAAATCTGGCGGGCTGTATTTACGGCTTCTAAGGCTTCCGGTGTTCTGGGATATTCAGACGCTACTTTTTTCAATTTTGTAATTGCCAGTTGCGGCTTGTTATCGTTATAATAAATCAATCCCTGACGCAAAATGGCTTTGGCGGCAAACGATCCGTTTTTGTATTCACTAATTAACTGATCATACGTTTTCAGAGCTAAATCAGATTTGTTATTATTGGTGTACGTATTACCGAGCTCAAACAACACGTCGTCACGGTATTGTGATTTCGGGAAATTTTTCAGAAACAAATTCAGATCCTCAATTTTCTTTTCATTTCGGTTTACAAAACCATAACTCAAGGCTTTTTGATAGGCCGCATAATCGGCATCAACACCTTTTAACTCGATGGCTTTGTTGTAGGCTTCCATCGCAGGCCAGTATTTTGCAGAAACGAAATAGCTGTCGCCCATACGCAAATAACTGTCATTCAGGCGTACTTTATCATCTTTTACGGCATCAATATGGTTTTGAAAATAGGTAGCCGCCTGCTCGTATTCTTTCAGTTTGAAATACGTATAACCAATATTGTAGTTAATGTTCTTGTATTCCGGCGTTGATTTAGCTTCCGGATAACCTGCAAATTGTTTGAACGTCAGCATCGCATCACTGAAATTGTCCAACACATATTCGGTTTCTCCTTTCCAAAAGGTAGCACGGGCAGTAAATTTGGCATCCCTTGGCTCAGCTATTGATTTTTTAAACATTTTCATTGCTTCGGAAAAATTACCATCTGTGTATAATTCCAATCCTCTGTAAAAAGTAACTTTCTGATAAGCCGCTTTGTTGGAAAAGTTTTTATTTTTTTCGATCAACTCTAACGCTCCTTTGTAATTTTTTGAAGTGATGAATGAGTTGATTAAAAGGTTTTCTACTTCCAGTTTGTTCGGATTATTAGGGTATTTTTCTAAAAAGGCTGATAAAACTCCCGGAATGGTCTGATAAGAATTTCCGATTTCATAACTCAATTTGGCATAATTCAAAAAGGCATCTTCCTGAATTTTTAAATCAAAATCCATTTCAGAGGCATTTTTAAATGCATTCAGAGCCTGCTGTTTTTTGTCTGTTTTTAAATAACTTTCACCCAGATGATAATACGCATTTTGGGCAACACTGTCATTACCGTTGATTATCTTATTGAATTGACTGATTGCATTTTCATAATCCCCTTGTTTGTAATACGAATAGCCAAAAAGATAATAATCTGTATTGCTCCATTTTCCTTTTTTCCCTTTGTATTCTTTCAGGTATGGGATTGCTTTATCATATTGTTTCAGGTTGAAATAACTTTCGCCTATTATTTTATTTAATTCTGATTTTTCCATGGCATCACTTTTAGGCATTGCCGCAATACCCAAATCGATTGCTTTTTGGAAGTTTCCGAGTTTAAAGTTCATATCAGCCTGGTAGTAAGACATTTTTTCTTTATACTTTTGTTCGCCTTCTACCTGTTCAAAATACTCGTTAGCTACTTTATAATCGTCTTTTTCATACGACATGTAGCCCATGTAGTATTTTGCCTGTGAACCGTATTCTTTTGAATTGACTACTTTGTTAAAATAACTTGTTGCTTCTTTTTTCTTTCCTCCGCTGAAGTTTGCATAGCCTTTCTGGAAATTAAATTTTTCGCGTTCACCGGCGGTGAGGTTACTTTCGTCTACTTTTTCAAACCATTGCAAAGCCTGAGGAAATTTTCCTTCGTCAAAATAATAATGGGCTACTTCAATATAAGCCTGGTTGTGTTTGGAACTGGTTGGATAATCCGCTACAAATTTTTCCATCAGCAAATCGGCATTCGGCTGATTGAGGCGAATGGCACAATTGGCAATGTAATAGGCACAATCAGACTGTACTTCGTCGCTGATTTTTTCTTCACTCACTTTTTTAAAAATAATCTGAGCCGACTGATACTGTTTTTCCTTATACAATTCTATGGCACGATTGTATTCTTTTAAATCGTGCGTGTAAATTTCTGTTTTCTGGGCTAAAGCGGTGCTATTCAACGCTAACCATAACAGGAAAATAAACCAATTTTTCTTTTGCATGGGATTCGATTTTGTTTAATTTACAAATTTAGGGTTTGCTTAGTGTAGTAACGAGGCTATAAAGGTGTTTATTATGAACAAGGTTTTAAACAATTCTTAAAGTTGCGGGTTTATGAATGAAATAAAATAAAATTTTGAAAACCATCGTTAACTTAGTACTTTTACCACTTAAATCAGAATTTATGTCGAATACAATTGCTTCATTAAAAAACGTCAATATTTTTCAGGAACAAAATATGGTTTTAAAGAATGTCTCGCTGGAAGTAAACCGGGGAGATTTTATTTACATTATCGGTAAAACCGGTTCCGGAAAAAGTAGTTTTATGAAAACGTTGTATGCCGACTTACCTTTAACAGAAGGCGAAGGTGCGATTGTGGATTTTGACTTAGCCAAATTAAAAGAAAAAGATATTCCGTACCTGCGAAGAAAAATCGGAATTGTTTTTCAGGACTTTAAACTGTTGCCGGACAGAAGTATTTTTGACAACCTGGAATTTGTGTTAAAAGCAACCGGATGGAAAGAAAAAGCTGAAATGCAGTTTAAAATTGATGAAGTGCTTGAAAAAGTTGGTATGAAATCGATGTTGCACAAAATGCCACACCAACTTTCGGGCGGAGAGCAGCAACGGGTTGCCATTGCCAGGGCTTTGTTAAACGACCCCGAATTAATCTTAGCCGACGAACCCACCGGTAACCTTGACCCACAAACCAGTGTGGAAGTCATGGAAGTATTGCGGAAAATCAATCAAAACGGTAAAACAATCATTATGGCTACTCATGATTATGCGTTGATCATGAAATTCCCCGCTAAAACATTAAAATGCGAAGACAGCACTATTTTTGAGGTGGTGCAAAGAACGGTTTAGTTTTGAGGTAATTGGCCAGCAAAATGAGTGTAAACGGGTAGGTAATGATGTGAAAACGGTCGCCCTGATCGCTTGATATACCTGAAATCCCGATGATATATACAATTAAAAGAGCCGTAAAAAACAGGAGTACATCTTTGTTGTAATATTTTTTCAGGGCTAATAAGCTCAATACAATTCCTAACATTGTCATCAGCCTGTTCTGGTATTTTGAAATCCAGAAAAACGCACTTTGAATTTTTTCATAGTTTTTAGTATGCTTCACATTTGAATAGCCGTACGGAACCATGTTTCCGGATGCAGTGTTCCAAAGAAAATTGTGACAATATGCTTTGATTAAATTCAACTTATTATTTTGCAACTGTTCTTTAATATCCTCCCTGGCAATCTGCTTTTGTTCGTGAGCTTCGTACTTTGACAGATATGTTGCCCGTGGATTATTTATCTGCTGATATTCTTTTCCGTTCCTGTAACAATCGGCCTTAGAAAATAAGTAGTTGTGAAACGTAACACTATCAATGTAACTGATTGCAAAATCGCCAAACTGATACTTTAATACTACCGATTGAAAAATGCAAAGAGCGATTGAGGCATACAAAAACAACATCACTTTTTGCCGGTAATGCTTTAACAGTAATCGGCCGAAATACAAGAGCAGAATAACCGCAAAAAACTTGCTGGCGGGCTTGATGAGCATACTGACGACCAGAATTGCCAATGCGATTGCCAGCCAATGGAACTGCTTCTTCTGATTGTACTTCTGCAGGAAATAAAATCCGGAAATCAGAAAAAATAAAAAAGGGGTTTCTGCCAGCAAATGAAAAACAAACAATGTATTTCCAACAAACAGCATAAACAATACGGATAGTATAAAAGCCGCTCTTGCGGAAACATAACCCTTTATAATTTCAAACAATACAAGTACTGTTATCAACCACAAGGCAATGTTAATATATACCGCAATACTGTATAAATCATATTCGGTAGCCCCGAACAAAAGCGGAAATCCATAAATCGCCGCCATCAGCAAGGGGCGGTAAGAATGACCCTGCTGATGCCAGTACAGATTCGTTGCCGCTTCATTATAATTACCGGCATCCGGATAAATGAGTGTTTGCAGCTGTATATCAAACAAACCAATCAGTAGGAGTAACCAAACGATTCCAATAACCAGCAACAGAAAGTGATCATGGTGCTTTTTTAAAAAAAGTGTCATAAATTTGAATAAATACGTTTTCTATCTGTCAAAAAAAGCTAAATTGCCTGACACAAAATAATAGCCAAAAATAAGGTATTATTTTAATATTATGGACGAAGCAATTCATAAAAAAAAATTATCAATCATTATTCCGGCCTACAACGAGGCCCGAACCATTCATTTAATTTTAAACAAAATAAAGCAGGTTCAACTGCTTGGCAATACCGCAAAAGAGATTATTGTGGTTAATGATGCTTCTTCGGATGATACGGAAAAATCGCTTCTGGAGTATCGGAACAGTAATCCGGAGATTAAAATTCATTATTACAAGCACCCGTTCAACAAAGGTAAAGGAGCAGCTATTCACACGGGAATTGCCATGTCAACCGGAGATTTCATCATCATTCAGGATGCCGATTTGGAATATGACCCCAACGAGTATAATATTTTACTGAAACCGATTTTAGAAGGCTATGCCGATGTGGTTTACGGTTCCCGTTTTATGGGAGGCAAACCGCACCGGATTTTGTTTTTCTGGCACACAATCGGGAACCGGTTCCTGACGTTTCTATCTAATATGTTCAGCAACCTGAACCTGACGGATATGGAAACCTGCTATAAATTATTTGATGGTAAAATTTTAAAGTCAATCCACTTAAAGGAAAAACGATTTGGCTTTGAGCCGGAAGTCACCCAGAAAATAGCCCGCATAAAAGGAATACGTATATATGAAGTGGGTATCTCCTACTATGGCAGAACCTACGAAGAAGGTAAAAAAATAAACTGGAAAGATGGTTTCAGAGCTATTTGGTGTGTTGTGAAATATGGATTATTAAAACTATAACCCAAAAAAGTAGCCGGCAAGCTGTTTTGCATTTTTACTATCGTCCAGCACTTCTTTTAGTACCGACTCACGATAAGAATCAGAAGAAAAAGGTGTCTGCATAGCAAGCTCAATCTTTTTTTTAAACTCAGTTTCGTTTTCCGCCAGTAAGCATAGTTTTTTTATTCTTTTATCATCAACCATATTTGAATTTATCAGGCAAAATCTTCCTTTGAACAAGGCATTGATTACTTTTAATTTTGTACCGGATTGTTGAAAAGAATACAATACATGTAAATGTGCCTCATCAAACAATTGTTTTAAATCGGACTCCTGTTTTATTTCTGTAAATTCAATTGAAGGAGTGTTTTTGATTTTTGATTCAACAAATTTCCTTCCGGCTGCTGATGCTATGATTAGTTTATAATCCGGCAGCTTTTTAAAAACGCTTATAAGAAAATCAACTGCTTTTAAATTATCCGAAATTCGTAAATCCCCATGATAAAGGGCAAACCGACCGTATTCACTATGTCTTTTCACTTCATTATTCCCATGAAAAACGGGAATATACACACCATTGCCTGCCGTTGAATTTACTTCAAAATTTTCCGTTTCAGAAAGCGTGAAAACATTGTCGAATTGCTGAAAAATTGATTTTTGATAAACTTTATACTTTGTTGATTCTAGCCGATAAGCCCATTTTCTCAAACTATTCTTTTCGCTTTTTGAAATCCCTTTATAATACTTTTCTTCATTATTGTGCAACCGTAAAAAGACCTTTCCCGGTCTTTTTACAATATGATTCAATACAGCAGTTGATTGAAGTCCTTCAAAGAATACCGGAAAATCATCCTGATTAAGGCGTTCAATTAATTTGTGAGAAAAACGGGAATGAACAGAAAAAGGTATGATTTGAAAACAGCTCCAAAATTTATTTTTCCTTTTATAAAAATATACTTTTTCCGTAACTGTTTCTAAAGCTGAATAATCTGAAGGAATATCATCTACAAAACAATGCAAATGGATCTTAACATCAAGTAAATGCAAAGCCTTCACTTTATAATAGACATCTATTACACCTCCATAATTTGGCGGAAAAGGGTTATCAAAACTAATAATATGTAACGAACGCTCATTCATTTTCAAATTCAAAAATAGTACTTTTTGACCGTTTTACAGGAAAATAAAGTATTTTTGAGGAAATAATACACCATGTTCAGCAAAGCAATAAAGCACTTTATAAAGAAACATTTTTACATCCTGAAGGTTGGCAATAAACTTTCTCCGGCTGTTCAGCTTGCACAAGTACAATTATACCATCAGTACCAAGAAAAAAAAGAGCAGAATAAATTGCCAAAATTCAATGAAACCGGATTTAAAAATTTTTCTCAGTTTGAAGAAGACGGATTATTGCTCTATATTTTTTCTGTCATCGGAATGGGCTCCAAAACATTTGTGGATTTGGGTTCTAATGACTGTGTAAATAGCAATTGTGCTAATTTAGCCGTTCATTTTGGCTGGTTAGGATTATTTATAGACGGCAATAAAACAATGATCGATATTGGAAAAAAATTCTACTCAAAATATCCCGACCCATGGAATCATCCGCAACAATTTTTATGTTCCTTTATAACCGATAAGAATGTCAATTCATTGATTAAAAGCAAAGGAATTGAGGGCGAAATTGAATTGCTTTCCATTGATATTGACGGGAATGATTTCTGGATCTGGGAAGCTTTGGAAGTCATACAGCCAAAAGTTGTTGTCATTGAAAGCCAGACAGCTTTTGGCGACAGAAACATTGTTGTTCCTTATAAAAATGATTATACTAAATCTATTGGTACAGATTTTTACAATGGTGCGTCAAATACAGCCTTACAGCAACTTGCTCATAAAAAAGGATACCGCCTTATTGGTTCAAATGCCTGCGGACATAACTTATTTTTCATGAAAAATGGTATTGGTGAAAACGAATTCCCGGAAATTGAGGTTGCTTTAACTCTACAACACCCTTTTGCCACCACCAAATTCAAAGAATTTGAAAAGATAAAGCACCTTCCCTTTTTATCTGCCTGATTATGTGTACGTTTTCTATCATCATCCCGCTCTACAACAAAGCCAATTCAATTGAAAAAACATTGAAAAGTGTTTTTGATCAATCGTTTACAGATTATGAAGTAGTCGTGGTCAACGATGGTTCTACAGACAAAAGTGAGCAGAAAATAAACTGTTTTTCAGATAAACGGATCCGGCTAATTACCACAGAGAACAGAGGGGTTTCTCAAGCCCGGAATACCGGAATTGAAGCAGCCAAAGGTAAACTCATTGCTTTTCTGGATGCCGATGATTACTGGTTTTCCCATCATCTGGAATCACTTTACCAGCTACACAGGAATTTCCCGGAAGCTGGGTTACTGGCTACCAATTATCAGTTTTATTATTCAGACAAAAAAATAATTCAGCCTCATTTTGAAGGTATACCGACCCAAAAGTGGAGCGGTATCGTGCCGGACTTTTTTAAATCGAGTCTGAAATACCGTTTGGCCTGGACTAGTGCTGTAGCGGTTAAAAAAGACGTTTTCGGGTCTGTTGGCTTTTTTGATGAAACCATCACGCTGGGAGCCGGAGAAGATACGGATATGTGGATCCGCATTGCCCTGCATTATCCTGTGGCTTTTGACAATGTGATCTCGGCCAATTATCAGATGGAAACCGAAAACCGGATTTCTCTCAGCCGGACGTTGGACCGGAAATTTTCCGGACTGGATAAGTTCTCAGAAGAAGAAAAAGCCAATACTTCCTTAAAAAAATACCTTGACGTTTACCGGTCTGAATTTGCGTTAAAACACAAACTGGCCGGCGATCTGAAATCATTTCATTTTTACAGAAAAGCCATTGCTAAAGAAAACCTTCATTGGAAAACGGCGTTTCTTTTCAGTATGCCTGTTCTGTTGCTGAGATTTTTATATTTTTTTAAAAAACAATCCGAGCGGATCGGTCTTCAACTTAATGCTTATCATTAACCTCTGGTTGCCAAAAAAAAGTCAAAATCACGGATATAATCTTCTTCTTCATATACTTCGGAGGCGACCACCAGACATACCGAACCGGAAGAAAAATTCCTGAGCTCCCGCCAGATTCCTTCCCGTATAAGCAATCCTTCGTAAGGTTTATTTAGCGTAACCGTTTTTTCAGATTGCCCGTCGTTTAAAATAACATCAAAGCTGCCGCTGAGGGCAATCAGAAATTCTTGCTGTTCCTTGTGGGCATGCCCACCCCGCTCTGCTCCTGCCGGCACATCATATAAATAATAAACCCGTTTGATTTCAAAAGGAACACAATCCTTTTCAATAACAGACAGGTTGCCGCGTGTATCTTCTATTTTAGGTATCTTTATTAATCTAATGTTCATTTTAATTTACTTTTAAAAATGCTTTCCAGTGTTCCATAATCTGTTCAAAGGAATGCAAATCTTTTCTGTTTTGAGCATTTTTTTTACACGTTGAATACAAATCCGTATCCACAATCATCCGTTCCATAGCGTCCTTAAGGGCTTCAAAATTCTGATTCTCTACCAACAACCCGTTTACTTCATGTTCAATGATTTCATCAGGTCCCGATTCGCAATCAAATGAAACAACCGGTGTTCCGCAGGCCAATGCTTCGTTCAGAACTGTTGGAAAGCCTTCATTTTTGCTGGACAAAACCAAAAAACGGGCTTGATTCATATAAGGATATGGATTTTGTTTGAATCCTAAAAAGTGTACCATATCCAGTAATTTTAAATTTTCTGCCTGAATTAATAACTTTCCCTTTAAAATTCCATCCCCTAAAAAAATCAGATGAAATCCCCATTCAGCAAGCTTAGATTGGGCATATGCATTTAACAGCAGGTCAAATTGTTTAATATTATCTTCATCCATTCTTCCTACAGCAATAATAAAAGGAAAAGTAATATTAATAGGTGAGGTCATCTTTTGGATAATATCAGCACTATCAATCGGATTAGGTATAGTCACCAAATTTAGAAAACCATATTTCAACCTTACTTTTTCTTCAATTGATTTAGAAACCGTTACTATTTGCAATGAATTTTTATAGATTAGTCTACTGATAAAATCATTTTTAGGAAAATAATAATCTAATTCATAACTGTGGACTGTAGGAATATAGTTATTACCAAAAACAAACCATTTTAATATTAGTTCCATCATTGGTTTTGTTCTACTTCTAAAATCAATGAGGTAATCAATTCTTTCACTTTTAATAAATCTTCTGAGCAGAAAAAATCGTTTGATCCTATTAAACATGCCAAGTTTGTAAGGACTTAAATCAATAATTTTTCCACCATAAGGAAAATCAATATCGTCATTAACCAAAATATTAACCACATCAAACCCCTGATTTTCAAAAAGCAGGGAATAAAGAGCATGAATTTTATTGGCTCCGCCATGAGCCAACGATGTGCCTAACAAAGCAACTTTAATTTTCTTATCTTGCAAACGAATTATCTTTTTAAAATACAAATATAACTGATTCATGCGAATCTTATTAATCGGAGAATACAGCCGTTTACACAACTCTTTAAAAGAAGGACTTTCTGAGCAGGGTCATGAAGTAACAATTGTGAGTGACGGTGATGATTTTAAAAACTTTCCTAACGACTTGTCTTATGATGCAAAATGGAGTAAGTCAAAACTTTTATTTTATCCCAGACGAGCTATTAGCAAAGTATTTCATTTTGATATTGCTGCTGTAGAGCGGGGAGTTCGGTTTTATTTGATATTGCCCAAACTGAAAGAATATGATGTTGTGCAATTAATTAATGAAGCTTCAATAAATACCATTGCTTCGCTGGAGGTTTATTTAATCAAAAAATTACTTTCACAAAATAACAAACTATTTTTGCTTTCTTCCGGAGCTGATGCTATTTGTGTACAATTTATGTTAGATAAAAAGTTCAAGCACTCCATCCTTACACCCTATTTTGAAAACCCTAAAGTGAGTAACGAGTATCCGTATATTCTGAAGTATGTTTCAAAAAGTCATTTAAAGTTACATCGCTTTTTATATCAGCATATAAAAGGAGTGATTGCTACTGATTTTGATTATGTAATTCCTTTACAAGGCAACAAACAATTTTTAGGATTAATCCCCAACCCTATTAATATTCATAAAGTTGTATTTATTCCTACCGTGTTCAACAACAATAAAATTGTAATCTTTTTAGGGATAAACCGTCATAGTTATGTCAAAAAAGGAATCCGTTACTTTGAGGAGGCTTTAAAAAGAATAGAGCAAAAATATCCTGACCAAGTAAACATCATCAAAACCGAGAATATCCCTTATCAACAATATATTGAATTATATAACAAAGCTCATATTCTGCTCGACCAAGTTTATGCCCACGATCAAGGCTATAATGCCTTAGAAGCGATGGCTAAAGGAAAAGTGGTCTTTACAGGTGCCGAACAGGAATTTACGGACTTTTATCAACTGACGGAACGAGTTGCCGTCAATGCTTTACCGGATGTGGATGAACTGGTCAGAGAATTGTCGTTTCTGATTGAAAACCCGCAGGAAATTATCCGTATCGGAAAAAATGCGAGGGATTTCATTGAAAAGGAGCACGATTATGTAAAGATTGCCGAAAAATACCTGACCGTATGGAAAAATAAAGAGGACTGAAAAAGTCCTCTTTAAATATTTAAACTATTCTATTTCTTTATAAATTTTATTGATTCATTAATTTCAGATGAACTTACTTTTACAAAATAAACTCCACTATTCAAATTATTTAATTTAAAATCTATTTCAGATTCTTTTGAACTTAAACTATGCACTAGTTTACCATATACATCAAAAATAGTAACTTCTATCTCTTCTGGTATTTTTCCGTTAAAAACTAATCTAAAATCTCCTTCATTAGGATTTGGATAAAGATGAACTTTTTTATCAAAATTTCTTTTTATTAAATCGTAGTCATTTTCTTCTTTTCTATGTTTATTTTTAGAAATTCTTTGAGCGGAAGAGCAAATATCTATTTCTGAATCAATACTTAAATCTATAAATCCGGTAGTTGGGTTGAAATCGGAGTTCTCTATCACATCAATACTATTTTTAGCTTTAAAAGTAGATGTATTCGTTTCCCTTAAAGTTAAATTTGATATTGTTAAATTATTACTTATTCTACTTAAGTCAAAGTTAAATCTCCAAAAATCTTGATTATCAATGACTGCATTACCATTTGGAATCATTGACTCATAGGTAAACTTTACAGCCTCAAATGTATTTAAAGTTCCTGAACCATAATAACCATCAGCTATTTGATTAGCTAATATATCACCAATAAAATCTGATGATAATTTCAATACTGCATCAACTTCATTAAATGCTAAGCAATCGTTTAATGAAAACATTAACCCAACCGTACCAGAAACAATTGGAGCCGATGGAGAAGTCCAAAGATTATCACTTGAAGCTTGGACAGCAGTATTCGTTATTACAGATTGATAATGTCTAAAGTGACCGGATCCTGGTGCAAGAATATCGACCTTGTCATTTAAAG
Organism: Bacteroidota bacterium; assembly: GCA_023434025.1. Taxonomy (GTDB): domain Bacteria; phylum Bacteroidota; class Bacteroidia; order Flavobacteriales; family Flavobacteriaceae; genus Flavobacterium. The sequence goes on from JAEYTL010000021.1 coordinate 88,892, forward strand.
TTGCTGTTGTTGAAATATTTAAATGAACTTGTTCTTCTAATGGTAAAGTGCAGTTTGGTGTTGTACTAAATAAAACTTCTCCAGAAATATAATTTTTAACATTATAGATAGATTGCCCTACAATATTTGAACAACTTAAGTCATTACCACTACCTACAGCTCCAACAGAAATCACATTATTATATGATGCTGGATATTGATATTGATTAGGTAAAGCTCCTCTCAAATTCCCACTACTAGCAACAATTATTGTTCCGTTTTCAGCAATTTCATCAATAATATTTTGAAAAGAAGTAGAATATGCACTAGTACTCCAACTACAGTTTATAACTTTAGCACCTGCTTCATACAAATCTATTATGTTAACTACTGAACCATAACCACTTTTAATGATTTTACAATCATAACATACTCCTGTAGATGCATATGAATTATCACCTTTTGCGGCAGCGATAGCGGAAACATTAATACCATGAGAAAAAACACCTTCATTAGTTGAATAATTTTCGCTTCCCAAAACTAAAACTCTGTTAAAAAAATCAATATCATTTAAATCAATGGGCCCTCCATCTGAAATACCTATTTTTATATCTTCATTACCTTTTGTATAATCCCATGCTTCTGGAACTTTTATAAAGTCTAAATAGTTCAAATTAGCCGGTATTCCTAAATTAGCTCCTCCAGTTATCCCATAATCATCAGGAAAATATAAAAGATCTGCATCCTGAATACCTACATATTCAATAAATTCAAATATATTGCTCAAATTTCTATTAAAAAAATCTACAAGTCCTGAATTATCTGAAATGATTAAATAGGTCTTTTTGTTATTTATTCGCTTTGAATTAGGAAAAATTTTTTTAAACTCTAAAATATTAAATTCATCAAACATTTTTTTTAAGTTTTCATCTTTTCCTAAATATATAAAATAATCATTTTCTCTTTCTATTTTTAAGTCATATTGATTATCAATTGCTCTCGCAAAATAAATATGTTGCTGTGCTTTTAAAACTATTGAACAAAAAATTAGAAAAAAAATCAGAAATAAATTTTTAATTTTTAACATAATTATCTGTTTTGATTTGACTTAATATCATTTAGCTCTTTGTTTATTTGAATAATATAAAGCGTTAATTCTTCGATTTTTTGAAGTAATAGCTTATTCATTTCTCCAAGCTCTATTCCTTTTTCTTCAACTTCAGAGGCTGATGGTATGTCAATTAAGTGCCCTTTTTCTTTTATGTGATTTTCAACTTCTTCAAGAGTTGGTAAATTATAATCCTTTTCAAAAACATAATCAGCCCAATCTGTGTATACTCTTACTCTATTTGCTCTTACTGCACCATTCACAGATAATCGATATATATCAGTACCGTCTGTAAAATTACTCGTCCCAATACCAACGTTTGAATCTGTTAAAATATTTCCTTCTATCATTGAACTTCCCCTAACAACAAGTTTATGCTCAGGTAAATAATCTCCCCATCCCGCAATAACAACTCTTGAATTCAATTTTGGCATATCCAAAAATATGTTATCCATACCGTCATCGTTTAGTCTAAAAACTATATCTTGATTCTTATCGTGCACTAATAAAACAGATGATGAATTTGTAGTAGCAGTGAAGGTAAACCTTCTTTTATAATTTCTATTTCCCAAGCTAAAAAATATAGATGAAGATGATTCTAAATTAGACTCTGGAAAATCAAAAAACTGAAAAGTTCTAGCACCTGTTTGAGAATTCAATAATGGTCCTGCCATAATAGTTGCAGATCTCAAAAATCTATCATTATCATTTAAAAAAATAGTACCATCAACCAAGTCATTATAAAATATGCCTTTAGTAGATTTTAATGTTCCTATAATATCGACTTTTTCACTCGGAGTAGTTGTTCCTATACCAACATTACCATAAAAATAAGAATTTCCATTAACCAAAAACTTGTTGGTACCAAAACTTGGAGCAGTTGTATAACCAACTCCCACAGAACCTGTTCTAAAAATATTTGATGTTAAAGAAGTGCCTGTTGGACTCCATTGAGCAAAAACAGAAAAAAAACAAAAACAATTTAGTAATGTAAAAAAAACTTTTTTCATGATTAATATGTTTAATGAGTTAATTCTTTAAAATTAACTAAAAAATGTTAAAAAAAGTTAATTTAACATTAAAATCATGCTATTTTATTACACTTTATTTTTGAAAATTTTTAATAATAAACAGAAATAAATTAGATAAGTCACGGCATGAGCCAAAACAGCCCCTTCTGCCTGATATTGATTTATAGCAAAATATCCACTAAAAATTAATATTGAATACGAGAAAATTTCTGTAACAAAATAAGTAAGCATTTGCTTTTTAGCTAAAAAATGTAACGCTAATATCCACGAACATACTTTAAAAAAATCGCCAACTAACTGCCAAAAAAACAATTCTGAAACTGGTTGAAATTCTTTGGTAAATAAAATTGATATAATTAAATTCTGGGAAAAATAAATTATAATTGTTCCCAGAAAAAATACCGGAACAATCGTTTTGAAATAATTGCGGAAAATTGTTCTTGTTTCAGTTTCATTTGAAACCGCTAACTGCGGCAAAAAATACATACTCATCAAAGAAGATATAAAAAGCATATAATAACTTGAAATCCTGCTCATCGATTCCCAATAACCGGCAACTTTAATTCCGGCTGTATCTATCAGGTGATTTCGTAAAAAAATATAAATCATAGGGCCGGTAATTGCCGAAAAAAGTGCCATTGCTGAATAAGAACTCAGATTTTTTAAAATTGTCTTGTCAAATGATTTTAATCGAACAAAACTGAAGAACTGTATTTCTTTAAAAACAAAATAAACAGCTACAAAAAAAGTAGTTGTTGGAGCCAATATCATTGCCAACAAAGCTCCAATAATCTGAAAGTTAACCACCAGAAAAACTGAAACTATAAATCCGATTATATTTCCAATGATATTAATATAGACTACTTTCTTATACCTCTCTAAACCATTGATTAAAGAAATAAAAAAAAGTGAAAAACCATAAAAGGGTATGCTCAAAATGACCGCTTTAATTATTAATTCATAATCGTTTTCAGAGTTAAACAAATAATTTGAAATTGAATTACTAAAAGTAAATAAACCAATTCCTAACACAACCATAAACAGTGAAATAGTTATGACAACTGTTGATATTAATTGCTTAAATTTTTGTTTATCTTCTTTATACTGTGCAGAATATTTTATGATGCCATTTTGAAAACCAAGTGTAGCAAAGCTTTCTAAAGAAGTTTGAAAATTACGTAAGTTCCCAACCAAAGCCATTCCGGATGGACCAACATAAATAGCCAGAACTTTAGAAACAACCAGCCCAAACCCAATTTTTAAAAGTATAGCCAAACTGTTCAAAGAAGATATTTTGAACCAGGAAGCACTGACTATTTTTTTTATAAACTCCAATCAATATCGATTTATAACTTCAATAATTCTACTCACCTCCTCATCCGTCAGCACCGGACTCATCGGTAAACTCAACACCTCCCGGTGAATTTTTTCAGAAATCGGAAAAGATAACCCGTTAAATTCTTTCAACGCTTTTTGATGATGTGGCGGAATGGGATAATGAATCATCGTTTCGATCCCGTTTTCTTTTAAATATTGCTGTAATTCACTTCTGTTTTCCGTACGGATAACAAACAGATGAAACACATGGCCCGCAGAACCGTCATAAAACGGCAGCACAATTTTATGGTTCCTGATTTCAGATAAATACCGTTTTGCAATTTGCCTCCGTTTATTGTTATCACTGTCTAAATCCGGTAATCTCACATTCAGAAAAGCAGCCTGTAATTCATCTAAACGCGAATTGATACCGATAAAATCATTGACATACTTTTTTTCGGAACCGTAATTCCGTAAAGCCCGAATCATTTTACTCAGTTCATCATCATTTGTCACAACTGCTCCGCCATCACCCAAACAACCTAAATTCTTGGAAGGATAAAAACTGAAGGCAGAAGGGTGATGGGTGATGGGTGATGGGTGATGGGTACCGTGTGACTGAGCGGAATCTTGAATGACTAACAAATTATATTGATTTGCAACGGCATCAATTTTATCCATTTCTGATAATTGCCCGTATAAATGAACGACTAAAATCGCTTTGGTTTTGGAAGTAATTTTCTCAGCTATTAAATCCGGATTCAAATTATACGTTTCCAATTTGGGTTCAACTAAAACCGGAACTAAATCGGCTTGTAAAACCGATAAAATGCTTGCAATATAAGTGTTTGCAGGAACAATAACCTCATCGCCTTTCTGCAATTTACCCATTTCGATATGGGCCTTAAAAATAAGCACCAGGGCATCGAGTCCGTTTCCAACCCCGATACAATGTTTCATTTGGCAATAGTCTGCAAATTTTTTTTCAAACAGCGTTACTTCGTCTCCCAGAATATACCAGCCCCGCTCCATAAACTGCTCCAGCTTTTCCTGAAAAGCTTTTTCATATTGCCGGTTGACCTTTTTTAAATCGAAAAATTTTATCATAATGCTAATGAATAATAATCCTGGGCATAGATGGAGCAGCCTAATTCCTCTTTTTGCTTCAGCAAACCGGGATTATACCCCGATTCATTGTTTTCAGCTACCGTTCCCATATCAAAAAAAGCCATTTTGTTCTGATACTCGTGAATTAACGTGATGAACAAAAAATCCAGGGCTCTCATTTTTTCACCTGCGGCCGTAGTGGCACCGTATTGTGATTTAACACCGTTTTTAAAGATAAACAATGTAATTCCGGCAATTATTTCGCCTTCAAAATACACATTGTACTGTTTAATATTCTCCGGAAATTTTGAATGCAGGTACATTATTTCATCAACCGAATGGATTGGCTTTGCGTTGTATTTCTCAAGGAGTCTTTGCTCTAAAACCTCACGCCAAAATGCCCGGAAATCATTATCCTGCCTGATTTCCAAACCCAAAGCAGCAACCCTTCTGAAATGTTTCAGCTTGCTTTTTGAAACCGTATAATTTTCTTTAAAACTGATGGTCAGATTCATGTCTTTCCGATACAATTCTGCCCTTTTATGAATCAGGAAACATTCAATTCCGGTAAAAATTTTATGGCAATAAAACGATAAAATTGGTTTGACAAAAAATGTTTGAAAATGATTCCGTTTCAGATAATCCAACAAAGACGCTAATAATATAATGGTTGTATTTCCTCCGAGGTCTTCCTTAAAAACAAGCCCTCCATACGTTAAACCCTGATGAGAATGAATAACATTTTCCACTCTGTTGGCGGGCAAAACAGCCACCCAGTTCTTTTCATCTTCAATAATCAAAGAATGATCTTCAAAGCGATCCTGATGATATTCCATAAAATCGCGGTGAAATAAAAAGGTAGCATTCCCGGCCTGACTGATAAAATCATTCCATCGCGGATAATCTGCCGGAATATATTTTCTTACCGAATAATTTTGCACGAATAATTTTTCATTTTTTATTAATTTTAATCCTAACCAATAAAAATAGTATCTTTAAAATTCCAAATCAGGACTAAAATTAGAATATGAAACGAAAATACAATTATTTTCTGTTATTATGGTTACATTTTTTTGCATTCGCTGCATTTGGACAGGAGGTGACTTTCTATGAGCAACTTAACGGTCAGTATGATTTTACGATCATCGGAAACACATTAAATACAGCCGAGAATAATTCTGACCCTACTTTTAGCTACTTAACGGAATCCAGTGCTGCTTTAAATCTGAATCCCGGCGACACCATTTTAAAAGCCTATTTATACTGGGCCGGGTCCGGTACCGGAGATTTTGACATCACACTGAACGGTACGGCAATTTCGGCAGAAAGAACCTTTAATCATTTCCGGTATATTTACGGGTTGCCGTTTGATTTCTTTGCCGCTTCTGCCGACATAACCGAGCTTATTCAGCAAAACGGCAATACCGATTATACATTTGCCGGTATAGAAATTTCAACTGCTTTGCTCCAGCATTTTCCCTTCAGAACCAATTTCAGCGGATGGGCAATTATTATTATCTATGAAAATCAAAATTTACCTGTTAATCAAATTAATATATATGATGGTTTAGAAGGTTTGCCAACCCAGGTTAATTTTGTTTTGGATAATTTATACGTAACCAACAATACAGGCTCAAAGATTGGCTTTTTGGCCTGGGAAGGTGATACACAGCATTCCGTTAACGAAAATGTTGTGGTAAACGGTCATGTTGTTACCGACAGTTTAAATCCGTTCAACAATATTTTTAACAGCACCAACAGTTTTACCGGAAGTACGGAACTTTACAATATGGATATTGATGTTTTTAATGCTGAAAATTACATCAATATAGGGGATACATCTGCCGATGTTCAAATTACTTCCGGAGGAGATTTTGTTTTGATGAATGTAGTGCTGACCAAATTTACATCCAAAGCCATTGACGCCACAATTTCAATTGATGATGTGATTTCAGATTGCGGAAGCAGATTAATAACAGTGGATTATACGGTATATAATTCCAATGCAACCTGGTTTCTTCCCGCCAATACACCTGTAGCCATTTATGCCAATCACATTCTGATCGGAAATGCATTTACCTTGGGTAATATTGAAAATAATGAAAGTGAATCGAATACCATTTCTTTGGTCGTCCCGGCTTCCATTGGAAATGATTTTGAACTCGCGTTTGTGGTGGATGATCATGGGAACGGAACTGGCATTGTTGATGAAATCAACGAAGACAATAACTCCTTTAGTACTGGTATAATTTTTACAACATCAACACGAAATGCGGATGCTAAAAAATTTGAAACCTGTCATACCGGTTTTGGAAGAGGCCGTTTTAACCTTGAACTGCTAATTGAAGAACTTGCAGAATCACATACCGGTGAAGCCTCCATTCATGAAAGTATCACTGATGCCGAAACAAACAGCAACCCTCTTTCATTACTTACCAATTATGAAACCGAAGCACCAAAAACAATTTATATACGATTTTCGGATAATTTTTGCAACGTTACCATTGTCCCTGTTTTGCTTGAAACAAAAAACTGTCCCCCCACCGTTTATAACTTCATTTCAGCCAATGAAGACGGCTTTAATGACTCTTTTTTTATCGATGGTTTGCGGAATATCTTCATACACTTTGAAATTGAAATCTACAACCGATGGGGGTACCTGATCTGGACCGGCAATCAACATACCGGAGACTGGCGGGGCGAAGTGACTAAAGATTTCAAATGGAATGGAAACATCTCGGCAGACGGCACTTATTTTTACCTGTTACACTTAAACGACCCGGATTATCCTGACCCTATGCAAGGTTTTTTATATATTACCCGGTAAAAGTAGGCTTGATTTGTTTTTAACCGCAAAAAGAAGTTTCTCAATAAGCCATTTCAACGATTGATTCACAAATAGTATCTTTGTCTTAAAATTTGCAGAAAAACGCCTAATGAAGCTAAACAACAAGCGAATATCATTTCTACTCTTTTTTCTTCTTTCTTTTGCCCTCAACGGACAAGAATTAAGCCTTTATCAGCAGTTCAACGGCCGGTATGATTTTACGTTCATCGGCAATACAATGAATACGGAAGAAAACCGGGGATTGGGTATTTCCCCCTGTATCATCAACACAACCTCTTCTGCCCAGCTTGAACTGGCTCCCGCTGACACCATCGAAAAAGCTTATTTATACTGGGCCGGTTCCGGACCTGGAGACTTTAACGTTAAACTCAACGACATCGATATTGTTCCTGATCGCACATTTAATTTAATTCAGTCAACTTCCGGCCTGATCTTTTTCAGTGCCTTCAAAGAGATTACCGATCAGGTGCTTGCAACCGGAAACGGAGACTATACACTGTCCGAATTAGATCTTTCCGCCGTTATTCCCAGCTATTGCGGCAATGCCACCAACTTTGCCGGATGGGCAATCATTATTGTATATAAAAATGATAATTTACCGCTTAATCAACTCAATGTGTATGATGGCTTGGATTACATTAGTTTGGGAAATGAAAATTTAAATTTCTCATTAAGTAGTTTGAATGTAATTGATAATGTAGGGGCAAAAATTGGTTTTATTGCCTGGGAAGGAGATTCAAGTATCGCAGAAAATGAAACACTTCGCATCAATGGAAATAGACTGAGTAATCCTCCTCTAAACCCGGCAAATAATGCTTTCAACGGAACAAATTCCATCACCGGAAGCAATCAATTATACAATATGGATTTAGATATTTACGAAATCCAAAATTTTATCCAGCCCGGTGATCAAACAGCAGAAATTGCCTTAACATCAGATCGCGATTTTGTGATGATCAATGCTGTTGTGACAAAATTAAACAGCCAGGTGCCTGATGCTACCATTTTGATTGATGATTATTTTTTGACTTGTGATTCTCGAGAAATTACTGTAAACTATACCGTTTACAACTCAGAATCAACCAATCCGCTACAGGCCAATACGCCTATTGCTATCTATGCAAATGATATTTTAATTGGAACAACCAATACAATTAATGTAATTGAAGTTAACGGAAATGAATCTAATTCAATAACTCTTCAAGTTCCAAGTGAAATTCCAACCGTTTTTGAGTTGGCATTTTCTGTGGATGATGTAGGAAACGGAACCGGAATTGTAAATGAAATTAACGAAAACAACAACCGTACCGCAAGAGAAATCTCATTCCTGTTTTCGCCGGAATTTAATCTCCCGGAACCTGTTTTCAGCTGTAATGAAGGATTTAGTATAGGTACTTTTGATGTAACGTCAATAGAAGACAGGCTATTGATTGATTTTTCAAATACCATTAGTTTTCACACTTCTCTGTCTGATGCAGAAATGAATCAGAATCAGATAATCAACCTGAACAATTACCGGGCAGTCAGCGGAACAGTTCTTTACATCAGGATAGAAAATGAATCTTGTTTTAGTATAGCTTCCGTAGAATTAATCACCCAAAACTGTCCGCCCACCGTTTACAATTTCATTTCGGCCAACGGAGACGGTTTTAACGATTACTTCTTTATTGACGGTTTACGAAATATTTTTCTGAACTTTAAAATTGAAATCTATAACCGCTGGGGTCACCTCATCTGGACCGGCAATCAGCATACGGAAGACTGGCGTGGCGAAGTAACGCAGGAAGTGAAATGGAACGGCAATATTTCTGCCGACGGTACTTACTTTTACCTGCTGTTTTTAAATGATCCCGACTATCCCAAACCGTTGCAGGGCTTTGTCTATATTACCCGTTAAGCCCTTCCCAATGTCGGCAGATACCATTTGAACTTTACAGCCATCAGACGGATGCTTATCATCACCAGAGAAGTCACTAAATACAGTATATCATTGTTCAGATTAAAGTATTTTAAGGCAAAAAACACCATCCCGCCTATGATACAGATGGTCGCATAAATTTCTCTTCTGAAAATAATCGGAATCTCATTGCATAAAATATCGCGGATCACCCCGCCAAAGCAAGCCGTCATGGTACCTAAAGCAATGCAGATGACAGGATGTAATCCCGTTTCAATCCCTTTTTCTAAGCCAATCAAGGTAAAAACACCTAATCCGATTGTATCAAATAAAAACAGGGATTTTCGCAATCGGTCTAATTTCTTTCTAAAAACAAGAGCTAGGAAAAATCCAAGTGAAATCATATACACATAGGTTAAATCCTGCATCCATCCCACCGGCGTCCGGCCGATAAGCACATCACGCAAAGTCCCGCCGCCAACGGCTGTGACAAACGCAATGATAAATACCCCGAACGGGTCAAGTTTTTTGTTCAGAGCCGTTAAAACACCCGAAATGGCAAATGCCATGGTTCCGATAACGTCGAGGAGGTGAAACATTTTAATAAATCATTAAATTTGGTTGCAAAGGTAGAAGTTCTTTTTATATGTTTGTCTAAGTATAATATCGGCTTTCAAAATGACGATTGAAAATTTAAATTCCATTTTATATATTATTTCAAATGATGTCTTTATCTCGTTTGGCATTTATACCGTTTTATTCCTGTTAATTTCAATCTTCATAAAAAAAGAAACGCTAAACAAAATTGATACTGAAGTCTGCAGACTAATGATCTTTTCGGGAATTCTATATTTGTCAATCTGGTTTGCAGCAATATTTATTTCCTTTGCCAATGAAGTAAACCGAACCTACTTACTGAACCGAATGCTTGGAAAATATTGGATAGGCTTTTGGTTGCAGCCGTTATTCTGGGTTGGAATGACACAACTTTTAAGGTTTAAAAGAATTCGAAAGAATTGGGCTTTACGCTTACTTTTCTGTTTCTTTTTTATATTTTCATTTGAAAAAATAGTGATCATTACCACCTCATTTCACAGAGATTATTTACCAAGTTCTTGGACAATATATTCGGATTTAGATCTCTTTCCCGGCAGCTTTTGGCTTAATCTGATTGTAAAGATTATTATTATTTTATTGTTTACAGGAATATTTTATGTTATTCAAAAGATGATTTTGAACTTCCGTACAAAGCATTGAAACTACATATGCTGTGTATAAAAATTATAATCTTTTAAAACAGTTCTGATAAAATCGGTATCGCTTCCTGAAACATTTTTAACACCGGTCACTTCTTCAATTTTATTTCGCAGTTTTATCAGCGTAGCATAATCTCTTTTGACCACAGCCACATTGAATGTTTCCTTGATGATGCGGGCATCGTTATCACTCAGCTTAATAACCAGCGGGTAAGTCGGCACATAGGCATCGTCAATTTCTTCTAAAATGGTGTGGTTGATATTGATGTTGTTCTTTAAACTGATCACCGCAGTTCCGGCTGTCATATCGCCCAGCCGCTGGGTCTTGGCACTGGCAATCATCGTTATCAGGCCGATAACTCCGCTGCTCAGGTTCACATCAACAATCCGGAACAGCCACCGCATCAGGTAATCGCCGAAAGAAGCCTGGTAGCCGTCAATTTTGACCACTTTCATTTGCAGTAACCGTTTGCCGATGGTTTGCCCTTCCAGAATGCTTTCAAAAATCAACGAATAAAAAATAACCGGAGAATAGACCATCACAATAATGGCGTAATAAGACCAGTTATCCAATCCCAGCATACGTTGGTTTATTCCGAGATAATAAAAAAAGATACCCCAGATCACAACAACATAAGCTGCTTTTACCAATACGTCAAGTAAATACCCCAACATTCTGTGCCCGACAGAAGCGGCTGAAAAATTTATCGTAACATTTTGTGTGGTCGTTATGGATAATTCTGACATATTTTATATTTTAGCAAACCATGAGAGAAGTTGCATTCATAAAGCAAAATAAAGCAAAATGGCTCGAATTCGAACAAGCTATTTTTGGTAAAGCTAAGAAAAATCCTGATGAAATGGCCAGTTTATATATCCATTTGGTCAATGATTTGTCCTATGCACAAACTTATTACCCTAAAAGTAAGACCGTTGTTTATCTGAATCACCTTGCTTCGCAAATTTATCAAAAGATTTATAAAACCAAACGAACCGAACAAAATAGAATTATCTATTTTTTTTCTACCGAAGTTCCTCTGATTGTGTATGAATACAGGAGGTATCTGATTTATGCCTTTGTGCTGTTTTTTTTATGTACCGGAATCGGTGTAATATCAGCCAGATATGATGTCGATTTTGTCCGGCTGATCTTAGGCGACGGCTACGTAAACATGACATTGGAAAACATTAAAGACGGAAATCCGGTGGCCGTTTACAAAAGCGGAAGCAACTGGGGTGGATTCATTGCCATCACCATGAATAACCTGTATGTAGGAATAAGGTGCTTTATCTGGGGCATATTCGGCGGCGTGGGTACTTTTTATGTCATGTTGCAAAACTGCATCATGCTGGGCTCTTTTCAATACTTTTTTTACCAGCAAGGCGTTTTTTGGGAAAGTGTACGCGGTATCTGGATTCACGGTTCGATGGAAATTTTTGCCATCGTAATTGAAACCGCCGCAGGATTTATATTGGGGGCCTCCATCCTGTTTCCAAAAACGTATTCCAGGTTAAATTCCTTTAAAATAGGATTCAAAAACGGACTTAAACTATTTTTGAGCACTATGCCTTTCACAATTGCCGCCGGCTTTCTGGAAGGTTTTGTAACCCGTTACTCACTGGAAATGCCCAATTGGCTCAATGTGGTGATTATTTTAGGAACATTGGGTATCATTTCTTTTTATTTTTTAATTTTCCCTTTTATTGTACACCGAAAAATGAAAGTTTTTCTAAAACCTTAAAAAAACATGTTTCAACTTTTCAAAAAAAGAAATTTCAGCGATTACATCAGTGATACGTTTACCTTTTTTAAAGTAAGCGGAAAACATTTTTTTAAAAATTATTTTATTATCAACGGCTCGCTTTTAATACTCCTGATGGTACTCTCCTATTTTGTGTTTAAAGTGTATTTTGAAATGCTTTTTGCCAACATAGGCTCCACGGCTCCTAATTTTTTAGAAGATTATTTCAATAATAATATCGGACTGATCGTTGGGGTATTTTTGCTGTTCTTTGTATTGATCATGTTTGTTTCCCTGGTCAATTATACCTTTCCGGTGATTTATCTGAACCTGTATGAAAAACACAAAGGCAATCAGTTTGAATCCGGGGAGATCGTAGCAGAATTAAAATCAAAATTTGGCAGGGTTGTCGTTTTCTTTTTAACTATCTTTCTGTTAAGTATTACTGCCGGATTGCTGATAATGGGATTGGTGGTAGCCCTGATGTTCATTGTCATCGGATTCCTTCTGGCCCTGATTCTGATTCCGGCTCTTTTAGCTTTTGTTCAATTGAGTTTTTACGAATACATGAACACAAACCTTGGTGTTTTTGATGCACTGGGAAAAGGCTTTGAAAAGCTAAAACAAAACTTCTGGCCTATTGTAGGTTCAACCGTAGTCATGTATTTCATTATACAGGTAGTTGTCAGTATTTTCACAATAATTCCTTACGTAATAGGCATAGCCGGTTTTTTTACAACCATTGAAAATCAAGGGCCGCAAGAAGACACCTTATCTTTTGTTTCCATTATGATGGTGGTTGTGATGTGCTGCTCAATGCTTTTTAGTTACATCATGAACAATTTACTGGTCATTAATAACGGGATTATTTACTATAGCCTGAGAGAACAAAACGAAAATAAAAATACGCTGAGCGATATTGATTTGATCGGAACTGACAGTGAATAGATTCTGCTACATATTTTTTTTACTGACCTGGCTGAATTCCTTTTCGCAGGATACTTTGGTTAATGCAGTTATTTCGGAAGATAAAACCATTTTTACTGAAAAAGACATTAAAACGGATTCTTCATCTTCACCTCATGACATCCGCACATTCGAAGAAGATTTTAAAGATAGATACCGGGACAATGACTATATCTACGAACAGGCTGTTAAAGAATCCAACTGGTGGGATCGTTTTAAACAATGGCTGTCCGATTTTTTTAAAAACCTTTTCAACCTGAGCAGTGATACGGTTTCCGGAAAGGTTGTGGACCTCCTGATTAAATCGCTCGCCGTCCTGTTAATTGTTTTTGTGATTTATCTGATCGTCAAAGCCATTATGAATGGTGAAGGACAATGGATCTTTGGAAAATCATCCGACAAAAAGGTCATACATTATGACGATATTGAAAAGAACATTCACCTGGTTGATTTTGAAAAGCTGATTAAAGAAACCCTTCAATCAGGAGAAAAACGCCTGAGCATCCGTTACTATTACCTGTGGCTTTTGAAAAAAATGACCGAAAAAAACATGATTACATGGGATATTGAAAAAACCAATTCCGATTACCTGTATGAAATACAGGATCCGGCATTCAAGTCAAATTTTGAATATGCCTCCTACCTCTACAACTACATCTGGTATGGTGAATTCGAACTGGACGAGCAAACCTTTGAAAAAGCAAAAACCGTTTTTGAAAAAATGATCAAATCCACCTGATGAACAGAACCATTAAAATATACATCGTTTTTTTGATTGCACTGATGGCCTTAATCATTGTGGTAGATGCCAACCGTCCCCGTCCGGTCAACTGGACTCCGAGTTTTGACATTAAATCTAAAATACCGTTTGGTTTAAAAATATTTCAGGACGAAAAAGACAAATTTTTCAAAAACGATTCGCTCACTGAAATACGTGTAACTCCCTATGAGTTCTTTGATGCCTACTATGATTACGATACACTGGTGGATGCCTATACTGTTAAAGGTACCTTTCTGGCGATTGATCATTATTACAGTATAGACGAATCGTCAACTGATGAGCTTTTGTACTTTGTGTCTCATGGAAATGATGCTTTTTTAAGCATGAACAACTTTTCGGAAAAACTTCAGGATTCTTTAAAATTTGAAATTCAGAATCATTATTTCAGAGACCGGATCGAGGTTTTTTTAGCCAATAAAAAATGGGATGAAAAAGAATACCAGCTGAAAATGGGTGTTTCCGGATATCATTTTTCCTCTTTTGATACCTTAAAAACCACTGTTTTAGGTTATCATAAGACCCCTGATTCTACCTATGTTAACTTTATAAAAGTTCCCTACGGAAATGGCACAATTTACCTCCATACCCAACCTTATGCTTTTACAAACTATTATTTACTGAAAGACCGGAATTATCAATATGCCGAAAAGGTTTTATCCTATATCCCCAAAGGGAATGTTTTTTGGTATCCGAATAAAACCTACAACAGTTCAGTCTCTAATTCGCCAATGCGGTTCATCCTGAGCCATGACGGGCTCAAATGGGCTTGGTACCTGTTTTTGATCGGAATGCTTATCTTTATGGTTTTTAACGCCAAACGCAAGCAACGGGTCATCCCGATTATCAGGCCACTGGAAAACACAACAGTTGATTTTACCAAAACCATCGGAAATTTGTATTTTCAGGAAGGTAATCACGATACCATCATGGAAAAGAAAATCATTTATTTTCTTGAAAAGCTAAGGCAGGATTATTTAATTGACACCCAGCATTTAGATGAGGATTTTATCAAAAAAGTACATCAGAAAACAGGAAAAGATATAACACTTATTGAGAAAGCAGTTCTGCTCATCAAACGACAACGAAAAACATACAAAAGCACCGAAGCTGATTTAATTGAATTAAATAGTATTTTAGAAAAGATTATGGACATCAAAAAATAGAACACGGATTTTAAACGTAAAAATAATATGGAAGAAAATTTAATCCCCTCACAGCCGGAAGACACCGTTAATTTTGAATCCCGCATCGACCTCAAACCTTTGCAGGAAAATATTCAGGCCATCAAACACGAACTAAATACCGTTATTGTAGGGCAACATAAAATGATTGATCAATTGTTAGTAGCCATTCTCGCTAACGGTCATGTGTTACTGGAGGGTGTTCCGGGTGTAGCTAAAACCATTACAGCAAAGTTATTGGCCAAAACCTTGAGCATTGGTTTTAGCCGGATTCAGTTTACGCCCGATTTAATGCCTTCTGACATTTTGGGAACATCTGTTTTTGATTTAAAAAAATCAGAATTTGAGTTCAAAAAAGGTCCCGTTTTTTCCAATTTAATCCTGATTGACGAGATCAACCGGGCTCCTGCTAAAACCCAGGCTGCTCTTTTTGAAGTAATGGAAGAACGTCAGATCACCATAGACGGAACAACCTATCCTATGACTGCTCCGTTTTTGGTGATTGCCACCCAAAACCCGATTGAACAGGAAGGAACGTACCGCCTGCCCGAAGCCCAGCTCGACCGGTTCCTGTTTAAAATTAACATTGACTATCCGAAACTGGAAGAAGAAATTTCCATTCTTCAGAAAGAGCATGCGTTGATGAGCGAAAACAAGCTGGATAATATCAAAACCTTATTAACGGCAGAAGATATTCTGCATTTTCAGGTATTGGTAAAACAAGTGATCGTTGAACCGAATTTACTGGAGTATATCGCCAAATTGGTCGTAAATACCCGGGAGAACGGTTTCTTATACCTGGGAGCTTCTCCCCGTGCATCAATCGCTATTTTAAATGCCGCTAAAGGTTTTGCCGCTCTTCGGGGACGTGATTTTGTAACCCCGGAAGACATTAAAGAAGCGGCTGTACCCGTTTTGCAACACCGGGTGATTGTAACCCCCGAACGTGAAATGGAAGGCATAAGCAGCAAAGAAATCATACAACAGATCATCGAATCCATCGAGATTCCCCGTTAAATTCACAGGTTTTGAAAAAAGGTTTTAAACAACTCTATATCAACAATTTATTTTTCTACCTGCTGGGAGGTATTGTGGCTGTGTTCATCATGAGTTTCTTTTTCCCGGTATTTTATAATCTTGCCTGGTATTTTTTCCTGATTACCTTGTCCTTTTTTGCTCTGGATGTCATCATCCTTTTTGCAGCAAAAACAGGAGTCGAAGCCACCCGGATTGCTCCTGAAAAATTGTCAAACGGAGATGAAAATCCCATCCGCATTTCAATCCGGAATTATTATACGTTTGCCGTTTTTGCCAAATTAATCGACGAAATTCCGTTTCAGTTTCAGGTAAGGAATTTTGAGATTAACCGAAAAATAAAGGCTTCTTCGCAAGATGATATACAGTACTATCTTCGTCCTGTTGAACGGGGCGAATATGTATTTGGAAACCTGAATGTGTATATTTCCTCACCTTTGCGGATAATTTCCAGACGGTTTACATTCAACAAAGATCAGATGGTGCCTACTTATCCTTCCTATATTCAGCTTCGGAAATACGATCTGATGGCTTTTTCCAACAATTTGTTTCAATATGGTATGAAAAAGATCCGACGTATAGGGCACACGATGGAATTTGAACAAATCAAAGAATACATTACGGGAGATGACATCCGAACCCTGAACTGGAAAGCAACAGCCAAGAAAAACAGCCTGATGGTCAACCAGTTTCAGGATGAAAAATCGCAATCGGTTTACATGATTATCGATAAAGGGCGTGTGATGAAAATGCCGTTTAGCGGGTTAAGCCTGCTGGATTATGCCATCAATGCCACGCTGGTTTTATCGAATGTTATTTTGAAAAAACATGACAAAGCCGGTATGTTTACGTTCTCTAAAAAAGTAGAAAACAGAGTGGTTGCCGAAAAACGCTCCGCACAGATGCAACTGATTATGGAGTGTTTATATAACATTAAAACCGATTTTTTTGAAAGTGATTTCAGTCGCTTATACACCGATGTAAAAAAAAATATCAACCACCGGAGTTTACTTTTACTGTATACCAATTTTGAAACGCTGGATGGTTTGCACCGTCAGCTTCCTTATTTAAAAGGTATTGCCAAAAACCACCTGCTGGTGGTCGTCTTTTTTCAAAATACGGAACTGAATGAACTTATCCATAAAAAAGCGGAGACCGTTCAGGAAGTTTATGACAAAGTGATTGCTGAAAAATTCATGTTTGAAAAACGTTTAATTGTAAACGAACTCAAAAAATACGGTATCTATTCGGTACTCACTCAACCGGAAGACCTGACGCTGGATACAATTAACAAATACCTGGAAATTAAAGCGAGAGGTATTTTATAACGGTAAAGTAACAAACAAAACATCAATTGTTCATACAAATAAACTTAACATGTATTTTTAGTGAACTTTGCGTAAATCTTTGCGAACTTTGCAGTTAAATAAATTTAGTAATTAAACATCTTGAAAACAATTACCTCCGTACAAAATCCGTTTATCAAATCGCTTGTTCAATTGCAGGAAAAAGCCAAAACCCGCAAACAAACCGGTACATTTTTAATGGAAGGTAAACGCGAAATTGAATTGGCAGTAAAAGGAGGATATATTCTGGAAACCATCTTGTTTCTGCCTGAATTAATTGCTGAAAAAGAATTGAAACGATTTCCCGTTTCAGATTACCTTGAAATTTCAAAAGAAGTCTATCAGAAGTTAGCCTACCGCGATACGACCGAAGGAATTCTTGCCGTAGCCCAATCAAAAACACATCAATTATCCGATTTAACCCTATCCGGCAATCCGCTTATTTTAGTGGCCGAAGGAATTGAAAAACCCGGTAATATAGGTGCCTTACTCCGTACAGCCGATGCGGCTAACATTGATGCCGTGATTATTGCCAATCCGAAAAGCGATCTATACAACCCGAATGTAGTCCGCTCCAGTGTGGGCTGCCTGTTTACCAGTCAGGTTGCCGTAGGAACAACCGAAGAAGTTATAGCCTACTTAAAAAGCCATAATATTGACATTTACTCGGCTACTTTACAAAACTCAAATGCCTATCACCTGCAAAGTTACACAACTCCTACCGCTTTGGCAGTGGGTACCGAAGCAACCGGGTTAACCGAATTATGGCGAACCGAAAGCAAACAAAACATCATCATCCCGATGCAAGGCGAAATCGATTCGATGAATGTGTCGGTAGCTGCGGCCGTTTTACTGTTTGAAGCAAAACGGCAAAGAGGATTTTAAATTTGATTACAGATTAATTCGGACTAAACCGAATATTTCCTGAACATATAAATCCAGATCATTCTTGAAAGCCGGATATTGAAAAAACAAAGCAATATAATGACGCTTCCGATGATTGGTATCATCCTTAAATCAATGGGCTTTTCAAAAAAATTAAGCAGAATGAGATAGGTAATAATGCCTTCCGCAACCGTTAAGGCATAGTTGACAAACATCGCTCCGAAAAAATAGCCCGGTTCTTTTTCAAATTTATAATGACAGTGACTGCACTGTTCATGCATTTTCGGAAAACCGACGCTGAAAAAAAAACTTTTATCCATAAAAACCTTACCTTTATTACAATCCGGACATCGGTTATTTAACATGTTACGTATCACATTATGCATAGTACTCTATTTTATATCGCAAAATTAGTACTTAATAGCACTGCAAAATTTTCATATATTCGCTAAAAATATAATTATAAAGACATTTAAGCATGAAAAAGCTTCCCGTCTATCAGATCAGTAAGTTTAACTGTCAGGCCAATGAAAACGATCTGTATGTAAACGATTTTAAAACGCATTTAAAAAAGAATGCCTTCATTGAACATACGCATAGTCACCATTTTTATTTGCTGGTTTTCTTTACTAAAGGAAGTGGACTTCACGCTGTTGATTTTACACCGTATGAAATCAAACCCGGAACCGTTTACCTGTTGAAACCGGGACAAGTACACAGCTGGCAGCTTTCGGAAGACATTGACGGCTATATCATTTTTTATTCCAAGGAAATTTATAACCTGTATTTCGGAAAAAAAAAGATTGAAGATTATCCGTTTTTCAATAGTTCGGAAAATACCCCGGAAATTGTATTGAATAGCCTGCAAATAAACAAAATAACAACCTATTTCAACCTTCTGTCAGAAGAAAGCCGGCAAAACGGATTAATGAAATCAGACAAACTGTTAAACCTGATTGATCTGATTCACCTTGAGCTGGCCGGCATTTATATGACAGCTGGTAACCATGAGATGCATCCCTATCATTTAAAAATTAAAATACTGGAAAATTTAATGGCTGAACATTATAAACAACACAAACTGCCTTCCTTTTATGCCGGAAAAATGAACATCAGCTTAAAACACCTTAACCGGATTTGTAAACATGTGCTGAACACAACCGTAACCGATTTTATTTACGGAAAAATACTATTGGAAAGCAAACGTCTGCTGGCCAACCCTGAAAAAACAATCAGCGAAACAGCCAATGAACTGGGGTTTGAAAATCATGCTTATTTTACGCTTGTTTTTAAAAAATACTCCGGAATGACACCGCAGCAATTTAAAAAATCAACGGCTGTTCTGAACGCATACTTTCCGTAAAAACCCCTTGCACAATTCAAATCAATTTTCTACTTTTAGTAAATTAAGAACATGCCATGACCGAGATAGATATTGAACAGGAAAACAAAGCCATCGCCAAGGAATACAAAGAATTGCTCCGCATCAGTTATCAGACACTTACTGCAGAAGACAAAAAAATTATCCGGAAAGCGTTTGACGTAGCCGTTGAAGCTCATAAAGATCAACGCCGAAAATCAGGAGAAGCTTATATCTTCCATCCGATTGCGGTGGCTAAAATTGTAGCCTCCGAAATTGGACTGGGAGCCACTGCCATTGCGGCCGCTCTGATGCACGATGTGGTAGAAGACTCCCCTATTACCGTGGCCGAAATTGAAAAGATGTTCAATCCGAAAATTGCTCAGCTGGTAGACGGGTTAACAAAAATAGCGAAGGTAAAAACCGATCAGGAAATTTCGATGCAAGCCGAAAATTTCCGCAAAATGCTGCTGACACTGAATGATGATGTGCGGGTAATTCTGATTAAACTGGCAGACCGTTTGCACAACATGCAGACAATGGAATCGATGGTAGATTACAAGCAAGCTAAAATAGCTTCGGAAACACTTTACATCTATGCACCATTGGCCCATCGTTTAGGCTTATACAACATTAAATCCAAACTGGAAGATTTAGGGTTAAAATATACCGAACCGGAAGTATATGCTGACATTGTCAGCAAAATGAAAGAAAGCAAAGAAGAACAGGAAGCTTATATTGAATCCATTTCTGATGTCCTGAAAAAATCATTAGACGAGGAAGGCATCGAATACACCATCAAAGGCCGCCCGAAATCCATTTATTCCATTCGCCGTAAAATGCTGGCACAAGGGGTTTCTTTTGATGAGGTGTATGATAAATTCGCCCTCAGAATTGTTTATAAGTCCAACCAACATGACGAAAAGTTCATTGCCTGGAAAATATATTCCATTGTAACCGATCACTACCGCCCGAGCCCGAGCCGCTTACGCGACTGGATTTCTTCACCAAAATCAACCGGATACGAAGCCTTGCACATTACCGTGATGGGACCCAAAGGGCGTTGGGTTGAAATTCAGGTACGCAGTGAACGAATGGATGAAATTGCCGAAAAAGGCTATGCCGCCCATTATAAATACAAACAGGGAATTTCAGAAGAAAATACGCTCGACACCTGGCTAAACCTATTAAAAGAAGCCCTTGAAAATTCTACTTCCAATGCGGTCGATTTTGTAGAGGATTTTAAACTGAACCTATATTCCAAAGAAATCTATGTATTTACCCCGAAAGGCGAAATCAAATCGCTCCCCAAAGGAGCTACTTCGCTGGATTTCGCCTTCAGTATTCACTCCGAAATCGGCGTCAGAACCCGCGGTACAAGAGTAAACGGCAAACTGGTTCCGCTTAACCATGTACTGAACAGTGGCGACCAGATTGAGGTCATCACTTCGCCTAATCAAAAACCAAATGCCCACTGGCTGGATTATGTAACCACTTCCAGAGCAAAAAATAAGATTAAAAACGTTCTGAACGAAGACACTAAAAAAATTGCAGAAGACGGTAAGGAACTGTTAACCCGTAAACTGCGTCATCTAAAAGTTACCCTGAACGAAAATACGGTGAATGAGCTGGTGGTTTATTTTAAACTGAAAACAAGTTTAGACTTGTTTTATCGGGTGGGAATAGGCACAATTGACAACCAGCAGTTGAAAGATTTTGCTGCTCAAAAGAGTAGCACACTGATGAATTTTTTCAAAAAAATAAAGCGTTCACCCAGCGTGGCTCCGGAACAGATTCAGAAATACGAGCTGAGTAAAAACTTTGACATGCTCGTTTTCGGGGCTGAACAGGATAAGCTGGACTATAAATTATCCAGCTGTTGCAACCCGATACCAGGTGATGACGTTTTTGGTTTTTTAACCATTAATGACGGAATCAAGGTACATAAAAAAGACTGTCCGAATGCCATCAGTCTGCAATCAAATTATGCCTACCGGATTATACAGGCCAAATGGATTGACTCTTCGCAGGAAGATTTTAAAGCCGTTTTAAAGATTACCGGCATGGACACACTGGGGCTCACCAATGAACTGACCAAAGTAATTTCCAATCAAATGCACGTTAATATTCAAAGTATTTCCTTAAGTGGCGAAGCGGGTATTTTTAACGGTCAGGTAACCGTAGTGGTACAAAACAATACCATCTTAAAACGTCTGATCGAAAACATTAAAAAGATTGACGGCATTGATAAAGTAACCCGGGTAACCAATGCCAAGCTGGATTAATGATTGACAGTTGGCTGTTGATAATGTGAACCGAAATATGCGTCAGGAAAGCGTAAAAACATAAAAATAATGTATCTTTGCAGATATGGAAAATCCTATGGAAAATAACAAAAATCAGGACATCGTAAAAAACGTTTTTACCAAGTTTCTGGAGGAAAAAGGGCATCGGAAAACCCCCGAACGCTATGCTATTCTACAGGAAATATATAACAATTTAGAACATTTTGACATCGAATCGTTGTATATTAAAATGAAGAACAAAAATTATCGTGTCAGCCGGGCCACACTTTATAACACCATCGAACTGCTTTTAGAATGCGGTCTGGTCAGAAGACATCAGTTCGGACAAAATCAGGCTCATTATGAAAAATCGTATTTTGACAAACAGCACGACCATATTATCATGACCGATACCGGTGAGGTAATTGAATTCTGTGACCCGAGAATCCAGCAGATAAAAAAAACAATTGAAGATATTTTCGGCATCGAAATTCACAACCATTCACTTTATTTATACGGAAACAAAAAAGCGGTTGCTACCGAAAATCCGGCAGTACCGTCAGAATAACAATAACTAATCCGGACAAATCGCGACTTGTCTAAAACAACAACATAATTATAGTAAAGACAGTTCGCGACTGTCTGTAACAGGAAAAAACAACCAACTAAAAAAATGACTGTAGATTTACTGCTCGGCCTGCAATGGGGAGACGAAGGAAAAGGAAAGATTGTAGATGTTCTAACTTCAAAATACGATATCATCGCCCGTTTTCAAGGCGGTCCGAATGCCGGACACACGTTAGAGTTTGATGGAACAAAACACGTTTTACGCACAGTTCCTTCCGGAATTTTTCATCAAAATGCCATCAATATTATCGGAAACGGTGTAGTAATGGACCCTGTTGTTTTTCAGAAAGAATTAGAAGGTCTGGAGAAATTTAATATGGATATTAAATCTAAATTGCTTATTTCCAGAAAAGCTCATTTAATCCTGCCAACGCATCGTTTGTTGGATGCGGCATCTGAAGCATCAAAAGGAAAAGCAAAAATCGGATCAACTCTAAAAGGAATTGGCCCTACGTATATGGACAAAACCGGAAGAAACGGAATTCGTATCGGCGACATTGAGCTGGAAGATTTTAAAGAGCGTTACCGTTCTCTGGCCGATAAACACGAAGCCATGATTGCTTTTTATGATGTGGATTTGGAATACGACTTAAAAGAAATGGAAGACGAGTTTTTTGCTTCTATTGACGTTTTAAGATCACTGACATTTATTGACAGCGAAGAATACCTCAACCAAGCCATCAAAGCAGGCAAATCAATTTTATGCGAAGGGGCTCAGGGCTCCTTGTTAGACATCGACTTTGGCACCTACCCTTTTGTAACCTCTTCCAACACGACCGCTGCTGGAGCCTGTACCGGATTAGGAATTGCACCCAACAAAGTGAAAGAGGTTTTTGGTATTTTTAAAGCCTATACGACCCGTGTAGGCAGCGGCCCTTTTCCTACCGAGTTATTTGATGAAGACGGACAGACCATGGCTAAAGTGGGTAATGAATTCGGTTCGGTTACCGGAAGAGCCAGACGTTGCGGCTGGCTAGATTTAGTAGCCCTCAAATATGCCATTCAGGTCAATGGGGTTACCGCTCTGTATATGATGAAAGGCGATGTACTTTCCGGCTTTAAAACACTGAAAATCTGTACAGCATATCAATATAACGGCAAAGAAATTACACACTTACCCTACACTATTGAACCAGAAAATGTGAAACCGGTTTACACCGAAATGAAAGGGTGGCAGGCCGACTTAACCGGGATGACTTCGTATGATGAATTGCCTCAGGAATTAAAATCATATATTGAGTTTATTGAAAAAGAAGTGGAAGTGCCTATCAAAGTGGTTTCTGTCGGACCGGACAGGAAACAAACCATTTTAAAGTAATATTCATAAAAAAATCCCATCTTGCTCAGTAGATGGGATTTTTAATTTACAACTAACCTAAACCAATTTTTTCTATTTTTTTAAATGATTCTTTAACAGTTCAACTGCTTCTGCTGCCTTTGAATTCTCTGCATGATTTAAAGCAGTAAGCCCTCGTTCATCTTTTGCTTTTGCATTAGCTCCTTTATCTAAAAGCAATTTGATAATCTCCACCTGATTGTAACGGGCTGCATACATTAAGGGTGTTAATCCGTTGGTGGTTTCATTGATATCGGCACCATATTCGATGAATTTTTTGACTACCTCAACTTCACCTTTACTGATAGCTACACAAAGCGGTGTAGCGTAATATTTAGCATAAACACTTCCTTCAGTTGAAGTGCTTTTTAAGTCTGTTGTTGCATGAGCAAATGTACCAAAACCCAAAAGGGCAATTCCCAAGTAAACAATTGATTTTTTCATGATGTTCGTTTTTTGATTAATGATTGATTATTTTTTGATGATTGATATTGTAATAGACGACGGTTGTTTCTAATTGTTACATTATTAAATATTTATAACAAATTTTTAACATTTAGACATCAAAAAAGCCAAGCTGTTGGCTTGGCTGAATGTTATAAAACACTGATTATGCTATTGTTTGAGGTAATCCAGGACATTCGCTTCAATTCTTTGCTGTATATTGGAAATATCCGCTTTCACAAATTTTTCACCAATGATATTTTCATACAATTCAATGTAACGTTCTGAAACTATCTCAATATAATCGTCTGTCATATTCGGAATTTGCTGGCCTTCTTTACCTTGAAACCCGTTTTCTATCAACCAACGACGTACAAATTCTTTCGACAGCTGTTTTTGTTCTTCATTTTTGTGCTGTCTTTCCTGATAACCGTCAGCATAAAAATAACGGGATGAATCCGGGGTATGAATTTCGTCAATCAATACAATCTTTCCGTCTTTGGTTTTGCCGAACTCGTATTTGGTATCCACCAAAATCAATCCTCTTGAAGCTGCAATTTCAGTTCCGCGTTGGTACAAGGCTCTTGTATATTTTTCTAAAACAAGATAATCTTCTTCAGAAACTATTCCTTTTTCTAAAATAGCTTTACGCGAAATATCTTCATCGTGCGAGCCATTGTCCGCTTTGGTAGTCGGCGTTATAATCGGTGTTGGAAATTTGTCGTTTTCTTTCAATCCTTCCGGCATTTCCACCCCGCAAAGCAAACGTTTCCCGGCGGCATACTCTCTGGCGGCATGGCCGGACAAATAGCCCCTGATCACCATTTCAACCTTAAAGGGCTCACACAAATGACCGACTGCTACATTAGGATCCGGTGTTGCAATCAACCAGTTCGGCACAATATCTGCTGTTAACTGCATGAATTTTGTTGCAATCTGATTCAGGATCTGCCCTTTATACGGGATTCCTTTCGGCATAACCACATCAAACGCAGAAAGCCTGTCGGTGGCAATCATTACCAGTATGTCGTCATTGATATTATATACTTCTCTTACCTTGCCCCGGTAAACCGATTTTTGATCCGGAAAATTAAAATTAGTTGTGGTGATAGTGTTCATCCGTTGTGTGTTGTTGTGAAGTGCAAAAGTAAAAATTATAACTTACTTTTTGTTTATTAAATGCTTTAAAAATTTGCATAAAAAAAGGACGGCATAACCGTCCTTTACATAATTTTCAGTACAGGTTTAGAACATGATGTTATAAGTGGCTCCTATCCCTACTACCTGAATATCGATATCATTTTCTGTAAAAGAATGCTGATAAAACCCGTAGATATTCCATTTTTTGTTATGATAACCAACCTGAGGACTCACATACATTCCCCCACTGTTGTTGTCAACATTTGTTAAAAAGCCGTACCCTAAATCAGCACCAACAAAAACGCCTTCGGTCTGAAAATAATAACGGGCAAAACCGGCTAACGGAATTAGCCCGAAATCATCAGCTCCGTCTTTTCCGAAAAAATGATTATAACCGGATGCCACACCAATACCAAAATGTGGTGTTACCAGGTATTGACCGCGTAAATCAGCCCCAACGGTAAAAGATGTAAAATCCGCAGTATCACCAATGGGTAATCCGGCGTTTAAGCCCGCTTTGAACCATGAATTGTCTTTGGTTACATTAATTTCTGCTTTTTGAGCAAATGCAAAACCAGCAGCAAACAAACTGAATACTAAAAAGATTTTTTTCATTTTTACTTTATAAATTAATTGTTTAACAAGTGAGTTATACCAAATTTTATGCCGAAAACACAAAAATTGTCTTACATACTGATTATCATAAATTTAAAACTGACAGACAGAAAACCTTTCAAGAGGCAAATGACTGCTGCTTAATCCAAGTTTTCAATACTCTTATAGGCATCAATCACTTTTTTAACCAACCGGTGACGCACAATGTCTTTGTCATCTAAATAAAGAATACCGATTCCTTCTACATCTTTCAGAATTAACAACGCTTCTTTTAATCCTGAAATCGTTCTGCGTGGTAAATCCACCTGTCCCGGGTCGCCGGTTATAATGAATTTAGCATTCTTTCCCATTCGGGTTAAGAACATTTTCATTTGCGAATGGGTTGAGTTCTGGGCTTCATCTAAAATCACAAATGCGTTATCCAGGGTTCTTCCCCGCATAAAAGCCAATGGAGCAATCTGGATAATTCCTTTTAAAATATAATCCTCCAAAGTCTGCGGAGGCAGCATATCCCGTAGAGCATCGTATAATGGTTGCATATACGGATCCAGTTTTTCTTTCATATCACCGGGAAGAAAACCCAGGTTCTCACCGGCTTCCACAGCAGGACGGGTTAAAATAATTCTTTTTACCTGCTTTTCTTTTAAGGCTTTTACCGCTAAGGCAACTCCGGTGTAGGTCTTTCCCGTTCCCGCAGGTCCTACTGCAAAAACCATATCATTCTTGTGTACTAAATCAACCATTTTCTGTTGGTTGGGTGTCATCGCTTTAATAAGCTTACCGCCAATACCGTGTACCAGAATTTTGTCATGATCCGGCATTCGCTGTTCTTCCTGCGAATTGCTCTGAATTACCCGGTCAATAACGTTGTTATCAATATTATTATAACGGGTAAAATGCAACATCAATCGGTTAAATCGATTTTCAAACTCATCCAGCACTTCCTTCTCGCCATAAGCCTTCAGGGTGGTTCCCCGGGCTACAATTTTCAGCTTTGGATAGTATTTTTTGATGGTTTCAAGATGGGTATCTTGAGCTCCCCAAAACTCTTTTGGGGCAATGTCATGTAGTTCAATTATTCTTTCGTTCAAAAGCAACAGTTTTAAAATTAAAAAATAGTTTTTAATTAGTAGATTTGCATCACTCAAATTTAAACAAAAAACTCCGTAGGTTCTACGAATAGTTATAAACAAAAAAATGTCAATAATTACACTCATCACGGATTACGGCCTCAAGGATCATTTTGTAGGAGCTTTGAAGGGTAAAATCATATCTGAATTTCCGGAGGCTAAGATGATAGACATTTCACACAACATTGACCCGTTCAACATTTCAGAAGCCAGTTATATCCTCCAGGCTTCCTATGCCAGTTTTCCGAAAGGAACGGTTCACCTGATTGGTGTGGATGCCGAACGAAACGCTGAAAACGATCATATTGCCATGCAGTGGAATAATCACTTTTTTGTGTGTGCCGATAACGGAATTTTAAGCATGCTCACCCAGCATATTGTTCCGCAAAAAATTGTAGCGATCAATATCCACGACCGTTTATCGCAGGATGCAACCGATATGGATGTGTTTAAAACAGTGGCCTGTCATCTGGCAAAAGGCGGCTCGCTGAATGTAATCGGGAAAGACATTCCATCTTTAAAACAGATTACCGATTTACAGCCCATTATTTCCAAAGACGGTAATTCCATCCGGGGCAATGTTATTTATATTGATCATTTTGGGAATATTGTCCTTAATATTTCTAAAAAACAATTCATTGAACTGGGCAAGGGAAGACCCTATGAAATTGACATCAAACCCCGACCGTTAAAAACGATTCTGCCTGATTATTCATCCATAGCCGTTTCAGATAAATTCCCGATTAAATATTATGAAGGTGAAAAACTGGCTATTTTTAATGAGGCCGGCTACCTGGAAATTGCTATCTTCAGAAGTAATGCGGCAACGGTTGGCACAGCAACCAGTTTATTGGGAATAGGTTACCGCGACACCATAACCATTAATTTTAAATAAAAAAGATGTTTGTTCGAATTGTAAAAATGAGTTTTCACGAAGAAAACATTCCGAAATTCCTTGAAAATTTCGATTTAATGAAGGAAAAAATACGAAATGCTCCCGGAAACCGTTTGTTAGAATTGTACCGGGATAAACATAATCCAAGCATTTTTTTTACATACAGTTATTGGGAAACAGAAAAAGACCTGGAAAATTACCGCAACTCGGCGTTATTTTATGAGGTTTGGCAGTTTACCAAAAAACTGTTTAACGATAAACCGGAGGCCTGGAGTGTGGATAAATTAACTTCCTTAACTTAGTAAATGAAAAATAAAATCCGAAAAATATTCTATGGATTACCCGTCAATGTAAGATACGCCATCCGTAGAATAATATATTTCCCTATCGATATAATTAAAAAGGACGATGATTTAACGCCTCCCAAAGGAATGATTTTTACAGGGGGAGGAAATTATAAAAAAGTCGGTGATCAGTTTTTTGATTATTTTCTACGATTTGGCGACATAAATCCGGATAGCAAGATTTTAGATATTGGTTCAGGGATAGGAAGAATGGCTGTACCTTTTACAAAATTTTTATCTTCGGAAGGAAAATATGAAGGATTTGACATTGTAAAAAGCGGGGTTGACTGGTGCAATAATCATATCAAAAAAAAATATCCGAATTTTAATTTTAAACACATTCCCTTAAAAAATGATTTGTACAATTTAAGTACAGATGAGAAAGCTGCAAATTTTGTATTTCCATATGAAAACGATAGCTTTGATTTTATTTTTCTCACTTCTGTTTTTACGCATATGCTGCCCGATGATGTTGAGAATTATCTAAAAGAAATTAATCGAGTACTGAAAAAAGGAAAAAGTTGTTTTGTTACCTTTTTCATTTTAGATGAAAAAAGTAAAAGTAAAATGAAAAATGAAGGGATGAAAAATTTCCCTTTTGATTTAGGGAATTACAGTTTAATGGACAAATCTGTTAAAGAAGCTAATGTTGCCTACAGCAAGGTATTTATTAATGATTTATTAAAAGATAAAGGGTTTGAAATAACTCGTTTTATAAGAGGAAATTGGTCTGGCTTATCAGCTGGAGAACTTAATGAGCATCAAGACATATTAATCGTTAAAAAATTATAATGAAAGCTATTCTTTTACGGGAAATAAAATCCTTTTTTGGCTCACCTGTCGGTTATATGGTGATTGCCATATTTTTGATTCTCAACGGACTTTTTCTGTGGGTGTTTGAAGGAGATTTTAATATTTTAAACAGTGGTTTTGCTGATTTAAATCCGTTTTTCACTCTGGCTCCATGGATTTTGATCTTTCTGATTCCGGCCGTAACCATGCGAAGCTTTTCCGATGAAAAAAAACAAGGAACCATTGAATTGCTCTTGACCAAACCTCTAACCGGCTGGCAAATCGTAAACGGTAAATTTATCGGAGCCTTTGCTTTAATACTTATTGCCTTGCTACCAACGCTGGTTTATATTTTTGTGATTTCCAGTTATGGTTCTCCCGCCGGAAGTTTTGATTTAGGCAGTACGATTGGCTCCTATTTCGGGCTACTCTTCCTGATTACTTCATACACTTCCATCGGATTATTTACTTCTACCCTTTCGGAAAACCAGATTGTGGCCTTTATTACGGCTGTGTTTTTATGTTTTCTGTTTTATTTTGGTTTTGAAGGAGTTTCAACATTCACAACGTCTTTTTCCGGCTTTGTTGCGGCATTAGGCATGGATTTTCATTACAAAAGCATCAGCCGGGGAGTCATTGATACCCGTGATGTACTTTATTTTATCAGCGTAACGGTTTTATTTTTGACCGCAACGGTCTATCAACTTAAATCCCTGAAAAGCGAATGAACACACAAGTCAAAAAAAATATACTGCCACTACTACTGCTTTTTACCGGACTACTTTTGCTAAACCTAGTCGGGAACTTTTATTTTAAACGATTTGACTTAACTCAGGACAAGCGTTACACATTGTCTGAAAGCACCATCAACCTGATTAAAAGTATTGAGGAACCGGTTTTTATTGATGTATTTTTAGACGGAAACTTTCCACCTGAATTTAAAAGGCTGCAAAACGAAACCAGGCAAATTCTGGAAGAATTCCGCAGTTATAATTCCAATTTAATTTTTCAGTTTACCAATCCGTTGGAAGACGAAAGCAATGCCCGGCAATATACGGAAGAATTGATCAAATTGGGATTTATGCCGACCAACATCAACAGCAATAAAAAAGGTAAAAAAGAATTAATTCAGATTTTCCCCTGGGCTATTGCCAACCAAAACGAAAGATCCGTCCGCGTACCGCTTCTGATTAATAATTTCGGGAATACCCCTTCTGAAAACATCAACAATTCAGTGCAGTTATTAGAATTTGCTTTTGCCGATGCAATCACTAAAATTACCACCGAAAAAAAGAAACGAATTGCTGTGTTAAAAGGCAATGGCGAAATGGCAGACAAATACCAGGCTGATTATTTGATGAACTTGAAAGAATACTATCAATTGGGCGAATTTAACCTGGATTCATTACAGGATAATCCTCAAAAAATCCTGGAAAACCTCAATCGTTTTGATGCCGCCCTTGTTGTAAAGCCCACCGAAGCCTTTTCAGATAATGAAAAATATATCTTAGATCAATTTGTGATGAAAGGCGGAAAAACAATGTGGCTGATTGATAAGGTAGTGGCTGATATCGATTCACTACAAAATAAAGACAATGCAACATTGGCGTTTCCGAGAGAGCTGAATTTAGATGATTTATTCTTTAAATACGGCATACGGATTAATTATCAATTGGTGCAGGACTTACTTTCTACCCCCATTACAGCCCAGTCTGCCCAGGGTGAAATTCCCATTGACTGGCTATATTCTCCGATAGTGAAATCAGAAAACAATCATACCATTAACAAAAACATCAATCTTGTTAAATTGGAATTTGCCAATACGATCGACACTTTGAAAAACGGCATCCGAAAAACGGTTCTTCTCAAAAGCTCACCTCAATCCAAAGCTGTTGGTGCTCCGGTGGGATTGAATCTATACGAGTTCATGGAAGAACTGAATGAGCCGTCATTTAACAAAGGAAATCAAAACATCGGCGTTTTGCTGGAAGGGAAATTTACTTCTGCTTTTAAAAACCGGGTTAAACCCTTTGCCATCCGTTCAAATTCAGATGATGGCATTGAAAACAAAATGATAGTACTCGCCGACGGAGATATTGTTAACTATAATTATGTTAATAAAAAGCCGCTAAATGGCGGTATTGACCAATGGACACAGCAGGTTTACGGGAATAAAGAATTTCTGCTGAATGCCATGAATTATCTGCTGGATGACAGCGGACTTATTAACATTAGAAACAAAGAAGTGAAGTTAGCCTTTCTGGATAAAGAAAAAGTAAGTAAAGATTATACCTTTATTCAATTGATAACGATTGGATTGCCAATTGTTCTGCTATTTCTTTTTGCCGGTTTATTCTCTTTTTTACGCAAAAGAAAATATGCCCGTTAGATGTTAATAAAATACTTTTTTTGTTTCAATACTTACCTTTATATTTGTGGGATATAAAAAATAAAAACCGAAATGAAGTTTATAGTATCGAGTTCGTATTTACTAAAGCAACTACAAGTTTTAGGTAGTGTGATTAACAGCAGTAACACCTTACCTATTTTAGATAATTTTTTGTTTGAATTAAACAACAGCAGTTTGGTTGTATCGGCTTCTGATTTAGAAACCACCATGTCTGCCACACTCGAAATTGACAGCAAAAGCGAAGGAAGCGTTGCAGTTCCTGCAAAATTGTTATTGGAAATTCTAAAAACATTTCCCGAACAGCCTTTGACCTTTACTGTTGAAGAGAATAACACCATCGAAATCAGCTCAAATTCCGGTAAATATGCCCTGGCCTATGCATCCGGAGACGAATTTCCGAAAGCAGTTGTCTTAGATGATCCGTCTTCTACATTAGTACCCGCAGAAGTGCTGGCAACCGCTATCAGTAAAACTATTTTTGCTGCCGGAAACGATGACCTGCGTCCGGTAATGTCCGGCGTATTCTTCCAGTTTTCTCCTGAAGGACTGATTTTTGTGGCCACCGACGCCCACAAATTGGTTAAATATTCCAGAACAGATGTAAAAGCCTCTGAAGTAGCCGATTTTATCATGCCGAAGAAACCGCTGAACATCTTAAAAGGTATTCTGGGAACTTCTGACAGCGAAGTAAAAATTGAATACAACGACAGTAATGCTGTTTTTTCATTTGATAATTATATGCTGGTTTGTCGTCTGATTGATGGAAAATATCCTAATTATGAAGCCGTTATTCCAAAAGAAAACCCTAACAAATTACACATCGACCGAACACAATTTCTAAGCTCCGTGCGTCGTGTCGCTATTTTCTCAAACAAAACGACCCATCAGATCCGCTTAAAAATTGCCGGAACGGAATTGAATATCTCTGCCGAAGACATTGATTACTCAAACAAAGCTGAAGAACGATTGACCTGTGATTACCAGGGTGATGATATGCAAATCGGGTTTAATTCACGCTTTTTAACGGAAATGCTGACCAATCTGCAGTCCGATGAAATTCAACTGGAAATGTCATTACCCAACCGGGCCGGAATTTTAACGCCGGTTGACGGTTTAGATGAAGGTGAAGTCATCACCATGTTGGTTATGCCGGTTATGTTAAATAATTAATATATTTTTAATATTTTAAAAAAAATCGTATTGCTTTTTATCAATACGATTTTTTTATGTCCTGTTTTTAAGTACATTTACAAAGGAGGAACCGAAAATCCGTAAAAGAGTAGGATTAACCAAAAACCAATAAGTAATGAAAAAAAATGTTTTAGCGGCGATGATTTGTCTTAGTTTCGCTGCCACAGCCACAGCTCAAAAATTAGATAAGTTTGGAGCTGATTTAGGCAAAAAAAGTCTGATGGGCAAAGAAGTCAGAGTACCCTATACTGACCTTTCCAGTTATTTCGGATTTATAAAACCCGGCACAGCTCCTGATGAAGTGGTAAACGGAAAAAAAATGTATTATGTGTATGTATGGATACCGGTTGCGGCACCTGAAATAGGCATTCGCATGATATCACCGGTTCCGGAAGGAACCAAAACAACAGACAAAGATATTGTTTCACCGGATTACACTGCTAATGCAACCGATACCAAGAGTTATTTTGACACCTGGATTTCTTTTGAGAGAGCTGAAAGCGTTTTAAAATTAGAAGATGTTGCCACAAAAGCTAAAACAACCAAATGGATTGCTATCGAACACAATGATGATTCAAGTGAAATGCCGGCTCAACCGTCTGGCAGCAAATACAATTCATTGATGAGAATCACCAGCGATACATCCAACCCTACCAAATCACTGGTCATGGGCTTGTACCGTATAGGCTTCACTACCTACAAAAAAGGAGAAGTAAACGGAAGCTTTTTGGCTCAGATAGGAGCTCCGGTAAAACTTCCCGGTGTTCAAATTGCCGCTAAACCAGAAGAGATCGTCGTGAAATAACCTCTTCTAAACAAAAAATAAAAAAGCCGGAACTAAATATTTTTACAGTTCCGGCTTTATTTTATTATTATTATTAATCTATCAGGGAGCAACATACTCATACGTTGCCTGCAAGCCTAACGGAATGCCCAATGCCCAATAAATCAGTAAAAATAGTGTCCACAACACCATAAAAGCGATAGAATACGGAATCATCATAGAGACCAATGTCCCAATACCGGTGCTCTTGACGTATTTCTGACAATACACCACAACTAACGGAAAATAAGGCATTAATGGCGTGATAATGTTGGAAACCGAATCCCCTACCCGATAAGAAGCCTGGGTTAAATCCGGAGAAATGCCGAGTTGCATCAGCATCGGCACCATAATCGGAGCTAACAATGCCCATTTGGCCGAAGCAGAACCGATAAATAAGTTCACAAAAGCAGTCAGCAACACAATCCCGACAATAGTAATCTCAGGAGGTAAAGCCAGTGCTTTTAAGCCGGAAGCTCCCTTAATGGCTAATAAAGCCCCAAGGTTTGACTTGGTAAAGGCATCTATAAAAAGAGCACAGAAAAAAGCCATCACAATATAGTAACTCATACCACTCATGGATTTGGTCATACTGTCAATGATGTCTTTTGATTTGGAAAAAGTTCCCGACATCAAGCCATATACCACCCCCGGAATAAGGAAAATGATAAAAATCAATGGTACAATAGAACGCATTAACGGAGCAGATAAAGCAGCCAGATCACCTGACTCGGCCCGTAAAGCCGAATCGGCCGGAGCGGCCCATAAAAAGAGAGCCAGCAAACAAACAACCATGACTAAACAAGCTGTCCAAAAAGCCTTTTTTTCTTTAGGCAGCAATTTGTCCATCGTAGGTTGCTCTTCTTCGTTTACTGCCACTGTAACTGACTTTAAGCGTGGCTCCACGATCTTATCCGTAATATACCAACCAATTGCGACAATTAATAAAGTGGATGCCGACGTAAAAAACCAATTGTTCAAGGGGTTTAGTTCTATCGCCGGGTTAATGATCTGAGCGGCTGATTGAGTAAACCCCTGCAACAGCGGATCAATTCCCGAAGGAATAAAATTAGCACTAAAACCTCCGGAAACCCCGGCAAAAGCAGCTGCAATTCCCGATAAGGGATGGCGACCGGCTGCGTAGAAAATCACACCTCCCAACGGGATAACCAATACATAACCCGCATCTGTGGCTGTGTGAGATACTATAGCCACCAAAATCAGCATAGGAGTTAACAAGGCTTTCGGGGTAATGCTTAACATTGACTTCAATCCGGCGTTAATAAAGCCGGCATGTTCAGCCACACCTACTCCGAGCATAGCTACCAGTACAATTCCTAACGGAGCAAATCCGGTAAAGGTTGTAACCATATTAGATAAAAAAGCCGCCAGAGAGGTTCCGCTTAACAGATTGATTACCTCAATAGGGGCTTGCGAACGGGGATCGATTACATCAAAGGTGACATTGGACAATAAGGCCGAAATTATCCAGATCCCGATCATTAAACTAAAAAACAGAATAGCCGGATCAGGCAATTTGTTTCCTTTTTTTTCGATAAAATCGAGGGCTTTGTTCACAAAACCCTTTTTTACAGGTAAGTTTTCTTCCATAAGGTTAGTTTGTTTATGGCACTAATGTAATGATTTTTTTTATTTCAGGTTTCAGATTTCAGATTTCGGAAAAATTACGGATAGATGTAATCAGCTGTATCTGACAGCTTCGCTATTAGAAATTTGAATGAAGTTATTTGGAAAAGTTTTTAAATAATGAAAACTCCTGCATAAATGAAATCTGTTTTCAAAAGGCATTACGAATCACTGACTGATGTACGAAATGCTCTTTGAAAACAGATTAAAACCTTGTCTTAATGTAAGAAGTAAACAAAAGCCCGTAATACTTTAGTCTAATCGACTTTCATGGATTGCAAGTAAGGGTACCTGTACATGATAAGATAATTTCTGCGTAAGGCTCTGTTTGAAGAGTTCTTCAAAAAAGCCCCGTTTATAGTTAAGCATAGCCAGCATATCCACGTCATAGGAATCTATAAAGTTGAGAATGGTCTGCTGTACATTTTCATCTTCAAAAATATGAAAGAATACTTTTTCGTCTTTAAAAAGAAATTTCCAATCCTCTATAACCACCGGGTTAACATCGGTTTTTTTGGTTTTTACATAGAGGCAATGTACTTTGGCCTCAAAAAGTCTGGCCAATTTGAGTACTTTTTTAAGTGCTTTCAAATCTTTTTCCCGGAACCTCGTGGTAAACACTATATTCTGAATACCGGCGTATTCTGAATGCTCAGGCACCCCAATCACATAAGCTTCCAATTCGTTTATTACACTGCCGGTATTAGACCCTAAAAAGGTTTCCTTGAGTCCGGAAGCTCCCTTGGTTCCCATAACTACATAATCTATATTTTCTTCCCGGGTTACTTTTTTGATCGTCCAGATCAGATCACCGTGTTTCAGAATATTGCTAATCTTGACATGTCCTAAATGGTATCTTTCGGCAATCTCCCTGAGTACGGGTATCTGGTCTTTAAAATTCTCAAAATTCTCTAATTCAATGCTGTCATACACCTCTTTGAGTGTATTGGGCAAGCCTCCCATGTGTAATTGCGGAAGCTCATAGGCATGCAGTGTAATTAACTCCGCTTTCATGGCATCCGCCAGTTTCAGGGCATATACAAAAGCGTTGTTTGCTGCTTCGGAAAAATCGGTAGGAAATAATATGCGTTTCATGCTGTTTAGTTTTTGATTGTTTTTTGGTTATGTATTATCGCCTTCATTGTTTTTTTAGTACCTGAAGATCCAAGACGGGGTTGACTGTTTAATTTGTTTCTATCCTCTGAAAGAAATCTTTACTTCAACGCTCCTCTAATGTAAAGTTAATCATTATCCGCCGAATTTGAACTGATAATTATCATTATAACATTTTATTAAGATTAAGTTTTTCAGGTGAATCTGCTTTGGGGTTACAGGTTGAGAAGTTCCGGAGAAACCGAAAATCGACAACCGAAAAAATTACGTAATTTTGCAGAAATTAAACACCATTTATGATTCCAACTGAAACCATTGTTGCTTTAGCAACTCCTTCGGGAGCTGGTGCCATTGCTGTTATCAGGCTTTCCGGCAAAGAAGCTGTTACCATTGTCTCCAACGTTTTTATATCGGTTTCGGGGAAGGATCTGACAAAACAAAAAACGCATACCCTTCATTTGGGACATATTGTTGCCGAGGGTAAAACCTATGACCAAGTGTTGGTTTCGCTGTTTAAAAACCCTCATTCCTACACCGGGGAAGATGTAGTAGAAATTTCCTGTCACGGTTCTACTTTTATTCAACAACAAATCATACAATTGCTGTTGCGAAATGGAGCCAAAATGGCTCAACCCGGTGAATTTACGCTACGGGCTTTTTTAAACGGAAAACTCGATTTATCGCAAGCCGAAGCGGTTGCCGATTTAATTTCTTCGGATAATGAAGCGTCACATCAAATTGCGATGCAGCAAATGCGGGGTGGATTCAGCAATGAAATAGCCCAATTACGGCAGGAGCTGCTCAACTTTGCCTCATTGATTGAACTGGAACTGGATTTTGCCGAAGAAGATGTTGAATTTGCAGACCGCACCCAGTTTCACGAGTTGCTCAACCGCATTGAATTTGTACTGAAGCGTCTGATCGATTCGTTTGCGGTTGGCAATGTGATCAAAAACGGTATTCCGGTAGCAATTGTAGGAGAACCGAATGTAGGGAAATCTACCCTACTCAATGCTTTACTGAATGAGGAACGGGCCATTGTTTCGGATATAGCCGGAACAACACGCGATACAATTGAAGATGAACTGGTGATTAATGGTATCGGTTTCCGGTTTATCGATACAGCCGGCATTCGTGAAACTACTGATCATGTAGAAAGTATTGGTATCAAAAAGACGTTTGAAAAGATTGAGCAGGCACAGGTAGTCGTTTACTTGTTTGAAAGCTTCAAGTTTCAGGTTTCAGGTTCAACCTATCTCATCGAAATTGAGAAAATTTTAAATAAATATCCTTCCAAACCCATAGTAGTAGTAGTCAACAAAATTGATTTATTAAATAAAACAGAAGTTTGTAATATCCAAAATCAATTTGACTCCTTGACGTTACAACATGAAACTTTAAACTTGAAACTTCAACTTATTTCTGCTAAACAAAACATCGGCATCGAAGAGCTTAAGCAAACCCTGCTCTCTTTTGTAAACACCGGAGTCTTGCGAAATAATGAAACCATTGTTACGAATTCAAGGCATTATGATTCACTGTTAAAAGCCCTGGAAGAAATTCAGAAAGTAAAATGGGGACTGGAATCAGGCCTTTCTTCTGACCTGATGGCGATTGATATCCGCGAAGCATTATTTCACTTTGGTGAGATTACGGGCGAAGTGACGAACGATGAATTATTGGGTAATATTTTTGCTAATTTTTGTATTGGAAAATAGCGGCTGCAATTATACACAGCTAAAAGCAATCATAAATTGGAATTCCTATAAAAAAGTACTCTTTTTATGTAGGTCAGTCGGAATAAGTATTGTAATACCTTTATAATATGCCCCATTGTAGTTTTAGGCTATTTTGGGGCGTTTTTATTGTTTTGGGCGATATATTTATTGCGATACCTAAAAAGATTAAAATTATTCTATTTCAGCATTTTGCTTATCTATATCAATTCCTTAAATTTACTATGTGTATTAAAATTTGAGTTGTATATGGATATTAAAGACAAACAGTGGCGTTCGGAAATGATGTCGAAAATACGTTCAAAAGACACTAAACCGGAAATAACATTGCGAAAGGCATTTTTTGCGAAAGGATTTCGCTACCGGATTAATGATAAAAAATTACCCGGAAAACCGGATATTGTATTTCCAAAATGCAAAACTATAATATTTGTACACGGTTGTTTTTGGCACGACCACAAAGGGTGCAAACGAGCACACTTACCCAAATCGAATACCGTTTATTGGGAAAATAAAATCCGTAAGAACACGGAAAGGGATATAAAAAACCAAGAATTACTATCAAATGTTGGTTGGAAAGTTTGTATTGTTTGGGAATGTGAAATTAACACAAAAGATAAGCTGAAAAATACTGTGAATAAAATGATTAAAGAAAATTTAGACAATTACACTACTATAATGGTCAGAATATACGAAGAAGTAAACGCCTCAGTTATGTAAGTAGCGGAAAATGAAATATTGTATTGCAATTCAAATAAACAGAATGATTTAAAATAAATATTGAAATAGTTGACTGTTTTATGTTTTGGCTATCAATATATTAAAATTTAGCCTTATGAATAAACGAGCAAGTGCAAAACTTTTACTACCTTTACACGGTTAAATATTATTGTAATGTCCAACTCAAACGCAAAAAACAAGCCTCAAATCATATCGCTATTCAGCGGTTGTGGCGGACTTGACCTTGGTTTTCATAATCAAGGTTATGAAACCATTTGGGCTAATGATTTCGCTCATTGGGCTTGTGAAACCTTTAAGAAAAATTTCGGCGATATAATTGTAGAAAAAGATATTGAACAAATAGATCCGTACACTGATAAGTCAATTCCTGATTGCGATTTGATTTTGGGCGGTTTCCCTTGTCAGGATTTTTCTATGATCTGGAAACAACCAGGATTAAAAGGGGAAAGGGGAAACTTATACAAAAGTTTTTTACGTTTTGTTGATGCAAAAAAACCTAAAGCATTTGTTGCTGAAAATGTAAAAGGACTTTTGACCGCAAATGAAAAGAAAGCTATCCAACAGATTATAGAGGACTTTGATAAAATTGAGCCGGGATATGTAGTAATTCCAAGACTGTACAAGTTTGCAGAATACGGAGTGCCTCAATTTCGTGAAAGGGTTCTGATTGTTGGAATTAGAGTTGATACAGGGTTTCATTTTGAACACCCTAAGCCGACACACGGAGTAGAGGGCGGAAAACCATACGTTACGGCAGGTGAGGCATTGCGGGGTGTTAAGGAAGCTGAGTATAATAATGAACTTCTAAAAATTACAGACAAGACCCGTGAAATGTTAAGCCTTATTCCGGAGGGAGGAAATTTTACAGATATACCTAAAGACCACCCGCTATATGTAAAGGGCTTAATAAGCCACGTTTACCGCAGACTGAAACTTGATGAACCTGCAAAAACTATTATTGCAGCGGGTGGGGGCGGCACTTGGGGCTATCACTATCCTGAACCTCGGGCATTGACAAATCGAGAAAGGGCAAGATTGCAATCTTTTCCTGATGATTTTATTTTTGAGGGTTCAACTACTGAAGTACGCAGGCAAATAGGGAATGCTGTACCGCCAAAAGGAGTTGAAGAATTGGCAAAAGTTCTTTTGCCGTTATTCCAAAATGGTTACAATACAAATAATTTGAAAGAATTAAGAGAGCAGCTGATAAATATGCCGTTTTCTGAACGATTGGCAATGATAACTGCATAATTTTTAGTTTGCTATGGAATTACTTTTATCCAATTACCAACCTGCAAAATTTACTACTAACCGAACAACACAAAAGGTTTGGCTTGAAAACGTATCAAAAGCCGAACAAGTCAGAATAGCCACAGGATTTATTTCTTCCGCTTCTTTGATTGAGTTAAAGAAAATGGTTGAAGTGAATGAAAAACCGAATATCGAAATGTTAATTGGCATGCACTATTTTGACGGTTTCACAAAGCAGCAATATGATTGTGCTTTGGCATTGAATAAAACTTTACGAGAACAAAACAGAGGTGCTGTTTATTTATCAAATGCAATGCGGTTTCACGGAAAATTGTATTCGTTTAACGATACAAAACAGTGCTTTGGTGCGGTTGTCGGTTCTTCTAATTTGAATAGTCTTTTTTCAGCGTATAAAATTTATGAAGCAGATTGTTTTTTTGAGGGAGAAAATGCTAAAACAATAGACAAATCTATTCAGAAT
Organism: Bacteroidota bacterium; assembly: GCA_023434025.1. Taxonomy (GTDB): domain Bacteria; phylum Bacteroidota; class Bacteroidia; order Flavobacteriales; family Flavobacteriaceae; genus Flavobacterium. Next base: position 129,732 of record JAEYTL010000021.1, read on the forward strand.
TTATTTGGCAAACTCGGCAAAATAATTACGGATTTACAAATAGACAACTTTATTCAAAACAACGATTTATTAGAAAACCACTACGGAGTTAATAAAGTTCCACCCGAAGAATTGACCAAAATTTGGACGACAAAAACTGATGTTTTTTTTGATATTCCGATGAAAGCAGAAGCAAAAAGTAATTTGAACTGTTTCTTTGGGAAAGGTCGGGTAAATCAAAGAGGGTTTGAAATTCCTCGACCTTGGTATGAAGTCGAAATAATTGTACCTGTTTCCATTACACGATTGCCAAATTATCCAGCAAATAGAACTTTTGATGTTGTAACCAATGACGGTTGGCGTTTTTCTTGTGAAACAAACGGGCAAAACAGTAAAAATTTACGTTCTGAAAAAGATTTAACTATTTTAGGAAAATGGATAAAAGGAAAATTGGAACAAAGTGGTGCTCTTACAATGGCAACGCCTGTAACTGAAAATGTTTTGTCGCAGTACGGAAGAAATACAATGAAATTATCGGCAACTGCCGACCCTGATTTATGGCTAATCGAATTTTAAACAATGAATACAGGCAACTTATCGGAATATTTAAACAAAATAGACAATCAGGGCCTTGTAAGAACGATTACAGAAACCTCAAATTCCGCTTATGCCAATATTCAGCAGCATTTTGATTACACCAACCACATCAACGGTCTTTTATTGGGTAATGTACAAAGTGGGAAAACCGCCCAAACATTAGGCGTTATCTCAAAATTAGCAGATGAAGACTTTCCCATTTTTCTATTTCTTACAACAGATAATGTTTATCTGCAAAAACAAACTTATGAAAGAGCAAAAGAGAGTTTAACTACTTTTGATATTTTCGGAGAATATGACGATGTAGCGTTTTTAAACGCACAAATGCAAAAACCTATTCTTATTGTTCTCAAAAAGAATACAAATGTTCTCAAAAAATGGCGGAACTTGTTGTCTTCGTCAGGTTATTCCTCTGCAAATCCTATCGTTATTGTTGATGATGAAGCAGACGCAGCGAGTTTGAACACTTTGGTAAACAAGCAAAGGGTTAGTACAATCAACAATCATCTTGCGTCAATCAAAGATTTGGCAAGCAGCAGTATTTATTTTCAAGTTACGGCAACACCGCAGCCAATACTTTTGCAATCTGAAATTTCGGGTTGGAAACCTGCATTTGTAAACTATTTTAAACCAGGCGACAACTATTTAGGTGGCGACTTTTTCTATGCAGAACCTACCTCTTTTTGTATTCGATATACGGAAGAAGCAGAGTTGGACAAGGTTAAACAAGAAAGCGAATTTATACCGCAAGGATTACGCGACAGTCTAATGTCTTTTCTTGTTGCTTGTGCATATTGTGTTGAAAATAATGAAGACACTTGTAATTTTCTAATCCACCCAAGCGTAAGGATAAATGACCACGAAGTTTTTGCAAGTAAAATTGGGGAGCATTTGAATTTTTTGCTTGAAGAATTAGAAACTGAAAACACCGTATTTGAAGATAATTTACGCCGTTCGTGGTTGGATTTGCAAATGACAAAACCCGATATTACGAATTTTGAGGATATCAAAAATCAAGTTTCCAATTTGTTGTTTGAGCAAAAAATCAATACAATAATTTTAAACTCAAAATCTTCATTAGACATAGATTATAACCAAGGCTTTAATATTATTGTCGGCGGAAACAGCTTGGGACGCGGCATAACATTGCGTAAGCTGCAAACAATTTACTATTGTCGTAAATCAAAAACACCGCAGGCAGACACATTTTGGCAACATTCCCGAATGTTCGGTTATGACCGAGATGCAGGTTTGATGCGGATTTATATACCGCCAACATTGCATAGCTTATTTACAGAATTGAACAACTCAAATCGTGTATTAATCAAACAAATAGAAGAATTTGGATTAGACGGAGTACAGTTAATTTATCCTAAAAACATACGCCCAACCCGCAAAAATGTTGTTGATAATGAATTTTTGAATTTTGTCGCAGGTGGTGTAAACTTTTTCCCCAACAATCCGATTGAAGATTATACAGAGCAGATTGATCAGTTGCTTGAAAATTATCAAGTCGAAAATGAAACTGAAAATACAACTTTCGACACGATACAGGAGCTTTTAAAATATGTTGGCAGCATTGAAGTTGTAGATTGGGACACCCAAAAATTTATTAATTGCGTACAATCATTGAGCGTAAAGCGTCCAAGTACAAAATGCCATTTAATAATCCGCAGAGATAGAGATATTTCAAAAGGCACAGGAACATTATTATCGCCGACAGACCGAAGAATTGGAGACAAACTGGATAAAGCATTAATTTTAACACTATATCGGGTTAATGGTCAAACTTCAAAAGGTTGGAACGGAAAGCCGTTTTGGATACCTAATATAAAATTTCCCAATGATGCTTGTTTTTATGATGTAAAAGATTAATTAATCTATTTAAGGCGTACAAATATGGCAATACCAGATTTTCAAAAATTCTTTTATCCAATTCTAAAGTTCACTTCGGAACATTACGAAGTTTCTTTAAGCGAAATTAGGGAGTTTTTAACGCAATATTTTTCATTGACTGATGAAGATAAATCAGAACGAGTGCCAAGCGGTACACAAACAAAATTTGATAACCGAATTTATTGGACAAAAAGCTATTTTAATAAAGCAAAACTCACAGAAAATACAAAACGTTCTCATTTTAAAATCACAGAAAGAGGAGTGAATTTTTTAAGAAATTTTAACTCTGAAATTTCAATAAACGATTTGAAAACCATTTTAGAATTTAAAGAATTTAGTGAAGGAACTACATCATCAGACAAGCAAAATCCAAAAACAACAATACCAGACACTCTGACAACTGAAACAAAAACTCCTTTAGAAAAATTAGAAGAAACCTATCAATATATCCAGCAAGAATTAGCTTCTGAACTCTTAGATAAAATAAGATTGAATACTTGGCAGTTTTTTGAAGATTTAGTTATAGATTTAATGGTTAAAATGGGTTATGGCGGTTCAAGAAACAAAGCTGGTCAATCAATAAAAAGAACCAATGATGAGGGAATAGATGGTATAATAAATGAAGATAAGCTTGGTTTAGATATAATATATCTTCAAGCAAAAATGTGGAAAGTTGAAACAAGCATTGGTCGCCCAGAAATTCAAAAGTTTGTTGGTGCTTTACATGGTCAAAGAGCTAAAAAAGGGGTGTTCATAACGACAAGTTCTTTCTCAAAAAGTGCTATTGAGTATGTTAAGGCAATTGAGCCTAAAGTAATTTTAATTGATGGTAAAACTTTAACCAATTTAATGATTGAGTTTAACGTTGGTACAACCGCGGTTGAATCATATCAGATTAAAAAGATTGACTTAGATTATTTTGAAAAATAAATTTAGACTAATATCATTTGATACTATCAATTCAAACCTTGCGGAGAAAAACCACTCTAATCACCGCAAATTATGCGGAGAATAATTTGTATATTTACCGCATAAATCAGAATCAAGATGGCAATTTACATTCATCAGCTCAAAAATTGGGCTAATTTTCAATGGAATGAGCAGGATTTTATTTCGTTGTTAAGCGAAGTCAGAAACCTGCAAGGCAAACTTATGGGTAAAGTTGAACTGCTTGGGTTTGAGTTGAAAGATGAAGCCAATTTAGAAACATTGATTCAAGATGTTGTTCAGTCTTCTGAAATAGAAGGTGAAATCTTAAATCCTGAACAAGTTCGTTCGTCAATCGCAACAAGGTTAGGTCTGGAAGATTCAGGCTTGCAACATTCTGACAGGCATATTGACGGAGTTGTAGAAATGATGTTAGACGCTACGCAAAACAATGATAAAACATTGAGTGATGAACGGTTATTTGGATGGCACGCTGCATTTTTTCCCACAGGAAGAAGCGGAATGTATAAAATTGAAGTTGCTAAATGGCGTTCAGGTGATATGCAGGTTGTTTCAGGTGGTATAGGCAGAGAAATTGTTCATTATGAAGCACCTAAAGCCGAATTGTTAGAGCAGGAAATGAAGCAGTTCATTGATTGGTTTAATACAGAGTCCTATTTAGACCCGATATTGAAAGCCTCTGTTGCTCACTTGTGGTTTGTGACCATACACCCGTTTGATGACGGAAATGGTCGTATTGCTCGTGCTATCACCGATATGCAACTTTCTAAAGCTGACGGAGTAAACCAACGTTTTTACAGTATGTCGGCTCAAATCAAGAATGAAAGAAAGTCGTATTACAAAATATTAGAATGCACTCAAAAAGATGATTTAGATATTACCGAATGGATAGTTTGGTTTCTTGAATGTTTGAAGAATGCCATACTTTCTTCTAACACTATCATTGATAAAGTTGTAAAGAAACATCAGTTTTGGGCAAGAAATGCAGGTTTGATAAACAATGAACGTCAGCAAAAAATGCTCAATAAGCTAATGGATAATTTTGAAGGAAATCTGACAACTTCCAAATGGGCAAAAATAACCAAATCATCACAAGACACCGCTTTGAGAGATATAACCGATTTAGTGAATAAAGGAATTTTGATTAAAGCAAATTCAGGTGGAAGAAGTACACATTATGAATTGAAATCTGATATGTAAAACTGCCTTTTCCTGCTCTTAAAAGCGTATGATTTCACATCTTTTTTCATTCATTTGTCACACAAGATCTCGGAAGCCTTGATTTCACTGACTTTGCTATTTTTTGCATCGGAGAGCAACTCTCCTCTATACAACAATTACAACTCTACATAAAACTAATATTATCAGACAATTATATACAAAGAACGGTTTATGTTACTAATCAACTCATTTACATAGTTCAATTACATCCGCTGAAAAATATCATAACTATTTAAAATTTAAACGGTGAAAAAACATTTTTAATTAAGAAAAACCATTTCATTAAAACCTAAATTTTCAAAAAAAAAATTATAAATCAAAAAAATGTGTATTTTTAGCAACCAAAAAAAATTAACCACCTGCCTATGCTTCTTTTAAAATTACCCTTATTAAGAAAAAAAAGTGTTTTGCAACTGGGTTGTTCCGTATTATTCTTATTACTATCAGCCTCTTTACATGCTCAAACTTCAAAAAAAGACCCGTATGGAAATAGTCCATATACAAAAGAATACAATTTTACTTATTTTTCTAAGCCTAAAAAAGGTAATCTGGCAGAATGGAAAAAACAGAACAGTCCGGATGATTATGCACATCCTGATTTTGGAATTGAAAATGATGACACCCCATGTCATGATTGTGTTGAAGTTTTAAGCAAAAGAACACAGAACGAACGATATTACGTAGATAATACGGATCCTGCTGTTTTTTATATTCAAAAAGCTTCAGGGAACATCAATTATTATGAAAAAGGGAGATGGATTGCCGTAAGCAATAAAATAAGGCCTGTTGCTCCTGATGTTTATGAGTCCGGTTTTTTATATGAACCTGTCGGCTTTGAGACAGCCAGGCAAAGAACCTACATAAAGACACCACAGGGAAAAGTTTATTTTAACAGCTGGACACTTTGGACACGTGTTCAGGGTAAAGAAACATTAAAAGCAAAAGCAGACTGGACAAATTACACCATAGGCGATGACGGGATGTATATTAAAAATATATTTGACGGCATTGATGCCGAGCTCATTGTTCACAGAGGAGCTGTGAAAACAAACTTTATTATGAAGAAAAATGCGTTCGGTACATTTGAAGAGCTCATCTTTAAAGACAAATTTAACCACAACAATACCAATCTGCGTCTGGATTTTTCAGAAACTCCGGGAACAACAGAAAATATAGGACCGCTCTCCGTTTCAAATCAACAAGAACTGATTCAGATCAATTCCGGTATAATCTATCCTAAAGGGGGTAGTAAAGAGTCTGTACAAGCTGTAGCTTATGTAGTTGATAAAAATACAATGGGAATCGTAGTTCCTTTTGAATGGATAAATTCTTTAATTGATCAACACGAACTCGTCATCGATCCGCTGGTAACCGGTTCTAATACACTGGCTCAAGCATCAATTACAGGTTCAATGTATAATGCCAGTTGTAATTTTACCAATTCCTGTAATTATCCTTTAAGTGTAAATCAACCTGCTGCCAGCACTATAACAAACGTTACATTTTCATTAGATTATCTGGCAAGCGGATTATGTTGGTTACAGGATGGCTCTATGCGGCTTTCTACAAACGGTTGCACAAGCCCTTCTGCTGCAGGATTTTACTGGTTCTGTAATGGTATTGGTGGAGGAACATGTTTCGCCTCCAATATATCCATATATTCAGATATTCAAAGCTGTCTTCCTGCACCTTCATGCTCCGTTCAGACAATCCCTTTTGTTCTGCATTTTTTCAGAAGCTGTTACGGAGCAACCGGATGTTCTTCAACCTGTATCGGGGCAAGCACTCCTTTAACCATAACTATTCAGGGCAGAACTATAGAACTCCCTGTCGCTACAGCAGGCGGAATTAATTTAACCAGTACTACTGTCTGTCAAAATACCAGTATGACAGTCAGCACCAATGGCGGACAATACGGTGCTCCTCCCTACAGCTATAACTGGAGTTTTAATGCGTCCGGTGTTCCCTCTGTAGCAACAGGAACAAATCCTACCATAAATTTCCCGACAGCCGGAAACCAGACGTTGTATCTGATTACGACAGACAGTTGCGGAAATACAGCAACAGTTTCCAGAAATATAACCGTAAACCCTGCTGTTACGCCAAGTGTAAGTATTACGGCAAATCCTACCGGTCAAATTTGTTCCGGCACAAGTGTCACCTTTACGGCAGTACCTGTAAACGGAGGCACAACACCTGTATATCAATGGAAAAAAAATAATTTTAATGTTGGGACTAATTCATCGACCTATACGGACGCCACACTGATTGACGGAGACATTATAACCGTTGAATTGACTTCCAATGCTCCTTGTTCTTCCGGTCCGGTAACAAGTGCTCCTTATGTTGTTCAGGTAGTTTCCGGTAATCCCGTTCCTGATGTAACGAACTTACCTCCTTTGATTGCTCAATGTGCTGTCAGCATAGCCAACAGTGATTTCCCAACCGCTACCAACCTGTGTACCGGCGGAACAATTACAGCAACCACTGCAGATCCACTTAATTATAACACACAAGGAACCTACATCATTACCTGGGATTATGCAGATAGTAACGGACATACTGCCTCACAAACTCAGCAGATAATCATTAATGATACGACTGCTCCCGTAGCTGATATGGCTACCTTACCTACTGTGAACGAACAATGTCAGGTAACCGGCATTACACCACCGACCGCTACCGATAACTGTGACGGAACTATAACCGGAACGACCACAACTATTTTTCCGGTTACAACTTCGACTACCATTGTCTGGACTTTCACTGATAACAACGGAAATGTTTCTACTCAGAACCAAGCTGTTACTATTAGCGATACTACTGCCCCCGTAGCTGACTTGACCACCTTACCGGCTTTGAACGAACAATGCCAGGTAAGCAGTATTACCCCACCGACTGCCACAGATAACTGTAACGGAACCATAACCGGGACAACCACGGCTACTTTCCCGATTACAGCTTCCACTACCGTAGTCTGGACTTTTACGGACAGTAACGGGAATAGTTCTACTCAAAACCAATCCGTCTCAATCAACGATATCACTGCTCCTGTAGCGGATGTAACTACGCTGCCGGCAGTGAACGAACAATGCCAGGTAAACAGTATTACGCCGCCAACTGCCACGGATAACTGTAACGGAACCATAACCGGAACGACCACAGCTACTTTCCCGATCACAGCTTCCACTACCGTTGTCTGGACTTTTACAGACAGCAATGGGAATACTGCTACTCAAAACCAGGCAGTGGTAATTAACGACACTACCGCTCCCGTAGCGAATCTGACAACCTTACCGACTGTGAATGAACAATGCCTGGTAACAAGCATTACACCACCGACTGCCACGGATAACTGTGACGGAACCATAACCGGAACAACCTCTACTACTTTCCCGATTACAGCTTCGACTACCATAACCTGGACTTTTACGGATAATAGCGGTAACGCTACTACTCAAAACCAATCGGTTGTGGTACAGGACACTACTGCTCCTACAGCCGATATCCTTACGTTACCGGCAGTGAATGAACAATGTCAGGTAACCAGTATTACACCGCCGACTGCCACAGACAACTGTGACGGTACCATAACAGGAACAACCACAGCTACTTTCCCGATTACAGCTTCGACTACCGTTACCTGGAATTTTACAGACAGCAGCGGAAATACTTCCACGCAAAACCAGACTGTCGTCATTAGTGATACTACTGCTCCCGTACCTGATTTAGCTACGTTGCCAGGTGTAAACGAAGAATGCCGGGTAATCAGTATAACACCACCAACTGCCACAGATAACTGCAACGGAACCATAACAGGAACAACTTTAACTACATTTCCGGTTACAGCTTCCACTACCGTTGTCTGGACTTTTACAGATAGTAATGGAAATACCTCGACGCAAAACCAGACGGTTGTAATTAACGATACCACTGCTCCTGTAGCTGATTTAGCTACCTTACCGGCAGTGAATGAACAATGTCAGGTAAGCAGCATGACACCACCAACTGCCACAGACAACTGTGACGGAACCATAACAGGAACTACCTCAACTACTTTCCCGATTACGGCTTCCACTACCGTTGTCTGGACTTTTACAGATAACGGCGGGAATACTTCTACACAAAACCAGACTGTAATCATTAACGATACGACCAATCCTGTTCCGGATATCACGACACTGCCAACCCTGAGTGAACAATGCCAGGTAAACAGTATTACGCCGCCAACAGCAACGGATAACTGCAATGGAACCATAACGGGAACTACTTCAACTACTTTCCCGATTACGGCTTCCACTACCATTATCTGGACTTTTACGGATAGTAATGGAAATACCACTACCCAAAATCAGTCGGTTGTGATTCAGGACACCAATGCTCCCGTGGCTGATCAAACTACCTTGCCAACTGTGAACGAACAATGCCAGGTAACAAGCATTACACCACCAACTGCAACGGACAACTGTAACGGAACCATAACAGGAACTACCTTAACTACTTTCCCGGTTACAGCTTCGACTACCGTTGTCTGGACTTTTACGGATAGTAATGGAAATACCTCTACGCAAAACCAGTCGGTTGTGATTCAGGATACCACTGCTCCCGTAGCGGATCTGACTACTTTACCAATTGTGAACGAACAATGCCAGGTAAATAGTATTACGCCACCAACTGCAACGGATAACTGCAACGGAACCATAACAGGAACGACCACAGTTACTTTCCCGATTACGACTTCGACAACAGTTATCTGGACTTTTACAGACAGTAATGGAAATACCTCTACGCAAAACCAGTCGGTTGTGATTCTGGACACCACTGCTCCCGTAGCGGATCTGACTACCTTACCAACTGTGAACGAACAATGTCAGGTAAATAGTATTACACCACCAACAGCCACAGATAACTGCAACGGGACCATAACAGGAACAACCTTGACTACATTTCCAATCACAGCTTCTACTACCGTTACCTGGACTTTTACAGATAGCAATGGAAATGCCTCTACGCAAAACCAGTCAGTTGTCATTAGCGACACCACTGCTCCCGTAGCGGATCTGACTACCTTACCAACTGTGAACGAACAATGTCAGGTAATCAGTATAACACCGCCAACAGCCACAGACAACTGTGACGGAACCATAACAGGAACTACCTCGACTACTTTCCCAATCACAGCTTCGACAACTGTTACCTGGACTTTTACAGATAATAGCGGAAATACATCTACGCAAAACCAGGCTGTTGTCATTAGCGACACTACCGCTCCCACAGCGGATCTGGCAACCTTACCAACTGTGAACGAACAATGTCAGGTAATAAGCATTACACCACCGACTGCCACAGACAACTGTGACGGAACCATAACTGGAACGACTACGACTACTTTCCCTGTCACAACTTCGACAACTGTTATCTGGACTTTTACGGATGGCAGCGGAAATAGCTCTACGCAAAACCAGTCAGTTGTAATTAACGACACCAATGCCCCCGTAGCGGATCTGGCTACCTTACCAACCGTGAACGAACAATGTCAGGTAATCAGTATGACTCCACCAACTGCCACAGACAACTGTGACGGAAGCATAACAGGGACAACCTCCACCGTTTTCCCGATTACAACTTCGACAACCGTTACCTGGACTTTTACAGACAGCAATGGAAATAGCTCTACGCAAAACCAGTCAGTTGTAATTAACGATATAACTGCTCCTGTAGCGGATCTGGCTACCTTACCAACCGTCAACGAACAATGTCAGGTAATAAGCATTACACCACCGACTGCCACAGACAACTGTGACGGAACCATCACTGGAACTACCTCAATCGCTTTCCCGATTACGGCATCGACTACCATAACCTGGACTTTTACGGATAACAGCGGAAATACTTCTACACAGAGCCAGTCGGTTGTAATTAACGACACTACTGCTCCCGTGGCAGATCTGATTACCCTACCAACCGTGAACGAACAATGTCAGGTAACAAGCATTACACCGCCAACAGCCACAGACAACTGTAACGGAACCATAACAGGAACAACTACAACTGTTTTCCCGATTACTGCTTCAACTACCATAACCTGGACTTTTATTGACAACAACGGAAATACCTCTACACAAAGTCAGTCGGTTATAGTACAAGACACCACCGCTCCCGTAGCTGATATAACTACGTTGCCTGTAGTAAACGAACAGTGCTTGGTAACCAGCATTACACCGCCAACAGCCACAGACAACTGTAACGGAACCATAACAGGGACAACCTCCACCGTTTTCCCGATTACGGTTTCTACTACCGTAATATGGACTTTTACAGATAGCAGCGGAAACACTGTTACACAGAGCCAATCGGTTACAGTACAGGACACTACTGCTCCTGTAGCCAATTTAGCTACATTGCCGGCAGTGAACGCACAATGTCAGGTAACAAGCATTACACCTCCAACAGCTACCGATAACTGTGACGGAACCATAACAGGAAGTACCTCAACTACTTTCCCGATTACAGCTTCGACCACCGTTACCTGGACTTTTACGGATAGCAACGGGAATGCTTCTACGCAAAACCAGCTGGTTATAGTACAGGATACCATTGCTCCCGTAGCAAATCTGGCTACATTACCAATCGTGAACGAACAATGTCGGGTAATCAGTATGACACCACCAACAGCTACCGATAACTGTGACGGATTAATAACAGGAACTACCTTGACTGTTTTTCCGATTACAGCTTCTACCACAGTTGTATGGACTTTTACGGATAACAGCGGAAACACCTCTACGCAAAACCAGTCGGTTGTGATACAGGATACAATTGCCCCCGTAGCAGACCTGGCTACACTACCGGCAGTCAGCAGTATATGCCAGGTAAGCAGTATCACTCCGCCAACTGCCACGGATAACTGTAATGGTTCTGTTACCGGTGTTACTTCTACCGGCTTTCCAATTACCTCGTCTACTGTTGTAGTATGGACTTTTACGGATATTGACGGCAACTTTTCCACTCAAACTCAAAATGTGAACATAATCCCTGTCAGTTTAGTCATTACTGATCCGGCTCCCGCATGTGAATCTGACATTGTAGATATTACGCAGGGTTATATCACCAATGGAAGTACCGGTAACGGAACACTTTCCTATTGGTATGATTCAGCGGCAACAGACCCGCTGCCTAACCCGTCAGCCATTGACACAAGTGGAACGTATTATATAAAAAGTGAAAACGGCAATTGTTTTGATATTGAAGCTGTTGAGGTTATCATCAAAGACTTTCCTACAGCTTCTGTTTCCGGTGATACTATTTGTGAGAATAATTCAGGAACAGTAACTTTTAGCGGAACACCTAATGCTATCATAACATATATTGTTGACGGTTCGGCTAATCAATTCATTAGTCTCGATGTTAATGGCTATGCCACTTTAAACACACCTCCTTTGACTTCTGACAGCATCTTTGAACTGGTTAGCGTTAGTTATCCTACCGCTCCTTTCTGCAGTCTGACATTAAATGAAACTGCGACAGTAGAAGTTGTTACACCTGTGACTGATTTTACTTATGTGGTAAGTGATGCTTTTTCCAATTCACCTACAATAACGATGAACCCGATTAACGATAATGGTTATATGTTATACCAGTTAGACAATGATATTCCACAGGAATTCAATACTTTCATTAACGTATCACCCGGAAATCACACAATTACATTGTTAGATTCTTATGGTTGTACCTATGTAACAAAACAAGTTACCGTAATTGATTATCCAAAATTCTTTACACCCAATGGAGATGGTCACAATGATTATTGGAATATTATCGGTTTAAATCAACCTAATGCAAAGCTTCATATTTTTGACCGTTATGGAAAACTGATAAAACAAATAAGTGCATCTGACAGAAGTCAGGGTTGGGATGGTACTTTTAATGGCCATGCAGTACCTTCTACAGATTATTGGTTCACACTCGAATATGAGGAAAATAATCAGATCAAAACGTTTAAATCACATTTTTCTCTGAAAAGATAATCTTTTAACATAAACCAGGACAGGCTGCTTAAGCAATACTTTAAGCAGCCTTTTTTTATGCCCGTTTATCCCTGCAAACAAACCTGATTCCTTTTACGGAAACATTCTAAAAAAAATCTTCTTTCTGAACATATTAAAAAATGTCGAAGAAAGAAATGGTTTACCCGGTCACAGAACGGTATAGCTTCTTTATATGTTTATTTTTACTCGTTCATCCTTTTAAAATTTTATCCTTAATTTGGTCATCTCAAAAACACAACACACTATGAAACCTATCCAAACAGCACTTTTAGCTTACGGACTTTCCGGCAAGATCTTTCATGCTCCATTTTTAACTACCAACAAAAGATTCAACCTTTATGCCGTGCTGGAAAGAAACCATCAAAAAGCCTTTCATGATTTTCCGGATATTAAAAGCTACAGTTCATTAGAACAACTACTGGCCGATGACAGCATTGAGCTCGTAGTCGTAAACACCCCGAACAATACACACTTTGAATTGGCCAAACAATCTTTACTGGCAAAAAAGCATGTGTTGATTGAAAAACCAGCCACGACCACACCGGAAGAGTTTTCAGCGTTAATAAAACTGGCTGAATCGGTTGACAGACAACTTCTGGTTTATCAGAACCGTCGGTGGAGCAGTGACATCAGTGCCGCAAAAGCAGTGCTGAAATCCGGTAAATTAGGTGATATTGTAGAGGTGCATTTGCGTTTTGACCGCTACCGACCAGCCATCAGTGCCAAGGGATTTAAGGAAGCGGAATTGCCTGGAAGTGGTATTCTCTATGATCTGGGATCGCATTTGATTGACCAGGCCATTTCAATTTTTGGCAAACCAACAAAACATTATGTACAAAAAGGAATGTACCGCAACAGCACATTGGTGGATGATTACGCTTTCGTACATCTGCTGTTCGCAAACCAGGTCAATGCCTTTATCACCGTAAGCCTGCATGTACTTGACGTACAACCGGGTATTGTGATTCACGGTACCAGAGGAAGCTTTATCAAAGACTTTTGTGATGAGCAGGAAAATCAACTGGCTAAAGGAATAGATCCGAATCACCCAAGCTTTGGATTGGAACAAAAGCACAGAGAAGGTAAATTAACGTATATTGACCACGACAACAATGTGCTGACAGAACAGATTCCGTCTCTAAAAGGTAACTTTAACGGACTGTTTGACGAAGTTTACGACAGTATCCGGAACAACAAACCCTTTTCTGTTACACATCAAGAAATTTTGGAGCAACTCAATATATTAAATCACATTAAAGACTAAAAGTGTTTTTTAAACTAAACTTAACCCGTAGTGCATTATCATTAAAAACTTAATATTTTGTTTTACAGTCAATTATTTTTTTAGCCACAGATTCACAGATACTAAATCAAAAATGATTTAAAAAATTAAGTACAAATTACACGGATATCGAATGCTTTGTATTCGATTAAATCTGTGAAATATAATTTTCCGGATAAAAATATAAAAAAGCTGTGCATCTGTGGCTAACTAATAATGCACTACGGGTTAAACTTAAAAAAGTTATATTTTAAGAAAAGGGAAAACTTATTCTTTTGATTGACAGATTATTTAAAAAAATCATCCAATTCAATTGCAAATTCAAAATAAATTGTAAATTTGCACCCACATTTGGATCAACCTCTGACGAAAACCGTGTATGTTGTTCTGATAATCATTATTTTAACTTCATTGTTATGGCAGATTTAATGAAATTCGTTCAGGACGAATTTATCACAAAAAAAGATTTCCCGGAATTCGGAGCAGGTGATACAATCACTGTGTATTACGAAATTAAAGAGGGTGAAAAAACAAGAACCCAGTTCTTTAAAGGTGTTGTAATTCAACGCAGAGGAACAGGAGCAACAGAAACGTTCACTATCCGTAAGATGTCAGGATCAGTTGGTGTAGAAAGAATTTTTCCTATCAACATGCCTGCTTTACAAAAGATTGAACTGAACCAGAGAGGTAAAGTAAGAAGAGCCCGTATTTTCTACTTCAGAGACCTTACCGGTAAAAAAGCAAAAATCAAAGAAAGAAGAAGATAATCAACTTTCTATTTATAAAAAATCCCGTTCTGACAATCAGAACGGGATTTTTTATTCTCATCAATTTTAACAACTACCCCAAATTTTAATTTATTTTTTATCAAATTATTAATTTTTAAAGTTCAGATTGTCATATCCATAATTCAATCGTTTTCGCCGGGGTTTACTGCCTGATTTACACTTCGTTTTTTATATCTTTGTAATCCTGATTTTTTCGGGAATAGTTACAAACAAACACAAACAAATAATACCATCATGTCAAAATCCAAGATTATTTATACAATTACGGATGAAGCTCCTATGCTTGCCACCCATTCGTTTCTTCCCATCGTAAAAGCTTTTACAACTCCCGCCCGGATTGATATTGAAACCCGCGATATTTCGTTAGCCGGACGCATCATTGCCAACTTTCCGGAGTTTTTAACCGAGGCCCAACGCATCAATAACGACCTGGCCGAATTAGGGCAACTGGCCACCACGCCCGAAGCCAATATTATCAAACTACCCAATATCTCTGCTTCTGTTCCTCAATTAAAAGAAGCGATTGCAGAGCTGCAAAAATTAGGTTATGCTATCCCGGATTTTGTAGAAAACCCGCAAACGGAAGAAGAAAAAACCATTAAGGCTAAATTTGCCAAAGTATTGGGTTCTGCCGTGAATCCGGTGCTGAGAGAAGGAAATTCTGACCGGCGTGCTCCGAAAGCAGTAAAAAACTATGCTAAAAAGAACCCGCACAGCATGGGAGCCTGGACAGCCGATTCCAAAACCCATGTAGCCCACATGAACGGCGGTGATTTTTACGGTAGCGAACAGTCAGTTACGATACCGGAAGCCACCACCTTTAAAATTATTTTTGAAGCCAAAGACGGGACAACCAAAATTTTAAAAGATACCTCCCCTTTAAAAGCAGGCGAAATTATAGATAGTTCCGTCATGAACCTGAAATCACTGAAACAATTCATTGCCAACGAAATTGAAGATGCCAAAGCCAAAGGTGTTTTATTTTCCGTACACCTGAAAGCAACCATGATGAAAGTTTCTGATCCTATTATCTTTGGAGCCATCGTAGATGTTTTCTTTGCCGAGGTATTTGAAAAATATGCTGATCTGTTTAAAGAATTAGGCGTAAATACCAAAAACGGTCTGGGTGATGTATATACCAAAATTGCCGGACATCCGAAACAAGCCGAAGTAGAAGCCGCTTTGACGGAAGCTATGGCAAAAGGACCGGCTATTGCAATGGTCAATTCAGACAAAGGAATCACAAATCTTCATGTACCCTCTGATGTCATCGTAGATGCTTCCATGCCGGCTATGATCAGAACTTCCGGCCAGATGTGGAATGCTGAAGGAAAGCAACAGGACACTAAAGCCATTATTCCGGACAGAAGCTACGCCGGCGTATATACCGCTACAATCGATTTTTGTAAAAAACACGGGGCTTTTGATCCTAAAACGATGGGAAGTGTTCCCAATGTTGGTTTGATGGCTCAGGCGGCAGAAGAATACGGTTCGCATGACAAAACATTTCAAATGGAAGATTATGGTTATGTAAAAGTGATTAATGCGGATGGTGCTGTTTTAATGCAACAGAATGTTGAAAAAGGCGATATTTTCAGAATGTGTCAGGTAAAAGATGCTCCTATACAGGATTGGGTAAAATTAGCTGTAAACCGTGCCCGTCTATCCAATACACCGGCCGTTTTCTGGCTGGATGAAAACCGTGCCCATGACAGACAAATCATCGAAAAAGTAAATCTTTATTTAAAGAACCACGACACCAGCGGATTAGACATCCGGATTTTAAATCCGGTTGATGCAACCACGTTTACACTGGAAAGAATCATCAAAGGTTTAGATACCATTTCGGTTACCGGAAACGTTTTACGGGATTACTTAACCGATTTGTTCCCGATTTTAGAATTAGGAACATCGGCCAAAATGTTATCTATCGTTCCATTGATGAATGGCGGTGGTTTATTTGAAACCGGAGCCGGTGGTTCTGCTCCAAAACATGTGGAGCAGTTCATCGAAGAAGGTTACCTGCGTTGGGATTCATTAGGTGAATTTTTAGCGTTAGGGGTCTCATTAGAACATCTGGGTCAAACGCAAAACAACGCAAAAGCATTGGTTTTATCTGAAACGTTAGATACTGCTACGGAAAAATTCTTAGAAAACGATAAATCACCCGCCCGAAAAGTGGGTCAGATAGACAACAGGGGGTCACATTTTTACCTGGCCTTTTACTGGGCAGAAGCCTTGGCCACACAAAACAAAGATGCCGAATTAAAAGCTCTCTTTACGCCTATTGCCAAAGAATTAACCGATAACGAAGCTAAAATCAATGAAGAATTGATTGGCTCACAAGGTAAAAAACAAGAAATCGGTGGTTATTACAAACCGAATACTGACTTGCTGAACAAAGCTATGCGTCCCAGTGCAACATTGAATGCTGTTTTGGCGAAGTTGGGTTAGAAAACACTAATGAACCGCTGTGTCATTTAGACGAAGGAGAAATCACATCATCTATTTTCCCTTGTTGAAATTTCTCCTTCATCGAAATAACACAATCAAACATAATAGTTTTTTAAGAAATTATAATTTTAACTATTTTACATACATAAAAGACAATCTTAATCGGTTGTCTTTTTTTATTCCATACTAAACCCTAAATTTATAAAATCGAAAAAAGTTTTGGGCTCTTCCCAACCTTTTGCCAACTATTTTGCTCTTTATAAGAAAGCAAACCAATTGAGATGGAAAAAAGTATTATCCAAGCCTGCCGAAAGATGCACCGAGAAGCTCAACGGAAGGTGTATGAGCACATGGGGCCCAAATTGTATCACCTGTGCAAACGGTATCTTAAAAAAGAGGAAGAAATAGAAGAGACTTTGGCCGATGCCTTCTACACTATCTTTACCAAAATTGATCAATTAAAAGAAGACCACGCCTTTGAAGCTTGGGCTCGAAAAATCACAGTCAATCAGTGTTTACTCGCATTACGAAAAAATGTGAATTTTAATTTGTATTTAGATGATGTCAAATTAGCATCGCAACCCACAACAGATGAAATTACTGATTTAGAAGAAGAAGATTTACTCAGCTTACTTCAATTGATTCCGGACGGGTGTAAAACCATCTTTAATTTGTTTGTTATCGAAGGCTATTCGCACAAGGAAATTGCACTGCAATTAGGCATTTCAGAAGGTACTTCAAAATCACAATTGAACGCTTCAAAAACAAAATTAAAAGAATTGGTAAACAATTTTTATTATCAAAAGGCAAAATAGTTATGGAAAATCAAGATAAATTATACGATAAAATGAAACAAGCGGCTCACAATGCCGAGTCGAATTCATTTCCCGGAATGGAAAAAGTCTGGGCACGAGTAGAAGAAAAATTAGACAAAAAAGAAGACAAAAAAATAATTGCTCTCTGGAAGAAAATAGCCGTTGCAGCTTCTCTCCTATTGTTTGCATCGCTTGGCTATCAATTTTTAAGGTCGGATAAAGAGATTATTACAAACGAAAATCCGATTGTGATTGAAAACAAAGATACCATTCAAAATGATTCTCCTTTAAAAATTGAAAAAACGAAAGAAGAAGTTGCTGTTTCTACTGATGTTGAAGCTGTAAAAAAATCGAATAAAGAACCTATTTCAAACGAAACAATCCTAAAAAACTCGATTAAAAAAGAACAAGTGGCTTCTGTTTTTAAGGATAGTTTGATGAAATTGAAAGATTTAGTTGCTTTAGATGAAGAAAAAAAACAACTCGTTTCTAAAGAAACTCCAACGGTAAAAATTTCGAGTGAAGAAGTAAATAAACTAACCGGCGAACAAACGATTACCGGAGTTGTCGTAGATAATGCCAATTTTCCATTGCCAGGTGTTACTGTTCTGGTCAGAGGCACTTCGAACGGAACACAAACTGACTTTGATGGGAAATTTTCTATCCGAGTAAAAAAAGGAGAAATATTGGAGTTTAGTTATGTTGGAATGGTAACGCAAACGGCTAAAATTGATAATTCTACAAACTTGAGTATTGCGTTAGCTGATGATGGTAATACATTAAGTGAAGTTGTAGTCGTAGGGTATGGTACTCAAAAAAAACAATTTATAACCAGTTCAGTTACATCTGTTAGTTCAAATGAAATTAAAAAAGATAGAAAAAGAAATACTCAAAAAAAGGCTTTAGTTTGGAATTCAAAATCTGATAAAGGTGAATTTCAAGTCAAAGCTGATGCTCTGCAATCAAATAGTCAATCTTTACAAGGAAAAGTTGCAGGAGTCTATATTAACGATGCTAATCAAAAATATAAGGGAAACAATACTATAACTTTAAGAGGAACTAATTCAATAAACTCAAAACAAGAACCCTTAATCATATTAGACGAACGACCCATTTCCCAAAAAGAAATGCAAGTGCTTAGTCCAAATGATATACAAGATATTACGGTTTTAAAAGACGCATCAGCTACATCACTTTATGGAAATAGAGCAAGCAATGGCGTAATTGTCATCACCTCCAAAAACGGAAAAGTTGAAAAATTATCGAAAAGACAACTCAAAAAGAGATTAAAAGAAATTGAAGAAGCTCAAAAACAAATTCCAATTCAATGGCCAATCAATGATCAAACACAAGACGAATCGTATGAACCCTTTGAAGAAAACGCTTTTGAGAGTCCGAGTACAGCACCGCTTTCTACGTTTTCCATTGATGTGGATAATGCATCGTACACCAACATTCGTCGCTTTATCAACAACGGGCAAACCGTTCCGAAAGATGCCGTTCGGGTGGAAGAAATGGTGAACTTTTTCCAATACAATTATGCTGAACCCAACCATGAACATCCGTTTTCCATTCATACCGACTACAGCGACTGTGCATGGAATAGCAATCATAAAGTGTTGAAAGTTGGTTTACAAGGCAAAAACATCCCAACCGAAAATTTACCGTCTTCCAACTTAGTTTTTCTAATTGATGTTTCGGGTTCGATGAATGACCAAAATAAATTGCCGTTACTCAAACAATCGATGAAAATTTTAGTAGAGCAACTTCGTAAAAAAGACAAAGTTTCCATTGTGGTTTATGCCGGAGCTGCCGGATTGGTTTTACCTCCCACTTCAGGCGACGATAAAAAGACCATCATCGATGCTTTGGAAAAATTGCAAGCCGGAGGAAGTACAGCCGGTGGAGCTGGTATTGAATTGGCGTATAAAATCGCTCAGGAAAACTTTATCAAAAGCGGAAATAACCGAGTGATTTTAGCTACGGATGGCGATTTTAATGTGGGAGCATCTTCAGATAAAGACATGCAAACTTTGATTGAAGATAAGAGAAAAAGCGGTGTTTTCCTCACTTGTTTAGGCTACGGAATGGGCAATTACAAAGACAGCAAAATGGAAACCATTGCCAACAAAGGAAACGGAAATTATGCCTACATCGATAACATTCAGGAAGCCAATCGCTTTTTAGGAAAAGAGTTTAAAGGATCAATGTTTGCCATTGCGAAAGATGTGAAAATTCAAATTGAATTCAATCCGCAACATGTGCAAGCTTATCGATTGATTGGATATGAAAACAGAAAATTAAGAGATGAAGATTTTGTGAATGATGCCATTGATGCCGGCGAATTAGGAAGCGGTCACACCGTTACGGCGTTATATGAAATTATTCCAACCAACGTGAAAAGTGATTTTTTTAAAGAACCAATTGACTTGAAATATTCTAAAACAGAAAGTTCTTCAACCGTTTTTGGGAATGAATTGGCTACTATCAAATTTAGATACAAAAAACCCGATGGTGAAAAAAGTATCGAAATGGTTCATGTGATTGAAAACAAATCGATTCCGATAGAAAATTCATCCGATGATTTCAAATTTTCATCAGCCGTAGCCTGGTTCGGATTGAAATTAAGAGATTCAAAACTTGTTCAAAACAAAGACAGTGAAGCCATCAAAACCTTGGCCAGAAAAGGACTTTCTAACGATGAAGATGGTTATAAATCCGAATTTATCAGATTGGTTGAAACCGTAAAATAAAAAATTGGTTTTACTGAAAACCTGACAATTATTTCAAATTGTCAGGTTTTTTATTAACCCTACTTTAACAACTGGTGTATAAAATTTATGAGAAATTTTCATCAATTTTGTTAAAAAAAGTAGTCTATGTTTTTAAAAAGAATCAGTCTCACCTTCCTCTTTCTATTATCATCGGTTTCAATGCTAAAAGCCCAGGAAAAATTTACGATCAGCGGAATCATTTCCGATCAGAAAAGCAATGAAACACTTTATGGTGTAAATATCATCGCTGCGGAAACCAAAACCGGGGCTACCACCAATGAATACGGATTCTACTCCTTTTCTTTACCCAAAGGGACTTATCTTATTCAGATCAGTTACCTTGGTTACCAAACCATCGAAGAAACGGTTGTGCTGGATAAGAACATCCGAAAAAACTTTTCCTTATCTGAATCGAGTCAACAGTTAAGCGAAGTTATCCTCACAGAACGGAAAGCCAAAGCTGAAATCCGGAAACCCGAGATGAGTGTAAACAAACTCTCTATTCAGGAAATCAAAGAAATGCCGGTTTTATTGGGTGAAGTTGATATTGTAAAATCGTTACTGACCTTACCGGGTGTTACCAGTGCCGGCGAGGGTCAGTCCGGATTCAACGTACGTGGAGGCGGTGCCGATCAGAATTTGATTTTATTAGATGAGGCCACCATCTACAACTCATCGCATTTATTCGGCCTGTTTTCCGTTTTTAATCCGGATGCCATCAAGGATTTAAAATTATATAAAGGCGGAATTCCGGCCCGTTACGGCGGAAGATTATCTTCTGTATTAGATATTTATCAAAAAGAAGGAAACAGTAAGGAATATCACGTAAATGGCGGCATCGGTATTATTTCCAGCCGGTTAATGGCAGAAGGGCCGATTGTAAAAGACCGCGGTTCGTTTCTGGTCGCCGGGAGAGGTTCGTATGCCCACCTGTTTTTAAAACTGACTGATAACGACAATTCCGCTTATTTTTATGATCTGAACACCAAATTAAGCTATAAAATAAATGAGAATAACAATGTCTATTTTTCGGGCTATTTTGGCCGGGATGTGTTTAGCCTAAACAACGCTTTTGTAAATACGTATGGCAATTCTGTCCTTAATTTACGATGGAATCACTTGTTTTCCGATAAATTGTTCAGCAACATGTCGTTCATTTATTCTGATTATTATTACGGATTAGAACTGGATTTTGTTGGTTTTGAATGGAACAGCGGCATCAAGAATTACAACCTGCGGTATGATTTTAAACATTACCTGAGCGAAAAATTAAAGCTAACCTATGGTGTAAACTCCATTTATTATGATTTTAACCCCGGAAAAATCGAACCTTCGAGAGCAGACTCCGGCATTAATCCCGACCAGTTAGACAAAAAATATGCTTTGGAATCGGCAGTATATGTAGATGCCGAGCATCAACTGACCGAAAAGCTGACGGTTTCCTACGGTTTTCGGTACAGTAATTTTTTGCGTTTGGGCGAACAAACCCTGAATGTATATGAAAATGACCAGGCGGTCAATTTTAATACTGCCTTTCAGGTATATGAAAGTGCAGACCCGATCGGCACAATTCACTATGGAAAAAATAAAACCATAGCAAATTTCAACAATTTTGAACCTCGTTTTTCCGTTTCGTATGCATTGAATGACAATCAGTCTATCAAAGCCAGTTATAACCGGATGAGTCAGTACCTGCACCTGATTTCAAACACGCAATCTCCTACTCCGTTAGATGTCTGGGCTCCAAGCGATCACTTTTTAAAACCGCAATTGCTGGATCAATATGCCGTTGGTTATTTTCAAAATTTTAAAAACGATGAATATTCCGTTGAAGTGGAAACCTACTACAAAGACATCAAAGACCGGGTAGATTATATTGACGGTGCCAACCTGATTGCCAACGAAGCCATTGAGCGGGTGGTGTTAAACGGTCGCGGACGGGCTTACGGGATGGAAGTTCTGTTCCGGAAAAATACAGGCCGGTTCAACGGCTGGCTGTCCTATACTTTAGCCCGAACCGAACAACAGGTACCCGGAAGAACGCCCGAAGAAACCGGAATTAACAACGGAAACTGGTATAAAACCGGCTATGACAAGCTTAACGACATTTCTATCGTCGGCAACTATAAACTGAATGAAAAATGGCGGTTCGGTGCTAATTTTTCATTACAGACCGGGCAGCCTGTAACTTATCCGAACGGACAATACGAATACTTAGGCATTACCGTTCCCAGCTACAATACCCGAAACGAGAACCGTTTGCCTACTTACCACCGCTTAGACGTTTCCGCCACACTGACACCGAGTAAAAACAAAGACAGAAAATGGAAAGCCGAGTGGGTTTTTGGGTTTTATAATCTATACAATCGTCAAAATGCAGCTTCCATCACGTTTCGCCAAAACGATGAAACAGCCCGAAACGAAGCCGTACGACTTTCTATTTTCGGAATTGTTCCGAGTGTTACGTATAATTTTAAATTTTAAGAAAATGAAACAGTTTAAATATAGCTTACTTTTATTTATTGCCTTCATAACCTTTGGCTGCGAGGAGGTCGTTGATGTTAATCTGAATACTGCCCCGCCACGATTAGTTATCGAAGCCTCCGTAAACTGGGTAAGAAACACCCCGGGAAATATTCAGGCGGTAAAACTATCGACCACAACCGATTATTTTTCAGATGTAATTCCGCCCATTTCAGATGCCGTTGTAACGATAACGAACAGTCAGGGAACGGTTTTTAATTTCACAGAGATTGATCAACCCGGTTTGTATATTTGTTCTGATTTTGTTCCGGTTCTGAATGAATCCTATACACTAATGGTGATTCATAATGATGAAGTATATACTTCAACCGAACGGTTACTGGCCACTCCGGAAGTTACACGGGTGGAACAACGCAACGACGGCGGGATCCTGGGTGAGGATGTCGAAGTAAAGTTCTTCTTTAATGATATTCCGGATGAGACTAATTTTTACTTTCTGGGCATTTTTGACCCCTATAAAGTCATTCCTGAATATGGTATTCTGGAAGACCGCTTTTTTCAAAACAATGAAATGTTCGGCTTGTATTTCAGTGAAGATTTAAAAACAGGCGATACACTGACTTTTACCATGAACGGCATTTCTCAGAATTATTTCAATTACCTCAATATCCTGCTGGCACAAGCCGGAAATAATGCCGGACCGTTCAGCACCCCTACCTCTACCGTTCGCGGAAACATTGTTAACCAAACCAGTTTTGATAACTATGCATTGGGCTATTTCAGGTTGAGCCAGACGGAAGTGAATCAGTATATCATTGAGTAATTTCTCTCTGAAAGTTTTAGTTCTCACGGAAAGTACAGAAAACACTGAATAGGATTTTCTACTTCTGTTTTGTTGTTTGAAATACAACTGATTACTTTTAAATTTCAAAAAATAAATTCATACAGTTTTTTTATTTTTGAAATTAAAAATGAGAAAGAAATGGAAAACAATGAATTAACATTCGAAATCAGGAATGCAATCTTTGAAGTTCTTAAAGAGTTAGGGCCAGGTTTGTTAGAAAGCATTTATGAAGCAGCATTAAGTTATGAATTAAAAGAAAGAGGTTTTGATGTAAAATGTCAATTTAATTTACCAGTAGTTTAAAAAACAGAGATTTAGGTTTAGGATATCGATTAGATATTTTGGTAAACGATACCATTATCATTGAAATAAAATCAGTTAAAGAATTAAAAAATGTACACAAAAAACAACTTTTAACTTATCTCCGATTAACTAATAAACGTATTGGTTTTTTAGTAAACTTTAATACAGGTTTTTTAAAAGATAAAGAAAGCATAATAAGAATCATTAATTAGAATATGCATAATACACTTTTCAGTGTTTTCTGTGTTTTCTGTGAAAGAAAAACATGTCATCACACCATATCGTTAAAGACGACCAAGAACCCGCTTTAATCATTGCCAACGGAGCTTCCTGTAGCGAAGAACTGCTGGGACAGTTATTAGAATGGTCGCCCATTGTCATTGTGTTGGATTCCGCTATGAGCCGAGTAATGGAATTAGGTATCAAAGTAGATGTGCTGTTAGGTGATTTTGACCGTGCTTTTGATGCTGATTATTATAAAGAAGCACAGTATCCGCTGGAAATCATTTATGCCCCTGATCAGAATAAAACCGATTTGGAAAAAGCCTTTGATTATTTAGTGGCACGGAACATTACTGCCGTAAACGTGGTTTGGGCCACCGGGAAAAGAGCCGATCATACCATAACCAATATCACCTCCATTGTGAAGTTCAGAAATAAACTGAAAATCGTTTTGTTTGATGACCATTCCAAAATATTTCTGCTGCCAAAAAAATATGAAAAATGGTATCCGGCAGACACGGTAATTTCCCTGATTCCGATCGGAGCGGTTCATGGTATTCATTCGCAAAATTTATTTTACCCGTTAGCCAATGATTCCCTGACGATTGGCTACCGTACCGGAAGCAGCAATCATGTAACGGCAGACGGCATTGTAACCATTGAACACGAAGACGGCGATCTGATTTTAATGGAATGCTGGGATTAAAAAAATGCCCGTTATCAAAACGAGCATTTTTACGGTAAAAATATACTTTCAATTATTTGCAGGCATTAAACTCTTTTACAATAGTAACCAAATTTTCCTGAATTTTTAAATCAAATGCTCCGCCCGTAATTTCATCTGACAAATGTTTGCAGGCACTCAGGTATTCGGCCAGCTCTTTCGAAAGGTTTTTATTATTACGCTTATCGATCATTTGACCGACATTCTGGCTTTTTAATTTAATCACAAAAACCTCATCATCTACCGGATCAATAAAAACCGAATTCCCGTTTTCGGTAAATACTTCTTTATAAAAATAAGCGTTATTAAAGCCCAATGACATGGCATTCGATATTTTTTTAACCGCATCGCCTTTTACTTTCATTCCTTTATATCCTGTTTCCGTACCATCGTCATTCTTTACAAAAAAACTAACATTGTCTTTAGCTGAAAGCGTAATCGTTCTTTCTTTTCCTTTTTCATTCAGGTATTTAACGGTAACATTTTTACCGTAGTTATCAATTGCATCCACCACTTCTGTATTGCCTGTCTGGTGAATATCTAATTTTTCAAACTGAGCCGTTAAAGTTCCGTCATATTTTACTCCTTTTCCATCGATAGCATAACCACGTACGTTATACACGTTTACACTTCTCTCTTTAGCTAATTTTACTTTTTCATTTAACAAATCCTGCTTATGCTGCTTAGCCTGGCGGCCTAAAGTAATATCACGGTAAACAAGCTCACCCATTAATTCCGTAAAAAAACTGGTATTATCCGGGCCGCTGTATCGTTTTTGTGCGGGATAGGTAAACTTACTGTCGTTAAACAACGTTACTTCCACATCGTTATTCATATTCCCGGTAATTTTAGCCGATGCTACTTTGATGTTGTCCAGATCATACACATCCGCAAAATTATTATTCCCAAAAGCGGTGTACGGACTTCCGATTACCTTTCCTACAATATTGGTTCCGGCCGTTCCGCCAAACATGACTGTTCCATCTGTTTTTACGTGTGGACGGTATTGGGCTATTTTGGCTTCTTTTTCTTTTTTCGAAGCGATCACATCAATCTTTGTCTGTAACGATTTATCACCGATACTTTCTCTTTCGGTCGCAAAAAAAGCCTCAATCTTTGCCTGATTAAATCCATTGGCATCAAACAATTCATACTTAGCGGATAATAAATGCATGATAATCCGTGAAGAATTAAACGATGTAATCAGTACTTCATACGGAATTTCGGTTTTAACCGTTCCGTCAGCATTGGTCAGTACCAGCCATTGGTTAATAATGGTCTGCCCTTCCATCAGTGATTTGTATTCCGCCGTAAACTGTTTATTGTTGTTCAGATCAAAAAAAATGCATTGGTCACGTACTTTATCATTGAAAATAGCCACTTCCTTTTCGTCAATTAAAATACGGTCTTTCTTGGTTTTAATTTTTTGGGCAAAAGAAAACACAGGTAACAAAACCAATAAATAAATAAATAAATAAATTTTCTCATCCTTAATATTTTTTAATGAAACAAAGATAACCATAATTTATTAGAACTATAGACTGCTTTAAGTCATTTCACTTTTTACTTTTTTTGGTAGTTGGTTTTGTTTTTAGTCGGTTTATTATTTGCTGGTATTCTGCTTCATTTGTTACTGAATTATTTAATAATTCCGCATTGGACCAATACATAGAAACATAACGGTTTAATTCTTCAAAACGCTTTACTTCATCAGGGTGCGTTCTATAACTTTTTGATTTAAAATCTTCTGATTTCCAACTAAGCAACACATTAATAATTTCTGTTCCTTTTGAAATATCACTTGTTTTAGCTTTGGGATTCTTTTTAGTTTCTTTTTTATCAGAAGTAACTTGCTTTACCAGTTTCTGCTCAAGGTTTACTCCCGCTTCTTCCTTGTATTTTCCGTAACTATCAAAAATATTTTTCCAGACAATCGGAGCTTCACGTGGATCATAACCTGCCATTGCCATGATACACAAGCCAATCCTGTCTGCTTGAAATTCTTGTTCAATAGAATAATGTGACTTTCTTCTGTCAAAGAAATTCTTTGTAAGTGATGTTAATTCCTGATGAGTAGCAGCAACAACCTCTTTTTCAGAAATTGCTTTGGATTTATCAGTCGTTTTAAAAATATTAGTCGTTTTATCCAATGTTTTCTTGGTAGCTTTACTGACTTCTTCTACAAATGATTTATTTTTTTCTTTTCTTTGTTGATATTTAATCTCATCCGCTGTGTGCATATAAATTGCGTGAGCTATTTCGTGTCCCATAACACTAGCCAATTGTGCTTCATTTTCCATGTTCATCAGCAAACCGGAATACACATAAGATAATCCGTTAGCTCTTACATTAGCATTCACAGCAGGATTATCTATAACTATGAATAAAAATTTAATTTTATCTTTGATGTGCTCCGGAACCAGTTTCAAACCTAATTTATGAACATAATCCTGCACCTCTGCATCAGGGTGTATTTTCCCAACACCTGGTATTTCAGTATTGAAAAATTTAGTTCTTTTTGATTTATCAATCCATTCAGGATAATATTTTTCGTGCTCTTCCTGATCAATGGTGTCAGCAATCTTGTTGTAATCTGTTTTAATTTCAGGTTCAATCTGGAATTCTTCCGCCAAATAGAAACCGTCTTTTGTAGGCTTACCATTTATATGAGCAATAATTCCTATTTTTAACTCTTTAAAACTTTCAAAGGATTTATTTTCATAGCCCGTTTTCTTTTTACCAATAATCTTTTTACCGGTACTCATTTTTACCTTATGCCCATCTACAAATGCAAGATTATTAGCGATGAAATCTATTCTGCCGTCTTTGATGTATCTTATCTTTTTATCAGTATCTATAATAGTTATCTTCTTTGCTTGGCAATGCCCTTCTTCCTTAAATTCTTCTCCTTCAACTAATATCTCCATATTATATTTCAGATTCCTAAATGAGAGTACTTCTTTACCTGATCCGTTTATCAATGCATTTTTGCATCGTAAAACATCCCTGACTATTTCATTATTAGAGACAAAATTCACCAGAATTAATTCTTCATCAGGATCAATATTCTGTATAAAGGCTTTTTTTTCAAATGACTCACCAATATCTTTCACCTGAGCAAAAACATTAATACCGGATAAAATGAGGAAAAAAAAGGAATTCCGTAAAACTATATTTTTCATACTGACACTTTTTATTGTTGGTTTAGAAGTTACTGTCAAATGTTACATTCCGGCTGAATAAATATTTTTCGATAATATTATCCTGAATGGTTTGATCAAAAACACTAATCTGTTTCTTAAATTCATTAAAATCATCTATTATTTTCTTTTCATCAAATGAGCTCAGTTTAAATAAAGCTCTCCTTAATGGAGTCCTTTTTTCAATTTTAGAAATAATGACCCATTCGTACTCTCCTTCTTTCAAAACACTAATTTTTGCAAATCCCTTTTCCGATATAGAGGAATTATACAATGTGTCTTTTGAGGCTTTATGTATAAAATATATTTTTGCACCTATAATTTTTGATTTAAAATTCCATTTCAGGCTGATATCTTTTCCTATAATTTTTGCTGAATCCATCGGAAAAAAACGATCTGAATCCGCACCAGAATCATCATAATCAGATTTATTCCAACCGCTTACACCTGCAATTGTCTTTCCCTTAGAAGCCTCTTCTATCTTTGTAATTTTGTATAGCCTGAATATATAATCAATCAAATCAATCTTATTTGGCTCTCTATTGATTAAAGCTAACACATTCCTTTGTGAAAGTTTTTTCTCTGTCGTCGGCTGGACTGTAACCAACTTTGACTTTGTAAAAAAAATAGTTTTTGAATCTTTAGTAATTTTTACTGATGAAGATACCGGAAAAGTATAACGATGTCCTTTGTTAAGGGACCTATTATCCATAAAAACTTCTCCTTCATAAACCACCAAATATACCTCTTGTGCCATCATGTCTGAAAATGGCAAAAAACCGAATAACAAGGAAAAGAAAAATTTTATTTTCATTATTTAAGCTTTATTAAATTATCTTAACTTTTTTAATTCTTTTTTTTTGAACTTTTCATATAACGTAGCATAAAATCCGGTCAGAACAGCCATTAAAATCAGTAATTTTCCAACATTTACATAATACCCAAGAGACATAAGGAAAATTCCTAACCAGATAAAAAACAGGTTTGTTACAATATAAGTCACCGTCATCAGTAAAACTTTTTTTATAAAAACCAGCTTCTCTGCTTTTTCTATAACTATAATATAGCTATACAAGATTAAAAATATAGCAACATAATAGCCTATACCGTCGATTCTAACAATATAATCATCGCTAATCATCATTTGTAAGGCATTAGCGTGAATTACAGCACCAGCCATAGTCGGCATTCTGTCAACCAATTTTGGATCTACCGGAACCCTGTGCTTGTCTTTTATATCATATTGATTATACATGCTTCTGTCACCAATCCATCCTATAATTACAAATTTGTTCTCAAAAATATTCCCCATAAGCTCTTTCAACAACTCCTTAGCCTGAAATATATCCTTTGCTTCCACACAACCAAATTTATCTCTGTTTTCTGATTGATTTTCAGATAATATATTGAAAATACCTGTTTCATCTGTATAATACTTTAGCACCAGCTCCTGCTCTTTATATTTAATATCCTTTCCAATGCCTTTTATATGTAATCTTCTGGCTAGAGAAGGTATATTACCCATACCGTCAACATTATAAAAGCTATAATAATCTCTTACAGAACTGTGCTCCTTGTTGGGCAGATTGATATAACCAAACCGTTTTATATCTGAATTAGTCTTGTGAAATATTGATTTGTACTGATAATCGATACCTATCAACGTATTGGTAGCCCTTAAAACAGAATCTAATACTCTATTGGTTTCAGGACTGCTTTTTTCTTTATAAAAAATCACATCCAATCCAATAGCTTTCGGATTTAAATCACTGATCAAAGGCAATAATTCAATCAGTTTTTCTCTAAAATTAACGGTATCCAGTGACCCTATATTCACTAAAACAATCTCCTCTTCTGCAAATTTAGGTTTACTGTCAAAATAGGTGTGCCGATAGTAAATGTCGTTGAATTCTACATCTTGGGAAGCAATTTCCTGAACATTGAAAATTTGGCTTGGCAATACTGAAAGAGCAATTTCAGTGGTATAGTAAAACAAAAAGAACAAAAGCAGTAGTATGACTCTTCTATACTTTTTAATTTTTTTAATATTACTTTTTGCTAAGATTTTCTTTCTAAAACCTGTGATTATTTTATTTATCTTCCCCAAAATAGATTACCCCAAATTTATTTTATGTTTTAACTCATTGAAAACTAAATTAGTAATTTTATTTTAACAACACAATAATTAATAAAAAAAGTTAATTTTTAAATAATAAATGTATTTTTAACATAAATAAAAACGAATCAATCAGTTCGTTAAAATATCTTTACTAATAAGTGCAATGATAAAAACTTCTTATTTTTGCTTTTTTCTAAATTTGTATATGAAATTCCAGGTCATCTCAGCATACCAACCCACCGGCGATCAACCGCAAGCCATTGAAAAATTGGCTAACGGAATCCAGAACGGTGAAAAATACCAGACCCTATTGGGTGTTACCGGTTCAGGGAAGACCTTTACGGTGGCTAATGTGATTGAAAAAGTAGAAAAACCAACCTTGGTGCTGGCCCACAACAAAACCTTAGCCGCACAGCTATACTCGGAGTTCAAGCAGTTTTTCCCGAATAATTCAGTGCAGTATTTTGTTTCCTACTATGATTATTATCAGCCGGAAGCCTATATCCCTGTTACGGGTACGTATATCGAAAAAGATTTATCCATTAATGATGAGCTGGAAAAGTTACGTCTGAGCACCACTTCTGCCCTGCTTTCCGGCAGAAGAGATGTGCTGGTGGTAGCCTCTGTTTCCTGCTTATATGGTATCGGCAATCCGGTGGAATTTCAAAAAAACGTGATTTCCATTGAGCGGGAACAAATTATCTCCCGAACCAAATTATTACATCGGTTGGTGCAAAGTTTGTATTCCCGGACTGAAGCAGAGTTCACACCCGGCACCTTTCGCATCAAAGGGGATATTGTGGAGATTTTTCCGAGTTATGCCGATGAACCTTTCCGCGTACATTTCTTCGGTGATGAAATTGAAGAAATTGAAGCTTTTGATGCTAAAACAGCCAAAGTCATCGAACGCTATTCCAAACTAAACATATACCCGGCCAACATGTTTGTGACATCTCCCGATGTGTTGCAAAATGCCATTTGGGAAATCCAACAGGATTTAGTTAAACAGGTAGATTATTTCAAAGAAATCGGTAAACATTTAGAAGCTAAACGCCTGGAGGAACGCACCAATTTTGATTTGGAAATGATCCGTGAACTGGGATATTGTTCCGGTATCGAAAATTATTCCCGCTATTTAGACGGTCGTCAACCCGGCACACGCCCGTTCTGTCTGATTGATTATTTTCCGGATGATTTTCTGATGGTGGTAGATGAAAGTCACGTGACCATTTCGCAGGTACACGCCATGTACGGCGGCGACCGGAGCCGAAAAGAAAACCTGGTTGAATTCGGTTTCCGGTTACCGGCTGCGATGGATAACCGTCCGTTAAAATTCGAAGAATTTGAAAGCCTGCAAAACCAGGTCGTTTATGTATCTGCCACACCTGCCGATTACGAATTACAAAAAAGCGAAGGCATCTATATAGAACAGGTGATTCGTCCTACCGGATTATTAGACCCGATTA
The DNA here is from genome assembly GCA_023434025.1 of Bacteroidota bacterium. Taxonomy (GTDB): domain Bacteria; phylum Bacteroidota; class Bacteroidia; order Flavobacteriales; family Flavobacteriaceae; genus Flavobacterium. The sequence continues at coordinate 161,896 of JAEYTL010000021.1, forward strand.
TAGAAATACGGCCAAGTCTGAACCAGATTGACGATCTGATCGAAGAAATACAGGTGCGGTGCGAAGCAGATGAACGGGTCTTGGTTACCACATTAACCAAGCGTATGGCCGAAGAACTGACTAAATATTTAACCAAAGTTTCCATCCGTTGCCGTTATATTCACTCTGACGTGGATACATTGGAACGTGTAGAAATCATGCAGGATTTACGCAAAGGATTATTTGATGTTTTAATTGGTGTAAACTTACTCCGGGAAGGGTTGGATTTACCCGAAGTTTCACTTGTAGCCATTCTGGATGCTGACAAAGAAGGTTTCCTCCGCAGTCATCGGTCGCTCACACAAACCGTAGGCCGTGCGGCCCGTAACGTAAACGGAAAAGCAATCATGTATGCCGATAAAATCACGGCTTCGATGCAAAAAACCATCGACGAGACGAATTATCGTAGAGAAAAACAAATGGCATATAATACGCTTCACAATATCCAACCCAAGGCATTGAACAAGAGCCTGAATAATGCGTTAAGCAACAATTCCGTCTCCACACAATATTACGAGGATAAATTACTGAAAGCCGCCGAACCGGAAAGTGAATACCTGACTAAACCACAAATCGAGAAAAAAATCCGTGACCTTCGGAAAATGATGGAAAAAGCGGCCAAAGAACTCAATTTTATCGATGCTGCGAAATTGCGTGATGAGATTAAGAGTTTGCAGGAGAAGATGTAATTTTTTTTGCAGCTATTCCCGCTTTTCGCTACAAGCTTTTGCTCAAAAACCTTTTTTTCTAAGGTCCGGCAGGAGCTTCTAAGGTCGCTCTGCCAAACCAAGAAAAAATAGGTTTTTTTCACCAAAGGCTTTTCGCTGCAATCGGGGCTGGGAGATTGTATTTCAAAAGAAAATTAGTGAACAAGGCAGTATTAATAATTTGTAAAAATTTTTATTAAATTTGAGAAGATAAATTTGATATATAACTGGCCACCCGTTTCCGTGAAGTCATCTTAAACGGCACTTGGATTGCCAATACCAATTTTCAAAGCCTCTGCTCTCCTAAATCTTCTTCAATATCACACTGCTCTGTATTCTCTGACTTCGCAAAAAACCTGATTTTTTAGAATAAAATCTAAAAAAAAGTACTAATTTTGCGATTACATCCTAAAATTAAAGGAAATGACAGGAATAAATCGACAAATTTTTAATGACTTAAAAAATGATTTTTTTAAGGGCAAAATTATTGTGCTGCTGGGTGCTCGACAAGTTGGAAAAAGTACTTTGATTAAAATGTTGATTCAATCAACCAACGAAGAAGTGTTATGGTTAGATGGTGAAAATTCAGATGTGCATCTGTTATTAAAAAATCCAAATAGTGAACGATTACTTCAAATTGCCGGAAAGCATAAAATTATCGTGATCGATGAAGCTCAAAAAATAGAAAATGTTGGAAGCATTTTAAAATTATTTGTTGATTATCATAAAGAAATCCAAGTAATTGCCAGTGGCTCTAGTGCATTTGAACTGCGAAATTCATTAAATGAACCCTTAACCGGTCGAAAATTTGAATTCAATTTGTTTCCTATTTCCTTTCAAGAAATGGTGCAACATACCAATTTAATTAATGAAATACGTCAGCTTCCACAACGTATGATTTATGGCTATTATCCTGAAATTGTTATACAAGTTGGACAAGAAGAACGCTTATTAAAATTCTTATCAGATAGTTATTTATATAAAGATATTTTCTTGTTCAAAGGAATTAAAAAACCCGAAAAAATTCTTGAATTACTACGACTATTAGCCTGGCAAATTGGTAGTGAAGTGAACTATAATGAATTATCCAATCTTTTAAAAATTGATAATCAAACGGTAGAAAGCTATGTGAATATGTTAGAACAATCGTTTGTTATTTATAAATTAAATTCTTTTCACACCAATCAACGAAATGAATTAAAAAAATCTAAAAAAATATATTTCAATGACTTAGGAATTAGAAATGCATTGATTAATGATTTCAGACCCGTTGAAATACGTAATGACGTGGGGAATATATTTGAAAATTTTGTAATCAATGAACTGAGAAAACAAAATGAATACAAACAGATTTATGGAAATTTTTATTTTTGGAGAAGTACAGAACAAAAAGAAATTGATTTAATAATTGAAAAAAATAATCATCTATCAACCTTTGAAATTAAATGGAATCCGAGCAAAAAAGTTCAAATGACAAAAAGTTTTAGTAATATTTATTCTAATTATAGCTTTCATTTTATTAACAAGGAAAACTTCTTTGAGTTTATTAGTTAATTTTGATATTTTTACATAATATAAGTCTATGTCAACATCAATTGCTCTCGCCACCCGTTTCCGTGAAGTCATCTTAAACGGCACATGGATTGCCAACACCAACTTTAAAACTCAATTGGATGAAACGAATTGGGAAATGGTGACCACTAAAGTAGGTAATCTTAACACCATAGCACTTTTAGCCCAACACATTCATTACTATATCAACGGCATCAATCAGGTATTTGCCGGTGGCACATTGGACATCAAAGACAAATACAGTTTCGATTTCCCACCAATTACTTCACAGGAAGAATGGAATGCATTTTTGCAGCGTTTTTGGAAAGACTCAGAAACTTTTGCCCAACATGTGGAACAACTCACCGATGAACAATTGAAAGCTGATTTTACAAATCCAAACTATGGCAGTTATCAACGGAATATAGATGCCATGATTGAACACGGCTATTATCATTTGGGGCAAATAACGTTGATTAAAAAATTAATCAACGCTCAGGAATAAGCATAAAAAAAGCACCCCGAAAGGTGCTTTTCTAACTTAACCATATATTAACCAATCTCAATCAATCGCTTTGGTTTAGGCAACGCTTCTTCGCGTTTGGGGAGCGTGATATGCAACACCCCGTTTTCATACGAAGCATTGATATCGGCTTCATTTACGATTTCCGGAAGCGTAAAAGCACGTTTAAAAGACGAATAGCTGAACTCTTTGCGGGTATATTTTCCGTCGTTATCTTTTTCTTCTTTCTCGTGTTTTGATTCAGAAGAAATGGTCAGCACATTGTCATCCAGTTCAATATTAAAATCTTCTTTGCGTTTGCCGGGAGCCGCCAGCTCCACCACAAAAGTGGTTTCGGTTTCTTTGATATTTACGGCAGGAACAGTGTTGTTCATACGTTCCATGCCACCCATCCAGTCCGGTTTAAAAAATTCATCAAAAACGGCAGGAAAAGGAAATCGGTTGTTTGTTTTTACCAGTGTCATAATTTTATTTTTTTAGGTTAAACATTTTCTTTTGACTGGTTAAAGGCAAAGTTTATACCAATCCGTTTCTTAAGTCAAATTGACATTTTTTCAATCTAAAAACCGTCAAAATTTCAGGTTTAACTACTGATTAACAAGTTTTTAACAGACATTTTTTCAGAGATTATCCGGTCTCTCGTTTATTGACTGTACAGACCTGCATGAATACTTTACGACAAAACTAACAATACTGCTTTTTCTGCCTGATTAAAACAAATTCAGATATGCCAAGAGTAAAATTAACTGATAGTTTGCCTTCAAAATAAAAAAAGCTTGAATACCAATTTAAACCTGTATTTGAACTTGTGTAACAAAATATCCGCTTAGTCGTCTTTTCGGAAAAAACCAGCTTATGAAAACATCTTTTTTGTTTATTGTCTCTTTTTTTCAGTTAATGATGCTGTCGGCTCAGGACAAAAACTATTCTGAATGGTATTTGCAAAGAGACGATGCAGATATTTTTGTAAAAGAAATTAAAAGCGGAAAAGATACTGTAATTGTCGTTCACGGCGGATTCGGAGCAAATCACGATTACATGCTTGATGCTCTGGAAGGTTTAAAAGATACGTTCTACTTTATTTTATATGACCAAAGAGGCTCTTTACTTTCACCGGCAAAAGCAGAGAACCTGACCTTTCAAAAGAATATTGACGACCTGCTTGCACTTACCAACGCCCTGAAACTCAAAAAAACAAAACTCTTCTGCCATTCAATGGGAACATTGGTAGGAATGGAATTTGTAAAACAGCATCCGGATTTAGTATCGCATCTGGTGCTTGTCGGGGCTATTTTACCCAAATCAGATAGTTTAAAAAGTGTCTTTTCCAAACGCCATGAAGAACAGGTTCATTATCTTATGAACAGAAAAGAAGTAAAGGAACTGACTGAGCCATACATTGCAAAAGGAATTAATGACCTCCATACTGTAAAGGATATAGAAACTTCTGAATTAACCCACAAAGACCTGACCGAATACTGGCGGATAACCTTTGCTGCCGTTAATCTTTATGATGTACGTAAACACATCTACTTAAAAGGAGGCAGAGCCTATTATAAACAAAGTGCTTCTGTAATGGCAGAGACCGTAAACTGGGACTATGATTACAGAAACAGCCTTAACAACAACACCAAAACGACCATCATCAACGGCGATTACGACTTTTTAGACTTTCATGGCGAAGCATTCAAAGCTTCACTGAATGGTTATGACAAGATTGAACTCAGAATCATTCCACATGCTGGACACAACAGCTGGATTGATAACCCAAAAATCTTTAAAGACTATTTAAAAAGTGCTTTATTAAAGTGACCTAACTCGAAGCGTAAAAAAATCTTTTAGTTGTTCTATACACCCTAAAAACACATTTAACCAAGATCGGGTTACTCACTTATCTTTACTCTGTATCAACAATTTTTCTATCTTTGAACCAATCACTGCAACAAAGCCAGAAACTAATTGAAATAGGGCGTTAAGACATTCCTTTATAACACAAACCTAAAAATTTACCTTATGCAAGTCATCAATTTAAATCAGAAATTCAGTCTTTTTAATGAGCATTGGAGCCCGAAAATTATTGGCGAACTAAATGGTCAGGCCATTAAACTAGCCAAAGTAAAAGGAGAATTTGTCTGGCATAATCATCAGGAGGAAGACGAATTATTTTTTGTAATCAAAGGAAAACTGAAAATTGAATTTGCAGACAAAACTGTTGAAATAAACGAAGGTGAAATGATTATCGTCCCTAAAGGTGTTGAGCACAAACCGGTTGCCGAAGAAGAAGTGCTGCTTATGCTGTTTGAGCCTTATACAATCAAACATACCGGAGAGGTAAAATCTGAACTGACCGTTGAAACATGTGAACGGATATAGGTATAGCCACCTAACTGTAATGACCGTCGCCCGAAGTATCATTAAAAAACAAATGACAACCAATACAAGTTAGCAAAGGAAATTCCGAAAAAAGCACTAATACTTATTTTTAGCAAAAATTAATATATTTTTATTGTTTTTCAATAAATATTTATTATTATTGCAACATAATTTAAACACTTAATTATGTTAAAAAGAAGTAACTTCGTATTTAAAGGCCTGCATATCATGGCCTGGGTCATCTTTGTAGGTTTGAGTATTGAGGCGGGTGGACTAATTGTCAATTTTATTTTCAGCCTGTATAAACCGGAATTTATTCCAAACCTGTATCAAAAATTGGATTTAACAGAATTGTATAATCTGAATAAATGGGCTTTTTTCGGGATATATGCTTTTATCTTGACGATTTCACTTTTAAAAGCTTCACTTTTCTATCTGCTCATTCTGCTGGTCAGTAAACTTGATTTATCAAAGCCGTTCAACAGTTATGTTTCAGGTAGGATTACCCGGATAAGCTACCTGATTCTTTCCATAGGGCTAATCAGTTACATCGCCCGGGAAACAGTGAAAAGTACACAACACCTATTTGAAATTAACCGTCTGAACCCGTTTTGGGAAGACAGTCAGGCTTACATTTTAATGGCGGCTGTAGTGTATGTTATCGCCACAATTTTTTCCAGAGGAGTAGAAATACAGAACGAAAACGACCTAACTGTTTAAACCATGCCAATTATCGTAAACTTAGACGTCATGATGGCCAAGAGAAAGATGTCTCTCAATGAGCTGTCTGAAAAAGTTGATCTGACTTTATCCAATCTTTCGATACTCAAAACAGGTAAAGCAAAAGCAATCCGGTTTTCTACGCTCGAAGCAATCTGTCACGCATTAGACTGCCAGCCGGGTGACATTTTGGAATACCAAGAAGATAAGGAACAGACTGCCGGCCACTAAAATGACTTCGGCAGCTACATTTCCATTCATATTTGGTTTTTCCTTTAAAAAACCAAATATGAATGGAAATGTTTTAATTATGTTGTTCCTTAAAAATCCCCAACAACAAATCAGGTTCAATCATCCGGGTCGGAGATTTATCCATTTCGTGCAATACACGTTTAATGGCAAAAGGATTCAGTCCTAATTTTAGCCCCAACTGATACATGAATTCGTGTTCACGTTCGTGGTGATGGTTATCGCAATGCGAAAGTAATGCAAGGCGGTAAAAATGCTCAATGCGTTTGAACTCTGATTTAAAAACCAACAGTTCATTGGGCAGGAAAAACAATTCATCAAAATCGGTTTCGCGAACGTTTAATTCTGCTGCAACCATCTTGATAAATTCATATTCACGTTCATGCAATTTACCATCTATTTTAGACAGCTCAATCATATCACCCAATAAACTTAATTTTTCTTTGTATGTGATCATGGAACCATATTTTTGGCTAATTTAGTTTTTCCGTTTAATTTATCAAAAAATGAAGTTAATTTTCTCGCTTCTCATCCTTGCCGGCCTTCTTTTTTTCATCACTCAGAATGTCAGGGGTCAGCAACGTTATACTACTTTTGATTTAAAAGCCCCACAGTTGCAAACCACAAAAAAAATATGGGTTTATCTGCCTAAAGCATACGCTGAACAAACCCAAAGTTATCCGGTAATTTATATGCATGATGCCCAAAACCTGTTTGATGCGGCAACTTCCTATGCCGGCGAATGGAACGTAGATGAAACCTTAGACAGCCTGAAGCTGAATGTGATTGTTATTGGTATCGAACACGGAAACGAAAAACGCCTGGAGGAACTGACGCCCTATAAACATGAAAAACACGGAGGTGGTCATGCAGATGCCTATTTAGATTTTATTGTAAACACCCTAAAACCATATGTAGACAAAACCTACCGTACCCAAACAAATGCTGCACATACTACTATTTTCGGGAGTTCACTGGGCGGACTGGTTTCGTATTATGCTATTTTAAAACACCCGGAAATCTTTGGTAAAGCCGGTATCTTCTCCCCTTCTTTTTGGTACACGGATGACATTTATACCCTAACTGAAAAAACAACAGCAATCAACGCAAAACTCTACTTTCTCTGTGGAGACAGTGAAAGCGAAGATATGGTAACCGACTTCACAAGAATGACGGCTTTGGTTGAAAAGCGAATCACTAAAAAATCAAACCTGAAACAAGTAATCGTCAAAGGCGGAAAACACAATGAAAAACTGTGGCGGGAAAATTTTGGGGAAGCGGTTCAGTGGATGTTGGAATAGTTATCTGCTACCGGCTAACGGAAAAATAAAAATTCATTTGGTGCATTTAACTTCTTATCTTTACCGAATAAATTAAAAAACTACGTAACGCTAAAAAAATGAACAACAACGATATATTCAAAAAACTACGTGTAGCCTTACAACTTCGTGATGATCAGATTGTAGAAATCATGCAATTGGTTGATTTTCGTATTTCGAAAGCCGAATTAGGTGCTTTTTTCAGAAATGCAGACCATCCGAATTATATGGAATGTGGCGATCAAGTGCTACGCAATTTTCTGAACGGATTGGTCATTCATTTACGAGGAACAAAGGAAAATCCGAAAAATCCGTTGGAAGTGATTAAAACTCACAAACCAACTTCTACAACTACAGATATACCGAAAGCCAAAACCTTTGGTGATAAAAAGCCTGCTCAAAAACCTGCAGCAAAAACAACCGGAAAACCAAGTTTTAAAAAGAAACCGGAAGCAAAACCTGAAATTGTTGAAAAGGTAAAGTTCAATAACGGTAAACTGAAAAAAAATTAACACACTTCAACTTCTTTGATTAGTAAACATCAACATGAAAAAAATATTTTTAACTATTACAAGTTTAGTTTCTTTTACAATATTTTCGCAAGTTCCTTCAATTCAATGGGCAAAATGTTACGGTGGTTCTAATAATGAATCAGCCAACAGTATTGTGCAAACAACAGATGGCGGATATATTTTTGCAGGACATAGTAAATCTACTAATGGCGATGTTTCAGCAAATTATGGAAATAATGATTATTGGATTGTTAAAATTGATAATACCGGAGCTATTGAATGGGAAAAAAATTATGGTGGCACTTCTGATGATCAGGCAAAATCAATCATACAAACTAATGAAGGGGGATATATTGTGGCAGGAGTTTCAAGTTCAGTAAATGGCGATATTACCAATTTTAGAGGTGATTTAGACTATTGGATTGTTAAACTTGATGCAGAAGGAACGATTGAATGGCAAAGAAAATATGGTGGAGACGATAAAGAAACCGCATATTCTATTACTCAAACAAACGAGGGCGGTTATATTGTAGCCGGAAGAACTTATTCGTATGATGGAAATATCATGCCGGTGAACGGTGACATTACAAATTTTAACGGCGGAACAGATGGTTGGATTGTAAAGTTAAGTGCACTTGGTGACATTGAATGGGAAAAATGTCTTGGAACTACTGAATTAGACAATTTTTTTTCCGTAAAACAAACATCCGATGGTGGCTATATTGCTACTGGTGATTTATTTGCTGGTGGCTTTTGGTTAGTAAAACTGAACAATTCAGGTGTAATAGAATGGCAAACTACCTATGAAAATACCGGAACAGCTTTTAACGTTGAACTAACCGCAGACGGAGGATATATATTAGTGGGCGATGCAATGACCCAAATGTTTGGAACCACCGGAAATAATTTTTGTGTTGTAAAAGTAAATAATCTTGGCGAATTGCAATGGCGACAAGATTATGGCGGAGCAGGTTTTTTTGACACTGCCAGAGATATAAAACAAACTGCGGATGGTGGTTACATTGTTACTGGCGTGACAAATTCTAATTATAGTGGAAATATTGGATATAATAATGGAGGGCAAGATGCTTGGGTTTTAAAAATTAGTGCAACTGGTTCAATTCAATGGAACAGATGTTATGGTGGTCTTCAAGGTGACGGATTCTACGAAGTTAAAATAACCAATGACAACGGATATATTTTTGCCGGATATACGCAATCTAACAATGCAAATGTTTCAGGAAATAATGGCGGAACTGATGTTTGGATTGTAAAACTTGCTCCAGATGCTCTTTCTATTTCGGATAATGAATTGAATAACTTTCGTTTTTATCCTAATCCGGCTAATGATTTCATTCAGTTCACTTCTGCCATAAAATCAATTGAAATTATTGATTATGCCGGAAGAATTATTGTAAAAAAAGAAATAAACAGCAATGAACTCGATGTGTCCAATTTAAATAGTGGAATGTACATCATCAAAGCTGAAAACAATGATGTTGAATCTGTTTCAAAATTAATTATCAATTAAATTGATTTGACATTTAACTGAAATTGATGTTATTTCGAGATTAAAAGTAATTGCATTTTAACTATAAATACCGCTCAGCAATCATCCGTTGATGATGTTTTTGATGCCCAATCGCAATAAAACCAATAGCCCGCACTGTAAAAGAATTGTTTAAAGCAATTCCGGTATGCATCAGTTCTTCATCAGTAAACGACTTGAATAAATAAAGCGTTGACAACCGTACTGCTTTGTATTCGTCCAGTAAATCAGCCAGGGTTCTCTTGCTCGTATTGGTGGCATCCACATAGGCATTCTCATCAAAACCCGCAAGCGGCGTTTCGTCTTTTCGGGCGAACCGCAAGGCACGATAAGCAAAAATACGTTCGGCATCAATCAAATGCTGAACAATGTCTTTGATAGTCCATTTTCCTTCGGCATAACGAAATTCATGCTTTTCTATTGGAATTTGTGTTAGAAATTCTTCAAAAGCAACCATTGAATTTTCCAATTCTTCCCATAAGTTGACATTGCCCAGTGCTTTGATATAAGGCAAATAATAAGGTGCGTATTCAGCGTTTTGTAAGGTGGATGAGTTCATTTTATTCAAAAATTTAATCGCTTTTAAGCCGAATTTCTGCTGGCATTTATATTTCCAAACAACGAACGGGTTACAATTTTTTCATACACGGCAATTTGTGCTTCGTTTGGATTTTTTTGTTTTTTTAATTCGTTGATTTTCAACAAAGCATATTGTTGAATTGTCAGTAAAGGCAATACAATTTGCTCCCGGATTTCAATCGATGCTTTTCCGTCCGGATAATTCTCCATCAATTCTGTAAAGCCGGACAACTTGATTAATAATCGTTTGGTTTCCACAAATTCATCATAAATAATCTGCCAAAATTCGCCAAACTCCTCATCCTTTTGCATATAAGCCGTTAAGGGAAAAAATGATTTGGAAAGTGACATCATACTATTTTCAATTAATGTTTTAAAAAACAATGAGTTTTGATACAATTCCGTGACTTTTTCCCATTGATTGCTTTCTTCAAATTGCTTTAAAGCGGTTCCTACCCCAAAAAATCCGGGTACATTTTGTTTGAGCTGGCTCCAGGAACCCACGAACGGGATGGCTCTCAAATCATTGAAATCCAATTGGTCGCTTTTGTTCCGCTTAGACGGACGACTGCCGATGTTGGTTTTGGCGTAATAATTCAACGTACTCATTTTTTCCAGATAAGGAATGAACTTAGGATGCTGTTTAAACTTCAGGTATTTGTCATAACTCAACCTGGACAATTCATCAAAAATCTGATTATCCGCTTCCGACAGTACGTTTTCTTCTTTACTGAAAAGCTGGTTGGTTGCTCCGGCACTCAGTAAATTTTCCAAATTATACCGGCAGGAATCCAACGTACCGAAATTAGAACTAATGGTTTGCCCCTGCACCGTTACCTGGATCTGCTTATTTTCTATCGTAGGTCCCATCGAAGCGTAAAATTTATGTGTTTTACCTCCTCCTCTGGCCGGCGGGCCTCCTCTTCCGTCAAAAAAGAGCACTTTTACGCCATATTTTCGTGAAACAGCCGTCAGTGTCTGCTTGGCTTTATAAATACTCCAGTTAGCCATTAAATAACCGCCGTCTTTCGTTCCGTCTGAAAAACCCAGCATAACCGTTTGAATGTTATTTCTGTTTTCAAGATGCTTTTTATAAGCAGGATCGGTATATAACTGCTCCATGATTTTATCAGCAGCCTGTAAATCATCTACTGATTCAAAAAGCGGAATAATATCTACCGAAGGATTCTTCCAGCCGCACAAACTGAACATCGCAAATGTTTCCATCACATTCAATGCACTTTCATTGTTGCTGATGATGTAACGGTTACAACCCAGTTCGCCATTTTTTTCCTGAATGGTTTTCATCGCATGAATGGAACTTACGGTTGATTTAGTCATTTCACTGTCAAAATCAGCTTCGGTTAAAGAACTGTTGACTTTTGCTAAAATGGCTATCTTTTCAAGCTCGCTTAATTTTTGATAATCCGCCGGAAATAACGCCGTTTCTTTGGCTACAATTTCCTGAAAAACCTGTCTGTGAATTCTGCTGTTCTGACGAATATCCAGGGTAGCGAAATGAAAGCCGAACAAATTGAGTTTGTTTAACAGCAAATCAATTTCATCCAGATAAAGGGATTGGTGTTCCGTTTTAATGATATTTTTAACCGTTAGCAAAACCGATTTGAATTCATCATGCGTGATGTAAATTTCACCTCTTGAATAAAAAACGGAACGGTACAATTTACTTTCAACATCTGCAATCAAGGTGTCAACGCCTTTAAAAGTGAGTTTCCGTTTCAGTTTACGAATATCCGTATAATATGATTTCAGGATAGAAGTTCTGAGTCTTTCCGCCACTTTCAGCGTAATTTCTGTGGTTACAAACGGATTGCCGTCCCGATCGCCACCGGGCCAGAATCCTAAGTTAAAAATGGAATTTTTTATTGCTTCACCGTCAAAAATATTTTTTTGCAGGTATTGAATCATTTCGCCCGCTGTCGGATAAAAAACATTCTCCAGGTACCAGATCAAACTGACCGCTTCATCAAACGGCGTTGGTTTTTCTTTTTTAATAAATGGTGTTTTTCCTAATTGAGCCAGCAGTTCCTTTATCTGAACCAGATTGTTCACGCGGACAGCCTCTGTTAAATCGGTGATGATTCCCAGTACTGCTCCCGGGTAAAATTGGGTAGGATGAGCGGTTAATACCGTACGGACCTGAAACTTTTCCAGAAAATCTTTCAGCTCCTTCCGTTTAGAACGTTGATCGGCCTTTTCTTTCATATCGCGGAGTGAACCGCGGCCTTCCATGTTATTTACCACCGGAAAAGCGGCATCTTCAATTGCATCAAACAAAACAATCTGGCGTTCTACATATTGAATAAAACGAAACATCAATTCAATTTTCTGTTCTTCAGTCGGATTTTCCAAGTATTTGGTGGCAAAGGAATTAACAATCTCTTCCGGATTTTGCTGATTCCTGAATCCATTTTCGCAAACCTCAGTAAAAAGGGGTAAAAGCACACCGGTGTTATCAATGGCATCAAACGGAAGTGTAATGAAAACACTGTTGTAAATCTGGTATTTAGAAATCACATGCTGGTGAAACCGTTCAATTTTGGGGAGTGTGTACATGGGGTATTTATTTGCTCACTAAATTAATGAATTATTTAAAAAAAGCTTGGGTTTTCTCATAAAAAAACCCTCTCAAAAACGGAGAGGGCTTGGTATAGCTGATGATTTCAATCTTACATATTTTTGAAAATCGTGTGCATCAAACGCTTTTTGTCATTGATGCTTTCCTCTAACGAAATCATTGTTTCGGTACGGTACACTCCTTCGATATCATCAATCATAAAGATTACATCTTTGGCATGCTTGGTATCTTTGGCACGGATTTTACAGAAAATATTGAATTTACCGGTTGTAACGTGAGCGACAGTCACAAAGGGAATCTCATTAATCCGCTCCAAAACAAATTTGGTTTGTGAAGTATTATTCAGAAACACACCCACATAGGCAATGAACGAATACCCTAGTTTTTCATAATCCAACGTTAAAGATGACCCCATGATGATTCCGGCATCTTCCATTTTTTTAACTCTTACGTGAACGGTACCGGCAGAAATTAATAGTTTTTTTGCGATATCCGTAAAAGGAACTCTTGTGTTATCGATTAACATATCAAGAATCTGGTGATCTACTTCATCTAAACGAAACTTACTCATGGTTTTTGTATAATTTATTATTTTGTTTATTTATGCTACAAAAGAAGTACAATTTATTCAATAAAAAAACGTATTTGTTATTTTTTTAGCAAACCATTAACAAATATTTTGCTTTTTCCTAACGTAAAATCAGCTTTTTCATTGATTTTAGGAAAATTACCTTTATCATCCTCAAACAAGGCTTCCTCTGCATCATATTCTACATGACCGTAAAAACCTTCCAAATCACCAATACTTGAGATGTAAGCATTGAAAACAAGTTGATTTCCGACAATTTCCTCTTTAAATTGCACGGCAAAATTCGTAATTAATTTCGAATTATCATAATTTATTTTGACATTTCTATAAACAATATCGAAAAAACAGGAATTATTTTGAGGAATTTTCAAATAATCCTCAATTTTGTTATTAACTATATCGTTTTCGTAAAGTGTTTGGAATCCCGATAATAAACTTATAAAGATGAATTTTCGGGTTTCTTCACGCTCATAATCATTTTGAAAATGGCCGGCCTCAAACAAAACGGTAGGCACACCCAGTTGCTGAAAAGTATCTCCTGCACAATTTCTATTGAAACCGTCATCAAAACGAGCAACCTGCCCCGGTATAAACTCCTGCAATCTGTTATTTATATTCGCAATAAGGTTAATCGCTTTTTGACGAACAATATTAATTTCTCTTTCTTCATTGTAGGAAGGTGCCAAAAAAGACACGGTAGCCGGCTTACCCGTATCTCCTACTCCGAAAATAGTTCGCTGATCGTGAAGATTAAAACAGAAATCAGGCTGAAACTCATTAAAAACATGCATTAACAACTGGCTTTCCGGTTGAGACAGGTTAATAAAATCGCGATTTAAATCAACCTGATTCGCATTTTCCCTGACATATGCTTCTGCCCCGTCCGGATTCAGCATCGGAATAAAACAGAAACTAAATTTTTCTTTCCATTTTCTCACTTCATCCACGTCGGAATCTAAAAAATTAAACAGATCAAAAAGTGCCTTTGTCGTGGTGCTTTCATTTCCGTGCATCTGCGACCAGAGTAAAATTTTAAAACTGCCGGTTCCCGCACGATAACTGTAAACCGGTTTTTCCAATACCGAATGTCCAATTACCTGAATTTCATTTTTAGCAAAATGTTTTCCTAAAACCGGTTCAATATTTTTGAGCGTAATGAACCGCCCAAAAAGATCGGTCTCTTTATTTTTTTCGAAAACAGCAAGGTAATTCATGTGGGTAAATTTAGCCCTGCAAAGGTAAACATCTTTGCTGTAACATTTGTAAACAACACGATTCGCTCTTAAAATTTACATTTGTAAACACACGGATGCATTTTGATTTACAATTTTATTTAATAAAATACAAATTATTAATTACCAATTATATAAAAACATTTAATTAAACAATAAATTAAAATTAAAACTTCGTCAAAACGTTAAATTACATTTGTAACATTCACGTTTTAACCAAAATCAGTTACATTTGTAACATTCATTACACAACTATTATTAACCATGCAAAACACTCCGGATTTTGTTCATAAACTGGAAAAAATATTAGATCATTTTCAACTCAGTGCATCGGCTTTTGCCGATAAAATCGGAGTACAAAGATCCAGTCTTTCTCACCTACTCTCCGGCAGAAATAAACCCAGTCTGGAATTTGTGATTAAAATCACCGAAACTTTTCCTGAAGTAGATCTGTATTGGTTTTTGCTTAATCAGGGGACTTTCCCAAAATCAGGCACCGCCGGAAACCACTCCGCTTTTGAAGAAATTTCATTAAAAAAAAATGACGAGTTCAGTAAACGCGAACAGAATAAGTCTGAAAAAAGCATTGTACAAAATCAGGAAGAAGTTGAAAAAATACTGGTATTTTACAAAAACGGCACCTTTAAGACCTATTGGCCAAAATAAAGAAAGCCCCTGTTCACATGGAGCAGGGAGCTTTCAGGACCAATAAAACAAACACAAAAAACTATCTTTAATCCATCAGGCATACTAATATTAAACCTTCTTTTTAGAAACACCATTTTTACAGATGAAAACGCTTCAAAATATACACTGCACGCATCCTGGTATCGAACTGAATTCATCCACTATTCTTGTTCCTGTCTTACTTTATAACCCGTTTAATTCATACGAAACACTTAGTTCTATTGTCTTGGATATTATAAACAAATAATTTAGGTAAATAATTATATTTCACTATAAGTCATTTGATTATAATAAATTAAAAACAATTAACACCATTATTTTCATCATAAAATCCCTTTGCTTGTAAACTCATATACGTAAAAAAGCATGAGTTGGATTTGTTTTATAGTTTCTTTTATATGCCATGTGAAACAATCTTATTTTTGCTGTTATTCTTAAGTTCATTTCAACTTTACAATCAACTGTAAAACGCCTTTTCTGTTCCGTATTTTGATTTTAATCAAAAAGGTAAACGAGTTTATGATTCGTTTTGAACACACAATAAGTCAAAATGAACACTTTTAAAAAGACAATATACCTGAATTTTGTTCCCAGCAAATTAATACCGATTTTATAAAGACAATTTTTACCATAGCATCTATTTTTTAAATTTCATACATTTAAACCATGGAAAAGACGAATAACAGTCCGTTACGAATTTCATCACTATCACAACTGCACGACTTAATGCAGTTACCCAAACCGTTGCATCCGCTGATCAGCATTGTGGATAATGACAAAATGACAACGGTTAATTCCGAATTACTGAACAAAGCTTTTATTTTTGATTTCTATAAAATTTCTTACAAATATGCTACCCACGGAAAAATGGGTTATGGTCAGGGGTATTATGATTTTAATGAAGGCGGAATGATGTTTACCGCTCCCAATCAGCTCCTGTTTGCAGATAATGTGGAAGCCAAATATTGTGGTTTTACGTTACTTTTTCATCCGGATTTTATTCGAAATTATCCTTTGGGAAAGAACATCAGGCAGTATGGTTTTTTTTCCTATGACACCAATGAAGCATTACATCTTTCTGAAACCGAAAAAAATACTATCACCGGATTGTTAGACAGCATAAACAACGAATTGCATACCACTATAGACGAAATCAGTCAGGATGTTATTGTTTCCTATATGGAAGTGTTACTCAATTACAGCAATCGTTTTTACAAAAGACAATTCATCACCCGAAAAGCCGTTAGCAATGACATTTTAGTAAAAACCGAACAAATTTTAGATCATTATTTCAATCAGGAAGAAACCTTGAAAAACGGATTGCCTACTGTTGAGTTTTTAGCCGCTGAAGTAAACGTTTCCAGCCATTATCTGAGTGATTTGCTTCGTAATTTAACCGGTCAGAACGCACAACAGCTCATTCATGCCAAACTCATTGAAAAAGCCAAAGAATACCTGATGACAACCCATCTTTCGGTAGCAGAAATTGCCTATCAACTGGGATTTGAATACCCGCAATCGTTCAGCAAACTCTTTAAAAAGAAAACAAATCTAACCCCATTGGCCTTTAAAAATTCCCTAAATTAATTAATGAAACTTAAAAAAATATTAAAGCGAATGACCATCATACTCGTTAGCATTCTTGCTATACTCACTATTGCCCTGTTCTATTTTGTCAACCAACCGCAATTTGGCAAAGCCCCATCCGGTGAACGGCTGAAAAAAATAGCTGAATCACCGCAATTTCAAAACGGTAAATTTCAAAATTTTAATTTTACACCTACGTTAACGGATGGCTATTCGATGACCGGGCTACTGTACAAGCAACTCTTCGGGAAACACCCTAACCGGAAGCCGGAAAACGGTATTCCCTCTGTTAAAACTAATTTAAAAGCCTTAAAACCGGATGAAAACATATTGGTTTGGTTCGGCCATTCCTCCTACTTTATTCAGGCAGAAGGCAAAACATTTTTAATCGATCCTGTTTTCAGCGGTAATGCCTCCCCTGTTCCCGGAAGCATGAAAGCTTACAACGGCAGTAATGATTACCAGGTTGCCGATCTGCCCGGTATTGATTATTTGCTGATTACGCACGACCACTACGATCATTTGGATTATAAAACCATTTTGGAACTGAAAGACATCGTAAAAACGGTTATTACCGGACTTGGCGTAGGTTCTCATCTGGAATATTGGGGTTATGACACATCCAAAATCATCGAGAAAGACTGGAATGAAACCGAAGTTTTACCCGATAATGTAAAAATCCATACCACACCGGCCCGTCATTTCTCCGGCAGAGGTTTCTCCCGAAACAATACACTCTGGCTGTCTTTTATCTTGGAAACACCAAAACGCAAGCTTTTTTTAGGTGGAGACAGCGGTTATGACACACACTTTGCAGAAATCGGTAAAAAACACGGACCGTTTGATCTGGCTTTGCTGGAAAACGGACAATACAATGTAGCCTGGGAAGCCATTCACCTGCTGCCCGAACAATTTCTGAAAGCTGCCTCAGAATTGAATACAAAAAGGGTCATGCCCGTACATTCTTCCAAATTTACCCTGGCTATGCATCCGTGGAATGAACCCTTGAACAAGGTTTCTGAATTCAGTCAAACACAGCAGATTCCATTGATTACCCCTCTGATTGGCGAAAAAGTACTGCTGGATGATGAACTGCAGGTTTTTAGACAATGGTGGAAAGACCTGAAATAAATTTTTACAGTTGCTTCCCTATCACTTTTCGGAATAAATCTTTTAACTGATTAATTTCATTTTGATGCATCGTTTTCTTTCTGGTACCAAAATATAAAGTATTAATCAGTTTCTTTTCTCCTTCCCAAATTAATTGAATTTGATTATTATCGATTTCTTTCTGGCATAAAAAATCAGGAATGACCGCCAATCCGGTACCGCCAAAAAGACAACGTACAATGGAATTTAGATTTGGCACAATATAATTTGGTCGAAAATCGGGTTTTCTATCAAAATTCAATCCCCAGAACTGAAACAAATGTTCCATATCTCCGGTTGTCCCGTACCATTTTTGTTCTTTTAACCAATCTTCTACAGCTGATTTATCTTTCTTTTTTAAATATTTTTTGAATTCAGTAATATCGACCTCCTTTCCACCAACCAAAATGATTTTTTCACTTGAAAAAGGCTCATGATCAATCGATAAGGAAGTTCCTTTTTTGGGTGTAATAATTAAATCCAAAATTCCTTTTTCCAATTGATCCAACATTTCCGGATATTCCCCAAAACTGATAATTAAATTAAAATCTAAACTTGAAACAAATGGTTCCAAAGTGGTTTGAAAGGTTTCAAAACACATTCCGATACTTATCGTTGGTTTGTGCTTTTCGGTACTTTTTTGAAAGGTTTTTTCAATAGCTTCCAACTTTGTTAAAGGTTCATTAATAGCATTAAACAACACCTTGGCACGCTCAGTCGGAATCATTTTTCTACTTGTTCTATCAAATAATTTGTAACCAACATAGGCTTCCAACGAACTCAAATGTAAACTCACTCCAGGTTGCGAAATGAATAGGGCATCAGCAGCTCCGGTTAAGGTGCCTGTTTTATAGATTGCTTTAAAGGTGCGATACCATTCTAAATTGACCATTAATATTATTTTTATAATACAAATGTATAAATTATATTATTTTTATAATATAGTATTGTCTCATAATTTTGTCGTGTAATTTAAACGATATAACAATGAAACGTATTTTTATCATAAACGGCGGACAGCATTTTGCACATTCAGGTGGTGCATTCAATAAAACATTAACCTATTGGACAGTTAATTTTTTAAAAGAAAATGACTTTGACGTAAGAGTAACCGACATTAACGATGATTTTATTCCGATGGAAGAAGTGGAAAACTTTAAATGGGCTGATTTAATCATTTACAATACACCTATCTGGTGGTTTCAGGTACCTAACCGATTGAAAAAATATATCGATGAAGTTTTCACCGCCGGACATCAAAACGGGATTTACAGTAGTGATGGCCGTTCAAGCAAAAATCCGGCAATAAATTATGGTACCGGCGGACTGATGCATGATAAACA
Source organism: Bacteroidota bacterium (assembly GCA_023434025.1). Classification (GTDB taxonomy): domain Bacteria; phylum Bacteroidota; class Bacteroidia; order Flavobacteriales; family Flavobacteriaceae; genus Flavobacterium. Next base: position 181,203 of record JAEYTL010000021.1, read on the forward strand.
TTACATGGTCAACACTAGCTGGAATGCTCCGGATACTGCTTTCACGTTGCCGGGCGAATTTTTTAATCAAACTTCCGTAGATGATGGTGTACTGTTTGGTTTTCATAAGATGAATACTTTTGCTGGAATGTCAAAAATTCAAGGATTTCACTTTCATGATTTGGAAAAAAATGCCACGGCTGAACGTATTGCAAATTATCACAAAGAATACCTCAATCATTTGGAAACCATCACTCAAAATCAATTAGTATGAAAATATATTTGACCGCTATTCTGAAAAGTAAACCTGAGTTTTTACCCGAAGTCAAATCAACGTTACAAAATATGGTGGTTCACAGCTAAAAAGAAACGGCTTGTATTCAATATGATTTGCATCAAAGTCTGGAAGACCAAAACGTTTTCACTTTTTATGAGATTTGGGAAAATGAAGAAGGATTAGCTCAACATAACGAACAACCTTATATCAAAGCTTTTGGCAATTTAGTTACAGAAAAGCTTCAGGAAAAACCATTAATTTATATAGCTCAAAAAATATAAGACAATGAAAACAATAAAAATAATGATTGTACTTTTTACTTCTGTCTTGGTAATCAGTTGTGGCAATTCAAATTCAAAAGCAACAGAAACTATGGAACAAACAACAACAAAACCTCAAAAGAAAATCCTTTTTGTAGTAACCAGCCATGATAACAAAGGTAATACAGGTGAAAAAACGGGTTATTATCTTGGGGAAGTATCCCATCCTTGGGAAGTTTTAACCGAAGCCGGATATGAAATTGATTTTGTTAGTCCAAAAGGTGGCGAACCTCCGGTAGATGGATTTGACTTAAAAGATCCTGTCAACAAAAAGTTTTGGGAAGACACTGTTTATCATAAGAAAATAAGTAACAGTATGAAACCTTCCGAAGTAAATCCGGCGGAATATACGGCTATCTATTTTGCCGGTGGTCACGGTGCAATGTGGGATTTGCCGAATGATACCGCCATTGCAAAATTAGCCGCAACCATTTATGAACAAAACGGTATTGTTGCTGCTGTTTGCCATGGTCCGGCAGGTTTGGTGAATATTCAGCTTAGTGATGGTAATTATTTAGTAAACGGTAAAAAAGTAAACGTTTTTACTAATGAAGAGGAAGAAATTGTAAAACTAACTAAAGTAGTTCCTTTTTTATTGGAAGATAAACTGAAAGAACGTGGTGGTCTTTTTGAAAAATCGGCACCTTGGCAACCACATGTTACCAGCGACCAACGACTCATTACCGGACAAAATCCGCAATCTGCTAAAGGAGTTGGAGAGGCTATTGTAGAGGCATTGAAAAAATAATTATCTGAATTTAAAAAACAACCGATTACATTTTATTGTGTATTCGGTTGCTTTTTTTAATTAAACCCCGCCCGAAATTCCAACGGACTTTGGCTCGTTTTTGACTTAAACAATTTACTGAAAGACTGCGGATGCTCGAAACCTAATTCATAAGCAATTTCGGAAACAGACAAAGCAGTAGTAGAAAGTCTTTCCTTGGCTTTTTCAATAAGTTTTTCATGAATGTACTGCTGTGTACTTTTCCCGGTAAGAGCTTTCAGCAAACTACGAAGATAACTTGGTGAAATATGCAGCTTATCCGAAATATATTGAACCGTAGGCAGACCTTTTGACAACAAATCTTCACTGCTGAAATAGGTATTCATCAACGCTTCCAACTGGTCAAGAACCTGGTGATTACTCTTTTTCCGGGTCAGGAACTGCCGTTGATAAAAACGTTCGGCATAATTCAACAAAGTCTCCAAATGAGAAATGATGATGTCCTGGCTAAATTTATCCAAATTGGCCTGATACTCATTCTGAATGTTCTCCACAATTCCGTTTACAATGGCTTTCTCTTTATCTGAAAGAAAAAGAGCTTCGTTTACAGCATAATCAAAAAACGCATAGTTACGGATGCTCTTTGCCAAAGATGTGCCCCAGAAAAAATCAGGATGTATGGCCAAAATCCATCCGGAAAGATCATCTTCCGGCTCAGGCCCCGCTCCTCTCAGTATTTGATTGGGAGCCACGAAATACATCATTCCTTCATCAAAATCATAGGTTTGCTGACCATAAAACAATTTATTGATAAATCCTTTTTTAAGCGAAATATAATAGAATTCAAGCAGCACACTTATTTCTCCTCCGTTTTCGGGAACCTGTAAATCGGCATAATTCAACACCGTAATCAACGGATGCTCAGGACTGGGTAAGCCGAACATACGGTGTGCTTCGGTAATGGTTTTAATTCGTATCGGTTGCAGATTTGCCATAGTCAAATATAAAAATTTTTAAACGGATATTTTAACCAGATTAAGATCAATGGCATAGCAAGAAACGGAATTTCTATCAAAGCCATTTTGTAATCTCCGGCTTTTAGTGACAAAGCCATAATCAATATGATGATAATTGCGTTAAGAACATTACTCAAAAAGAAAGTTTGAGGAAAGAACAACATCAATCCTAAAATGATGGAAAGTACACCAAAATAAGGCATTACAGATTTGGTTATTCCAAGATTAGCCATCATTTTTGCCTGTTCGGCTGTTACTGGTTGAAAAGCATCCCAACCGTGCTTAAGGCTAAGGAATGCTGATACTAAAACGAGTATAATACTAATTATTTTCATTTTTATTGAACTCTTTTAAATTTCATGGTCTTACCCAATAAGGAAATTCCCAGATAACCCCGAAAATGAAGCTCATTTTCTGTTTTTAGCTTAGCTTTTAAACTATAAGTATATCCGTCACTGGGGTTGTATAATTTTCCGCCGGTATATTCACCGTCTTTGTAATCCAGGTTGGTGATGTTGATTATATTCTGTCGGGAACGGTTCCGTAATTTTTTATCAGGATTCTTAAAGTCTTTCTTTGGTGTTTTTCCATCGGGTTCAAACATATTGGACGCCCACAGAAGCCTTCCAAAATAGTGTCCGTCCTGTTTAAAAATGTCAAATTTCAGTTTCACGTCTCCGTCGATACTTTCCCATTGACCGATGATTTTATCGGCTGGTTGCTGGGCAAAGCTCAGGATAGAAACAAGCAACATCATCGTTGTTAAAAATAGTTTTTGCATTTGTTTACTTTTATAGGTTACTTTTTATTTTTTTAATTTCTCTGAATTCCCTGTGTCCGAACTTTAAAAGAGCACCCGGAAATAAGCGGCTGGCCAGTTTTATAACCCGGATTAAAGAAGGCTTTAGTTCTTTTTTATCCTGCTTAAGCCCTTTAATCGCCACGGTCACCATTTTATCAACCGTCATCATCATAGCCGGATCAGGCTGTTTTACCCAATCGTTCTGTAAATTAGTGCTAACACCCGGCGGAATCATTTCAAAAACTTTGATGTTGGTATCTTCCAATTGCAAACGCAAAGCTTGTGTATAGGCACGAACACCGGCTTTGGCAGCACTATAAACCGGAGCAGCTGAATAAGACATAAAAGCAATTCCTGAAGAAACATTGACAATTGCTGCCGATTTCTGTTTCTTCAAATGTGGTAAAAACTGATGCACCATCTGAATAGTTCCGCTTAAATTGACAGCGATTTCCCGGTTAATATTTTCCAGATCCAAAGATTGATCCTGCAAATCGATCAAACGCATCAAACCTGCGTTATTGACGATCATATTCAGGTTAGGAAAAAGCGTTGTAACCGTTTCGTATAAATCTTTAATGTCTTTTGGATTACTTACATCGCTTTGAAAAGTATGTACATTGGGAAATTGGTTTTTGGTTTTGTCCAATGCGTCTGAATTTCTACCGGTTACAATGATAGTAGTGCCTTCTTCTGTAAGCTGTTTTACCAATTCCAGCCCTATTCCGCTGGTACCGCCTGTAATCAATACAGTACTGTTTTTTAAATCCATTTTTTCTGTTTTTGTTGATATTGCAAATTTCAGCCAACCTTAACAAGCAGGTGTATGCAAAACGACTTTTGATGTAGCCAAAAAAAAAATGAGGAAAATGAAAAAATCCTGCTTTGAGAACAGGATTTTCATTTTATGGTAAAATCAATTGTATTTATTTGCCTATTTTTTGCTGAAGCTGAGCAGGATATCTGTCTCCTACAATTTGGATCGTTTTTAATGATTCCTGGATAGTAAGCAACTCGGGTTCAGACAAAACAAGTGCTGTTCCGCCAATATTCTCCTGCAAACGATGCAATTTAGATGTTCCGGGAATAGGTACAATAAAAGGTTTTTGTGCTAATAACCACGCTAATGCAATTTGTGCTGGTGTTGCATTTTTCTCTTTTGCCATAGAAATGACCAGATTTACCAATGCCTGATTAGCTTCCCGGCTTTCTTTATTGAACCGTGGCGACAGGCTTCTGCCGTCTGTTTTATCAAACTCGGTATCCGTATTAATAGTTCCGGTCAGATAGCCTTTTCCAAGCGGACTGAAAGGAACAAAACCGATTCCTAATTCTTCCAATACCGGAATGATTCCATTTTCAGGTTCACGATAAAACATCGAATATTCACTTTGTAAAACTGTAACAGGTAAAACGGCATGAGCTTTTCGAATAGTTACTGCATTGGCTTCCGATAAACCAAAGTATTTTACTTTGCCTTCCTGAATTAAATCTTTTACAGTTCCTGCAACTTCTTCAATCGGAACATTTGGATCAGGTCTATGTTGATAAAGTAAATCTATTACCTCGGTTTTCATTTTTTTTAAGGAAGCTTCCACCGTGGTTTTAATAGTTGCCGGGCTGCTGTCCAATCCTAACATTTGATTTCCTTCTTTAAAACCGAACTTAGTAGCAATAACTACATTCTGACGAAATGGAGCCAATGCTTCACCTACCAATTCTTCGTTGTTACCATAAGCTTGTGCTGTATCAAACAAAGTGACACCATATTCAACTGCCGAACGAATTAACCGGATGCTTTCTTGTTTTGTGGGTGCATTTGGAAAACTTACACCCATTGCTCCAAACCCCAGTTCAGAAACTTCTAATCCATTGTTTCCTAATTTTCTTGTATTCATTTTTCCTGATTTTAAATTTGACGCTGCAAAGTTTATTCTTTGAAAAATGAAATCATTTGCCATTTGGCAAAAAGCAATGTTAACGGATATTTTTTCGGATGCGGCTTAACGATGATTGTGTAATGCCTAAATAGGATGCAATGTAGGAAAGCGGAACACGATTAACCAATGTTGGGAATTTTTCCATAAAATCCCTGTAACGGGTCGTTGCATCCTGAGAAACCAATTCGCTTCTTCGTTCGATTTTTTCCCGATGGTATCTGGTCATTATTTTGTGAAGAATGGTTTCCCAACCGATAATGGTATCGTTGATTTCTTTCCAGTCCTGTTTTGAAAAAACAACCATTTTACAAGGCGTAACAGCCGACAGGTATTCGGAAGGTGTAAAAACTTCCTCAATGGTATTTCCGGATAAAATCAGATGGCTTTCATCAATAAAATAGCGGGTAATTTCTTCGCCTTTGCTATTGTAATAAAAAACACGGATAACACCGTCCGTAAGAAACCCAACCTGCCTGACAATCTTTCCGGCTTCCCAATAAAGTTCATCTTTCTCCAATTCAATTTCAATCGCTCTGCTCTTAATAAGATCAATTTGTTGTGGATTTAAGTTCCCGAATTGTAAAATATAATGAATGAATTTTTGCATACACAAAGGTAGTGATTGATGTGCATAGTGAATTTGTCATTTGGCAAAATTCAACTCAACATCTTCTGAAATCCCAACAGCCTTTGCTTCCTTTAGATTTTTGAAGGGTTTGCTGAATGATTGCAGCTATTAACAATTAATTTGGAGACTTATCCTTTTATCGGTACTTTTCAGATGGAAACAGCTTTTTCTTAATCTAGGTTAAGTGCTGGAAACAATTATACCCGGTACCTTTACAAAAGAAAAAAACCGTTGCTATGGACAGAAAAGATTTTATAAAAAAAGGATTATTAGGCACAGGCATGTTTGCCGCTTCATCAGCCTTAGGTAAAATCATGCAAAACAATATTGATGAAATTGAACCGCTGGAAATAATAGGTTTTAATCATATTCCCAATACGGAATCCAAAACAAAGGAAAACTCTGTCCTGCATAAATCCAATACCAGAGGATTAGCCAGCCACGGCTGGCTGGAAAGCAGACACACGTTCAGTTTTGCCAATTACCATAATCCGGAGCGGATGCATTTTGGCGTACTCCGTGTACTCAATGATGACCGGGTAACTGCCGGAATGGGTTTTGGGACACACCCGCACGACAATATGGAAATTATAAGCATACCCCTGTCAGGTGATCTGGAACACAAAGATAGTATGGGCAACACAGCCATTATTAAAAACGGAGACATTCAGGTGATGAGTGCCGGCACCGGAATCAGGCACAGTGAATTCAATAAAAGTAAAACCGAAGAAGTGAAATTTCTTCAGATCTGGATGTATCCGGACAAAAAGAATGTGACCCCGAGATACAATCAGATTACACTGGATAAAACAAAACGAAAAAACAGGTTTCAGCAGATACTCTCGCCCAGTCAACACGACGAGGGGGTTTGGGTTCATCAGAAGGCCTGGTTCCATTTAGGAAATTTTGACCATGGGAAATCGGTTGACTACCACTTAAAAAGACCGGAGAACGGAGTATATGCCTTTATCATCAATGGGCAGGCTACCATTGAAGGTCAGCAACTGGAGAACAGAGACGGTTTTGGCATCTGGAATACGCCTGCACTCAAAATTACAGCAAACGCAACCGACACGGAAATCCTGCTTATGGAAGTTCCGATGTTACTATAAATAATCACAAATTAAATTAAAAAAAATGGCAAAAACAGCTTGGGCAATTGACCCTACACACTCAGCAATCGAATTTAAAGTAAAACACATGATGTTTACCAATGTATCCGGAAAGTTCAATCAGTTTGAAGCAACTATTGAAAACGAAGACGAGCGATTTGAGACCTCTTCCATTCAATTTTCAGCCAATGTTTCTTCGGTTGACACCAACAACACCGACAGAGATAATCATTTGAAAAGTGCCGACTTTTTTGAAGCGGATAACTTCCCAAAACTTTCCTTTGCTTCAACCGGTATTAAAAAAATTGATGACAATGAATTTGAAATCCTGGGTGATTTAACCGTAAAAAATACAACTAAAAATGTTCTGCTTAAAGCAGAATACAGTGGTTTAATGAAAGATCCGTGGGGAAACACCAAAATCGGACTATCGATTTCGGGAAAAATCAACCGGAAAGATTTTGGTTTAACCTGGAATGCGGCTCTGGAAACCGGTGGTGTTCTGGTTGGAGAAGAGGTAAAGCTGGTTGCTGAGGTTCAGTTTGTAAAACAATAATTTTTTACGGTAGTTATAAAATGAACTGATATTACAAAAAAAGCACTGTGAGAATTTATTCAGCAGTGCTTTTTTAAGTAAACGTTTCTGTTATCGGATGGGGCTCCCGGCTTTAATTTCTTCCGAGGCCGTTTTAACCAAAACCGTTGATGGAGTAAAATCGCCAAAAACCTCAACCCTGTCTGCCTGTTCACGTCCTTTTTGAACCGGCATTCTGCTGGTTTTGTCCGCTTCGACTTTGAGTACAAAAACGCCTTCACTGGAAGTAACAACCGCTGATTTTGGAACCACATACGTACTGTCTTTGGCGTTCAGTGCCAGCTTTACTTCAGCTACCATACCCGGTAATAATTTTTGAGTAGTATTCAACACGTCCAGTTCAACGCGTTCCGAACGGAGCCTGTTGTCTAAAGCTCCGGATTTCCGGGCAATATTTCCTTTAAAATACTGACCTAAAAGGGATTTAACCGTAAAGCTCAGTTCATCTCCGGTGTTGAGATAACCGGTATAAAATTCCGGTACATAGAACGACAGCCGAAGTTTGTCCTGTTGCTGAATGCTTAACAACGGGAGTTCCGACCCTTTGCCGGTTGGTCCTACATAGGCCCCTATATTGACATTCCTTGCGGCTACTACCCCATCAAAAGGAGCACGAATCTGCAGATATCCTATCATATTCTGTATTTCGCGATAAGCTGCTTTAGCAGCCTGTAGTTGGGCATAATCCGCATTTTTCCGTCCTTCGGCCAATTCCAGATCATTTTGAGCTATGGTTCCTTCTACTTTACTCGTTTCTAAAATCCGTTTATAAGTACTGCTACTGGTCATATACACCGCCTCCTGCGAATGTAACCGTGATTCAGCAGCGGCCAGTTGCGAACTGGTTTCCGGTGCTTCCAACACCATAAGCAATTGACCTTTTTTTACCGTAGCACCAATATCAACTTTAATTTCTTTGACAAAACTGCTTATTTTGGCATAAATATCCACTTCCTGAAACCCCTCCAGCTCAGCAGGTATTTTTAATTCAGTAGATAGCTTTTCCCGTTGCACAGTGAAGGTTTCAAGACTCTGAGCAACGGTTTGCACAGTTACGGATTCTTTTTTATCAGCACAACCAACCAGAGAGAACAGCCCGGCGATAATCGTTATTTTGATATACTTGTTTTTCATTTTGTATGAGATAAGGATGAAATATAATGTTTACTTTCGTGGTCTTCCGGATCCAGCGATACTGATTGTGTGGTAGTTTTTTCCATCACCCAGGCAAAAATCAACGGCAATACAATCAGTACGGTGAAGGTTGAAAACAACAAACCGCCAATAACCGCTCTTCCCAAGGGTGAAACCTGATCACCTCCTTCACCGTGACCGATTGCCATGGGCAACATTCCGGCAATCATGGCAATGCTGGTCATGATAATCGGACGCAACCGCAGCGAAGCAGCTTCACGGGCAGACTGCAAAGCATTTCCGTTTACTTTTCGAAGCTGTTCAGCATTCGTGACCAACAGCACGGCATTGGCAATGGAAACCCCAACAGACATAATAATTCCCATATATGATTGCAGATTTAAGGTAGAGCCGGTGATGGTGAGCAACAATAACGAGCCCAAAACCACAGCCGGCACCGTAGTAAGAATAACCAATGAAATTCTGAACGATTGAAAATTAGCCGACAGCATCAGAAAAATGACCACAACCGCTATTAATAAGCCACTCTGTAAACTACTCATGGTTTCAGACAAAACTTTTGTAAGTCCGATAGGCTCTATAAATAAACCTCTGGGCAGTTCACCTAAAGAGGCAATTGTTTTCTGTACGGCTTTAGAAGCCGTTCCCAAGTCGGTATGATCGATATTTGCCGTAACGGAAACATATGGCATGGCTCCCAAGTTGTCATTTTCGCCGTGGGTATACGAAGGTGTGATGGTTGCCACATCGCTCAACACCGGTCGGGAAGCGTTTTTGAGCAACGGAATTTCACCAATGTCCTGTTCTGATTTCATCTTATCCAGTGGTACCTGTACCTGAACATTATAGGACAAACCTGCCTTTTCATCAATCCACGTGTTTTTTTCAGTGTAACGGGATGACGAAGTGGAAGCAATCAAGGAACGGGAAATATCATTCATATCCACCCCTAACTGTGCGGCCCGGGTGCGGTCTATGTTAATTTCCAATGACGGGTACTTTAACGGCTGGGCAATCTGAACATCTCTGAAGTAATGAATCTTCTGAAGGCTGTCTACAATTTTCTGAGCATACTCTTTATTATTTTTTTTGTTTTTACCGGCTATTCTGATTTCTATAGGCGTAGGTGATCCCTGGCTGAGCACTTTGTCGGTTAACTCAATCGGCTCAAATGAAATGCGGGCATCAGGCAAAATGCTCTTAATGCGTTTGCGGTACTCATCTTTAAACACTTCCATATCGGTATGATAATCCTTCAAACCAATCTGAAACACCGCTTCATGTGGTCCGGCTGTGAACAAGTAAATCGGAGAAACAGAAAACAAACTCGGGTGCTGGCCAACATAGACCGAAGAAATAGCAATATGTTCTTTTCCGACCATTTTTTCCAGTTCGTTCAAAACCTGCAGAGCCTGTTCTTCCGTTCGCTCAATCCGGGTTCCGTCGGGAGCTCTGAGTCGCATTTGAAACTGACTGGAATTTACTTTCGGAAAAACATCCTGACCGATAAAATTGAGCAACAGCAAGGCCAGACCGGTAATACCCAGCAAATAAACCAATGTAATAGGTCTTCTGAAAGCGAACAAACGCTCAATGAACTGCATAAACCGCATTCTAAAACGTTCAAAAGCACTGATTTTACCATCATTATTCATGTCTTCCCGCATCAGGATTTCCCGTTGCTTAAACGTATCTGCTTCTGATTCAGGAGTTAATCCTGAAGCGTTAAATGTAGCTTCATCATCGGTAATCGTTTGGGAATGTTCCGTTTTTTTATGCCCCTTCATCAACCAGTTAGCCATAATCGGCACAAACGTCTGTGACAGTAAAAAAGAAAATATCATTGAAAAACCAATGGCTAAGGCCAAGGGTAAAAATAATGCTCCTGGTATTCCGGTCATCGTAAAAGCCGGGGCAAAAACGGCCAGAATACAGAGTAAAATCAACAGTTTAGGCAAGGCTATTTCTTTACAGGCATCCCATATCGCCAAAGCTTTCGGCTTGCCCATATCGAGGTGCTGGTGTATGTTTTCGATGGTTACCGTACTTTCATCCACTAAAATTCCAATCGCTAAAGCCAATCCGCTTAACGACATCAGGTTAATGGTCTGTCCGAATAATTTCAAAAACAAGACACCTGAAATAATTGAAATCGGGATGGTCAGAATAACAATCAGGGCAGCTCTTCTGTCTCCCAGAAACAATAATACCATCAAACCGGTCAACACAGCTCCTATTACCCCCTCTGTTATAAGGCTTTTCACAGAATTAATTACATATACCGACTGGTCAAACTCATAAGAAAGTGACACATCTTCCGGTAACGTACTCTGAATTTTAGGCAATTGTGCTTTCAGGTTTTGCACCACATCCCAGGTCGAAGCATCCCCGGCCTTTGCAATACTTACATAAACCGAACGTTTACCGTTGACCAGTGCATAACCCGATGTGATATCGGCTCCGTCTTTTACCGTAGCCACATCTCCCAGATACAAGTTGTGCACGCCTCCTTTAAACAAAGGGATTTTTTCAAAATCCTTGATTTCTTTAATTGTGTTGTTGGTCGGGGTAATATAATTGAAATCTCCTACCCGTACATTTCCGGAAGGAGCCGTCTGGTTGTTTAAACGCAAAGCTTCTACAATTTGATCGGGTGTGAGGTTGTGCACACGGAGTGCGTCCGGATCCACATTAATTTCAATGGTCCTGGGGCTTCCGCCAAAAGGAGGAGGTGCCAGTAATCCTGGAATAGCGGTGAAAGAAGCTCTTACATACACATTCGCCAAATCCTGCAGTTCATTGTTTGTCCGCGTCGGACTGCTCAAGACCAATTGTCCTACCGGAAGTGAAGAAGCATCAAAACGGATGATAAAAGGCGGTTGCGACCCGGGTGGAAAAATTGCCTGAATACGGTTGGATAAAGCTCCTAATTCAGCGGCAGCCTGAGCCATATTCGTCCCTTCATAGTAAGTGAGCTTCATCAGCGTAAGCCCTTGAATATTCTTGGTTTCAATCGATTTGATACCATTGGCAAAAAGCAGGATATTGACATAATTTTTGGCAAAATACGATTCCATCTGATCCGGTGTATATCCGCCGAAAGGGTGTGCTAAATAAATAACAGGCAAATCCATTTTGGGCAGGATATCCACCTTAATATCCCTTACGGCTCCTATTCCGAAAAAGAAGAGTCCGGCTACCAGCACAAGGATAGAAATGGGCTTGCGAAGAGCAAATCGGATTAAATTCATCTGTTGTAATGTTTAAAATTCATTCATAAAAAGTTCAAAATCGCCCGTTGCAGCCGCTTTTAAGAGTAAGGACTGCCAAACGTTGGCGTAAATCACATCACGGTCTATTTCTGCCCGGTTGAGAATGTACAAAGCCTGGGTAACATCCAACAGATCCGTTAAACCGTTTTGGTATAAAGTTGTTTTCTGAAAATAGGCCTGCTGTGCAGCTGTCACTTGCTTTGGCACTTCGGTATAATTCTCCATAGCCAGTTTCATTTTGGTATCGGCTGCATCAGATTGAGCCTTTAGCTGTTGCTCCATTACTTCGTATTCATTTTGCAGGGCTTCAACAGCATACTTTTGGGCATTTACTTTTTTAGCGGTTCTGGCAATGGCGGTCAGGTTCCACGTTACACCAACACCCAGCAAATAATTTTGCCGGCTCGGACTGATTCCGTCAAAATAATTTTCTGTAAACGAAGTCTGGTCGGTTACATAATCGGAATTAAATCCGGAAGCCCTGGTCTGGTAAATACCAAAAAAACTAAAACCCGGATAATATTCCCTTCTGAAAGCTTTTTCCTGTTGCTTCCCTAAATCAATCCGGCTTTTATAAAATTGTAAAACAGGATTTTGTTCCCGAATACCGGCTGAAGCAAATACGGCTTTGGGTATTTGCTTTAAGAAGGTGCTGTCTAAAACAAACTCCTGTAACGCGGTTCCCATTAAAGCCACGAGCTGGTTGTTTTGTTCTTTCACCTGATCTTTTGCTCTGTTGAAAGCTATTTTAGACCGGGAAACTTCGGCAGCAGCCAAGGTAGAATCCACACCGGGTAGCAATCCGTTTTTGACTTTTGTGGCGGCCAATTGATGAAAAACAATGGCACGTTCCAGATTTTTTTCCTGCGAAACTGCCATCCTCTGGCTTGCCAGCAGATTGAGATAAGCTGCTGCAATTTTAATCCTGTGCTGGAATTTTTCCTGTTCCAGATCTTTTTCAATGCGAATAACCTCAGCCTTGACTGCATTGATACGCTGTTGGATTCGTCCGAACGAAAAAAATTCCCAATTAACATTGGCCAGATACAAGGCTCCAAAAGCAGCATTCCAGTTCTGATCGGGAAGCGGCAAACCCGAAGAAGCCACCCCCAGACCACCAAAACCATACATCGGGCCATTCTGCCCGTTTATGGTTCCGTAACTTTGCTGGGCAGAAAGATTAAAATTAGGCAGGTATTCCCATTTTACCTGTTTGAGCGTTTCACGGGAAGCCTTGGTATAATTATCTTTTGATTTTATCGAACCATAATTAGCGATACCGGTTTCAACCGCTTCTTTTAAGGTCAGGGTTTGCGAAAACCCGTGAAAAAAGAAAAAGAAATTGATTAAAAAAAAGTACTTTTTTATAGCCATCCTATATTATTTGTTGAAAATATGAATGCGAATTTAAACGCCTTATTTTTTGCAGCGTTGATTTATATGACGAATAAAAATGATAAAATGACCAATTGAATTCATCATTTAGACCCTGTATTTTATGATTATAAATAGTTACTTTGCATTAGTTTACCGTTTAAAAATGAAATTTAAATATGTTATTGAAAACAAATGGTGGCAGGAAATCTTTATCCTTGCCTTTTCATTTGTGCTCTTTACGCTTAACGACTGGATCTTAATCAAAAGCTTAAAAGGTTTCTTTTCAGGTTTGGTCTATTTTTTCATATTATATTCACACGCTCAGGTTAACCGCTTATTTCTACTCCCCTTTTTACTCAAAGAGCACCGGCCCTGGCTGTACTTTATTCTGAGCATTTTCACCTTATTGGTTTTTTCGGTTATACTCTACGAGGTTTCTACCGAAGTGATTTACAAAGATTGCTTTCTGTATAAATCGTCCAATCAGAAAACTTATCATTTTCAGTTAGGCACCCTGGCCGGAACCTTGGTTTGCATCCTGGGTTGTTTTCAGATTTTAGAACATTACCGTGAACAAAAAAGAAAAAACAATGAGACACTTTTGTCTAATCAAATGCAGCTGAATGCTTTGAAAGGACAGTTGAACCCTCATTTTTTATTCAATACTTTCAATACATTATACGGCATCAGCCTCCAATACCCGGAACGCACCTCAGACATGATCATGCAGGTTTCACAATTAATGCGGTATCAGGTGGAAAACAGTGCCAGAGAATATGTTTCTTTAGAAGATGAAATAGCCTTTTTATCCAGTTATATCGAACTGGAAAAGGAACGGGTGGGCTACCGGTGTTCAATTGAATTCTCGCATGTTGCCGAAGAAGATAAAACCTACCTGATAGCTCCGATGCTGTTGATTACCTTTGTAGAAAATGCCTTTAAACACGGAGCGTGTACCATTGAAAAATGTTACGTAACTATTGCGATTGAAGTGAAGAACAATAAATTGATAATGAAAATATCCAATTCAATTCCGCAGAAGAAAAAAGAAATTTTTTCCACTAAAATAGGCATTAAAAACACCAAAAAACGATTGGAAATCATTTATCCGGACAGGCATCAGTTAGACATCCGTTCTTCTGACGCAACGTTTACCGTTAATTTAGAAATTGAGCTGAACTGATGAATACTAAAAAGTGTATTATTGTTGACGATGAGCCGGCGGCACATTATGTGCTGATCAATTATATTCAACGCAATCCGCAATTGGAATTGGTTCAACAGTTTTACAACGGTGTAGATGCCATGAATTTTTTGCGGAAAAACAAAATCGATTTGCTTTTTTTAGACATTGATATGCCGGAAATTACCGGATTGGAATTGTTAAAAATCATACCCTCGCCACCCAAAACCATTCTGACCACCGCCTATTCTGAATTTGCCCTGGAAAGTTACGAATACGGCGTGATTGATTACCTGTTAAAACCGATTTACTTTCCGAGGTTTCTGAAAGCCATTGACCGGTTCTTTTTGATGGAGCTACCCGAACAATTCACCCCGGAGCAAACAGCCAGCTCAGTTACTGTAAAAGTAGATGGCTATTTTATGGATGTTGAACTGAACCAGTTGCTTTATGCCCAAAGTTTCGGCAACTATGTAAAACTGATTACCAAGACCAAAACCTATCTTGCTTCTGCCACAACCAACGAACTTCAAAACAGTTTACCTGAAAATTTATTTATGCGGATTCATAAATCATATATTGTAGCCTTAAATAAAATTGAGGTAATGGACAAAGACCATGTGTTGATTAACCGGATTAAAATCCCGGTCGGCATTACCTATAAAAGAGAATTAAGTGAATGGCTGAAGAACAGGCAAGTTTAAACAAACAGCCAATTCCGGTCTGGTCAATTGCTTCCTTATGCAGCTTCTTGGTCAATTTTACTTACTTTTGTGGCTATGAAAGTATTAATCATTGAAGACGATCCCACTTTAAGCAAAAACATTGCAGAAGCTCTGACTGCCGAAAACAGTACGGTAGAAATTGTTTATGACGGCTTACTGGCCGGACGAATGCTTAAAAAAGAAGGATATGACTGCGTGATAATGGATGTTAATCTGCCCGGGAAAAACGGTTTTGACCTGTGCAAAGACTTCAGAAACTATAATACACATACCCCGGTCATTATGCTTACTGCATTTAGTGAGCTGGAAGACAAGGTGCAAGGGTACAGCTGCGGTGCAGACGATTACCTCACTAAACCATTCTATATGCGGGAATTGATAATGCGGATCAATGCCCTGATTAAAAGAAATAAACAACCGGGCGGATCTGATACTGCTCTTTTGATTGCTGATGACATTACGCTTAATGACAGCCAAAAACAAGTATTCCGGCAGGGTAAAGAAATCAGCCTTACGCCCCGGGAATATCAGATATTGCTGATTTTGATGGAAAACAAAGGTGAAATCGTGTCGAAAGGAAACCTTATTAAGGAAATCTGGGGCAGTACTTTTGATGCCAATACCAATACGATAGAAGTCTATATTAATTTTTTACGGAACAAATTAGATAAGCCTTTCGGGAAGAACACGCTGAAAACCAAAATCGGTTACGGTTACTACCTGGACATCCAATGAAAATCAGAAATAAAATATTGCTTTATTTTTCCTCAACGGTCATTCTGCTGACCGCTGTTTCTTTCAGTATCATCTATATTTTGTTTTCCGAATACCGCGAAGAAGACTTTCAACAACGGCAAAAGGAGAAAGTAAAATATACCATTCGGTTTTTAACCGAGTTTAAGGCGTTCAGCAAAAATATAGCCGGGGTGATGGACGAACTTACCATTCATGATTTTTATGATGAAAAGTTATTGGTGTTTGATCAGGATAAGAAACAGATTTTTGCCAGTATAGACGACCTTACCATTCAAAGTTATCAATCCATCCTGAACGAACTCTCGCCTACCAAAAAATGGATTGAAACCAAAGAGGGAAACTATGACCTTATCGGTATTTTTTATGAACATGACAACCAGCATTTTTATGCCATAAGCAAAGCATATGATCCTTCAGGCTACTCAAAATTATATTTTTTAAGAAATGTATTAATAGCACTCTTCATTGCGGTAATTGTAGTAGTAGTGCTTATTTCACTTTTTATTTCCAATAAAGTTTCCAAGCCGATTATTTCCTTGGCCAAAAAGCTGAACGATTATGATTTAAGTCAGGAAAATTCACCAATGCTGGCAATTGAAACTTCTTCCTATGAACTTAAGCAGCTGACAGAGCGGTTTAATGAGCTGATCAACAGAACCAATGAAGCTTTTGCATTTCAAAAACATACAGTACACCACATCTCACACCAGCTAAAAACACCTATTGCCATTTTAGTTTCCGAATTAGAAAAAATCAAGAATTATACTGAAACTGACGCCATTAAATCAGAATTAGAAAGTCAGATTATCAAGGCCAAATCACTGGGCAATATCATCAATGTTCTGCTTGAAATAGCTAAAACCGAATCCGGACAACAGCTTAAAAAGCAAAAGCGGCGTATTGATGAGTTAACGTTTGATGTGATTGATGAACTGCAACGCCTTTATCCTGATTTTCATTTTGAAGTAAATTACAGTCCTGCACATGTTAATGAAAATAAACTTATTGTAAACCTTAATGCAATTCTGATCAAGCAGGCTGTTGCCAACCTGCTGACCAATTGCATTGCTTACAGCAATAACGCCAAAGGGGAAATTATTTTCAATTGTTTGGAGCCCAATTGGGTTAAGATTCAAATCATCAATTCAGGAAATCCTATTACCAAAGAAGAAGAACTGTTTCTTTTTAAGCACTTTTTCAGAGGGAAAAACAGTCAGGGAAAACCTGGTTTCGGATTAGGTCTGGTATTGACCAAAAAGATTATTGAATTAAACGAAGCCACCATCACCTACACCAACAAAAACAACCGGCTCAACATCTTTGAAATAAACCTTCCTTTAAGCTAAAATTTATTCTCTTTAAGGTCTTTTTAAGGTCGTTCTGTTCATTTTTGCCAACTAATCAGGTACAAAATGATGAACTTAAACAAAGCCAGACAATTCATTCTCTTTTTCTTAACAATTGGATTAACGGCCAATGCTCAGGAGATTTTAACGTTAAGCCGGCAACAATGCGAAGCTATATTTTTAAAGGAAAACCTTCAGCTGCTGGCGGAGAAATTAGAAATTTCTAAAGCAGAAGCCGCTGTTCTGCAGGCAAGACTATGGCCTAACCCTACATTTGAAATTGACGAAGTCAACCTTTGGGCTACCAAAAAACAATTGGCTGTTTTTGGTGATGACCTGCAAGGTTTCAATGGCGGAAACTTCGGAAAAAACCAACAATTCTCGTTGGGAATCGAACAGTTAATCAAAACAGCCGGCAAGCGAAAAAAATTAGTGGCTTTGGAACAGGTGACGGCTGATAAATCCAAACAATACTTTGAAGATGTATTACGGGGTTTAAAATTGGAATTCCGCAATAACCTTACCCAGCTTCAGCATCTTCAACTGCACAAAAAAGTATATGAAAAAGAAATCACAGTGCTTAAAAATTTAACCGAAGCCTATCAAAAACAGGTAACCCAAGGCCATGTATCAAAAGGAGAATACATTCGGCTAAAAGCCCTTGAATTAGAATTTTCTCAAACTATTAATGACCTGACCAAAGCCATTAACGAAGAACAAAAAGAGTTGAAAATACTCATGAGACTACCGGCTCAACTGCAATTGGCATTAACCGAAGACGACTTTCTTCAGGATACTAAAGCCGCTAAAAGTGAATCGCTGGAATCTGTTTTAAGCAAAGCAACCTCTGCACGTCCTGATTTAAAAATAGCCCAATTAAACCAACAATATGCCAACCGTTTATTGGCTTATGAAAAAGCACAGCGTACCCCGGATGTAACGCTGAAAGCCGGCTATGACCGCGGGGGAAATTTCATGTACAATTTTGTGGGTTTCGGGCTTTCGATTGATTTACCACTATTTGACAGAAATCAGGGCAACATTAAATCGGCAAAATTTGAAATAGAGCAGGCTCAGCTGCTGTATGAAGAAAAAAATCTTTCCGTTCAAAACGAAATAGCCATGGCATTTGAAAACCTTGATGCGGCCATCCGCTTTTATGAATCCATAGAACCGGGTTATGAGCGTACACTGAACGAGCTGCTTCAGCAGTACACTAAAAATTTTGTCAACAGAAACATCAGTATGCTGGAGTATCTTGATTTTCTGGATGCCTATTTAGAGAACAAAAAAATTATTCTGGAAGCAGGAAAAGAAGTTAACGAAAAAATAGAAGAATTAAACCACGCCGTTGGAAGCGATCTCAACTAATTAACCTTAAGAAATCTTAAAAATGAACAACAGAAAAATAAAATCAGCACTTACCCCGGCTCTTCTTGGCTTATTGTTTCTCAACAGTTGCGGAAACACAGAAGTAAATCCTAAAACAAAGCCTATGCAGTTTTGTCTGGACGATAATTTTAAAGCTAAAGTAAAAATCAGCCAGCCCCAAAAAGAAAAAGTGACCGAAGGCATCACGCTGACCGGAAGTATTGAAGCAAATCCTGATAAAGTTGTTCCTTTTGTGAGTTTGGTTGACGGTGTGATTTCCAAAACTTATTTTTCACTGGGTGACAGAGTGGTTAAAGATCAGGTGCTGGCCGAAATCAGAAGTACCGAACTAACCGAAATGCAGGCCCAATTTAAAATCATCGAATCGCAAATTAAAGTGGCCACCAAAAACCTGCAATCAAAACAAGCTATGTTTGAAGACGGGATATCATCTGAAAAAGACTTACTGGAAGGACAAAGTGAATTAGCTGTGCTAAAAGCGGAAAAAGAAAAAATCAGCTCAAACCTTAACCTCTTCAGTGCCAGCACCGAAAAAGGTGTTTTTCAGATCAAAGCGGCACAATCCGGTATCATTATTTCAAAAAACATTACTGCGGGAACACAGATTTCTGCCGGAAGCGAGCCCCTGTTTGTGTTAGCCGACCTGAGCGATGTCTGGGTAATGATCAATATCTATGCCTCCAATGTGCAGCATATTGTTTCAGGAATGGAAGTATCCATTAAAACCATTTCCTATCCGGATGAGGTCTTTAAAGGTAGCATCACCTCCATTACACAAGTGCTGGATGAAGAAGCCAAAGTACTGAAAGCAAGGGTAGTGCTCAAAAATAAGGACTTAAGACTCAAACCCGGCATGATTGTGGACGTAACCGCACAAAAACTGAACGAAGGAGAAGCCTTACGCATCGATACCGCTTCACTGGTTTTTGACAACAACCAGAATTTTGTGGTGGTTTACAAAGGTGATTGCGAAATGGCTATCCGAAAAATAACCCTTCTGGCCAAAAGCAACGGTTCATCGTTTATAGCCACCGGATTAAATGAAGGCGAAAGCATCGTTTCTCAAAATCAGTTGTTGATCTATGAACAAATTAAAAACTTTCAGCAGTAATTCAGATGACAAAACTTATCCAAAATATTGTAGCCTTTTCATTAAAAAATTCAACCTTAGTATTCTTTTTTACCGGATTACTGTTGGTTTCCGGAATTATAAGCTATATCAAAACGCCCATTGAAGCTTTTCCGGACGTAACCAACACCCGGGCAAGAATCATTACCCAATGGCCGGGAAGAAGTGCCGAAGAAGTGGAAAAATTTGTAACTCTTCCCATTATGAAGGAAGTGAATACAATACCCAAAAAAGCCCAGGTACGTTCTATTTCCTTATTCGGCTTATCAGTGGTGACCGTTATTTTTGATGATGAGGTTGATGATTTTTATGCCCAGCAATATGCGGCCAACCGTTTACAGGGAATCGACCTGCCTGATGGAGCTGATGCTGCTATTGAACCCCCGTATGGGGCAACCGGAGAAATATTCCGTTATGTTTTGCGGAGTGAAAAACCCATTAAAGAGCTTACCGCCATTCACGATTGGGTTATTGAACGCGAATTAGTCTCTGTTCCCGGAGTAGCCGATGTCGTAAGTTTTGGTGGAGAAGAGAAAACCTATGAAATTAAAATCAACCCGACCGAATTAGCCAACTATGATCTGTCGCCGCTGGATGTTTTTGAAGCGGTATCCAAAAGCAACATCAACGTAGGAGGTGATGTGATTGAAAGAGGAAGCCAGGCCTATGTGGTTCGCGGTGTCGGACTGCTGGAAAGTGTTGAGGATATTGAAAACATCATGATTGAAGTACGCGGCACCACACCTATTTTAGTGAAACACGTGGCCGAAGTAAAGATTTCTGCCAAACCCCGCTTAGGAGTGGTGGGGTTTCAGGACGATGACGATCTGGTACAGGGAATTGTAGTCATGCTGCGGGGTGAAAACCCCAGTGAGGTCATAGCCCGCCTGAAAGATAAAATAGTCGAACTCAATGAACGCATCCTGCCTAAGGATGTAAAAATAGAACCTTTTATTGACCGGACAGAACTGGTCAACACCACCGTTAGTACGGTGACCAAAAACTTGGTGGAAGGAATTGTTCTGGTATCCCTCATCGTTTTTATCTTTCTCTACAACTGGCGTTTAACCCTTATTGTCGCTTCTGTAATTCCGCTTGCTTTTTTGTTTGCCATTGTAATGCTGCGGATTATGGGTATGCCGGCAAATCTTATTTCTATGGGCTCGCTCGACTTTGGCCTGCTCCTCGAAGGGGCTCTGGTGGTCTCTGAAGTTGTCTTTGTAGGGCTCGAAAAGAAAGCTCATCAACTGGGCATGGAACGCTTTAATAAAATTTCTAAAGTGGGAATCATTAAAAAGAGTGTAGGTAGCGTGGCCTTATATATTTTCTTTGCCCTGCTCATTTTAATCATCGCCCTGCTTCCTATTTTTACCTTTCAGAAAGTAGAGGGAAAAATGTTTTCTCCATTGGCTTATACACTTGGTTTTGCCTTAATAGGGTCGCTTATTTTAAGTCTAACCTATGTTCCGGCAATGTGTAAAGTGTTGCTAACCAAAAACATTGTTGAAAAAGATAACCTGATTACCCGTTCTTTCCGAAACGGTTTATTTAATCTTTACCTGCTTTCAACCCGGCATAAAAAAGCAACGCTTATTTCCTTTATCAGCCTGTTGGCCATCAGTATAATTGGTTTTATGAACCATGGTTCTGAATTTTTGCCCAAACTGAATGAAGGGGCAATTTATATCAGAGCTACCCTTCCAAATAGTGTTAACATAGAGGAGTCAAACCGGTTGGCCGAAGAAATGAAAGCAGATCTGCGAAAATACGAAGAAGTAAAATTTGTGCTTAACCAGGTAGGAAGACCCAATGACGGAACTGATCCTACCGGTTTTTTCAACATTGAATTTCACATCCAGCTTCATCCTGAAAAAGAATGGAAACGTTCAGTTAAAAAAGAAGAACTGGTCGAAGAAATGCGTCAGGTTCTGCAAACCTATCCTGGCATTGTTTTCGGATTCAGCCAGCCTATTCAGGATAATGTGGAAGAATATGTTGCCGGTGTTAAGAGTTCGCTGGTGGTTAAAATTTTTGGCGAAGACCTGTTCCAGCTTGAAGAATATGCCGATCAGGTAGCCAATAGTATTAAAGATGTGCCGGGCATTGAAGATCTGAACGTTTACCGGAACATCGGACTGCCTGAGTTGCGTATTGAACTGCACGATCATAAACTGGCCAAATACGGTGTGGATATTTCCGATGCCCAGGCCGTTATCGAAATGGCTATCGGAGGACGTGCGGCTACTCACTTTTATGACAACGAACGCGTTTTTGACGTTCGAATCCGCTTTGCCAAAGAGTACAGAGATACCGAATCAAAAATTGGTGATATCCTTATCCCAACCAAAGACAACCGAAAAATTCCGTTAAAAGAAATCGCCTCGATTAATTATATTACCGGCCCTACTTTTATCTATCGGGAAGGAAGTAGCCGTTACATTGCTGTTGGGTTCAGTATTGAAGGACGGGATTTGGGAAGCACCATTGCCGAGGCCAAACAAAAAGTAGCCGAAAATGTAAAACTGCCGGAAGGGAATAAAATGGAATGGGCCGGCGAATTTGAATCCAAAGAAAGAGCCAGCAAACAGTTGGCCATGATTGTTCCGATTTCATTGCTGCTCATCATGTTTCTGTTATGGGTCAATTTTAACGGCAATATGAAAGACACATTGGTTTCATTTATTGTGGTACCGTTTGCCTTTATCGGCGGTTATCTCTCACTGGTAATCACCGACACTACCTTTGGGATTTCAGCCGGAATCGGATTTATTATCCTGTTTGGGGTGGCCACCATTGACGGAATTGTGCTCATCGGAAACATCCGCCAGAACCTCAACAAAAAAGTACCGCTAAAAGAAGCTATTTCCAATGCTGTTTACAGCAGAATCAGGCCTATTCTGATGATTGCCCTGATGGGATCAATGGGGCTTTTGCCCGCTGCATTATCTTCCGGAATGGGATCTGAGATACAAAAACCACTTGCTATTATGATTGTGGGTGGATTAATTGTCTGTATGTTATTATCTTTGACCGTTCTCCCGCAGGTATTCTATTTGGCTTACCGCAAAACAAAACCTAAAAAATGAAATTAAACGTTGACAATTTTGTCCTTGCTATCATCGGAATAATCATTACCGCTTATTTCTTTCCTCATTGGGGAAGCAAGGACAGTATTGTTCCGCTCGATTTAATCGGAAGCATCGGCATAGCCTTGATTTTCTTTTTTTACGGATTAAAGTTAAGTCCTGATAAAATCAGGAGCGGTTTAAAGAACTGGAAATTGCATGTGCTGGTGCAATCAACAACCTTTCTCCTCTTTCCGCTAACCGTTTTGCTCTTTCGCCCGCTTGTTCAAACTGATCACGGTGAGCTTATATGGTTGTCTTTTCTCTTTCTGGCCGCCTTGCCCTCTACCGTTTCTTCTTCGGTGGTCATGGTATCTATGGCAAAAGGCAATATTCCGGCTGCCATATTCAATGCCAGTATTTCGGGACTCATCGGTATAGCCATTACTCCTCTCTGGATGGGCTTGTTTCTGAAAAATGCCTCTGCAGAATTTGAACTGGGAAGCATCTACCTGAAATTAATGACCGAAATCCTTGTTCCGGTCATCTTTGGAATTGCCCTGCAAAAATACGGATCTGCCTTTGCTCATCGCTATGCTAAACAGTTATCAATATTTGACAAAACAATTATTCTGTTGATTATTTACAAAAGCTTTGCCGAATCGTTTGAAGAAAACGTATTCAGTTCAGTGAGTGTCTCCGATTTACTTTTTATCGGTCTGACCACAACTGTTCTTTTTTATGCCATTTATCACCTGACCGGATTATTGTCTAAATGGCTTAAATTTACTCCTGAGGATCAGATTACAGCTCAATTTTGCGGAACCAAAAAATCATTGGTGCACGGAACGGTTTTTTCAAAAATTCTCTTTCCGGCTTCCATGCCGGTCGGTATAATTCTGCTTCCGCTCATGTTATTTCATGCTTCACAGATTTTTATTGTGAGTATCATTGCGTCTAAACTGGCCCGAAAAAATAACCCGACATAACCGATTCAAAAAAAGATATGGCACAGATAATCACTTATCATCCTGATTACAAACCAGATTTTATCCGACTGAATGAAGCCTGGCTGAACGAGTATTTTTCTGTTGAACCCCATGACAACGAAGTTTTTAACAACCTTGAGACATTAATCCTCCAGCGTGGCGGTGAACTGTTTTTTTGCCTTCACGAAAACAAAATTGTAGGAACGGTTGCCTTGCAGCCGGATGAGCACAATAACCTGGAATTGTCTAAAATGGCTGTTGACAAAAATTTTCAAGGCTTAGGCTTTGCCAATTTATTGATGGAAGAAGCCATTAATTATGCTGTCAGGAAAGGGGTTAATCAGCTCTTTCTGCTTTCTAACCGGAAATTAGAGGCTGCCATCCGGCTATATTCCAAATTTGGTTTTACCGAAATTCCCCTTCCTGAAACGGACTATGCAAGAGTTGATATTGCTATGGCATTAAAAATTAAATAATTCAACAAATTATTTTCAGGCTTTTTTATAAATCAAAAATGAATTCAGTTCTATCAAAAATTATCTGCTGACTTTTGCTTATTGATTGCTCATTTGACTGATTAATTCCGTTGGAGCATAGCCAAATTGTTTTTTAAAGGCATACGAAAAATGTGATAAGTTTTCAAACCCGATTTCATAATAAACCTCCACGGGCTTTTTGTTTTTTCCGGCAAGTTCATAATGGGCTAGCTCCAACCGCTTTTTGGTCAGCCATCGCTGTGGGGTGGAATGGAATGCTTTCTGAAAATCACGTTTAAAGGTTGTCAGACTTCGGCCGGTCAGGTATCCGAATTTTTCCAGCGGCATGTTGAACATAAAGTTCTTTTCCATAAAAGCGGCCAAATCAATCTTGCCGGGTTCTTCAAAATTATTCAGAACAGAATCGATATTACCATCAATGGTTCTGAGAATGCTGATGGCTTCGGTAATTTTTAACGAGGCAATCTGTTCAGGAAAGTTTTGCTGCATTTCAAAATAGGGAATCAAAGAGAACAGGCAGCTTTCCAATAACGGGTGTTCCCTGAACCCGATAATTTTTGAACCCGGAATTTTTGATTTTACAGGTTCATGGCTATAGAATTCCCGGAGTCTTTTCACCGACAAATGCATTGCAACAGCTTTATGGGGCAATCCGTCTTTGGGATAATTGATAATGGTTGCCAATTGGTTTCTCGGAATCAGAAAAGTACTTCCCGCTCCAAACACAAAACGTGCATCAGCCTGAATGATTTTTGTTTCACCGGAAATCAGCCAAACCAACAAATGGTCATCAAATGCTGCTTCGGTCTTAAACAACTTTCCTTCGTAGCAGGATAGTTTGATTTCCGGATTGATGTAATTAACCTGATAATCCATATTGCTCATCGCACAAAGTTACAAATATCAACTCAGTTCAAATGTTATCCCAGTCATTTCTTCACTTAATTTCCACAATCGTTTTGCGTTGGATTCATCTAAGGAATACGCTTTGACTCCGCCTATACTGGTTTCATCTGAACTTAAACGTGCTACCTCAACATTTTCACAATACACTCCGCCCAAATGAGTAAGCAAAGGACTGGTGGCACACCACACTGTTGTTGCTGCCCCTTGCGGAATGGTTTTCAACGAAGCCTTAACTTCCGGCAACAGGTTTCCTTCTGCATCAACATAGCCTAATTTTTGAAATAAATCTAACGGTGCTTCTCTTGATAATTCGGTTTCGCCAACAGAACCGGGGCATAATGCATAACTTCTGATATTATATGCTTTTGCACGATGGTCTAATTCTAAAGAAAAAAGATTGACTGCCGTTTTAGATTGTCCGTATCCCAGTAAGGTTTCATACTCCCGGTACAGGAAATGCGGGTCTTCAAAATTAAAACCGGAAAACTGGTGTCCGCCGGAAGATACATTGACCACTCTTGCTCCGTTTGCTCTTTTCAGAGCCGGGAACAATCTTGCCGTCAGCTGAAAATGAGCTAAATAATTAACTGCTAATTGCGATTCGAATCCGCGACTGTCTCTGCGAAGTGGTACCCACATAATTCCGGCATTGTTAATCAGTACATGAAGAGGTCTTTCTGATACAAGGAACTTTTCGGCAAAAGCATCAATCGATTCAGGCTTTGATAAATCTAATTCCTCTAATACCACATTGGGAATTCCAAGGAGGTTCCTTCGGGCTTTTTCGATGTCCCGTGCCGGAACGATTACGGTTACTCCTGCTTTTGATAAGGTTTTCACTGTTTCCAATCCAATACCGGTGTTTCCTCCGGTTACGATGGCAATTTTTCCGGTCAGGTCAATGCATTTGATTACTGCTGTTGTAGTTGATTTTGCGTTGAAGCCTGAACCGATGGGTTGTTGTAATGCTCCCTGATAATTGTTTTGTCTCATTTTAAAAATTTTTACTTATTATTCATGAGACAAAAGTAAGACAGGCATTTTGAGGTAACTTTGTTTAAACGTCCGAAAAAACTTTGTTTAAAAGACCATGGTTACAGTTCGGTTAAAACCGCTGATTTTGTAACCCTTATTATTTCTAAATTCTTAATACGAAAAATAATGTGGAGTCATAAAAAAAACAGCCAGGCAAAAGTAATCGCCTGACTGTTTATTGAAAAAATTATTTTTCTTATAATTTTTTTATTCCTTTTACCGCATCTTTTCCGGCTTCTTTGATACTGATGGCATAACCGCCTCCGGCCGCCACAAATTGTGAAAGTACGGATTGATGAGTTACCAATACCTTTTTAATTGTATAAGCTTGCGGATTATTTTTATAATGGGCTTCTTTTGCATCCGCATAAATGGTGGCAATATATGTTTTTCCCTTATCTAAAAAATCAAATTTTAAGGTTGATGTCCTGGGTTGGTTTCCTCCAACACTACCCACAAACCAATCCGGTTTTCCTTTTGCCTTGCGGGCCACCGTAATGTATTGGCCGGGTTCAGCTTCCGTGTAAATACTATGATCCCAATCCAACGCTACATCTTTGATAAACTGAAATGCATCCGGAAACCTGTTGTAATGTTCCGGAAAATCAGCCGCCATCTGCAACGGACTGTACATGGTTACATACAAAGCCAATTGATTTGCCAGGGTGCTGTTTACATGTGATTTGTTATCCGGACTGAATTTCTGAATATCCATTTCAAAAATTCCCGGTGTATAATCCATCGGTCCGCCGATTAATCTTGTAAACGGCAAAACCGTTACATGATTGGGTTTTGATCCGCCAAAAGCCTGGTATTCCGTTCCGCGGGCAGATTCGTTCCCGATCAGGTTCGGATAGGTTCTGGCCACTCCGGTTGGTCGTACGGCTTCATGGGCATTGACCATAATTTTGTATTCGGCTGCTTTTTCCAGGGCATACTGGTAATGGTTTACGAGCCACTGACTGTAATGGTTTTCGCCTCTGGGTAGAATATCGCCCACATAACCACTTTTTACGGCATCGTACCCATTGTCTTTCATGAACTGATAGGCTTTATCCATGTGCCGTTCATAATTACGTACCGACGAAGATGTTTCATGATGCATAATCATTTTTACCCCTTTGCTTTTGGCATAATCTCTGATACCTGCCAAATCGAAATCCGGGTATGGCGTTACAAAATCAAAAACATAGTCTTTGGAATTACCGAACCAGTCTTCCCAACCTTCATTCCACCCCTCTACCAATACTCCGTCAAATCCGTGTTCTGCTGCAAAATCGATATGCTTTTTTACATTTTCTGTCGTTGCTCCGTGCTTTCCGTTAGGTTTCGCTTTGGTATAATCGGTAACGCCTAATTGAACAGCCTGAAAATCATCGGTATAAGCCCAGGAACTTTTCCCGGTAATCATTTCCCACCAAACCCCGATGTATTTGGTTGGTTTTATCCATGACGTATCTTCAATCTTGCAAGGTTCGTTAAGGTTATATGTCATTTTGGAAGCCAGAATGGTTCGGGCATCATCACTCACCATAATGGTTCTCCACGGCGAAACGGAAGGTGCCTGCAAATATCCTTTATCACCTCTGACGTCGGGTGTTAACCACGATTCAAAGACAAAATTCTTATCATCTAAATTCAAATGCATGCAGGCATAGTCAAGCAAGGCCGCTTCATGCAAATTGATGTATAAACCATCGGTTGTTTTCATCATCAGGGAGGTTTGTACACCTGTAGGAGAAAAAGAAGTTTGCGATAAATTGCTGGTGATGGAATTAGCCATTAACTTTCTGATTTCAGATAATTTTGATTCTGAATAATCATATTCCTGTGTATCATAATCACCCGGGATCCAAAAAGCGGTATGATCGCCGGTCATGGCAAATTGTGTCTTTTCTTCTTTGATGACAAAATGACCCAAATTCTTCTGCTCCGGAAATTCATAGCGGAAACCCAATCCGTCATCAAAAAGCCGAAAGCGGATAATCAATAAACGATTGGTTTCTTTTTGATTCAGAGTAACGGCCATTTCGTTATAATGGTTACGGATTTGGTTTACTTCGCCCCAAACCGGTTTCCATGTTTCATCAAAGGATGAGCTTTTTACATCAGCTACGGAAAAATCATTTAACAGCGATTTTTTGTCGTTTTTTAATTCCAAGCCTAATGAACTGGTTTTAATAACGCTTTTTCCTTTATAATTTAACCGGTAAGCCGGCACACCGTTATCTTTTAGAGTAAAAGTCATTTCCAGCTTTCCATCAGGCGATTTGAGTTGTTGTGCATTGCTTATAAAAATACTCAGGCAAAGGCAGGCCAGGATTGTTATTTTATTCATTTGATTTATTTAATAGGTTTTTAATTTTCAATAATGATTTTAGAAGACAAACCAGTGTCTGTCAGAACGACCGAAACAACACCCGATGCTTCATCCCAACTCCATGCAAATTTATTAAATTCACCGGTATTGACCGATTGTAAAGCGGTTGTTTTTACCTTTTTTACTTTTTTACCGTCAACCGTTACATTTTTCGGTTTAACAGAGGTATGTAGTTTAACAACTATATTTCGTTGTTCCGGCTTATAACCATTCTCCTCTCTGGCGTGGATGGTTAAAGCATAACCTTCCTTGGCTGTTTTTCCTGTAAAAGTTGTTTTACTGAAAATATTCCGCTCATAGTCGCGACTTTCCCCATCATCTTCGTAAAGCGTGAAGGAAGATTCATTATTCAGTTTTCCGGGAAAAATTTCAAGGATAACAGGATAATCCGGTTGTTCATGTATATATTGCATCACTGGCATCATTGGCAGTATAGCTCCTTTTTTAACAAAAACCGGAATTCGATTCAGGGGGGCATCAACGGTTATCCATTTGGGTCCGCTGTAAACTGTTTTGCCATCATGAAAATCAATCCACTCCCCTTCCGGCACATAGACCGCTTTGGTAACCGCTCCTTTTTCGACAACCGGAGCCACTAACAATTCTTTTCCCAACAAAAATTGTCCGTTTAACCGATAGGTTTCACTATCATCGGGATATTCCAGTAACAATGCCCTCATTAAAGGTAATCCTGTATCATACGCTTCCCTTGCATAGGTGTAGGTGTAGGGAAACAACTTGTATTTTAATTCAATAGCCTCTCTGGAAATGTCTTCCGCTTCTTTACCAAAAACCCAGGGTTCCACGGCATTGTCTCCTTCGTGGTGTGCCCGGCTCAAGGGATTAAACACGCCAAACTGCATCCATCGCACATACAGTTCTGCCATAGCATCATGGTCTTTAATATCACCACAATAACCTGAAATATCACAGGACCAGAAAGGAATAAGTCCCAATCCGGCCGAAAGCCCCACCGGAATCTGATTTGCCATTTGTTTCCAGCCTTCCAGCACATTACTGCCGTTCCCCGCATCACCGCTCCAACCAAAGGTATAACGCTGTAAACCGGCATAAGCAGCTCTTGTCATCTGGAAAACACGTTTATTGGGGTTGTGTTTATAAAATTGTTCTGTCACCACTTTGTCCCAGGTAAAACCATAAACATTGTGAATTTCATCATGCATTCCCAAATAATGCTTCATAAATAAACGGTCTGTGGTCTCTTCATTACTCCAGGCCGGTTCGCCCATATCTGTCCAAAACCCCCGTACACCATCGTTAAGAGGCTTCTGTTGGTAATTTCCCCACCAATCTGCTACTTCCGGTTTGGTAAAATCAACCACCCCACAGTTTCCTCCCCACGGCCAAGGCATGTCATAGGATTTTCCGGTGCGTATATCCGTGGTAAAATAGCCTAATTTATCTGCCTCTTCCCATTGTTTTGTGTTGGCCTGTGAAATTACCGGATCTTGCGACAGAATCATTTTGAATCCCTTATCGTTCAATTCGCTAACCATCTGCTTCGGGTTTTTGTAATTATTCTTTTTCCAGTCAAAATCCTGTAAGCCTTCCACCCATCCGATATCCTGGTAAATTATATCGCAGGGAATCTGTCTGGCTCTGAATTCAGAAGCCACTTCTTTTGCCTGATCTTCCCGGGTATATAATCCCCTGCATTGTGAAAACCCAAAGGCCCATTTGGGCGGCATAATCGGTTTTCCGGTTAACCCTATATAATGGCTAATGATTTGTTTGTAACTGTTTCCAAACATAAAATAATAAAGCATTTCGCCTCCCGGGGCTTCAAAAGAGTAATAATCATTAGATTCACTTCCGAATTTAAACTCGGTTTTGTAGGTATTGTCAAAAAAGATTCCGTAATTATAACTGCTCATAAAAAAAGGAATACTTTTATACAAAGGATCTTCATTTACACTGTAGCAGGGTTTATCACTGTTCCACATTTTATAACTGCGTCCGCGGCGGTTTATCGGACCCGTTTTTTCGCCCAAACCGAAAAACTGCTCGTCGGAGCGAAGTACTTTATAAGACAACAACTGATTATTTTCTTTAACAAAACCCATGTCGTTATAATCACTAAAGAGTAATTTTTGGTATTTGTCAAAAATTTGCAGTTGAAAAGGTGTTTTATTCACCCGGATCCGCAGGGATTCCGTAAAGAGTTCATAGGCGGATGCCTCTTCAGTCAAGTTAATAGAACCACTCCACCCCAGGTCTTCATTAATTACCGCAAATGATGCATTGCTTTGTGTAAAATTACCGTCAGGAGAGACCCAAACCTTGAGTACCTCACCGCTGCAAAGTTGCAACAGTACTTTTGAACCTCCGGAACAATTGAAGACCAGTTTATTTCCCGAAACGGCCGTATAGGAAACACAGTTTCCCAATTTTTGACGGGTACCGCCGGTTGTTTGAGAAGCCGTATTTTCGGTATGCAGAAAACCTAAAAGAAGTACGATAACAAAATATTTTTTCATAATTAAAGCGTATAACTTATTTAAAACAGCTCTTGGTAACAGAGCTTCTTGCCGAAAAACACGGCTATTCCACCACGATCATTCCCCAATACTTAAGAAAGGGTACCTTAAAATTAACGGAACTACCAACTTGTGTAAAATCAATTGCTGTGGCACTGCCTCCGTTGTAATCCGGAGAGGCATACCAGATTTTGGTAACCGTACCGCTGACCTGAAGGTTCAGCATAGCCTGTTTTATATCCTCCGGAACACGTTGCGTTCCTTCTGTATCACGCCAGTTCAAAGAGTTGGCATTTGTGAAATTCAACAAATGAACCACCTGTTGTGCTCCTACCTGTTTTCCTACAGCAGCCACTTTGCCCATGGTTGGCGGCCAGCTCCCCAAATTCATTTTTCCGTCTCCTGAACTAATGAAAAGCGTATTAAAAATACCACCGTCGCGAAGCAGGTTCTGATAGGCTGTTAAAAAATCATAATATTCCAGCAAAGCTGTTTTAAGTTCAGCTGTCATGGACAAATTGGTATTCGGAAAATATTCTTTTGCCAGCATGTGCTCGCCCAGTTCAAGATGTGAACCGCCAAAGGCAAAGATTACAGCATCTGTAAGTAAAATACCGGGTGTATTAAAAATTCCCGGACTGTTTGCTTTGTTGTAATTCATATACGCAGCCAAAACTGTATTTTTGGTGTGGTTACTGTAGGCGGCATTGTCATTCAAGATATTTGTAAGGTCTTTAAATCCTTCGTTAGGCGACCAGACTTCGGTGTAAAGAAAATCCAGATTGCTGCCGGCCATTTCCGGCTGACCATATTGATTTACCGCATTCATGACCAGCTTTTTGTCCGGATGTGCTTGTTTCATTGCGTCAATAAAGGACGGAAATGCATTTTTTAAATTTGCATCGGAACCGTCGTACCGGTATACCGTTCCTCTATCCCCCAACTGGTCTATGTGAAAACCATCAAAATCAAATACCTGGTAAACTTCATCATTCTTTTGTGTCAGGTAATTTTGCCATTGTGTATTGGCCGGATTCACCAAATAAATATCACTGATAAACGGAGCCGATAATTCATGCTTGTCTTTCATCATATGATTGACATCCTTATAAATAAATAACTGCGGAGGAATTAAAGCCGGATTATAATCATTCAACACTCCGTAAGCCAAATTGTAAAACATCGTTTTCATATTGCTTTCATGGGCCAGGGTGATATAATCCTGCACCGTGCTCAAATAATTGTCCCGGTTAATAATATCGTTCCAAACCGGCATCGGGCTGTTCACTGTTCCTGCCAGAGGATTATGATGTCTGTAAAGCCAGTCATAAAACTGAAGACCGTTGATGTGGTATTTTTTCAGGTTAGCTATAACTTCCTGCTTTTGAGAAGCCGTGAGATTGCCAAAATCTGAGAGAAAACCATACCTCGGAAATTTAGACCAATCGGAAGATACATCAACGGCTACTGTGCCTAAAATCTGTGTCGTTCCGTCATTATTATGAACATAAACTTCTGCCATGTATCCTTTAAAATCCGTTAAAGGCGGTGTCCAACTCCAAGTTGTTGCAGTCAGCGGTAATTCTCCCACAACCGTTCCCAAGTGTTTGTAGCGAATAAATGCATTTTCATAAAGTTTATCTGCCGTAAAAAGCACTGTTTCTCCGGGATTATAAACGGCTTTATCCGTAGTCATTTCGACATTTGGAATAACCGGATCTTCAACATACGGAATATCCGGATTGGTTTCATCATCACTACAAGCCAATAATAAGGTCAAACTTAAAATAATACTGTATTTTGTAAACTTAAATTTTATCATTAATTAATGGTTAATTCATTGGTATCTAAATTTATGGTAATTGTGCGGTTACCAGCCTGAGCGGCGGAAACAACCCATTTATTATCATCTCCGGCACAATTGTCTCTGTATAAAAAGCTCGTGTTTAAAATGGATTGGTTGGGCGTAGCTGCCACGATTTCAGTTCCTTCACACCAATTGGTATTAAATTTTGTGAATTTAAATTCACCAGCTGTAAGGTTGCCCGTAAAAGTGTAAACACTTCCGTTTTTAGTCATCGGTGTAAAAGAGCCCATGCTCCAGCCATTGGGTGTGGCATCACCAATGAGGTATACCTCCACGGGAACAATTTTTATGGTGTTATTGGCGGTATTCAGGGTAATCTTATACCTGCCGGCAGTTGCTGCAGTTACCTGCCACTTATTATCCACGTCACAGCCTGAATTTTGTTCCACGGTAGTTGCCGTTAAAACTTCATTATCTACCAAAGGTCTATACCATTGGCCGCACCAATCTCCCGTTGCTCCGGCAAGTATTTTAAAATTTCCGGGTACAAAGGTAGCTTCATAGGTAAATACGAAAGGATTATCAGTTTGCGTAAAGGGTTTCGGATTATTGATATCCCATCCGCTAGGTGAAGCATCGCCTACTATCCATAATTGGGTGAACGGAGGAGCGTCAACTTCTTCTATCACAATGGTCAGTTCAATCAGGTTAACGGTTAGTTTATACATTCCGGTTGATTCAATTGTCCACTGCAAATCGTCTCCGCTACCGCCAATGTTGTGTATGATACTGTTTTCATTGTCTGCATTCCGGGTATAAAAATCCTGGCATAAACAGGAATCTGTACTCACAGCAAACTTAAAATTACCGTTGGTCAGTGTTCCTTCATAAGTAAATACGGTTGGATTTGAAGCAGCTTGAATCAGGGGGGTGGCATTTGTAATATCCCATCCGCCGGGTGTGGCACTTCCTACCAGAAACAATGTATTTGTCAAAGGCTGATAGGGGGTTAAGACCAAACTGATTTCTGAAACCTGGGTTGCCACATTTTCGTTGGCAAACGTTGCTATAATTCGGGCCTGTATGGAAACAGGAGTACCGACCTGAGCTCCAAATGTTGTGAGCAACATGGCATTGAAAGTGGGAATACCTAACTCAAACGAAAAAACATTTTTCCCAAAATCATATTCTACGGGATTAGAAAAGTTATTTTCTGTCTTATCTAATTGTAACTTATAAAATATTGCCGAGCCGGTTCCCATATTGTTTCCGGTAGTCCAGTTGAACTGAAATTTTTCGTTAAACATGCTTGGTTCAAACACCATTTCTTCCCGGGAAGCCGTGAGTGCCAATTCATCTGTTGCAAAGGTCTGCCCGTCCAGATCATCACTGCTGCAAGCCGACAAAAAAACCATCGATACAATTGAAAAGAAAGCCAATAGTTTTGTCCGATTCATTTTGTTTTTAATTGTTTTCATAGGATTATGTTTTTTTAATAACCTGGGTTTTGT
This sequence comes from Bacteroidota bacterium, assembly GCA_023434025.1. Taxonomy (GTDB): domain Bacteria; phylum Bacteroidota; class Bacteroidia; order Flavobacteriales; family Flavobacteriaceae; genus Flavobacterium. The sequence continues at coordinate 215,622 of JAEYTL010000021.1, forward strand.
GTTAAATTAGGATTTCTGTCCCGTTCAATTTGCGGAATAGGCAGTAATAAATGTTTTTGGGATGCATTTGTTTTCCCGATGGAATGAAGAAAATCGATTCCATACTGACCATTGTTTACACGGATCAGATCAAACCATCGTTGTCCTTCAAAAGCCAATTCCATTCTTCGTTCTTTTAAAACGGCCATTCTGAACTGTCCCTGCGAAAGTCCGGTTATATCATTTAATCCGGCTCTGTTTCTAACCAAATTAAGCGGCGTTTCAGCCAAAGCTGTTTGTCCTAATTCGTTTAATGCCTCTGCTTTCATCAACAGTACATCTGCATAACGCATAACCGGAAAGTTCAGCGGACTGTTGTCATACGTAGGGGCAATGCTTTGCGGCACCAGAAACTTACGCACATTATATCCGGTTAACGAATAAGAGGCACTGTATTCCACTCCTTCAAAATCGGGACAACCTTCATACAAAACGGTAGTGTTTTTTCGAAGATCTCCTTCTTCATAGTTATTCATAAACTCGGCGGTGGGCTGATTCCATCCGTATGCTCCTGCCACCATTCCACTGCTTCTGGGTCCCATAAAAGCACTTGTCCAGGAAGACTGGTTTTCATTGCTCCAAAAATCAAACCCTGCATTTGCCACGTATTGCACTTCAAAAAGTGACTCGTTTGAATTCTCCGTACTGGGATTAAAATTATCGCTGTAAGCGGTATTGAGGCTGTATCCCATTGTTTCAAGGCCTGATGTGAGCGTAACCACTTGTGACCAGTTTCCGAGAGTTAAATGAACTTTGGCCAGCATTCCCATTGCAGCACCTTTGGAAGCACGCCCTTTATCGGCATCACCATATTCCTGTTTGGCAGGCAATAATTCAACGGCCTTTTCCAGATCACTCAGTATCTGTGCATACACTTCTGTCTTTGGAGTTCTGGCAGGGTATAAATCACTGCTGGCGTTCTGAGGGGTTGTGACCAATGGCACATCACCAAAAAAGCGAACCAATATAAAATAATAATGAGCTCTCAAAAAGTAGGCTTCTCCCATACTTCTGTTTTTCACATTCTCATTAATGGTTAATCCTTCGGCAGCAGCAAGCACAATGTTGGCTCTTAAAATTCCCGGCCAGGGGCCACGCCATAAATCCAACACCCCTTCATTATCTGTTGTGGTTACAAAATTGGAAAGATTGGTTGTTTCAATTCCGTCCTGTCCTCCACCGGCTCCAACAATACTGTTTCCGGCAAAAATATCGGAAGTCCACATTCTCAGGTTATAAAGTTTTGGCCATTGCAGCGGCTGGTATGCCCCATTGACAACTGTAATCAACTCTTCTTCGGTAGTAGGATAATTACCTGTGCTGATAGTATCCAGCGGAACTTTCTCTAAATAATCGTCACTGCATTGTACAAACGCCATTGCTACCAACAGCCCTAAAAATATTTTAATAGTTTTCATAGTCTTCATTTTTTAAAATCCAAGGTTAAGGCCAAGTGAAAATGTTCTTGTTACGGGATATACATTATTATCAATACCATTGACAGATACTTCCGGATCAAAACCACTGTAATCGGTGATGGTGAATACATTCTGTGCAGCAAAATAAATTTTGGCTGAAGTAAATATATTCTTAACGATTTCTTTCGGAAAATTGTAGCTCAAGCTAATATTTTTAAGCCGGATATATGAACCGTCTTCAATAAATCTGTCAGATACTCTTGCGTTGTTATTCGGATCACCAAATACAGCCCTTGGCATTGAATTACTGGTTCCGGGACCTGTCCATCGTCCGAGTGTAGCTGTAGTCTGGTTATTGGGAATCGACATGGATTCTGTATACATCCGGTTTGCATTGTATACATCGTTCCCACTGACGCCCTGAAAGAATATACTCAAATCGAAATTTTTGTATGAAAAAGTATTATTCAATGAAAAAGTAAACTTAGGATTAGGATTTCCTATAAATGTTCTGTCTTTGTCGTTGATGATACCGTCATTATTGAGGTCCTTAAAGCGTATGTCTCCTGCGGCCGTGCTGGTGGCCGGATTGGTTCCCGGCATTTGGACAGCGTGGTTATTGACTTCCGTCTGCGTCTGAAAAATACCATCGGTCACATAGCCGTAAAAAACATTAACGGGATATCCGGCCTGAATAAGTCCGATGCTGCTGTTTAACCCGGTGCTTCCCGTAATAATCGGTGTGTCTCCGTTGATACTTTCCACTTTGTTTTTATTATAGGAAAAGACAGCATCGGTAGACCATTTGAGTGCATTAACCAGGTTTTTGGTTGACAAGGAAAATTCAAATCCCCGGTTCATGATTTTTCCGGCATTGATTGACGGCACATAAATATCTGAATAACCGGAAGTGACCGGAACTGACATCGGCACTAACATATCATTGGTATTCTTCACATAAAAATCGGTTATCAGGTTAATTCTGTTATTCAGGAAACTGGCATCCAAGCCCACATTAAACTGCTCCTGCCCTTCCCATTTCACATTCGTATTAGGCAAAACCGTAGGAACCACAGCACTCACATAATTGTTATTAAAATTGTAAAGTACAGTGTTATAGGCCGAGGCAAAAGCATAATTACCGATTTCCTGATTTCCTGTAATTCCGTATCCTACTCTTAATTTTAAGTCATCAACAACGGTCAGATTTTTCATAAAATCCTCTGCTGAAATTCTCCATGCCAAAGCTGCAGAAGGAAACCACCCCCATTTATTCCCCTGACCAAATCGTGAGGAACCGTCTCTTCTGATTGTACCCGTTACGTAATATTTGCCGTTATAGTCGTAATTAACCCTTCCAAAATAAGACATCAATGACCATTCAGATGCATTTCCGCCAACTGTAGGCTGCAATGTTCCGTTATCAATTTGCTGGGTATTATCGCTGGCAAATTTCTGGATGGAACCGTTTAAAAAATCAAACCGGTTTTCCTGGGCTCCGGTTCCTATTACGGCATTCAGATTGTGGCTTCCGAACTGAATATCATACGTTATTGTATTGTCCCACAACAGCGTTATGCTTCTGTTAGAAGCCTGTGACAAATAGGAATTCGGCTGTACATCTGATCCCCAGGAGTATTTGGGTGCCCAGGTTCTGTCAAACCAAAAATTGGCTTCTAAGCCTCCAAGGGATTTAAACACTAAATTTTTAAGCAGGTTAATTTCCGTAAAAAGGGTACCTTGTACATTATATCCTTTGGTGGAAGTTTTTACGGTACTGGCTTTTCCGATCGGGTTTTCTACATCGCCGGAATAAAGCGGATTGCCTGTCGGCCCTGTAAAGTTACCGGTTTCATCATAAATGGGTTGTGTAGGATTTGCCAAAAGTGCATTGCGGATGTCATACGCCCCGCGTTCCTTATTGTCGTAAGCCAGTTTAAGACTGTTGCCGAACTTTATTGTTTTATTGATCTTGGTATCGGTGTTGAACTGAAGTATAATTCTTTCATAATCCGTATCCAACACAATACCTTCCTGTTTAAAATAATTTCCTGAAACATAAATATTCGATTTTTCACTTCTGTTTCCGTATGCAAGGGTATAACTGGACATCATAGCCGGGTTAAATAACTTACCTACCCAATCTGTACCGGCTCCTAAGGCAGAAGGATCTGACCATGCCGGATTGGGAGTAAGTCCGCCGTTGGCAAGCATTTCATTGTTCAACGCCGCAAATTGAGCGGCATTCAATACCTCAACCATCGCCGTTTCGTTCTGAACACCGGTAAAAGCATCAAATGTAAGGGTTGAACCTTCCTGTTTAGCTCCTCTTTTAGTGGTAATGATGACCACCCCATTAGCTCCTCTTGAACCGTAAATTGCTGTTGAAGAAGCATCTTTTAAGACACTGATGGATTCCACATCATTCATATTAACCTGATTAAGTCCGCCATTTAACGGCATTCCATCCACCACAATCAACGGATTATTATTGGCAATCGTTCCGGTTCCTCTTACACGGAAAGTTACATTAGAACCCGGTTCTCCGGAAGAAACGACCTGAACACCGGCGGCACGTCCCTGAATAGCCTGACCAATATCTGCTACGGGCTGATTTTTGGTTTTTCCCACATCAATGGCCGAAACAGATCCGGTTAAATCTTTTGGTTTTGCCTTACCGTACCCGATAACGACTATATCGTCCAGGGTCATGTTTTCGGATAACAACCGTATTTCCAGGTTCGTTCCGTTTACGGCTACCTCTTTTTCGGCAAATCCCAGATAAGATATGATTAACACCGGATTTGCAGTGGTTAAATTCAGGGTAAATCTACCTTCTAAATCAGTAGACACTCCGTTAGCGGTTCCGCGTTCAACGACCGATGCCCCTATTAAGGGCTGATTCTGATCATCATAAACGATTCCGGAGACAACTTGCTGCTTTGCCTGTTGAGTTGTTTGGGCGTATCCTTTAACGGAAAGAAAAGGAAGACCCCCTACTAACATTCCAAGCAAAAAGAGACCAAAGAAGTATTTCTTTGCTGGTTTCATAAAAATCTCAATTTGTAATTCGAATTTCATTTAATTTGGTTTGTTTAAGGTTAGATAAGTTCGTTTGAATTTTATGACCTGTTAATTTTTACAAAAAAATTTAGCTTGCAGTTTATCAGAATACTGCCCTGAAACCTTAATGCTTTGTTAATTTTTTAACCGGCAAAACAAAGGAACAAAATTTACCAAGCTGAAAACGATTTCGTAAAAAGCATATAGATAAATCCGGCCAACTACAACGTTATATTAAAAACAAAATACTGAATAACAAGCACTTAAAACAAAACTATTTTATTCAACTATATAGATTATTTTTAAGTTATTCTTAAAAAAAGTACTTTTAAAAAACACTTTCAACAATAAAACCGTTATATTTTTTGTCAATCTCATTATTAAAAAGCAAAAAAGTCACGCCGCATTTTTATTGAAATGCAAGGTGACTTTGCCTCAAGGGGTTATTTATTACAGTGAGTCCGGTACAGATAAGCTTCTATTTTATACTAATCAAATCAGTTATGGTATGTTTTACCACAAATTACTTCGTTTATGCGACTCCCGGGTTTAAGGGCATAACCAAACCACGATAAACTTGAAGTATATCGCTCTTGTTAGCAGACTAAAAAGTTGTAAACCAAATGTACTGAAAGAGCCTCGTTTTAGACTATTTTTCAGACCTGTAAAAATCTAATTTAAACACTAAGCCTTGATAGAGGTATTCATGATTAACCGTTTGTCAAATTCTTCGTTTTCAACCACCGATTTATTTCTCACTTTGGTTTTGTAGGCATAAATGGAATTAACCGAATAGCCTAAAATTTTGGCTATCTTTTCGTTGTGTTTTATACCAAGCCTGATTAAGGCAAAAATGCGCAGCTCTTTATTCAGAATCTGACCGGGCTTTAATCTTACCTCGTGTCCTTCTTTCATTAACAAGTTAAACTCATCGATAAAATTAGGAAACAGACTGATAAAAGCCGTGTCAAAATTATAAAGCAACTTTTCTTTTTCTTTGTTGGAATCATATTTAGAGATGCGATACTTTGCCTTGGTATAATCATCCGATTCTATCTCTTTTTTGGTGGCGGCGATCAGTTCATTAAATTTTTCAAAAATATCGTCGTATTCCGTAAAAAAGAAGCCTATATATTCTTCGTTAATTTTATTAGCCTCAAACAAACGGTTATTGATTCGTTCAATTTCAACATTATGAGCGTTGATCTGTTTGTTAACCAACCGCAACTGTTCATTTGTTTTTTCTAAGGAATCGTGTGCTGCTGCTATAATTTTCCTTCCTTTTTTAATTTTTTTATTTTGTACAAAAATGATAATCAGAAAACAGATCAATACCGAAGAAAAAATGACGGCTCCTACATATTGTGTATAGAGCCTGCTTTTCTCTCTTTCGATATTTTCAACCACTTCTTCTTCAATAAGCGGCAAAATCTCACCGACCTGAAGCTTGCGTTGCTGGGCTCCGTAAAAAATGGCATCTTCATAAGCCTTCTTCACCAGAACAGACGCTGCTTTCAGTTCTTTTTTCTTAAACAGCAATTCAGAAAGTTTAATTAATGCGAGGGATTCTTTTGTTGATACGCGCACATCTGTAATGGCGGCAGCATAGTAATAATCAATAGCCGAATCAACATGACCGGTTTCATGGTTAATTTCACCCAGCATATAATTCACCAATGCCTGCTCCCGTTGCTCTAAACCCTGCTTCAACATTGATTTGAATCCGAACCGGGCCTGTTTTAAATTACCGTCCTTGTATTCGTTGAATACCTTTAAAAAAGAATTAAAAAAAGTTCCGGATTCAGTTAAACCGAGAGCTTTGATTCTACACTCTCTGGCTAGTTTTATGTACTTAGAACTAAAAAAAGGCATGCTGCTGTACTCTGCCATATCACTGTAACAACGCCCTAAAAGCCCGTAATATAACGAACCGTTACCGTCTTTTATTTCTTCCGGTTTAACCAACAAAAGATAATCCAATCCCTCTTTATACATGCCGGCTGATACACTGATATTGGCTAAATTGATATAGGATTTAATTAAATAATCATTCCGGTTCGTGGCTTCTGCCAGTGCTTTTATCTTTAAAGCATAATTAAAAGCCGAATCCCTTTTAAAAACCAGGTATTGATCAAAAAGTTGCTGGTTTAAGTCAAACCGCACGTTATAGTCTTCTTTTGCTGTTCTTTTTAATTTGTTTTTGAGTTCATCAATCAGCTTTATTTTACGCTGGTCATACACCGGAGAAGAATCGATTACCGCTTTTAACTCATTAAAAAGGTTATACTCCTGCCCATACGAATGCATTCCGATGAAGTAAACTAAAAAAATAAAAAACTTTATATTCCGCATAATTGTTACGTTTTAGCCCCAAACAAATTTACATTCCTAAATTCGTACATATCCAGCTCATTGCATCCACTATAATTAAAAAACATTGCTTGCATTCATCCGTTAACCTCAAACCCATTTTCAGGCACCCTTCCTGTTACTCCAGCATAAAACTGCTGCAAATGGCGAATATCTTCTTCAATTTTTCCTGTTGGATAAAACGGAGAACCGAGCTTGACCTCCTTCTGACCATAATCAAAAGCAACCGGAATGACGGGCACATTTGCCTTAAGGGCAATATAATAGAATCCTGTTCGCCATTCCGTTACTCTTTTACGGGTTCCTTCGGGGGCAATGGCCAACCGGAACGTTTCTCTTTTGTGAAAAACACCGGCAATGGTGTCCACCTTATTTAAACCACCGGACCGGTCTAACGGGGCACCTCCCATCCATCTGAAATAATACCCGAACGGGAAAATGAACAATTCCTTTTTAGCCACAAAATTCATTTCTAATCCAACAATTCCTCTGGTAAACAGGCCGATATAGAAATCATGCCAACTGGTATGCGGCACGACGATTATGACACATTTTTTAACGGAAGCTTCCATCCTGCCCGAAATCTTCCAGCCCATCAGTTTAAAAAAAATCACCTTATAAAGCCATTTCTTCATTGCTAAAAATATTTTAGTAAAAATACGATTTATACATTATTTTTGATGAAAATTATCAAATGCTCAAAAAAATCATCAGTTACTTCTATCCTGTTAACTTATACAAAACAACTTCTGAAATCAGTAAATCGCTGGAAGTTACTTTGGTAAACGGTCAGATGGTTCTGGACAGTTTAAACACAAATTACTCTTACGGAAGTTTACAGAGAATACTCCGGAAAGGTCTTCAGAGCATAGGCTTTGAAAACATCAAACCGTTGAGTCATATCCTCGTATTGGGCGTTGCCGGTGGCAGTGTCATTAAAACCTTGGTTGAAGAAGTTGGTTACAGCGGAAAAATAACCGGTATTGAACTGGATGAAAAAGTAATTGAACTGGCCAATGAACATTTCGGTCTCAATCAAATAAAAAACCTGAACATCATCCACCACGAAGCCTTTGAATTTGTATTAAAAACAAAATTGAAATACGATTTAATCATTGTTGATATTTTTCAGGACACCACCATGCCCGGTTTTTTGTTTGAAAACTTCTTTCAGAACCGGTTGACGGAAATTTTAAATCTGAACGGTTATATTCTGTTTAATACGATGATTTTAAATGAACCGGACAACATCAGAAACCAATCGTATCTTTCTTTTTTTGAGGCGGAAAAATATACTGTCTGGACACTTCCGCGGGTTGAATACCACAATGAGTTGATTTTGATTAAAAAACAAAGATAACCTGGTACACTAATTGTTACATTCTTAAACGAATACCGATTAAATCATTACTTTTGACCTCAGAAATCCGCAGCATGAAAAAATTATATTTTATACTTCTCATTGGCCTGGCCCTGCTCCTTGTGTTTGGTTTTGAAATGGACGGAAAAGATAAAAACACCAAAAAGGCCGGTAAAAAAATGCAGGAATTTGTGGTTGGTATTTCAAAATATGCCCGGAAATTTAATCCTGACTTTATCGTTATCCCGCAAAACGGCTCTGAATTAGCCTATGAAAACATTGATCCGGACAAGCCATTTTGCCGGGAATACCTGAATGCGATTGATGGTATTGCCATAGAGGAATTATTTTTAGATGAAAAAGGCAAGGCAGACTCTTATCGTATTAACAATTTAAAAAAATTACCCAAAGAAAAAAAAGTAATTGTTTCTGAGTTTGTCAAAGAAAAAGCGGAAGAAGAAAAAGTCATTAAACTCAATCAGGAAGCCGGTTTTGTTCCGTTTATCCGAACCGCTGACAACTATCATTATCACCTGATTCCGGAAAAAATATTGCATGAAAATGCAAATGATATTCAAAAACTGAGTGATGTTCAAAACTTCCTTTACCTTATTAATGCAGACGATTATGACACCAAAAAAGAGTTGGTTGACAAGGTGGCAGACAGTAACTTTGACTTGATTTTAATTGATTTATATTATTTGAGTTTTCCGTACACCAAAGCTGATTTGGAAAAATTAAAAGTCAAGAAGAACGGTGGAAAGCGATTGGTCATCTGCTACCTCAATATCGGTGCGGCAGAAAATTGGCGAAGTTACTGGCAACCCGGTTGGAAAAAAGGCAATCCGAAATGGCTTAAAAAGAATTACAAAGGGTATGACAACGAAATTTACGTGGAATTCTGGGAACCAACCTGGCAAAAAATGATGTTTGGTAATGATGAGTCCTATCTCAAAAAAATAATCAATGCCGGATTTGACGGTGTCTTTTTAGATAATGTAGAAGCTTACTATGCTTTGTATAACTAAAGTAAAAGCCTCGCTTTTTCCAAATCTTCCGGTGTGTCAATTCCGATACCGACATGGCTTGTTTCAACCATTTTGATTTTTTTTCCGTATTCCAAATAGCGAAGTTGCTCCAACTTTTCAGAGGCTTCCAGTGATTTCATCGGCAAATGATAAAAATCCAGCAAAGCTTGTTTTCTGAACGCATAAATGCCAATGTGCTGGTAATAACGAACACCCACGTTTTTCTCTCTGGGATATGGAATGACCGAGCGTGAAAAGTACAATGCTAACCCGTTCTGGTCAACAATTACTTTTACGTTGTTTGGGTTTTCAATCGCCTCCCAATCGGTAATTTCACGCATTAACGAAGCTAAATCGACTTTTTGCTCAACATCCTTTTTAAAAACGTCAATCACTTTTTCTAGTGGCTCTTTGTTAATAAACGGTTCATCTCCTTGCACATTTACCACCACATCAACCGCTAAATTTTCAACCGCTTCCGCAATCCGGTCACTCCCGCTTTCGTGCTCTTTGTTGCTCATGATAGCTTTTCCGCCTTGCGAAATGATTTCATTAAAAATCAAATCGGAATCCGTTACCACAAAAACATCATCAAACAAGTTGGTCTTAACCGCTGCTTCATAGGTACGTGTAATAACTGTTTTTCCGCCTAAATCCTGCATGAGTTTGGCAGGGAATCGGGTTGAGGCGTAACGGGCTGGTATGACGGCGATGATTTTCATAGTATTAAAGTGGCTGGGTTACTGAGAAACTGAATTGCTGCGTTTTTCTATTTTATTACTTTTTTGAACAATTTGATACCCGCAAAGAAAATAAAAAGCACCAAAACAAATGCTATAAAGGGCATAAAAACAGCTGCCAACGACACGGCTGTAGCTGTTCCTGTTTCTACGGTAGAAACAATTGGATTACCAATTCCGCCTGTGGTTGCCGTAGATGTTAATCGTGTGGCCGCTGTGGCTGAATTGATTGCAGCTGCGGTTCCTCCTCCGGCAATAATGGCTAAGCCCCAGGTGAATAAAGGGCTTAAATCGACCAACGTAGAAGCCATCACGGCTGTTCCTGCCACCGTGGCTAACGGAATGGCGATTGTATCTAAAATATTATCTACAAAAGGAATATAATAAGCTAAAACCTCAACAACCATTGCTATTCCAAGTGCAATTAAAGCCGGTGTTTCTCCCAACCAACTCCATGATTCATTCAACGGAATCCATTGCAGATGAGCGGCCAGGCTCAATATAAAAAGCGGCACAAAAACCCGGAATCCGGCCGAGGCCGCTAATCCGATTCCGAGAAAAATACTGATAAGCGTTTCAAGGGATATCATACTTCAAATTTATTCAAAATTTTCATCTTTAAAGCCAATCAGGTATAACTTTTCTTTGGCCCTGGTTACGGCTGTATACAACCATCGGATATAGTCCCGGTTTACGCCTTCCGGTAAATACGGTTGTTCTACAAAAACGGTATTCCATTGACCGCCTTGTGATTTATGGCAGGTTATAGCATAGGAAAATTTGACCTGCAACGCATTGAAATAATCATTTTCTTTTACTTTTTGCACCTGTTTGTATTTTGGTCCTTCCTGTGCATAATCCTGTAAAACTTCCTGGTAAAGGCGGTTGGACTCTTCATATGTCAAAGAAGGCGACTCGCTTGTAACAGTATCCAACAACAAAATAGTTTCAAACGCTTTTTGGTTCGGGTAATCGACCATTCTGATTTTTACTTTGGCAAATTTGAACCCGTATAACTCCTGAATTTTATGAATTTCGAGTATTTCAATGATATCGCCATTGGCAATAAATCCGGCTTCATCAGTCTCTTTTAGCCAAAAATAATTGTTTTTTACCACCATCATAAAATCGCCGGCAGACAAATCGCTTTCGCGGAACAGAATGGCATTCCTTATTTGTTGATTATATTGATTTGCCCGTTTGTTGGTGCGGACAATAAAAGCGGTTTCTTCCATTCCGTCTTTACTGTAAGCTGTATTGATAGCATCCTGTATATCATAGCCGTCCGTTAAACGCACAATATCTTTAAACCCTTTTACATCAAACTGAAAGGAGTCTGTAAAATGGTCTTTTAAAAGCTCTCTGAGCCGGGTGGCATTATACAGAATTCCTGAATTTTCCTCTTGCCGCATTACCTCATCCAATTCAATATGCACTACTTCTTTATGGTAATAAACCAATAATGTTTCAATATTTAAAGCCGGACTTACATCCAAATGAACAGGAGGCAGCTGAGCAGTATCACCCAGCAGGATCATTTTGCAGTTTTCTCCGGAATAAACATAATTCATCAAATCATCTAAAAGCGAGTAGCTGTCTGTTGATCTTGCATCGGTATTTACATCCGAAATCATTGAACTTTCATCAACAATAAAAATGGTATTTTTATGTTTATTAATTTGCCTGGTGAAAGAAACGCCCCCGGATGGATTTTTTTTGGGAAAGTATATTTTTTTATGGATAGTGAAAGCTGGTTTACCTGAATAACCGGCTATCACTTTTGCCGCCCGGCCGGTAGGAGCCAGCAATACATATTTCCTGTTAACTAAGGTAAGGTTTTCAACCAATGTAGAAATCAGCGTTGTTTTACCCGTTCCGGCATAACCTTTTAAAACAAAAAGTTCATTGACTGTTGAATTTGTTACGAAATTAGCTGCCTTTTCAAAAAAAACAGTTTGTTTTAAAGTGGGGTTAAAAGGAAATGATTTTTGTAAGATACTGTAAAACAGAGATGAATTCATTTAACAAAAGTTAGGAAACTATTAAAATCCAAATATACTGATGAATTTTGTGTGAAATGCTTTTGAGAAAAAAAAAAAATTGTAGATTTGCCTTAAACTGAAATTAAAAAAAATCAAGATGATTAAATTAGTTATAATTGTTGTAGTACTTGCATTAGCCATTTTTGGAATTGTAAAATTACTGGATAAAAATACAAATACTAAGTTGAAACCTGTCATTTCAATTGTATTATGGGCTGTAACATTAGTGTTCGGGTATTTAATTTACGAATCTATTCAGGATCCGATTCGTTTTGACAAATTAAAAGAAAAACGTTTTCAGGTTGCCGTAAATAAAATGTTGGATATCAAAGCTGTTGAAATGGCCTATAAATCAATCAACGGAAAATACACTGATAATCTGGATTCATTGATTTCATTCATTGAAAAAGAAAAATTCACCATTGTTGAAAGAAAAGACACATCGGTAATTGATGTTGAAAAAAATGCCGCTTACCGCCTTACTGTTGGTCCTGACGGAGCCGGAGGTTATTTTAAAGACATTGTTGTGACTAAAGAATTAGGTCGGGTGAGCATTAAAGATTCGCTGTTTAAAGGCTCTGACCGCTACAAAAGATTAAATATCGTAAAAATCGGTGACATAGAAGCTAAAATTGATTTGAAAGCAGGATTCATCAAAAGAGAAGATTTAAAAATACCTGTTTTTGAAGCAAGGCTTGAAAAAGCACAATTATTAACCGATCAGGATCAGAGTTTGGTTGCTAAGGAAAAGAAAGTGGTTTCGGTTGACGGAATCAACGGAGAATACATCCTGTTAGGCTCAATGGATGAAGTTAGTATGTCAGGAAACTGGCCCAAAAAATATGGTAATAACGAATAACACAATCACCGAAAAAAGTTATAAAAAGCTGTCCATTCAGGTTTCACTGAATGGGCTTTCTTTTTGTTGCCGTGACACCCTGTCCGGCCAGTTAACTTCTTTTGAAAAAATTGACTTTACAACATTTCCAAAAAACTTCAGCTTAGAAAACTGTCTTTGGAAAACGATGTTAGATTATACCGATTTAACGAAATCGTATGACCGGATAACTGTTTTGCACGAAAACAACCTGAGTACCTTTGTTCCTAAACCGCTTTTTGACGAAGATTACAAAGGAAGTTACCTGCAATACAACACCAAAGTGTTTGACACCGATTATTTTGCCGTTGACGAGATCGAAAAGTATGAAATGATGAATGTTTATGTCCCCTACATCAACGTTAACAATTACCTGATTGATCAGTATGGCTCTTTTGAATACCAACATTACACCGGAATTTTGGTTTCTAAATTACTTGATTTATCTAAAAATGATGTATCGCAGAACATGTTTGTGCATGTGACCAAAACCCATTTTGAAATCATTGTGATTCAAAATCAAAAACTGTTGCTTTTTAATTCGTTCGATTATCAGACCCCGGAAGATTTTCTGTATTATCTGTTGTTTACAGCTGAACAACTTCACCTGAATCCTGAATCGTTTAAGCTGTCTATTTTAGGCGATTGTACCGAACAGGATGCTTTGTATCAAAAAGCATATCAATATGTTAGAAATACCGCTTTGATGGATGTTTCTGATTTACAAAAATCAAATACGTTTTCGGCACAGGAAAACAGAACCCATTTTATACTTTTTAACGCTTGAGAATCATATCCGGAAAATACAAAGGCCGCCGGTTAGCACCGCCTAAAAACCTGCCTGTACGTCCCACAACAGACATGAGCAAAGAAGCCTTGTTCAACATTCTGAACAACCACTTTAATTTTACCGGATTATCGGTCTTAGACTTGTTTGCAGGTACCGGAAACATAAGTTTTGAATTTGCTTCACGAGGTAGTGAACCCATTGTTTCTGTTGATGCCGATTATGGGTGTATTTCCTTTATCAAAAAGACAACAGCTGAATTTGACTTTAGCATTACGCCTGTAAAAAGCGATGTGTTTAAGTTCTTAGAAAAAAACAAAGGCGATTATGATATTATTTTTGCCGATCCGCCTTATGGAATGTCACAAAACGACTTTGAAAAAGTAGTTCAACTGGTTTTTGAAAAAGAACTCCTGGTCGAAGACGGTATGCTGATTGTGGAACATTCTAAACACACCAAATTAGACCATCTTTCCACTTTTTCTTTTCAAAAAAATTATGGCGGTTCTGTTTTTTCCTTTTTTGAGTGGAAAAATGAATCCGAAAATGATGAAAAAGAAGATGACGACAGGGAAGACTAAAACTACTTATCTGGGGCTTTTTATCCTGTTATTTTCGCATTACCTGTCTATTGGGTGGTTGCAAACAGTAGAAGCTATGCTCTATTCCAACCCCCAATTTATCTAACCTAAACTATTGAAAACATTTAATTTATCACTAATTTAATTGATTTTTGTCCCTCATTACTATTCAATTTAAGAATGTAAAGTCCTGTTTGATCAACATCAAAGGATACCTCAGACGATGTAGTGTTCAACGATTTTATTAATTGACCCGTAATTGAATATACTGAAACTTCCAGTTGCGAATCAATATTATTTAAATAAATTCGTTTGTCTTTCACATAATAATTGATATTTGACAGCTTTGTTTCTTGCACGTTTAACAACCATTCAGACATGGGTATTGTAGTGGTCACTGTCGCACCGCTGACTTCAATCTTATAAATTCCAAAACCATTTGTTTCGGTATAAACAAAAATCCTCTTTGCTCCATTTGTATTGGTTCCTTCTAAAATAAATGCACCCGGATTACTCGAATTTGAAGCACTTGCAAGCACATTTTCGCCATCACTAATCAGCAACGTTCTAGCGGATGTGTTTTGCTCTCTGGCCCATACTTTTATGGTACAATTAGCTGACACATCAAAAAAGAAAAATCGCACAGTTGGCAAAGCTCCTGTAGGAACAGAGCCTCCTCCCATATTTGCTCTTCTATTCGATTGAAAGCCATCAGAAAAAGTAGAAGCTCCCGTAGCCTGAGATGAGAAATTATTTGATGTTATATGACCAAATCGTCCTAAATCATCTACAATATCCTCAGTACCGGCCGGTACACCCGGAAAACCATCCGGTAAAATAGTCATATTCGTTAAAAAATTCCAAACTTTTGTTTGGGCATCGGATGTCATTACACATAAAAGTGCTACTAAGCTAAAAAGTAATTTTTTATTCATAATTTTAATTTTAAAATGTAATCGATTACGTAAATTTAATAAATTAATTTTATTTACGTCATTTTTTTATGGTATTATTTTTTATAATGATAAAAAACACCAAATTAACAATTCAATAAGAGAGAAGTAAAAAACTATTTATCGGTTCAAAATTGAATTGATAAATTGAAGAAAAGTGTTGGCTAAGAATCGTTTTATCCTCATTCTATTAGCAAAAAAGCAGACCTGTAAGCCGGATTCTGTTCTTTCTGAACTTGTTTCAGAATCTAAAACAAATTCAGAAATACCTTATCATTTATCTGGTTCAACAGTTACCCGTTGAATCGAGCTGCCTACCCTTCAACCTCGGACGAGTAGCCCTTATCCGCCGGAGCGGAACGTTGATTTACATGGCATTTCACCGCATAGAGTTTACCTGATTTCACTACAGCCGAACTGTACATCCTTTCTGTTGCACTGGTCCTCGTCCCGAAAAAAACGAAACGGACGGGCGTTACCCGTTATGCCACTCTGTGGTGTCCGGACTTTCCTCTTTATTCTGAACTTGATTCAGAATCTGTAAAATAGATGTTGAAACAAGTTCAACATAAAGCGATAAGGCGGTCTGCGGTGCAAAAATAGTTTATAATCTGTATTATCGGGCAAATGCTTCCAGATTTAATTTTCCGGTTAATAAAAGATAGCCTAATAATATTGTACCGAAAACCAATGAAACCAATATATACAAGGCAAAACCAATGGGTAAAAACAAAAGTGTTTTAAGTATGATTTTTTTTAAGGACAACTGAAAAATTCGTTTTAATGCAAAAAGATGATACCCGAACATGATGACAAATGAAATCAACGAATAATAAACATAATCAATATCAAAAATTAAAATAAAGGGGATAGATAAAACTATTAAAATTGAGGTTTGCGAATAAGTATAAAAATAAATTAAGTTATGTTCCGCATAGTTAAACTGTTTATAATTATAAAACACAATTTTTGAAACCAATGACAGCAGTGGAATACCCATAAAAATCATGACACTGTTGTAATCATATATAGAATTCATATATTCTTTCGTGTCAAACGGTGCTTTTTGATTTCCGGACATCGATGCATAATCAATTTCGCCAAAATATCCCTTTTTCATTAAATATACATTAATCCCGCTTAACGTAACTGCAATAATCAAATACGTTATCGGATTGACATAGCGAATTCTCAGTCCTTCCAGATAACCATTAACCACCCATTCAGGATGAGTAAAAAGTGTTTTAAAAGTGGTTAAAAACTTATTGTCGAAACTCAAATAGCGTTCAGAAAATTCGTGAATTACTTTTTTTACTGTTAATTTTTGAGTGACTACCTGTGCTCCGCAATTCGAGCAAAATTTATCTTCCGGCAGTAATGACTTCTGGCAGTTTCTACAGTTCATGTTAAAATTTTTAACGAATGTAAAAAAAATAACTTTGTACATTTGAAAAAAGTTTTAAAATGAATATCAAATTAATCGCCATTGGTAAAACAGATAACAAAAACCTTCAAACGTTGGTAGAAGAATACCAAAAGCGGTTGTCTTATTACATCAGATTTGAATTAGATATTCTTCCTGATATCAAAAATGTAAAAAACCTTTCCGAACAACAGCAAAAAGAGAAAGAAGGTGAGTTAATCCTGAGTAAACTGGCTCCTGCCGACTTTTTAATTCTGTTAGATGAAAACGGAAAAGCATTTGGCAGTATTGAATTTGCCGATGAACTGCAAAAGAAAATGAATGCCGGAATTAAAACGTTAGTATTTGTAATTGGCGGTCCGTATGGTTTTTCAGAAGCGGTTTATCAAAAAGCCCAACAGAAAATTTCGCTTTCTAAAATGACTTTCTCGCATCAGATGGTACGGTTGTTTTTTATTGAACAGGTATATCGGGGGTTTACGATTTTGAGGAATGAACCCTATCATCATCAGTAGATAATCCGCTTTGCTCCTCTTTTTTCCACAGAGCACGCTAAACTTCCACAAAGGTCACCTTTTTAATATTTAAGGCACAAAACCAGTAAGGTTATAACTCAACGTTATGAAATCCAATCGGGGTAACAATCTGAAACTTTCTACATCCCGCAATCACAATCCGGTAATTTCTTCTTGTCATAAATAAAATGAGTTGGTGAGAGGGTTACCATTTCATTTTCCAGGGTTTTCAATTCAATTACTTTAGATAAATAATGATTAAAGGTTAATCGCTCATCAAAATTCAAATAGATTAAAATGCGTTTTCCCTCACCGGAAAACGCAGTGTATTCTTTTAAAAAAGTAAGCAATTCGTTCATTTCTATCTCGTTGCCATCTACCGAAACTTTGTTCTTGGGTTTAAAATTTACCGAAAAAGACTGAAAATGAAGATGATAATCCGGATTTTCTTTTATATAAATGGTAGAAAAATAACTGTTGTAGGTGTATTTCACCTCTTTAAACGGTATAAAAGCTAAAGTTTTCCGCACGCTGTCGGTATAAGAGTAAAAGTTGCCGGCTGCCTCATTTTTATGAAACTGGGCATGCTCCCTTCGTTCCTGTAACTGAATAATTTCCGGAATCACAACTTTCAGCGGAAGCCTTTTATCCACATTAAAAACCCAATTGGTGGTGCCAATGGTATTTTTTCTGTTTACCTCGGCAACAGTATCTTTTCCTTTTGTATCTAAAAAAATATAAACCGGTGAATGATCCACCACAGTAGAATCTATCGTATAACCTGCTTTAACCAACTGCACTTCCTTTTGACAGGAAACCATCATTAAAACACAAAAAAGTAACATTAATTTTTTCATCTTACAAACGCATTAAAGAAAATAATTTTATACACTCTACCGCTTCTTTCACATCATGAACCCGCAAAATTGAAGTTCCTTTGGTTAAAGCAATCATATTGAGAGCCGTTGTTCCGTTTAATGCGTTTTCAGGTGTAGATTCGAGTGGTCTGTAAATCATTGATTTTCTGGAAACTCCTGCCAGAATTGGTAACTCTAATATTTCAAACAATTGTAGCTTTTGCATTATTTCATAATTTTGCTCAGTCGTTTTAGCAAATCCAAAACCGGGATCAATTATTATATCATTGATTCCTGAACTTCTGGCCTGAGCAATTTTTTCTGAAAAATAGAACAATATTTCTTTTACAATATCATCATATTCAGTCAGTTGCATCATGGTTTGCGGTGTTCCTTTCATGTGCATCATGATGTATGGAACCTGCAATTTTGCTACCGTTTTCATCATCTTTTCGTCTAAACTTCCGGCAGAAATATCATTGATAAGTGCTGCTCCGTTTTCAACAGCAATTCTGGCAACTTCGCTTCTGAACGTATCAATGGAAATAACTGTTTGGGGAAAGGTTTTTAAAACCGATTTTAAAACAGGAATCAATCGGTTTAATTCTTCCTCTTCAGAAACGAATGCAGCGTTTGGTTTACTGGAATAAGCTCCAACATCAATAAAGTCGGCTCCTTCAGACAGCATGTTTCCTACTCGCTTCAGAACTTCGTTCTCCTGTTGGTATTTTCCGCCGTCGTAAAAAGAGTTGGGCGTAACATTCAAAATCCCCATTACTTTGGGCATTGACAAATCAATTAAATTCCCGAGACAGTTTATTAACATATCATTTGAAAAAAGGCTTTAAAAAGTAGTATCTACTTCTTTTGAAAATTGTATTTTTGAAAATCTTTACAAATATAATTCAATAATGAATAGCACCTCACAACAATATGATAAAGTCATAGCCATTTGCCGACAATTATATTGCAACAAAATGAAAGATTACGGTAGTGCATGGCGGATTCTGCGTTTACCCTCGCTAACAGACCAAATTTTTATCAAAGCCCAACGCATTAGAAGCCTTCAGGAAAATGCGGTTAGAAAAGTACAGGAAGATGAAACCGGAGAGTTTATCGGCATCATTAATTATGCTGTCATGGCTCTGATTCAGGTAGAAAAAGGCATAGCAGACCAACCGGATTTGAATTTAGAAGAAGCCACCCGTTTGTACGACGAAAAAATAGCCGAAACCAAATCGTTAATGGAAAACAAAAACCACGATTACGGAGAAGCCTGGCGGGAGATGCGTGTGAGTTCATTGACCGATTTAATTTTGCAAAAACTTTTACGGGTCAAACAAATTGAAGATAACAAAGGAAAAACATTGGTTTCAGAAGGTATTGATGCCAATTATCAGGATATGATCAACTATGCCGTTTTTGCTTTAATTCATTTAGGCTTTCACGAAAAATAGCCTGAATTGTATGACAGACATTGACAAATTAACCTATTGACACATAAACAAAATGAAACTAATCACCCATATTTCCAGAATTTTAGTCGGATTGTTATTCATTATTTCCGGATTAATAAAGTTGAATGATCCGGTTGGATTTTCTTTTAAACTGGAAGAATATTTTTCAGAAGGTGTTTTAAACCTTCCTTTTTTAATGCCGGTTGCTTTAATGATAGCAGTATTTGTCGTTATCTTTGAAGTGGTTTTGGGCGTGATGTTACTCATTGGTTTCAAACCCAAATTCACGGTTTGGAGTTTATTTCTGATGATTGTGTTTTTTACATTCCTTACCTTCTACTCTGCCTATTTTAACAAAGTGACCGATTGCGGATGTTTTGGCGATGCAATTAAATTAACACCGTGGGAATCGTTCTCCAAAGATGTCGTACTGTTGGTTTTGATTCTAGTACTGTTAATCAATCTGAAATACATTCAACCGCTTTTGGGAAGATTGCCGTTAAACATTACCGTTCTCACTGCTTACATCCTATGCTTATGGATGGCTTATCACGTACTGATGCACCTGCCTATCATCGATTTCAGAGCATATGCCGTGGGCACTAACATTCAGAAAGGAATGGAGATTCCGGCCGGTGCACCGATGTCTAAGTATGAGATGATCTTTATTTATAAAATAAACGGCATAGATACCGACTTTTCTCAGGCGGATGTAATGGCTGGCAAAGTTCCGGAAACAGCTGAATTTGTGGATAGGAAAGATAAATTGATTAAACAGGGGTATGTGCCGCCCATTCATGACTTTACAATAGAGTTGGACGGAAGCGATTATACCGAAGATATGCTGAATGAGCCAAAACTGATTATGCTCATTTCGTATGATCTGACCAAAGCGGAACATGACGGCCTAAATAAGCTGGAAGATTTTTATCAGAAAGCAACCCAAAAAGGCTACAAAGTAATTGGAATGACTTCTTCCGATAAATCCGTTATTGACCAGATCAAAGCGGAGTATAAATTGAGTTTCGATTATTATTTTTGCGATGCTACTACCTTAAAAACCATCGAAAGGGCCAATCCGAGTATCGTTGTTTTGGAAAAAGGTACCATTGTAGAAAAAAAGCATTTTAACGATATTTACAAAGTAACTTTGAAATAAGTTGATACGCTATTTATTATATAAAATCGGTTATGCACTCCTTACGCTTTTCGGTGTAATTACGGTTATTTTCATTTTGTTTACTGTACTTCCCGGCGATCCGGCCCGCATGATGCTCGATCAGAATGAAAACTCGGAACAACTGGCAATCGTTAAAAAAAAATACGGTTTTGACAAGCCGGTTTTAATCCAGTATTTTTATTATCTGAATGACCTATCGCCCGTTTCGTTCCA
The DNA here is from genome assembly GCA_023434025.1 of Bacteroidota bacterium. Lineage (GTDB taxonomy): Bacteria > Bacteroidota > Bacteroidia > Flavobacteriales > Flavobacteriaceae > Flavobacterium. The sequence goes on from JAEYTL010000021.1 coordinate 236,525, forward strand.
TAGTTCTGATCCGGAAGATTATACCTTTTTGTCAGCAGGAAAATACAATGCTTTTCGATTGCTGAAATCAGGAAACATAACAACTGTTTTAAAAACACCTTATTTGAGAGAAAGTTTCCAGAAAAGCGGTAAAAAAGTAACGGATGTAATTGGAAATACCTTGCCAAATACATTTATATTAGCTCTTTTTGCAATTGTTATTGCGGTTGTAATTGGTGTTTTTTTAGGTATTGTTTCCGCTCTTTACAAAGACACGTTATTAGATCGAATCATCGCTTTAATCAGTACGTTAGGCATGAGTATTCCTTCTTTTTTCAGTGCAATTTTGTTTGCCTGGCTGTTTGGTTTTGCATGGCATCATTTCACCGGACTCAACATGACCGGAAGTTTGTATGAAGTAGATAACTTTGGCGAAGGAAGTTCTATTCAGTGGAAAAACATTATCCTGCCATCGGTTGTTTTAGGAATCCGACCGCTCGGAGTAGTTATACAACTGATGCGAAACTCATTACTGGAAACTTTCGGACAGGATTATATCAGAACTGCCAGAGCCAAAGGGTTAAGCTCCGGTCAGGTTATTAAAAATCATGCTTTAAAAAATTCTTTAAATCCGGTTGTCACGGCCATATCCGGATGGTTTGCTTCCATGTTGGCCGGAGCTGTTTTTGTGGAATATATTTTTGGCTGGAACGGACTGGGTAAAGAAATTGTAGAAGCACTGAACAACCTGGATTTACCTGTTATCATGGGCTCTGTTATTGTAATTGCCGTTACTTTTGTGGTCATCAATATTTTAGTTGATTTGATCTATGCTTATCTGGATCCTAAAATCAGGTTAAGCTAAAACGTTTTCGGTTTTAATTAGGACTTTTTTGGGATTTCATTTGCGGAGTTATTGTAAATTTGTGTCTTAATAAACTCGGAGATCGAAATAAAAAACAGCCCCTGATTCACAGATTTTTAAAAATCATTTTAATCAGTGAATCAGTGGCAAAAAATCAAAGCAAAAATTTAGAGAATTAAAATAAATTAATTAAAACTATGAAAAAAATAATCGCATCCTTTTTTGTTGCATTGGGATTAATTTCCTGCTCTAATGCTCAAAAAACGGAATTTACAAAAGAAGCACTGGCTGATCAGATGTTAGCGGTTGACGGAACAGAAGTAGCGTTTTCTGATGTTTTGAGAAAGTACGAAGGAAAGACCGTTGTGATTGACGTATGGGCTTCCTGGTGTCCGGATTGCATTAAAGGAATGCCAAAAGTTGAAGCATTACAAAAGCAATTTCCGGAAGCCGTTTACCTGTTTTTATCCTATGACAAAACACCGGAAAGCTGGGCAAAAGGAATTGAAAAATATGCCGTAAAAGGCGAACATTACTTGATTTTATCTAAATGGAAAGGCGGAACATTCAGTAATTCAATTGATTTAGACTGGATTCCGCGATACATTGTCTTGGATAAAACAGGAAAGATTGCCTTATACAAGGCCATTGAAGCAGATGACGAAAAACTGATATCGACTATAAAAAAACTAAACCAATGAGACAAAAAATCGTTGCCGGAAACTGGAAAATGCATAAAAATGCAGAAGAAACAGAAGACTTATTAAACGAATTGATTGATAAAATCCCAACCGATCTGGATCAACGTGTTATTGTTGCCCCAACGTTTGTGAACTTATCAGCTGCAGCAGATCATTTGGAATTCACCAATATTGAAGTCGCCGCACAAAACATGCACCAGGCTGAAGGCGGAGCTTTTACGGGAGAAATATCGGCTTCCATGCTGGAAAGTGTAGGGGTAAAAATCGTTATTTTAGGTCATTCTGAACGAAGAGCCTATTTTCACGAAACCGATGCCCTATTGGCGAACAAAGTTGATACCGCATTGAAACACGAAATGGAAGTGATTTTCTGTTTTGGCGAAGAGTTAAAAGACCGTCAGGCCGGACAGCATTTTAATGTGGTGGAAAACCAGTTAAAAGACGGTTTATTTCATCTGGAAGCTTCTGCCTGGAAAAACATTATTCTGGCCTATGAACCCGTTTGGGCCATCGGAACAGGTGAAACTGCCTCACCGGAACAGGCACAGGAAATGCATGAATTTATCCGTGGTATTATCGGCAAAAACTACGGAAATAATGTTTCTGACAATGTTTCTATCTTGTACGGAGGAAGTGTTAAACCGGAAAACGCCGCAGAGATTTTTTCCAAACCTGATGTTGACGGTGGTTTAATCGGAGGAGCGGCCTTAAAAAGTGATGATTTTACTAAAATTGTTTTAGCACTATAATATCAAGTTGTTTAAACTTTTTTGATTGAAACGAAAAACAGGGATTTTTATTCCAAATTTTAGCTTTTTTGCACTGCATAGCAGAGCTACGGAGTAAAAAAACAGGTGAAATTTGGGAGAAAAAGACCATTTTGTAGCCCATTGAAAAAGTTTAAACCACTTTATTTCCAACAAACAAAAAAGTCGTCTGAAATCAGTTTTTCAGACGACTTTTTTTATGCAATTCGTTTTCGGTTAATCATTCATCGAAATCAAAAACTCTTCATTATTTCGGGTTTTCTTAAACCTGTCATTGATAAAATCCATGGCTTCTACCGGGTTCATATCCGCTAGATATTTCCGCATGATCCACATTCGCTGAATGGTATTTTCATCTAACAACAAATCATCGCGGCGTGTGCTGGAAGAAGTTAAATCTATGGCCGGGAAAATACGTTTGTTGGCAATTTTTCTGTCTAACTGAAGCTCCATATTACCGGTTCCTTTGAACTCTTCAAAAATCACCTCATCCATTTTAGATCCTGTTTCGGTCAGAGCAGTAGCAATAATACTTAACGAACCGCCATTCTCAATATTTCGTGCAGCTCCGAAAAAGCGTTTCGGTTTTTGTAAGGCATTGGCATCTACCCCTCCACTCAGCACTTTTCCGGAAGCTGGTTGAACTGTGTTGTAGGCCCTGGCTAAACGCGTAATTGAATCCAGTAAAATCACCACATCATGACCGCATTCCACCAGGCGTTTGGCTTTTTCCAAAACAATATTGGCAACTTTCACGTGCCGGTCAGCCGGTTCGTCAAATGTAGAAGCAATCACTTCTCCGCGTACATTCCGTTGCATATCGGTAACCTCTTCCGGTCTTTCATCAATCAGCAAAACAATCAGATACACTTCCGGGTGATTAGCCGCAATAGTATTGGCTATATCTTTAAGCAACATCGTTTTACCGGTTTTAGGCTGAGCCACAATCATTCCCCGTTGTCCTTTCCCTATCGGTGAAAACAAATCGATAATCCGGGTTGAAACGGTAGCCTGCTTTTCGGCTAATTTGAATTTTTCCTGCGGAAAAATCGGTGTTAAATGTTCAAATGAAACCCGGTCTCTGACCACTTGCGGATCATGCCCGTTAATTTTTAAAACTTTAACCAGGGGGAAAAATTTTTCTCCTTCTTTTGGCGGACGAACCACTCCTTTTACGGTATCGCCGGTTTTTAAGCCAAACAAGCGGATTTGAGAAGTAGAAAGATAAATATCATCCGGAGAAGCTAAATAGTTATAATCAGAAGAACGCAAAAATCCGTAACCGTCAGGCATCATTTCTAAAACCCCTTCACTTTCTATAATACCGTCAAATTCATAATCGGCATCGCGGTAATTGGTTTTTTTATTTTTAAAGTTCGGATTATTATTTCCGTTACCATTTCCATTTGACTGTTTATGAAAAGGTTGTTTGGATTGCTGTTGTGCTTGATCCGGATTTTCTTCCGTTGTCGGAACAGAGGCTTTAGGCTCAGACGACTCAACGGTTTCTACAGCCTCCGGCTGTTCACTGTTATTTTTTTTATTAAATGCCTTTTTTTCAAATTTTGATTTGACAAATTTAGCCGGTCTCTGGTCTTTTTTCGGTTCTTCAGAAGGATCAGGAGATTCGTTTTTAGATACCGGTTTCTCCTTTTCAGCAACCTTTTTAACTTCCGGTTCGGAAAACAAATCAGACACCGCCTGTTTAGCCTCTTTCGGGGCACTTATTCTGGCTCGCTTAGGTTTAACAGCGGTTTCCTCAGGTTGCTTTTCAGCAGACTTGGCAACACTCTTTTGCGTTTCAATAATTCTTTGAATTAAATCTTCTTTTTTTACGCCGGTGTATTTTATAGTTTTAGCTGCTTTCGCAATTTCTTGAAGCTCAGCAAGCTTCATTTCTTTTAATACAGAAATTTCAAACATGAATGTTCTATGATGTTAATTTTTAATCGGAAAATGAATGAGGTACACTTATAATTATTGTTATCTGTTATAAATGAAGTAAGAACAGATTTATACTGCAATAATACAAATATTTTTTAACAAACAATAGCATTTATTAAAAAAGAAAATATATTTTTGCTGAGCTAATAAAAAAATATGTTACAACGAATACAGTCTGTTTATCTTGTTGGTGCCATCATATGTTCCGGAATACTGCCGTTTCTTTTTCCTCTTTGGTTTGACGAGAACGGTTTTCCGTTTTATTTTCAGGGAGACCTGCCCATTTCTATTTTATTTGGCTTTGGTACTTTACTGGCTGTTTTAGCAATTATGTCCTATAAAAAAAGACAACATCAATTTGTTCTTAACCGAATGAACATCATATTAAATATAATTTTATTGTTATTATTTGTGCTGTATGCCCCAAAATTATCTGGAGACCCGCATGTGTCTAAGAAGGGTATTGGGCTTGTACTTCCTTTACTTTCTATCGTATGCTTAGCGTTAGCCAATATCGCTATTCAAAAGGATGAAAAGCTCGTAAAATCGTCGGGCAGACTGCGTAAATAATACTGTAAACTTAGTTTATTTTAGTGCGTTAAAAATCCGGACCAATGGTTCGGATTTTTTGTATAACAGACTATTCTTGACGAAGAATAAAATAAAACTTTTCTGAAATTACCTATAAAAATAGTTAAACGATTCGTATTTTTTTTTACATTTGGTATTACCAAATTAACTAACCAACTTCAACTAATACATGTCTGAAAAAATAAAAATTCATTTGGCCGATGATCATCAGGTTTTAATTGACGGCATGTTGGCCGTTCTTAAAACAAATCCTGAGTTTGAAGTGATCGGTCATTCACTGAACGGAGTAGATCTGGTTGATAATATCCTGTCTAACAAAGCTGATATCCTGATTATGGACATCAATATGCCGCACAAAGACGGCATTGAAGTACTTAAAGAACTTTCACTGACGGACCACAGTTGCCGGGTAATCATCTTGTCCAGCTATGATGACATCAAACTGATTAAAGAAGTTTTAAAATTGGGAGCCAACGGTTACCTTTCTAAACAATGTGCCGGCGACAGTATTATTGAAGCCATTGAAAGTGTTGCGGCCGGTAAAGATTACTTTTCTCAGAATATACAGGAAAAAATTTTCAGTTCCTTTTCCGGAAATAATACCGATGTTTCTACAAATGAAATTTCAATTAACACCACACTAACAGACCGTGAATTGGAAGTTCTGAAACTGATTTCATTGGAATACAGCGGAAAAGAAATTGGCGAAGAGCTTTCCATCAGTATCAACACCGTTGAAACCCATCGCAAAAACCTGATCAAAAAACTAAACGTAAGAAACACAATCGGCATTGTTAAATATGCTATTAAAAATAACTTAATCAAACAATAACTTATGGAACTTTTAAACACTTATTCTACAGCAAGAGTTAACACGAACACCTACAATTTAACGTACACTTTTCCCGACAACTGCAATGCTGTTGTCAGCCATAAAGACGGCGTTTATTATGTGAAAATTACTTTAAAGAAAGGACAAACACAACCTTCGGCCATATGCGTGACAGACAACATTATCTGTGACCAATGCGACGGGGTAATTGAAGTTCAGTTCATACAACAGGATTATGATCTTATTGAATGCACTTATGGCAACGGAACATCAACCAAACCCAGTGTGAAAATTTTTATTAATGGGTAAAATTTTACTAAATACCTTCTTATTCTTTTTTGTTATAACAACGGCCACCGGTCAAGCAAAAGTTGATTCGATTGATTATTATTCTGAAAAAAAAGAATTAATCAAAGCAATTAATTATGCCAAAAAAAAATCAGATGACTATTTAGCACAAAAAAAATATATTGATTTTTGCAAAACTTCGGTTCGGAAATCTAAGCTTTTCGGTACACTAAACGATCATGATAAGGCTTTGGTAACCCTTTATAAGGCTCTTTCTGTTTCTGAAAAAAACAAACTAAAAGGAAGAGCCGAAATAATTGAACAGATTGCAACCCGTTATTCTATTCTCGGAGATTCTGTCAAAGCCTTTAAAAACTACTACAAAGCTAAAAATATTGCTCAGGCCGAACAAGATACTGCTACCGTAATCCATATTTATCACAACCTGTTTCGGTTGCACACCACCAAAAGAATAGACAGTTCCTACATTTACATGAAGAAAAAGTTTGAATTGGACAAAATTGCCAATTCAACCAGCGGACTCTCCATCAGCTACAACAATCATTTTGTTTATTACACCCTGACAAATGATTTTGCTATGGCTAAAGCTTATTTAGACAGCAGCTATAATTTTGCTCTAAAAAATAACAACAAAAAATTAATTATCTCTGCATTAAGCAATTACGGCTATTATTACATGCAACATGAAAATGATTTTAAAAAAGGAGCCGAAACGTATGAAAAAATCAAAAATGATTACAAAGATGATCTGAGTACATTTGATTATGTTGAACTCTACCGGAACCTGGTTTATGCTTATGAACAAATCGGCGACTACAAACTCGCCAATTTAAGCGGTTCACTGGCTTTTGATTACAGTCAAAAGTTATACAACGAGAATATCAGCGATAAGATTCGCGAAATAGAAACCAAATACAACATCGATAAGGTAGAAGATGAATTTAACGAAAAATCCAAACTGCTGGAGGAAAGGCAAAGCCGGAACAAAAAAATCATTTTCATATTTGTTGCCCTGTTCGGATTCAGCCTGGTGCTGTTTTACTTTTTCTATCAAAATTTACAATTAAAGCAACGCAATAAAATTAAAGAACTGGATAGTGAAATTCAGGAAAACATCATCAACGCCTCTATAGACGGTCAGGAAATTGAACGGAAAAAACTGGCCGAAGTACTGCACGACAACATCAGTGCCCTGTTGTCTTCTGCCGGATTACACCTTTCAGCCTATCTGGTAGGTCATAAGGATGAAATACCCGAAGAAATCGTAAAAGCCCGTTCACTCTTAAAAGAAGCCCACGATCAGGTTCGCGATTTATCACACGAACTTGTACCGCCTGTTCTTGCTAAATTAGGCATCTATTATGCCGTACAGGATTTATGTGAAAAAAATTCAAATTCCATCATTCATTTTACGTTCAATTATTTTGGATCTAACCAAAAAAGATATAATGAAGAATTTGAAATAAAAGTTTACTTTATCATTACCGAACTCCTGAACAATATTGTTAAACACAGTGGAGCCAGTAGCGGATACATTACGTTAGAGGAAAGAAATAATCATATTATTATCAATGTTGAAGATAACGGAAAAGGGTTTGACAGTACCAAAACTTACAGCAGCGACGGATTTGGTCTTACCCAGATTAAAGCAAGAGTAAAAAACCTGAAAGGCAAAATCACAATCAATTCCAGAATAAATGCAGGAACACTGGTTTACATCAAATTACATATTCCGCATCAGTAAACCTTTTTTTCCATCTCTATAATTTCCAACGCTTTAACCTGGTTTCCGTCAATTTCAAAACGCAACATCGTCCGGACCTGATGAAATCCATGAATCCCGGCTGCTCCCGGATTCATGTAAAGTAAATTCAGTGTTTTATCGAACTGCACTTTTAAAATATGTGAGTGACCACAAATAAATAATTTTGGAGGACTATTTTTAAGTTCTTCCCGAATAGCCTGATTATATTTTCCGGGATAACCGCCGATATGGGTCATCAACACCTCCACACCCTCACAAAAAAACCGATTGTTTAACGGAAATTCCAATCTAGCTTTGTCATCATCAATGTTCCCGTAGACCGCACGAAGTGGTTTGAGCTTTTTGATTTCATCGGTCACGGCCAAATTACCAATATCACCGGCATGCCAGACCTCATCAGCCAGACGGACATATTTCAAGATTTTTTCATCAATAAAACTATGCGTATCAGAAAGTAAAAGGATTTTTTTCAATTTTTATTTTTTTTGCCAACAAAGCACGAAGATACAAAGATTTTATAACTGAAAAATTCCATCTCCCATCTCCCATCTCCCATCTCCCATCACCTTCCCCAAAGTTTAACGTAAAATTATACCCCCGGTAAATTTGATACCATTTCAATTCAATTATCTTTGCAGATTGAAATATGAGGTACTTTATTAAATTAGCATACAACGGAACCAACTATCACGGGTGGCAGTCGCAACCCAATGCCGTGTCTGTTCAGGAAACACTGGAAAAAGCTCTCTCTCTTTTACTCAAAAATAAAATTGAAATTGTAGCTGCCGGCCGAACAGATTCAGGGGTTCATGCCAAAGAAATGTTCGCTCATTTTGATTTTGAAGATGTGATAGACAGTGCTTTCTGGGTACCAAAACTCAATTCCTATCTCCCTAAAGACATCGTTATCTACACTATTTTTGAAGTTGATGCAAGAGCTCATGCCCGCTTTGATGCGATTGAAAGAACTTATGAGTACCATATTCATAGTGCAAAAAATGCTTTTATAAACGAATTAAGCTGGTATCATTTTTATCCGTTAAATGTGGACAAAATGAATCAGGCATCTGAAATTTTGCCGGAGTACACTGATTTTGAATGTTTCTCAAAAGTGAATACCGATGTTTTCACATTTCATTGTAAGATAAAAAATGCCTTTTGGAAGCAGCATGATGATCAGTTGGTTTTTACGATTACTGCCGATCGTTTTCTGCGAAATATGGTACGGGCCATTGTGGGTACTATGGTTAACATAGGGCAAGGAAAAATTGAACCGGAACATTTGCGAACCATCATTGAAAGTAAAAACCGGAGTCAGGCGGGCTTTTCGGCACCGGCTCACGGACTTTATTTAACCCGAATCTTATATCCATACAGTACCAATGAAAGCATTTGATACCCAATTATTCAAACGGATTTTGTTCTACACCAAACCCTATCAATGGCGGTTTAGAGGCGTCATCTTTTGGGCGATCGGACTTTCTGTTTTTGCCGCATTACGTCCTTATCTGCTAAAAAACACGGTTGATGATTATATCAAAACCCATGACAGTCAGGGTTTACTGTTCTATATTTTATTAATGGGAATGGTTTTGATACTCGAAGTATTGTCACAGTTTTATTTTGTGTACTGGGCCAATTGGTTAGGACAGGATATTGTTCGCGATATCCGGATCAGGCTTTTTGACCACATGCTCCGGTTTAAAATGAAATATTACGATCATTCGCCGGTAGGACAATTGGTCACCCGATCGGTTTCAGACATTGAGGCCATTGCCCGCATTTTCAGTCAGGGATTATTCATGATTATCAGTGACCTGATGAAGATGGTAGCCGTCATTTTTGTCATGTTCTACATGAACTGGAAGCTTTCATGGATAGCCATTTTAGCCATGCCGGTTTTGATTTACGCTACCCGCATCTTTCAGTTAAAGATGAAATCGGCTTTTGAGGAAGTCCGGACCCAGGTTGCCAACATCAACACTTTTGTGCAGGAAAGGGTAACCGGAATGAAAATCGTTCAGCTCTTTTCAAGGGAGCAGATTGAATATGAAAAATTTAAAGTAATCAACGACAAGCACAATAAAGCCTGGATTAAAACCGTCTGGTACAACTCTATTTTTTTCCCCATTGCCGATTTAGTCACCTATTTTACACTGGCTTTTGTGGTCTATTTTGGAGGATTATCGCTTACAGGAGGAGGAACAACCACTACTTTCGGAGATTTATTCACCTACACGATGCTGATCGGAATGTTGTTTAATCCCCTGCGTCAGATTGCCGATAAATTTAATGAGATGCAAATGGGGATGATTGCCGCCAACCGGGTCTTTGCTATTTTAGATATTCAGGATCAGGTGCAACAAAACGGTACGTTAATAGCTCCTCACTTTGAAGGAAAATTATCGTTTGAACAAGTTCATTTTGGCTATATTGAAGGAGAAGAAGTCATCAAAGGCATCAATCTGGAGGTAAACCCGGGTGAAACAATTGCCATTGTAGGTTCAACAGGAGCCGGAAAATCAACCATTATCAATTTACTCAACCGGTTTTATGAAATCCAAAGCGGAACCATTTCGATTGACGGAAAAAACATCAATGCATTTGAACTCCAAAGTCTGAGAAAACAAATTGCCGTGGTTTTACAGGATGTATTTTTATTTGCCGATACCATTTTGAATAACATTACACTTGATAACCCTACTATTACAAGGGCAGATGTAATTGAAGCCGCACAAAAAATCGGTGTACATGAATTTATCATGAGTCTGCCAAACGGATACGATTACAATGTAAAAGAGCGGGGCGTAATGCTTTCTTCCGGTCAACGGCAGCTTATCGCTTTTTTACGTGCCTATGTGAGTAATCCGAGTATTTTAATTTTGGATGAAGCTACATCGTCTATCGATACCTATTCAGAAGAATTAATCCAGCGGGCAACTGAAAAAATTACCAAAGGAAGAACCTCCATTGTCATTGCCCATCGTCTGGCAACGGTTGTGAATGCCGATAAAATTATTGTGATGGATAATGGCCAGATTGTTGAATCCGGCACGCATTCAACGTTGGTTAACAAAAACAACGGTTTCTATAAAAAACTATACGATTCCCAATTTGCAGTTGAATTATAACAGCGTGTTGAATTAGCCGTAAAATTCCAGCATTCCATAGTAACTTAACGTCAAAAACAAGGTATCCACCAATCCATGCACTAAAATATTAATCCAGGTATTTTTGAATTTTAAATAGAGGAAGCCAAAAAATAAACCGAACAAAAATGTCATCAGTAATCCGGAATTACCCTGGTATAAATGAGGCAATGAAAATAAAACAGAGCTGATTATTACAATGATCAATTTCCGTTCTCCTATTATTTTTTTCAATTGCGAAAAAGCAAAAGCCCGGAATAAGAGTTCTTCGCCCACAGCTGCACTGATCCACATAAACAACAACCATTTAAAATATGCTCCTGCCTCTCCTTCGATAAATTTAAATGAAGAATAATCAGCCGGCTCGTTAAAAATTTTAGTTGCCAGGGGCTGAAAAATAAAATCCATAACGATTTCCAAAACAACATAACAGCCCAAAATTATGGCAATTTCCCTTAAACCTATTTTGTTAAAATTTAAACTTTTAAGATTACCGTCACGGATATAGGTCAAAGCCAGAATGCAAATAATAATTACCCCAAAAGTAAAGGGAAACTTTGTCAGCGGATTATAGATCAATCCGAAAGCAAAAAGAAACGAAAAAAATGCCCCTGTGCGGGTATTCAATAATTTTGAAAGCGTTGTCATATAAAGTTCTTAAAGCATAACAAATATATCATTTTCTTAACATTCAAAAGGGTAAAAATAGGACATAAAAACTTTTGCAACTCCTAAATAAATCCTTATTTTCGTAACTTGAAATAATTTTGAAAAATATAGCATTAGATGAAATACGATATTATTGTTTTAGGTAGTGGTCCCGGTGGTTATGTAACAGCTATCCGTGCCTCTCAATTGGGCTTTAAAGTAGCCGTTGTTGAAAAAGAAAATTTAGGCGGTGTGTGCTTAAACTGGGGATGTATCCCAACCAAAGCACTTTTAAAATCGGCTCAAGTATTTGAATACCTGAAACATGCCTCCGATTACGGGCTTACCGTAAAAGAGTTTGACAAAGATTTTGGAGCTGTTATCAACCGAAGCCGCGGGGTGGCAGACGGAATGAGCAAAGGCGTTCAGTTTTTAATGAAAAAAAATAAAATTGATGTGATTGAAGGTTTTGGAAAAGTAAAACCGGGTAAAAAAATAGATGTGACTGCTGCTGACGGAAAAGTAACGGAATACACTGCGGGTCATATCATTATTGCTACAGGTGCCCGCTCGCGTGAATTGCCAAACCTGCCGCAGGATGGTAAAAAAGTGATTGGTTACCGTCAGGCAATGACTTTGGCTGAGCAACCGAAAAAAATGATTGTAGTGGGTTCCGGTGCTATCGGAGTCGAGTTTGCCAGTTTTTACAACGCTATGGGAACAGAAGTAACCATTGTTGAATTTATGCCCAATGTGGTGCCGGTTGAGGATGAGGATGTTTCCAAACAATTTGAACGCTCGTTAAAAAAATCAGGTATTTCTGTGATGACCAATTCTTCTGTAGAGCGGATTGATACCAGCGGAAACGGTGTAAAAGCTTATGTAAAAACGGCAAAAGGCGAGGAAATTCTGGAAGCCGATATTTTATTATCTGCGGTGGGAATCAAAACGAATATTGAAAACATCGGTCTGGAAGATGTTGGAATAGCGGTTGACCGTGATAAAATTCTGGTAAACGATTATTATCAGACCAATATTCCGGGTTACTATGCTATTGGCGATGTTACTCCGGGACAAGCTTTGGCTCACGTGGCTTCGGCAGAAGGAATTTTGTGTGTTGAAAAAATTGCAGGTCATCATGTTGAACCCATTGACTACGGAAACGTTCCGGGATGTACCTATGCAACTCCGGAAATTGCTTCGGTTGGTTTAACCGAAAAACAAGCCAAAGAAAAAGGATACGAATTAAAAGTTGGTAAATTTCCGTTTACCGCTTCCGGAAAAGCAAAAGCAGCCGGAACTCCTGACGGATTTGTAAAAGTGATTTTTGATGCCAAATACGGTGAGTGGTTAGGTTGCCACATGATTGGTGCCGGCGTAACCGATATGATTGCCGAAGCTGTGGTTGCCCGTAAATTAGAAACCACCGGCCACGAAATCTTAAAAGCAATCCACCCGCACCCCACCATGAGTGAAGCGGTGATGGAAGCTGTAGCGGATGCTTATGGCGAAGTGATTCACTTGTAATAAATCATTGAATATAAAATACAAAAGCCGTTCAACTTAAAAACTGAACGGCTTTTGTATGTTTCTGAAAATTGATTAAAGTAAAGTAACTTCTTTCTTAGCCGATTCAAATTCTTCTATTACAGCATCAATGATTTCCTGTACCGGTTTTATATCGTGAATTAAACCGGCAATCTGACCGATTTCCAGTTCACCTTCTGTCAAATCACCTTCAAACATGCCCCGCTTTGCCCTGGCACGGCCCAAGAGTACTTTCAGTTCTTCGGTTGAAGGGCATGTAGCATATAACGCCTGTAAATCGTTAAAGAACTTGTTCTTAATTAAACGAACGGGAGCTAATTCTTTCAGCGTAACCAACGTGTCGCCTTCTTTGGTATCAATAATGGTTTGTTTAAAATCAGCGTGAGCCGAACTTTCCGTTGAAGCGGCAAAACGGCTTCCCATCTGCACCCCATCTGCCCCTAAAACCATAGCGGCCAGCATTCCTCTCCCGGTGGCAATTCCACCCGCAGCAATCAACGGTATGGTAATATGTTCCCTGACCATCGGAATTAAGGTTAAGGTAGTGGTTTCTTCTCTCCCGTTGTGACCGCCTGCTTCAAAGCCTTCTGCCACCACGGCATCTACCCCGGCTTCCTGGGCTTTCAACGCAAATTTAGAACTGCTCACCACATGCACCACCGTAACCCCCTTTTCTTTCAGAAAAGAGGTCCATGTTTTCGGGTTTCCGGCAGATGTAAACACGATTTTCACCCCTTCTTCCACAATAATCTGCATGATTTCTTCGATATTCGGATACAACATCGGCACATTTACCCCAAACGGTTTAGCGGTAGCCTTTTTACATTTCTGTATGTGCTCCCGCAGAACATCCGGATACATCGAACCGGCACCAATTAAACCTAAACCGCCGGCGTTACTCACGGCACTGGCTAATTTATAGCCGCTGTTCCAAATCATACCGCCCTGGATAATCGGGTATTGTATATTAAAGAGAGAAGTAATTCTGTTCATAAATTCAAATTGTTAAGAAAAGACCAATTTACGAAATAACGCCCGAACCTACTAATTCATCCCCTACATTCCAGGCTACAAATTGTCCCTCGGTAATGGCCGATTGCGGTTCGTCAAAAACAACGTATAAGCCATCCTCAAATTGATGCAGTGTTGCTTTTTGCAGAGCCTGACGATAGCGGATACGGGCCATTACTTCCATGGTTTCTCCATCGTGCAATCGCAAATCTTCGCGAACCCAATGAATTTCATGCGGCTGAACTTTTAATGCTTTTCTGAATAATCCCGGATGATCATGTCCCTGTCCTGTATAAATGGTATTGGTTTCAATATCGGTGGCAATGATAAATAAAGCTTCTTTAGTACCGCCCACATTTAATCCTTTTCGCTGTCCGATCGTAAAATAATGAGCTCCCTGGTGCTTGCCCACCACTTTACCCATACTTTGTGAATATTTAATTGGCTGAGCATCAAAATTCAATTGCTCTTCTCTTGATTCAAAAGTTGGTTTTTCTTTGATATAAACAGGATCGTTTTTATCAATTTCGATAATAATCCCTTCTTTGGGTTGCAGCTGTTGCTGCAAAAATTCAGGCAAACGTACTTTTCCGATAAAACACAATCCCTGCGAATCTTTTTTTTCAGCGGTTATTAAATCCAATTCAGCCGCTATTTCACGCACCTCAGGCTTGGTTAACTCCCCTATCGGGAACAAACTCTTAGCCAGTTGTTCTTGCGATAACTGACATAAAAAATACGATTGATCTTTGTTATCATCAATGCCGGCAAGCAGCTGATAAACTTCCTGACCGTCTTTTTCAAGGATTCCTTTACGGCAGTAATGCCCGGTAGCTACAAAATCGGCTCCTAACGAAAGGGCTATTTTCATGAACACATCAAACTTGATCTCCCGGTTGCAAAGCACATCCGGATTAGGAGTCCGGCCGTTTTCATATTCTTTGAACATATAATCAACAATGCGGTCTTTGTATTCTTCGCTCAAATCAACCGTCTGAAACGGAATACCAAGCTTTTCGGCCACCAGCAGTGCATCATTGGAATCTTCCAGCCACGGACATTCGTTTGAAATGGTGACTGAATCATCATGCCAGTTTTTCATAAACAATCCGATGACCTCGTACCCTTGCTCTTTCAGCAAGTACGCCGCAACACTGGAATCTACCCCACCGGAAAGTCCGACAACCACTCTTTTCATTTCATTTTTTTGGCAAAGGTAGGGATTTCTGAAATTATCGTTTCTGTGCTTTAACTTTTCTTTTGGCTTCGCCGGCTGCTGTTTTAGGCTTAGCCTTTTTCTTTTCGCTTCGGTCTTCTTCTTTTACCAATTTCCCTTTGTCGTAAAACTTCCAGATGCCAACCGATTTTCCGTTTTTATATTCTCCGACCGTATATTTATCCCCGGCCGCTTCTCTAAAAACTGCCGGACCGTGGTACTCGCCTTTCTTATAATTTGTTTCTTCTAAAACCACACCGTTTTCTGCCATTTTTTTATAAGGACCGTCTTTAACACCTTGTATATAATTGGCTTCCTCGGCAATCAATCCCGTATTGTAAAACACTTTTTTAATACCGTGCAGTTTACCGTTCTTATAATTTTCTAAATTCATGATGGTATCCGACCTTAAATGATAGTATTTCCATTCACCTTCATGAACCTTATTAACCAGTTTTCCTTCACTCACCTTGTGCTTCCCGTTAAAAACAACGGTGTAACACGAACCGTCTTTAGCAGAAAAATCACGGGTTGCCACAATTTTTTTTGCTTTCGTATTGTCATAAAACGTAAAAACACCTGTTTCTTTCCCATGGCTAAACTCGCCTTCATATTTAAGGTTTTTGGTGTCGTCATAATATCCCTTCCACCATCCGTGCTTATTGCCTTTTTCATCCAGTTGATTCTCCTTTTCCTGAGCAAAAACCGTTGAAACGGCAAAAAGAATAACCAGCATTGTCTTATTTAAAAATCGGGTAAACATAAGTCTTCTGTTTTTTTATCTATACAACTTACTATTTGTAAAAATAGTATATCACTAATTGAATTTATTTGAAATTTTATACATTTGAAAGAAACCGTTCAACAGTCAAAACTATGAAAAAATTTCTACTTACCGTTATTACTTTAACTTCCGTCATTGTTCACGGCCAGGTTACCTTGCGAATCACCTCAATTCCCGGAAACACACCGGCCGGTGCAACAATTTATCTTGCCGGAAGTGTGAACAGCTGGAACCCCGGCGACAGTAACTCTATGATGCAACCCGATGGATTCGGAGCCTATCAAATCATTATTCCGGAAGGAACCGGAACGGTTGAATATAAATTTACGCGGGGAAGCTGGGCTACCGTAGAAGGGAACACCTCCGGAGGTTATCTTCCAAACAGAACCTTCACGTTTACCGGTATTCCTCAAACGCTGAACTTAACCGTTCAGTCCTGGGAAGACCTTACCGGCGGAAGCAACAGTACCGCAGCTTCCAATGTGCAGATTCTGAGTCCTAATTTTTACATTCCGCAACTCGACCGGAACAGACGCATCTGGTTGTATCTGCCGCCTGATTATTTTACATCGGCTAAAAATTATCCGGTGCTGTACATGAAAGACGGACAAAGCTTATTTGACAACCTCACCTCCTTTTCCGGTGAGTGGCAAGTGGATGAAACCTTAAATACCCTTTTTGAACAGGGCGATTACGGAGCCATTGTTGTAGCAACTGACAACGGCGGAAACGAACGTTTAAACGAATATTCTCCATGGGTAAATGCTCAATACGGCGGTGGTCAGGGAGAGGAATATATGGCTTTTATTGCCGAGACACTCAAACCCTACATAGATGAAAATTTCAGAACCCGGCCAGAGCCGGAAATGAATGCATTAATCGGTAGCTCCATGGGAGCGTTGATAGCGACCTATGGTGCCTGCGAATACCCGGATCAGTTTCGTAAAATAGGAGCTTTCAGTCCTGCCTACTGGTTTGCACTGGCAGAACTGAATACCTACCTGAACAATGCTCCCGTTTTATCCGGCCACCGGGTTTATTTTGTAGCCGGACAAAATGAAGCGGCTTCCATGGCTCCTAATATTGCAACAATCCGGACAACCATGCAGAACAATGGCCTGACCGCTTCTAATACTTTTACCAAAATTGATTCCTACGGCACACATACCGAAAGCTATTGGCGGGGTGAGTTTGGAGCTGCTTACCAATGGTTGTTTGCTGACGAAAATTTAGCTGTTGAAACAGCAAAACCCCAAAAGCCCGTTTTGATTCAAACAACCAGCGGAAAGCTTTGGATAGAAGGGTTCAGAGAAAATACTCCTTTTGAACTTTTTGCTATAACCGGACAAAAAATCACATCCTTACCCCTTCAAAACGGAATTAATTTTTTACCGGAAAATCTGGCAAGTGGTATGTATGTTTTGAAATCTGAATTCACAACAACAAAAGTTGTCGTTAAATAAGTTATTTCATTTTTGTTTATTAATTTTTTGTTAAAGTTAAACAAAATAATAAATCATCAAAAGATCAAAAAGGACTTATAAATAAAGGATAATACACAAAAAATACATCGAATTACAAAAACAATATATTTCATTTTGTTTATCAATATTAAAAAAAGATTAAACAATATTCAAAATGTTTTTTATATTTGTGACGAACAATAAAAAACTCAATAACTATGAAAAAAGGAAATTTTTTAAAATCAGTACTTTTTGCTTTTTTAGCAATTACAACCTTTTCATGCAGTGATGATGATGACGCCGGTAATCCGCAAAGCAATACGATTGCAGCCATTGCATCACGCACACCTGATTTAAGCATTTTAGTACAGGCTTTAGACCGGGCCGGGTTGGTATCTGCCGTTGACGGAACCACACAGCTGACCGTTTTTGCCCCAACCAATGATGCTTTTGAAGACTTTTTAGATGACAACGGGTACAACAGTCTCGATGATGTTCCTGAGAATGTACTGACACAGGTATTGCTTAACCACGTTGTAACAGGAAACGTACAGGCAGCTCAACTGCCGGAAGCCGGATATATTAAAACGCTGGCGACCTTTGGGGGCACAGAAAACGGGAATAACCTGAACATGTATGTAAACAAATCGGCCGGAGTGCGTTTAAATGGCGTGGCAACTGTTACCACAGCAAATATCATTGCCTCTAACGGCGTAGTTCATGTGGTAGATGCCGTAATCGGTTTGCCAACCGTAGCAACTTTTGCAGCAGCTGATGCTGATTTTACTGCATTAGCAGGAGCTTTGACCGCACAAGGGCTGGTTCCTGCCCTGAGCGGAACAACGAATTCACCTTTTACCGTGTTTGCCCCGACCAACGATGCATTTGCCGCTTTGGACGCAGAAATCCCGGGCGTAGTAGGTACCTTAAATTCCGACCAATTGACTGCGGTGTTAACCTATCATGTTGTTACCGAAGCCAATGTATTATCTTCTACCCTGACTAACGGGCAGGTTATCACCACATTTGAATCCGGAACACTCACCGTAGGCCTGACCGGAGGTGCCAAGCTAACCGATGAAAGAGGAAGGGTTACCAACATTGTAGCTGTTGATGTACAAGCCGCTAATGGTGTGATTCATGTACTGGATAACGTTTTGTTGCCAAACTTTGAATAAAGAATATTAATTGCTGTGAAAGAGAAAACAGCCGCCTCAGATTGTTGGGCGGCTGTTTTTATTTTCTGCCCGGAGTTTTCTTTTAGTTTTGTGAACTGGATATTCAATATTTCCCGTTGTAGCAAAAGTTATTTAGTAGGCAGGTCAGGTGTTCTATATCGGTAATCCCTTTGTATAATTCCGGTGTTTGAGCCCAAACGGATAATAGTTGTTTTCCTCTAAAATGGTAAGAACGTTGGTGATCGGGTTTTTGGTATAGCTCAACCGGATATTACCCAGATGATCCGTGTAATTGAACACATAATTATAACTCGCCATGGTCTTCTTTACATAGCCTTCGGCATGCGGAAAGAACTTCATATTGTTGTTGACATACTGAAACCCGTTCAGGTAATCCGTAG
>JAEYTL010000046.1 GCA_023434025.1 Bacteroidota bacterium
GCATTGGATTCGGCGTTGAATATGGTGCATGTATTTTTCCAAACGATTTAGATGATTATGATATTGCTACTCAAGGAACATTTGACGGAGTACAATTTGGATTGCATAATGGTGAAGAAATCACAGTTGATTATGAAACTTTTTACTATTATTTAAATAAAACTTGCGAAAGTTACTTAGAAAACCATCCACAAGATAAAAGCAGCATTGAAGATATACTTCGATATGTTAAAGTCAAATTAATGATTTAGCAGAAAAAGCCCTAAAGCTATATTGATATGCTCCTCACTTTAGGGCTTTTATATTAAAATGTATTATATCAACAGCAGACTTAATACTGATATAAAAAACTTATACAAAGCAACAGCAATGGTTAATAAGATCGCAATAGGAACTGATCCGGCAATGTCACATACGCATTATAACCAATTAATATCGATTACGGGTACAAATGTAAAAAACAATTGATGTAACATTTGCATGGATAAAAAATAATGATGGTATCGTCAGATTAGTAACTGCTATCCCAACGAAACAATAAATTAAGAACAGTAATTGAAAGGAATGATATAATAGGTGTTTGAAGAATATGATGTTGTTTTTGCGGTGAGAGATTTGTCGAAAATAGTGTTAAAAGGGTTTAGAGGAGTCATATTAATGGTTTATAATTCAACTCCTCCGCAATACGAAGTCGAATTTATTGATGAAGATGGTAATACCATAGAAATAATTACCATATATGAAACGGATATAGAAGCTAAAAACTAAAATATTATTTTGGGATTTGACTGCCTTTGAAATAGTAAATTCAAAATAGGTTATTGAATATTATGAAATCAATAGCGATATAGAGCCTATCAAGTGGGCAAGAGGAGGGATACTGAACCTGTAATATTAAAGATTGATGCAAAGGTTGCTAATGAATTCTGTTATTAATTTCTATTATGGAAATGAAAAAGTTTGGCTAGTGGATTATTTGACACCGCATTTATTGAACAAATATAACAGAGGCATTTATAAAGGCTTCCAGTATAGTTATTACAGGCTTCGTCTGGAATCCTTTATATTTAGATAGTTCCTTAAATTCGCTATCTAATACAGATGCACAGCAAGAATGACGCATATACATTACCATAGAGGAGGATATTGTTGTGTTTTTAATGAAAAAAGATGATGTAAAAGCTGAGTTGGAGAAAATAAATGAATTCCTCGGTAAATGTTTATGGATGGATTTTGAATTTTGTAAAATGAATTCTAGTCAAGTAATAATAGCAGGTACAATAGATCAGAGTTATAGTGAATATGCCATTGATATAAAGTTTGAGCAACCGTATTTTATTTCCTCATTGTTTGTTTGGAGTGTCGATACTTCAAAACCCTTTATAAAGTTGGCTTCTGAAAAAGAAGAAGTTGAGTTAATCGCAAAATATAATATAGAGGAAGGAAATTATATCTTTAAAATTAATGTTGAAGATCGTGAAGATTCGCCTATATTTATAGCAGCAAAAAAAATCATCTGTAACATACTGAACGAAAATCCGTTTAATAATAATTAGCAATATCAGTTTGTTAGGAGGTTTGCATGAATATTCTACAAGATTTTTTGTCAACAGAGGTTTCATATCAGGATATGTATGATGAAATTGTTAAATTCGTAGTATCACCTCATATTAGATGCGGTGAGCTGGAAGGGAACAGATACATAGTTAAAAAGATGGATTATTATAATTTTATTATTTTTGCAGAAGATGTATATGATGCCCATAGGAGAGAGATTAATCATGTTATCTCAATATACAGAAATACTTTACTTAAAGAAATTAACACCTTTGCACAAACAAGAGGTGTTAATATTATTAGTAACATTGAAGATACCACGAAGATGAACTGATTAATAAACAATTATTTGTTAACAAGAATTAAGGAAAGAAATTGTGCCAGAAATTGTTATATTCATAATAAATGATCGCCATAGGATATACACACTAACGGACATTCGGCCTTTTGGCCGCTCAATGCTGGATGTGAAATGCTCTGCATTTCACACTACTCAAGTTGGTAAGAGGCTCGTTAATGAGCCTCTTCTTATAATAATTAGCAACAATTGATACAAAAGTTGCTTTTATATCTGTTATAAATTTTTACTCATTAAGTAGATTGGAGATAAAATAATGAATCATTCAATTAATAATTACAAAACAGATATTAAAGAATGTGTTAAATTATGTGAAATAGAACTTAATGAAAGGAAGAGGGGGGTACCAGGTGAAAGTACTATTGAACAGCTGGAAAATACGATAATACCAGAATTAAGCAACCTTCTACAAAATATTCATTTAAATAAATTACCACCAGAAAAGGATAGATATTTAATTTCATTTGCATATGCATTTAAAGTTTGGGGATGGGATATGCAAAATCCCACACAATTATATACTAAATTAAATGCATTAAATAATGATTACAAAAAGTTATAAAATCAAAAATACACTCTGTACAAAAAGAATAAGGAAAGTGTGAAGACGTGGACTAATCTAGATGGCTCAGTAAAATGACTAGCATATGATGGCTATTTGATAACCTAAAACACAATACTTCAGACTGGAACCAGAATTGACAAATCCTACTGGTGAATTTGCTGCTCCGGATGAAAAGACTTTTAATGCAAGACATTTTTCCAAGAAATATTTTTATAGATAATGACAATGGTATTACAGTACCCTTACCACATTATTGGAATACATCTTACTGAAGAAAACTACAAAGATATCAAAGAATTGATATCCAACTAGAGTATTACTCGTACTGGAGGGTATATAATGTTCTTAACAATAATGCAAGAAAAAGCAGATACAACTTCTAATAATGTTGAATTTGAACTGGTTGCTAATGATCTGCTTATGATATCCATTGATAATGATACAGGTCGTAAAATAGGGTCATATAGTTACTGGAGACTTCTAGGTGATGGGAAAAATCCTCCTCTTGAAGTGGGGATCAATGTAGAAACAAATATGATAAAGGAAATAACCCTTTTTGTGGAACCAGATTATTTTGAGGATTTTCAACTAGTATGTGAAAGCAAAACTGAAGGTAATCTTATTGTAGATACCAGTATCTTCCACAAGCAATATGATTTTATCGATGCTTCTGGTAATTATTTCGTTTCTCTAATTGACGAAAGATTTGCATGCAAGTTTAATAAAGAATGTCGCATCAAAGAATCTATTATAAATGGTAATATTGAAATGTATGTTGATGATTGTCAACATTTTATAGGGTTTGCCATTAATAATCTAACAGAAACTGAAAAAGATGTTATTAGGCTCTTACTTAGCGAGGATAATGAAAAGAAAACTGCTATGGCATTATTTATCGCACCAAATATTCCGGATTTTAAAGAAGATTGTAAATTTTAGTATGAGGACAAGAATATTGGAAACTAAGGGAGGAAGATTAAATGGATTACCTGAAATTGAGTAAGGAAGTTTCTTATGCTCTACGGCACGCTCCATGGGAATATGAG
>JAEYTL010000058.1 GCA_023434025.1 Bacteroidota bacterium
GACGTCGTCCTCCCCGTCGTTCCGATGTTCCACGCCAGCGCCTGGGGCATGCCCTTCGCTGCCCCGGCCGTGGGCGCCAAGCTCGTGCTGCCGGGCCGGCATACCGACGGCGCGAGCCTGGCACGGCTGATCGCGGCGGAGGGCGTCACGCTCGCCTCGGCGGTCCCCACCGTGTGGCTCGGCCTTGTCGAGCACCTGGAATCGGAAGGGGGCGAGCTGCCGTCGCTCCAGCGTGTCATGGTCGGCGGATCGCCGATGCCGCCCGCGCTCATGCAACGCATTGAGCGGAGACTGGGCGTCACCGTCCAGACGAGCTGGGGCATGACGGAACTCTCGCCGCTCGGCACCATCGCACCGCCCGGTCTTGCCGAGCGGGACGCTGCCGTGTCGGGTCGGCCCGCACTCGGGGTCGACCTTCTCCTGACCGACGCGGATGGCCGGCCCCTGCCGCAACAGCGCGAGACGGAAGGGCATCTGCGCGTTCGCGGCGCCTCGGTCGTGGAACGTTATCTCGGGCAGGAGCAGCCGGCGACGGACCGGGACGGCTGGTTCGACACCGGCGATCTCGCGCGGATCGACGTGGCAGGCAATCTGACGATAACCGGCCGGTCCAAGGACCTCATCAAGTCGGGTGGGGAGTGGATCAATCCGGCCGAGATCGAAGCCATCGTCAGCGCCCTGCCGCAGGTCTCGCTTGCCGCGGTCGTCGGCCGCAGCGACGCAAGATGGGGTGAGCGACCGGTTCTCCTGGTCGAATTGCGCAAGGGTGACGATCTGACCGACGAAGAGTTGCTGGCGCCCCTGCAGGGCCGTGTGGCCTCCTGGTGGCTGCCGGACGAAGTGATACGCCTGTCGAAAATGCCGACTGCGGCAACCGGGAAGGTAGACAAGCTGCATCTGCGCTCGCAATACGGACGGATGGCGTGAACGATACGCCGGCTCGCCGGTGCTGGCCGTGCGCTAGAACCTCTGAAAGGCACTGACCTTGACCGAAAAGAAAGTGCTCCGGCGAAAGGGAACGACCAAGGCGGAACAGCGCGCCGAGATGATCGAACAGATCCTCGACGCAGCGGAGCTCCTGTTCTCGAAGCACGGCCTATATGGCGTCACGCTCAAGGATGTCGCCAAGCACATCGGGGTCCACCACACCCTGATCAATTACTACTTCGACGACAAGAAGGCGCTGTTCGACAGGGTGTTCGCGCGCCGGGCGGTCGTGACCAGCGAACGGCGCATGCGCATGCTGGAGGAGTACGAGGCGGCCTCCGCGGGCAATCCGACGGTCGAAGGCGCCTTGCGCGCCTTCCTCGATACCGACCTCGACCTCTATATCGAGGGCGGCGAGAGCTGGAAGAACTATGCCGCGCTCGCGTCCCAGGTCGCGAATACGCCGGAATGGGGTGCCGCGATGATGGACGAACACTTCGACCCGGTGGTGTTGCGTCTCATCTCGATTCTCAAACGGGCGCTGCCCGATTGTGCCGACGAGGACATCTTCTGGGGCTATCACTTCGTTACCGGCGCGCTGATGCTGACCCTGGCGCGCACCGGACGCATCGACAAGCTGTCCGGCGGCCTCTGTCACTCGGACGACTTTGCGGCGGTCAAGGAACGCATGTCGACCTTCATGGCCGCGGGGTTCCTGGCAATCTGCCGCAAGAGCCGGCCATCCTGAATCACCCCACGCCGTGAACGGCGGCCACCACGCCGTCGAAGATCCGCGGCGAATCCATTTTTTAGCCAGTGAGTGAAGTGCATGACGGAACAGAACGAAGAAGTTGCTTTGGCGCTGCGGGGACGGGTCGCGATCGTGACCGGCGCCGGCGGCGGCCTCGGCAGGTCGCACGCGAAATTGCTGGCGCGATTCGGCGCCCGGGTGATCGTCAACGACGTGAACCAGGAGGCGGCCGATCGGGTGGCGCAGGAGATCGGCGCGGCAGGAGGCGAGGCGATCGGCTTCGCAGCCTCGGTGACCGACGAGGCGCGTGTCTCCGAAATGGCCGCGCGCGCTATCGAAGCGTGGGGGCGCGTCGACATCCTCGTCAACAACGCCGGCATCCTGCGCGACCGCAGCTTCGCCAAGATGACGATGGCCGATTTTCGCGATGTGATCGAGGTCCACCTCATGGGGTCGGCGATCTGCACCAAGGCAGTATGGGAGAGCATGCGCGAACAGCGACATGGACGGGTCGTGATGACGACGTCGTCCTCCGGCCTGTTCGGCATTTTCGGCCAGGCGATCTATGGCGCCGCCAAGATGGCGCTGGTCGGCCTGATGCAGACCCTTGCCCTGGAGGGCGAGAAGTACGGCATCGCCGTCAATTGCCTCGCGCCGACCGCGGCCACGGCGATGACCGACGGCCTGCTCGCCGAGGACAGCGTCGCCCGGCTCTCGCCGGACTTCGTCAGTTCCGGCCTCCTGGCGCTCGGCGGCGACGACGCTCCGACGCGCGCCATCCTGTGCGCCGGCGCGGGCCATTTCGCACGCTCCAACGTCACCCTGACCCAGGG
>JAEYTL010000007.1 GCA_023434025.1 Bacteroidota bacterium
AAGTTCAAACTCTTTTAAAATCTTGGCAATTTGGCTCGGGGTGAATTTACTTTTCTTCATATTGACAGTTTAAAATTAATACTTTTTTTCTACTTTTAAACTGTACTAGTTTTGGGGGAGCTTACAAACTGCCGTCGTCCTTTTCAATCTTATAAATAATTTACATATTCCTCCTATACTGCCCACCCACTTCAAACAACGCACTCGTAATTTGACCTAACGAACAATATTTGGTGGCTTCCATCAGTTTTTCAAAAATGTTTTTGTTTTGGATGGCGGCTTCCTGCAGGTTGTTCAATTGCTCTTTTACCTTTTCGGCATGCATCTGATGCAGGGTTTCCAGGGTTTTAATCTGGAATTGCTTTTCGTCTTCGGTGGCTCTGATTACTTCCGCCGGAATCACCGTGGGCGAACCTTTGGAACTCAAAAACGTATTCACCCCGATAATCGGGAATTCTCCGGTGTGTTTCAGGGTTTCGTAATACAGCGATTCTTCCTGAATTTTGGAACGCTGGT
This sequence comes from Bacteroidota bacterium, assembly GCA_023434025.1. GTDB lineage: Bacteria > Bacteroidota > Bacteroidia > Flavobacteriales > Flavobacteriaceae > Flavobacterium. The sequence goes on from JAEYTL010000007.1 coordinate 517, forward strand.
ACATGGTTTCCATGGCACCCAACACGCCGCCACGTTCGGTGATGCGGTCAAATTCCTGTAAAACGGCTTCTTCTACCAAATCGGTTAATTCTTCGATGATGAATGAACCTTGTATCGGGTTTTCGTTTTTGGCCAATCCTAATTCTTTGTTGATAATCAACTGAATCGCCATCGCACGACGAACGGATTCTTCGGTTGGTGTGGTGATGGCTTCGTCATAGGCATTCGTGTGCAGCGAATTACAGTTGTCGTATATTGCATACAAGGCCTGTAAAGTTGTTCGAATATCGTTGAAATCAATTTCCTGGGCATGCAGCGAACGTCCGGAGGTTTGAATATGATATTTCAACATCTGGGCTCTTTCGTTGGCTCCGTATTTATTTTTCATGGCTTTGGCCCAGATCTTTCTGGCCACACGACCAATCACGGCATATTCCGGATCGATGCCGTTGGAGAAAAAGAATGATAAATTAGGCCCGAAATCATTGATATTCATGCCACGGCTCAGGTAATATTCCACGTAGGTGAAACCATTGGCCAGCGTAAACGCCAATTGCGTAATCGGATTAGCTCCTGCTTCAGCAATATGATAGCCCGAAATGGAAACCGAATAGAAGTTACGCACATTTTTCTGAATGAAATATTCCTGCACGTCGCCCATCAAACGAAGAGCAAATTCGGTGGAGAAAATACAGGTATTCTGAGCCTGATCTTCTTTTAAAATATCGGCTTGCACCGTTCCGCGGACTTGTGCTAAGGTTTTAATTTTAATATCGTTATAAACCTCCATTGGCAACACCTGATCGCCGGTTACGCCCAAAAGCATCAACCCTAACCCGTTGTTTCCTTTGGGAAGTTCGCCATTGTAGCGTGGTCTTTCGAATCCTTTCTTTTTGTAAATTTCGTTGATTTTTTCTTCTACCTCATCCTGCAAATTGTTTTCCAAAATGTATTTTTCACAATTCTGGTCGATGGCGGCATTCATAAAAAAGCCCAGCAACATCGGAGCCGGCCCGTTAATGGTCATACTCACCGAAGTCATCGGGTGACTCAGATCGAAACCGGAATACAACTTTTTGGCGTCATCCAGACAGCAGATAGAAACCCCGGCATTTCCGATTTTTCCATAAATATCCGGACGATGATCCGGGTCATTGCCGTACAAGGTCACCGAGTCAAATGCGGTGGACAAACGCTTGGCGGGCATGCCCAGACTCACGTAATGGAAACGACGGTTGGTTCGTTCGGGTCCGCCTTCTCCGGCAAACATCCGGGTCGGGTCTTCGCCTTCCCGTTTAAACGGATATAATCCGGAAGCAAATGGGAATTCTCCGGGCACGTTTTCCTGTAAATTCCATTTTAAAATATCGCCCCACGCTTGGTATTTTGGCAACGCTACTTTGGGTATTTGCGAATGCGAAAGCGATTCGGTATGCGTTTGAATTTTTATTTCTTTGTCGCGAACTTTAAACGAATACACCGGATTTTTGTATTTGTTTACTTTTTCGTCCCAGTTTAAAATGATCTCCCAATTAAACGGGTCGAGGTTCATTTTCACCCGGTCGAATTCTTTGGTCAATAAACTCAAAAAATCCTGATTGGCCGATGATTGAGCCGCTTGCAGTTGTTCTTCATTCAAACCGTATTTGGTCAGTCCTAATTTGTTGATATGACCGACTGATTCAATGGTTTTATAAATGCCGTATAATTTTTGAGCGACTTCTACCTGTGACAAAACCGTCTCGTCATACTTGCGGTTATTTTCGGATATTTCAGAAAGATAACGTGTTCGGTGTGGCGGAATCACGAAAATTTTCTCGCTCATCTCACGGGTAATTTCAAAAGTCGAATGTAAATCAGCATCCGTTTTTTCCACGATTTTGTCCATCACTTTTTTATACAGCGTGTTCATTCCAGGATCGTTAAATTGCGAAGCAATGGTACCGAAAACCGGCAGTGACTCTAAATCGGCATCCCAAAGGTTGTGATTTCTTTGGTATTGTTTTTTCACATCACGAAGAGCATCAAGCGAACCTCTTTTGTCGAATTTATTGATAGCCACTAAATCGGCAAAATCAAGCATGTCGATTTTTTCCAATTGGGTTGCAGCACCAAATTCAGGTGTCATGACGTATAACGAAACATCGGAATGCTCTAAAATTTCGGTATCGCTTTGACCGATTCCGGAGGTTTCCAGAATAATGATGTCGTATTTGGCGGCTTTCAACACCTGAATGGCTTCGGCCACATACTTGGATAAGGCTAAATTGGATTGACGTGTGGCCAATGAACGCATATACACTCGTGGATTGTTGATGGCGTTCATCCGGATTCTGTCGCCCAACAACGCTCCGCCTGTTTTTCGTTTGGAAGGATCAACCGAGATTAAACCGATTGTTTTTTCCGGAAAATCAATCAGAAAACGACGTACTAATTCGTCCACTAACGATGATTTACCAGCTCCACCGGTTCCGGTAATTCCGAGAACAGGAATTTTGGAGGTTTCATTTTCTTTGTGAATGGCATCCAGCGTTTCCTTTGCAATATCAGGGAAATTTTCAGCAGCAGAAATTACTCGGGCAATGGCTCTTGGATTTTTTTCTTGTAAATGATTGGCTTCGCCGTTCAAATGATCGCCAATGGGGTAATCAGCTTGTTGCACGAGATCATTGATCATTCCCTGTAACCCCATGGCACGACCATCATCCGGGGAATAAATTCGTGTGATGCCGTAATCGTGTAATTCTTTGATTTCTTCGGGAAGGATTACGCCGCCGCCGCCGCCGAATAGTTTGATGTGACCGGCTCCTTTTTCGTTGAGCAAATCATACATGTATTTGAAATATTCGTTGTGCCCGCCTTGATAAGAGGTCATCGCAATCGCATTGGCATCTTCCTGAATGGCGGTGTTGACTACTTCTTCCACGCTTCGGTCATGGCCGAGGTGAATAACTTCCACTCCGGTAGCCTGGATGATTCGACGCATGATATTGATGGCAGCATCGTGACCGTCAAAAAGGGATGCAGCTGTTACTATTCTTACTTTATTTTTAGGAATATAGGGAGTTGCTTGTTCCATTGATAAAAAAATAATGTTTTTAAGGGTGCAATTTACGGAATTAATAAAAAATAATATGTTTTTTTGTTTCAAGTTTCAGGTTTGAGGTTGGATTTATATGTTTGCGGATAAGAAAAGGCTTGAAAGTTTTATTTTCTCACGGAAAACACTGAAAGCACAAAAATGGGATTGCAACGGAATGACAAGATTGTGTGTAAACTGTGACTTTTTTGCCACGAAGGAAAAAGGCACAAAGTAGTTTCTAGAAACTCATAATTGGAACGCGGATTGGACGGGTTAGCTAATGCTAAACGCAGATCCCGATAGCTCTCGGGACGGATTTTGACAGCTTCGCTATTTGATTGTAGCAGATTGTTTTGGTGAACAATTTCGTTTATTTAAAAACTATCACTGAAAACTTGAAACTTTAAACAAAAAAACTTGTTGCGGATAGAAAAGGCATAGTAATTGCTTATTTTTGGGATATAAATTTATTTTACTATGAAAAAAACGATTTTACTTTTATGTGCCTTTACTTTTTTTAGTTGTGCCGAAATGCAGCAGATTGCGGCTCAACTTCCTCAAACTGGCGGTATGCTTGGGAATGCTGATATCGCGAACGGATTGAAAGAAGCCCTGAACAACGGAATTGACAAACAGGTTTCGAAACTGACGCAAACGGACGGCTTTTTTAAGAATGAAGCCGTGAAGATTTTACTGCCGGATGAACTGAAAACCGTTGATTCAAGGTTGCGTTCAATGGGTCTTTCGAGTCTGGCGGATGAAGGTTTGAAAGTACTGAACCGTGCTGCCGAAGATGCCGTGAAAGAAGCGACTCCTATCTTTGTGGATGCCGTGAAACAAATGACGTTTAATGACGCGAAAACTATTTTGATGGGCAATCAGACAGCGGCAACTTCGTATTTGCAAAATTCAACTTCTACTGCGTTGTATGCCAAATTCAATCCGGTGATTAAAAATTCGTTTGCCAAAGTTGGTGCCGATAAGGTTTGGGAGAACATCATTACACGATACAATGCTATTCCGTTAGTGAAAAAAGTGAATCCTGATTTAACCGATTATACCACCAATAAAGCCATGGAAGGTGTGTTTAAAATGGTGGCTGTGGAAGAGAAAGAAATTCGCACGAACTTGAATGCGAGAAGTTCTGATTTGTTGAAGCGGGTTTTTGCGATGCAGGATAATAAGTAACCTCCCCCCGACCCCCTCCAAAGGAGGGGGAGACTAGACGTAAAGATTTTGATAAAATTTGAATTTCTATTTAATTTTTATAATCAGTACGATAAATTGGGGTGATGGGTGATGGGGTGATGGGTTTTCTGACTAAGCTAAAAATTTAATAATCAATAACATATATATAACAAATGCTTAACACAACATCCGGTTTTTTCTACGGATATTTGCAGTATAAATTTAAGGTTTGTTTGGTTAGAGTTAGTACAAGAAAGTCAGTGATTGAGACCGCTGACTTTTTTTTATGCCCTGGATTTAAGAAAAGTAATAGCCCGGGTATTAAACTGGGCTGCCTGCTCCACATTGACCACATGCCCGCAGTTTTTTATCATAAATAATTTTGATGATTTATACTGTTTTTCGGCTACTTTTTGAACGGAAGGCAAAAACATATAATCTTCTTCGCCCATAATATATAAAGTAGGAATATTGATTTCAACCTGACGAAACCATTTAAGTACCGGATTGATTTCGGCCGTCAACCTGAACCATTTGATAAATTCTTTCTGGTATAATTTTTTGGCTTCATTGATAAAAAGCAATCGCGATTGTTTGTGGTTCTTTTTGGGCATGATTATAAAAGCAAAAAAACGATAGAGTACTAAATACGGGAGAATGTATTTGAACACATTGCCTAATTTCATTAAAACCTGTGAACGGAAATTCATTTTTAAAATCGCTCCGCCCATAATCATTGATTTTACCCGGTTGGGATGCATTTCTGCCAATTGCCTGATGACGATGGTTCCGAGTGAAATACCCACAAAATGTGACGATTCAATCTTCAGGTGCTCAATCACTTCATAAACATCCTGGGCAATGGATTGAAAAGTATATTTTTGTTTGAGTCCGTCTTTTAAACTGGGTTTCGATTCGCCATGGCCCCGCAAATCAAGCAACAACACATTAAAATGTTTTTGAAATTCACGGATTTGTTTGAACCAAACAGATGAACTGCCTCCTGCTCCGTGCACAAAAGTTACCCATTCTGAAGAAGCTTTGTTTTGGTATGTTGTAAAGGAAATCAAACTTTTTTGGGCAAATGTAGTATTTTTGGACAAATCCAGAATCTTAACAATTCTTAATGATAATATAATTATTTGATCATGTATCTTTGTAAAAAAATTTCACCCCAATGAAAGGCGTTTTTAAAGAAAATAAAGATTTAAAGTTTTTGAAGGAAGAATTTTCAAATTTTTTGAAAAAGAAAAAACAACCGGCTTTAGAGAAACCACAAAATAATCAGGCTGAAAGAAAAGAAACTACCCTTTTAGAAGAGGTGGAACTATAGTTTAGCATGCATCTTTTTAAAGTAATCAAACGCTTTCAGTAAACGGCTTCCGTACCAGGAAAACATTTCACCATCTACAAATACGGTTTTGGCATGGTGTGTAAACCGTCCTATTTCAAACGCATGCCGGTCTTTAAACGGAAACGGCTCTGACGACAACAACACTAATTCCGGATCTGCTTCCTCCCGCATTTTTTCCAGTTCAATTTCCGGATACCGGCTTATTGTTCCGTAACCGTTCACAAAACGGTTCAGTTGCAGCATTTCGTTGATAAATGTATCTTTTCCGGCCACCATATACGGGTTTGCCCAAATGAAATAGGCTGCTCTCCGATATGGTTTATCGCTGATGAACTGTTGGAAATCGTGGTAGGCAAAATTAATTTTATCAATCCATTTCTGAGCCTCTGTACGTTTGCTGAATAATTTACCGAAATCTGAAATCATCAGAAAATTATCTTCAATCGTCTTGATGTCTGTTACCCAAACCGGACAAATTTGACTTAATTCTTCAACGATTTCTTTGGTATTTTCTTCTTTGTTGGCAATGATGATATCGGGTTGCAGGGCTTTGATTTTATCAACGTTCACCTGCTTGGTTCCGCCAACAATTTGTTTAGTAGCTTTAAAATGCTTTGGGTGAACGCAAAATTTAGTAATCCCGACTAGTTCATCTTCCAAACCCAGATCATATAAAAGCTCGGTTTGTGAGGGAACCAAGGAAATAATTCTTTGAGGGCTTTTTTCAAACGAATGCCTGTTTCCAAACTGGTCGGTAAAGATTCCGGTCATAAACTGATGTTATTTTGTGTGTAAATTTATCACTCTTTTTATTGTGTTTACGTGTTTCGTATAGTTTTTGTATGGGTAGTTTATTAAAAATTCCGATCAACAAAGAATACTTTTGTAATATACTCTTTTATTTAAATCATGCAAAACATCAACACTTACCTCTGCCTTTTATTGGCTTCATTTCTTTCGCTTCACGCTCAAAACATCCATGATGATTTTGAAGGGAACGGCAATATTTTTACGTGGTATGGTGATGATTGTGGTCTGGATACCGGTTTTACAAACCCGTTTCAAACCGGACTGAATACCTCCTCAAAAGTATTACGATACACTGATACGGGAGGTCAATATGCCAATATCCGGTTTGACGCAGGTTCAAACTTCAACCTTTTTTACAACCCTATTTTTTCCCTGAAAATATATGTTCCTTCCAATGGAATTACCGGAAATCAGCCAAATCAGATCTCATTAAAACTTCAAAACAATTTACTTAACGAACCCTGGTCAACACAAACAGAGATAATTAAACCGCTGGTTTTGGATCAATGGCAAACTGTTACATTTAATTTTGCTACTGACAACTACATCAACCTAAACACTAATTCACCGCAGCCGATTAATCGGTTTGACCTTAACCGTGTGGTCATTCAAATCAATGGAGAGAACAACAACAGTCATGTGCTGGCTTATATTGATGACTTATTTTATGATACTTCTCATGAATCAGACGGACCGGTTTTTGACCACTTGGTCTGGTCTGACGAATTTGACGGAAACGGTGCCATTAATTCAACAAAATGGTTTCATCAAACACAGTTACCAAACGGAGTAAGCTGGTATAATAACGAAATACAACACTACACAAACCGGATCGCAAATTCGTCTGTTAATAATGGTTTTTTAACTATTGCAGCCAGAAGAGAAACGTTTACAGACCAGGGTCAGACCAAACAGTTTACTTCGGCAAGGTTAAACTCAAAATTTGCCTTTCGGTATGGCCGTGTGGAAGTCCGTGCCAAGCTTCCTTTTGGCACAGGAACCTGGCCAGCCATCTGGATGCTGGGAAAAAACATCATTGAACCCGGCGGTTACTGGACAAACACACACGGAACAACCGGCTGGCCTGCCTGCGGTGAAATTGACATCATGGAGCATTGGGGAAATAACCAAAACTTTGTACAAAGTGCATTACACTCCCCTTCAAGCTCAGGAAATACAGTTAATCACGGAGGTCAAATGATTCCGACCGTCTCCTCAGCCTTTCATGTATATGCCTTGGAATGGAGTGCCGAAAGAATGGTTTTCAGCGTGGATGATATTGTGCATTATATTTACAATCCGGCCGTTAAAAATGCTTCTACCTGGCCTTTTGATGCAGAGCAATACCTTTTGTTGAACATAGCCATTGAGCCAAGTATCGGAGAAAACTTTACACAAAGCACCATGGAAATTGATTATGTACGAATATACCAGGAAAGTCCTCTGACAGTAAATGAAGTTGTTAAAAATCAAAATCTGATTTTATCACCCAACCCGGTTCAGGACGAATTGACAATACAAATCAATCAAACCCTGGTTGGTAAAAAAGCTGTCATTTATTCGGTTTTAGGACAAACCATAAACACTTTTGTTTTAAATGAGCACGAAAACGTCATTAATCTGTCTCATCTACACAACGGCGTTTATGTCGTAAAAATTGAATCTGAAAAAGGAAATTTTACCGCCAGGTTTGTCAAGCATTAATCCGTTACTTATTTCAGTTTGTGTAATGATGATTTAAAATTTCTTCCATCTCTCTTTGCAGTTTCAACGCTTCTTCCCTGGCTTTTTCTGCAAAATCTGTTCCGTTTGAAGCATAAATTACAGCCCGCGATGAATTAATCAGCAAGCCAACATTTGCATTTAAACCGTACTGACAGACTTCCTGTAAACTACCGCCTTGTGCTCCCACTCCGGGAACAAGTAGAAAACTGTCAGGAACAAGCTGCCTGATTTCTGTAAAATATTCCGCTTTGGTTGCTCCGACCACATACATTAAGTTTTTACTGTTTTTCCATGATTTGGAGGTATCCAAAACGTGTTTATAGATTTCTTTTTCGCCGGAAAGCTTCGTCTGGAAATCAAAAGCACCCTCGTTGGATGTCAATGCCAGCAGTATGGCATACTTGTCTTCAAACGCTAAAAACGGTTCTACAGAATCTTTTCCCATATAAGGGGCAACGGTTACCGAGTCAAAATTAAGATCTTGCAGAAAAGCTTTGGCATACATCGAGGAAGTGTTGCCAATATCACCCCGCTTGGCATCGGCAATGGAAAAAATTTCAGGATAATGCGTGTTTATATACGCTATGGTCTTTTGCAACGATTGCCATCCTTTTAACCCATACGCTTCATAAAAAGCTGTATTAGGTTTATAAGAAACACATAAATCGTGGGTGGCATCAATAATGGCTTTGTTGAATTCAAAAATCGGATCTTCGCCTGCAAGAAGATGCTTTGGAATTTTGGTTAAATCAACATCTAATCCGATGCACAAAAATGATTTTTTTCTGTTAATCTGTTCAATAAGTTGTGTTGTAGTCAAGACGAAAGTTGTTAGTTGTCCGGCAAATTTACGAAGTTGAAAACGACTTTCCACGGAATTATATAACAAACTCCAAAAATTGTGTAACACTAAAGACAGCTGTACGGGCTAACTTTGTAGTATCAAGTTTAAAGAACTATTAATTTAAAAACCAATAACATGAATACAACTGATTTAAAAGGAAAATGGAATGAGTTAAAAGGTAAATTAAAACAACAATATGCCGAGTTAACAGACGACGATTTATTATATGTTGAAGGAAAAGAAGACGAATTGTATGGAAAAATTCAGCAAAAAGTGGGAAAAACCAAAGAAGAAGTAAAAAAAATGATTGATGATTTGTAGTGATGGGGAAATTTCTATGAAAAAGAGAACCGTTAAGGTAAGGCTGTTTAGAAAGCCTGCCTTAATGGTTTATGAAAAAGATAATAACCCATAAAAAATTAAACCACATATGAAATCAATATTTACCTTCGCTTTTATTGCCTTTTTATCACTAACCTCCTGTTCAGACCGACTCGTCGGAACATGGAATGTTCAGAAATACGAGACCATTAAGCCCGGCGAACAGAACATTACCTTAAACAACATCGGAACCATTACATTCAACAAAGACAATACAGGCGAAAAAAACCTGAATTATAAAGTGTTGGGAATTGAAACCATCGATAATGTACCGTTCAGATGGAACCTAAGTGAGCCTTATATGACGATTGAAAGCGAAAATTCTGCCTTATCAAAAACATGGATTTTGATTGAGAACAACCGAAAATCGCAAAAATGGAAATCGACTGATGGTTCCAACGAAATTCAGACACTTGAGTTAACCAAGTAACCGGCAGGCTCAAGCAGCAAGACATAACTTCTCCAGATAAAAGTTATGTCTTGTTTTTTATTTATAAAATCCGTTTTCTTTTCCTAAATTTACTACCCATTAACCTCCAATCATGAAGGCATTTTTAAAATTTGATTTTCCGGTATTGACCAAGAAAGTATTAGAAGAAAAATTAGCAGAATTTGGCTGTAAATTTGCCGTAATTGGTTATGGCGAAATTGAATTTTTAGAGAATATTCCGGATGAAAAACTAGAGGAAATAACAATTTTACTGAACGAATTTGGTATTGAAGTCATCGAAAATCAAAAAAGTATTTTAGTCCAAAAAATAAAAGATACTATTGTTGAAATGGTTCACAGCCCGGAACCATTGTCTGTAAAAAGTTCTGTTTATCTGACAGAAAAGCTCAACCACAGTTACGGCTATTTGTCTAACCTGTTTTCGGAATTAACTTATACTTCTATTGAAAATTTTATTATTATTCAAAAAATTGAATTAGCCAAACAACTCATCATAAACAACCAGTTAACCTTAACCGAAATCGCGTTTCAGCTCAATTATTCCAGTGTGGCACATTTGAGCACACAGTTTAAAAACAGCACAGGAATCACACCCTCTGCCTTTCAGCGAATTATAGCCAAACGAAAAGAAAAAGCATTGAACAACTAACCAACCTAACCATGCAAAAAGAACATATTATTATTGCTCTTGCCGATGATGATGCCGATGACCGGCTGTTTTTTAAAGATGCTTTTGATGAATTAAAAATCAACACCAAAGTCAGCACACACTGCGACGGCTTAGAATTGATGAATTATCTGCATCATCAAGACACTATTTTGCCCAACATCTTGTTTTTAGATTTGAATATGCCCAGAAAAAATGGGCTGGAATGCCTGCTCGAAATTAAAAAAGTGGAAAAGTTCAATGATATTGCCATTGCTATCTATTCCACATCATCATCCGAAGAAGACATTGAAAACACGTTTGTAAACGGAGCCAATATCTATATTAAAAAACCAAGCGATTTTTCTACGTTAAAAAAAGTGCTGAGCGAAGTAGTTACGCTTAACTGGCAATACCATACTTCCGGACTAAACAAAGAAAATTTTTTATTGCGAATGTAGCCGATGAAAATAAACAAATTACATAAATCTCCACTGTTATTGCGAATGGCATTTGTAATATCGCTGGCGGTTATTTTGTTTACTGCCTCGGTTTCCTATAAACACATTATCAACCTTAATAATTCGAGAGCCTTAGTCATTCATTCCTATGAAGTTCAACTTGAATTAGAGCGAATTATTTCCTACATAAAAGATGCCGAAACCGGTTATCGCGGCTATATGCTATACGGCGACACTACTTTTTTAGACAGCTACAGCAATTCCAGGGAAAAGGTGAATAAGGCCTTTTTTAAACTAAAAGACTTGACGCAGGACAATCAATCGCAACAAAAGAAACTCAAAGAACTTTATCATTTGATCGTGTTGCGATATACTTATTTTAATAAAAATTACGAAGACAAAGACCTTTATAAAAGATATTATGAGGCAAACGGTAAAAAAGTAATGGATGAGATTAGGAGCAAAGTTGACGAAATGATTTCGCTCGAAAATAGCCTGTTGGAAAAAAGGGAATATACTTTTCAGGACAATGTTTCCTATACCCCGCTTTACGCCTTACTGGTAATTTTTATTACGCTGCTGCTTATTGTCCTGGCCTATTTAAAAATCAATAGTGATTTCAATCGGATACAACGTTCCAACTCCCGGTTAAAAGTTTCACAGGAATCAATCAAACAAGCTGAGATTCTTGGAAATTACAGTAGTTGGACATGGAACCTGGAACGAAATGAAACACAGTTTTCAGACAATCAGTTTCGCTTATACGGCTTAGAACCACAAGCATTTGATGCCACGCATGAAAGTTTTTTAAAATTTGTTCATCCGGAAGATCTTGAAATTGTTTCAGAAGCCATCAAAGCCATTCAAACCTATGAAAATTTACCTTCTGTTAATTACAGGGTAATCAGAAAGGATGGAGAAGTAAGGCACCTGCGTTCTGTTGGAAAATTATTTATCAATCGTTTTGACGAAAAAATAATCATAGGAACCACACAGGATGTAACCGAAGATATTGTGAAGAAGCAGGTTTTGAGAGAAAAAAACACCGATTTAGAACGAAGCAACAAAGAACTGGTGGAGTTTAATTATGCCGCCAGCCATGATTTACAGGAGCCACTCAGAAAAATCCAGACGTTTATTTCCCGTATTAACGAGAAAGAAAAGGAAAATCTTTCTGAAACCGGGAAAGAATATTTAGAAAGAATTGTTGTTTCTGCAGGCCGGATGCGAATTCTTATTGATGATTTACTGCAATATTCAAGAACTAATAAAACAGATGCCCGTTTTGAAGAAGTCGATCTGAACGAAACGGCTTCAGCAAGTCTGCAGGAATTATCACAGCTTATCGAAGAATCTAATGCTAAAATAGAGTTCCCACGTTTACCAACGATTAACGGAATTCCGTTTCAGCTAAGGCAGCTGTTTATCAATTTAATTAACAATTCTATTAAGTACAGGAAAGCTGATGTTCATCCGGAAATAAATGTTTCCTACGAAAAAGTAAGAGCAAATGAAGAAGAGCAGGTTGACGATAATTCTAACAGATTATATCATAAAATAACTTTTTCAGATAATGGTATAGGTTTTCATCCGGAGGATTCTAAGAAGATCTTTTTACTATTTAATCGACTTCATGCCAAAGACAGCTATCCGGGTACAGGTGTTGGATTAGCCATCTGTAAAAAAATTGTCAAAAATCACTATGGATTTATCTGTGCATCGGGAAAACCTGGTGAAGGAGCACAAATAATTATTTACCTGCCATCGGAATACTAAAAACAACTGTTACATCATTCATTTTACTAACTACATATGCTTCGCGATTATATTAAATCCTTTATTGAAGTCATAAAAGATACCTTAGCTGGTTTTTCTGAATTCAAGATTCTTAAAATGAGTGCTTCACTTGCCTATATTACGGTGTTTTCTCTGGCTCCGCTTTTATTGGTTATTCTTTTTATCTGCGATGTCTTTTGGGGGAGAGAAGCTATTGAAGGAGCTATTTATACCCAAATGAAAGGCTTTATCGGATCGTCGGGAGCAGAACAGATTCAATTCATGATTCAAAACTTAGCCTTATCACAAAACGGCACAATCGCCGCTGTAATAGGGATAGGCACTTTGATTTTTGCCGCCACCTCCGTTTTTGCAGAAATCCAGGATTCCATTAATACCATTTGGGGATTACGACCCAAAAAAAGATCCGGGATCTGGCTGTTTATAAAAGCACGCCTGCTCTCTTTTGGGGTTATCGGAAGTTTAGGATTCATCTTGTTAGTGGCCCTGGGCGTTTCAACATTATTAGACGGCATAAGTAGTCAACTTACCACCACTTATGCAGAAATAAATGTAATATTTTTCTATTTGGTCAATTTGTTCGTAACACTGGTCATTACATCTTTGCTTTTCGGAGCAATATTTACCATCCTCCCCGATGCCGACATTACCTGGAAACAAATAAGGGTTGCTGCTTTAACTACTACGGTTTTATTTATGCTGGGCAAGTTTGTGATTTCCATTTATATCGCTAATTCCAACATTGGAAATGTTTACGGAGCGGCAGGCTCTATTGTTGTTTTGATGGTTTGGGTTTACTATTCATCTGTAATTTTATACCTGGGGGCTACTTTTGCCAAATGCTATGCCATGAAATTTGCCGACCCGATTAAACCTTCAAAGTATGCCGAAATTGTTCAATATGTCACCCTGACTACCGACGCAAAAACCATTCAGTCGGCCAATCAGGAAATGAAAGAATTGAAAAACGGCGACAACACAACATCTGATGTCATTAAAAATAAACTGAACTGACAAGTACAACGAGTCTTTTTAATTAAAATTCCGATCAAAATCTCATGATATCATGAGATTTTCTTTTTAGAACCTTTCAAAAGCCTTTTAAAATAAGGACAAATGGAAATTCTATAACAAATTAAAAATATCATATAACATGTTTGGGTGCTTTCTGTTGCAACTTTGTAATGTTAAATCACAAGAACAAGATGAAACAATTTACTATAAGCCAAAAAAACATATTCACAATGATTACCGCAGTCATTATGCTGACAATAACAGCATGTCAGGAAGAAAAAAAAATGAATGAAAAAGAAACTATTGTTGATATAAACAGTATCAATAAAGCAAATAATATAAGCCTTCAGACTGCGGTAATTATTAATGAAGTTATTGCTCAAATCAAAGACAGCAATGTGGTTAATGTTTTAACAAAACACAAAAAGAAACACCATCAGATTGATACTGTTTTGAAATCGTTGGCTCAACAAAACCTGATTGTTCTTTCTGATACAGTTTTTAAAAGACAACAATATTTAAAAAATCTGACACCAGTCCATTTAGTTTCATTTCTCGATTTTTTAGAAGAGCAAAAAGAAGCGTTACAAAACATTAGTGAATTAAACCATAACCCGGCATTACAAAATTACTATCAGCTTAAAATTGCCGAATTGGAAAACAATATTTCTGAGCTAAGCGAATTAGTAGAAACCCAACATAAATCTAATTATTAATTAACTAAATTTTATACCATGAGAAAATTAATTTTAACCGCTTTTATCTGTGCCACTACGTTCACCATTTCAAACGCACAAACAACAGACAGTCCTGCTTCTGGAGCAAGTTTCGGTATCAAAGGAGGAGTAAACTTTTCTAACCTTTACACAGAAGATGTTGACGACAACAATGTGTTAACCAGTTTTAACGCCGGTATATTTGTATCGATGCCGATAACCAGTTTCTTATCCATTCAACCCGAATTTTTGTATTCCAGAAAAGGAGCCGAATTGGTTTATGACAATGCATTTGCTCAAGGAACTGCCAAATTCAAATTAAATTATATTGAAGCACCTATTTTGCTGAAAGTAAATTTAACCAAAAACCTTAACGTGCATGCCGGTCCGTATTTTGCATACCTGGTAGATGCCAACATCAGCAACGAATCGGGCAGCGGGAACTTTGACTTTGAGGAGAATATTAGCAATGACGACCTCAACAAGTTTGACTACGGTCTTTCTGCCGGTGCCGGATTCGACTTTGATTCAATAGGTTTTGGCGTTCGATACAACTACGGTCTGTCAACCGTAGGTAAAGAAAGAAGCTTCTTAGGTACAACATATACTTTTCCGGACGGAAAAAACAGCAACCTGAGTATCTATGCCGCTTTTAAATTTTAAGTAGTAACCCATAAAAACAAACAGCTATGTCAAACTTATTATACACCGTCGCAGTAGTATTGGTAATACTCTGGGCACTTGGATTTTTTGTGTACAGTTTCGGATCAATTGTACATATTTTGTTAGTCATCGCGGTAATAGCCGTGTTGCTTAGAATCATTAAAGGAAAAAAATTATAAACCATTAAAATAGAGAAATTATGAAATCAGGAAATGTAGTATTAGGCGTATTAGGCGGATTGGCCGCCGGAGCAATATTAGGTGTTTTATTTGCCCCTGACAAAGGGAGCAATACCAGAAAGAAAATTGCCAAAAAAACAAACGATTTAAAAAATAATGTTAAAGACAGCTTTAACGACTTTTTAACCTCCGTAGAAGATCAATACCACAGTCTAACTTCAAAAGCAGAAGACATTGTGGATGAGGGAAAAGCGAATCTGGAAAAGATTAACCGGGAGTTAAACAAGTAAAAAATTAGAAAAACATGGAAAATATAGCCAATAACATCGGGAAGTTGTATGACAAAGCAGAGCAGTATTCCCGCACAAGTTTAGAACTGATAAAATTGAATGCTATTGATAAATCATCAGATGTAATTTCGTCACTTGCTGTTGTTGTATCGCTCACGTTGATTTTGGCTGTATTTACCTTGTTTGTTAACATCGGTATAGCTCTTTTAATCGGTAATGCATTAAACGACTATGCGTCGGGCTTTTTTATCGTATCAGGTTTCTACCTGCTGATTGCCATAGTGGTTTACTTCTTCAGAAAATCAATAATTAAAAACCCGATAGACAATATTGTTGTTGGAAAATTGATGAAGACAAAAGATGAAAACTATTATAAAGGATACAATAATAATTCAAATTAAGAGACAATGAAAAAGCTGAACCAAAACGAATTATTAGATCAGAAAATCGCCCAGTTAACTTTGCAGCACAAACGAGAGCTGGTTGAACTCAAAGAGCAATTTCAAGTTGTTCAGAACAGCCTGTCTCCTACCAATATCGTTCAAGAGGGTTTACAAGGATTTTACCAGACCGTGACCAATAAAGAAAACTTAATTTCCACTGTGCTCAGCATCATCGGAGGTTATGTATCCAAAAAAGTGGTCGTCGGAAATTCGGATAACCCGGTTAAAAAAGTAATCGGCAACGTTCTACAATTTCTGGTTACCGGCTACTTATCTAAAGTAAACAACAAAAATCAAGCAGAATAATTAACCTTAAAACTTTACAACATGAAAAATCTGAAATCACTTATTGCAGCATCCGTCGTTGCTGTTACATTCGGTTCATGTACCGATGAGAAAAAAACACAGGCAGAAAAAGCGGTAAACAATTACACTGCCTATATTGATTCGGTAAGCACTGTTGCTTCAGACAACCTTGCTGAAAAATGGGATGATGTAGAAAGTGCCTACATCGCCAAAAAAATTGAAGCGGAAACAGCTTTGGAAAATCTGGAAGACCGAATGGAATTGGATCAGAAATTAGAAGCCGGTTCAAAAAAATACGAAGAATTTAAAGCTAATTTAATTGCTGAAAAACAAAAAATGGAGGCTGCAAAAGCAAAAGCCACCATGCGGTCAGCTCTTTTTGGCGGTCAGGAAGTTGGTGATGACATGAACTTCAGTTGGGTAAACAAAGACAATATTTTGAAAACCTATGAAACGTTTGTAAATACAGCTTCTGAGAATAAAGACAAATATTCACGGGAAGATTGGGACGAAATCAAACTGCTTTATGAAGCATTGGATACCCGAAAAAATGAAGTGGAAAAGGACGGAATTTCTACAGCCGATAACTTAAAGATTGCCGGTTTAAAAACCCGATTTGCCACCTTCTTTAAACTGAACCGGATTACGGCAAAATCAAACGAAAACACCCAAGCAAAACAATAACTCATTTGTTTTAAACGAAAAACGGAGCCTTAACTGACTCCGTTTTTTTATTTTTAGAATACTTCCGATTCTTTTAGCTTTTCGGTATTGGCTACCAGCTGCAACTCGTCAATCATTTTCTGGATGTTTCCGTTCATAAACCCGTCAAGGTCAAAAATACTCAGCCCGATACGGTGATCGGTAATCCTTCCCTGAGCATAGTTATAGGTTCTGATTTTGGCTGAACGGTCACCGCTGCTCACCTGCGAAGTTCTTTTGGAAGCATCTTCCGCTTGCTTTTTAGCCAGTTCCAGTTCATACAAACGCGAACGTAAAACCGTTAAGGCTTTGTCTTTGTTTTTGTGTTGCGATTTTTCATCCTGACATTGAGCTACCAGTCCGGTTGGAATGTGCGTCATACGAACAGCCGATTTTGTAGTATTAACCGACTGACCACCGGGACCGGACGAACAGAAATAATCAATTCGCACATCGTTCATGTCGATTTGAACATCAAATTCTTCCGCTTCCGGCAAAACCATTACGGTAGCTGCTGAGGTATGCACACGTCCCTGCGTTTCCGTTTGCGGTACCCGTTGCACCCGGTGTACACCCGCTTCAAATTTCAAGGTTCCGTAAACATCTTCTCCGGTTACTTCAAAAATAATTTCTTTGAAACCACCTGCCGTTCCCTCATTCATATCTACCACAGAAGTCCGCCAACCTTTGCTTTCGCAATATTTGGTGTACATTCTGTATAAATCTCCGGCAAAAATTGAAGCTTCGTCACCGCCCGTTCCGGCACGCACTTCCACCATCACATTTTTAGCATCTTCCGGGTCTTTCGGGATCAACATAAACTTGATTTCTTCTTCCAATTCCGGAAGGCGTTGCTTGGCATCATCCAATTCCATTTTGGCCATTTCTACCATTTCGGCATCCGAACCATCGGCAATAATTTCGTTGGCTTCTTCAATATTTTGGGTTAAACGGATATATTCCTCACGTTTGTCCACCAAACCTTTTAAGGTTTTATATTCCTGGTTCAACTGCACATAACGCTTCTGGTCGGCAATCACATCCGGCTGTATAATCAGATCGGAGATTTCGTCGAAACGTTGTTTTACATATTGTAATCTGTCTAACATAGTTGTAGTACTCTATTTTGGAGTGCAAAAGTACGACTTTTTGTTTCAAGTATAAAACAATTTATCGGATATGATAATTAGATGAATAGTAACCATATACATGAGCTGTTGAAGTTAATTTACTTTATCAAATTATGTGATTTCTCCCGTTGGTCGAAATGACACAGTCGTGAGAAAGGTATTCTTTGCTGCTTCTAACATCTATATTCTTTTGTGTCATTTCGACGCAGGAGAAATCACATAAAATATTTTCTAATCAATATTTATCATATATTTGGTTTGAAATAAACTGACTATTCAATGAAAAAAATAGCTTCCCTCCTTTTTATTCTTGTAATCATTTCTTCCTGCCAACAAAAAGCCACTTTTTCCGAACTCGAAAAAGCCAATTGGTTTTCAGGCCGATGGGAAAACAAAACACCTGATGGCGTTTTTTCCGAAGAATGGAAAACCGAAAATGATTCTGTAATGGTAGGAACAAGTTATTTCATTAATGGGAAAGATACCTTGTTTGCCGAAACCATTCGATTGGAACAAAAGGAAAATAACTTGTTTATGATTGTCTCCGTTCCTAATCAAAATGAAGAAAAACCGGTGGCTTTTAAATTAACCTCTTCCACTTCTGATAATTTAGTTTTTGAAAACCCGGAACATGATTTTCCTAAAAAAATCACGTATAAATTAGTTACCAAAGACAGTTTGTATGCAGAGATTAGTGGTGATGGGAAAAGTCAAGGGTTTCCGTTTAAAAAGAAAAAGTAATTTCACGACACTTCCTATATTTGTTCTTAAAATTCGCTACATTTGATGTTAAATTCTGACTATTAATATTTTAACATCAATCAAATCATGAAAAAAACAATTATTCTGTTAGGCGTTTCTTTGCTATTTTTTACTGTTTCTTGTAAAAAAGATACTGAAAAAATAGTAGAAACGGAAGTAAAAAAGTACAATGTCGATGATTTTTTCGACACTAAATCAGTCAGAGGTTCCGGCTTTAATGCGGATGAAACGAAAGTTTTAGTTACGAGCAATTCTACCGGGATTTTTAATGCTTACGAAGTAACCATTGCTGATACTGTTTCAAAAGCGTTGACAAATTCTGCAAAAGAATCTGTTTTTGCAGAAGATTATCTTCCTGGTAGTTCCAAATTTATTTATACTTCCGATCAAGGAGGTAATGAAAACTCTCGATTATATGTGGTTGACCAATCCTCAACAAAAACTACTGATATCACTCCTTGGGAAAACTCATCCAATTCATTTTTAGGCTGGAGTTTAGACAAGAAAAATCTCTATGTGCAATCAAACAAAAGAGATGTGAGGTATTTTGACATATATAAAATGGATACACTAGGCTGGAAAGCTAACTTACTTTATAAAAATGAAACCGGTATGACCGCTTCGGGCATTAGTCCATCAGAACGCTACCTAACCTTAACAAAAGAAATTACGACCGATAAAAATGAATTATATCTATATGATTTAAAAACTAAAAAACAGAAAAAATTAAGTTCCGATAAAGAAGCGTCATGGAATCCGATGGCATTTGAAAAAAACGACAGTATTCTTTATTATACAACCAACGAAGACAAAGAGTTTCGCTATTTAGTAAAATACAATATTAATTCCGAAAAAGCTGAAATCGTCTTCCAAGACAACTGGGATGTGATGTATATGTCGCTTAGTGAAAATGAAAAATACAGAGTCGTTTTTATTAATAATGACGGAAAAAACAAAGTCTTACTTTTTGATCATGCCACAGGAAAAGAAATAAAAATGCCTGATTTTAAAGATGGTGATGTCACCGGAGTAACAATTTCGTTAAGTGAAACTAAGTTATTGTTAACGGTTGGAAGCAGCACCAGTCCGACCAATTTGTATGTGTATGATATTGCTTCGAAAGATTTAAAACAATTAACGTCAACATTAAGCAAAAAAATTGACCAGAATGACTTGGTTCAAGCCGAAGTTGTTCGTTACAAATCTTTTGATGGACTTGAAATTCCGGCAATATATTACAAACCAAAACAAGCCTCTAAAGACAACAAAGTCCCTGCATTAGTTTGGGTTCATGGTGGTCCGGGTGGGCAAAGTCGGGTTGGTTATTCCAACTCCATTCAGTATTTGGTCAATCAAGGTTATGCGGTTTTAGCGGTAAATAATCGTGGAAGTAGCGGTTACGGCAAAACATTTTATAAAATGGATAACAAAGACCACAGCAACGGAGATTTAAAAGATTGTGTTTGGGGTAAAAAATGGCTTGCAGAACAAGATTATATCGACAGTAATGCAATCGGAATTTACGGAGGAAGCTATGGAGGCTGTATGGTTTTAGGTGCTCTAGCCTTTCACCCGGATGAGTTTAAAGTAGGTGTGAATTTATTTGGCGTGGCCAACTGGCTTCGTACCTTAAAAAGTATTCCGCCTTACTGGGAATCATTCCGAAAAGCGTTGTATGAAGAAATGGGCGATCCTTACACAGCCGATAGTGTTCGTTTAAAACAAATTTCTCCGCTTTATAACTACGAAAAAATAAAGAAGCCATTATTAGTTTTGCAAGGAGCAAATGATGTAAGAGTTTTGCCTGTAGAAAGCGACGAAATAGTTGCCGGAGTCAAGAAAAATGGCATTCCGGTAGAATATGTTCTCTTTCCGGATGAAGGGCACGGTTTTAATAAAAAGGAAAATCAAATTAAAGCTTCAGAAGCTACTTTGGCCTTTTTGGATAAGTATTTGAGAAGTAAAAAATAAAATTTCAGGGTAAAAATAAACCCTTCTTAGTAAGTTAGGAAGGGTTTGTTTTTTTATATAATCGATTTAAAATCTAATTACTTCTTCACCGGAATATTCCCCAAAAACCCAACACAAATCCCCTCTACGCTTTAAAAAAATCAAACTCATCTAACTTCAAATAAATTTCAAAAAACCACACCTGATAATCAATCAGTTATTTTTATTTTATAATTTTTATTTGAATTTAATCTAAATAAGCTTTTAAAATTAAAATCTCTATACTACTTTTGTCGCGTTATTTTAAATAAATCTAAATAAAGCACAATGAAACCAGTACTAACTTTCTTGAGTTTTCTCCTGTTTTGCATACAATCATCAGCACAAACAGGAACTATTTCTGGAACAATCAAAAATAATCAAAATCAACCTTTAGAAAATGTAAATATCGTGCTAAAAGGCACTACCAAAGGTGCAAAAACAAATTCTGAAGGTCAGTTTACCTTAAACAACATCGAAAATGGTAATCACATTGTATTAATTTCCCATATTGGCTTTGTTTCTAATGAAATAGCCATCAATTTGGCAAATTCTAATGAATTGGGAATTGTAATTTTACAAGAAAACAATCAATCCCTAGAAGAAATTGTTCTGAACGGAAAAGTAAACAAATACCGAAGAGAAGAAAGTACTGTTGTTTCCAAAATGCCATTAAAAGACATCGAAAATCCGCAGGTTTACAACGCCATTCCTTCTGAACTTTTAAAAGAACAAGTGGTCACCAATTTTAATGATGCTCTTAAAAACGCCACCGGAGTTACCCGCCTTTGGGAATCAACCGGAAGAAATGGTGATGGAGCCGAATATTATTCGATGCGTGGTTTTGCCGTTCAACCTACCATGACAAACGGTTTGCCTTCTTTAACCAACACCACAATTGACCCCATTAATGTTGACAATATCGAAGTTATCAAAGGTCCTTCAGGAACCTTATTTGGCAGCAGCGTTATTTCGTATGGTGGTCTGATTAACGTAATTACTAAAAAGCCATACGAACGATTTGGTGGCGAAATCAGTTACATCAACGGAACTTACGGCAGCAATCGTGTGACGGCTGACATCAATATGCCGATAAATGATAAATCTGCTGTTCGGGTTAATTCGGCTTACACCACCGAAGAATCGTTTCAAGATGTCGGATTTTCCAATGCATTTTTCATTGCTCCTTCTTTAAAATATGAAGTAAGTGACAAATTGACTTTCTTGGTGAATACCGAATTTTACAAAAACACCTCGGCAAGACAAAGTATGATTTTCCTGAGCCGATATGCCCCGCTTTCCTTTGACAACATGAGCTTGTTTGACCAAAACTATAAAAAATCATTCACTTCCAACGATTTGACCATGACCAACAGTTCATTCAATATGCAAATGCAGGCCTTGTATAAACTTTCAGAGAATTGGACTTCGCAAACGGTTTTATCCAAAAGCAGTACTAAAACCAACGGATATTATCAGTATTTATGGGATGCTGCTAATGGTGACGAATTCACTCGTTTCATCTCCAAAGCAGACGGAACGTTTTACACTACAGACATCCAACAAAATTTCATTGGCGATTTTAAAATCGGAAAAATGAGAAACCGATTGGTGGCCGGATTGGATTATTACAATTCCAGATTAATCAACGGCGGTGCAGGCTGGGTTGGTTATGGGACAGTTTCTTTGGTTAATGGTACCGATACAAACGGAGTTGATCTAAATGGAGACCCAATTCAAACCGTTTTAACGCAACCAGGTGTAGATAATGCACTTGCCGGAAGTTTTGGAGGAAATACCGAAGCCAATCAGGAAGTTATCAGTGCTTATATTTCTGACGTATTGAATATTACTGACAAATTATCGGTAATGGCAAGTTTACGTTTGGATTATTTTGACGGAAAAACATCGCAATATGATGCCGAAGAAACCAAAGGTCAAGTAGCTGTTTCACCCAAATTTGGTGCAGTGTATCAACTGATTGAAAACAAAGTTTCTGTTTTTGGTAATTATATGAACGGATTTAAAAATGTAGCTCCGGTTACCGTGGCCGATTTAGACGGCAGCAATCCGAGAACCAAAGAATTCGACCCGGAACAAGCCAATCAATACGAGTTTGGTTTAAAAACCAGTTTGTATAAAGATGTGATTTCCGCTTCGGTTAGTTACTACAGCATTCAGGTAAAAGACCGGGTGATGACTGACCCAAACAACATCAACAATTCCATTCAAGGTGGAGAAGTAGAGAGCAAAGGTGTAGAAATCAGCCTTGTTGCCAATCCGGTTAAAGGGTTGAATATCATCACCGGTTTTAGTAAAAACAAAGCAGAAGTAACCAAAGAAACACCAGGCGACGGCTACTTAGGTTTGCGTCCCGAAGAAGCCGGACCGGAAACCCTGGTCAACTTCTGGGCCAACTATTTGTTTACAGAAGGTCAATTAAAAGGGTTCGGAATTGGTTTTGGCGGAAACTACGCCAGCGAATACAAAACCTTAAACAGAGCCAACATCGGAACATTTGCATTACCTTCTTACACGGTTTTAAATTCAGCTTTGTCGTATGATAGTCCAAAATTTATGGTTTCCTTAAAGTTGAATAATTTATTGAATGAAAAATATTATTCGGGTTGGTCAACGGTTACGCCACAACGTTTGCGAAGCATCAACGCCGGAATTACGTATAAATTTTAATTTATTGTGTTCGTTTAAAAGTAAACTCCTCATTTCGATGGGGAGTTTTTATCATTTTTGTATGAAAAAATCAAGTTTCAAAAAAGGAATTCGAAAACTGCATCTTTGGCTGGGACTGTCAACAGGTTTGATTGTATTTCTGATTTCGATTACCGGAGCCATTTATGTGTTTCAGGAAGAAATTACCAATTCCCTTCGAAAAGATGCTATTTATCATTATGAAGAAAACATCACTGCTAAAAAACCGCTTTCGCTAAACGTTTTAGAGCAAAAAGTAGATGCCCATACCCGGGAAAAATACCCGATTCATTGGGTAACGATTCCGGTTGATAAAAGCCGGAGTTATGTTTTTTATTACTACGAACGCAATCCGGAAGGCTGGAATTTTTATGAAGAATATGTGGTTTACAAATCGGTGTATGTGAATCCGTTTACGGGAGAAATTCGAGGGGTTTATGACGAAACAGCCGATTTTTTCAACATCATCAAATCCATTCATTTCAGTTTTATGCTGAATACCGAATGGGGAACGTATGTGTGCGGCATTCCAACGTTGATCTTTCTGTTCATGCTGATTTCGGGAATTATTTTATGGTGGCCTAAAAACAAAAAAGCCCGCAAACAACGTTTTGCTTTCCGTTGGGAAAACGTTAAAAGTTGGAAACGCAAAAACTATGATTTGCACAATATTTTAGGATTTTATGTTTCTTCGTTAGCTTTTGTGGTTGCCTTTACGGGATTGTTTTATGCGTTTTTCTTTATTCAAGCCATTCTATATTTTGTATTTTCGGGCGGAAGCACCACCTATCCTGATTTTTCACACATTCAAACCCAAGCTCCTATTGAAATGCGAAACGAGCACACCCTGGATAAAATTGCACAACAAGTTGAAACCTTATATCCCGATGCTTTTCAATATAGTTTAGATTTGGGTTACGAGCATTTAGACGACCACGAACATCCGAATTATGATGTGTTTGTCAAGCAACTCTCCTACTCGTATCATGTGAATCACAGTTTGATTTTTGATGAAAATTCGGGAGAATTATTGCACCAACATTCGCACCAGGACAAAAACTTAGGCGAAAAAGCCGTTGCCGCCAATTACGACATTCATATTGGAGCTATTTTTGGCATTTGGAGCAAGATTTTAGCGATGATTATCAGTCTCGTTTGTGCCTCGTTACCCGTTACCGGATTTTTAATTTGGTGGGGAAGACGAAATAAAAAATAAATAGATTCAACAGTTTTAGTAAGCCACTGATGCACTGATTTTTGATTGGTGAATTGGTGGTTTGGGTTTATGTAGAGTAATTGAAGTTTTTATATTTGTGACTTAAAAACTAATCATCGCAGAATTGTATACCTTTATTTCGAAAGATAAATCTGCATGTAAGCGAATTAACAGTAATATCATGACAACTGAACAGATTAAGCACATAATACGGCTTTTAACCGACAAAGGTATTCAATTTGACAACGGACTGACTGACGATGAAGTTTTACAAGTAGAGATTAAATTTGATTTTAAATTTCCACCTGACCTTAAATTGTTTTTGCAGACAGCTTTACCGACATCAGACAGGTTTGTTAACTGGCGACTTGGACTAAAATCAAAGGACGAAGCAGATAAAATATTTGACAAATTTGACTGGCCATTGGAGGGAATGTTGTTTGACATACAATCAAACAGTTTCTGGTTTGACAGTTGGGGTAATCGTCCAGAAAACTTAACTGACAAAATTTTAATAGCAAAAAAGTATTATAAAACCTACCCGAAACTAATCCCAATTTATTCACATCGCTACATTCCAAGCAAACCGAATGAAAGTGATAATCCCATTTTTTCTGTTTACCAAATGGACATTATTTATTATGGTATAAACCTTGAAAATTATTTTGCTAACGAATTTGGTTATACTAAAAGTGGTCGCTATGAATTAGATGAATATCCCGAAAAAAAAATTGAATTCTGGAGTAAAATAGTGGAAGACGAAGATATATATAATTAAACGCATTCCCGCTAACATTCGTAAAAACCTATCTCTGCCTACTCCCCAATTTTTAAAATAAAAGACTAAAATCCCAACTCACATCGGGATCCTCTATATTCTATTTTCTATTCTCTATATTCTATTCTCTATATTCTCACCCTTTCACCGGAATATGTTCCAAAATCTCCAACACAAATTTCCAATATTTTTGTGCCGATGAAATCGAGGCACGTTCATCCGGAGAGTGAGCTCCGTGTATCGTTGGACCAAACGAAATCATATCCATGTCGGGGTAATTCGTTCCTAAAATTCCACATTCTAAACCGGCATGACACGCTACCACATTGGGTTTTGCTCCGTTTTGTTTTTCGTAGATATTTACCAAAACATCTAAAATAGGAGAATTCACATTCGGTGTCCAACCCGGATAACTTCCGCCAAAGGTTACTTCGCATCCCATTAGTTCAAACGCTGAACGTAAGGCATTCGCTAAATCAAATTTAGACGTTTCCACCGATGAACGCGTTAAACATTGTACGGAAATAGTACCGTCTTTCACCATTACTTTTGCAATATTATTGGAGGTTTCCACCAAATCTTCCATATCGGCACTCATTCGGTAAACACCGTTATGAGCCGCATAAATCGCACGAATCAATCCTTCCTGAACACCTAAATCCATTACTTTTTCCGGTAATTCGGTTTCGGTGATTTCAATAGTTAAATTCGGTTCAGTAGTTTTAAACTCTTTTTTAATATCGTCAATCACTTCCTGCATATCCAATTGAAATGCTCCTTCATAAATAGCCGAAATAATCACTTTGGCCACACTCTCTCTCGGAATGGCATTTCGTAAACTTCCGCCGTTAATTTCTGCAATTTGTAAACCGAAATTCTCAAAACCATCAAACAACAAACGGTTCATGATTTTATTGGCGTTGCCCAAACCTTTGTGAATATCCATCCCGGAATGGCCGCCTTTTAACCCTTTTACGGTAATCGTAAAAGCTAATGAGTTTTCCGGTGTTTCTTCTTCATTATAACTTCGGGTTGCCGTAACATCCACACCGCCGGCACAACCGATGTCGATTTCATCGTCTTCTTCGGTATCTAAATTCAGGAGAATTTCTCCTTTTAACAAACCGCCTTTTAATCCCATCGCTCCGGTCATGCCGGTTTCTTCGTCAATGGTAAAAAGAGCTTCAATCGCCGGATGCGGAATGTCTTTGCTTTCTAAAATCGCCATGATAGTGGCTACTCCTAAACCGTTGTCGGCTCCAAGTGTCGTTCCTTTGGCACGTACCCAATCGCCATCCACATACATTTCGATACCTTGCGTATCAAAGTCGAAAGTTGTATCGTTGTTTTTTTGATGCACCATGTCTAAATGTGATTGCATCACAATGGTTTTTCTGTTTTCTAATCCTGCAGTGGCCGGTTTTTTGATAATCACGTTTCCGACTTCATCTTTCATGGTTTCTAAGCCTAATTGTTTTCCGAAATCCATCATAAAAGCAATGACACGTTCTTCTTTTTTAGACGGACGAGGAACCGCATTTAAGTCGGCAAATTTATTCCAGAGGGCTTGGGGTTCGAGGTTTCTGATTTCTTGATTCATTTCTTTGAGTTGCTGAGATTCTAAGATTCTGAGTTGCTGAGTTTTTTTTTCAGCAAAGCAAAGTTACAAAGAAATTGAACCAATCACAGAATTGGAAAATGAAAAGTTTTTATAAAATAAGAAGAAAGAAAATTTAAGCGATATGCTTTTCGAAGAGTTTTTTAGCATCCTTAGTTGATACTTTACCCACACATTCATTTTTGTGAATACACAAAACCGGAGCTTGTTTGCAAATGCCCTGGCATTTCATTTTTTCGATGGCAACTTTATCTTTCAAGCCATTATCTCTGACCAGGTCTTTCAGGCAATCTTTGATTTCTTTGTTGTATTTACAGCATTTTTTGCCGTCGCAGAAATAAATTACTTTTTCAGATTTTTTTGCTTTTCCCATGATTGAAAATGATAATGCAAAATTATAAATTTATTTTTATTTATTCTAAATAAAATAATAAAATTAAAATTCAATATTGAATCTCTGTACGGACAGGTCGCGACCTGTCCGTACAGATTGCAAAAAATCCTATCTTTACGCCAATGATTCAGAAAAAACACATTCTTCCGATTTTCCTTTTGATACAAATCATTGTATTAAAAATCGCATCATTATTTCCAAAATTTATAGAAGAATATTACAGTAACGGAATATACCCCATTACCTCGAAAATTTCGAGAACCACCTTTGGGTTTACGTCAATTTCCATTGGTGATGTGATTTACGGTATCGTTTTGTTTTTTGTTTTTAAATGGTTTTGGAAGGTTCGAAAAACGTGGAAAATCAATTGGAAAGATAATTTGTTGAAGATGCTCGGTTTTGCTTCCGTATTTTATTTTCTGTTTCATTTGTTGTGGGCAACCAATTACCATCGGGTAAAAATGTATGAAAAACTAGAAATTGAAAAAGAATATTCGATTGAAGAATTAGAAACGTTCACGATAAAACTGATTGAAAAAACGAATGCCATTCACCAACAAATTACAAAAGATGATTCCGTGAAAGTGGTCGTTCCCTACTCGATTCCGGAGATTTTTGAGTTAAGCATTAAAAGTTATGAATCTGTTGAAAAAGCATATCCTTTTTTATCGTATGAAAAACCGAGCATTAAACCTTCGTTGATTAGTGTGCCTTTGAGTTATATGGGATTTGGCGGTTATTTGAATCCGTTTACCAACGAAGCCCAGGTGAATGACCGGTTGCCTAAATACAATTTTCCGACTACCACTTTACACGAAATGGCTCATCAAATTGGGTATGCCAGCGAAAGCGAAGCCAATTTCATTGGGTTTTTAGCTTCTATCAATAGTGACGATATTTATTTTCAATATTCCGGTTATAGCTTTGCGGTGAAACATTGTTTGCGAAATTTAGAACGTATTGAAGAAGGTCGAAGTGAAAAATTTCTACCGTTACTCAATCCCGGAATTATCAAAAATTTTGAAGAAAGCAAGCAATTTCACGAAGAATACAAAACATTTCTAGAACCAGTTTTCAAAACCTTTTACGACAATTTTTTGAAATTGAACAAACAAAAAGACGGCTTGGAAGGCTATAGCAAATTTGTGGGATTGATGATTGGAATGGAGAGGAAGTATGGAGTAAGGAGTTATTAGTCGGGAGAATTACTCCAAACTACCTACTCCAAACTAATAACTCCAAACTTAAACTTCATCCGCCACAAAAGACGTCACATCTTTCTTTTTAAACGGACGGATAATCAATCGCCCTTCACGGTCTAAACGAATATAATTATAAATCCAGTTGGTCAGCACCACTGCTTTATTTTTAAATCCGATAAGAGAAAATAAGTGTACAAAAATCCAGACAAACCAGGCAAAAACACCATGAAAATGGAATTTGGGTAAATCTACTACCGCTTTATTTCTGCCAATGGTTGCCATAGATCCTTTGTCTTTGTAAACAAACGGTTTTAACGGCTTATTTTTAATTTTTCTGATAATATTCTCTCCTAACCATCTCCCTTGTTGCATAGCCGGCTGTGCCATCATGGGATGTCCCTGCGGATTTTTTTCAGAAAACATCGCCGCAATATCACCAATTGCAAAAATGTTCTCATACCCATCCACCTGGCTGAATTCGTTTACCTTGACCCGATCTGCTCTCGGAATAACGGCATCTGTACTTATTCCTACCGGCAAAGCCCCTTGAACTCCGGCCGTCCAGATTACGGTTGCCGTTTCAAAAGTTAAATCCGTATTGGTTGTAACGGTCTTACCGTCATAACCGGTTACCCGCACGTTCTTCCAAACATTCACACCTAATTTGACCAGAAAATCTTCTGCTGCCGCTGATGACTTTTCGCTCATCGTATCCAGAATTCTGTCACTTGCCTGAATAAGGTTAATCTGCATTTTACGTACATCTAAATCGGGATAATCCTTCGGCAAAATAGCTTTCTTCATTTCCGCTAATGCTCCGGCCAATTCTACTCCGGTAGGACCACCGCCAACCAGAATAAAATTAATCAAGCTATGTCGGTCGTGAATATCGTTTGTTAACAGTGCCTGCTCAAAATTCTCAAGAATTAAACTCCGGATATTGAGCGATTGCGGAATCGTTTTCATCGCTACACTATTGCGTTCAATTTCTCTGTTGCCAAAAAAGTTTGTCTTAGATCCTGTTGCCAAAACCAGGTAATCGTAACGTAACTCACCGATATCAGCTTTTACCTTTTGATTTTTCGTATCAATTTCATTGACAAAACCTAATCTAAAATAAAAGTTCTGGTATTCCTGAACCACTTTTCTAATTGGATAAGCGATGGAACCGGCTTCGAGTCCGCCTGTGGCAACTTGATACAAAAGTGGTTGAAACGTATGGTAATTGTGTTTGTCGATCAGAACAACCTGAACCCGCTGGTTTTTTAGCTGTTTGGCAAGGGCAATTCCGGCAAATCCTCCTCCAATAATAACGATTCTGGGGAGATTGGTATTGGGAATATTCATATTTTTTAGTTACTGAGTTTCTGAATAACTGAGCTACTGCTTTGTTTAGTCAGCCAAGTCACATTGCAAAGATAATGAGATTTAACATTTGGAGAAATATTACTTTTAGAAGTATAGTATATTTAACGGAATTTTATCAAACCTGTTTGAATTGGAAAGAGTTAACGGAAGGTAGATTTCTAAAATCTGAAAATTAAAAGTTGTGAGAACTCATATAGAATGAAAGATTTTAGAAACTGTACTTTGAAATACCTTGTCAAAAGTTCCCGACGACCAAAAGCTGAGACTGAAAAACAATCAACAACAAATTAAAAACATTATCTTGTAACAAATTTTACAATCCGACTACTAACCCAACATGAGTAATTCACTGGAGCAATCTTTTGTTACACAATTAAAAGAAAATCAGAACATCGTTCACAAGATTTGTCGTTTGTACACATCCTGTGAAGATGCTCATAATGATTTATTCCAGGAAATTACTATCCAGTTGTGGAAAGCTTATCCGAAATTCAGAGGTGACTCCAAATTTTCTACCTGGGCCTATCGGGTAGGCTTAAATACAGCCATTACGTTGTACAGAAAAAGCACCCGAACTGTTGCCACAACCGACATGGAAGGGAAAAAACAGTTTATCGCTCCCGATGATTATAACTTTGAAGAAGAAGAACAAATCAAACTGTTGTATAAGGCTGTTCAGCAGTTGAATGATATTGAAAAAGCATTGATTTTTATGTATCTGGAAGACAAAGATTATGAAGAAATTGCCGAAACACTTGGTATCAGTGAAGTGAATGCCCGGGTAAAAATGAACAGAATTAAAGGAAAATTAAAAAAAATAGTAAATCCGTAGGAATATGACTGAGGAATTAGATTTATTAAAAAAAGCTTGGAAAAAAGATCCGCATGCCTACGAGCAAGTAACGGAAAACCAGATATATAAAATGATTCACAAGCGTTCATCATCCATTGTAAAATGGATTTTGATGATTAGTATTGCAGAATTTGTTTTATGGTCTTTCATTAGCTTATTATATGTTGATGAAAATTATCTGAAAACACTGGAAATGTACCACATCGATACGCTTTTTAACGTAATTGCGGTGATAAATTATATTGTTGTTTTCTTCTTTATTTATATTTTTTATAAAAATTTCAAAACCATTTCCACGACTGATACCATCAGGAAACTGATGAACTCCATTATAAAGACCCGAAAAACGGTTCAGTTTTATATCTGGTACAACCTAACCATGTTTGCCTTAATTTTTATCATTGTTGTAATCTCACAAATCACCTATGACCCGAATATTAATTCACTGGTAGAAAATGCAAAAGACATGAACCCGCAAACGTTTTGGATCATAATAGGTCTGACTTATTTTGCTATGTTTACAATTACCCTCGGCCTGTTCTGGTTGTTCTACCGGTTAATTTACGGCTTTTTAATGAGACGATTACACAAGAATTATGAAGAGTTAAAGAAGATTGATTTTTAATATCAAAGTTCCTTTTATTAATCGTTTTGGTGTAAAGTTGAGCCCGTATTTTAATATTCCCACATCCTTTTTTTATCGAGTTCCTTTTGTTCTTCCAATACTTCAACCGGAATTACCTTAAGCATCGAAGGGTGTTGCTCAATGGCATACTCAATTTTTTCTACAATCGCTTCAATTGTCTCGTGCTCATAATCAATTTCAAGTGGCTCTTTAATCACCATCGATTGGAGAATTCCTTTTTTCTTAATACGAAGTCCTTTACGGTCAAACGAACGGCGAAAACCATCGATTACAATAGGAACAACGATAGGTTTGTGCTGTTTTATAATATGAGCTGTGCCTTTTCTGACCGGTTTAAATGAACGGGTGGTTCCTTGCGGAAAAGTTATTACCCAACCGTCATTTAACGCTATTTTTATGTTCTCAGTATCATTTAAATTAACTTCCCGCTTGATATCTTTTCCCTTGGCACGCCAGGTACGTTCAACTGTAATGGCTCCGGCATAAGCCAAAATCCGGGGCAAGAACCCTTCTTTCATGGTTTCACTGGCAGCAACATAATAAATATTTAACTTTGGATTCCATAAATAACCAACGTTCTTGATAGTATCAACCCTTCCGCTCAAACTGGCGTTAAAAACATGGAACATCGCCACCACATCTGCAAAATAGGTTTGATGATTTGAGATGAATAATACGTTGGTATCCGGAAGTTTATTCAGAATTTCAGAACCCTCAATATGCATTTCGTTAAAACCTCTGTACCGCTGATGGGTCAACGCACCAAAAATACGTATAAGCCACTTTTTGAGGAATAATATATGACCAAAAGGATTTCTTTTAAACAATCCCATAATCGCCTGTTTTGGAAAAAATTGAATGCGAATTTATAAAAATCAAACCAATTATAACACCTTTTTAAGAGTTTCTTTTAACTCACTCATCATCATAGCTGTTGCCCCCCAAACAACATGTTCCTTAACTAAAAAAGCAGGAACATCAATATTAGTTGCATATGAGGTCGATAATTTCCGCATAACCACATTTCGGTCATCTAAAAAATCTTTTAAAGAAAGTTCAATAACCCCCGCTACTTCATCTTCCTGTAATGAAAATTCCAATTCAGACTGACAGATGCCTAAAAACGGCGAAACTAAAAAATTACTGGGTGGAATATACACTTCCGTAAATGATTTTACAATTTCAATTTTTGACTGATGAACCCCAATCTCTTCCTCTGTTTCCCTCAAAGCTGTATTCATCAATGTCTCGTCATGTTGTTCAACTTTACCTCCGGGAAATGCAATTTGTGATGAATGAACCCCGGGATAAGTTGTCCGTACTATCAAAACTAAATGCGTTTCCTTCCGCTTTGGGTACAAAAGCATCATCACAGCAGCTCTTTTAGGGTTTGCACTTTCAACATTCAACTCTTTTAACATCTCTATACGCTCTAACGGAGCCATTTTTAAATGAGCAGCAGTAGCAGGAAGCGATTCTTTTGCTATTTTTGGAATATATTTTAAAAAATTATGAAACTGCATATATTACTGCTTTTTTTGTCTTCTTTTATCCTTTTTTCATGTCAAAAGAATCCTAAAGATACTACAGAAAAAAATAGAGTACAAAAAAACAGCATAAAAAAACCCGGAAACAAATCCCAAAAATCAAAATATGATTTAGAGACAGTTATTATTACTGATGAAAATGCTGTTGACTTTTTAACCTGGTATGGAGAGCATAATCCTGAAAACAAAGTCCATATTGAAACTTCTTACGGAAATATCGAAATTGAGCTATCTGATAAAACACCGCTGCACAGAGCAAATTTTATTTACCTAGTCAAGAAAAAATATTTCAATACCACTTATTTTCATCGTGTTGTCAAAAACTTCATTATCCAGGGTGGCAGTTCAGATGAATCCATCACCAAAACAGACAGGAAAAATATTGGTAAATATCTCATTCCTCCTGAGTTTAACAGCACGCTCAAACATCACTACGGAGCCCTGGCATCAGCCCGATTATGGGAAAATAATCCGGAAAAGTTAAGCAATCCCTATGAGTTTTATCTTGTACAAAACAAAAATGGAGCACATCATTTAGACAATGAACATACGGTTTTTGGTAAAATAACCAAAGGATTCGAAGTAATGGATGAAATTGCAAACCAAGAAACCGACAAAAAAGAATTCCCGCTTTTAAATATAAAAATTAAAGTCAGCATCATCAACTAATGTTCAGTAAAGAAGAAGCACAAAAGATAAAACGTGAGTTTTGGATAAGCTTTGCACAAGAATATCCAAGAAAATGGCTACTATATAACACAAAGATCAAAGATGTTACTTTTAAATTTCATGTCGATAACAAAAAAGCCATGGTTTCTCTTGATATTGAATCAAAAAACGAAGAACACCGCAAAATATATTTTGAAAAAATAGAATCACTCAAAACAATCCTGACTGAGAATTACCTGAGCGATGTACTTTTTGAAAAAAACCATCACCTCGAAAACGGAAAAATCATCAGCCGGATCTGGGTTGAAATCCATAACATTAGCATCAACAATAAATCCACTTGGGAAAAAATTTTCGCCTTCTTTGCAGAAAAAATGGAATCCTTCGAATACTTCTTCTATGAACACGAAGACTACATCAAAGACCTTGAGATAAATACTTAATTATAATTCGGGTGTTCCCCTGCGTAAACTCCGGGTCGGGCTATCCGCTGCTATCCCTCACACGGGTTCAGTGTATCAAAGCATTTCAAAGCAAAAAAATCTAAAAAAAAAGAGCATCAGCCAAGAAGTAAA
>JAEYTL010000016.1 GCA_023434025.1 Bacteroidota bacterium
AAAAAATAGCGTGCAAACACAAATGGTTTAAACACGCTATAGAGACTAGTTCAGAGACTGTCTTGAAAAACAAAACTAATAAAAATTTAGATTTTATTTTGGAAATCAACACAGAATCTATCGGGACACGACTTCGACGCAAATTAATATTCCGTTTTCAACAAATAACCTTGATATAATATCACTTATTGTTACTTTCAATTCAAACCCAAAAACAATATATTTGGTTTTAGTAAAAACAGAGCAAACTTTAGGTAATTCCTAAACGAGGCGTATATTCGAATGTTTGTAGCAGTTAGCAACGAATACAAATCGACTGTTAATCTTGAATTTAAATACGTTTATCCTTGAGTTGAAGACCATCACTATAGCTGGTTTTATTAAATTGCACTATCTTTCTTTACGAAAATATTTTATCTTAGCAGAAAGTACACAGCTCGCTGGAATAGCCACAGACGGTTAACAGCGAAACATTGGCGGAAATTGAATGAAAACTACATTTTACATAGTATTTACCATTTTATCTCAAACAATATTTGGGCAAATTACTTATGAACCAATCTTTATAAACCAGTGTACTAAAGAAGTAGAAAATCATGTTTTTTGGTATTTGACGGATTCATTTAAAATGTATGGTTTTGAAAACTTAGAATCTAAACCTGTGAATTTACCAAAGCCTGGTTTTTATAATCTTCATATCAATATTGATAATCCGACTATCACTATTGAAATAAAATCAAATAAAGTTAACCGAGATACAATCTTTTTAAAAAGACTTGAATTAGGCATTTATATAAGTAATCCTCCTCATTCTGAATATTTTGATTGTGGAAACCTTGCAAACGGAAAAATTGTCGATTTTTTTGCAAATGGAAATATACGCACTAAAGGCACATTCAAGAAAGGGCAGCCTATTGATACTTTATTTGAGTATCATCGAAATGGCAAGTTATCTGAATTATTTATTCCAAGAAAGAAATGGAAAAAAGTCACCTATTTTGAAAATGGACAATTAAAATCCGTTTATGATACAAAGAAAAGATTTGAAAAGGAATACTATCAGAATGGACAGTTAAAAAAGGAAGAATTTTGGAATAGAAAATATATATTGAAGTCAACCGAATTTGATTTAAATGGTAATGTTATAAAAACAACAAATAAGAGAGAACAAAAGAAATTTAATAAAAGTGGGATTGTGATCGAAAAGATACGCCGAAAAGAAATTTTAGTTTTTGATAGACTATTTGCTAAACACAGATACGACCGAAAGAATAAATTTTATGAATATCAATGGGAAACATTTGACCATCATAACGGAGAATTAAGAAGAAAAATAATATTTAACAGTTACGATTATTTAATGGGTCCTTTTCCCGATAGCTTAAAACAAATTAAAGAGTTTTCATTCGAGAAAATTTTGTTTTATAAAAATGGAAGAGAATCAAAAAAGATGGAGTTAAACTATGTTTTTGAAAATAATGATTTTGTTAAAAAGATATTTATCTACAGAAAGGAAGATGACAAATGGATTGAAGAGAAAACAACTACGGCCAACAATGTGTATGAGCAATTGGGGCTTGAGTGAAAAAAACATAAATACAAACAAAAGAGAAAGGTCAATACTAAATCAAAGTTCTGTACTTTGAAAACCCTGCGTGTAGACCCAAAACCTCATATACAATCCTAACTAAAAAAAAACACATTTTGACAACCCAACAGACATATCAAATCTTTCAACACAAACAGAAACTGAACGTCATTATTACAGTTTGTATTATGCTGTTCGTTTTTGTAAATGTGATGTTGGATTTTGTGTATACATTGGTTCAGGATTCTTCATTTTACATTTCGGAATCCCTGTTATTTAGTTCTTATTGGTTTTTATTCCTGCCTTTACTGACATTCGTTTTAAAGACAGTAAAAGAAAAAGAAAGGTCAGGTATAAAATTACTTTCTGTAAATTCTGCAATTGCAATTCACTTATTTTCATATCCTGCACTGGTCTGGCTTATCTCAAAAATATTCTACAACCATACTTTTGATTACTGGCAGACTTTCAATTTCGGGCTATCGGCTTATTTTATAAAAACAGTAATTATTTATGGCTTTTCAGCAGTCGCTTTTGCCCTGCTGAACAAAAAAATGAAATCTGCAGAGACAGAAAATAAAATTGATGTGAAAACAGATAACCAAAATTTCATCGCTTCTATCTTAATTTCTTACAACAACAAAAAATTACTGATACAGGTTAACGACATTCTTTATTTTTCGGCTGACTCGCCCTACATCAGCATTTATCATTCTTCAAAAAAATACCTGCATACCGGAACATTAAAATCTCTGGAAACTCAATTAAACGACAATCAGTTTATACGTATTCACAAATCACACATTATAAACATCCACAAAATTTCATCTATACAATCCCGGCAAAATGGCGATTATGATATTACACTTTCCGATAACACCATTTTGAGAGCAAGCCGCAGTTATGCTAAAAACTTCAAATCAAAATTCCATCAGCTCACCACAAAATAAACTCGTCTTACCGTATTTCATTTGTAAACCACCTGTTTCTAAAACCATATTTGCAGAAAAATGTTGAACAATGAAAAAATTGGTGCTTTGCAAAATACTGCTTGTGTGTTTGCTATTTACAGGCTGTAACGGACAGACAAATGAAAAAACACTTACCGAAAAAAACAAAATTGCAGGTGGTGGTTGCGATGGCTGTGAACTGATGTATATCGGAATGCCTAAAGAAATCCATTCGGTAGACACAAGTCTCGGTTGGCACGAAAAAGGGCAAAAACTGATTGTTACCGGAACGGTATTTCAATTAGACGGAAAAACACCGGCAAAAG
The DNA here is from genome assembly GCA_023434025.1 of Bacteroidota bacterium. Classification (GTDB taxonomy): domain Bacteria; phylum Bacteroidota; class Bacteroidia; order Flavobacteriales; family Flavobacteriaceae; genus Flavobacterium. The sequence goes on from JAEYTL010000016.1 coordinate 2,865, forward strand.
ACGTTATCCTTTATTATTGGCAAACCGATAATGACGGTTATTATTCTCCAAAACCTGAAATGGACGAAAGAACAAAACGCCACGGACACATTCGTGGTTGGGTAAAAACCGATGCAAACGGGAAATATACGATTAAGACCATTCGACCATCACCCTACCCTGATGATGTTTCGCCCGCACATATTCACTTGTCCATTAAAGAACCTGATGTAGCGAATGAATATTATACGGATGAAATTCATTTCGATGACGACAAATTGCTTATTCCGTATAAAAAGAAAACTAAATTAGAGAACAGAGGCGGCAGTGGTATTGTGAGAATACTACTAAAAGACAGTTTGCAAATTGCCGAACACGATATTGTTCTCGGGCTGAATATCCCGAATTATCCAAAGAAAACAACAGCTTCCGTTCAGTCAGGATTAAATATTGGTGAAGACCAGCCGTCTTTCATTCCCTATCACGCATTCGGACCAGACAAGGGAACACAGACCTGCCCTGTTTGTAAATACGGACGCTACCACGGCATTGTTTATTTTGTAGGCAATCATCCCGATTGGACAGAAATAAAAACCTGGCTGAAATTTTTAGAGCAAGAAAGTGAAAAACGAAAAAAATATTTGAAAGTCTATTTTGTATATGGCAATGAGAAAAACGATCACAAAACCGAAAGGCAAAAGCATTTGGAAAATTTAGGGAATGAGTTGAGTCTCAAAAACACCGCTCTGACTTTTGTGCCTTCGTTTTCCGATAAAGAAACCGAAGCAAACCTGAACAACATAAACCCTGAAGTTAAAAATACTTTTGTCATCTATAAGCACAGAAGTATCGTAGATAAATACATTGACCTAAAACCAACCATTGAACATTTCAAGATGCTTTCGAATTCGTTAGACAAGACACAAGGTGACTATTTTGATTTGCCCGAACCAAAACACGAATAAAAAGGGTATGCTGCTAACATTGTATCGCGGGTAAAGCCCTGCTGCCCGGAGTCTGCTTACTGCCACGCTGCTCTTTGATTCCGATTGCTATCGGGACATGGCTTCGAAGCAAATTAATATGCCGTTTTCAACAAATAGTCTTACAAAATATCCCTAACTATTACTTTCAAATCAAACCAAAAAACAATATATTTGGTTTTAAGTAGAAACAGAGCAAGCTTTCGCCAATCTACCTAAAAAAGAGGTGTATATACGAAGGTTTGTATCGCATAGCTACAAATTAGCAGATATTGTAATGAACACGATACATCTAAAAGAATTTATCAGGACAGGGCAATTCGGAACAATATCAATTGGCTCAACAAAGACTGACGTAATTAATGCTCTCGGAAATAAATTTGATTTTGCCGATTGTGATGAAACTCAAATCATAAAGTATGGTTGGTATGAATTCTTTTATTGGACTGATAGTGAATTAATATTTGGTATTCAAAACGACCATTTGCAGGCAGACTGCACTAACCATAAAGAAATGATTGACTTCAAAAGTAAGTTATGGACCATTGACAAATGGTTTTTACAGGTCAGTAAGAATATTACCTTCAGGCAGATCGAAAGCTTTTTAACGGCAGAAAAAATTCCTTATGAGATAATCCCTGCATACAAAGGTTGTGAAGAGAATGTAATAAAATGTTTGAAAAGTAATGTAACACTTGATTTCGTTAATAAATACAGACTCATTGAATACGATGAAAAGGGGAAATTTAAAAACTGGAAGGAATTTGTTGAAGATGACCAGCCAAATTTTGTATTAAATGGAATAAGACTATTCGAATATTAGAACAACATCGGTTTCGGTTGGACAATAGGCAGCTAAAGTACTTCTATGAGATATTTTTTTAGTGTAAAGAATCTGCCACATTACCTGCTCTCCGAAATCTAATCATCAGCACACTGCTATTTCAGAAGTAATACTTCAGGTAATGGAAACGTTGTAAAACAGTAAAAATTAACCCGTGAAACCATTTTTATTTTTAATACTTATTATTTTAGTTCCCTTCATCACAAAAAGTCAGGATTTGAACGGCAGATGGAGCGGAACAGGAACTCAAAAAATTGGTGACCGGGTATTTACATACCATACAGAAGCACATATCATACATAAAGGAAATAAACTCTCCGGAAAAATAGTTACTGTAGAAACCGGGACAAAAAATCATTCTATTGTTAAAATTAACGGTACAATAAAAAACGGTAAAGTAAAACTATATCCCGATAAAATTGTAAGGATTGATTTTCCGCAACCTAATTATGAAATTGTTTGTATCCGTAATTTTAAAGGTGAATTTACCGAAGATGAAATTAATAACAGGTTAGTAATTGAATTGGAAAGTTATGGTATGGACATAAAATATAATTTAATAACCAAAACTTATTCAGATGGAAATTGCCCCCCAAGTACTTATAGACTAACAAAAAAAAGACATGAAAACGATAATCAAAGCGTAATCGCAGAAGATTTTGTTGCACCTGTAATGACGGGTAAAAAAGAAATTAAACTTTCCGCAAAAGCCGTAAAAATAAAAGTTTGGGATAAATATGAAGAAGACGGTGACCTTATTAATCTTTATCTGAATGGAAAGATCCTGTTTTCAGATTTAGAGGTTACAAAAAAAGGAGAAATTTTGGAGATTGAACTGCAACCGGGCGATAACATTATAGAGATTGAAGCACTAAATGAAGGAAGGGTATCGCCAAACACCAGTGCAATCAGAGTTTTTGTTCATGATCAGCAACACGACATTATCCTTTCGGCTAAAAAAGGAAAGCGGGATTCTCTTAAAATTATTCTGGACTAATTTATTATATTCACCCCTGCTCTGCAAATACCTCACCGCTTTGCGGAATTTTAGGCCAGGATAAACAAAATTTTAATATTTTTGATAGCCGTTAAAATTTTTGTAGAAAACAAATGTTGATCCCGTAAAACCGGAAGACATTTATCGGACTGAGCAAGGCAGAAACCCAAACTTAAATGAAAAAACAAATCACTGTTGATAACGCTGTAATGATAGGATATCTGATGGTCAATGTTCCGGTATTCATTGTGCTTATCGGCTGTCCGGCACTTGCTCTTTACTTATCCCGGCTGAATCTGATTTCCGGCTGGGGAATCGGAATGGGTTTTCTGATTGGTTTTGTTTTAGCCTGGCTGGTCTGGAGTATTACGATAACCAAATGGAGAATTTGGGCTTTTGAGCATGTCAGAAACGTTCACGAATTGAAGAAAAGAGCCATACAGGAAAAACTGATCTGGAAAGACGGAAGCTTTTTTGAAAATACCGAAATAAGGAGCAGCAAGGATAAAGCAAGACTGAAAAAACTGGAAAAGAAATTTGAAAAAGAAGACGAATATAAAGAAGACTATTCACTACCGTCTAAAACCGAAATTTTTTATTCAAAAGCTCTGAACTACTTTGAACTCGGAACTTCAATTTTAATAATCGGAGTGGGTATTTACTTTCTCCTTAAAGGAGAAACCAACTATTCCATTTTGGGGTCAGTTATGTTTGTAATCGGGCTTTACAGTGCTGTTAAAGAATCCCGAAAAACATTAAACAAACCTCAAATTACAGTTGACAATACGGGAATTACAACAAAAAATGTTGGTTTTAAAGATTGGTCATCCATAAAAAATGAAGAAGTTATTCAGGAAAGTTATGGAAAATCCGCAAAATCATATCTGACGTATTTTTATGATAAAAATAAATATGAAAAAGTAGAGATTGACCCGCTGAATGTCACGCACAGAGAACTGGAAAATATTATACGAACCTACAGAATGAGAAGCGATAAAAACGATCGTTAACGTCGATAACTGCTTCACAAACTGTTTTGACAGCCTGTTTCGCTACCTTGAGATGCTGTTTTCAGAAAAGCTTTATCTCTGTAGAGACAGCACATTGTTTTTCCGGCATTACATCACAAAAGTGGAATCCTAAAACTGAAAATAAATAAACGGCTGCGGTCCTGCTGAAGCCGTGGCATACACAATCCAATACACAAAAGCGAGCACAATGGCTTTACCCACCAAAGGTATAGCATCAAAGCTTTTCCGGAGGAGCTTAATGATATTGGCTGGCAGAAAATGCCATACAAAACCAATGGCAATCAGTAAAAACACATTCTGGTACCCCTGGACAATAATCAGCCATTGGTTAGGGTTAAAGGTAATGCTGCCGATATTATTAATGATTTCAAAAGCCGTGTAAAAATCTTTGGCCCGGAAGAACAACCAGCAAAACGCCACAAAATGAAACGTCAGGAAAACCTGAATGGTTCTGACAAAATAGTTTTTAGGCAACTTGATGAACATGCCAAAAAAACGTTCTACGGCCAGAGCCAGTCCGTGTAAAACGCCCCAGAACACAAACTTCCACGAAGCTCCGTGCCATAAGCCGCCCAACAGCATCGTGAGAAAGAGGTTGATATAGGTCCGGAATTTCCCTTTGCGGTTGCCCCCCAAGGAAATATACAGGTAATCTCTTAACCAGGACGACAACGAAATATGCCAGCGTCGCCAGAACTCCGTGACCGAAGCGGATTGGTAGGGTGTTCTGAAATTCGGCGGTAACCAAAAGCCCATCAGCAACGCCAGCCCGATTGCCATATCGGAATAACCGGAAAAGTCGCAATAAATCTGGATGGCATAGCCGTAGGAAGCCATCAGGTTTTCAAAGGCCGAATAACTGTTGGGAGCGTCAAACACCCGATCGACAAAGTTGATGGAAATGTAATCGGAAATCACGGCTTTCTTTAACAAACCTCCGATGATCAGGAACAAGGCGGCATTGAACTCTTCTTTGGTCAGCTTTAATTTTTTATAGATCTGCGGTATAAAATCACTGGCACGAACAATCGGACCGGCCACCAGCTGCGGGAAGAAGGAAACGAAAAACAAAAAGTCCATAAAACTTTTCGTGGGTTCAAGCTCCTTCCGATAGACATCGATTGTATAACTCAGGGTCTGAAAGGTGTAGAACGAGATTCCGACCGGCAGAATGATATCCTGAAATTCAAAATTCCTATCAAAAAGCAAATTGGTATTGTCAATAAAGAAATTGGTATATTTAAAGTACCCCAACAGCCCCAGGTTCGCCACCAGGCTGACAATCAGATAAAATTTCCGGTAAAAATGATTCTTTTCCTCATAAATTAATTTGGCAATAACATAATCTAACACTGAGGAGAAAATAATCAGTAAAAAGAATACCCCGCTTGATTTATAATAGAAAAAAAGCGAAAAAGCCACCACATAAGCAATCCGCAGCCGGTGTGTTTTTTGTGTCAGGATATAAAAGAAATAAAACACCAGGAACAACCCCAAAAACAAGGCACTGTTGAACAGCAGCGGTTTTTGCGGATCAAAGACAAACCAGCTTTGTACCTGTTCGCCGGTAATATTTCCAATATGCTGATCGACCCAGCGGTTAAAATTAAAAAGCGGTATCACTTGCCTGTTTCGGTATTATATTGTTGAAAAGCGTCTAAAAAAGCTTCGGTTAACAATTGCCCTTGTTTTTCGTAACCTGCCTTGGTATAATGCACCCTGTCTCCTCCTATCAGGCCTTCTTTGACATTTTGGTTAATGCCGAAAAGTCCGCCGAAATTGGTAAACATATCCCATACGGCATACTGTTTCAATTCTGCCTGGGCCAAAATTTCTTTGGTATAATCGGCTACAAAGGTATTGGGAAATTTTCGTTTAAACTGTGACGGCGGTGGTGTTGTGAGCAAAAATACGGTTGACGGATTCTGAGCTAAAATAGCTTCCATCATTGCATTCAATTGCATAAAATAATCGGCTGTGACCAGTTTATCAAAACTTTCGTTGGTTCCCAGAGAAATAATCACCAGATCCGGGTTCAGTGCTTTCAACTGTTCAAAAAACAGCGGAAACCTGTTATAATCCGAGCATTTTGCTCCGTTTACACCGATGGTATGGTAAATAATCCCGGGATCATTATTTTCTAAAACCAACCCGTTCAAAGCAAAATCGGTTTGCTCTAAAGCCGGAATCAGGTAAATTTTATGCAAAAGTGAATCGGATTCAAATAAGTGAAATCCATCTTCTCGCTTTGTTTCCAACGGAATAAATTCGGAACGCTCCACCACTTTCTTCTCTTTTTGATCGGACGGAATTTTTAATGTTTTTCCTGCCCTGATGTTGTTATTCTTTAATCCGTTGGCCGATTTAATCGAACTGATCGACACGTTATATTGATCAGCGATGACCGACAGACTCTCGCCACTCTTTATTTTATGGATGATGTTTTTAGGAACATCCGACTCCAGTTTAATAATCTTTGACGTCAGGGCTACGTCAAACATGTTCCGGTTGCCGGGGGTAATAATTTTAAGTTTTGTAAAACCGCTTTCTTTGGTTTTCACATTCATTTCAACGGCAAAATCTTTGCTCTTGGTAAACAAAGCAAAACCGCTTAGTCCCACCGGATTTCCGTTATCGGGATAAATATTCCGCTGGCTTTCCCAGGTTTGATTAGAAGAAAACCGGACATCTCCCGTGCCGTTGGTTTTGGCCAGGCTATGCGGAAAAACAAATCCACGACCGCCGTCGCCAAAATTTTGCTGTAGGTTTTGGCGGAATTTACCCGAAAAAAAATCGGCCTGAATGTGCGAATCACCAATGTGAACCACGCTTATTTTTCCTTTTTTTTCTGCCCGGATCTGTCTGATCTTTTCAAAAACAGGATGCAGTGCCTGCCTGTTTGCAATTTCATTCACGGCCACAACCACCTGTGTGGTATCTACCGCCACATACAACGAATCTGTCTGAGCGAATACACTCAGGCTTATCATTAAAATAACAAAAAAAGAAACTGATTTACTGAACATTAGCCGTTGTCGTTTTAGATGAAACGGAATCTACTGCCGCTTTAGGAGGGTTTATTTTCCTGTTTTTACGCATTTCTTTATATTGTGTGTAACCGGACTGAATTTGCTGATACAACATTCCTGCCACTTTTTGAGCACCCCGGTAACTAAAATGCGTATAATCTTTGGCTGCCATGGCCGGCACTTCCTGTTCCACCCATTTGGTTATGGAACCTTCTCCGCCCATTGCCTCATACAGATTGAAGTAGCCAGACTTTGACTGCACGGCATACTTGCGTTGGGCCAGGGTTAACGGCACTACGGCAGAATCGGTCTTCATTTCCAGGTCATACTTGGTGGCTTTGTCTGCAGTAGAAATAACCAACACTGTTACACCCGGGAAACATTCTTTTAAATGATTGACCACCCGGGTCATGCTTCGTTCATACCAATCATAATTATAAGAACCGTAATTCAACACATTGGTTCCGTAATGCAAAATGATCAAATCATAGTCAAACCGCTCCTGAAACTGGTTCATCAGCTTTACATTAAAGGTAGAGATCGGCAAACCGGAATTTCCCCGGTTGGAAAAATTATCTACATGCACGCCTTTTCCGTCATCAAAATTAAACCCGTAAACCGGAATGGAATCCGCCAGATGAAAAGATGCTTTAAAACTTTTCAGATTATTATTGGTAATGGTCAAAGTATTCAGCAGCTTATCGGGACTTAATTTTTTGACCATCGTATCTTTTCCTGTTTTAACAATAAGCTCTCCGTTTTTATTGTCCGAATAGCCGTAGAATAAGGTGGGGCTATTCAATTGGTCGGTATGCATTCTGTTTCCGGCTTTATAATTTACCCAGGGGTCAGAAACGGTATCGTTGGCAAAAAAGACGTGTCCGTTTACCCCAAAAGGTTTAAGCGGCTTTTTAACGTTCAGGTACGATTGTGTTTTCCAGTTTCCGGAATATTGATGTGAAACAGAGCTTCTTGATCCGGCCGATTCGGAAGTTATGGAAACAAAGCCAACCCCTTTTCCGCCAAATTGCGATTGCAGTGAATTTCTGAAATCCTGCACAATCATATCGCCATCGGTCATCGAATCGCCAAAATAGGCAATCCTGACATCGCCTTTTTGCTCTGTTTCCAGTAAATATAATTTTTCAAAAAACGGGATCAGAAACTGAAATCCCTTATATTGTTCATACGCTTCAGGTGGAAAAGTAATACCGTCAATTTGTTCAAAAACAATCTTTTTCCGTCGAAACGTATCCACCGTTTTTTCTGCCTTACGCTCTGTTTTTTCGTCTAAAGCAACGGCTTCCAGCAAAACGCTGTCGATTACCACATTTTTTGCGGTTGCTTTCGCTTCGGAAAAAATGCGTTTAGGGAGTACTTCTTTCAAAAAAAGAAAGCACAACACAGAGATAAAAACCACGGCCAGGGTTTGAAAAAAATAAGAAATTCTCTTGCTCACAACTACCTTGAAATAGAGTGCAAATGTATTAAATTCCAAACTAAAACAAACAAAAAAGACAGCCTATATTTGACTGTCTTTTTATCTGTTTTTTTATGGATTCTACATGCGTTCCGGAACTTCGATGCCCAACAAAGAAAAGGCTGATTTTATGGTTTCGGCTACTTTTTCAGACAATTGAACCCTGAACTTTTTCAGGTTTTCATCAACTTCAGGCAAAATCGGCACAGCCTGGTAGAACGAATTATACTCTTTTACGAGCTCATACGTGTAATTGGCAACCAGTGCAGGGCTATACGACTGGGCTGCCTGTTGAATAAGTTCCGGATAGGCTTCCAGTAATTTTATCAGTTCTTTTTCTTTTGGATGCAGCGTTATTCCGGTCGCTTCAGTTGAAAAATCAAAATCGGCTTTTCGAAGGATCGACTGGATACGGGCATAGGTATATTGAATGAACGGCCCGGTATTTCCGGCAAAATCAACCGATTCTTCCGGGTTAAACAGCATTGATTTTTTCGGATCTACTTTCAGCATAAAATACTTTAACGCACCCAAGCCGATAATTTTGTATAATCGTTGCTTTTCTTCGTCGGAATAACCGTCTAATTTTCCTAATTCCTGCGAAATCTTGGCCGCAGTTTTGGTCATTTCTGCCATCAGGTCATCGGCATCCACTACCGTTCCTTCCCGTGACTTCATTTTTCCGGAAGGCAATTCCACCATGCCATACGACAAATGATATAAATTTTCCGTCCACTCAAAACCTAATTTTTTCAGGATAAGGAACAATACCTTAAAGTGATAGTCCTGCTCGTTTCCTACGGTATAAACCATTCCGCCCACATCCGGAAAATCCTTGACCCGCTGAATGGCCGTTCCGATGTCCTGCGTCATATAAACCGCCGTTCCGTCTGAACGAAGCACGATTTTCCGGTCTAATCCCTCGTCGGTTAAATCGATCCAAACCGAACCGTCCGGGTCTTTTTCAAAAATTCCTTTTTCCAAACCAAACTGCACAACTTCTTTTCCCAACAAATAGGTGTTTGATTCGTAATAATAACTGTCAAAATCGACTCCTAAGTTTTTATACGTTTCATTAAAACCGTCATACACCCATTGATTCATGGTTTTCCAAAGCTCGATGACTTCGGGTTTACCGGCTTCCCAGTCGAGGAGCATTTGTTGGGCTTGCAGCATAACGGGAGCATTTTTTTTCGCTTCTTCTTCCGTTTGGCCTTTGCTGATCAATTCGTTGATTTCGGATTTATACTGTTTATCAAAAGCCACATAATAATTCCCAACCAACTTATCGCCTTTTAACCCGGCAGATTGCGGCGTTTGTCCGTTCCCGAACTTTTGCCAGGCCAGCATCGATTTACAAATATGAATTCCCCGGTCGTTGATGATCTGGGTTTTATACACTTTTTTACCGGAGGCTCTGATAATTTCAGCCACCGAAAAACCTAATAAATTATTCCGGATATGCCCTAAATGCAACGGCTTATTTGTGTTTGGTGAAGAATATTCAACCATCACCGCTTTTTCCGCATTGTCCGGCGAGACAAAGCCGAATGCAGCATCATTTTTTACAGACGAAAAGAAATGGAGGTAGTAGGCATCTGAAATCACAATGTTTAAAAAACCGGAAACCACATTGAACTTTTCTACCTCAGCAACGTTCTCAACCAGATAAGCCCCTATTTTATTGCCTATTTCTGCCGGATTTCCTTTTATCAGTTTCAACAAAGGAAAAATAACCACCGTGATGTCCCCTTCAAAATCCCTGCGGGTTGCCTGAAATTCTATTTTTTCAACAGTGATTTCAAACAAATTTAAAACAGCCTCTTTAATAGGCCCGCTAAGGATTTTTGCAACATTCATGATTATCTGTTTTTAAGGGTGCAAAGATATGGAAAAGTAAAAAAAAGACAACCTAAAAGCATTCCAAACTTCAGAAATAATGCATTTGGCTAACAATTTGATTTTAAATCAAATTCCATATTCGTCATAATAAATTAAAATTGTAAGAAATAACACTTTAATTTTACTAATTATTGCATTTCATCGATTTTATTTGCATTTAATCGATAAATATAATTTAATTTGCAGGGTCAAAATTCAATTAATTCTTGTTCACCCAAATTTAAAAACATGAAAACGAAATTACTCTATTTACTGCTGTTAATTCCATTGCTCGGAATTTCGCAAGCAATTACAGTAAACACCACAACTTACACCGTTCCTGAATTAGTTAACAATGTTCTGGTTAATTCTCCTTGTTTATCAGTGAACAGCATCAATTGGCGAACCGGTACTAACTTTGGGTCAAGCAACGGTATAGGTTACTTTGAAAACACAAATCCGAACTTTCCGATGCAGCGGGGAGTTATCCTGAGTACCGGAAACGTGCTGAATGCCATTGGTCCCAACACCAACCAACAGGATAATGGTTCAGAAGCATGGCTTGGAGATAATGATCTGGAGAATATTCTGGCAGAAGCCGGAATTTCGATGACATCCATCAATGCTACCGTATTGGAATTTGAATTCACCGCCCTGTCGCCCTATTTTGATTTCGATTTTTTGTTTGCCTCAGAAGAGTATGGGAATTACCAATGTTTGTTTTCTGATGCATTTGCCTTTTTGCTAACGGATATGACAACCGGTGTAACAAGAAATCTGGCTGTAGTTCCCGGTACAAACACCCCCATTTCGGTGGTTACCATCAGGGATTTTTTATACAATTCTGCCTGTCCGTCAGAAAACCCTACCTATTTCGGATCGTTTAACGGGGGAGCCAATGCCAATGCATCGGCAACAAACTTTAACGGGCAAACGGTAGTGATGAATGCATCGGCCACCTTAATTGCCAACAGACAATATAAAATCAAGCTTGTTATTGCAGATCGTATTGCTCCACAGGCTGACTCAGCTATTTTCTTATCCGCCAACAGTTTCAATATCGGTCAGAACGTATTGGGCAATGACCTGACGATTGCGGCCAATACCGCTCTGTGCAGCGGAGAAACCCATGTTTTAGACAGTGGTTTGGACCCTTCTACCTATTCATTTGTATGGAAGAGAAACAATGGAATCTTACCGGGAGAAAACGGAAGCACCTTAACCATAACCCAACCGGGAACCTATGAATTAATTTATACCAATATTACATATCCTTGTCAGGTTATCAGCGACCAGATAATTGTACAATACAACCAGCAATTAACTATTCCGGACCCAACCAATCTGATGCGTTGTGAGAACGGAACCGGAAGCTATCAATACAACTTAGGGGTAAACACTCCTGTAGTAACCCAGGGAGTTCCCGGAAACACAACCGTTACTTACCACAATTCGCTAACGGAAGCCCAAAATAACGGCATACCTCTACCGCTTAACTACACCAGTAGCGGGAACGAGACAATTTATGTGAGGGTACAAAAAAACAATACCTCCTGTTTTGCCATCAAATCGTTTAACCTGTTGGTAACCCCTCCCCCAATTGCTCATCAGCCTGCCGATTTATTAGGATGTGCCATCATCGGAATACCCAACCGCAGCCGGTTCAGATTATCATTACAGGATGAACAGATTTTAAATGGTCAGTCTACCGATTTATACCAGGTAACCTATCACTCCTCAATGGAAAATGCCTCCACGGGTTCTACTCCTCTCAGCACTAACATATATAACTCTGTTGACAGAGTAGTCTATGCAAGGGTACAAAGCTTAACAGATGTCAATTGTTTCAGCATTGTTTCATTCAACATTATTGTGACACCGCTTCCGCTGGTTGATGAAAAAGAAGACGTTATCGTATGTGACTATTACATTTTACCTGAATTATTACACGGCAGTTACTTTACCGGATCTAACGGGACAGGTGTACAAAAGTTCCCCGGCGACATCATTGAGGAGACCCAGAGAATTTATATCTACAATGTAGGGGTAAACACTCCGTTTTGTCCGAATGAAACCAGCTTCCTGGTTACCATCATCAAGCCGGAGGATATCAATACTTCTACGAATCAGTTTTGTAACTTCTTTAGTGTTCCGAACTCAGAATTTGGAGCGTATTTCACCGGACCCGGCGGAACCGGTTCAGAATTAGCCGGTGGTACACAAATAACTTCATCACAAACAATCTATTTTTATTTTGTTTCACCTGAACCTCCTTATTGTGTATTGGATTTACCGCTAAGCCTAACCATACTTCCGACACCGGCTGTTGACAGTTTAGATAATGTTTTTGACTGTACCTCCTACACATTGCCGAATATTTCGAATGGTCAGTATTTTGACGGCCCTAACGGTACCGGTGAACAATTAGCTGCCGGAACTGTGATAACGGAAAATAAAACCATCTATATTTATGCAGCCAATGATTTTTGTGAAAACCAGTCCAGTTTCTCCATCTTTATCGGCTTAGAGGCACCAACTTCATCAACACAGTGTGTAAGCTATACATTACCAGCATTGCCTGTCGGAGGGTATTTTACAGAGCCTAACGGAGGCGGTCAGCAAATTCAGGCCGGAACAGTGATTAACAGCACACAAACAATTTATGTGTATGCACCGAGTCAATCAGCTCCTAATTGTACCGACAATTTAAGCTTTACAATAACAATTACCTTACCAAGCATAGAAACTCCTCAGGTAACATCTGGTTGCGGATCGTATATTTTACCTTCAATCCCAGTCGGAAACTACTTTACCGGACCTAACGGAACGGGAACGCAGCTTGCTCCGGGTACTGAAATTACAGCATCGCAAAGAATATATATTTACCTCAACAACGGCCAGGGATGTCAGAACTCTGTCAGCTTTAATGCAACGGTATTGTCACCACCTCAAATTGAATCAAGATCAGACATTGACGGATGTAACAATTATGTGCTGACCAACCTGACCCTGGGTCACTATTACACAGGCCCCAACGGAACCGGAACGATGCTACAGGGCGGTGATGTTATCACCTCTTCGCAACTGATTTATATTTATGCAGAACAAAACGGTTGCTCCGCTCAGACGAGCTTCCAGATAAACGTTTTTGAAATCCAGGCTGACTCATCAGCAGATATTCAGGTTTGTGACAGTTATGTTTTACCGGCATTAACAAGCGGTAACTTTTATTACACCGCAGTAAATGGTCCGAACGGTTTCGGAAATCAACTGGCTCCCGGAACTGTCATCACATCAACTCAGACAATTTATATCTATAAAGAGAATCAAATCCGTCCTGCTTTTTCATGCATCGATCAAACTTCCTTTACGGTTACGGTTTATGAAACACCGGATGTATTGCCGATTGCTGATGTTAAGGTTTGTAATGCGTATATTTTGCCTGCTCTTTCTACAGGAAACTATTATACAGAACCTAACGGAGGCGGTACTCAAATTGCCGGGGGTACCGAATTAACAACTTCACAAACGTTATACGTATATGCTGAAACCGGTACTACTCCGAATTGTTTTGATGAGGAAAGTTTTGACATTACTATTTTCAATGTAGATGAATTAGACGATGTAACGATCTGTTCGGGTTATGTTTTACCAACCCTAACAACCGGAAGATTCTACAATGGACCAAACGGAACCGGTGGTCAGCTGGCCTTTGGAAGTACAATTACGAGTTCGCAAACTGTCTATATCTATGCCTTATCCGGTTTTTCACCAAATTGTGCAGACGAAAGTTCTTTCGAAGTAACCATCATCCCTACTCCGGTTGCACATCCTGTTCCGGTTGCTATCAGAACCGTTTGTGATGAAGATGGTATGAATGACGGAGTGACAAGTTATATACTCAGCAATTTAGACAGTTCACTGTTAGGCTCTCAAACGGGTACCGAATTCACCGTAGCGTATTATCCGACCTCTGCAGATGCTGTTGCACAAACCAATGCAATAACAGACACTACATTGCAGACTGTCTATGCAAGGGTAAATAACACATTAGCTCCTGATTGTTTTGATATACTTCCCGTAACCATAATTGTACACCGAATTCCCGAACCAACACCGGAAGACGGTATCGTTTGTGTGGAAAGTGAAACAGGCAACTTATTGAATCCTTTTACAATTGTCAGCGGCCTGTCGTCATCAACACATACATTCGAATGGTACCTGGACACTTCGCTGATTGCTGGAGCAACAGGAAGTACTCTACAGGTTACGCAACCGGGTATATATAGTGTAATTGCCACCAGCAATGCAACAGGTTGTTCCTCAGAACCTACTACAGCCGTAGTGTTAGCCTCAGAACCGGCATCAATTGATTTTACGGTCAGTATGGCGTTCAGTTCTACCAACTCAATTACCGTTAACGCAACTGGTGTGGGAGGAAATTATGAATATTCGTTAGACGGCGGCCCGTTTCAGGATAGTCCGACCTTTGATAATGTTGCCTCCGGAACTCACATGGTTACCGTGCGTGACAAAAATGGTTGCGGAACCGTGACAGGCGAAATATTAGTTATTAATTATCCTAAATTCTTCACACCCAACGGAGACGGACATAATGAAACATGGAACATTAATGACCTGGATTCGCAATTAAATGCTGTAATCTATATTTATGACCGATACGGAAAATTGCTTTCGCAGATTTATCCTTCTAAAAATGGCTGGGACGGATTTTACAACGGCCGCCCGATGCCTTCGTCTGATTACTGGTTTACAGTAACCTACGAAGAAAATAATCAAACCAAAGAATTCAAATCTCACTTTTCATTAAAGAGATAGTTTATACTGTTTTGTTGTTTAGAAAAAACGGACCTTCCCTGTGAAGGTCTTTTTTTTGTTAAATTCTGTAACAAAAGAAAACATTTACAGTCTACTTGATATAAAATGATAAACGTTTGTTAAAATTAAACAATACATAGTACTTTGTATTGCACAATAATAAAAAACGGATATCTTTGCATCATCAATCAAAAAACCAATCAACATGAAAATCAAAGCTACACTTATGTTGCTTATGTGTGCTGTTACCTCATTAATGGCACAAACAGCAACCGTTACCGGAAAAGTATTAGACAAGACAAACAATTCCACAATTCCTTACGCCACTATTGTTCTGAAAACGGGCGATAAGGTTATCACCGGCGGGATTACCGATGAAAAAGGTGAATTTTCCATTGATAAAATTGCGTATGGGAGTTATGATTTTGAAGCCCAATTTATTGGCTACAAATCATATACAGTCAAAATATCGGTTAATTCAAAAACCCTGAATATCGGAACTATTTATTTAACAGAAGAATCGATGTCACTTGCTGAGGTAGAGGTTGTGGGAGAAAGAACCACTATTGAGCAAAAAATAGACCGGAAAGTAGTTAATGTGGGACCGGACTTAATTAATGCCGGACCAACAGCGTCTGACATTTTAAATAACATTCCTTCTGTTAGTGTAGATCCGCAAAACAATTCAGTAACCCTGAGAGGGAATCCGAATGTTCAGATCTTTATCGACGGAAAACCTTCTCAAATGTCCGCATCGCAAGCATTACAGCAAATCCCATCAACTTCGATCAAACAAATTGAATTGATTACTAACCCTTCGGCCAAATATAACCCAGAAGGAATGAGCGGAATCATTAACATTATTTTGAAGAAAAATTCCAACCTGGGCTTTAACGGAAGTGTAAATGCAGGGACAAACTTTGGCGTGACACCCAAAGCAAATGCTTCCGTAGATATGAATTACAGAGTAAACAAATTTAATTTTTACACCACCTATTCATTAAATCACGGAAAATGGAACAACAAAGGGTTTATAAACACAACCGATGTTCTGGATGCTGACAATTCAAACCAATCGGTGTTTGTGATCAACAATTTTAACAAAAATCATTTTGTGAAGGCCGGGGTTGATTTTTATCTGAATGAGAAAAATACACTTTCGTTCTTTACCAATCAAAACATAAACAACTCGCAAGGGGATTTTTATAACCGGATAGATTATACCTCCGGTGTTAACCCAACCATCATACAAAACAACATTGCATTAATTGAAAGCCGTAACCAGGTATATAATTTAGGGTATAAATATGAATTTGAAAAACCGCAGAAAACGTTTGATGTTGAAATAAATTACAACCGGAATGACAGACCGGAAGACAGTGTATTTTTAGACGGCAACAATGACCTTTTACAGACAAATCAGATTGAAACCTTAGGTGAAAACGTGATTGTGAATGTTGATTTTGTGAACCCGATCAACGACAAAACCAAATTAGAGTTAGGGTTAGAGAGCCGTTTTGACGGGACAGATAACAGTTTTGATCGCGACTATACTTATTTTTCAGATTTTGATTATAAGAGAAACATTCAAAGTGCCTATGCCAATTACGGCAAGCAATTAGACAAATGGAGCTACCAAATCGGTATGCGTTTGGAAAGTTTTCAGGTGGAAGCGAATTTCAGACGAGTAGATGAAAGTCCGGGTCAGTTTAAAGACGATATCTTTACGGTATATCCATCGGCCTTTTTATCATACGTTCCTACAGAAAAGAACACCTTCAACCTGAGCTACTCCCGAAGAGTGGACAGGCCAAACATCGGCCAGGTTAATCCGATCAGAAATTGGAGCAGCCCAACGATCGATCAAGAAGGTAATCCTAATTTGCGTCCGCAATTCACTAATTCTGTAGAGTTAAACTATACACGTGTAACCAAGATCGGAGCCATTACCACCGGTGTGTTTTTCAGATACATCAACGACCCGATTAACCAGGTATTCGTACAGAGTCCTTATGATCCGAATAAAAAATTAATGACTTTCGGCAACTTTGACAGCACTACGGAATATGGTATCGAGGCTTCCGGCAACTTAAACCTTAAAAAATGGTGGAGCGTGAATTACGGTGGAGATGTTTATTTTAGAAATGCAACCGGTGTAGTAGAGGATATTTATGGCGATCTGGTTGAAAAAACCGTTTTATCCACTCCTTTTAATGCCCGTATGAACCACAACTTTACAGCAACCAAAAAACTGCGGTTTACTTGGTTTACGATGTACAGAGGCGGTGTAGAGGATATTCAGTTCAGCAACAAGGTAATGTGGCGTACCGATTTAGGAGCCAGGTATTCTGTGCTTAAAGATCAGGGGTCGATTAGTGTTCGTGTGAATGATATTTTCAACACCATGAGAGCCCGCTTTTACGGTGAAAATCCGGACATCACAACCGGTCAGTTCCGTTGGGAAAGCCGCATGGTAAACGTGAATTTCAACTACCGTTTCGGGACCGGAAAAAACAGAGCGTTGCAACGCAAACAGCGTGACCAGAACGAAACCCAGGGCGGTGGATTATTTTAAAAAATTGGTTCTTTTTATATGATTAGTTAATCAAAAAACCCGGAGTAGTTGAATACTTCGGGTTTTGTTTTTTATTGGTCAAAAAAAGATGAATTACCACCTGATAATGACACTTCCCCAGGTAAAGCCGCTTCCGAAAGCCGCCAGAACAACCAGATCTCCCGTTTTGATTTTGCCTTGTTCCCATGCTTCAGTTAAAGCAATAGGAATGGAAGCCGCAGTGGTATTTCCGTATTTTTGAATGTTGTTATAAACCTGGTCATCGTTCAGTTGAAATTTTTGCTGTATAAATTGTGAAATACGCAAATTTGCCTGGTGCGGTATCAGCATGTCGATGTCAGCAACCTTCAGGTTATTTGCCTGCAGGCCTTCGCTGATGACTTCACTGAAACGGACAACCGCATGCTTAAACACATATTGTCCGTTCATGTATGGAAAAAAGCTTTCATCATTCGGGTCATTGTCTTTGATAATGTCGGTCACCCAGCGTTTGCCCATTCCGGGAGCAATCACCGCCAGTTCTTCCGCATGTTGTCCTTCCGCATGCAAATGGGTCGAAAGAATTCCTCTGGTTACGTCTTCTTCTCTTGAAATAACAGCAGCACCGGCTCCATCGCCAAAAATAACAGACACTCCCCTGCCCCGGGTTGTCATATCCAAACCAAACGAATGCAACTCGGATCCGATGATCAGAATATTTTTATACATCCCCGTTTTAATGTATTGATCCGCTATAGATAAAGCATAGACAAATCCGGAACATTGATTGCGTATATCTAAAGCTCCTACGGTCCGCAACCCGAGTTCCTTTTGAACCAGTACTCCCGGACCCGGAAAATAATAATCCGGACTCAATGTGGCAAAAATTACAAAATCAATATCTTCAACGGACAAGCCGGAACGTTCTATCGCTACTTTGGCTGCTTTTACCCCCATAGAAGTGGTCGTATTACCATCGCCTTTTTGTACATGTCGTCGTTCTTTTATTCCGGTTCGTTCCTGAATCCATTCATCATTGGTATCAATTATCTTAGACAAATCGTCATTAGTCACCACATTTTCAGGAACATAAAATCCAAGACCGGCTATTTTAGAATGATACATATTATGCTGTTTTAATAAAATTAGACCAACAAATTTAGCAATCTTTTAAAAAGAGCCGTCATCGTTAACGTTTTTTTTATGACTTAATAAAAAACAATCCGGCTGCTTTGGCATTATTGTTGTGAAGATATTTGTTCAAAATTAGCTTTTTATTAAGACACTGAACCGCATAAAAACGTATATTTGAAATATGAAATTCATTCTCTCCCTCATAGCTATTTGTAGTTTTTCCTTTATGGGAACGGCACAATTTGATACCGGAGGAAAATCAATTTCTCCGGGTGGAAATTTTGGCATAAGTCCGAGTTCCACCGGTTCTTCTGTCTTTTCACCCAAAGAAGAAAAAAAATCGGAATCCTATTCTGCACCGCTCCGAAAAGAAAAGCAGCTTGACCTGACAAAAAATTACGGATTTGTTAAACCGGAAATAAAAATTCAACCTAATCTGAACGGAGAAAGCGAAATGATGGAAGAATACAAACGGGGGAAATTTTTCGGCAATTTTATCAGCAAATCAAAATTTGTCAAAGTGTTGTGCCGTGATCATGAAGCCGTTGACGGTGACCGGGTCAGCATCTTTTTGAACGGCAAAGCAGTAGAAGCAAATATTTTTCTGAACGCCGAGTTTTCTGTTTTTTACATCGAACTGGCTCCGGGGTTCAACAATCTGGAGTTTGTTGCCCTGAATCAGGGCACATCCGGGCCTAACACGGCACAATTTGCCGTTTTGGATGAATTTGACAATACCATCATGTCTAATGTATGGAATCTGGCAACCGGAGCCAAAGCTACCATGAGTATTTTAAGGGAATAAATTCCTGTCCGTTTTTTTGCTTACTTTATTTTAACAGATTTTTTAGAAGTTTACAATTTATTAGCCTTATTTTAGAGCCACTAATAAATCAATCAAAAACTTTATGAAAATCAGGTTATTACTACTTTTACTTGTGGGCAGTCTTGCGTATGCCCAGGAAAATTTATCTTACCAGAAACCCCCTAAAGAAATTCTGGAACTGGCAGATTATGAAAGAGCTCCCTCGGTAAATATGGACAGCAAAAAAGAATACATGCTGCTGACCTACCGAAGTGCTTACAAAACCCTGGATGATCTGAATCAGGAAGAAATGCGTTTGGGCGGACTACGCATTAATCCGGTCACCAATATTTCCAGCACAGTTACTTATGTAACCAATTTAAAAGTCAGAAAAATTGCCGATAAAAATGAAACACAGGTAAAAGGGCTGCCGGAAAACCCACGCATCAGCAACCTATCCATGTCGCCTGACGAGAAAAAAATATCCTTTTCGCACACCACCAACAGCGGAGTTGAACTCTGGGTATTGGATGTCGCTTCTGCACAGGCTACAAAATTAACCGAAGCCACCGTGAATGCCAACATGGGCAATCCGTTCAGTTGGTTTGCCGACAGCCAGCATATATTGGTGCGTATGTTAGTTAAAAACCGCCCGGCTTTAATCGATCAGAAGAAAGACTTACCTACAGGACCAATTGTTTCTACCGGTGACGGAAGTGTTTCGCAAAACAGAACTTATCAGGATTTATTAAAAAACCCGCTGGATGAACAAAATTTTGAAACACTGATCACATCCGAACTGTATAAGATATCCTTAAACGGAAAGGCAGAATTATTCAAAAAAGCAGATATGTATGCCGGAGAAAGCATTTCACCTGACGGTAATTATGTGATGCTTACCACTATACAAAAACCTTTTTCCTATATTGTTCCGCTAAGCCGGTTTCCTCAGAAATCCGTAGTGTATGACAAAACCGGAAAGGAAATCAAAACCGTTAATGAAGTACCGCTGACAGAAGTAATGCCCAAAGGTTTTTCATCTGTAAGAAAAGGAAAACGAAGCATGAGCTGGAGAAATGATAAGCCGGCCACTCTTTCTTTTGTAGAAGCTCTCGATGAAGGAGATCAAGCCAATCAGGTTGATTTTAGAGATGAGGTTTTTTTATGGGATGCACCATTTAATACTCTCCCCGTATCTTTGGCAAAAACAAAACAACGCTACGGTGGTATAACCTGGGGGAATGACAACATTGCTATTCTTTCTGATTACTGGTATGACACCCGAAATGCTAAAACATACCTGATTAATCCTTCTAACACCAACGAAACACCAAAAATTATTTCAGACCGGAATTATCAGGACATTTATTCAGATCCCGGAAATTTTGAAACCACTAAAAATCAGTATGGTAAATATGTTTTGACTTTAGATAATGATAAAGCTTATTTAATTGGTGATGGGTTTACGAAAGAAGGACAATTTCCGTTTATAGATGAATTCAGTTTTACCACACTAAAAACCAAACGCCTTTATCAATCTGCTTATAAGGATAAAAAAGAAGATATTCTATCGGTAGAAGATGTTAAAAAAGGAGAAGCATTAGTAATGATTCAATCAAAAAATGAATATCCGAATTATTATTTCAGAAATATCAAATCAAAAGGAAAATTAACCCAGCTAACTCATTTTAAAAACCCGTTCGAAAGCATTAAAAATGTACACAAGGAAGTAATCAAGTACAAACGTAAGGACGGGGTAGAATTATCAGGCACCTTGTATTTACCGGTTGGTTATGACAAAACAAAAAAAGAGAAAAAGCCGCTTTTAATCTGGGCTTATCCGGCAGAATATAAAGATAAAAACTCCGCAGGTCAGAGCGATAAAAACCCAAATGAATTTACCTTTCCGTATTATGGTTCATTTGTATATTGGGTGACACGGGGGTATGTGGTTTTAGACGATGCATCATTTCCGATTATTGGCGAAGGAACCACCGAACCCAATGACACCTTCATAGAACAATTAGTAGCCAATGCAGAAGCTGCCATTGATGCCGTTGATAAATTAGGCTATATCGACCGGACCAAAGTAGGTGTAGGCGGACATTCTTACGGTGCTTTTATGACCGCTAATCTGTTGACACATTCTAACCTGTTTGCCTGTGGAATTGCCCGCAGTGGTGCTTATAACAGAACACTCACACCTTTTGGTTTTCAGAGCGAACAACGCAATTACTGGGATGTACCGGAGGTCTATAACACCATGTCTCCTTTTATGAATGCTCATAAAATGAAAACCCCGATGTTGCTCACTCACGGTGAAGCTGACAACAACCCCGGCACATTTACACTACAGACGGAACGTTATTTTCAAGCTCTTAAAAACCTGGGAGCTCCGGTCCGAATGGTAATTCTACCCAAAGAAAGTCACGGTTATGTAGCCAAAGACAACATCTTTCACTTATTGTGGGAGCAAGATCAGTTTTTGGAAAAATATTTAAAGAACTAAGTTCCGAAGGTCGTTTCAGGTTAATCATACAGAAATCGTATGCAATCTGAAACTTCATAAAGACAACCCCCGTCTGAAGACTGCAAAAAATAACCCTGAAGTGAAAATTTCAGGGTTTACTTTTGACCTAAAAAAACAACAGCACCTCTTTCAAGCTGGCTTGCATGTTCAAAAAATAAAACCCCGTCGGGATAATCCGCTTCAACTAAAAAATGATTCCCGCGAAAATATGCATTTGAAACAATTGCCTTTAAACCGGATTCCTCTACTCTTTGCAGCTGATGAGGAAACAACAGCACCGTTTGGCTCTGATCAAAATAATGTCCCGGAACCTCATTTACATCACCAAAAAGTGATGCTACATATTTTGAACCGGGATTATTGTATAAGGCTTGGGGAGTGTTTTCCGCTACAATTTTTCCATGCTGCATAACCAATACCTCATCAGCAAAAGAAAGCACATCAGTACTGTCATGGGTGGCAACTAGAGTCGTTATGTTTTTCCGTTTCAGGTAAGAAAACAAGTTCCTGCGGAGACTGTTTTTTCTGAAATTATCGATGTGGCTAAAAGGTTCATCAAGCAGTAAAACTTCAGGCTCCAGAGCCAAAACCCTTGCCAGAGCCACTCTTTGCATTTGTCCACCGCTAAGATACTTTGCTTTAATGTGACTGAAATCAGCCATTTCAACAAGCTCAAGCAACTCGTCTGTCCGCTGTTTTTTTTCTTCCGGGTAAAAATTGGAAAGGTACTTCCCTATATTTTCAGCAACAGTAATAAACGGCATCAGGTCAAAATCCTGGGCTAAGTATTTCATGTAAGGCATACCGGGAATCAAATTAAACTTAGGCCCCAGCACCGGTGAATTATCCCATAAAATACTACCGCCATCCAGATCATACAATCCGTAAATCAGCTTCAGAAGTGTGCTTTTACCACAACCGCTCTCGCCAATAACAGCTACATTTTTACCTTTCTCAATAGAAAAACGGACTTGTTTAACAACCTCCTCTTGATTATAGGAAAATGAAATACGGTCAACCTGCAACATAATGATGGCGTTCTTTATTAATTTTCAAATTTAAGTTAAAGTTTGGCAATAAAAGATTTGAAAAAGAAAAAAGCATTGCTTTTTCACGCTTATTTTTTTCATTATCTACTTCACTTTTTTTTATTGACAATGATTTGGTAAAATGAGAAAATTACCCTTATTTTTATCATTATTTTACTTAAAATAACTACGAAAACATATTTATTAATTCCGTAATTAAAAATAATATTTTTTATATAAATGATAATTTTAGCACTGTTAAATTAACAATAAAGTAATATCCTACTATTTAAAAATAAGTAAAAAGCTACAATTGCCAATACAAAAACACAACATTTACATACTACAACCATCATTACCAATAAAAAACAAACACATCAACATGAAGCTAAAGCCTTAAAATTGAGGCACTACAACCTGAATTACACTTACGAAAACGTTTTAATTGGCTGTATAGTTTTTATACAGTTGAATATAGACGATTTTGAAAAATATAAAATTAGATTTGAGAGTCAAAAAATCAATTTAAAATGAAAAATATTTACTTACTCATTTTCCTGATGATCTTTTCATCAGGACAATCACAAACCCCTGCCACAGGACCGGCTTCACCGCCGGCAAGAAATGCCTGGGATGTATTATCACAGTATGGCAATACCTACACCAATCAGCCTGGCGTTGTTTTTGCAGACTTTGGTGGTTCTGTCATCAACGGGGACGTTACATTAGGTGACGGAAGTGTTGTTAAACAATACTCAAACCACAGTTACTCCGGTATTTCAGTTAACGGAGCAATGTCACTGGATGTATCAAGTATGACACACGTACATTTTGATGTTTGGTCGCCTAACTTTACCTCTATGCGGTTTAAATTAGAAGGCACCAACACCTCTTTTAATGAAATTGATGTTCCGGGAGGAGTGGTTCAGGGACAATGGAATTCCATTGACATCCCGCTGACCAGTTTTCCCAATACTACTTTAAATGCGTTACGCTGGCTGGTTCCGGTAACCTTTGGGCAAAATGCGACCTTATACATTACAAATGTATATTTTTACAGACCCGCTACAGAGCAGCCTCCGGTTTTAGGAACATTTACAGTACCGGCTAAAAATGTTGGAGACCCGGCATTTACGTTAACCGCTCCAACCTCAACAAGTCCGGGTGCCTTTACATTCACCAGCAGCAATACCAATGTTGCTACTATTAGCGGGAGCACAGTAACGATAGTGGGCGGAGGTACTTCTCTGATCACGGCAAATCAGGCCGCAGTTCCCGGACAATTTGGTCCGGCCTCTACCAGTGCAAATTTAGTTGTAAGTTATCCAACTCCCGGTCAGTCTCCCACTCCACCGGCACGTGATCCCGGCAGTGTTATTTCCATGTACACAGGAAACCCGCCGGTTTATGCCAATCCGGTCGGATTTAACATGGTTCGTGCCCCCTGGACAGGCGGAACAACTTCTGATTTTAATTTCCCGAATGGTTCTGACACTTGCATTAAGTTAGACAATTTTGGCTTTTTCGGTTATGTAACCGATACAGAACCTGTTCGTTTTAGTGTAGCTGGTACAACCAAATTACACGTAGATATTTATTTGAACACCCCTATTGCCAACATGTTTGTCTTCCTTTTAGCTAATGGAGACCACCTGTACAACACCGGCCCTCTGGTGACCGGATGGAATTCCTTAGATATCACCTTGGCAACAGCTTACCCCGGAGCAAATTTAGATCAGATTTACGGATTCAAATTTGAGCATAACCAGGGAGCCGCAAGACAAATTTATTTGGATAATATTTATTTTTACACAGGGGGCACTGAACCTACGATTACTGACTTTACAGTACCTGAAAAAGTTTTCGGAGAGGCTCCTTTTGCATTAACCCCGCCAAATTCCAATAGCCCCGGTGCATTCAGCTACCAGAGCAGTAACACCTCAGTTGCCACAATAACGGGCAACACCGTAACGTTAGTGGGTCCCGGTACATCTACAATAACTGCCATTCAGGCAGCCAGCGGCTCTTTTGATTCAGGTTCCATAACGGCCCAGTTAGTTGTAACCGCTCCGCCACTATCTACTGCCGCTCCCACACCTCCTGCCCGAAATGCCTGGGATGTTATTTCCTATTACAGTGATGCATACGACAACCCGTTTACACCCACTTGGGGAGGCCAAACAGAAGAAGTATTTTTAGAAGGTAACAGTACCCGATACTTTAATAATTTTTTATTTGGTCAAATTGCTTTTGCTCCGGTTAATATCTCAGAAATGACCCATTTTCATATTGACATCTACTCTGTTGATCAAACTCCGCTATGGATCTGGTTAAACAATCAACGTGTGATAGTACCTACACCTACAAACGGATGGACCAGCCTCGATATTCCTTTATCAGATTTTGCAGGCCTGAACACCAGTGCTGTTAATATCGTTAAAATTGAAAACCCGAACGGAGCTGCTATTTTAAGAAATGCTTATGTTGATAATATTTACTTCTACAGACCTGAAACTTTATTACCGCCAACTTTAGGTGAATTTACTGTACCGGTAAAACAAGTTGGGGATCCTGATTTTACATTAATTCCCCCTACTTCCAACAGTTCAGGAACATTTAGCTATACAAGTAGTAATACAAGCGTTGCTACAATTTCCGGCGATACCGTAACCATCGTAGGAGGAGGCACAACGATTATCACAGCAACACAAGCTTCAGAAGGTATCTATGGTCCAAGAAGCGTTTCGGCAAATTTACTCGTTTCATTCGGCCCTCCGGGTCCTTCACCCATTCCGCCGGTCAGAGCTCCTCAAAATGTTGTTTCAATGTACACCGGAACTCCGTCTGCTTATGCCGACGCCATTACGATGGTGCGTGCCCCTTGGTCAAACGGGGCAACCAGCATGACAGAAGTACCAAACGGAACAAATACGTGTTTGCGTGTAGATAATCTGGGCTTTATTGGTTTAGTAACCAATGGTCCCAATTTCAGTGTAGAAGGCATGACCAATTTACACATGGATATTTATTTAAACGCACCGATAAACAGCAATCCTGCATTATCCCGGTTTTTTATATTTCTGTTGGCTCCCGGAGATCAGTTTTACGAAGTAGCCAACCTGGTTGCCGGCTGGAATTCAATTGATATCGATTTATCAAGTTATCCCGGAGCAGATTTATCAAATATTTACGGACTTAAAATTGAACAAAACTCAAGTCAAACCGGAGCGGTTCAATTCTACATTGACAATATCTATTTTAACAACAATTGCATCACCTACTACGCAGATGCTGATGGAGACGGCTACGGATCAGACGCAGACATTATTGAATTATGTAACGGAGAAGAACAGCCGAACGGTTATATTACCGTAGGAGGAGATTGTAATGACGATGACGATACAATCTACCCCGGAGCCGTTGAAATCTGTTACGATGGTATCCTTCAAAACTGTAACGGCGATCTGAATGACGGTTGTCCGGTTGTGTTAGCCCGATTGCGTAATGACAATTGCGGAGCAACCTTAACAGCCATTAACCAAACCCTTCGAGGTGATTTAGTATCACCAAGCGTTCCGGTTGGAGTTTCCAGAACAGGTTACCGTTTCCGATTGACCAATACCACGACCAATGCGGTTCGTGAGGTAGAACGTCCGAACTATGTTTTCCAGATTTCTACCACGGATATTGCTGAATACGCCACGGTTTATACCGTTGAGGTAGCGGTACGTTTAAACGAACAGTGGATGC
>JAEYTL010000027.1 GCA_023434025.1 Bacteroidota bacterium
TTTACTTCTTGGCTGATGCTCTTTTTTTTTAGATTTTTTTGCTTTGAAATGCTTTGATACACTGAACCCGTGTGAGGGATAGCAGCGGATAGCCCGACCCGGAGTTTACGCAGGGGAACACCCGAATAACTTTAAATAGTTTCTTTTTTATCTCTTTTGTTAGAAAATTCTAATTATTGGGTTTCTATTTTTAAAACTGATACATTTGCACTGGGTTTTACTAACAAGTATGTATAGAAAAGACAAGTTATTTGGTTGCTTTTTTGTTTCAGCATTTTTGTGCTGTGTTTTTTCATGCCAATTTGTGTTTGCCCAGACCTCTAACCGAGAAGAGATTTTTTTAAAAGCAAAAGAGTTATTGGGAAATAACCCCGAAGAATCGATTAAGGTAGGGCAGCATTTGTTGAATTTGGAAAGCGATATCTCTAAGGCTTCTTCGATTAGGCGACTTATTTCGGAGGCCTATCTGGTTAAGGGTGACTATCACCATGCGTTGGTTTATGCTTTTGAAGCAGGGTATGCTTTTGACCAGTTGCCGGTTGAAGATAAGATTGAGGTCTTGTTGCTAAAATCTTCGGTATTATATGATTTGAATTTAGATGCTCAGGCACGGACTTATTTAAAACAGGCGAGTGGCTATATTTCTTTGGTTAAAGATATAGCACTTTTGAGAGATTTTGAACATAAATTGATTTTGCACGAAATAATGGTTTGTATTCGTAAGCAAAATTTTGAAAAAGCAATCCGGTTGTTTGATGTAAAAAACAAAACACAGCTTACAAATATAGATTTGAAGCAAGATTCTGATATAGTAAAAGGAGTTGTTTTTTATAATCTGAAACAACTGGACTCTGCCCGGGCTTATTTTGACAAAACATTGCATTTTTCAGCCCAACGAAAAACAGAGCACTTCTTTGAAAAATCAGTTGTTCTGGCCGAAAAGAGTAAAGTGTTTTTCGTTGAAAAAAAGCATTTACAGGCCATTGAATTGTTAAACGAGTCGTTGAATTTGGCTAAAAGGATTAATAATATTCCTCTTTTTCGTTTAGTGAATAAACAACTTTCAGTCAACTACCTTGCCTTGAATGATAAATCAAACTATCAGCGTTTTAATAATGAGTTTTTGGTTTTAGACGGTAAGTTGGAACAGATGGAAGAGGAGTCTGTAAATACTGCATTTAATTTAATTTCGGAAGAGTATGATCGGAATTTTATTGTAGGGGAAAATAAAGCTAAAAATAATTTTTATATTTTTTTAGTTGGAATAGTGTTGATCTTATTGATTTCGATACTTTTTTATCTTAAAAACAACTGGAAAAGAAAGCGATTAAATGAGATCATAAAATACTTAGAGATAAGTAAGACTCTTTTTAACAAACCCGTTTTAGAAGTTAAACCAAGTGATAGAAAAATGGCTATTCCGATTGAAACGGAACAACTTATTCTTGCTAAACTGAAACGGTTTGAGCAATCTTCCCGGTTTACGAATAATGATATTTCGCTGGCAACCTTAGCCAGCCAGTTTGATACCAATACAAAGTATTTGTCAGAGATTATCAATAAACATTATGAAGACAATTTTAACATGTATATCAACAAACTGCGTATAAATTTTATCATCGAGAAGTTAAAGTCTGATCCAAATTATATTCATTATAAAATCAGTTATTTGGCCGAAAAGTGTGGTTTTTCATCACACAGCAGTTTTGCTACTGTTTTTAAGGCCATAACCGGAATTACTCCGGCAACTTTTATTGAACTTTTAAAAGAAGATTTAGAAAAGGAAAAAGAGGAAGTTTTAAATGAAATGTAGTAAAAGTATAATATATTTTTTTTCAGCAACGCTGTTTTGTTGTTGCTCTTCCCTGCTTTTTAGTCAGACAAAAGCAAAGCTTGACAGTCTCTTTAAAGTGAGTACCATCAGTATTTATGAAAATCCGGACAGGGCAATTTTTGTGGGAGATTCTATTTTTAAAGTTGTTTCAGATCCTGATATCCGGGTGAAAGCTTTAATGTTGATTTCAGCGGGCTATTCCTCTAAACGGAACTACCAAAAGTCATTGGAATATTCAAACAAAGCCAATGAATTAGCCAAAAATATTGATGATGCTATACTTCGGATTAAAATCATAAATAAAACTGCAATTCAATACCAGCAACTTAAAATTTACGAAAAAACCATTCAGTATCTTGATGAAGCTGAACAATTAATCTTGGCCTATCCGATTCGGGATTCGGTTACTTTTTATCTGGCAAACAGTTATGTGGTTAGAGGCCTGGTTTATAAGGAAAGGCTAAACTGTGAAATTGGCATAACATTTTTAGACAAGGGCATCAAAGAATATGCTAAGATAAATAACTTTAACAGTATTGCAAATACCAGTATTGCCTATTATAATAAAGGAAATTGTTACGTTTTGCTGAAAGATAATAAAGCGGCTAAATTGAGTTTTCAGGAAGCGATTATTTTGGCAAAAAAAGCTGAGGCCAAAAGTCTGCAGGCCTTTGCTCAAAAAGGATTAGCAGAAGTATATACCATTGAAGGAAGATACCAGGATGCTATTGAGGTTTTAAATCAGGCGTATACTATTTCAAAGAGTGTGGGAGATTTGATTTTAAATCAAGGGATTTATAAAGGTTTGTCTGAAAATTACCTCGCTCTGAACAATTGGGAAAATTATCAAAAGTATAATCAGTTATATCTTCAAAACAGAATCAAGATCAAAGAGTCAGAACGAAAATCAATTAGTAATTCGTTAGAAGAAATTGAAAAAGATAAAAAAAATCAATTAGAAAAAATCCTTCCGTCCTATCAATATGGAATTTATATTCTTATCTTTTTGAGTTTACTGATTATTTTTTTGTCGATTTTCAGTTACTTAAAAATTAAAAAAGAAAACACTTCTTTACAAAATGTAATAGATAGATTACAAAAAAATAAAAATGAGTAATAACTGTCTTTATTTTTGTTTTTTAGTATAAGTTATTTTAAATCAATTATTTGTGTGTTTTTTTTGCCTTTCAAATTTCGGTAATTTACAAAGTCATTATATATTAAGGTATAGTATTACTATCTATTTTTATCCAAATACTAACCAAACCGTTAAATGTAATGACAATGCAAAAAAAATTACAACTAATCAGTTCAGTAAAAAAGTTTTTACTGTTGTTAAACTTCAGGGAGTATGAAAATACTGCTCGGCAGCATAGTGTCGGAAACAAATTTGTTTTGACATTTCTGCTGTTGTTTCTCTCGTTATCAAATTACGCACAGTTGGCAACCGAATCATTTGAAGGTGGTATTCCGGCCACTTGGACACTTTTTGGAAATGGAGTAGGTGCATCAGCCTGGGGAATTTCCTCGGATGGCTATCTGGGCAGTGATGCCGCTTTTGTTAATCCGGGTTCTGAAAATATCGGACAAGGCAATACGGCTCAATATTTTTTGGTAACCCCGTCGGTTTCTGTTCCTGCAAATGGCGAGATTCGATTTTATACCAAACGAGCAACCGCAAATGCAAATGATAATATCAGCTATCAAATCAGACTTTCTACGGCCAGTCAACCGGATATCAATGGTTTTACGGTTATTTTACAATCGTGGAACGGAAGTGATTTGAATGTTGGTTCTGAAACAGAATATGAAGAAAAGATTATTGCAATCCCCTCGTCAATTCCGGTAGGATTAGATATTTATATTGCTTTTGTAGCGGTTAATAATCAAACGGGAGCAGAAGCTTTTGGCGATGCATGGTATTTAGATAATATCCGGGTAATCGAAGGATGTTTACAGGTTGTTGCAGATGATGTTACTTTCTCTCAAATCAGCCCGGTCTCCGCTACAGTGACCTGGACACATCCTGAAGTAACAAATTTTGAAATTCAATATGTTGAAGAAGGAGAAAGCCCTTTAGTAACCGGAAGTTCAATCAATGGCAATACATCTACTTTTGAGGATTTAACAGGTGAAACAACTTATGACGTTTACATCAGAACGGTTTGTGACTCTGAAACATCAAGCGATTGGGCAGGGCCGTTTCGTTTTACAACTTCAATTTACGGTTTGTCCTGTGAATATCCAATCATTGTAAATGCTACATCAGGTTCGCCTTATTCTTTAGATAGTAATTTAATGGACTTTCCAAATGCAGATACAATAACCTATCCGGTACATGGTAGTAACTGCTTGTCAGATTCAATAACGGAGAACTATTTATCGGGAAATAAAATATTTCTTTCTTATACGCCTGAACAGGACGGTTTAATCAATTTAAGCCAAATGACCCTTCCCTGGTCTTCGGGAACCCAGTGTTGGGGTAATGCTATTTCCGGTGTTTTCATCTACGAAAATTGCAGTACGATTGGCGTGGAATGTTTGGCGGGTTTAAATACTTCTGCTACAAGTCAGCCCAAAACGATAGATAATTTTCCTGTCACTGCGGGAACCGAATATATAATTGTTATTTCTACGTCCTTGGGAGGAATTGATACAAGCATATGTTTTGAATTTGATTTATCATTCACCACCTGTCCTTCGCCTTCTCAATATACATATAAAAATTTATTACAAGAAAGTGTGACCTTTTCATGGGATAATCCGGTAAGTATTGCCGATTCATGGGAATATGTTGTATTGCCGGTTGCCGATCCTGCCCCAACAGGTTCGGGAACTGCTACAGCTACGAACGAAAATATTTTAATTGATGAGCTTACAGCAGGAACTACTTATAACTTATATGTAAGACCAATTTGTAACGGAAATCCCGGAGAATGGGGAGTGCCAATTACATTTACAACGCAATGTAACGTTTTTGATACACCCTATTTTACCGGATTTATTGGTGCTTCCTCATCAAGCCCTGAGCCCTGTTGGACATCTTTAGATGTAAATAACGATGGGGTAAAATGGTCATATCAGGCAGGTTGGGAAGAAGGTTATCTGGGGTATGCCACTTTACAAACGGGTACAAACCAAAATTTCAATCATGATTACCTAGTTTCTCCACAAATCAATTTTGATGGTGTTCAGAAACGTTTGCGATTTTCTCAACAGGTAGGTTGGGGAGGAAGTTCCAGTTACAGCATACGAATAGCTACTTCCGGAATTGGTCAGGAAAATTTTTCGTATGTATTATTGCCGGAAACTGTAATCAGTAATGAATCCTGGCAGGAAGTAATTTATAATATCCCGGTTGAAGTAACGGGATTAGTAAATATCGCTTGGGTTATTTCGCCTGTTGGTTCCGGACATGAGGCGAGCAGAATTTCTTTTACAAACATATATATCGAAGACAAACCAATCTGTCCGGATCCGATTGCTCCTGTTTTAATCAGTGGCAGTGAAACGACTGAATCAGCACAATTTTCATGGACCGTGGGCGATTTGGAAGATCAGTGGGAAGTTTTGGTTTTGCCGTTAAATGATCCTGAACCCACAAGCGAGACATCCGGGCTTGTTGTTTCAAGTAACCCCTATACCTATGGCGGTTTACTGCCTGCAAAAAGATACAAATTTTATGTTAGAGCTTATTGCAGCAATGAACATCAAAGTAATTGGGTTGGACCTGTTCATTTTGTAACCGATTGTATCACTTTTGATACCCCATTTTATGAAAGTTTTAATGACGATGATGAAAATACTCAAAAATTCTGTTGGACAATAAATAATGCTAATGCAGATGCTTCAGAATGGTTAATGGAAGTTACAAACCCAGAAATTCGTGCTGGTGGAGGTTGGTTTAATCCTACTACAAGCTATGATGACTGGCTAATTTCTCCTGCTATTAATGTGGAAGGTGTAAAAGAATTGAAATATAAATACAGAGCAAGATTTTCAATTTTTCATCCCACTTCAAGATACGGGATTCAAGTTTTGATTTCAACAACAGATACTAATCCTGAAAGCTTTACCGAATTAGCTCCATTGGAAGTTTTTACGAATACTGACTTCATTGAAAAATCGATTTTTTTTGAAGCGAGCGGAACAGTTTATATTGCATTCAGAGTACCACCGGATTTTGATTTAACTCCGGGAACTTCAATTTTAGACATTGACGATGTTTATATTATTGATGCACCATTATGTCCAACGCCAAGTGCTTTGGGAACTACTTCAGTATTATCTGAAAATGCCAATTTAATTTGGATGCCCGGATTTGGCGAAGAAGCTTGGCAGGTTGTTGTTCAGGAAGCCGGTTTAGGAACTCCATCTGTGGAAGGTGAAACGGTTTCAACAACAACATACAACGCCAATCAACTTTTACCGGGAACGCAATATGAATTCTATGTTCGTGCCGTTTGTACAGATACGGATAGTAGCGAATGGGCAGGACCATTTGTGTTTACAACACTTTGTTCACCATTTAACACACCATTTACCGAAACATTTAACTTTGACTCTACAACCGAAAATTGTTGGAGAATCTTAAATTCAAATGATGATGGTTTTCAATTTGCAATGAATGTCACCTCTAATACGTATGAAGGTGATCAAGCAGCCGGAATGTTCACCGGATCAAATGGTGCAAATGATGATTGGTTAATTTCGCCAACCATTAACGTAACAGAAAACCAACGCTTAAAATTCTTTTACAGAGTTTATGACTCATTTTTTACAGAAGATTTAGAAATAAAATTATCTACTACAGGAATAAATCCGGAAAGTTTTACAACGGTTTTATATGATACGGAAGAAGATCCAAATCCATTAAACAATGAAGAATGGAAAGAAATGATTATCAACCTTCCTGACGGTATTACCGGAAACATCAACATAGGATGGCATATTCCAACCATGCCACCAAGTCCACTTGGATACAGAGGTCAACTTTTATTTATAGATAAAGTAATGATCGAAGATATTCCTGCTTGTCCTGCTCCTTATAACATGACAATTTCAAACATTAACGATACAACGATTGATGTAAACTGGGAAACGGCCGGAACAGAAACACAATGGGAAGTAGTCGTTCAGCCTTATGGAACACCAGCTCCCGGAGCAACTTCTTTACCGGAATATACACATATTGCAAATGCTCATCCATTTACAGTAGAAGGTTTAATTCCTGCTCAAAAATACGAAGTATATGTTAGAGCAATCTGTGAAACAGAACCGGAATGGATTGGGCCATTAGAGGTTATAACAAAATGCAGTTTTGAAGATTTATGTGAATATACAGTTACCTTGAGCGGAGGTCCTTCTTCCGGAATTGGTGGCGGGATTGATGTAATCCAGAATGGTGTTGTCGTTCAAACATTAGATTTCCCAACCGGAGCATGGAATGAAGAGATGCAGCCGGTAGATTTTATATTATTTTTATGCCGTGGCGTTGAATTCTCTTTATTCTGGGATTCCGTCGGGACAGCTCCTGGTCAATTTCCGGGTGCAACCGTTGAAGTTAAAAATTCGTTAGGTGAAATCATTTCTACTACCGATTTAGGATTACTTCCTGCTCCAAGAAGAACTTTCTTTACGGGTATTGCCACTTGTGGCGAAATCACTTGTCCGCAACCAACCGATTTAACCATTAGCGAAGAAGGCGAATTATCCTGGACAGCCGGTGGTTCTGAAACTTCCTGGGAAGTATTTATTCAACCTTTCTCCAATGGAACGCTACCAATTTCGGGCACTATTGTAACAACAAATTCATACATGCCACAAATATCAGACTTCACAGCCGGAAACAATACTTCGTATGAATATTTTGTTAGAGCAATTTGTTCAGATGACGATACAAGCTTCTGGTCAGGCCCAAATGTATTTGTTAGAAATGATGCTCAATCAACAGCTGTTACTTTAACGGTTAATGATTCTGAAATTTGTTCAGTAGCCACAAAAGCTTCCTTCAATGGAGCAACACCTTCTGCAGACGCAATGTCTTGCGAAGGGATAAACGGCGGTGATATTTGGTATGATTTCCAGGCTACTTCAACAACGCATTTGATTGATTTAGATAATTTCTCCGGAAATCATTATGACAGTTCAGGTGATCTTCCTTACGGGAAAATAACATTAACATTATATCGAGTTAATGGCGATAATTTAGAAGAAATAGTTTGTACATATAACAATGCTGTTGCCACAATGTATTCAACAGAATTAGTAATAGGTGAAACCTATAAATTGAGAATTACTCAAAACGAAACAGAACTTTCTCCATATACTTTTGATATTTGTGTAAAAACAATTGTAGATCCTTGTTCATTCAATGTAATTAACGCTGGGTTTGAACAACCAACTGCCTCAGTTGGATTGCTGAGTAATATGATTTCTCAAAATATTGTTCCGGGTTGGAGAAATGATGTAATTGGCTATTGGTCAACAGGTACTTTCTTTTATTTTGATGCGTTGAATACTGTAGGAACTGCACCGTACGAAGGAGCTCAGTTTATTCAGATGCTCGCATCAGATGCCGGATTAGAACCGGATTTGAATAATATCGATGGTATGTTCCAGGATTTTGACAGTTCTGAAATAACACAATACGAATACAGCTTTGCTCATGCAACACGTGGAGGAGAAAATTCAGTTGACTTGTTTGTTGGTCCGCCACAAGGTCCTTTTGAATTAGTTCATCAATCAACCACCACGAGTTTAGGATTTAATGTGCTGGAAGGAATTTACAACGTTCCTGCCGGGCAAAATGTGACACGATTTGTATTCCGTTCCAGAAACGACGGTATCGGAAATCTTTTAGATGATATAAAAATTACACCAAACAACAGAATTATAACGGAAAGTCAAACCGTAGAATGTGGGGCTGGTCCTGTAGCCGTTCAAGCAAACGGAGTTGGAAGTTGGATTGCAGACGAAAACAACCCTGGTTTGACAACTTTTGCAGATGTGAATGGAGGTAATGCAACCATCTCAGGTTTTAGTGCTCCGGGAGAATATGTTTTCTACTGGAAAACCCGTTATTGCGAAAATTCAATTGCAATTACATACTTAGGTTTTGATGATGTGCCAACGGTAACTACTCCGGTAGAATATTGTTTGAATGCAACAGCTCAACCATTAACAGCAATACCAACCCCGGGTTATACGCTAAAATGGTACACGGAAGCAACAGGCGGAACAGGTGTTGCAACCGCTCCAACACCAGGTACATCAACGATCGGTTCAACATCGTATTATGTTGTAAATGTTGATTCAAACGGTTGTGAAGGACCACGTGAAGAGATTGTTGTAACGATTATTGATTTAACCATTCCGGAAGTTGGATTTAATTATGATGCAACAACCTATTGTGTAATCGGAAATAACCCAGTCTTATCAACCAATACAGGTTTTGTAACAGGAGGAAGTTATACCGTAGAGCCATCAGCAGGATTGAACATTAATGCTTCAACCGGAGCCATTGACTTATCAAGCAGTGATGCAGGAACATACGAAATTACCTATTCTGTCCTTCAAAACGGATGTATAGCAGCAAATCAAAGCACGTTTACAGTTACTGTAACAGATTCAACACTAACTGTTGTTAATCTTGCGTATGAAACACCAATTTGTATTTCGGGAGAAAATCCGGTACCAACCAATCACACAGAAAACGGTACATTTTCATCTGAAACCTTAACGGTTGATTTGGTTACAGGCGAAATTAATTTATCCTCTGCAACAGCAGGAACACATGTTATTACCTATACCGCTTTAACTGATACTACATTGTGTTTAGAAGGGAATTCAACGTCATTTACCGTTGAGATTACTGATGCTGAAGAAGTAGTTATTTCTCAGGAATGTAACGGAAATACATTAGTGTTGAAAGTAAATGAAAATACTTCTGCTGATTATATCTGGATGGATCAAAACAACAATGTAGTAGGTTCAAATGAGGCTGTGTTTAACGTGAGTGATTATCTGGCTGATAATCCAATGGCTACTTTCCCGCAAAGATTTACACTTACAATTGTTTCCGGAGAATGCTCAAGCGATGGCGAGTTTACGGTTACCTCTATACCATGTGTGATGATTCCAAAAGGAATTTCTCCAAACGGCGATGGTAAAAATGACACGCTGAACTTAACAGGAATGGGAGTTCAGCAGATAACCATCTTTAACCGTTACGGTAGAGAAGTGTATAATTTCAACGGAAGCTATTCTAACCAATGGCATGGTCAGTCAAATGACGGAAAAGAACTTCCTTCGGCAACCTATTTCTACAGTATTGCTAAACAAGATGGAAGTACAGCAACCGGATGGATTTACATTAACCGATAATAATCATATAATTCAAAGGCAGTTTGCTTGGTTTAACTGGGCAAACTGTTTTAAAAAATAGTACAAATGAAAAAAATATATTTTACGCTGGCCTTTGCATTCATGGTTGTTTTAAATGGTCAGGCACAACAAGATCCGCATTATACACAATACATGTATAACATGAATATCATGAATCCGGCGTATGCGGGTTCAAAGGAAAGTTTGTCAGTCGGGCTGTTGTACCGGGCACAATGGGTTGAAATTGAAGGAGCACCAAAAACAGGAACATTAGCCATTCACAGCCCGGTGGGGAAAAATGTGGGTTTGGGATTATCTGCCATAACCGATAAAATTGGTCCGGTAGAAGAAAACAATGTGTATGCCGATTTCTCCTACACGTTAAACTTAGGAGGGGAACATCGTTTGGCATTTGGAATCAAAGGAGGAGCAACTTTTCACAAAGTAGGTTTATTTAGTGATATCGGAAACGGTTTTGTTCCCGATCCGGACGATCCGGCTTTTAGCGAAAATTCAAGCAATACCTATTTGAATATCGGTTCCGGACTTTTTTATTATAATCAAAAGTTTTATGCGGCTTTTTCGGTGCCAAATATGTTGAAGACAAAGCACCTGGATGTAACGCAAAACGGACAGGAATATGAGTTCGGTTCAGAAGTACAACATTATTTTTTAACCGCCGGGTACGTTTTTGATTTGTCTGAGAACACAAAATTCAAACCGTCGTTTATGATGAAGTCGGCATTTAATGCACCCACTTCACTTGATGTTTCGGCAAATGTGCTGTTTTTTAACAAATTTGAGTTAGGAGCAACCTACCGACTTGATGATTCTTTCGGCGGAATGATTAACTTTGCCGTAACGCCATCGATTAGAGTGGGGTATGCGTATGACCATATTGTCTCCGATTTAAATGTAACAACACCGGCTTCACACGAGTTTATGCTGTTGTTTGATTTGAATTTCTCGAAGAAAATATCCATTTCGCCAAGATTTTTCTAACCAATAAAGCAACTTAAAAAATGAAAAAATTATATATCACAACAGGATTGTTTTTAACACTTATGTCCGGATTTGCTCAAAACAAGCAGACGGAAAAAGCAGATAAGTTGTTTGAAACCTATCAATATGTGGCAGCTATTGAGGAATATTTAAAATTAGCAGAATCCAAAAAAGCGGATAATTATGTTTACAGACAATTAGCCGATAGCTATTATAATGTTTATAATACGGAGGCCGCTGCAAAATGGTATGCCAAAGCCGTTGAAAAAAACCAGGATGCTGAAACGTATTACCGTTATGCCCAAGCATTAAAATCGTTAGGCAAATATCAGGACGCTAACAGGCAAATGGATAAGTTTGCTTCTCTTTTACCCAATGACCAACGAGCAAAAGATCACAAAGCCAATCCAAATTATATTCCAACTTTAGCAGATAAAACAAAGTTGTTTGATATCAAAGAAACTAAAATTAACAGCAAAGACCAAAGTGATTTTGGTGCGGTTTTAACCAACGATAATACGTTATATTTTGCGAGCACAAGAAACACATCAAACAAAACGGATAAGTGGATAAACCAACCGTATCTGGATATTTTTTCTTCTACGTTACATGCAGACGGAACGTTGTCTGAGCCACAAAAAGTAAGCGAACTAAACACCGCTTTTCACGATGGTCCGGTTACTGTTTCTGCAGACGGTAACACTATGTTTTTTGCAAGAGACGGTCACAGTGAAGGCGTTTTTGAAAAAGACAAAAAGAACAATATCAAAGTGGGTCAACAAGGTCTTTATAGAGCAACAAAAGTAGGTGGAAAATGGACAGATATTCAGGCTTTACCATTTAATAGCATTAATTATTCTGTAAGTCATCCAAGTTTAAGTAAAGATGGAAAAACACTTTATTTTGCTTCTAATATGCCGGGTGGTCTGGGTGATACTGATATTTGGAAAGTTTCTGTTGATGGAAAAAATTACGGAAAACCAGAAAATTTAGGAACAGCCGTAAA
The DNA here is from genome assembly GCA_023434025.1 of Bacteroidota bacterium. Classification (GTDB taxonomy): domain Bacteria; phylum Bacteroidota; class Bacteroidia; order Flavobacteriales; family Flavobacteriaceae; genus Flavobacterium. Next base: position 12,228 of record JAEYTL010000027.1, read on the forward strand.
CACTGCCGGAAAAGAAGGTTTCCCTTTTATTACAGATGATAACGTGTTGTATTTCGCTTCAAGCGGAAGACAAGGTTTTGGTGGTTTAGATGTTTTTAAAGTTGATTTGAACAATCCAGCTGAAACAGTTAACATCGGAAAACCGGTAAATACCGAAAAAGACGATTTCTCATTTAGTTTTAATACAATAAAAAACATCGGATTCTTTTCTTCAAACAGAAGTGGAATTGATAATATTTTTGAAGCCATTCCGGTTTGTGCGGCGGAGGCAATTGCAATCGTAAAAGATAAAAAAACAGGAAAAGCTCTGGCTGATGCAACGGTTTCTATTTTAGATGAAAAGAGAAATGTAATCGCGACCAAACAAACTAATGCTAAAGGAGAAGTTTCGTATGACATCAATTGTAATACGGCTTATGTTTTTCAGGTAACCAAACCGGATTTTGACCCGGCTTCTTTACCTGTTGAAAAAGTAAAATCAGGGAAAACTTCGGTTACGGTAGAATTGGAACCGGTTGAAGTAATTGTAACGGATAAAGAAGTTATTTTAAAGAGTATTTATTTTGAATTCAATAAGAGTAACATTACAGAACAAGGTGCAACAGAGCTGGATAAACTGGTAAAGGTACTCAAAGACAATCCAACGATGGAAATCTTTGTAAAATCGCATACGGATTCAAAAGGAACGGCAGCTTATAATTTAAACCTATCTAATCAAAGAGCTCAATCAACGGTGCAGTATTTAATCTCTAAAGGAATTTCTAAAGAGAGACTTTCCGGAAAAGGATTAGGATTTACAGAACCTAAAATTGATTGCAAAGGGAATTGTACAGAAGAGCAAGATGCTCAAAACAGACGCTCTGAATTTCTGATTGTAAAAAGATAATAATTTCATTACTACTTGTTAATTAGGCTAAAGCGTATGTAGTGTGCGCTTTGGCTTTACACTTTGTAATGGTCATCCGTCATTTTGAGGATGACCTGTTAATAATTGATTTTTAATTAATTATTGAAAATAATTGCTTCAATGAAAAAGATAATTGCTGTTTTATTACTACTTTGTTTTAACTATTTTACTGCCCAAACGCCAAATGATTGTGTCAATGCCATCACGGTTTGCAGCAACGGAAGTTTTTCTTCCAACGCTGACGGAATAGGAAATGTGCAGGAGATTAACGGCTTTTGCAGCGGTTTTGAACACAATTCGGTTTGGTTAAAAATTAATATCGTTCAATCAGGCACGTTAGGTTTTCATCTTCGCCCGAATGAGCAGGATATAAGTGTTGATTTTGATTTTTGGGTTTTTGGTCCCAACAGGCCATGTAATAATTTAGGAAATCCGATCCGGTGTTCAACAACTAATCCGCAAGCTGCAGGTCTCCCCAATAATTATACAGGAATGCATGGGAGCACAACTGCCACCCAAAACGGGCCGGGTGCTAATGGCAACGGATATGTAAGGTGGTTGAATGTACTGGCCGGAGAAAGCTATTACATAGCCATTGACAGGCCGGAAGGAATATTGGGAGGCGATGGTGGATTTGAACTGGAGTGGATTGGTTCCGCCACGCAAGGAACCGGAGCTTTTGCTCCGCCGCCAACCGCCAATGCTATTGAAGATTATATTTCTTGTAGCACGAATGCAAACACAGGAATTTTTGATTTAAATACGGTAAGAAGTTCTATTAATTCCGATTTAGTGGCAAACACAATTACATTTCACAATACCATAGAAAATGCGATTGATGGAATAGGAGCTTTGCCTGCTATTTTAGCAAATTCAACCAATCCGCAACAAATTTTTGCTCGTGTAAGAGATAACGTAACGGGTTGTTTTTCGGTAACTGATTTTAATTTGGTCGTTTATCCTGTTCCCGATGCCGATATTGCGGTTTCATCCACAGAAATTTGCCAGGGTGAAATTGTAACTGTAACCATTACCGGAACACCAAATTCTACGGTTACTTATCAAGCTAATGGAGGAACAAATCAAACTGCTTTGCTCGATGCTTCGGGTAGTTTTAGTTTTGATCAAACATTGACCACAGACACCACTTTTGCGTTATCACTTGCTCAGATTATCGATACGGATGGCTCGGTTATTTGTTCAAGAAATTTAACCGATGCCGTAACTGTTTTGGTCAACGAAATTCAGCCCCCCGCTTTTATAACCAATTCACCTATTTGCAGTGGCGAATCGGCAATCATAACTTTTACAGGAAGACCAAATACTATTTTAAACTTTACAATAAATGGCAATCCGGAAAGCATAAATATTGACGGAACCGGTTCCTATATCCATACCATCAGCAATGTAACGGCCAATCTTGCTATGGTATTAGAAGATATAACGTATGATGCTACTCCGTTTTGCTCATTAACATTAAATATAAACGAAACAATTTTGGTTGAAAATGTACCAGCAATTGTAAGTCCAACGCCTTATTTAATTTGTAATACGACCGGAAATCCCAATTCGGCATTGTTTCAATTGGATAGTAAAAATGGTGAAATTACGAATAATAATTCAGCTTTAACGGTTACCTATTACTTAACGCAAGCTTTAGCTGATTCTGGAGATCCGGCCGATACACTACCAAACTCCTACCCGAGTATTGCGGCCAATCAAACGGTGTATGTTCGGGTAGAATCGGTTGCGGGATGTGTTTCGTTCACAGAGTTAGAACTTCAGGTTGTGGAAGCTCCGACAGCGAATGCTCCCACACCATTGAATAATTGCGAAAACGGAACAACGGGAATTGCAACATTTGATTTGGATCAGACTGTAGCCGAAATTATTCTCGGAAATACTTTCCCGGTTGCGGTGACTTTTTATGAAACGTTGACCCAGGCTCAAATCGGAGAGGATGAAATTACATCGGCCAATACTCATAACAGCACCACAGGTTCAGTTTTTGTAAGAGTGCAAAGTGGTTCCTGTTTTGAAATTGTAGAATTGGTGCTGAATGTACTTCCCAATCCAATTATTAATCCGCCGGGCACTATTTCTGAATGTGATGATGATTCGGATGGCATTACCACTTTTAATTTAGACAATTTAGTAAATACCATTTTAAACGGATTACCTCAAACGGGTTATTCCGTTCGGTTTTATACCGACCAGAATGATGCGATAAATCAACCGTCGAATTTTATTTCACCATCCAATCATTACGAAAATACAACGCCATTTAATCAAATAATTTGGATTCGTTTAGAAAACAATACAACCAGTTGTTTTTCGGTTCAGGCACTTCCATTGGTTGTAAATCTTCCTTTGCAATTACCTTCAAACGCATCGCTCACAGTTTGTGATGTGAACAATGATGGCTTTGCTGTTTTTAATTTACCGAGTGCTCAAAATGCAATTTTAATGAATGCAGTAAATCCGTCTAATCATCAAGTTCAGTTTTATCATACGGAGTTAGGAGCTATAAATGAAACGGCTTCAGAATTGATAAGTTCTCCCGGAAGTTTTACTAATTTAACATCAGGAAATTCAACAATAGGCGTAAGAGTGGAACATATTTTAACAGGATGTTACAGCACCACTACATTGAATTTGAATCTGATTCCGTTGCCGGATGTCAGTGCAATTACTCTTTCAGATTTAGTTTTATGTGATGAAGTTACACCGTATGATTTATCTGAAACATTTGATTTAACGGTATATGAAAGCCTTATTCGAAACGGAATTCCAAATCTGAACATCACATATCACCATTCAATTGGAAATGCCAGTAGCGGAACAAATCCAATTGGAACAGCTTCAAATTACAATTCTCCATCTGCAACAATTTATATTCGAGTGGTAAATTCTTTGAGTACAAATCCATTTTGCTCAGTAGTGCTTCCTTTGAATTTAGTAGTGAATCCGTTGCCGAGTTTAATGTTGAACAGAATTATCATTTGTGATGCCAATCTTTCCGGTTTTGCCGATTTTGATTTGCAAGGCAAAATTCCTGAAATTTTAGGTTCATCGCAACCCATAAGTAATTTTAAAGTGGAGTTTTTTGAAGATAACTTAGAAAATTCACCTATTTTATCTAACCCATACACCAATACTACAATTGATTTACAGGTAATTTATGTAAAAATTACAAATCTTACTACATTATGTTCTGTAATTCATCCTTTTGACTTGAAGGTAGAAGCCGGTGCTCAAGCCATGCAGCCAGATGATTGGGAAGTTTGCGATTATGATGGGGTAAACGACGGTATCGCAACGTTTGATTTAACCACATTGGATTCAATTGTGCTGAACGGACAAAATTCGGCTGATTTTCAGGTAACGTATCACCTGACTGCTACAGGAGCATTGAACGGAACGAATGCTATTGCCAATCCGGAAAGTCATCAAAATACGCTTTCACCAAACCAGCAAACAATTCATATTCGCGTAAAAAACATCAATTTTGTTACTTCTTGCGTAGCCACTGCAACCGTGCTTTTACGAGTTGAAAAATTGTTGGAACCAGTTATTACAACTGTGGATGGAAGTAATACGATTTGTGTGAATTATGAAACCGGAATTGTTGAACGAACGTTGACTTTACGCAGTAGTATTCAAGGAAGTAATTACACTTATACTTGGTTTTTGAACGGAAGTATAATTCCAGATGCAACAGCAAGCACTTATTTAGTAAATACGGCTTCGCCCGGAATGTATTCTGTTCTGATAGAAAATCCTTCTTCCGGTTTAGGGTGTATTTCAGACAGGAGTGAGGATTTTGAAGTAATTCAGTCCGGCCCTGCCGTGATTATTGATTATCAGGTCTCCGCTGCCTTTACGGATAATGCAACGATTACGGTGCAGGTAGATGGTTATGGTACGTATTGGTTTCAGTTGAACGACGGACCAATTCTGAACAATGGCGGGGTTTTTACAAATGTACCAACGGGCATACATACCGTTACGGTCCATGATCAGAAAACAGGAAACCCGTCATGCGGCAGCGTGGTCATTGAAAATATCAGGATCATTGATTACCCGAAATTCTTCACACCGAATGGGGATGGTTATAATGATGAATGGAATATCACGGCTTTGCGGCATCAACCCAATGCTTATATTGTAATCTTTGACCGGTATGGAAAAGTATTGAAATCAATAAGTCCGAACGGAGCCGGCTGGGATGGAACGTTTAACGGAAAAGCCTTGTTCTCAACGGATTATTGGTTTATTGTTTACTATGAGGAAAACGGTGTTCCGCGGGAATTCAAATCGCACTTCGCCTTAAAAAGATAAAAAAGATTGTTTTTGAATAATTTGAATTGGTTTAGAATTACTTAAACAATACGACTGAGGCCGTCCTGAAAGCAATTTTGGGGCGGCTTTTTTCTGTAGAGTAAACGGTGTCGATCTGTAGTTTATAAATGATGTCTACTTTAAGTTAGAATTCGAATTTAGAGGTTAGAATTTAGAAATTGGAGTGATGTTTTTATCCGTGAACGGTTTCTTTTTTGCCGTAGTTGGTAATAAGCTCGCCTTCAAATTCAAGCCATTCCTGCCAACGTTTATCAACATCTACTTTTTCGGAATATTTTCGGGCAAATTTTAAAAAGGTGGTATAATGATTGGCTTCACTGATCATGAGTTCACGGTAAAATCTGGCCAATTCCTGATCCTTTATGTTTTCGGAAAGTACTTTAAAACGTTCGCAACTACGGGCTTCAATCATGGCAGCAAAGAGCAAACGTTCGATCAACGCATCGTTTCGGGTGCCACCTTTTTTGCTGAACTTGACAAGCTGGTTCACATAATCGTCTTTTACTTCGCGACCAAATTCAAAGCCACGTTCCTTTATAAGATTATGCACCATCTGAAAATGTTCCATTTCTTCGATGGCAATTTTGGCCATTTCAGTCACTAATTCTACCTTTTCAGAATTGTTGGTAATGATATACAGGGCATTGGCAGCTGCTTTTTGTTCGCACCAGCAATGATCGGATAAAATTTCTTCGAGGTTTGATTCGGCTATATTGGCCCAACGGGGATCGGTTTTGAGTTTTAATCCTAACATGATTTTGAGAGATTTAATGCAAAAATAATGCTTTTTATTTGAATAGAATTGCCCCTTTTATTGCTATTTTAGTCGGATGAATGGACTGAAAAATAAGCGTATTTTAATTATTGGTTTTGTCTGGCCGGAACCCGGATCATCGGCAGCCGGAACCCGGATGATGCAATTGATTTCTTTTTTTAAAAAAAACGGCGGAGTAATAACGTTTGCCAGCACAGCCGCAGTTTCTGAATTTTCGGAAGAATTGGATGATATTGACCGGAAACAAATTGCATTGAATTGCACTTCGTTTGATGTTTTTGTGACTGAATTGCAACCCGATTTGGTTTTGTTTGACCGGTTTATGACGGAAGAACAATTTGGCTGGCGGGTGGCTCAGCAATGTCCGAATGCCATACGAATGCTGGATTCAGAGGATTTACATTGTTTGCGTGAAGCCCGGAGACTAACTGTTTTGAAAAACAAACCATTTGAGTTGAATAATGATTTGGCAAAACGTGAAGTTGCCAGTATTTTTCGTTGTGATGTTACGTTGATGGTTTCTGAATTTGAAATGGAGTTGCTTCAAACGTATTTTAAAGTACCGTTGTTTTTATTGTTTTATTTGCCGATTTGGATTGAAAATGAAACGGTGCATTTACCGGATTTTGAAGAGCGAAGTGATTTTGTGTTTATTGGGAATTTTCTGCATGCTCCGAATCACGATGCGGTTGTTTATTTGAAAGAAGTAATCTGGCCATTGTTGTTTGAAAAATTTCCGGAAGCGAAGATGAATGTTTATGGTGCTTATCCGACACAAAAAATAAATTCGCTGCATCAACCGAAACTGAATTTTTATGTTCACGGAAGAGCGGAAAGTTCTTTTGAAGTAATTTCGAAAGCGAGAGTTCTGTTAGCTCCCATCCGGTTTGGTGCCGGAATAAAAGGAAAATTACTGGAGGCAATGCAGTTTGGAACGCCGAGCATAGCGTCAACAATAGGAGCAGAAGCCATGAATGGTAATTTTGCATGGAATGGTTTTATTACGGATTCTCCCGATGATTTTGCTGAAAAAGCAATTGAATTATATCAAAATAAAACTATTTGGCAGGAGGCACAGCAAAAAGGCTTTAAAATAATTAAGAAGCGATTTTCCGGCGATTTGTTTGAGGTTGCTTTTGAAGAACTTTTAGCAGATAAGTTTGAAAATTTAAAAAAGTATCGTGATGATAATTTTATGGGTCAAATGCTGATGCATCATGCTTTGCAGAGCACAAAGTATATGGCGAAGTGGATTGAGGAAAAGAATAAAAACGTAAAAAGCGAGTCATGAAACCCGCTTTTTGTTATTTAGCCGGAAGTTCTCTTGTTAGCCAGCCACTTTTACCGGCGGTAGCAATGGCATAAGGCGTAATCCAGAATAATCCAAAGGTGTATAATATACTGTAGGTATAAGCCCAAACAGATTCTGATATGTTATATCGTTTGGCATAAAATAATACCGGGAATGACGATACAATTAATATACCGGCCAATGTTGAACTTAAGAACAGTACAGGGTGGGTTACAATAAAGAATAACATGAACAATAAGAACGGATAGGTCATGATGATGTTCAGGAATTGATTAAAGAATAAGAGTCTTGCTCCGGCTTTTGATTCTTTTCTGAAATCAGTAAACACATATTTTGCCATCATGATGTTTTCGCGAACGTTGCTTCTTCCCCAACGGATAAACATTTTGTATAATCCTTTATATCGTTCCGGAACATTGGTCAGTACGTGTGCATTACGTTGAAATAAAACTTCGTGTCCCTGTTTTAAAATCATATTGGTCATGGCTCTGTCTTCACCAATATCAGACGGATTTCCCATAAAGGTTTGATTAATCCATTCTTCCAGACAGTTAAAAACGGCATCTCTTCTGTAGGCGGCTAATGCTCCGGGCGTACAAAGTACTGATCCTAACATGCTTTCTGCAGAGCGGACAAATTCGAAACTCATGACAAAACTTACGTTAAGCATTTTTGGCAGCATGGCTTTTTCGTTATTCAACACACGAACATTACCGGCCACAGCTCCACAATTTTCATTGACTATAAATGGACTGACTAAGTTTCTTAACGTATCTTTTTTTACAATGGAGTCACTGTCAATGGTTACAAAAACATCCCCTGTTCCCAGATTAAATCCGCGGTAAAGAGCATGTCTTTTTCCTTTGTTCTCCGGTTGTTGAAAAATTGTCAACCGATCACCCAGTTCCAATTTCGCTTGCTGCATCCAATACCAGGTGTCGTCTTTGCTGCCGTCATCGATGGCTAATAACTGTAGTTTTTCCTGCGGATAGTCACTGTCCGCTATGCTTCTGAGCGTGTCCCAGACTAACTTTCCTTCGTTGTATGCCGGAACAATTACAGTACAGGTCGGTAATTCTTCATCGGAAACTGATTCGATGGATTTATATCGGATATACAGATAAGCTTTGAACAGAAAGAAGCAAATTTTATAAGCCAATAGAGTCAGTGATAAAACTAAAAAAGCCATTCCCCAGGTAGAACTCATTCGTTCCAGATTGAATTGCTCAAAACTGGGCTGTAATTCATATACCAAAAAAGCAGCTCCAATCATCAGTAAAAACGTACCCATCAGAACTGCTCCGTTTGCCGGATTACTTTTTGAATTGGTGTTGGCAGAAAAAATATTACTCACAAAATCATGGACCTTTCCATATCCGATTGTAACAATTTTGTGTAATGAATTACTGTAAACCGGTAGAATAAAACTATACAGGTTTTGTTCGTTACACTCTCTCTTTCTTTCAGGAGAGTTAGGTTGTGCTGATTTTGATTTTTGGCTTTCCATCTTTGTATGAATTTGAGATTCTACGTTTTCTTTTTTTTGAATGATAAACTCTTAGAACATTTTTGGTTTCAAGAGTTCCACACCACAGGATAAGCAATGGATATGCCTTTTTTGTATTTTGTTGATAATTAGTCGTGTATGGTTTTTTGTATTTTTTCAGAATGTGTAAATTTTGCCCAAAGTGATGATGTTTACACAGTTGAAAGTGTATAAAAAAAGCGAGCTCAAAATATGAACTCGCTTTAAAATATATGATTCAGCTAAACCTATGCAAGCATGGTAACAGGGTTTTCTAAATACGTTCGTAACGTTTGAAGAAATTGTGCTCCGGTTGCTCCGTCAACTGTTCTGTGGTCACAGGCTAAGGTTACTTTCATGGTGTTGCCCACAACAATTTGTCCGTTTCTAACCACCGGTTTTTCAATGATGGCTCCTACAGAAAGGATAGCAGAGTTAGGTTGGTTGATGATTGACGTAAATTCTGTGATGCCAAACATTCCTAAATTTGAAACAGTAAATGTGCTTCCCTCCATCTCGGCAGGTTGCAGTTTTTTGTTTTTAGCTCTTCCGGCCACATCTTTTACAGCTGTACCAATTTGAGTTAAACTCATTTGGTCTGTAAATTTCAATACAGGAACTACCAAACCGTCTTCCACTGCAACAGCTACACCAATACTTACATGGTGGTTAATAACTGTTACATCATCTTTCCACTGAGAATTTACCTTAGGATGTTTTTTTAACGCCATTGCACAAGCTTTTACAACCATATCGTTAAATGATACTTTTGTATCAGGAACGGTATTGATAATTGCTCTGGATTTCATTGCTTCATCCATTGCCACTTCGATGGTTAAATAATAATGCGGAGCGGTAAACTTAGATTCCGAAAGACGACGGGCAATGGTTTTACGCATTTGCGAGTTTTTCACTTCTTCGGAATAGGTTTCTCCGGCCGGAACAAAAGGTTGTACGGCAGTTGCTGGTTGAGAAGCCGTTTCTTGTTGTGCCGGTTTTTGAGGAGCAGCAGAAGGCGTAAAGTTCTCTACATCGCTCTTTACAATCCTTCCGTTTTCACCGGAACCTTTTACCTGAGCAAGGTTAATTCCTTTTTCTTTGGCAATTTGTCTTGCTAAGGGTGAAGCAAAAATTCTTCCGTTTGATTCAGCAGAAGACTGTGTTTCCGGTTTATTTTCTGAAGATGGTTTTGCCTCTTCTGATTTGCTTTCTGTTTTTTCGGTTTTTGGAGCTTCTCCGCCTTTGGTGAAGTTTGCTGCAATACCCGAAACATCAGTTCCTGCAGGGCCAATAATCGCCAAAATACTATCTACCGGAGCAGACTGACCTTCCTGAACACCAATGTATAATAATGTTCCTGAATTGAAAGATTCAAATTCCATGGTAGCTTTGTCGGTTTCAATTTCGGCCAGAATATCGCCTTCTTTTACCGTATCGCCAATTTTTTTTAACCAGGTTGCTACGGTGCCATCTGTCATTGTATCGCTCAAACGCGGCATGGTCACTACCTTTACGCCGGCAGGAATTTCTGCTGCCGCTTTTGGTTGCGTTTCTTCTGTTGAGGTCACTTCTTGTTTGGGCATTTCCGTTTCTTTTGGTTTTTCTTCTGTTTTAGAAGTACTTCCTCCGGCTAATAAACCGGAAATATCTTCTCCTTCTTTTCCGATAATGGCCAGTAGTGAATCAACAGGAGCTGATTCTCCCTCCTGGATTCCGATATGTAATAAGGTACCTGAATCAAACGATTCAAATTCCATTGTAGCTTTATCAGTTTCAATTTCGGCCAGAATATCGCCTTCTTTCACGGTGTCACCAACTTTTTTAAGCCATGTTGCTACAACTCCTTCGGTCATTGTATCACTCAAACGAGGCATGTTTATAATTTTTGCCATATCGATTAAAGTTTATGGGGGATAAAAGGATAGTTTTCTTGTTCGTAAACCACATCATACAATTGTTGTACTTCCGGAAACGGAGATTCTTCGGCGAATTTTTCACATTCATCTACTAAATCTTTTACACGTTGATCAATTGCTTCAATTTCTACTTCGGTAGCATAATTGTTTTCTTTAATGATATCTAACACTTGTGTGATCGGGTCAATTTTTTTGTATTCTTCTACTTCATCTTTACTTCTGTAAAGTTGAGCGTCAGACATCGAGTGGCCTCTGTATCGGTAGGTTTTCATTTCTAAGAATGTTGGCCCGTCTCCTCTGCGGGCTCTTTCGATAGCTTCGTGCATTGCTTCGGCAACTTTTACAGGGTTCATGCCGTCCACAGGACCGCAAGGCATCTCATAGCCTAAACCAAGTTTCCAAACATCGGTGTGGTTAGCGGTTCTTTCAACCGAAGTCCCCATGGCATAACCATTATTCTCACAGATGAAAACAACAGGAAGCTTCCATAACATAGCCATGTTAAAAGCTTCGTGAAGCGAACCCTGGCGGGCAGCACCATCACCAAAATAGGTCAAAGTCACACCACCTGTGTTGAAATATTTATCGGCAAATGCCATTCCTGCACCCACAGGAATCTGAGCTCCCACGATACCATGGCCTCCGTAGAAACCGTGCTCTTTTGAGAAAATATGCATAGACCCACCCATACCTTTTGATGTTCCGGTCACTTTTCCGTAAAGCTCTGCCATAACTTTTCGCGGATCAACGCCCATGCCGATTGGTTGAACATGGTTGCGGTAAGCAGTAATCATTTTATCCTTTGACAGGTCCATAGCGTGTAATGCCCCGGCTAAAACGGCTTCCTGACCATTATATAAATGTAAAAACCCTCTTACTTTTTGTTGGATGTAAACAGCGGCCAGTTTGTCTTCAAATTTTCTCCAAAACTGCATGTCTTCATACCATTGCAGATAAACTTCTTTGGTGATTTTTTTCATTTGTTTTATTTTGAATCTTTTATGTTTGATTTGTCTGTTTCACAAACAGGTGATGCACAAATTTGCGAGTAGCAAAAATAAGACATCCTAAGTAGATGTAAAAATTTAATCGGCTTAAAATGACAAACTTTATGAAAAGTTATTTACGATAACGTTTTAGTAGATGGGCAAAATTTACAGGTAATTTTTATCAAAAACTAACGGCAACAAGTTTGTCAATGAATCTGATTTATAAATTTCTCCTGTTTCACCCATAAAAAATATTTCGATGGCTGTGTTTTGTTTAAATTCGTATTCGGCAATCGACTGACGGCATGAACCGCAGGGAGGAATAGGAGATGTAACCGGTTTTTCGTCTGATGTGGCTGAAATGGCTAATTTTAAAATTTTTGCATCGGGATAGATTGCTCCTGCCTGAAAAATAGCAACACGTTCAGCACACAACCCAGACGGGTAAGCTGCATTTTCCTGATTGGAGCCTAATACTATTTTTCCGTTGTCTAATAAAATTGCAGCACCTACTCTAAATTTTGAATAAGGAGCATAAGCTTTTTTTCTGATTTCAATTGCCATTTCCATTAGATTTTTTATTTCAGAAGGCAATTGTTCTTTGTTTTCAAAAACAGTAAATTCGGTTGTAACAGTAACTTTTTTCATAGTGTATAGTGGAAAAAAAATCCAAACTTCATTGTTGAAATTTGGATCTTTTTTTAATTAATATATCAGATTAATATTCATCATATTTGTCTCCAAAATTAAACGTCAAGGAGAAACGCAATGTATTTTCAAGTGGGTTCTTAACTTTAGAGGCAGAAAACAAATACGAAACATCTAACTTGATGACGGTGTATTTAAATCCGGCTCCGAAAGAGAAATATTTACGGGCTCCCTTTGTTTCGTGTTCGTTAAAGTAGCCCATACGAAGGGCAAAGGAGTCCTGATAATTGTATTCGGCACCAAGTGCCCAGGTAAATTCTTTCAATTCTTCGCTAAAGCCGTCGGGAGCATCGCCAAATGATTTGAAAATTCCGGATACCCATCCGATTTTTTGGTATTCGTTTCGGGCATTGACTCTTTCTTCGTTTGTAATTTCTCCATCACCGTTTAAATCAGGATTTGGGGGTGTTGGAACCAATAATTTGGTTACTTCTGCATTCAGTCCGATTTTGTTATATTCGTCAAAAATGAAATCAAACCCACCGCCTAAACGCATATTGGCAGGTAAAAAGTTCGAGTTAAGCTCGGTCACATCTTCATCATAATTGATTTTTGGGCCTAGATTTTGAAAATTAAACCCGCCTCGCCATCTTCCGTTAAAGCTATCATAGGCTTCTTCTTCAGATTGATAATATCCTGAGAGGTCAAAGGCAAAAGAACTTGCAGGTTTGGCATCAGTTGCTCCGTCTGGAATTCTCAGCTGAGACCGGATGTAACGGAATGCAACCGAAGTTGAAAAACGCTCGCTTAACTTCAGGGCGTACGAAACATCGACAGCTAATTCATTTGGACTTACAATCCTGGCTTCGTCGTCAAAATTGTCACGTAATTCAATATCTCCCAGGCTGAAATAACGTAAACTTCCTGCAAAAGCACTTTTCTCGCTGATGCGGTTATAATAGTTCAGTTGTCCTAACGAAATATCATTTACCAAGTCCGTCAAATAGGGGGTATAGCTAACGCCTATTCCTATTTTGTCGAGGGCAAAAGCATATTTGGCAGGATTCCATTGTTGTGAATAAGCATCCGGAGAAGTAGCTACACCAATGTCTGCCATACCGGCGGCACGGGCATCAGCAGCTATTAATAAAAAGGGAACTCCGGTGGTGATTACTCTATTTTGTTCTTGAGCTAAAATGTTTTGAAATGTAAGGAGGCAAATTAAAAATACGGTTATTTTTTTCATTATAAAATATAGATAATATTCAACAAATATAGTGTTTTCTTAAAGTATAACAAGTTTTTCTATTTTTTCAACTTTTTTATTGGTCAGGTTCGATTTGACAGTAAGTTTATAAACATATACGCCTTTTCCGATTTTATCGCCAAAATCATCTTTGCCGTCCCAGGTAATTTCACGGGATAAAAAACCTTCTGTGTTGACAACCTGATTGATGGTTTTTACGATTTTTCCGGTGATGGTAAAAATCTGTACCTGAACATCTAACGGTTCAAACGGCCGATTATGCGAAAACCAAAATTGCGTGTAGCTTACAAACGGGTTGGGGTAATTCAGTACATTGGTCAAACTGATGCTTTCTTCTCCTACTACAATAAACTGAATCTCAGCCGAAACAGGATTGTTGTAAACATCCCATGCCCTGAAGGTAATGGTGTGCAATCCCGGAGCTAAATCTCTGAACGGAAAGCGAACCTTGCCTCTGGTGTAATCATTTAGTTCTGTTTCGTAATAATCATTTAAAATATACGGATTGTTTTCATCGCCGTCTAAAATAGCCACAATGTCATGACCGATTCCGCTTGCCGTATTGATTCCGTTTTCATCTTCCAGAAAGGCTAAGAAAATAGGACTTGCATTGGTAATTCCGCCGGAAATAAACGATTCGTCATTCATATAAAGTCTAACGCGGGGACCAATGTTGTCTTCCGGAGCATTTTCATTAATTCCTCCAATCAAGATAGACGTGTCGTAGCCGGTTTGATCTTGCTGTACAGGATTAGGACTTTTGGCATAAAAACTAATTCTTCCGTTTCCGACCGGAATAGAAATGTCTTTGGGAACAATAAATTCAATTTCAAACAAACCATTGGTCACAGTGGCATTTCCTCTGAAAATTGTTTCGCCCAATGTTTGAAAATTCATAATTATCAGATTGTTTGATCCGTCTCGGGTATTGTCGTTTCCTAAGGTGCTTCTGCTGATTGGTTTGTCAAAAATCTGAACGGCAATGTCTCCGTTATAATTAGCCAGCAATGCATCTCCGTTTTGGTCTCTTACTTCGCCGGATAATTTAATTTTGCTGAGTGCATTGAAGACCAATGTTGAAGATTCGGCCGGAACATCATTTACTTTAGTTAGTACAATTTTTGGTTTTGGTATGGCTAATTTCAGAGCCGGATCTCCAATGTAAAAAACCATCAACGTAAGACTGTTGTAGGCGTTTTTGGCCCTCCGCAATGCTTCGGCAACTGATATTTCCTCTGTGGAGTTGAATCCGTACAGAAAACCGGAGAATTGTTCGTTAATGTCTTGTCCTGTGGTAACGCCAATTTGTCGTGTGGTGGTTACTAAGGAAATAGCTCCTCCGGACGGATTCCAATAGGTGTATTCACCGGCAGTTGGACGATAAGGATTGTCAAAACGGGTGAATTCGCAGGTTACAGTAACAATAAGCGGATAACGGTACTGGTTATTCAGGTTTTGGGCATCCGTTTTTTCAAAGATGCGTTCCGATGCCAACTGATCTTCGCCGCCGTGACCAAAATAATTAAAGACCAATGATCCGTTTTGAATGGCGTTCAAAAGTTCCTGTTTTAATTTCGGATACCGCTGTCCTCCTGCAGAAACTTCTTGTACATAAGAGTCTGCATGAAATTTTAATACATTAACATAAGGGTTTTGGGTACTGATGGTGTTGCCTAAATTATCCAATCCTGTTTGAATCTGATTTTCCCAGCTTTCGTCAACATCATCAGAAACTAACGTGAAGTTATTTCGCCATCTGCCATAGGAATTGATGTCGTGGTACTGGATAACTTTGTCAACCATTTCTCTTGCCTGTTGAGTTGAGGCAACTAACATTCTGCCTACGGCTATATCCAGGGCGTCAAAACCGGGCAGGTTACTCTGGTTAAGCATCCGACCTTCGTGCGGGTCCATCATGCCGTAGAAATCATCACTCATGGTTGAGCTTAAAAGCGATTCGCTGTTCAGGCTGTGGAAGATAGGAACAATGTTCGTGTTGTTTGGAATTCTGTTTTTGTAATCAAAGGAAGCATCACCAAACAAATTGAGGTATTTTACTTTTTTAGAGTTGTCTGATGCATTGAAATAGACGTATTTTACTAAATTTCGGATGGCTCCGATGTCCTGCTTTCCTGAGGAGAACTCCTGGTATATTTTGTCAAGTGTAACAACTTTAACATTCAGATTTGAGTAGCTTCTGTGAAAATTGGCCAGTCTTTCGGCTTCAGAAGCCAGATTTGCCGGTGAAATGATGAGATAGTCAATATCTTGAAACTGACCTTGTGAATTGTTGAAAATGGTTCCTTTGATATTCTGATTAACCACTTTTGCCTGCGATTCTCTTAAAGGCGTGTAATAATCGGAAGGGTCAAGGGCTATGTATTTACGGGTCTCTCCTAAATCAATTTTAAAAGTAAATGTTGAATTTCCCTGGTTTTCATATTTTGTAACATTGTAGATATCAGTGATGTCCCACACCTGTTGAATTGCCGAAGCATTGGTAAGCTGAAATTCACCTATACCAATTAAAGAAGCAGTTGATTCGTTTTGAAAGCGGAATTGCTTTCCGTAGCCCTGGAGGTTTCTTTTGGCTTTGGCAATCACATAGTTCAGATAACCTCTGGCACTGGGCACACCGTTATTGTTATAGGTAAGTTGTATTGCCAATTCCTGAGCGGCAGGTATGGATAAAGTGGGTGTTGCTGATGAGTATAATACGCTGCTGATTGTTGGGATAGCACTAAAATTAACGGTTTGTTGCTGGCTTCCGGCTGTGATGCTTAAACTTGATCCGGAAAATGAAATTGCAGCGGTATTAATTGTCACTTGTATAAATGTATTGCTCACAATGTTGGGAAAGCTGAAATTAATGCTTAGCGGTGTTTGAGCACTGAATTGTTCTCCAAACCAGGTTCTGCCTATTCTGCCTATGTTATTCAGATCTTTTTCATGAAACTGATAATCGTCAAACGTTGTAAGGATGGTGGAAGCCGGGTTGGATGGCTGGTTAGCCGGTGTTATTCTTTTGCCGCTCCCACCCTGAACGGTTACATAATAATAAGATCTGTCGTCATATAAGTTAAGATGTGTGGAGCTTTCAGTGTTCCAGTTGTCCGTTCCTTCTGCATAGAATAAGATATAATCTTCCGGGTTGAAAATACCGTCTTCTTCGCCAACAAACAGAATGGCGTTTTCAGCTAAATCCGACGGGTATTCAATACTGTTCAATAATGGAATCATTCTTCCGCCGTTACCGTATATTTTGATATTTCTGGGGTCAACATTCGTGTTCATTCCGAGTTGATTTAAAAAGCTCCGTGAAATTTTATAAATCCCCGATTTTTCAACATAAAAACGATACCAATCTCCGGTGGATAAAACGGAGTTCTGAATAGTATTAAAATTGAAGCTGGTTTCGTTTCTTTGTTGGTAATTATTTGAATTGCTGTATGTGAGGCGGAATGATTTTACTTTTTTATATCCGTCATTTGTCTTAATCAGGGGAGAAAAGCTCAATAATGCCTGTAGTAAATCTCTTGCTTTTCCGTTTTTCAGTGTTACATTAATTGCTGTAGGAATGTTTTTTAAAGATAAATCACCAAGCTCGCTCTGCAAAATATTTTCATAAACCAATGAAGTGATTTTAAACGATTTTTCATCTACTGGTGTTGAAATGTTGAATTTCTGATGAAAAAAAATGGTTTTATTTGTGTCGTCAAAAAAGAAGTTCTTCCGTTGAAACTGTGGAATATTAAGCTGATGCGTGCCTAAATCCAATAGCTGACTCTTGTCCCAGGTAATGTCAATATCTATTGTGTTTTGGGCATTGCTGAGCAGACAGTTTAATACTATATATAGGAGTAAAATCTTTTTCATAACAAGGAATAAACGTAAGGGATGCAAATTTATTACAAGATATAAATTTATTACAATGTTTTATTTTATACTAAAAAAATATTTTTTGCGTTGTAGGTTTGTAAATGAGACAATAAATTTGTTCTTTTGACAAAAATTTAAAAAAACAGTTGTAATATAAAGGTTAATTACTATATTGCGGCTCTAAATTTATTACCTACTTAACGTATGAAAGTAAACAAAATTAAGACATTGAGATTGCTATTCGGATTAATAGTGGTGTTTGGTTTTGCTAGTTGTAGTAAAGGTTCAAGCTCCAAAAATTCGTCAACAGCAACCGGTTGGAAAATCAACGATAAAAAAGGTGGTTTTCAGTACGCATCAAACTTCAAAAAGCAAGCAGCAGCCCCTGGATTGATTGCAATTGAAGGTGGAACTTTCACTATGGGAAAAGTTCAGGACGACGTAATGCATGATTGGAACAATACCCCGAATCAGCAACATGTTCAGTCTTTTTTTATGGATGAGCATGAGGTAACCAATTTAATGTATATGGAATACTTAGATTGGTTAAAAAGAATTTTTGATCCTAACGACGAAAATTATACCAATATTTATAATGGTGCTTTGCCGGATACATTGGTGTGGCGAAATCGTTTGGGTTACAATGAAACCATGACAAACAACTACCTGAGACATCCCGGTTATAAGGATTATCCGGTTGTTGGGGTGAATTGGATTCAGGCAGTTGAATTCTGTAAATGGAGAACCGATCGTGTTAACGAGGATATCTTGGAAAAAAATAAATTCCTTAAAAAAGATGCTAAATTATTGGATGCTTCTGCTGAAAAATCATTCAGTACCGAAACGTATATTAATACGCCGTCTCAGGCTTTTGGAGGAGACGAGGAAATTGTGTTAAAAGGCAAAGGCGGACGTGCTAAAGCGACGAAAGGAAGAGACGGGGAAACATCTGAAGCTAAAAATGTTTATGCAACACGTTCATCCGGACTTATCCAGCCGGAATACAGACTTCCTACCGAAGCAGAATGGGAATATGCTGCTGTTGCGAATGTTGGTAACAGAGAATATAACCTGTACCAGGGTAAAAAGAAATATCCTTGGAACGGAAGTTATACCCGTTCAGGAAAGAGAGTTGTGAAAGGAGACCAATTGGCCAACTTCAAACAAGGAAAAGGAGATTACGGTGGAATTGCAGGATGGTCTGATGATGGTGCTGATATTACGCAAGTGGTTAAATCGTATCCCCCTAATGATTTTGGGTTATATGATATGGCCGGTAACGTGAATGAATGGGTTGCCGACGTTTATAGACCAAGAGTAGATGATGAAGCGAATGACTTTAACTACTACAGAGGTAATGTTTACATGAAAAATAAAATTGGCGAAGACGGAAAAGTTGAGTTGATTACTTCTGAGAATATTATGTATGATACTTTGGCTAACGGAAAAATTATCGCCAGAAACCTTCCGGGGCAGATTGCTCAGGTTCCTGTTGATGAAAAAGAAACCTATTTAAGACAAAATTTCGATAAGAGTGATAACAGAAATTATCGTGATGGAGACAAGCAGTCTATCCGTTTCTATAAATTCGGTTCTGAGGAGGATGGTGACGATAGTGTAAGTGAGAAAAACAGAATGTATGATTCGCCAAAACACCAGGTTTCTGTAGATAGTGCTACTGCTGAAATGGTCAGAAAATATGACAAATCGTCAAAAAGAACTACACTTATCGATGATAACGTAAGAGTTTATAAAGGTGGTTCCTGGAGAGACAGAGCCTATTGGTTAGATCCAGCTCAAAGAAGATTCTTCCCGCAAGATATTGCTACAGATGACATCGGTTTCCGTTGTGCAATGTCTAAAGTAGGGCCAAAATCAAACAAAAAAACAGCTAAAGGAAAGCCAAAATCAACTCGATAATTTTTCTTTTACAGATAATTCAAAAAGCCCTTTTCAGGGCTTTTTATTTTTGAAACACCTTTGTTTTTATGGATATTTCTCAAATTCATGCTTGCTTTTTGCAGTGTTCTTCCGTTTCAATTGATACCAGAAAAATTGAAAAAAACGCCTTTTTTATTGCTCTTAAAGGAACAAATTTTGATGCCAACACCTTTGCCGCAGAAGCCTTAGAAAAAGGGGCTTCCTATGTTTTGATTGATAACAAAGCCTGTTGTTTGGATGAAAGAACAATTTTAGTTTCGGATGCTTTAACGGCATTGCAGGAGCTTGCCGGGTTTCACCGGATGTATTTAGGTTTGCCTATTGTTGCTTTGACCGGAAGTAACGGAAAAACAACAACCAAAGAACTGTTTCAGGTTGTCTTGTCAAAAAAATACAAAACCAAAGCGACCCTCGGAAATTTAAATAATCACATAGGGGTTCCGCTAACTTTACTTTCTTTTACTAAAGAGACCGAAATCGGTATTGTGGAAATGGGGGCCAATCATCAAAAGGAGATTGCGTTTTTGTGTGAGATTGCTCAACCCGATTATGGGTATATAACCAATTTCGGCAAAGCTCACCTGGAAGGTTTTGGTGGGGTAGAAGGAGTTATTAAGGGAAAATCGGAAATGTATGACAACCTGATAAAAAACAATAAAAAAGTGATTGTAAATCTTGATGATCCAATCCAGTTGGAGAAAACGGCTGAAATGGATAGAATAACGTTCAGTACAACTGATAAGGAAAGCTTTGTTTATATCGCTGGGGTAATGGCTAATCCTTTTGTGAAAGTGAGTTACGCAGATTTAGATATTCAGACTAATCTTATCGGGCTTTATAATGCTGCAAATGTTAATGCGGCTATTGCTTTGGGGACTTATTTTCATGTTGCCGAAGAAGATATTAAAAGAGCGTTAGAGCATTATAGTCCGGATAATAACCGCTCACAGATTATCCGCCAGAACAGTAACGAAATCATTCTGGATGCTTACAATGCCAACCCAAGCAGTATGGATGTGGCCTTGCAGAATTTTATTCAGTTGGAAAGCCGTTCGAAAATTGCCATTCTGGGGGATATGTTTGAATTGGGAGAGGCGAGTTTGCAAGAGCACAAAAGCATTGTAAAAAAGCTTGTCAGAGAAGCTGCTTTTGATTGTTATCTAATTGGTAACGAATTTTATGCGGTTAGAGAAAATTATCAAAACCTTCACTTTTTTCAAACGTTCAATGAGTTTACTGATTATATTAAAAATAAGCAAACCCTAAACACTTTAATACTGATCAAAGGCTCTAGAGGTATGGCTTTGGAACGGACGCTCCAGTATATCTAATCCGATTGTACCAGAATATGTGGTGCAATTTTTTTGATTATGTTACACCGGAGATTTTTAAAAATCCAGTGGGTCATATTGGATTCGAACCAATGACTTCCACGTTGTCGACGTGACACTCTGAACCAACTGAGTTAATGACCCTTTGAAATAAAAAACTCCCTAATTGCTTAAGGAGTTTTGGTGGGCGATGAGGGGTTCGAACCCCCGACCCCCTCGGTGTAAACGAGGTGCTCTGAACCAGCTGAGCTAATCGCCCGATTAGTGCTTGATTGCGAGTGCAAATATAGGACAGTTTTTGTTATCTGCAAATAAAAAACGAAAAAAAATTAAATTATTTCTGCAACTACAAAGGTGCTCCCGCCTACGTAAATCAGGTCGTTTGATGCGGCTGCTTTCCGGGCTTTGCGATAAGCTTCTGAAACAGAATTATATACTTTTCCGTTAAGTCCGAATTCAGCTGCTTTTTGTCTCAGGATTTCAGGGTTTAAACCACGTAAATTTTTTGGACTGCAAAAGAAATAATTTGCTTTTTTGGGAAACAACGGCAGAATTTCACTCAGATCCTTATCGTTTACAACCCCCAAAACAAAGTGAAGTTTGTTGTATGTTTGTTTTTCTATCTGTTTTAGCACAACAGACAGCCCCTGTTTGTTATGAGCTGTATCGCAAATTACCTTTGGATTTTCGTTAAGCAGCTGCCATCTGCCCAATAATCCGGTATGCTGAATAACATTTAAAAAGCCGTTTTTTATACTTTCTTCGGATATGCTGAATTGTTTTTGCTGCTGTAAAACCCGAATGGTCTGCATCACTGTTTTTCTGTTCTGAATCTGATAATCGCCCAACAATGCAGTCGGGTAAATTTCATTGATTAAATCTGAGGCAAAAAAGATTTCCGCATTGGCTTCTGATGCTTTCTTGAGAAATACAGGTTTTGTTTCTTGGGTGTATTCGCCAATAACGACCGGAATACCGGATTTAATAATTCCGGCTTTTTCAAAAGCGATGGCTTCTAATGTGTTTCCCAGAAATTGTGTGTGGTCTAATCCGATGTTGGTAATAACGGAAACAAAAGGAGTAATAATATTAGTAGAATCTAATCGACCTCCCATACCGACCTCTATAACCGCGATATCTACTTTTTCCTGAACAAAGTAATCAAAGGCTAAGCCAACTGTCATTTCAAAAAAACTCAGTTGTTGGTTCTCAAAGAAAGATTTATGTCTGGCCACAAAATCAATGACAAATACTTCGGTTATTTTTGTTCCGTTTATTTTAATGCGTTCTCTGTAATCTTTAAGATGAGGTGAGGTGTAGAGTCCTACCTTATATCCGGCTTCCTGTAATACTGATGCTAATAGCGAAGAAGTAGAGCCTTTTCCGTTAGTGCCGGCAACGTGAATAGTTTTGAGCTTTTTTTCCGGGTTATTCAGGTAGTTAGCCAACAAAACAGTATTGGTTAAATCAGCTTTATAGGCTGAAGCTCCTTGTGTTTGATACATGGGAAGCCGGTTAAACAGCCAGTTTACAGTTTCTTGGTAATTCATTGTTTAAAAAAATAAACCTCACGATGGTGAGGTTTAAAGATAGTTATTTTTTTAATTTTTATTCTCCGTTTCTAAAGTTAAATACAATAAATCCTACCTGGTTGTCCGGAGCTTTGTCATCGTCGTTCCATCGGTATTTGTATGCCGATTTGATGGCGGCTTCCTGCAGGCATTTGCTGGTTGTATTGGAGCCGCTCGGGCTAAATTTTGCATTGGTAACTGTTCCGCTTTTACTTACTTTTATCTCAACCACCACCGTTCCTTCATCATTACATTCTGCTTTTACGGCTCCCGGACTGGACAGTCTTCTGCCGTTTAATCCCCAGGCTCCGTTACCGGTTCCTTTACCGCTACCATAGTAACTGTTGGAATAGATGCTTCCGTCTAATTTACCTTGGTTTCCTGGTGTGGTTGATGTTCCATCGCCACCAGTGGTTTTTCCATCAGAGGATTTAACACCGCCAATCAAAGCATCTAATTTTGCTTTTTTATCAGCTTCTTCTTGCTTCTTTTTTTGTTCGGCTGCTTTGGCTGCTGCTTCAGCACTTGCTTTGGCTTTGGCTTCTTCTTTTTGCTTTTTTAAGGCAATGGCGGCTTCGTTATCGGCTGTAATTATATTTTCTGATGCTTTGCTTGGTGTAGTAGGCTCGGATGTTGCTTCTTCTACGGGTTGTTCAGGTACTTCTCTAGGTTCCGTTTTTACGGGTTCTGTTGTGTTGGTGTTTCCTGAACCGGCATCTGTGTTTCCAAAGTTAATGGCAATGCCGTTTTCCGGTGGCGGATCCATATAGGATAGTCCAAGAAAAATGCATAACAAGAGCAGTATAGCCATTATGGTTGATGATATGGCAAATGATTTTTTTTCGTGCTCGGTTTCTAAATATTTCATGGTCACTCTTTTTTAGCCCTGATGGCAGTAGATAGCTTTTTTTGAAAGAAAGGCTATTTTTTGTTGCTGTTTCAAAGCGACTTATCGCGATAGCTATCGGGACTCTTGAAGCAGCTTACAAAAAAAGGGTTTATTCAAAAAAACTAAGAACGAACAGCAGGATTAGCTTCTAAATTATTTTGGTCGAACTGCCAAAACCACTTTAATTTGGTTGCGGTTGGCAATGTCTAACACATTGACTGCTTTTTCAATAGGCACGCCTTCTTCGGCTCTCAGAATAAGGGCTTTGTCTTCTTTATTGGAAAACAAGGCTAATAAACGGGCTTCTAAATCGGCTTCTTGCACTTTGTCTTTGTCAATAAAAAATTCTAAATCTTTATTGATGCTCACCGAAATATTTTTGTTACTGTCTGTTTTTCCTTTGGCCTTTGGCAATACTAAATCCAGAGCATTGGTGGTAACCATGGTGGAGGTAATCATAAAGAAAATAAGCAATAAAAATACAATATCCGTCATAGACGACATATTGAATTCGGGGGTTACTTTGTTTCTGCCTCTGAGGTTCATATTTATGACGGTTCATTTAATAAATCGAGAAAATCAGTTGCGTTGGCTTCCATTTGATGAACCACTTTGTCTGTCTTTACTACCAAGTGATTGTATCCCATAAAAGCAATAATACCGACAATAAGTCCCACAACGGTAGTGGTCATCGCAGTATAAATTCCTTCTGCCAAAGCACCTACTTCAATTTGTCCGCCTCCACTTGCCATTTTATGAAAAGCAAGAATCATACCAACAACGGTTCCTAAAAAACCAATCATCGGCCCTGCACCGGAAATTGTTGCAAGCATGCTGACATTTTTCTCTAACTTATATATTTCCAGTTTTCCGGCATTCTCTATTGCTGTATTGATGTCCTCCAGTGGTTTTCCGATACGGGAAATACCTTTTTCAGTTAGTCTTGCAACCGGAGAATTGGTTTGTGCACAAAGCATTTTAGCCGCATCAATTTTTCCGTTCAGGATATTCATTTTAATGTTATTCATAAAATTAGTATCTATTTTGGAAGCGGCATTGATGGCTAAAAGTCTTTCAAAATAAAGATAAAGAGCAAAAAAGAATAATAATCCTAAGGTCAGCATGATGAGTTGTCCGCCAATTCCGCCACTTGTTAATAAATCCCAAATCGGAAGAGTTTTTTCTACGGGTTGATCTTCTAATACAGCATTTTGTACTGTGGCTAAACTATCTGTTGGTTGCATATTTTAATTTATTTTTTAAATTGGTTAAATAATAACGCTAAAGTACTATTTTAAATTGTTTATCGTATAAAATGTTCAATAAACATAAAAGTTAAAGCTCCTGCTAAAAAACCGGCAAATGCCAGCCATGTGATTCTTTTGAGGTACCAGATGAAGTCTATTTTTTCCATTCCCATAGCCGCAACGCCGGCAGCAGAACCAATAATCAGCATACTTCCTCCGGTGCCTGCAGAATAGGCTATAAAATGCCAAACAGGATGATCTACTTCATAAGTATACATTCCCATAGAAGCAGCAACTAAGGGTACATTGTCTATAATGGATGATAATATTCCTAAAAGAATAACCACAATATCCATATTGGGGACGGCATTAGACAAAGACTCGGCAGCATAGCGAAGGGTTCCGGTGTCACTTCCGTTTATCTGGCCGAAAACCATGCTTTCCAAAGCAGCTACTCCCATTAAAATTCCTAAGAAAAAAAGAATGCTTGAAAATTCGATTTTTGTTAAGGCATTGTGACCGGAATAAAGGTGTTTGTCTTTTTTGTTGAAATTGTCAAAAGGTGTCACGTATTCAGAAGCTAACCACACAAATCCAAGACTGAACATCATTCCCACATAAGGCGGAAGCCCGGTTATCATTTTAAAGACTGGCACAAAAACAATGGCTCCCAGGCCAATATAAAGCATTTTTTTACTACTCAACAATCGTTCTGACTCTTCGTTGATACCAAATGCTTTTCTTTCTGTTGTTCCTCTAAAGGGCTTTAATCTGGAGGCTATGAAAAAAGGAACAATAAAGCATGCTAAAGAGGGTAAAATAACATATTCTGATAAGCCAAGAGCGGTTACCTTGTTTGCTATCCAAAGCATGGTTGTCGTTACATCGCCGATTGGAGACCAGGCTCCTCCTGCATTAGCTGCTATGACGATTAACGAGGCATACCAGATCCGGTATTCCCTTTTTGGGATAAGTTTTCTGAGCAAAGTGATTAAAACGATGGTTGCAGTTAAGTTGTCAATAATGGCAGAAAGAATGAATCCTACAATGCCGAGTGTCCAAAGTAAGCGGACTTTGTTGGTTGTTTTAATCCTGTTTTTAATAACGTCAAAACCTCTGTGCAGGTCAATAATTTCTACAATAGTCATTGCTCCGATTAAGAAAATAAGAATTTCAGCCGTTTTGCCGAAATGATGCATTAAGTTTTCTAAAAAGCCTTCATGGTTAGTTGCTGCATCACCCACATTCATGTTAAAAACATGACCATGTCCGTCAATAATGGAAAGCCATCCGTTGTTGAATCCGAAAGATAAAAATGCCCACATTACTGCGGCCATCAAAAGTGCCGGAACAGTTTTGTCTAATTTCAAAGGATGTTCCAGTGTAATAGACATGTATCCGACGATAAATAATAAGATAATAATAATTGCCATAGAACTGTTAAGTTAATTGTTTAAGTGCAATTTCAAAAGCAGTTGCACTAATATTTGTTTTAGACGGATTCAAAGCGTGGGTTTTTTCAATCGCTTTTTTAATGGTTTCGGAAGTGTCAAAGAAGATGGCTTCATCGGTCATCTGAACTTTCTTTTCCATAAAATAAGCAAACACACGTGCCATGCCGCAATTTGCAATAAAATCAGGAATTAAGCTAACTTTGGCATCGGTTTCTTCCATAATTGAACCAAAGAAAATTTCTTTATCGGCAAACGGTACATTGGCTCCGCTTGAAATAACTTCCAGCCCGGAAGCAATCATCTGGTCAATTTGATTCTTTTGAACCAACCGGGAGGCGGCACAAGGGGCAAAGATTTCGGCCTGAATATTCCATATCTGCTGATTTATTTTTTCAAAAGGAATCATATCGGGAGCCACTAATTTATTACCGTCTTTATTTAAAAACAGTCGTCGGATTTCGTCAAACGTAAACCCTTCTTCCTTGATGATGCCTCCTTCACGGTCTATTATTCCGACTACTTTTGCTCCCATTCCGGCCAGGTAAAATGCTGCGGCCGAACCAACGTTGCCAAATCCTTGTACAACGGCTTTTTTGCCTGCAACACTTCCGCCATAAATATCATAGTAATGACGAACAGCTTCCGCTACCCCAAATCCGGTGATCATGTCGGCCACCGTATATTTTCGGTTTACATCGGGAGAAAATTTCGGGTTTTCAATCACTTTGATTACACCTTGTCGAAGTTGACCTATCCGATTGATTTTGTCTGCTTCGGTGGGTTTAAAGTGACCGTTAAATACGCCTTCCTGCGGATGCCAGACACCACATTCTTCCGTGATGGGAATAACTTCGTGAATTTCGTCCACATTCAAATCGCCACCGGTGCCGTAATAACTTTTCAATAAAGGCGAAACCGCTTTGTACCAGCGTTGTAAAACATCTTTTTTCCGGGGGTCGTTCGGGTCAAAATTAATCCCGGATTTCGCTCCCCCGATTGCAGGACCGGAAACAGAAAATTTAACTTCCATTGTTTTAGCAAGGGAAAGTACTTCATTCATGTCTAATCCCTTCCGCATTCTTGTTCCTCCTCCTGCTGCACCACCGCGAAGTGAATTAATAACCGTCCAGCCTTCTGCATCGGTTTCCGGATCTTTCCAATTAAAAATTATTTCCGGTTCTTTGTTCTCAAATTTTTTGAGTAATTCTTTCATGTTGGTTAGTCGTTCAGATTTAGTTTGTTTGTGTTGCAAATTTAATTTTAAATATTTAGATGAGATTTGTTTTTGGTAAAGATTTTATATCAAAAGAAACATTTTTCAGCTTTTTATTTAAAAATAAACGGGCAACCGAAACTGTTTTGAGGTAAACAGATCCGGTTGATAATCTGAATTTACAGGGTAAGGTTTTTTATTTTTTGAGTCGGTATTTAAAAATCACAAAAAATAAAAAATCCCCTGAACGGGGATTAGTTTACTTATACTGTTTCTTCTTTCATTTGTTTCTTACTCTTAGTAAATGAATTGATGTCAAATGATGGCTGTGTTGTTTTAGCTTCTTTGTAAAACCGGATTGCATTTTTTCTTTTTCTGAGAGAAATATACCGGGCCAATCGTATCTTGTATAGGTCATAGAAGATAACAACGGTTAAGAATATACTCACGATATAAAATACCTGAAAACCGGTGTAAAAATAAAGAAATCCAGATACGATTGCTCCGCCAAGATAAGAAGAGGCAATAGCACTTAGCAATTTTGCTTTTCCTCTCAGTTCTGTATTTTCTCGGAATTCTTTTTTAGTAAACATTGAAAATAAAATTCCTAAATCGGTTGTTGTTCCTGTCAGGTGGGTTGTTTTGACGGCAAAATTTGAAATGCTGGCGGTTAATCCGTTTTGCAGACCCATGGCAAAGAGCATGATGCCAAGCATTATCTCTGTTTCTAACAATGTTTCCATATAGAAAAACTGTCCGTATATTCCAACCGACATTAAACAAATTATTTCTAAAATCAACGGAAGTGAGTGGGCTAAATAAGTATTTACTTTGCTGAGATGAATAACGATCAGGTTTGATAAAAAGCTGCCGAAGAAGAACAAAAAGATCCATGCAAAAACTATTCCGGTCTGGTATAGGTTTCCTTTTACAATTTCAGAGGCCAAAATGGCATAATGCCCCGTTACATTTGATGAAAATGAAAAGAAAATCAGTAACGAAGCAACATTCACCATGCCGCCGGAAAAGGCGGTCAGCACTCCCAGTTTTATATTGTCTTCTAATGTTCTGCTATTACTAAATTTTCTGAGCATGTCTATGATTTTTCAAATGTTAATTTTGCAATTCCCCGTGCTTGAATTTCTGAATCAAAATTCAAGACCATTCTGTTTTTGTTCAATTCGGTCAGATTGTAGTTTTCTACAACATTGTCGTCGTATTTCAGCTGAAGAATATGACCGCGTCCTTTGATTTTCCAATCTACTAAACGCTCACTTTCTCCTGCTTTTAATATTAACTTTCCGTTTGGTAAAAACTGCCAGATTTCAGCTTCGTGAATGAGCAAATGCTGACCGATGATTTTTTTTACATCATCGGTAATTTCTTTATTGTTCGTGTCACCAATTAAATTTACACGTTCATATTCCCAGGATTTTTCGTTCCACTGCCCTACAATTCTTTTTTCGGGACTTTGAGAAAATGACATGAGTGTAAATATTGTTGTAACAATAACCAGAAATACGGCGATGTATGTGGTTACGATTTTCATAGCTTTATGTTGTTTTATCAATAAATTGACAATGGTTAATTACGAATGAGAGGGGATTCCGTTAAAGAATAATTCTGCTACTTTTCCTTTTTCAGGAATACTGTTGTTTGAGAGCCATGCGATTTTGTAAACCGGTAACTTGCTTTTTTGAATGAACGGTGTCAGATCAAAACTTCTCCTTTTGTCAAAGTTCCACGTAAAATCAGAAGGCAGGTAAACAGCATCTACTTGATTCGCTTCAGCGTAACTGTTAAAGGCCGATTGTGTAAAACCCGTGAAAATATCTTTGCGGACAGAATTGATTTTTGAAGCATATTTGTTTTGAATAACAGAACAGGCTTCGTTAAATTCTTTTGAGACGATTTTAGCTAATACCTTTTGTTTGGAGAAAAAAAGCAAATCTGTAATAGAATCGTTTAAATGAACCCCGTGTAGTAAGATAATATCAAATATTTCGTCTTGTTTAGATTGGCTTAAAACGGTTTTTAAAACATGTAAAGATTCTATGGTAAAATCGGTTGGTAATAAAATGGTTTTTTTCATGACACTTATTTTTTAGTTTACAGTGTCAAAATTAGAATCCGGAAATTAGAACCTAATTAATTGAAAATTAGAATGTGATTAAAAACGAATACGCAAATTAAAACGGGATTAGAGAATCTTAAAAAATCTTTAAAAAAGTTAAATTTTGTACATCGGGATGTTAATCTGAACGGTAGTTCCCTGGTTTTGAATAGACTTCACCTCTATCCCGCCACGGTGCATCCGGATGATGTTCCGGGTAAGGGGTAACCCGATTCCGAATCCTTCGTAATTTTTGGTGTTGGAAGCCCTGAAAAAAGGGTCATAAATATATTTTAATTCTGATTCCGGAATGCCAATCCCCAGGTCTTTTATAACCACAAAAACACTGTTGTTTGAAGCTCCCAAAGCAACACTTACAGGTTGGTGGTCAGAGTATTTACATCCGTTATTGATAATGTTGCTGAAAGCCAGGTGAAGCAGTTGTTCATTGCCTTTTACTTTAATCATGTCCGGATTTTCCGGAAGCAGGCTCATGTCAAGATGAATTTTATTTTTTTGATTAATTTTCTCCAGTGTTTCTTTCACATCCATTAGCAGTTGGTCGATTCGCAGTTTATCGAATTTCTGTGTCTTTCCGTTAAATCCGGTTTGAGCCAAAAACAGTAGGGCCCTGGTTTTGCTTTCCAGTTTTTCGGCTTCCAGAAGCATTATTTTAATGGCCTCCTGGTATTCTTCCTTTGACCGTTCTTTGGATAACACAACATCGGCTTCACCGATAATAGCCGTGAGAGGCGTCCGGAGTTCATGCGAGGCATTACTGATGAAATTGTTCTGGGTTTCAAAGGAAGTCTCAATCCGGTCAAGCATCGTGTTGAATGTAACGGCCAATTCATTCAGTTCATCATTTTTGTTGGTGGTGTCTAAACGCAAGTGCAGATTTTCTGAACTGATTTGATTAACTCTTTCCGTAATTTTGCTGAGTGGTTTGAAAATGTATTTTGAAAAATATAATGAAATCAGGGCGGAAATAAGAAATGCTGCAATAATGGAAATAAATAACGTCCGCTTTAAAAAAGCGGAATGATGCAGCTCATAATAATTTTCTGCGGAGGCTACAACAATGTATTTTCCTTTTGTACTATCATATAATATTCCTTTGTAAAACGTATTGTTCTTTCTGTAATCTGACTTTCCGTTTTTAATGACATTTTCAAAAAAAGAGAAAGGTAAACCTAATGCTTCACATTCGTCATGATAGGATTCAACTTCTTTCAGCGGAAAGAAATAATCTTTTTCAAGGGGTAATTTTTCAAAAAACTGATCGCGTAATTCTTTGATTTCTTTAATGTTGGCTGTAGGGTTGTTGTCTAATTCTATTTTTCCTGCTGTAATGGCACGGATTTCCAATAACCTGAAAAAATCGTTGTGAGAATAATTCAAAAAAGAATAATATACAAAACCGCTGAAAAGCGATAACACAATTAAAAAAGGAACAAGAAACAGTAAAGTGGTTTTGGTTTGTGTTTTCATCCGTTTAACTTTCTTTCATCACATAACCCATTCCGATTACGGTGTGAATTAATTTATTGTCTGAATTTGAATCAATTTTTTTCCGCAGATAATTTACGTAAACATCAACAACATTGGTTCCCATATCAAAATTTACATCCCAAACCGCATCTAAAATTTCACCTCTGGAGATAACTTTTTGCACATTTTTTAAAAAATACAGCAACAATTTATATTCGGTCGTGGTCAGTGAAATAATCTGACCACCGCGGCTAACGGTTTTGGTGTAGTCATTTACCACCAGATCATCAATACGGAGAATATATTCTTCCTGTATTTCAGGGGTAGGATTGAAACTTTCTGTGCGTCTGAGCAATGTTTTTATACGAGCCAGTAACTCAATAAATTTGAATGGTTTTACCAGGTAGTCATCGGCTCCTGATTCAAGACCTAATACAATATTTTCGGCAGTTCCCAAAGCCGTTAAAAAAAGGATTGGTATCTGTGTGTCTGCTTTTCTGATTTCACGACACACTTCTAAACCATTTATTTCCGGCAACATAATGTCTAAAATAACAAAGTCAAAAGCATTGTTTTGTTGTAATGAAAGCCCTGTTTTTCCGTCTAAGGCAACTGTGACTTCATAGCCTTCTTCCGTTAAGCCTTTTTTAATGAACGATACTACATGGGCTTCGTCTTCTACTAATAAAATTTTTTTCATGAACGTTTTTTATACTGAAAATAACGAGGGTTCAATGTACAAAAAATATACCGGACAAAAAACTAAAATTAACGGATGCAAAATTTATTCAAAAATAAAGCCGGAGCTGTGGTCAGACCGGGCTCCGGTTACACTGCTCAATACATTGATTTCGTTTCTTAATTTTAAAACACCCAATAGTCCAAAAATCAAAGCTTCTTTAAATTCCAGTGTTTTGTTATCCGGTATAATTATAGCTGCTTCCGGAAGATGTTTTTGCAGGGTTTCAATTAAATAATGATGATAAGCTCCGCCACCGGTGACAAGTATTTTCCCTTTTTTTTCAGGAAGAGCCTTAACGGTTTGTACGGCAATATGCTCTGTAAAAGTGTTTAGTTTATCTTCCCGGGCAATGGCATGCCGTTCAATTAACGGCAATATGGTTTCTTTTACAAATTCAAAACCCAGCGACTTAGGGTGTTTTTGCTGATAATAATCCAAAAGGTTTAATTCAGATAATAGTTGCGGGTTCTGTTTTCCGGACCGGGCAATTTTACCTCTATCGTCATAATCCAATCCCAGTTGATTGGCATAAAAATTTAAAACGGTATTAACGGGGGAAATATCAAAAGCAATCCGTTTCCCGTTGTCTTCAAAAGAAATATTTGCAAACCCGCCCAGATTTAAACAATAATCAAATTCCGGAAACAATAACCGGTCTCCTATCGGAACCAGCGGAGCTCCCTGACCTCCTCTTTTTACATCCTGAACCCTGAAGTTGCAAACCACTTTTTTACCTGTTATTGCCGCAATTTCAGGTAAATTTCCAATTTGTAGTGTGATGCCTGCGTGTGGTTTATGTAAAATGGTATGACCATGACTGCAAACAGCATCAATCTCATTTAAACTGTTGCTTGTGATAAATTGGTTGATCGTTTTTCCCAAAAGGAGCGTATAAGCCCGGTTGAGTTTTTCAAGTTCCTGTCCGGAAAAACCGATAGCAATTTTGAGTTTGTTTAACCATTCCGTACTGTATGGAACAGTTTGGCAAGCTGCGATTTCGTAATGCCAGTTCCCGTTTTCAACTGAAAAATAAAGGTGAGCCAGATCAATTCCGTCCAGTGAGGTACCGCTCATTACACCAATAACCTGATAGGATTCTTTAAACATGGGCTAAAATTACGAAATCGTTTGAAATTATAACTTTTATATCATACTTTTGCCGTCAAATTTAAGAAACAAACAAACAATATTTATAGTTATGGATTTTAATCTTACCGAAGAGCATTTAATGATTCAGCAAGCTGCCAGAGATTTTGCACAGCAGGAGTTATTGCCGGGTGTAATTGAACGGGATGAACATTCTAAATTCCCTGCAGAACAGGTGAAAATGATGGGTGAATTAGGTTTTTTAGGGATGATGGTTGATCCAAAATACGGTGGAGCCGGTCTTGATAGCGTTTCTTATGTATTGGCCATGACCGAAATTGCCAAAGTAGATGCTTCGGCAGCAGTAATCATGTCGGTAAACAATTCATTGGTTTGTGCCGGTATGGAAAAATATTGTAGCGAAGAACAAAAAATGAAATATTTGGTTCCGTTAGCCAAAGGAGAAGCAATCGGAGCTTTTTGCCTGTCTGAACCGGAAGCCGGAAGTGATGCAACTTCTCAAAAAACTACCGCTATAGACAAAGGGGATTACTATTTGTTAAACGGAACAAAAAACTGGATAACCAACGGAGCAACGGCATCAACTTATTTAGTGATTGCTCAAACTGATGTTGAAAAGGGACATAAAGGGATCAATGCTTTTATTGTTGAAAAGGGTTGGGAAGGATTTGAAATCGGTCCGAAAGAAAAGAAGATGGGAATCCGCGGAAGCGATACGCATTCGTTGATGTTTACCGATGTAAAAGTACCTAAAGAAAACAGAATTGGTACTGATGGTTTCGGATTCAGTTTTGCGATGAACGTGTTAAATGGCGGAAGAATCGGAATTGCTTCACAAGCTTTGGGAATTGCTACTGGGGCTTATGAACTGGCATTGAAATATTCGCAGGAGCGTAAAGCATTTGGTAAAGAAATCTTCAAACACCAGGCTATTGCTTTTAAATTAGCTGATATGTTTGTAAAAGTAACGGCAGCCAGGTTATTAGTGTTGAAAGCTGCTTGCGAAAAAGATGAAGGAAAAGACATTGCCCATTCAGGTGCGATGGCCAAGTTGTATGCTTCTGAAGTAGCTTTGGAAGTAGCCAATGAAGCTGTTCAGATTCATGGCGGAAACGGTTATGTAGCCGAATACCATGTTGAACGGATGATGCGTGATTCAAAAATTACACAGATTTATGAAGGAACTTCCGAGATTCAGCGTATTGTAATTTCGAGAGGTTTGGTTTAAAATAAACCGCAAACCAACATATTTAAAGCCCTTTGAGTACTTTCTTGAAGGGTTTTTTGTATTTTTATCGCAAAACCAATTTTATGAACTACTTCAAGCACAACATTGCAATCGGAATTTTTTTACTGTTTTTTACCTGTTCGCTTTCAGCACAATCAACTTTAACAACCGTTTCTGAGAAAGGTGCTTATCGGGTGAATAAAGATTCTGTTTCCACCCGGTTAGAGTACCTTACATCCGATTTATTAGAAGGGAGAGATACTGGTACTAAGGGAAGTGAATTAGCAGCGATTCATTTAGAAAAGTATTTTAAAAATATCGGCCTGTTGCCTTATTTCAAAACATACCGGGATGCATTAAGTAATTTTGAAAAACCGGCATATAATATTGTAGGCTGGCTGGAAGGAAGTGATCCCAAGCTGAAAGAAGAGTTTATCATTTTCAGTGCTCATTATGACCATATAGGCTTCATTGATAAAAAAGTTAAAAATGATTCGATTGCTAACGGAGCCAATGACAATGCCTCCGGATGTCTGGCCGTGGCAGAAATTGCACGTTATTTTTCATCTCAAAAAAACAATAAGCGAAGCATTCTGTTTGTCTTTTTTTCAGGAGAAGAGAAAGGGTTATTAGGCTCAAGACACCTGGCCGCTAAGTTAAAAAATGAAAATTTTAATTTGTACAGTATGTTGAATTTTGAAATGATCGGTGTGCCGATGCAACGTGATTTTTTAACCTATATTACGGGTTATAATAAATCAAATATGGCAGAAAAATTGAATGAATATGCCGGGAAAAAGACGGTTGGTTTTTTACAGGCCGAACTGCAATACCGGTTGTTTATGGCATCGGATAATTTTCCTTTTTTTTTAGAATTTAATGTCCCGGCTCAAACCGTAAGTACATTTGATTTTGAAAACTATTCTTATTATCACCATGTTTCAGATGATTTTAGCCAGATGAATACGCAGTTTATGACGGATTATATTCAGGAGATGTTACCGATTGTGACTAAAATGGTTAATGCGTCCGAAAAAGAAATTATTCTAAAAAAGTAAATACATTGAAAAATATTATCATTACCGGAACTTCTCGCGGGATCGGATATGAACTGGCTTTGCAGTTTGCCGATGCCGGTCATCAGGTTTTAGCTATTTCACGAAAAACACCCAGAGCCTTAATTGAACATTCCAACATAACCTGTCTTTCCGTTGATTTGTCTGAAGAAAGCGGATTGAATGTAATAACGGAATTCATCGTTCAAGCCTGGAAAAATGTAGATGTATTAATTCATAATGCCGGCTGTTTGGTGTTAAAACCTTTTTTAGAATTATCGCAAGCCGATTTTGAAATGGTTTACAACGTAAATGTTTTTGGTGTGGCTAATTTAACCCGTATTTGTTTGCCTTTTCTGAAAAAAGGAAGTCATGTGGTTACCATCAGTTCGATGGGAGGAGTTCAAGGCAGTATGAAGTTTTCCGGGCTGGCAGCTTATTCTTCCAGCAAGGGAGCTGTTATCACCTTGTCTGAATTGTTGGCGGAAGAATATAAAGAACAGGGCATTTCGTTTAATGTCTTGGCTTTAGGAGCTGTTCAGACCGAAATGTTACAGGAAGCTTTTCCGGGTTATCAGGCACCGATTTCTGCTCAGGAAATGGCCAGTTATATTTTTGATTTCTCGTTGAACGGGAATAAATATTATAACGGAAAAGTGTTACAGGTAAGTTCATCTACACCGTAATTCAGGTTTTAATTTTAAATCTGTGACAAGTGAAAGGCCATTCAGTTATTTGAAAACAAAAATACAAGAACACTTTGGGAGGCTGAACCAAAACAAAGAAATTGATTAAAAGCGATTAAATGAGCGAAGTTCTCTTAAAATACCTGCCTGAACACGCAGTGGAACCGGTTTTTGAATTAATCAAAGCCAATGCCGTTCATTTAAAAATAGTGAATGAACGTGTTACCCGTCATGGAGATTACAGAAGACACCCGTCAGGGAAACATCAAATCACGGTAAATGCCAATTTGAATAAATACCGATTTCTGATAACGCTGGTGCATGAAATAGCTCATTTGGCTGCTTTTGAAAAATACGGGAGAAATATCAAGCCGCATGGTGTTGAATGGAAAATTACCTTTCAGCGGTTGATGATACCGTTTATACGGCCGGAGATTTTTCCGAATTCAGTCTTGCCCCTTGTGGCTAATCATTTCAGAAATCCAACCGCCAGCAGCGATACTGATGCACGCTTGGCTTTTGCTTTAAAACAATTTGACGAACGAAAGCCGGATATTTATTTTATGCATGAAGTGCCTTCCGGAAGCTATTTCAGAATTAAAAACGGAAGTGTTTTTCAGAAAAGAGGACTTCGGGTTAAAAGATATGAATGTCTGGAAGTAAAAACCGGAAAGCTTTATTTGTTTAACGCGAATGCTGAGGTAGAAATTATTCCCGGTTGATTAACGATAGAAGAGTAATGGTTTATGATTTCAGACCTGTTTAAAAAGCAAATTTTATTTCTTATTGCTTTTTGCAGCAGTTTTTATTTCTGAGCATAATTTTTCAACAACAAAAAAACTCCTTTATTCGGCACTGCAGTAACTCATCAACTTTAGTATATTTGTAATAATTAAAAACCAAGTAAGCACCTCAGCTGCTCAGGGTTTCAGTAACTCATCAAATGAACAAAAATTACTACGCAATATTAATGGCCGGTGGTGTCGGTTCCCGGTTCTGGCCGGTCAGTACAACCGATTTTCCCAAACAGTTCCACGATATGTTAGGGTCGGGGGAAACCCTGATTCAAAAGACATTCAGTCGTTTGTCAAAGTTAATTCCAACAGAAAATATTCTGATTTTAACCAATGAACGGTATAATGATCTGGTTTTACAACAATTGCCGGCGGTAAAACCGGAACAGGTTTTGTTGGAGCCTGCCATGCGGAATACGGCACCGTGCATCCTGTATGCCTCTTTAAAAATACAAAAATCCAATCCCGATGCCCTGATGGTAGTTGCTCCCAGCGATCACTGGATTGAAGATGAAACAGCTTTTGTTGCTGACTTACAACAATGTTTCGATTATTGCCAGGAAGAAAATGCTTTAATGACTTTGGGCATTCAGCCTACGTTTCCCAATACCGGATTCGGGTACATCGAATTCGATAAATCAGAGTCAAATCCTGTAAAAAAAGTGAATCAATTTCGGGAAAAGCCGGATTATGAAACGGCAAAACTGTTTTTGGAAAGCGGTAATTTTCTTTGGAATGGTGGGATTTTTATCTGGTCAGTCCAGTCGATAACCGAAGCTTTTTCAACGTTTCAACCGCAAATGAATCAATTGTTCCTGAAAGGGTTTGAGTTTTATAATACTCCGGAAGAGAGAGCGTTTATTCATCAAAATTATGCAAGTGCTGAAAATATTTCAATTGATTATGCTATTTTAGAAAAAGCAAAAAATGTGTATGTTTTACCGGCAACTTTTGATTGGAATGATTTGGGAACATGGGGATCTTTACATGAAAAATTAGAAAAAGACGAACAAAATAATGCTGTTGTTAATGCTGAGGTTGTCTTAGAAAATGCCTCAGGCAATATAATCCGGACAGAAGGGAAAAAAATAGTGGTTATCGATGGTTTGACTGATTATATTATTGTTGATCAAGGTAATGTGTTGTTGGTTTATCCGAAAGGAAAAGAACAGGATATTAAGCGAATTGTCGGTTCAATAAAAGAGAATTAATCATATGGAAAACAACCAACCCAACACTCCGGTTAAAAATTTATGGCAGAATTTTAAGCTTTTACTCCGATCAACTTTAGATATTCGTGAAGATACCAATCATGAAGCTACAATTGAAGAAGTGAAAGCCGGAATTTCTATTAAAGGTCAGGGAGCCTGGGTGTTGATTTTTTCTATTCTGATTGCCTCTGCCGGACTTAACACGAGTTCACCAGCTGTGGTGATTGGGGCTATGTTGATTTCTCCTCTGATGGGCCCCATTGTGGGCATCGGTTTGTCATTAGGAATTAACGATGTTGATTTAATACGAAAAGCCATTATGAATTTCGGAATCATGGTGGTGTTGGCTTTGTTTACTTCTTTTTTGTTTTTCAGTATTCCGATTTTTCAGGATGAAACCCCCGAACTTATTGCCCGGACCTATCCGGATGTAAGGGATGTTATCATTGCATTTGCCGGCGGATTTGCCCTGATCGTGGCTTTGAGCAGAAGAAACAAACAAATCAATACCATTGCTGGTGTGGCGATTGCCACGGCATTGATGCCGCCACTTTGCACAGCAGGATATGGTTTGGCTACCGGTAAATGGCCATTTTTTTTAGGGGCTTTATTCTTATTTACAATTAATACCATTTTTATAGCATTGGCAACTTTTATTATTGTAAAATCGTTACAGTTTCCGATGAAAGAATACCTGAACTCTTCTAAACGGAAACGAATTTCTCAATTGTTATATTTTATTGCGTTTCTGATTTTAGCTCCCAGTGTTTATATGTTTTACGGATTGTATAAAAAATCTGATTTTGAGCGAAAAGTGAATTTAATTCTGAATGAGTTTAAAGAAAAAAATGATGTAATTCTTTTAAACCAGCATATTAATTTTAGTGATAAAACGGTTTCTTTTGCAACGGTAGGAAAATCGGTTACAATTTCGTTAGTAGATCAATGGGCTTCAAAATTAGAAAAGCAGGGGTATGAAGGAGTTTCTTTTGAAATTGCCCAAAGTGTAGAGAATTTAGAAACCCAAACAATGTTGGAAAAACTCGAATCTACTTATTATACTTCTCAACAGAATCTGAATAAAAAAGAAGAAATAATTGTTCGACAGGAAAAAGAATTATTGCTGTTGCAAAAGCAGCTTTATTTGTCTGAAAAAACAAAGATTCCTTTTGACCAGATTGCAAATGAAATCAAAATAAATTATGCAAATGTTGATGAAATTGCTTTTTCAAGGCTGATAAAGACAAATTTTAAAGCATACGACACCATTCCTATTATTTATCTAAAGTGGGATAAAGCAGTAAGTGGTCAGGCAATTTCTGCCAATGAAGAAAAAATTCAGAAGTGGTTAAGACTTAAGCTTCAAAATGAAAAATTAGTTGTTCAAAAATTAAATTAGAGCTTATGTTTTTTTTAGTAGGAATAGATTTTACCTTACCGCTCAAAAATCCAGTATTATTGTTTTCATTAATATTGTTTATCATACTTTTTGCCCCGATTCTGTTAAACAAATTAAGAATTCCGCACCTGATCGGGTTAATTATTGCCGGAGCAATTATTGGACCGAACGGTTTTAATCTGATTGCCCGCGATATGAGTATTATTCTTTTCGGAACAGTTGGTCTACAGTATATCATGTTTCTGGCCGGTTTAGAGATTGATCTGGCTGAGTTTAAAAAAAACAGTTCCAAAAGCCTTGTGTTCGGATTATTGACCTTTTTAATCCCGATGATCATAGGTACGTTGGCAGGCTATTATTTGATGGACTTTTCCATGCCGACTTCCATTCTCTTAGCCAGTATGTTTGCCTCGCACACTTTAATAGCCTATCCTATTGTCAGCAAACTGGGAGTTGCAAAAAACCGGGCGGTCAATATTACTGTGGGCGGGACGATGATTACCGATACACTGGCTCTTTTGGTTTTGGCTGTGATAGCCGGAATGCAAACCGGCGAAATTAACCGGGAGTTCTGGATCCGGTTAGGCGTTTCAGTTGTGGTTTTCGGGTTGGTAGTCATGCTGGTCTTTCCAATTATCGGACGCTGGTTTTTTAAACGCTTTGATGATAATATCTCTCAATATATTTTTGTGTTGGCAATGGTGTTTTTAGGCTGTACTTTGGCGGAATTGGCCGGAATTGAGGCTATTATCGGAGCTTTCCTGGCCGGACTGGCACTGAACAGGTTAATCCCGCATACTTCACCTTTAATGAACCGGATTGAGTTTGTCGGAAATGCTCTTTTTATTCCGTTCTTTCTTATTGGGGTTGGGATGTTGATTGATTACAAAGCTTTTATTAAAGACTGGAATACCCTTGAAGTTGCCGGAATCATGACAGCTTGTGCAATCGTCGGAAAATATCTTCCGGCCTATATTACCCAAAAAATTTATGGGTTTTCTGCCGATGAGCGAAGGTTGATTTTCGGGTTGAGCAACGCACAGGCGGCGGCAACCCTGGCAGCCGTTTTGGTCGGGTTCAATATCATTGTAGATTATAAAAGTGTAACAGAGTACAATGAAATTCATCTGAAACATAATAAACTAACCACAGAAAACCTTTCGGAATTAGTTTTTTCAGGACTTAAAAAAGGTGAATTCCCAAAAGTAGGAAGTGAAGCGTTATTGGCAGGAGCTCCGGCAGATGGAACTTATAAGTTAACGGATAAAACTGAAATGATCTTTGTGGAAGGAAGGTTAGCCGATATAAAAATACCCGATCGGCTATTGAACGAAAGTGTATTGAACGGAACGATTCTAATGATTTTGATTACTTGTACCATTGCCTCTTTTGTGGCACAAAAAGGAGCCTATAATATTGCATTGATGGAAGATGATTCCGATGAGCAGGAAGAGGGGAAACCGACTGATGGCGATGAACGTATCCTGATTCCGATGAAGAATATAGATACGGTTGAAGAGCTGATTCAATTAGCTGTGACGATGAAATCAAAGAAAAATAAAACAGGATTGTTTGCCCTGAATGTGATTAATAACAATTCTTCTTCATTATCAAAAGAATCTAAAGCTAAAAAAATTGTTGATAAAGCAGCAGTCGTGGCTTCTGCTACAGATAACAGGCTCAATATGCTAATGCGTTATGATCTGAACATTTTAAACGGAATCACCAGTGTGGTCAGGGAACAAAAAATTTCGGACATCATACTGGGGCAAACGGAAAGTCTGGGTTCCGGTGAAAGTATGTATGGACCACTGACCGATGGTGTTTTAAACAAATGTAATGCAACTACTTTTATCTATAAATCCGTTCAGCCTATATCCACCATCAAACGATATGTAGTTGTTATTCCGGAGCGGGCTGAACGCGAAATCGGGTTTCCTTTTTGGTTGCTGAAAATATGGAACTTAGGCAAAAATACCGGCTCAAAGATTATTTTTTACGGCAGTGAAACAACCATAAACCTGATTAAAGATATTCATGCCAAGCACCCGGTGGACGCAGGCTTTAATGTGTTTTCCGATTGGGAAGACTTTTTGATTTTATCAAGGAGTATCATTAAAGATGATGCACTGGTTGTCGTGATGAGCAGAAAGCCAAATTTGTCCTATAATTCAACCATGCAGAATATCCCGTCTTATATGAATAAATATTTTGATAAAAACAATGTGGTATTAATTTACCCTTTACAATTAGGGATAGAAGGCAGTTCTAAAATTGATTTAAAAAACCCGGGAGCCTTGGATACTTTTACTGAAAACTTAGAACGACTGGACGATGTTAGAAAAATGATAGGAAAACTGTTTAAAAAGAAGTAACCGTGTTAAAATCATAATTTTTTTAACATTTAACCTCTTTTTTTAGTACTTTTCAATTTCATTTCGTCAATCAAGTTATTTAAATAATGGGTAAATTATTATCAAACAGGCAAAATTTTTTATATTTATTTTTTATTCATCTCTTGTTTTTTAATTTCTCATTTGCTCAGCTAAATGATTTTACGCTTCAGGTAACGGCAACAAGTGAAACATGCACGGCCAACGGAACATTGACTTTTACGGTTGCCGGGGTTACTGAGGGAGCTGTGATTACTTACTCGGTTTATAAATTACCCAATACCACAACACCCATAGCAGTACTAAATAATACGTCATTGAATGGCTTGTCGTTCGGCACCTACCTGGTGATAGCAACACAGACTTTGGGTGCTTTAAGCAATACGAAGGAGCAAACAGTTGTTGTTCAGGATTTGCGAGTTGAATTAACTTACCAATTGGTCGGACAAAATGAATTGTGCGGAGCTGACGGAGTTATTCAGGCAAATATAATTTCCGGTACTGCCACATCATTTGAAATAATTTCCGGTCCCGTAACTGTTCTGCCGCAAACGAGTAATATCTTTACCGGATTAACCGCAGGGACATATGTGATAAGGGTTTTTGATGTATGTGGTGATGCTTATGTACAGACATTTAACTTGTTTTCGTCTGAGGCTGGTTTAACCGTAGAAGTAAGTGCTGAAGTCAGTAGAATAGACTGTAACTCCAGTACCATCACACAGTCAGTTCAGCCGGGTAACGGAACAATTGTTTATCCGCTAACCGTACAGTTTACCATTAACCCGCCGAATGCAGCTCCAATTTTGTTTAATCAAACGATCGCTTCAGGGTTTGTAAACGACTTAACGGTTGTGCAGGGTTATCAGATTTTTGAAGGCGAAACCTATACGTATTCTTACCTGATAACGGATGCCTGTGGGAATACCTTAGCGAATCAAGGTTCCTTTACACATTCTAACCCTTCCGCTTCCGCTTCTGAAGATGAGAAAAATTGCGAAGAAGTGTCATATTATATCAATAATGCTCAAAGTGCAACAATAATCAGTGCTCCCGATGATTATGCAGCCAATCCTATCCCGTATCATTTACCAATGGGTGACAATGGGTTTCCTGTGACCGGTTTTTTAGTTCCCGGTAATTACCTCGTGACCGGTGTTGATGTATGTGGTGATGATTTTCAACTGACTATTGAGGTGGAAATCCCCGAACCGGAAACACCAACTGCTGTTGAAATTGATTCTGCTTGCGATGGAATTTCCTATTTTATAGACAAAGCCGTTAGTGCTGTTATAATCAATGCACCGGATAATTATACCGCCAACAGCATTCCGTATGTATTACCTATTGGCTCTGATGGTTTTCCGGTAACAGGCTATTTGTCTCCGGGAACTTACACCGTTTCTGCATTTGATGATTGCGAAAACGAATTTGAAATCATTATGAATGTAGGCAATCCTCAGGCAGAACCACCCATAATTTTTGTGATAGAAGGTTGTGAAATAGGATATGGGTCATTAAACTTAAATGGCGTAAACAATTTCCAGTCGGTTATAGTAGTTTCTGCACCGGAAAATTTTCCGTTTCCTATACCATATAATGTGAGTTCCAATATTAACGGTAACGGAGATTTGATTCTTACAGGATTACCAGCCGGAAATTATGTCTTTGAGTCGATAGATGTCTGTAACGCCCAAGCTACCAGTAATGTAACAATTCAGGGATATGCCTATTCGACAGAAGTGGAAATTTTTGAAAATTGCGGTTCGTTTGATTTAGGACTGTATCATACCAGTAATAACTATGCCGCTCCTTCCTTTTGGCTGCAGAAATTCTATCCGGAATCCGGGAACTGGGGGCATCCTTTAACGGGAGCTATCTATGTGGATGGAGCACAACTTACGGTCCTTAATGCTGTAAATTTGATGAACAATACCGTTAATTATAATTTGTCTTACCTGGGACAGTTCAGAATAATGAAACGCTATCAGGTAGTCAGTAACGGAAGTACTGCTCAGTATTGCAATGAGTTTCTTTATGATTTTGAGTTCACGGGCCAACCGAGAATCAATAACGTTTACAGTTTTTCCTGCGGAAATAGTTTGAGGGATGTGATTGTAGAGGCCACAGGAATCCCCCCTTTGTTGTATAAAATTACTGAAAAAAATGGAGAGTCTTTTGTAATAGACAATACAAATTCAAATATCTTTCTTTCGTTAGAAACCGGGATTTATACTTTTCAGGTTGAAGATAGTTGCGGTAATCTGAGAAACAGCGAATTTGAGATTTCCGATTCAGTTGTTTTTGAAATTACACCTTCAAGCATTTGTACCGGAGAAACCGTAACTTTGGTATTGCCAGGTTTTTCGTTTTTGACTTACGAATGGTGGCTCAACAATGATACTGCTACAATTATCAGCACCTCAAGCTCATTGGAGATTCAGAATTTTTCGCCAGAA
Organism: Bacteroidota bacterium; assembly: GCA_023434025.1. Lineage (GTDB taxonomy): Bacteria > Bacteroidota > Bacteroidia > Flavobacteriales > Flavobacteriaceae > Flavobacterium. Next base: position 56,132 of record JAEYTL010000027.1, read on the forward strand.
AACCACAATGGAGTGTACCATGTTAGGATTACTAATCCCGATAATGCAAGCAGCTGTATCAATTTTGAATTAGCGTTTGAAATTGCATCCACCGACTTAATACCACAGGCGGGAGATGATTCTGCTGAAACTTATTGTGGCAACCAAGGTGTATTGGATTTATTCAGTTTGCTGACCGGCGTTTTTTCAACCAACGGTGTCTGGACAGAAATTACAGCGAGCGGTACACTTAACGGGCATTACTGGGATACCACAAATTTGAATTCCGGAGAATATAGTTTTCACTACAGGGTAGAAGGGAATTGTGATTCTTTTGACGAATCATTTGTAAATCTGACCATTCTTGAGATTCCCGAAAGTCCTGTAGCGACAGTTGGTTCAATGGTTTGCGAAAGCGGTTCAATACAGCTTTTGGCAACAACAATTCAAAATGCGGTTTACCAATGGGTTGGGCCAAATGAATTTACATCTTCAGAACAAAACCCTTTTATTGATTCCGCATCTTCTCTGAATAATGGAATATATACTGTTTTAATACAAACAAACGGCTGTTTTTCATCTCCTTCATCGGTTGAGGTAATGGTTGGAACAGTGCCTGAATTTGATTTAGAAAACCTTTGTGTCAATGACAGAATGATGGTTGCGGCTAATTATCAGAATCAAATACTTGAAAGTACTAACCTGATTTTTTCCTGGTCAGGGCCAAACGGCTATACGAACACACAAAACCCGATTGATATAACTGGCCTTGTAAAAGGAATCTATACCCTAACGGTAACCAATGAGTTTGGTTGTTCTGCCGAACAATTTATCGATGTCAAAAAGACAATCTGCACAATTCCGAAAGGCGTTACGCCAAACGGAGACGGGCTGAACGATACATTTGATTTAACAGATTTGGGTGAACACCTCAAAGTAAAGATTTACAACCGTTACGGCATGGTGGTTTTTGATCAGGAAAACTATGTTAACCAGTGGAAAGGACAGGATAAAAGAGGGAATCTACTGCCCAGTGCAACGTATTATTATTATGTTGAATTTGATGACGGAGCTGCAGAAACGGGTTGGGTTTATCTGATAGCGGATTAGTTCGTTTATTCTTCTTTATTTTGAGCTTTTCTGATTTTTTTGAATAAATTAGAAGAATAAACAAAATCAACAATGGCCTCATTGTTTGTTTTAAAGATGTCTTTTTTAGTGCCTTCCCAGGCTAAAATACCTTCTTTAAGGAAGATGATTTTTTCACCGATTTCCATTACAGAGTTCATATCATGCGTGTTTACCACCGTAGTAATATTGTACTCTTCAGTAATCTCCTTAATTAAATTGTCAATTACAATGGCCGTTTTGGGGTCTAATCCGGAGTTAGGCTCATCACAAAACAGGTATTTGGGGTTATTCACAATTGCTCTGGCAATAGCCACCCTTTTTTGCATTCCTCCTGAAATTTCTGAAGGCTTTTTAGCATGAGCATTAATTAAGTTTACCCTGTTCAGAACAAAATCAACACGCTCCTGAATTTCTTTTTGGGTCTGGCTGGTAAACATTTTCAACGGAAATCCAACATTTTCTTCAACCGTCATACTGTCAAACAAGGCACTGCCCTGAAAAACCATGCCGATTTCCGTTCGTAACGCTCTTTTTTCATCGGCGGATAATTCAGAATAAATCCTGCCGTCAAACGAAATTGTTCCAGAATCCGGTGAGTGAATACCCAACAATGTTTTCAGTAAAACCGTTTTTCCCGAACCGCTTTGCCCTATGATTAAATTCGTTTTCCCTGTTTCAAAAACAGTCGAAACCCCTTTTAAGACCATGGTTTCGCCAAATGACTTTTCTATGTTTTTAATTTCGATCATTTGCTCAGCAATAATTGGGTTAAAATATAGTTGGCCAATATAATTGCTACTGAAGACCACACAAAGGATACGGTACTTGCTTTTCCAACTTCTAAAGCCCCGCCTTTCATATAGTAGCCGTGATAAGAGGGAATAGTTGCTAAAATAATAGCAAAAATCATTGTTTTGATAAACGCATAGGTAATGTGAAAAGGAATAAACTCAGTTTGTAGCCCCATAATGAACTCATCACTGGAGGTAAATCCGCCGTAAACCCCGGCCATCCAACCTCCTAAAATACCCAGAAACATGCTGATACCAATAACAAAAGGATAGAGCAGAAGGGCAATTATTTTAGGAAAAACCAAATAATTTAAAGAGTTTACACCCATGACTTCCAGGGCGTCGATTTGTTCGGTAACCCGCATCGTACCAATACTTGAAGTGATAAACGAACCCATTTTTCCGGCCATGATAATGGAGATAAAAGTGGGGGCAAATTCCAAAATAACAGATTGTCTTGTAGCAAAACCAATCAGGTATTTTGGAATCAACGGATTTGTTAAATTTAAAGCCGTTTGAATAGAAACCACACCTCCCACAAAAAAGGAAATAAACGCTACAATTCCCAAAGAACCGATAATCAGGTCATCGATTTCTTTAAAGATCAAGTTTTTCATCGCACTCCATTTCAGGGGTTTGTTGAAAACTTCTTTGAGCATCAGGAAATATTTTCCTATGTGGGTAAGCATTTTTAACATGTAGCAAAAATAGGAAAAAGATTCGGTTTTTAATTGGTTTTTTATGCGTGGTTTTTTGAGGAGAACAGTTTTTTCTTCATCTTTTTCCAACGATACATTCGAATGAATTCAGCTTGTTCGGAAGTTACTAAAAGTGGTTTTTTAGCTGATTTTGCTTGCCAAAATCCTTGCAGATAATCCAAAAACAAAAATGGTTTTTTCTTTAATACGGCTAATTTTAAGGAGGCGATAACGGTTATCCAAAATCCGTAGCCTAAGGAATAAAATGCTTCACCTTGTTTAAATCGTGCGGCCCGGTTGTAACTGGCTCCTGTAGGTTTGAGGTGTCTGACATGTAAAGATTCGTCGGTCACCACGCTCCAGTGATAGAACTTACAAAGCAATTCATCAACGGTATCCCAGCCCATAGCCGGTTTTAATCCGCCAATTTGTTGGAAAGCCTCTTGCCGATAGGCTTTGAAAGCACCTCTTATATGGTCTTTATCTGTCAGGTTTTCTAAAATCCATTGTCCGTTTTTTTCAATGTAGGCAAAGCCACCTGCCATACCAACCCGTTTGTTGGATTCAAAATGACGGATAATCGATTCAAAATAATTGGACGGAAAAATCAAATCGGCATCGGCTTTTACAATGAAGTCATACTGGTTATCCAATGTTTCTAATCCTTTGTTGAAGGCCTGAATTACTTTGCTTCCCGGAAGGTGTACTGCCTCAGAAGTCTTGTTGACTAAAGTAATAAAGGAATGTTTTTCGGCAAAAGATTTTACAATTTCCTGGGTTTTATCGGTTGAACCATCATTGACCACCACCACTTTAGAAGGCAAGACTGTTTGCTTCACCAGCGATTGAAGCGTTAGTGAAATAAACTTTTCTTCGTTGTAAGACGGTATGACAATATAATATTTCATTCTACTGTTTACTAAATTACTCTCTCACGGCATAAACCAAATAATAACGGTTGGTAAAATACCGCAACAGGGGACGAAAACCAATTTTTTTAACCGGATGTGTAAATTTCACCCTATCCACGATTTTAAATCCTGTTTTTTCCAATAGCCAGTCCAGTTGCCAGTCTTCGAATTCGTGGTAATGACGGTCCCACACATCGGTTTTGCTTTTATAGGCCGGCGAAAACCATAAACGCAACGGAATGGAAATAAAAATCTTGTCCGATTTTACGTTTTGCAATACCGTAAACGGATTGAGCAAGTGTTCAAATATTTCAAAAGCGGTTACCACAGTATAGTCTTCCTCTTTTAAACCGGACTGATCAAAATCCAGATCTTCGCCGGAAGTGTTCTTCACTTGAAAGCCATTCTCGGTCATGATGTCTGAAAACGGATTTTCAACCCCTAAATCCAGAACGGTTTCTGATTTAGAAAGGTGTTTTTCCAAAAATTCAAGGGTAATTTTGAATCGTTTATTGGGAAATGTTTTTTCGTACATCAAATTTTTATTAGTTTGGCGTAAATTTATAAACTTAGTTTGTAATAAAATCTAAAAATTAAAACTTAGATGGTAGTTAACGTAATTTACATCATAATCAAATGATGCTCAATGTCTTTTCTTTAAAAAATATCAGAAATCTGATAGGTGTTTTTTTATGTTCCACTATTATGCTTTTTAGCCAGGAATCAAAAATTATCAGTATAAAAGACGGAATAATTCATTATAAAACATTCGGAAAAGGTGAACCAGTCTTAATTATCAATGGTGGTCCGGGAATGAATTGCGAAGGTTTTGATGCTATTGCTCAGGAAATTGCTGACAAAGGTTTTCAAACCATTATTTATGATCAACGGGGAACAGGAAAATCATTGATTTCAAAAGTTGATTCTGCAACTGTCACGATGAAACTAATGGTTGAAGATATAGAATACCTGAGAAAATACCTTAAAATAAAAAAGTGGACTGTTTTTGGTCAGTCTTTCGGGGGGATTTTAGCGGCTCAATATGCTCATTATTATTCTAAAAGTATTGATAAAATAGTTTTTTCTTCTTCCGGCGGATTGAATTTAGCGTTTTTGGAAACGATTAATCAGCGTTTAAGAAGAAATTTATCAGAAACAGAGCAAGACAGTTTGAATTTTTACAATCAAAAATTAGATAAAGCCCCTCAAAATCAAGATATAATTTTAAAAAGAGCGCACTACTTAGCCAGTGCTTATGTTGTGCAAAAAAAGTTTATTCCTTTGTTGGCCAAAAGAATGACCCAAGTCAATTTTCTGATAAACGAACTTGTTTTTAATGATTTGATTAAAAATGAATTCGATATGAGTTTAAATTTTAAAACCTTCAAAAGACCAGTGCTCATATTTCAAGGGGAAAATGATGTTATTTCGGTAGAAACCGCTCAAAATATACACAAAGCATTCCCGGATTCTAATCTCGTTTTAATCGAAAATTGTGGTCATTATCCATGGTTGGATCAACATGATTTATTTTTTACTGAATTAGTAACTTTTTTGAACGCTAAATAATAAATTAAGCAGGATTTGACAATATGAAACATTGTTACATGATTAATTTTGATAAAAATATTAAGTTATGGAACATTCATTTTGCAACGCAAGGTTTTTCAAATTAGCAATTACGATTATTTTTATAGGTAGTGTTATCACAATTCTTAGAGCAGGAATTGCTTTCGGACAATGGTTGTTTACGGTTTTAAATTAAAAATGAATATGAAAAAAACAGTTGCAGTCCTCTTGTTTCTATTTGGATCAAAAACGATACTCAGTCAAAATTTTACAGATATAAAAGGCGAAGTGGTAAATTCTCTTGAAGAGAAATTATATGGAGCAACAGTTTTTTTACTGGAACCCAATACAAGGCAAACTATAAAAGCCACATTTACTGACCCGGAAGGTAATTTTGAATTTAATCGCATGACGGCGAATACCTTTTTGTTAGAAGTTCAGTTTTTGGGTTATAAAAAAACGCAGACAGAGGTTTATTCAGTTAATGGGCCGACTTTTAAAGTTCCTAAAATTATTTTAGAGGAAGATGTCAGCACGCTAAACGAAGTGGTGGTTACATCTCAAAAAAACTTTGTAACACAAAAAGCAGACAGAATCATAGTTGATCCTAATGCGTTGATTACCAATGCAGGTTTGTCTGCTTTTGAAGTATTGGAAAAATCACCATCGGTAAATGTCGGATTTAATAATGCCATATCCATTCGAGGAAAAAACGGGGTTATTGTTTTAATTAACAATAAACCTTCTAATTTGTCTGCGGATGATTTAGCTAATTATTTAAAAGCCATTCCGGCAGCGGATATTGAAAAAATTGAGATCATGCATAACCCGCCGGCTATGTATGATGCCGCTGGAAATGCCGGAATTATCAATATTATTCTGAGAAAAAACAGTGCCAAGGGGGTCAACGGAGGGGTGAACTTGTCTTACGGACAAGGGAGGTTTGCCAGAACAAACAATAGTTTTAACCTGAATTATCGGGTGGACAGATGGAATTTCTTTTCCAATTTTAATCTGGGAAAAAATAAAAGTTTTCAAGATCTGACCATCACAAGAAATTATTTTACACCAGCGGATGAGTTGAGCTCTGTTTTTACTCAGAACTCTTACATCACACCGAGTTCAAGGACAAACTCGCTTAGGGTAGGAACCGATTTTTATGCTACTTCTAAAACAACTTTTGGGATTGTTTGGAGTGGCTTTTCTAATCCGTCAGACAGAATAACACGCAACTCAGCGACTGTTTTAGATGGAGACAGACAGTTGTTGAATACCATTGTTTCTGAAAACCCGATGACCGTTGATTTTAAAAACAGTAATTTCAACCTGAATATGACACACAAACTCAATCAGTCAGGACAGGAAATCACAGTGAATTTAGATCATATAACTTATGATTCTGATATTGCTCAAACCTTGATTAACAAAACTTTTGATGCCGGTAATCAATTGTTAGACACCAGTTTGTTAGTCTCGAAATTGCCGTCAGATATCCAAATAAAAACCGCAAATGTAGATTATACAGGTATTCTGTTACAAAATGGGAAAGTAGATATTGGTGCTAAAACCAGTTTTGTGAAAACCAGAAATATTGCAGACTTCTCAGATGTTGAGAACAATGTTAGTACACCAAATTATGATTTTTCAAATGATTTCTCGTACAATGAAAATATCAATGCAGCTTATGTAAATTATGCTAAAGATTTTAAAAGAATTTCAATACAACTGGGTTTGCGTTTAGAAAATACAAACGTCAAAGGTTATCAGGCCGGAAACCCTATTGTGGCAGATTCTACATTTCGGATAAAATATACCAATCTTTTTCCAACTGTTTTTGCTCAATACAGGTTAGATACTATTCAGAAGCATGTTCTCGGAATCTCATTGGGCAGAAGAGTTAACAGGCCTAATTATAAGGATTTAAATCCGTTTACTTATCCGATAGACCGATTCACTTTTTATGGCGGAAATCCGTTTCTGCAGCCAACATTTTCGTATAATGCAGACGTCTCGCATACTTTTAAAAATTACTTGACAACGACCTTAATGTACAGTTACACCAAAGATGTTATTTCTGAAACTAATGAACAGCGGGGGACTATTTATTACAGCCGTCCGGGAAATTTTGATACACAAATCTCATATGGCATTTCAATAAACGGTGTTTTTAAAATAAAAAAATGGTGGACTTTAAATTTATATACTTCACTGTTGAACAATGAATTTAAGAGTGATGTTTATACCGAACGGTTAGATGATTCTAAATGGTACTGGGTTGTTACCCCAACAAATCAGTTTATTATTACTAACAAATGGAATGCTGAACTTTCCGGGCAATACCAGAGTGCATTGCTATCCGGACAGTTTTATATTTCACCGGTTGGCTCTGTAAGGGCAGGAATATCAAGAAAGATCCTGAATGATAAAGGTTCTTTAAAGCTGAATGTTTCCGATGTGTTTTATACCAATCAGATCGAAGGACAAATCAGAAATATCGCTAATGCAAATGCTTCGTGGTATAGTTTATTTGATTCCCGCGTGGCAACATTGACTTTTTCTTACCGATTCAGCAAAGGCGAAAATTTAAAAGTGCGGCAGTCCGGAGCTTCTCAGGACGAACAACAAAGAGTAAAAAGTTAAATTTTGAAAAAGATGAAGAGCGTTAAAACAGTAGTTTTTTTAAGTATGGCCATATTGGCTGCCAATAGTCTAAATTGCCAAAACCTGAAACGCAAAGGAGGTTTAGGTCTGAGTTTGTACAACCAGATTCCGGATTCTCTAAACACAAAATACGGTTATGAATCAGGAGCATTAGTAATGCAGGTTGCTCCAAATACCACAGCACAGAACGCAGGGATATTGCCAAACGATATTGTTACCCAAGTCAATGAAACCCCTATTTCAAGTGCTGCCGATTTAGTTAATTTTGCCAAAAAGCTCAGGGCCAATCAAGAGGTTGTTTTTTTTGTAAAAAGAAACCTGTCTCCCGTGACATTAAAAGCAAAAGTAGTTCCCAGACCTATAGAGCAATCCAATACGATGAATATTGTTTACGGAGAATTTCAGTATAAATCGGGTTGGGTAAGAACGATTTTAAAATCCCCAAAAGCAGAGCCTCCCAAAGCTTATATCTACTTTTTGCAAGGACTGCCTTGTTATTCGTTAGACAATATGCAACCTTTGGATAAAACCAAGCAGGCTATAGACAAAATGGTGGAACTGGGTTATGCCGTGTATGTAATGGAAAAAGGCGATTTGGGAGATAATGAAAATTGTCCGCCCTGCCTGACCATGGGGTTTAATGAAGAGTTAGCAATGTTTGAAGCGGGTTATAAAAACTTATTGACCTTGCCCAATATCAATAAAGAAAAAATTGTTTTGTTTGGCCATTCTATGGGGGGTACTGTAGCTCCGTTATTAGCGGCAAAATATCAACCTAAAGGAATCATAGTATATGGAACCGGTTTTAAGCCATGGTCTGAGTATTTAGTGGATGCTTTTTTAATTCAACCGGCTTACAGAGGTGCTGATATTGGGGAGTTGCGGGCAGCTTTAGAAAAATTTAAGCCTTACTATTATCAGTTTTTTTATTCGGATAAAACGGTGGAGGAAATTATAAAAGAGCCTATGGGGTTGGCCGCTATGACTAATTTATTAGGCTACATGGAAAATGGTCAATCCCGATTTGGCAGACATATTACAACTTTTAAAGAATTAAACCAACACAATGTAGCCAAAGCATTATCAGATTATAATAATTACACTTTAGCGATTTATGGAGAATGTGATTTGAATGCAAATAATCCGTTGGATAATATTGCGTTAATAGATCATGTCAATAGCCAAAGACCCGGTCACGGTACTTTTTGGCAGGCTCCCAAATCAAGCCATTCTTTTGAAGAAATTGGAACGATGCAGGAGTTTATTGAACTTTGGGATAAACCACAAGTATACCAACAATATGCAGCTACCCGGTTTAACAGTAAAATTTTTGATTATGTAGATCAATGGATAGTGGAAATTTTAGCCAAAAAATCAAATCAAAGCGTGCCGAAATATTTTACAGTTACCAATGAGCAACTGCCCGAACCCGGAGCAAAAAGAGCCAGTATGGATGTAATAGCCGTTGACTTGGATCGTGATGGTGATCTGGATATTGTTTTGGCAAATGAGTTTCAGGCTAATACGATTTTAATTAATGATGGGAAAGGGAATTTTACAGATGAATCTGAAAAAAGATTGCCACAGGTGATTCATGACAGTGAAGATGTTGTTGCCAAAGACTTTGATGGAGATGGTTTTATTGACCTGATTTTTTGTTCAGAAGATGATAAAGTACATGAGTTTTATCTGAATGACGGGAAAGGTTATTTTCGACCGGCTCCCTATCAATTTCCAAATTCGGAAGCAAATGCTGTGATTAGTGAAGATGTTAATCGGGACGGAAAACCGGATGTAATTTTTGGAAATAACGGACAAAATCAAATTTTTATCAATCTTGGCAAAGGCAATTTTAAATTAGACGATAGCAGGTTACCTGTAATGAATAAAGTTACCCAGGATTTAGCTTTTGTAGATATTGACAAAGATGGTGATCTGGATTTAATAGAAGCCAACGAAGATGGTAATGTTTTATACCTCAATAATGGTAAAGGATTTTTTATGGATATAACCGGTGCCAATCTTTTTTCTGATATAAACATGGAAAGCCGGAAAATTGCTTTTGCAGATGTTGATAATGATGGTGATTTTGACTTGTTTTTTGCAAATGTTAATTTCAAGGGAGATAAAAACCCGCAAAACAGATTATTCATCAATAACGGGAAAGGGAAATTCACTGACGAAACTTCCAAACGACTGCCCGAAGATCAAGACCATAGTATAGATGCTGTATTTGTAGATATTGATGGAGATAAAGATTTGGATATAGTAGTAGCCAATGTTTTTGGAGGAAAAGTAAAAGTTTATCTCAATGATGGAAAAGGAAATTTTACAGTGGGTCACGATAAGTTGTTGGGAGGAAAAATTCAGATAGATGCATTAGGGGTAATATCTGCCGATTTGAATGGTGATAAATTAGATGATTTATATTTCTGCGACCGCTACAATCCGCAATCAGACAACAAAGATGTATTGCTGACCAGAAATAAGTAATTTTCTGCAACTTTTTATAACGGTACTTGGTTGATGGGTGTAACAAATCCAATCTTTTTCAGACCAATAGACATATTCAACGCAGTATGTTTACCAAAATTTCTGAAAAAAACATTCATTCAATTGCATTGCCAAAAGAAAGCAACTTGGTAAATTATTCTACTTTTAATGAATTGGAAACCGATTTGCTTTTCAGAAGCTTTTCAATCAAATACGTTGTTGAAGGCTGTGAAAGATATGGTATAGAAGGGGCTGTTTTTAAAGTAAATAGCGGCGAATTTTTACTGGCAAATAACCTGACAGGAGGAAAGGTTCTCATCGAAAGTAATAAGCCGGTAAACGGTTTGTGTATTGATATTTCGCCCAAAATCATGAACGAAGCCGCCATGATTTTTCAATATCCGGATTTTTTTGAAGAAGGTGGCGGTTTTGATGAAAGTTTTTTTTGCAGTAATCTATACCCGGAAAACAAATACCGGATTGAAAATAATTCCATCGGTGTAAAACTAAAGGAAATAGCAACAGTTATTGCTTCTAATCCAAACTATAATTTTGAGTTTACCAATGAGTTTTATTTTGAGCTGGCAACTTGTTTGATTGAAAATCAAAAATGTTTCCCCGTTCAAATCAAAAGAATAGAAGCAAATAAAATCAGAACCAAAAAGCACCTTTTTACAAAATTACACCAAGGGAAGTTGTTTGTTGATAATCATTTTTTAACGATAAAATCGGTTAATGAAATTGCTCAAGCCTCTCAGATGTCAGAATTTCAGTTTTTCAGATTATTCAAATTACTTTTTGAAATCAGTCCGTTCCAATATTTGAACAGGAAGAAATTAGCCTATGCCTGTTCATTAATAAAACAACAAAATTATACGCTTTCTGAAATTGCATTATTGGCCGGTTTTTCCGACTTGCCAACCTTCAGCAAATGTTTTAAAAAGAACTTTGGTGTTATTCCGTATTCTTTAAAAAAGAATGAATGGCGTTGAAATGATCTACATCCTGTATACAATCGCATTAATGTTCATTCCGGCACCAACCGAGGCAAAAAGGATAATGTCACCTTTGGAGATAGATTGGTTTTCCAGTTGATTTTTAATCAATAAATCATATAAAGTCGGAACCGTAGCTACACTGGAATTACCGAGTTTATGAATACTCATCGGCATAATACCTTCCGGTGGCATTTGTTTGTAATGCTTATAAAACCGTTGAATGATGGCTTCGTCCATTTTTTCGTTGGCCTGATGTATGAGTACTTTTCTTACAGCATTGATGTTTACGCCGCTTTTTTCGAGACAGGAAACCATGGCTTTGGGTACCTGGCTCAAAGCGAATTCATAAATTTTTCTGCCATGCATTTTGATGTACCGGACATCGGGGTCATGTGTTTTGTTGAAAGAATCGCCAAAAAACAGATAGTAGGCCTCGTCGTAGGTAAAAGTGGCTGTTTCATGTGCCAGAATACCGCCTTCCTCCTCAGTCGCTTCTATGACAGTTGCTCCGGCACCGTCGGAATAAATCATAGAATCGCGGTCATGCCTGTCAACCACCCGCGAAAGGGTTTCGGCCCCGATTACCAAACATTTTTTAGCCATTCCGGCTTTGATGAACGCTTGAGCCTGAATTACGCCCTCTATCCAGCCCGGGCAACCAAATAGCATATCATAGGCAACACATTTTGGGTTTTTGATGCGTAGATCAAATTTGACCCGGGTGGCCAGACTAGGTAAAATATCCGTTTGAATAGCTCCTTTTTTTACATTGCCGAAATTATGGGCAAAGATGATATAATCCAGTGTTTCCGGATCAATTTTAGCATCCTCAATCGCTTTTTTGGCAGCAATGGTGGCTATGTCAGACGTGTTTAAATCATCGGTCACATAACGCCTTTCTTCAATTCCGGTGATGTCTCTGAACTTTTCGGCAATCACTTCATTCGGTTGCGGAAAAGGTGTGCCGTCATCATTAAGAAAAACATGTTTGGCAAAGTCAATGTTGGTTACCACTTCGGTGGGAATATAACTTCCGGATCCGGTTATTTTGATATTCATAATTATTTTAAATCTAATGGACTAAATTATCAATAATAAACGGTAATAAATGGGGATTTGTTAAGTAAAAATGCAGAATTGCGAATAAGTTAATTTTATAGGTTTAAAATTTCACTACTCATAATTATTTGTTCTTTTTCTGAGAAATCTTTATCTGCATTACCGTAGCAATACTGAGTGCCTGGGTTTTAATTTTCTCGGCATTTGAACCCTTGAAATTTTCATCAACCGAATTGTTGAAGTGCTTGAGCCAGATTTGAAATAATTCGGGTGATAAATAGGTTTTGTCATTCACATCCAAGTGAATTTGGGTGAGGTTTTGGGTGTAGCCACCTGTCCCCAGAATTCCTTGCGACCAAAAGGTGACTAAAATAGGAAGGTGTTCCTCTAATTTGATCTTGACCACATCCGTAAAAATAAAGCTGATTTTATCATCAGCTAAGAGCTTTTGGTAGAATTCTTCTACAAGAAGATAAAGATCCTGTTGGGTTTGGATGTCGTTCATGAGGTGGTTTAGTTTCAGGTTTCAGGTTTTCTCAACTTGAAACCTGAAACCTGAAACAAATTTAATTACATATACGCTTCAATCGGAGCACAGCTGCAAACCAGATTTCTGTCACCATACGCTTCATCTACCCGGCGAACGCTTGGCCAGAATTTGTTTTCGGCAATATAATCCAACGGAAAAGCGGCTTGTTCTCTGGTGTAAGGGAAATTCCATGTATCGTTGGTCAGCATCGCTAAGGTATGTGGAGCATTTCGCAGTACATTGTTTGCTTCATCTTTGGAGGCTGCTTCAATCTCCTTTCGGATAGAAATCATCGCTTCGCAAAAACGGTCTAATTCGGCTAAATCTTCCGACTCGGTTGGTTCAACCATCAATGTTCCGGCCACCGGAAAAGAAACCGTAGGAGCATGGAAGCCGTAATCCATCAACCGTTTCGCAATGTCAGTTACTTTGATTCCTTTTTCTTCAAAAGCCCTGCAATCCAAAATCATTTCGTGAGCGGCCCTTCCCATTTCTCCTGAATACAGAATAGGATAGTGAGCTTCCAGGCGGGTTTTCATATAATTGGCATTCAAAATAGCGTGTTGCGTAGCACTTTTTAAACCTTCTGCCCCTAACATGGTGATGTAGCCATACGAAATCAAGCAAACTAAAGCCGAACCATAAGGGGCGGAAGAAATAGCTGTAATCGCTTGACTTCCCCCGGTAGAAATAATTGGATTAGTAGGTAAAAACGGTACTAATTTTTCGTTTACACAAATCGGTCCGACACCCGGTCCGCCTCCGCCGTGTGGAATGGCAAAGGTTTTGTGTAGGTTTAAGTGACAAACATCGGCTCCGATGGTCGCCGGATTGGTCAATCCTACCTGAGCATTCATGTTGGCACCATCCATATAAACCAAACCGCCGTTGTCGTGAATAATTTGGGTGATTTCGCGAATAGCACTTTCAAAAACGCCATGGGTAGAGGGGTAAGTAACCATCAGACAAGACAGGTTTTCGGCATGTTCAATAGCTTTTGCTCTTAAATCTTCCACATCAATATTGCCGTTTTCCATGGTTTTGGTTACAATAATTTCCATGCCGGCCATGGCAGCCGAAGCCGGGTTGGTCCCGTGTGCCGAAGCCGGAATTAAACACACATTGCGGTGTTTTTCACCTCTGGAAAGGTGATAGGCACGAATAGCCATCAATCCGGCATATTCACCTTGAGCACCGGAATTAGGCTGCAGGGTTGTGCCTTGAAATCCGGTCACTACATTTAACTGCTGCTCCAGTTTTTTAAGCATAATCTGGTATCCTTCTGCCTGCTCGATTGGGGCAAAAGGATGGATGCTGTTCCAGTTTGCCATAGATAACGGCAACATTTCGGCAGCCGCATTTAATTTCATCGTGCAGGAACCCAATGAAATCATAGAATGATTCAGCGATAAATCTTTTCGCTCCAGTTTTTTAATATAACGCATCAATTGTGATTCAGAATGATGGTTGTTAAAAACATCATGCAGCAAGAAAGTTGATTTTCTTGCCAAACTTTCAGGAATCATTGACTCATTGGCTAATTGGTTAATTGCCACATAATCTTTTCCGGTTGCTTCTGCAAAAATGGAGATAATATGATTAATGTCTTTGAGAGAAGTGGTTTCGTTTAATGAGATTGAAATAGTTTCAGCATCTGCATAAAAGAAATTTACTTCGTGTTTTTCAGCAATAGTTTTTACTTTTTGGGCATCTGCTTTTACAGCAATAGTGTCAAAGAAAGCTGCGTTGGTTTGATAAACGCCTAATTTATTTAAAGCATCAGCTAAGGTTACTGCTGAAGCGTGCACTTTATCGGCAATGTATTGCAGTCCCTTTGGACCGTGATACACGGCATACATCCCGGCCATTACCGCTAACAAAACCTGAGCCGTACAAATGTTGGATGTAGCTTTTTCACGTTTGATGTGCTGCTCTCGGGTTTGCAGAGCCATCCGTAATGCACGGTTTCCGCTGGTATCAATGGTCACACCGATGATTCTTCCCGGCATGGAGCGTTTATATTCTTCTTTGGTAGCAAAAAAGCCGGCGTGAGGTCCTCCGTATCCCATCGGAATACCAAAACGCTGGGTCGTTCCGACTACTACATCGGCACCCATTTCGCCGGGAGGAGTAAGTTTTACCAACGATAAAATATCGGCAGCAACAGCAACTTTAATGTCATTGGTTTTTGCTTTGGCAATAAACCCGGTATAGTCATACACCTGGCCAAATTTTCCGGGATATTGAAGAATCGCTCCGAAGAAATCAGCTGAGAAATCAAAATCCTCGTGATTTCCGATGACTAATTCCACACCGATAGGTGTTGAACGTGTTTGAAGGACCGATAAGGTCTGCGGTAAAATTTCTTCGGAAACAAAGAATTTATTGACATTGTTTTTCTTTTGCTCACGTGTTCTTACGTCAAACAAGAGAGCCATGGCCTCTGCGGCAGCAGTACCCTCGTCCAATAGCGAAGCATTGGCAATTTCCATTCTGCTCAGCTCAATTACCGTGGTCTGAAAGTTCAGGATGGCTTCGAGTCTTCCCTGGGCAATTTCAGCCTGATAAGGAGTATAAGCCGTGTACCAGCCCGGGTTTTCAAAAATATTCCGCTGAATAACAGCGGGCACTATTGTTGGATGATAGCCCAGACCAATATAGGATTTAAATACTTTATTTTTTTTGCCTAACTCCTGAATATGGTTTAAATATTCATATTCGGTCATAGCCGGTTCAAGGTCTAAATCTTTTTTTAACCGGATGTCATCCGGTATAGTTTCGTAGATAAGTTGTTCAAAACTGTCAACGCCAATGGTTGTAAACATGTGATTTAAGTCGCTCTCACGTGGACCTAAATGTCTTAAAGCAAATGCATCTGTTTTCATTTATTTTCTAAAAAGTAAAGTGTGTGTTGTTAAAGAAACTGAACCAAGTTCAGTTTTAAGCACACAAAAGTAATTATTAAACGTGTATTTTTCGTTAAACAATGGCTAATGTTTTTGGAATTTTTCAACCAAAGAGACAGTTTATCAACAAATGTTTATTTTTTAGAGGTTTCAGGCCGCTTAAAAATTACTTTTCTGTAGTTTAACGACAATTAAATGTATTATAACGACAATGTTATCAGGGTGTTAATTTCTTATATAATTTCGGGAAAAATTTAATGATTTTAAGTTATGAAAAAAATTACGTTTCTACTATTTTTACTCTTGACTTTTTTTAGTTTAAGAGCTCAGAATGTCGTGATTAATGAGGTTATTACTTCAAATACAACCGTAATTACAGATGATGACGGGAGTTATGAGGATTGGGTTGAATTGTATAACACCGGAGCGGAAGCCATTAATCTAGAGGGTTACGGCTTAACGGATTTGTCTTCAAATCCGTATCAATGG
Source organism: Bacteroidota bacterium (assembly GCA_023434025.1). Lineage (GTDB taxonomy): Bacteria > Bacteroidota > Bacteroidia > Flavobacteriales > Flavobacteriaceae > Flavobacterium. The sequence goes on from JAEYTL010000027.1 coordinate 72,346, forward strand.
GTGTTTCCGGCATATTGGATTGAGCCCGGTGAACATTTGTTGGTATGGTGTTCGGATAAAAACAGAACAGATATCAATTTTCCGTTGCATACTAATTTTAAAATTAGTTCCGGAGGAGAAGTAATCACACTTACAAAACCGAATGGTGAAGTAGAAGACAGCTATCCGGCTGTTTTGGTTCCACAGAATTTTACATATGGAAGACAAACAGATGGTTCGGCAAATTTTGTCTATTTTCCCGAACCCACTCCGGGAGCCACCAATAATACTTCAGCGGGTTATTCGGATGTATTGGAGCCCCCTGTTTTTTCGGTAAACGGAGGTTTTTATACAGAAAGTTTTAGTTTAACAATCAGCCATCCTGATCCGGAAGCTACGATTATTTATACTTTAGACGGTTCTGATCCGGATATTACAAATTTAAGCGGAACAACTTATCAGTATAAAAATGAATATCCCTATGAAGAAGGACAACTGCCGTCTGAAACGTTTTTGACCAAGAGTTTTCAGTCTATGCAGTATGCGGCTCCGCTAACGATTGCAGACAGAACGAATGAGCCGAACGATATATCAACCATTTCATCAACCTATGATGCTGATCCGTCTTATTACATTCCTGACTTTAATATTTTTAAAGGAACCGTTGTTCGGGCAAGGGCATATAAAACAGGAGCTTTGACCAGCAGCATTAAAACGCATTCGTATTTCATTTCTCCGCAGGGAACAGACAGGTTTTCAATTCCGGTTATTTCAATCAGTTTGGATGAAGATAAATTTTTTGAATATAATAACGGAATTTATGTTGCCGGTGCAGATTTTGATAACTGGCGTTTGGCTAATCCTGATGTTCCAGCTTTGTTCAATGCTGAGGCAAATTATGATCGCTCGGGTGAAGCTACCGAACAAATAGGGCATTTCAACTATTTTGTAAACGGTAGTGAAGTATTAAACCAACAGGTCGGAATTCGCATTAACGGAGGAGGCACAAGAGCCTTTCAACATAAGTCATTGCGATTGTATGCCCGTTCAGAATTGGGAGCAGGCAGTTTTAACTATCCCATTTTTCCAAACGAAAATTACAACAGTTATAAACGATTGGTTTTAAGGAATTCCGGAAATGATTTTTTTAACACGTATTACAAAGATGCTTTTACGCACGAATTAGTTGAGAAAACCGGTTTGGATAATCAGGCTTATCAACCGTCTGTCATTTTCTTAAATGGCGAATACTGGGGGATGTTGAATATCAGAGAGCGTTTGGACAGGCATTATTTTGAAAGAAAATATGGAATTGTAGAAGCGGATATCGAAATTTTAGAAGACGGTTATCAGGTGGATGAAGGAAGTGACGTGCATTTTCAGGCAATGTATTCGTTTCTGGAAAATAATACTCTGGCAAATGAATCCAATTATGAATACATCAATACTCAGATGGATGTAGAGAATTTCAGGGATTATTTTATTACAAACATCTTTATTCAAAATACGGACTGGCCGGGTTGGAATACCATTTTCTGGAGAAAAAATACAGCGTTTGATCCCGGAGCCCCTTACGGAAATGACGGCAGATGGAGAACGGCTGTTAAAGATACGGATGCTGGCTTTGGTTTAATGTTGGATGTGAATGATCATAATACCTTAGAATTTGCTACTGCTACAGACGGGCCGGAATGGCCAAATCCGGAGTGGTCCACATTAATTTTGAGAAGATTATTGGAAAATGAATCATTTGAATTAAGCTTTATCAACCGTTTTGCCGATATGATGAATACGTTCTTCCTGCCGGAGCGGGTAATTGCATTATCAAACCAGTTCGCTGCTGTCATTGAACCGGAAATTGCCCAACAGATTAACCGTTGGTCTGCTCCGTATAGTTTTGCCTGGTGGCTGGAAAGCCAGAATGTTATTGAAACATTTGCCATGGAGAGACCGGAATATCAGCGGGAGCATATTCGGGCAAAGTTTGGTATTGCCAACGATATTACAGCCACTTTAAATGTAAACAATGATACAAATGGTTATGTGAAGATCAATACCATTAATATTACTCCCGATACACCGGGAGTTTCGGCGAACCCTTATCCCTGGACAGGAATTTATTTCCACAATATTCCGGTTACATTAACCGCTGTTCCGTTAGCAGGATTTGCTTTTAGCCATTGGAGTGGTGATGTGTCAGGTACTGAAGCTCAAATTACTTATACACCGACCGGAAATTTCTCGGTTACAGCACATTTTATCGCTACTGAAGTACCGGCAGCCGAAGAGCCAATCTACTTTTGGATGATAGACGGAAACATCGCTAATGACACACCGTTAACCACTATAAATTCAACTTTTGAAACAGAAGCGGAAGGTGTGTTGAATTATCAGTCATGTTTAGCGGGGTATCCATTTGATAATACGCATCCTAACTGGAGAAAAGCATCTATGGAAAGAAGAAACAGCCCGACCGACATTAATTATATGCCGGAAGCTAATAATGATTTGCCTTTTGCTACGGCTAACATGAGAGGGTTACAGATTAAACAGCCATTCCAGCATGATGGTATGGAAAACACCTTGGTATTCAGTTTTTCAACAGTTGGTTATAAAGATATTGTATTCGGTTTTGCTGCTAAAGATGAAAATGCTGCTGATGGAATTGTGGTGGATTATTCTGTTGATGGTTCTGTCTGGACAAACGCCGGTTTGGCTAACGTTAACCTGCCGTTAACAGCTGCTTATCAATTGTTCGAAACAGATTTTTCAGCTATTGAAACAGTAAATAACAATGCTAATTTTAAAGTCAGGGTTCGTTTTTACGGTGATAATTTAACGGCAGATAGCGGTAACCGGGTTACATTCAATAACTTTAGTGCAAAAGGGATAGAAATGCCGTTGAGTATTCCGGAAAATACGAGTTTAAGCTTTAAGATTTATCCTAATCCGGTTTCTGACAGGTTAACTATTAATCATTCTTACAGTCAGGTTGATTTTAAATTATTTACCATAGACGGTAAAATCATTAAATCAGGAAATTTGGAAAATCAACAGATGAATATCAGTGATTTGCAAAGCGGAATTTATTTGTTACAGCTACATTCAGAAGGGAAATCTGAAACTAAAAAGATTGTGAAAAAATAAGTTCTGAACAATCATAAAAAAGGAAAAAGGAGGAAGTTTGTTCCTCCTTTTTCTTTTTGTCGATTAATTCAGTTAATGGTCGATAAAACAGTCAACAAGTATTAAGATTGTGTTAAATTTGAGCTTATTTCCACCCTTTAATTTTTATGTACATGAAAAAAAGTATGCAGCTTTTGGTTGCCATGATTCTTATTGTCTTTTATCAGCCAATAAATGCTCAGAGTTTGGTTATCAATGAAGTTTTGGCCAGTAACTCTTCTGTTAATACAGATGAAGACGGCAGTTATGAGGATTGGGTTGAATTGTTTAATAATTCGACAGAATCTATAAATTTACAGGGTTACGGCTTGAGTGATAACCCGAATAATTTGTTTAAGTGGGTTTTTCCTTCCGTTACAATCAATCCGGGAGATTATTTGTTAATCTGGTGTTCTAATAAAAACAGAGGAGTTCCGGGACAGCCGTTGCACACCAATTTTGCGGTAAGTGCCGATGGTGAAACAATTTCATTAACCCAACCCGACGGAACCGTGGTTGATTTTGCTCCTTCCACACCAATGCTGGCCAATGTTTCTTTTGGGCGTTCACCGAACGGAACCGGAGGGTTTGTATTTTTTCAGACCCCGACACCGGGAACAGAAAATATTGGAACAGGTTATACGGAAACACTTAATCCACCACAGTTTTCTCAGCATTCAGGCTTTTTTACCGCCGGTTTTGATTTGACGATTTCTTCCGAAGAGGAAGATGTTACCATTTTATATACCCTGGACGGTTCCGTTCCCGATGAAAACAATTTATCGGGTACAACGTACAGTTATAAGAACCAATACCCGAGGTTACCGGGGCAGGCGTTCGGACCGTTTTTGAACAATACGTATGAAACGAAGACTTACACAGAGCCTATCGGTATTATAGATCGCTCTGCTTTGCCAAACAAAATCTCGATGATTTCTTCAACCTATGATTTTGTGGCTCCTTATCTTCCGGATGTGCCGATTTTTAAAAGCACGGTTGTACGTGCTAAAGTAGTAAAATCAGGAGCAATGGCCAGCCCTGTTGTGACCAGAAATTATTTTATTACACCGCAAGGCAACAATCAATTTTCGTTACCCGTAGTTTCACTAAGTATTGATGAGGATAAATTATTTGATTACAATAACGGAATTTATGTTGCCGGAGTTGATTTTGATACATGGCGAACCAACAATCCCAATCAGGTGCCGGATTGGGAAATCGGAAATTTTGCCAGAAAAGGAATCACAGCTGAGCGGGTGGCTAACTTCAGTTATTTTGTAGAAGGTAACGAAGTAATCAATCAAAACATAGGGATTAGGATCAGAGGGAATTACTCCAGGGTTTATCCCAGTAAATCATTTAATTTTTATGCCAGATCTGAATACGGAGATAACGATATGGATTATGCCTTTTTTTCCGACAGAACTGATGAAAGCTATACCCGCCTTTCGTTAAAAAACTCAAGTGGCGATTTTTATCATACAAATTTCAGAGACCCGCTAAACCACGAACTGATTAAAGGACTGAGAGTGCAAACGGAAGCTTATCAGCCTACTATAACATTTATAAACGGAGAGTTTTATGGGATTTTAAGTTTCCGTGAAAAATATGATGATAAGTTTTTTAAACGGGTTTATAATATAGATGAGGATGAAATCGATGTTTTGGAAAACAACGCCATAGAAGAAGAAGGTGATAATTTGCATTATCTTCAAATGATTAATTATGTTCAAAACAATTCGTTGGCCACAGAAGAAAATTACAGTTATGTAAAAACTCAGATGGACACGGATAATTTTCAGGATTATTTTATAGCCAATATTTTCTTTCAGAATGTAGACTGGCCCGGGAACAATATTGTTTACTGGCGAAAAAAAACAGCTCAATACGAACCGAATGCACCGTATGGGTCAGACGGAAGATGGCGTTGGGCCATTCATGACATGGATTCAACATTTGGGTTGAGTGGCGGAAGTATTGCCATCAACTCTCTTGAAAATGCAACCGCTTTGGGTGGACCGAGTTGGCCAAATCCGGAATGGTCAACCTTGCTGCTTAGAAAATTATTGGAAAATGATGAGTTTAAATATGAGTTTATCAGCCGTTTTGCCGATGTGATGAATACCTATTTTCATACCGATAGAATTCTGACCAGAATTGAAGAAATGAAAACAGTTATTGCACCCGAAATGCCCCGGCAATACGTGCGTTGGAAAGCTCCGTCAAATGATTACAGCTGGAATTATTTTTTGAATAAGCTGATACTTTTTGCCAATGAAAGACCTGAAATCCAACGAGGTCACATTCGTGAGAAATTTGCCATTACTAATGATATTGATGTTACGGTTGATGTGTCAAATGAAGAGCATGGTTTTGTTAAAGTGAATACCATCGAGATTGTGCCGACTATACCCGGAATTACCGCAAATCCATATCCTTGGACCGGGGTTTATTATGCTAATATCCCCGTAAAATTAAAAGCCATAGCAAAAAATGGTTATGTTTTCAGTCACTGGGAAGGAGCATCAACCAGTACTGACGAAGAAATTATCATAGATTCTGCCGATAGTTTTGCTGTAACAGCGGTGTTCATTCCGGAAGGATTTTCAATCGAAACAAGTGAGCCGATTTATTTTTGGATGATGAATTCCGCCTTGCCGAATGATGCTCCGATTGTGTCGATTAATTCAACTTATGAAGTGTTAAATGAAGGGGTTCTTTTGTATCAATCCTGTCTGGAAGGTTATCCGTTTACCAGTGCTCATCCTAATTGGAGAAAAGCATCGATGGAACGCAGAAACAGTCCGACAGCAATAAATTATATGCCGGAAGCCAACAATGATATTCCTTTTGCCTCTGCCAACATGAGAGGAATACAGATCAAGCAGCCATTCCAACAGGATGGATTGGAAAATGCCATGATTTTTAATTTTTCAACAGAAGGGTATAAAAATATTATTTTTGGTTTTGCCGCCAAAGATGAAAATGCCGCCGATGCCATTGTAATTGATTATTCGGTAGAACATGGTAGTCCGGTTTGGATAACGTCCGGTTTAGCCGAAACGTCCTTACCGCTTTCATCCGATTTTGAATTGTTTGAAGTTGATTTTTCAGCTATTTCAGGTTCAGTAAATAATCTTGATTTTAAGGTCAGGCTGCGATTCTCCGGACCAGATATGACCGTTGATAATGGTAATCGGGTTACGTTTAACAATATATCCGTCAGAGGCGTTCAGTTGCCGTTGCAATATCCCACACCGAATGTGTTTACCGTTGATACAGAAATTTCGGCTTTGATTCCCAATGTAACAGCTTTAGCTGACAGTTATTCTATTCAGCCAACTTTGCCAAATGGATTAAGTTTTGATGAAACAACCGGAATCATCTCGGGCACACCGACAGAACTATCACCGGCAACGGATTATACCGTTACGGCAACGAATTCCGGAGGCAGTACCACGTTTGTATTGTCGATAGAAGTGATTGATGTGGCACCGTCAGCTTTGACTTACGCTACACCAAACGTTTACACAATCAATGAAGCGATTACGGATTTAATACCGGCAATTTCCGGTGGAGCGGTATTGGAATATGCCATCGAACCAGCGTTGCCGGACGGGTTAAGTTTTGATGAAGTCACAGGCATCATTTCAGGGACACCGACAGAACTATCACCGGCAACCGATTATACCGTTACGGCAACGAATTCAGGGGGTAGTACCACGTTTGTATTGTCGATAGAAGTGATTGATGTGGCACCGTCAGCTTTGACATACGCTACACCAAACATTTACACAATCAATGAAGCGATTGCGGATTTAATACCGGCAATTTCCGGCGGAACGGTATTGGAATATGCCATTGAACCAGCGTTACCGGACGGGTTAAGTTTTGATGAAGTCACAGGAATCATTTCGGGTACACCGACAGAACTATCACCGGCAACGGATTATACCGTTACGGCAACGAATTCAGGGGGTAGTACCACGTTTGTATTGTCAATAGAAGTGATTGAACCAATGTCGGTTTATGACCCTTTGAAATCAGATTTTGTCATCTATCCGAATCCGTTCGAAACGAGTATTACGGTTAGACACAATTTAGGCAAGGTCAATTACACATTACTTTCATTAGAAGGAAAATTGATTAGAAAAGGAATTTTAGAATCAACGGAATTACCGATGCCGGAATTGTCAACCGGAACGTATTTACTACGATTGGAAGCGAACGGAGAAATTCAACATTTCAAGTTGATTAAAAAATAGATTTTATAAACAGAAGTTGCAAAAGGAGTTTGTTTATTCAGGCTCCTTTTTTTATGTATTTTTCATTAAAAAGCCGTTTCTTGCATAAAATTAAGCTTTGCATTTTTTTAAAAAAATATTCGATTTTTATATTCAATCGTCCTTGCACGTAGCGGTTGCAGTTTTGGCTTTGGTTCGGGTAACCGAAATTCTGCTTCAGCTTTCAGGTAATACAAACCTGGAACGAACCATTTTTTTCGGAACAATTGTGAGTTATAATTTTTTAAAGTATTTTGAAGCTTTTCAAAAAGGCAGTTTCAATTTAAATAGAAACTGTTATTTGACAGGGGTAACTTTTTTCTCCTTTATTGCAGTCATTTTTTATTTTTTACAATTAAATCATCAGACCCAAATTTATTTTATCAAAACAGGGTTGATGGTGGCACTTTACCCGTTTTTGCGGAGATTTGGTTTTTGGAAATTATTTTTGGTGAGCTTTTGTGTTACGGCAGTTACGGTTTATACACCGCTTGTTAGTCAAAGTTCGTTTTCTGATCATGAAAAAATCATTTTGCTTCAACGTTTTTTAATCATTATCAGTTTGATGATTCCGTTTGAAATTTTAGATAGTCAGACGGATGCCGAAACGTTAAAAACCCTTCCGCAGCGATACGGAATCTTGAAAACTAAATTGTTTGGAATAGCTCTTTTGTTTCCTTTTGTTCTGTTAGAGTTTCTGAAAGAGAGCATTGAGGTCTCCGCTTTTATAACCGCAGCAATAACTGCATTTTTTATCGGTTTTACCAATTTCAAGCGAGATAAGTACTACGCTGCTTTTTGGGTAGAAAGTGTGCCGGTTTTTTGGTTGATTTTGTTATTGATTTTCGATTAAATTTTTCAAAAACAGATTTCTTTTTTTGATAAAATTTGTCAAATACTTTTTCAAAATGATTTTATCAAAGAGAGCTCCCAAAATTCCAAATGGCGTTTTATATTTCAGGCGATCAATCATTACGGTATATTCATTTTCGGTATGAAAAAAATGTTCATGGTTAAATGACTTAAAGTGGCCTTCTTCCATTTCATCTGTAAAATAAGCAGATAATTTGAATTTTGTGATTCTGCTTTTATGCAACAGATTTAGTCCAAAATGTTTACCTCTCCAGGTAACGGTTTCGTTGAGTTCAATTAATCCGGATATTTTTCCGTCTATGGCTTTTTCATTTGATTTGACGGCGGAAAGTTGATGAATATCAATATTTCGGGCTATGTTGAAAACAATTTCAATCGGAGCTTTTATTCTGGTGGTAAGCATAATTACGGTCATGTTTTTGATTTTTTTAAACTATATCAATTTACACCTGACAAGTTTTAAAAACCTGTCAGGTGTAAAACACTATCCTCTAAAAACAATTCGTTCTTCTGTTTTAGCTTGGCCGGCTTTTCTTTTTCCTCTGAAAAACAAGTATAGGTTGAGAAAGAGCATTAAACCTAAATAGATTGCAAACCCACCTATTTTACTGCTCAATTCTTCGATCATTACCTGATAGGAATTGTTATACAAACTCATTTCCATAATTTTTAAAGCAAATCCGATGTTGAGCAAATAGAATCCGGTTTCAAATAATTTGTTGGTGGCTTTGGCAATTTCTTCACGCCCCTTAAAGATGTCGGTCATATATACTAAACTGTTTTTAAATAAAGTTTTAGATACATAGATTGTCAAAGCAATGGCAACAGGGAGGTAGATGCAGTAGGCCAGAAGTGTTTTTGAAGTTTCCATATTATAAAGATTAATTGATTAATTTTTTAATGTAGTTGGTAATCATAAAAATGTTGAGGTAATGCAGAATTCCAATGATGAAAAGGATGATTGATGTTTTATAAGCGATGATTCCAATTAACTGATTAGCCGTTTCAATTTTCTCCCAACTCAAAATCGTAATCGCACAGTAGCCAAGGTTCAATAAATAATAGCCTAACAGTAAATTTTTATTCACTTTTTTGCACAATTCTTCGTGATTGGGGATTAATTGCGAAACAAATATATTTCCGTTTCTGTACAAAATTTGACCTACCACAAAAATGATAATGGCGGTGATGGTTAGGTAAATAAAGTAGGATAGGATGTTGAGGTTCATGGTTTTACAATTTATAATGACCTATTAAATTATGAACAAATAAAGCCGAATTCACAATGGTGAAAAGCACAAATAAAGAATTCATTCCATAGCTTCCGAATCTGAATAATTTCCGTTTCGGAATGTAATACATAGGATAATAAGCAATTTGAGTAGCCACTTTTCCTACCCAATATGCGGCAATTAATCCCGTTAATACGACAGCCAAAGCAGATTGTGCTTTCAATTCATTAGTAAATAAGATAGCTATCAATCCAAAAGAAAAGTTTAAACCTTGGATATATCGTCCATACGTTTTAGCAATTTCCTGATTTAAAGGTTTGAGTTGTTTCACATCATTATACCAATCAAAAACGTTATGTCGGATGTAAGGATAAATTAAAGCGGTAAAGATTTGACCAATTCCGCTGAGAATAATCAACCAGTTTGGGATAATAATTGTCATAATTTATTTTTTTTGAGTGTAAACAAGTAATGATAAATAAATGCACAAAATAGGTGGCATTATCCAAAATCCGTCAGAATTAGTTAGTGAAATTCCTGTAAAAAACAATATCACACCAACTAAATAACTAATGATGAAACTATTTTTCCATTCTTTAAGCCAAAGTATTATCCCAACAATTACTTGAATAAATCCGGTCGCCATTGTTGAGACTAAAGCAAACATCAACATTCCGTCATCAAATATTCCTAAAAGAGCTAAAAATAGTGGTATTCCAATTGCAACGGTATTCATGATTTTTAAATATTTCATCGCATCTATTGTTTTAAACTTTCAGAAAAAAATGAAAGTTATTATTAAAAAAATTACTTCATTATTTTCACAACCAATTTTGCCAGCCAATTGTCTTTGTATTCCGTGATTTTATCCAAAACATTATCCGCTTTCAACACAAAATCATACAATTTAGAAGTTTGATCTACAAAATGCTTTTCGGCTGCGGTTCCGTCAGATTCAATTGCCGAAACTTCTTTTAATACTTTTAGGGCTGGTTTAATTTCCCGTTTGCTGCGTTCTCTCGAAATTTTCACGGCCAATTCGTCTAAATCTTTTTCAGCTGTAAAAAACTCTTTACGTTCGCCGGCTTTGTATTCTTTATACACAATTCCCCAATCCATCAGAGCTCTCAAATTCATCGAAGCATTTCCGCGTGAAATTTGCAATTCATCCATAATGTCTTCCATTGAAATCGGCTCATGTGAAACCATCAGTAGTGCATGGATTTGAGCCATGGTCTTGTTAATTCCCCATTGCGAACCTAAGGCTCCCCAGGTTTGAACGAATTTATTTTTAGCTTCTTTGAATTCCATAGAACAAATATATATAAAAATTTTAAAAGTTTCAGAAAAAAATGAAATTATTTTAATTCGTACAAAAATAATTATGAAAAATATATTTAATTAGTTTTTGTATATAAATAACAATTATAATTTAACTTTTTTATGATGTATGTGTAAATATAATGGTTAAAGATGATATAGATGCTTTGTTTTGTCTTTAAAGATTTTATTTTTATACTTATTAACCAAAATTATTTATTAATGAATTTTACTACTATTTTTAGTTGTTTTCGACAGGTTAAACCGACGTCGAAAAACAACATTTTTTATGCTTTTTGGCTATTTATCTTTTTATTTAGCCAAAATGTTATTGGGCAAACAGTATTGATTGATCCCGCAGCAGAGGGAGGTTTTGAAAATGGCTCTACTTTTGAAGCTAATGGATGGACTCTAGTTGGAGATGTTCCCAACACTTGGGTTGTAGGATCAGCTCCGGGGTGGTTTACCGGTTCTGCCGGAGCTTATGTTTCCAATGACACAGGCACTTCATGGGCCTACACGAACAACGCTATTAGTCGAGCGTCTTTCTACAGAGATGTAACTTTTCCTGCCGGAACAGAAACAGTTACTTTAAATTTTGATTGGAGAGCTAATGGAAATGATACTAACTGGGATAATTTGCTGGTTTATGTGATGGATACAGAAATTGTACCGTCTAATGTAGGGCCAACTACAACCAATACAACCACAACCGGTTGGTCTGGTTATACTAATGGAACAACGGGATATTATCTATTACAACGTAATGGTACTAGTGTTCCAACAGAAACGACAAATATAAATTATTCATTTACATCGGCACAAATAGCCTATGTTTCAGGTTCAACAAAGCGATTGGTTTTTGTTTGGAAAAACGATGGTTCAGGAGGATCAAATCCACCGGCTTCGCTGGATAATATTTCATTAAAGATTTTTTCATGTCAAAGACCAACGACACTTACAGCTTCAGATATTACAACCGATAGTGCTGTGTTAGGATGGACCAGTGAAGGGACTTTGTTTGATATTGAGTATGGTGTTACAGGATTTACACCATCAGGTAGTCCAACAAGCGTTAACACAACGGGTGTTACTAATTCTTTTTTATTAGAAAATTTAGATGCCAATACAGTCTATCAGTATTATGTTCGTCAGGATTGTGGAGCAGAAAATGGCGTTAGTGAGTGGGCAGGTCCTTTTTCTTTTAAAACAACATGTGGTGCGTTAACTGTGCCAACAGCTGTTCAGAATTTTACGGGATATACCGGGGCAGCACCGGCAACACTTGATTGCTGGAGCGAAACTGTTGGTAATTTTACGGATGGTTTTTCGGGTAGCACAAGTGCATGGCAGAATCAGAGTTTCAATAACAGCGCAACACATGCCAATGGAACAGCAGCCTACATAAATCTTTACGGTAGTGCTTTCGGGGTTAAAAATGACTGGCTCATTTCGCCGGCTATTGATTTAGGAGACGGAACCATTCCATATCAGTTAGAATTTGATGTTTCGGTTAGACCGTGGACAGAATCGACTCCTCCTGTTCCGGTTGATGATATGGGTGAAAAATTTGTAATGCTTGTTATTTCAACAGATGGAGGAGTTACATGGTTAGAATCGAACATTATTAAGTATTATAATAACAATGATATACCAAGTGGTTTACCAACTGATGAAGGACGCAGAGATATTTTTTCTCTTGACGGTTATACCGGCGTAGTTAAGTTTGCTTATTATGCATTTGCTACTGAAACAACACCTGATTTAAGGTTTTACATTGATAACTGGCGAGTAAATATTGTTCCTACTTGTGATGTGCCTACAGCACTTACTGCAACAGATTTTACATTAAGCGGAGCTACTTTAGGCTGGACAAGCGACGGAAATAATTTTGATATTGAATGGGGGCCGGTTGATTTTGTGCAAGGAGGAGAAGATTCAACTTTGATAACCGGAATAGCGACAAATTCATATGCTGTTACAGTATCTGAGGGAGGAACATATCAATTCTATGTTCGTCAGGATTGCGGTGATACAGAAGGAGTAAGTGAATGGGCTGGTCCGTTTAATTTTTATGTACAGAAAGCTGGTGAAGATTGTTCTGCCCCGATTGTTGTTACAGTTTTACCTTATACTACAACAGATGATACGGCAAATTATGGCGATAACCCAAATATTGAAGGTTCTCCGGGAGCTTCCGGATGTGGTTCAACAAACAATTATTTAAATGGGAATGATGTTGTTTATGCATACACTTCAGATTTTGATGGTTTAATTTCAGTAAGTTTAGATCCAACGGCAATATATGCCGGAATCTTTGCCTATGCAGATTGTGCAGAAATCGGAGAAAACTGTATCGGTGGTGCCGTAGCAGGAAATTCGACAAATGAAATTAATTTTGAATTGCCGGTGACTAACGGTTCTACCTATTATTTTGTTATTTCTACCTGGGCTACTCCGCAAACAACGGGTTATACGTTAGAGATTTCAAAATTATTATGTCCTGTTCCAACAGCTTTAACAGCTTCAAATGTAACTGCTGAAAGTGCAGTATTGGCATGGACGTCAGAAGGTACTCTGTTTGATGTGGAGTTTGGAGAAACAGGCTTTGAGCCAACCGGAAATCCATCAGATGAAAATACAACGGGAGTTGCTAATCCTTTTACATTAGAAGGATTAACGGCAAACACAACTTATCAATACTATGTTCGTCAGGATTGTGGCGAAGAAAACGGAACAAGTGATTGGGCCGGACCGTTTGCATTTACGACAGAGTGTGAAGTGCTTACCGTACCGACCGCTGTTCAGGATTTTACGGGTTATGCTGATGCAGCACCGGCAACTCTTAGTTGCTGGAGTGAAACCATTGGTAATTTTACAGATGGTTTTTCGGGTAGCACAAGTGCCTGGCAGGGTCAGAATTATAATAACAGCGGAACGCATGCCAACGGAACAGCTGCCTACATAAATCTTTATGGAAGTACTTTTGGCGGAGGTAAAAGTGATTGGTTAATTTCTCCAGCCATTGATTTAGGAGATGGAACTGCTTCATATCAGTTAGAATTTGATGTCTCTGTCAGACCATGGACAGAATTGAGTAATCCAGCCCCTGTTGATAACATGGGAGAAAAATTTGTAAAGCTTGTTATTTCAACAGACGGAGGAGCTACATGGTTGGAATCAAATGTAATAAAGACTTATGATAACAGTGATATACCAAGTGGTTTGCCAGCTGATGAAGGACGCAGAGATGTTTTTAATCTTGATGGTTATACCGGTGTAGTTAAGTTTGCTTATTATGCATTTGCTACTGAAACAACTCCTGATTTAAGATTCTATATTGACAATTGGGCTGTTACTGTAAATCCTTGTGCAGATATTCAGGCTCCGGCAGGAGAAACGGAGCAAACCCTTACCGAAGGACAAACGCTTGCTGATTTGACAGTAACAGGTGAAAACTTAGTTTGGTATTCTGATGAAGCCTTACAAAACCAAATCTCAGCAACAACTGTAGCAGAGAACGACACAACATATTACGTAACACAAACAATAGGTGGGTGTACCAGCGGTGCTCTTCCTGTTACTGTGGAAGTAACCTTAAGTGCCGGCAATTTTGATCTGGTTTCGCTAAAAGCATATCCAAATCCAACAAACGATTATTTAACGGTTTCATACAGTAATAACATCACTAGTATTGCCGTAATCAATATGCTGGGGCAAACGCTTATGACCAAAAATGTGAATGCAAACACAACCCAAATTGATATGACATCACTTCCAACCGGAAATTACTTTGTAAAAGTAACCGTAGAGGGAGCTGCAAAAACAATCAAAATTGTGAAAAACTAACCGAACGTTTTAAGTTCAATAAAAAGAGGCTGTTTCATTCAAGAAGCAGCCTCTTCGTTTTTATGTCAAGATATTTTAGGTAATTCGTTTTCAGATAAAGACTAAAAAGTTATTTTTGTAAAAATTGTTTTTTTATGGAATTATACTATACTTTTTCGGTTTTAATCGTACTCGCCTCCATCTTTGCTTATCTTAACCTGAGGTTTTTAAAACTTCCCGGAACAATTGGTATCATGACGATAGCCATGCTGGTCTCCATAGGAGTCCGGCTATTGGGAACCTCTTATTTTCCGCATATTACAAAAGACTTTTTTGAACTTATCAGAAAATTTAATTTTGATGAGATATTAATGGGAGCCATGTTGAATTTTCTGTTGTTTGCCGGAGCTTTGCATGTAAATATCTCCGATTTACGGCAGCAGAAAATACCGATTATGATCTATTCAACAGTTAGTGTAATCTTATCGGCTTTGATTATTTCACTGCTTTTGTTCTGGATTGTTCCTTTTTTTGGGATTCAGCTGCCCTATATTATTTGCCTGCTGTTCGGAACGCTTATTTCTCCAACCGACCCCATTGTGGTGTTGGGGATCTTAAAGCAAGCCAGAGTGCCTAAAAGAATTGAGACCAAAATTGTAGGTGAATCACTGTTCAATGACGGTGTTGCGGTAGTAATGTTTGCCGTGGTACTCAAAATGGCAACCGATCCGGAGTTTGATGTTGGTTTTGGTTCCGTCTCGTGGCTGTTTATTAAAGAAGGTGTTGGAGGAGTAATTTTAGGAGGATTGCTTGGTTTTACTTCTTCCAAAGTACTCAAGAAAATTGACGATTATAAAGTTTCTGTGCTGATCACGCTTTCCATTGTGATGGGAGGGTTTTTAATTGCCAAAAATTTGCATGTTTCAAGCCCGCTGGCCATGGTGGTTGCCGGATTGATTATTGGAAACTACGGTAAAAAAGTTGCCATGAGCGAAGTGACCAAAGATTACCTCGAAAAATTCTGGGAGTTGATAGACGAGATACTTAATGCCATTTTATTTTTATTTATCGGTTTCGAGTTATTACTGCTTCCGGATCTTACAGAACATATACTCATTGGTGTTGTAGCTGTATTTATCGTGTTGTTTGCCAGGGCTTCGGCGATGATTTTACCCTGGAAATTTTTCGATTTTTTCAAGTTTTTCGGGATCAGATCGGCTTATACGAAGGGATCCCTGATTGTGATGGTTTGGGGCGGAATCCGGGGAGGTGTTTCCATTGCGTTAGTGCTTTCCATGCCCGAAGGGCCACATAAGGAACTTCTGCTGGAAATCACCTATATTGTTGTGATGTTCTCCATACTCGTGCAAGGATTAACTGTCGGTAAGTTGGCGAACCGGATTTTCGGAAAGAAAAAACTGGCCTGATTATTTTGGCTGTAAACAGGGTCTGGGCGTTCCCCTCCGTAAACTACGGGTCAGGCTTTTCGATACAAGTCCTCGCAAAAAATGCCATTTTCTGCAACCCAAAAAGAGCTTCCGCTGGTCGCTTTTTTGGCTTAAGAAAATTGGCATTTTTTTGCTGTGGGCTTTCCACTTCAATCCTTAACGCAAAACGTGCTAAATAAAAATCACCAATCATCAAGTTGGACCTAACTAAACCAACCCCGCTCTTTTCAACAATGCCTCCACTTTCGGTTCCTGACCTCTGAACTTTTTATACAATTCCATCGGCAATTCGGTACCCCCTTTTGATAAAACATTGTCTTTAAATTTGGTGGCTACTTCGGTATTAAAAATGCCTTTTTCCTGAAAATAGGCAAATGCATCAGCATCCAGCACTTCCGCCCATTTATAACTGTAATAACCCGATGAATAGCCGCCTTGAAAAATATGCGAAAACGATGTACTCATACAGTTTTCTTCCACATCGGGATACAATGAAGTGCCTTCAAAAGCGACTTTTTCAAACGCTTTTACCTCTTCAATAGTTTGCACTTTGGCATGATAAGCCATGTCTAATAATCCGAAACTCAGTTGACGTAAGGTAGCCATACCTTCTAAGAAACTCGCACTTTCCTTGATTTTTTCCACATACTGTTGCGGAATCACTTCGCCGGTTAAATAATGCCTAGCAAATAAAGCCAAGGCTTCCGGTTCATAACACCAGTTTTCCATGATCTGACTGGGTAATTCCACAAAATCCCAATATACCGATGTGCCCGACAAACTCGGATAGGTTGTGTTGGCTAACATGCCGTGCAACGCGTGTCCGAATTCATGAAACAAAGTCGTCACTTCGTTAAAGGTTAGGAGCGAAGGTTTCGTTTCGGTCGGTGGTGTAAAATTGCACACAATCGAAACATGTGGTCTTTCGTTCACCCCATTTTTAATATACTGTGGTTTGAAGGAAGTCATCCAGGCTCCGTTTCGTTTCCCTTTTCTCGGGAAAAAGTCAGCATAAAAAATAGCAACTAATTCATTTTGAAAATCCAATACTTCAAAAGTTTGTACATCGTTATGGTATTTATCAATATCAAACACTTCTTTAAATCTAATTTCGAATAATTTCTCCGCAACGGTAAAAGCTCCGTTCAGCACATTTTCCAATTTGAAATACGGTTTCAGTAATTCATCATCCAAACGGAATAATTTCTGCTTCAATTTTTCAGAATAATAGGCACCGTCCCATTTTTCCAATTGCTCAATTCCATCTAATTCTTTGGCAAAAGCCGTCAATTCAGCAAATTCTTTTAAAGCAGCGGGCTTCGCTTTTTCCAACAAATCATTCAAAAACGATTTCACTTTTTCCGGCTGTTGAGCCATTCGTTCTTCCAGTACAAAATGTGAATGTGATTCATAGTCCAACAAATTAGCTCTTTTGTGTCGCAGTTCAACGATACGTTTTACATTGGCTTGGTTGTCAAATTCATTGTTTTGAAACGCTTTTTTTCCGGCTGCAATGGCCATTTCCTTTCGCAGTTCACGATTGTCAACATACGTCACAAACGGCAAATAACTCGGAAAATCCAACGTAAAAACCCAGCCATTCAAACCTTTTGATTTGGCCAGACCCGCAGCCATTTCTTTGGCACCATCGGGTAAGCCTTTTAAGTCGGCTTCGTTAGTAATGTGCAATTGATAGTTGTTGGTTTCGGCCAAGACATTTTCGCCATACGTCAATTTTAACTTGGCTAATTCGGTGTCAATTTCACGCAATTTCAATTTATCTTCCTCTGAAAGTAATGCTCCATTTCGTGAAAAACCTTTGAATTTCTTATCTAAAAGTGTAGCTTGTTCGGTCGTTAAAGTCAGTTTGTCTTTTTGATCATAAACTGCTTTCACGCGTTTGAATAAATCTTCATTTAGTGCTATATCATTGCTGAACTCCGTTAACAAAGGCGAAACTTCCTGAGCAATTTTCTGCATTTCATCACAGGTTTCAGCCGAATTCAAATTAAAGAAAATTGACGATAAACGATCTAATGTTTCCCCTGAAAAATCCAAGGCTTCAATCGTATTTTCAAAAGTAGGAGCTTCAGCATTATTTACGATTTCATCAATTTCAGCTTTTGCTTTTACAATGGTTTCTTCAAAAGCAGGTTTGTAATCGGCTAATTGTATTTGTAAAAAAGGTGCGGTGTTGTGTTTGGTTTGGAAATTTTGGGTCAGTGTTTTCATTTTGATAGTATGATTAACCCTGTCAGAGTTCAAAACTCTGACAGGGTTTTTATAATTAGTATAATTTTATTTTTTTAATTCCGATGCAGCTTTATTCACAGCCTCTTTCAAACTCTCTTTGTAAAAAACAATTTTATCCAGCACACATTTATCATGACTTCCGATAATTTGTGCGGCCAAAATGCCGGCATTTTTGGCCCCGTTCAACGCGACTGTCGCCACGGGAACACCGCCCGGCATTTGCAAAATCGACAAAACGGAATCCCAACCGTCGATGGAGTTGCTGGATTTCACGGGAACACCAATAACCGGTAAAGGAGACATCGAAGCGACCATTCCGGGTAAATGTGCTGCACCACCTGCACCGGCAATTATTACCGAAATGCCACGGATATGGGCATTTTTACTGAACTCAACCAATTTTTCAGGTGTTCGGTGTGCCGAAACAATATCGACTTCGGTTTCAATATCAAATCCTTTTAAAATGTCGATGGCTTCCTGCATGACCGGCATGTCGGAAATGGAACCCATGATGATGGCTACTTTGCTCATTATGTTTTTTTTCAGGTTTAATGTTTCAAGTTCTTTTAGTTTAAACTGTTTACGGTGACTCACTGCTTATCACCCTTATACCATTTTTCACCACTTCCGCTATTCTTCTCGCTTCCTTCATATCTTCATTCACAATCGTTACATGTCCCATTTTTCTAAAAGGCCGTGTTTCTCTTTTGCCGTAAATATGAGGTGTTACGCCATCAATGGCCATGATGTTGACAATGTTTTCATAAACAACCGGGCCTGAAAAGCCCTCGGCACCCACCAAATTTACCATAATTCCGGCTACTTTGCTGGCGGTATTGCCTAAAGGTAAACCTAAAATGGCCCGCAAATGATTTTCAAACTGCGAGGTATAGCTGGCTTCAATACTGTAATGTCCGGAGTTATGTGGTCGTGGAGCGACTTCGTTCACTAAAATTTCATCATTTTCGGTTTGGAACATTTCTACGGCCAGTAAACCGACATGATTGAAAACAGATGAGGCTTGCAATGCAATTTCCTGTGCTTTTTGAGCCGTCTTTGCATCAATTCGGGCAGGACAAATCACATATTCCACCTGGTTGGCTTCGGGATGAAATTCCATTTCTACCACCGGATAGGTTTTTACTTCTCCGGAAACCGAACGCACCACAATGACCGCCAATTCATTTTTAAACGGAATCATTTCTTCAATCAGGCAAGGTGTTTCGGGTAAATCTGACATATCATTTTCAGACTTTAGAATCTTTACTCCAAACCCGTCATAACCAAATCGGTCTTGTTTCCAGACACAAGGGAAAACCAGGTTTTCTTTTTGAGCCATTAAGTCTTCTTTAGAATTAAAGAGCAATGCTTTTGCCGTTGGAATTTGACTTTCGATATACAGTTTTTTCTGTGTGATTTTACTTTGAATGTTTCGCAGGGTTTTGGGAGAAGGGAACACTTTTTTGCCTTCCGCTTCCAATTGATCCAAAGCATCTAAATTGACGTTTTCAATTTCAATGGTCAGCACATCAACTTTTTTTCCAAACTGGTAAACGGTGTCAAAGTCAAGTAGATTGCCTACTTCAAAATAATGAGTACCAAATAGACAAGGAGCATCTTTACTGGGGTCTAACGCATAGGTTTGGATATCAAATTTTCGGGTTTCAGTCAAAAGCATTTTGCCTAACTGGCCGCCACCTAAAATACCTAGTTTAAAATCGGATGAAAAATAATTCATGGTGTTGCTGTAGTTATAGTTGTTTTGTATGGACAAGCCGCGACTTGTCCATACTGTTTTTATTCAATCGTTGTCAAAAAATCATCCGGCGTTAAAACGCTTATTTCTGTAAATTTATAATCTTTTAAATCTCTGGTCACTATACAATCCATATTATTTATCGATTGTGCCGATACAATTTGAATCGCATCTTCAAAATCTTTGTGATTGGATTTTAGGCTTTTTTTGATGATGTTTATATCTACAGGAATAATAACGATATGTTCTGTTAAATGTTCAATTGCAGTTCTTGTTTTTTTCTCAGAAATAGATTTTTTTAAAATATAATGTAAGGTTGTAATTGTATTTGAAGATGTGTAAAGACGAATACTTCTTTTTATTCCTAAATTATAAATTTTTAGTGAATTATCAACAAAAGGAAATCGATTAGCATATACGTCAATTAATATATTAATATCGATAAATACGTTTTTCATATGCCATATTTTTCTTTGTAATATTCTTCTTTAGCTTTTTTAATGTCAAAATCTGGAGGTAATTGAATTATTCCAACTAATTTTTTTAGCTGAGGATCAATTTCATCATCTTTAGTTGTGTCATTTTTTTTGTCTGATTTTTCCACCAAATTCTTAAAATAATTCTCCACCATTTCAGATAAACTTCTGCCCGTACCTTTGGCATAGATTTTTGCTTTCTCAATGATTTCTTTGTCGAGTGATAAGGTGAGTTTGGTATTCATGTACGTACAATTTTTGCAAATATACGTAAAATGATTATTTTATCGTGTTAATTTTTTTCAAAATATTCTTCGCTGCTGCTTTATAACCGGCAGAATGATGAGAATAATCCTGACTCAAAATGGGTTTCAATTCGTCATAAATCCAATTATACTTTTTGCCAAAAATGAATAGTGCTTTCATAGCATAAGCTTTAGAAGCCACTTTTTCATCCTGAATTAGCCGGTCAATTAAGGCTTCAATTAAAATATGTTCTTGTTCCTGGGATAATTTGATGCCGTTTTTCCGATGATTGCTTTTGGCTAAAAACAGTGCAATCCGGGTGGCAGGCCTGAGTGAAGAATCGTTCTTTATTTTTGGTAAAACTTCGCAAAAAGCATCTAAATAGGGAATTAATAATTTCAGTTTTTTTTCGCCTACCAAATCCAGGCTCCAGAAGGCTTTTACGTGCAATTCGTGATGAACGTCAAAAGCAATTTCAATTAGTTCATGTAAATTTTCTTCGCTTTTTATCGCAAAATTACTAATCGAAACTCTGCTTTTTACATGAGCAGTTCCGGCTTCAATCTTTTGATACATTTTTGAATTCATCCGGTAAATATATCAATTTTACAAAAAAGTATGGATTCTTACTTCTTAATACTCAATACTTCCTTAAATTTGCACCTTTATTAAAGAATACAATATGATACATCTTCACGATAAATCGTTTGAACCCTTTATTTCCTCTGAAGAAATTGATTTTGCTATTTCAAATTTAGCCAGGCAGATGGATGATGATTTTTTTGACGAGGTACCCGTTTTTATAGGGGTATTAAACGGAGCTTTCATGGTGCTGTCTGATTTGATGAAAAAATACCGCGGCATGTGTGAAGTAAATTTCGTAAAAATGTCTTCTTATGAGGGAATGCAAACGACCAACGAAGTAAAACAGCTCATAGGCTTAAATCAGGAGGTAGAAGGAAGAACCGTTGTAATTGTAGAAGATATCATTGATACCGGCAATACGATTGAAGAACTGAAAGCCATTTTCAAGGATAAAAAAGTAAAACATCTCAAAATCGCAACCTTATTTTTAAAACCCGATGCTTACAAAAAAGATATCAAAATCGATTATGTCGGTATTCGGATCCCTGATAAGTTCATTGTTGGTTACGGCTTGGATTATGACGGTTTGGGAAGAAATTTGCCGGATGTTTATCAACTTGCTGAATAAATCAAAAATCTAACTATCTAAAAATACAATAATCCAAATGATTAACATCGTTCTTTTCGGAAAACCGGGTGCGGGAAAAGGTACACAAGCAGAATTTTTAAAAGAGAAGTATAATTTAACGCATTTATCAACGGGTGATATTTTTCGTTATAACATTAAAAATGATACGGCATTAGGAAAACTAGCCAAAGCGTTCATGGACAAAGGCGATTTGGTACCGGATGAAGTAACCATACAAATGTTGCAAAGCGAAGTCGATAAAAACCCTGATTCAGCCGGCTTTTTATTCGACGGGTTTCCAAGAACCATTGCCCAGGCAGAGGCTCTGGACGCTTTTCTGGCTGCCAAGAATCAAAATATTACCGCAACAGTAGCTTTGGAGGCAGACGATGAAATTTTGGTTAAACGGTTGTTAGAAAGAGGAAAAACCTCCGGAAGACCTGACGATCAAGACGAAGAAAAAATCAGGAACAGATATCAGGAATACAACGAAAAAACCGCTCCGTTAATGGAGTATTATAAAAATCAGGGTAAATTTCATGCCGTAAACGGAATTGGAACTATTGCTGAGGTAACCGAGCGATTAAATTTGGTTTTTGATCATTTGAAATAAAGATTTAATTAGCTGAAATTTGGCAAATTACTCTTAAATTTTTTCAGATATTTGCAAAATAAAGGAGCTGCATCCGGATAGAAGGTGATGTTGCTCTTTTTTTTCTAAAATCAACAGATGGAAATTGTAATCATTTTATTTTTAATTTTATTGAACGGTATTTTTTCGATGTCGGAAATTGCCTTGATTTCTGCTCGTAAAAACCGTTTAGAGACGGCTGCCAAAAAAGGGAATCCCTCTGCGAAAGCGGCATTGGATTTAGCCAATTCTCCCAACAAGTTTTTATCCACTGTTCAAATCGGGATTACACTGATTGGAATTTTAACCGGTATCTTTTCCGGAGATAAAATTACAACCGATGTGCAAAATGTTGTTGCCGGATTTGAACTCTTAAAACCATATGCTAATTCGGTAGCTGTCGGAATTGTGGTGGTTATCCTTACTTTTTTTTCATTAGTTTTAGGTGAATTGGTTCCTAAAAGAATTGGTTTGAATTATCCGGAAGCCATTGCAAAATCGGTTGCGGTGCCCATGAAAATTATTTCAAAAATTACGGCTCCTTTTATCTGGTTATTAACGGTTTCAACTGAATTTATTTTAGATACTTTCAGGATTAAACCCACGGCAGACGGAAAGGTTACCGAAGAAGAAATCAAAGCCATTATAAAAGAAGGAACAGAAGTGGGTGAAGTGCAGGAAATTGAGCAGGATATCGTGGAACGCGTTTTCCACATTGGCGACCGTAAAGTGAATTCGCTGATGACGCATCGTAAATCGGTTGATTACCTTTCGTTGAACGATTCTCCGGAACAGTTGAAATCGAAAGTACTGGATGATTTGCACTCCTTTTATCCGGTTTGTCATGAAAATTTAGATGAAATTATCGGAATTGTATCGCTCAAGGAATTATTCCTGAATTTTGAAAAAGGGGCTTTCGATTTAAAAGCAATGATCAAAGAGCCGGTATATTTTATTGAACATACTTCGGCTTACAAAGCCTTGGAGATTTTTAAGAAGTCACATATTCATTATGCTTTGATTGTTGATGAGCATGGCGTTTTTCAGGGAATCATTACTTTGAATGATATTTTGGAAGCGTTGGTAGGCAATGCTTCAGATTTTTATGAGGAAGAGTTTCAGTTGGTGGCAAGGGAAGATGGAAGTTGGTTGGTTGACGGACATTATTCGTTACATGACTTTTTAACTTATTTTGATATGGATGAGCATATCAATGATTACGAAGTAACAACCGTAAGCGGATTTATCATTACCGAATTAGGCGATATTCCGAAACAAGGACAAAAATTAATCTGGAATAAATTAGAATTTGAGGTGATGGATATGGATGGAGTGAAAATAGATAAAATTCTGATTAAAAATTTAAAAGAATAAAGAATCAGTGATCAGTAAGCCGTTTTAGTAATCAGCCGGAACTGAATAAGAAACTGACAATTGGTAACTGACAACAGAAAACATAAAAAATGACAGAGGGGAATTTTGTAGACTACGTAAAAATATATGTTTCATCCGGAAAAGGCGGAAAGGGTTCTTCGCATCTTCACCGTGAAAAGTTCATTGAAAAAGGAGGCCCGGATGGCGGCGATGGCGGCCGGGGAGGACACGTCTTTTTAAAAGGAAACAAAAACTTATGGACACTTTTTCATCTGAAGTTTATTAAACATATCCGTGCGGGTCATGGAGGCGATGGCGGAAGTTCCAGAAGTACCGGTCATGACGGGGAAGATAAGTATATTGAAGTGCCTTTGGGCACAGTGGTCCGCGATCAGGAAACCGGAGAAATTCTATTTGAAATTACCGAACATGACGAGGTGAAAATTGTTGCCGAAGGCGGAAAAGGCGGTTTAGGCAACTGGCATTTTCGTTCGTCAACCAATCAAACACCCCGCTATGCTCAACCGGGAATGCCGGTGAAAGAAGTGGATGTTATTTTAGAGTTAAAAGTATTGGCCGATGTTGGTTTAGTTGGCTTTCCTAATGCCGGAAAATCAACGTTGCTTTCGGTTATGACTTCCGCCAAGCCAAAAATTGCTGATTATCCTTTTACAACCCTGAAACCGAATTTGGGTATCGTGGCTTACCGTGATTTTCAATCATTTGTAATGGCTGATATTCCCGGGATCATTGAAGGAGCTGCTGAAGGAAAAGGATTGGGACATTATTTTTTGCGGCATATTGAACGAAATTCCATTCTATTGTTTTTGGTACCGGCCGATGCAGCCGATATTAAAAAAGAATACGAAATTTTGTTGGATGAACTTCGTCGTTATAACCCTGAAATGTTGGATAAAGACCGTATATTGGTCATTTCTAAATGCGATATGTTAGATGATGAGCTCAAAGCGGAACTCGAAAAACAAATGAAAAAAGAGTTCAAAGGAACCAAGTACCATTTCATATCATCAGTAGCCCAACAGGGTTTGCAGGAACTGAAAGATATGCTGTGGAAAATGTTGAATGCGGAATAGTTTAAATTGTATATTTCGGACAGAGCATCTTTAAACGGATGCTTTTTTTGTGAAATTCTAAAATTTAAGTTAAAAAACAGAAGAAAGTTATTGTTTTTTTTGTCCAAAATAGAATTAACAAAAACAAAAAAAGTATCTTCGCAAACAGTAAAAAATTAATCAAAAAATGAAAAAAATTATTTTAAGTTTTGTCGCATTAATTGTGTTTGCTCCGGCAACCGTTTTTGCTAACGAAGGAATGTGGTTTTTGATGCATATTCAACGATTAAACCAACGGGATATGCAAAAAATGGGGTTGCAATTAACTGCTGAAGAGATTTACAGTGTTAATAATTCCAGTTTAAAAGATGCTATTGTTCAGTTTAACGGAGGGTGTACGGCCGAAATGATATCCAAAGATGGTTTAGTACTTACCAATCACCACTGCGGTTACGACGCTATAGCCGAATTGTCGTCTCCTGAAAGCAACTATTTGCGTGACGGATTTTGGGCTCAGAACCGTAAAGCAGAATTAAAACCGAAAAGCTTGTTTGTACGTTTCTTTGTGCGGATGGATGATGTTTCAAAACGAGTTTTGGGGGTTGTGAATGATAAAATGACCGAAGCAGAACGCGAAGCGGCAATTAACAAAGAAGTTGCAAAAATTCAAAAAGAAAATGACGGTGGCGGACGATATACCGTTTCTGTACGCCCTTTTTTTCAGGGAAATGAATACTACTATTTTGTGTATGAGGATTTTACCGATGTGCGTTTGGTAGGAA
This sequence comes from Bacteroidota bacterium, assembly GCA_023434025.1. Classification (GTDB taxonomy): domain Bacteria; phylum Bacteroidota; class Bacteroidia; order Flavobacteriales; family Flavobacteriaceae; genus Flavobacterium. The sequence goes on from JAEYTL010000027.1 coordinate 98,278, forward strand.
CTCCTACTGAAAGTATCGGAAAATTTGGAGGAGATACTGACAACTGGGAATGGCCTCGTCATACAGGTGATTTTTCATTATTCAGAGTCTATGCTGATGCAAACGGAAATCCTGCAGAATATGCTGAGAGCAATGTTCCTTTAAAACCAAGACACCATCTGCCAATTAGCTTAAAAGGGGTACAGGAGAATGATTTTGCCATGATTTTGGGTTATCCCGGAAGAACAAACCGTTGGATGCCTGCCGAAGGAATCGAGCAAAACGTAAAATATGCTTATCCTGCCTGGGTAGAAGGTTCAAAAATGTCGATGGACAAAATGAAAGTGCACATGGATAAAGATGATGCCGTTCGTTTGAATTATGCTTCAAAATATGCTTCTATTGCTAATTACTGGAAAAACAGACAAGGAATGATAGATGCTCTTTCTAAATTTAAAACAGCTGATTCCAAAAGAAAAGTTGAAAAGAAATTTGATTCCTGGGCAAACAGTAAGAATAACAAAGCTCAATACGGTTCAGTCGTAAAAGACATCAATGCTTATTATGCTTTAACAAATGAAAAAGCAAAGCACGATAATTATTTAATGACGTTTTTACGAGGTTCTGCTTTTGGAGTATTACCAGGTCGTTTAGGTACGCAGTTGGTAAATTATGCCAAAGCTGATGCAACTCAAAGAACTCAAATGAAACCTCGTCTGGTTGACATGATTGAAGGTTCATTTGAAACAATTTATTTACCTCTGGAAAAAGACGTTATGGCAGGTCAATTGGCTCTTTACTCTCAAAAAGGGAAAGCCTATGGGTTGGCTCCGAGTGTTCAAGCATTAGTTAATGACAAAACAAATTTTGAAAGCTATGCTTCCAATGCAATTGATTTAAGTTTGTTTTCTTCAAAAGAGAGATTATTAGCGTTTTTAGAACTTCCTGATGAAGAGTTGATCAAGAACGATCCGTTATATAAACTGTCTTCCGATTTGTTAGATCATTACAACAAGAAATCGGACGAGTTGAAAGCCGCAGAAGAAAAATACCAAACCGGATTCAGAAAATTAGTAGCGGGTTTAAGAGAGTCAAAGTTGAGCCCGATTCTTTATCCGGATGCTAATTCAACGTTGCGTTTATCTTATGGAAAAGTCCGCTCATTACCGGCTGACAAAAGAAATGATGCTAAAATAAACAACTATACAACGTTAGAGGGAATGGTGAAAAAACACAAAGCAAGCGATCCTGAATTTGATTTGTCACAACCTTTAATTGATTTGTATAATAAAAAGGATTTTGGACAGTATGCGGATAAAGCCGGTTATATGCCGGTCAATTTCCTTTCAGATAATGATATCACAGGAGGAAACTCAGGTTCACCTGTCTTAAACGGAAAAGGAGAGCTTATCGGATTAGCATTTGACGGAAACATCGAAGCGATGGCCGGAGATGTAATTTTTGATGACAAACTGCAACGGACCATTAATGTTGACATTCGTTTTGTATTGTTTATCATTGATAAATATGCCGGTGCTAAACATATTATTGACGAGTTAACCATCGTTAAATAAGGTTTATTATTAATTCAAATAAAAAATCTGCTTCAGGGATGGGGCAGATTTTTTTATTTGTAAACTTTTTAAAATTATTTATTTACTGACTTCATTTCCTTATTTTTGAATTCAAATAAAAACAATGTCATTACTCAAACTGGTATATTTTTTTGTTATTTTTCAAATGATAACCAATTCCGATTTTGAAAAGGCAGAGCAATTGTTCCAAAAGGAAAAATATGCTGAAGCAAAAGTATTGTTTGAAAATTACTTGAAATCAAATCCAAATCATACCAAAACATTGGAATATTTGGGCGACATAGCCGGAAAAGAAAAAAAATGGGATGAGGCTATTTTTTATTATAAAAAAATAAAAGCTCAATTTCCTAAAAATGCCGATTATCATTATAAATATGGTGGAGCAATGGGAATGAAAGCAAAAGATTCCAATAAATTCTCGGCCTTAGGAATGATTGATGAAATAGAGGAGTCATTTTTAATTGCAGCAAAATTAGATGCAAAACATATTGAGTGCCGTTGGGCTTTGGTAATCTTATATATAGAACTACCGGCTATTGTTGGCGGAAGCGAAACAAAAGCTCAGCAATATGCCGATGAATTGATGAATTTGTCTAAAGTTGATGGTTTTTTAGCCAAAGGCTATATTGATGAATATTTTAAAAGATATGTCTATGCAGAAAATAATCTGAAAAAGGCACACGAAATCGGGAATTCAAAAAAAACATTTCAAAAGTTATATGATTTGTATCAAAACAAATTAAAACAACCACAGAAAGCAGAAGAATTAAAAAGGAAATTTGAAAATAATTGAATGTTGTCTGTTGTCCGTTATCAGTTAACCGGCAACAGACAACAGATAACAGACAACAAAAATGAGAACCCACTTTATCGCCATCGGCGGAGCTGCCATGCACAATTTAGCCTTAGCATTACATCACAAAGGCTATCATGTTACCGGGAGTGATGATGCAGTTTTTGAACCTTCTAAATCGCGTTTAGCTAAATACGGACTATTACCTGTAGAAATGGGTTGGTTTCCGGAAAAAATTACTGCAGATATTACCGCTGTAATTCTTGGAATGCATGCTAAAGCTGATAATCCGGAATTGTTGAAAGCGAAAGAACTGGGTCTGAAGATATATTCCTACCCTGAATTTTTATACGAACAGTCCAAAAATAAAACCCGTGTAGTCATTGGAGGTTCGCATGGAAAAACCACAATTACGTCGATGGTTTTACATGTGATGCATTACCATAATATTGAAGTGGATTATATGGTAGGGGCACAGTTGGACGGTTTTGATACGATGGTGCACCTCACCGAAAAAAATGACTTTATCGTTTTAGAAGGTGATGAATACTTGTCTTCTCCAATAGACAGAAGGCCTAAGTTTCATTTATACCAACCCAATATTGCATTGCTTTCCGGAATTGCCTGGGATCACATCAATGTGTTTCCAACGTTTGAAAAATATGTAGAACAGTTTGAAATTTTTGTAAACCAAATTACCAAAGGTGGTATTTTAGTATATAACGAAGAAGATGAAACGGTTAAAAAAGTGGCCGAAGAAACGGCTAATACCATCCGAAGAATTCCGTATCAAACACCAGGTTATGCCGTTGAAGATGGCATAACTTATCTGGATACGCCCGAAGGACCAATGCCTATTGAAGTCTTTGGTGCACACAATCTGAACAACTTGGCCGGAGCCAAATGGGTTTGCCAAAATATGGGGGTGGATGAAGCTGATTTTTATGAAGCCATAGCCGGTTTCAAAGGAGCATCCAAACGTTTGGAAAAAATAGCCGAAGGAAAAGGAAAGGTTGCTTACAAAGATTTTGCCCATTCGCCGAGTAAAGTTTCAGCCACTACAAAAGCCGTTAAAAGTCAATATCCGGACAGAAAATTAGTAGCTTGTTTGGAGCTGCATACGTACAGCAGTCTGAATGCCGAATTCCTGAAAGAATATGAAGGAGCGTTAGATGCAGCCGATATTGCCGTTGTATTTTATTCGCCTGATGCCGTTAAAATCAAACAACTGGAGGAAGTGACTTATGATCAAATTGCACAGTCCTTCCAGCGGGATGATTTGATTATTTATACCCATCCCGCTGAGTTTAAGGATTTTTTGTTTTCAACAGGGTTGGATAATTCAGCCTTGCTATTAATGAGTTCAGGGAACTATGGTGGGTTGGATTTTGAAGAGGTCAAACAATTAGTCAATTAGCTAATGTGGCAATTGGTCAATTAGCTGCTTTATATCATTACCATTTGCCACATTACTTTCCATACCGAAAATGTCCTACAATCTTATAACTAAACAGACAATCCTCCAAAACCTGACCGCCACCAACATTGTGAACAATTAAATTACGTTTGCCGTCGGCTGATTTTTTGTGCGTAACAATACCGATGTGTGGAAGTTTATTGCCAATCATCCATGTTACGATGTCACCTGTTTTATAATCAGAAGGGTTTTGGGTTATAGCTAGTTTTTGGCCTTTTCGTTCAAAAAATACTTCTAAATTAGGGACTCTTCTGTGGTCAATGTTGGTATCCGGTTTTTTTAAACCCCATTTTTTCAGATTAGGATATTTTGAAAAATTAGCTTTCAAATCTTCATGCACTTCCTGCTGTAAGTCAATGCCCAGTTTGCGATAAGCCCGTATAATGACATCAGTGCAAACGCCTTTGTCTTTTGGAACATCACCATTAGGGTATTTTATGCTTACATAAGAAGGGTCGTAGGTTACGTTGTCTTTGGTAAGTTCCAAAGCGGCATTGGATAATTTTTGTGAAAACGAACCCGGGTTTAGACAGAGGATCCACAAAAAAAGTGTTGTAAAAAGAAACTGTATTTTCATTTTTGAGCGTTTTTATTTCTAACGATTTTTAAAAGAAAATGTTGCTTTTAGAAATAATTTGATTAACTTTAAGTTCTTTTAAACGCCAACTAGATGAAATCTAAAACACCCTTTTCAATAAAACATTGGGCAGAAGATGATAAGCCCCGGGAAAAACTCATACTCAAAGGAAAATCTGCTTTAAGCGACGCTGAGCTGCTAGCCATCATAATCGGTTCCGGCAGCCAGCATGAAAGTGCCGTTGCTTTAAGCAAACGTATTTTGGCTCATGTTCAGAACAATCTTAATGCGTTAGGTAAATTATCGGTTAAACAACTGACGGAATTTAAAGGAATCGGCAAAGCAAAGGCTATTTCGGTCATTGCCGCAGCAGAGTTGGGAAGAAGAAGAAGAACGGAGGAAATGCCGGAATTGTTAAAACTAAATTCAAGTCGCGTCATTTTTAATCTTATGCAACCCATCATCGGAGAATTGCCGCATGAAGAATTTTGGGTTTTATACCTCAATAATGCCAATCAAATAATATATAAAGCCCAGCTCAGTAAAGGGGGTATAACCGGTACATTGGTTGATGTTCGGTTAGTTTTAAAAATGGCATTAGAGCAGAATGCCTTGTCTTTTGTGTTGGTGCACAATCATCCGTCGGGAAAATTATTTGCCAGCGAAGCGGATACAGAGGTAACCAGAAAAGTTAAATTTGCTGCCAAACAACTAGATATGACACTTCTGGATCATGTTATTATTACCGAAACAGGTTTTTACAGTTTTGCCGATCACGAAATATTGTGAACTAAATTGCCTAAAAGGGAGAAACAGATTGCAATGAAGTGATTTCAGAAAGTCTTTGTTCCGCAAAAGTTTTTGTGTGCGTTTTTGTTTTGCGATGATTTTATGCGTTTTTGAGGTCTTGACGGGTAAATTTGCCTGAAACCGTAGTCAGTTATATGATTAGGTTATTAAGTTAATTTTTAGAATAGATTAACAACTCGTTTTTTAAATTATCAGTATCTTTCCAACGCTAATTAAAACGGAATGATTTACACCAAAGATTTAACTTTTTCATTTAACGAGTCAACACAGTTTTTTTTCCCGGATATCAAAAGCAGCTCATCAGAAGCATTGCTTATTACGGGGAGTTCCGGAAAAGGAAAAACCACCTTATTACATCTTTTGGGAGGGTTATTGCGACCAAAATCGGGTTCTGTTTCTATTCAGGACACTACCATTTCTTCCTTGTCTGAAAAAGAGTTGGATCGTTTTCGAGGGAAAAACATTGGTTTAGTTTTGCAGCAATCACATTTTGTAGCTTCTTTGAATGTGCTCGAAAACGTGGTGTTGGCGTCATGGTTAGCCACCGGGAAAAAAGCTACAGCGAAAGCAAAATCGCTGTTAAAGGAATTAGATTTAGAAGATCAGATGCATAAATTGCCTTCTGATTTAAGTGTCGGGCAACAGCAGCGTGTTTCGATAGCCAGGGCTTTAATTAATGAACCAAAACTACTTCTGGCCGATGAACCGACTTCAAGTCTGGATGATGAAAATGCAGAAAGGGTAGCGGATTTACTGGCTCATTTGTCTAAAGAGTATAAGGCTTCACTGATAATTGTAACACATGACCAACGCTTAAAAGATAAATTTTCTAACCAGCTAAATTTAAATTAAAATGATTGGAAAATTAGCATGGAAAAACCTTTGGTTTAAACCATTAAATACGGTGTTGAGTTTGGTTTTGCTAACCGCTTCGGTAGCCATAATTTCATTGTTGATTTTGTTGCAGGAGCAATTTGAGAAACAATTTTCGAGCAATATTGACGGTGTTGATCTGGTTTTGGGAGCACAAGGAAGTCCGCTTCAGTTAATACTTTCTTCGGTCTATCACGTGGATGCCCCAACCGGAAACATTGATTACAAAGAAGCAGAAGTCTGGATGAAACACCCGTTTGTAGAAACAGCTATTCCATTGGCTTTTGGAGATAATTACCGTGGATTTAAAATTGTAGGAACAACGCCCGATTATATCAAAAAATATACGGCAACTATTGCTGAAGGAAAAGTGTTTGAAAAGAATTTTGAAGTGGTGATCGGAAGTGAAATTGCCCGAAAGCTTAACATTAAATTAGGCGACAAGTTTTTTGGAACACATGGTGATGCCGAAGAAGGACATGTGCATGAGGAATATGCCTATGTGGTTGTGGGAATTGCTTCGCCAACCGGAAAAGTAATTGATAATTTGATTTTGTGTACGATAGAAAGTGTTTGGGAAATGCATTCCGGACATGATCACGGAGATACTTCTCATTCTGAAAATCAGAATCCGCCACACGGAGAAGAAGGCCATGTGCACGTCGATGGAGATGAACATGACCATGATGACCACGTTCATGATGAAAATTGTGATCACAATCATGAAGTTGCTGAGAATCCTGCCCATGGCGAAGAAGGACATGTGCATGAAGAAGGAGATGACCATGATTACGAACACGATCATGAAACGAAAGAAATTACGGCCGTTTTAGTGAAGTTTAAAAATAAAATGGGAATTATTTCCTGGCCGCGGATGATTGCACAAAATACCAAAATGCAGGCAGCACTTCCGGCAATTGAAATTAATCGGTTGTTTTCTCTGTTTGGCATCGGTTTACAGGCATTACATTATTTGGCTTACGGAATCATGTTGATTTCCGGAATCAGTATTTTCATTGCTTTGTACAACCGGTTGAAAGAGCGAAAATATGAGTTTGCATTGTTACGGGTTTCCGGTGCGTCACGAATTCAGATGTTGGGGATGGTGCTGTTTGAAAGTTTACTGTTATGCATAGTAGGGTTTGTTTTTGGTACGCTTTTTGGAAGATTAGCATTAGTTCTGATTTCCGGTACGACCGACGAACAATTTAAAATGGCATTTAACCCGATGACAATAATCTGGGAAAAAGAGGGAATTTTGTTTCTGGTCACTATCTTTGTCGGGATTTTAGCTGCCGTGATTCCTGCAGTAAAAGCTTATCGGTTAAATATTTCAAAAACATTGGCAAATGCGTAAAATTTATATCTTTTTTATTCTGTTATTCGGAGTTTTAATTGTCATGGATTCTTCATTAGAAGTAAAATATCCTTTTTCCAATACAAAGCCTGCTGCCAATGTCTTTGTTCAAAAGGCCGGCTTTATTTCTTCTTTTGAATGGCAACGCAGCGGTGCAGAAGAAGATTTATTCACACAAGTAAAACCTGATACATTATCATGGAAACTGTTAGGCGTAATCAAATACATTAAAAAACCGGACAAAGATTATCCGGATGGTGTGATGTTTCCGATTATAAATTCTGATTTAAAAGCCAAAAACAAAAAGAAGATTGTGATGAGCGGTTTCATTATTCCGATTGATAATGTGTCGTATGCATTGAGTAAGAACGTTTTTGCTTCCTGTTTTTTCTGTGGTCAGGCCGGGCCGGAAACCATTATGGGGATCAAGTTTAAAGGACCGACACCAAAGTTGAAAACAGACCAATATGTAACGATGGAAGGAACTTTCCGCTACAATGACAATGATGTAAACGATTGGATCTACCATATTGAAAACGCAGTAATCGTGAAAGGCGGAAAATAAAAGAAAGCCAATTTTTTTATTGCCAATCCATATTTTTTAAAATGAAACTTTTCCAGCATAAATCAGACATTTTTTTTGACCTGGATCACACTTTGTGGGATTTTGAAAAAAACTCTGCGTTGGCTTTCAGCACTATTTTTGAAAAACATCAATTGGAGTTGGATTTAGATGACTTTCTGAATTATTATATCCCTGCAAACCTCAAGTTTTGGAAGTTATACAGAGAAGATAAGATTTCGCAGGAAGAGCTCCGTTATCAACGCCTGAAAGAGGTTTTTGATTCGATGGAAAAAGTGGTTGAGGATGACCTGATTCACCTTCTTTCGGAGGAGTATATTCACTATTTACCGCAGTTTAATCATTTATATGAGGGAGCATTTGAAATTTTAGACTATCTGTATCCAAAGTATAACCTTCACATTATTACCAATGGTTTTCAGTCTGTTCAGGACGGTAAAATGAAAAATGCCAACCTTTCAAAATATTTTAAAACCATCACAAATTCTGAAACGGCAGGTGTAAAAAAGCCTAATCCGATTATTTTTAACCATGCTGTACAATCTGCCAATACCGAAAAAGAAAGATCGCTGATGATTGGTGATAGTTGGGAGGCGGATATCGAGGGAGCCCTGAATAGTGGAATTGATGCTATTTTTTTTAATGAATTTAACCTTCCTGTTGAAAATAATTTTCCGCAGGTAAATCATTTATTACACTTAAAGAATTATCTTTAACCTTATTTATTTTTGAGATGAAAAAAATGCTCCTTTTAGTTTTGTTGTGCAGTTCGGTTCAGTTTTTTGCCCAAAGCCTGAACAATTATCAGTATGTCATAGTTCCCGTAAAGTTTAATGATTTTGATAGTGAAAATCAATATCGTTTAAATACCATTACCAAATTTAATCTGGAAAAGATGGGTTTTATTGCTTTCTATGAGAACACAAACATTCCGGTTGAAATACTCAGTCAGCGATGTGATATCTTAACCGTAGATGTTGTAAAAGACAATAAGCTTTTTTGGACAAAAGTATTTGTGGTTTTTAAAGATTGCTACGGAAAAGTTATTCATCAGAGTGAAGTTGGAAAAACTAAGGAGAAAGAACTTAAAGAAGCTTATCCAAAAGCCTTGAACGAGGCTTTCCAGTCACTTTTTGCGTTGAATTATAAATTCAATGGAACAAAAAACAGTGCCGCAAAAGTTATTACAGATCAGGCAGTTGCTCCTAAAGTTGCTGTTTCAACCGAAAAACAGCAAAACAGTTTACCCAGTTCGGTTCCTGACACAACGGATTATTCAAAATTATTATTTGCCCAGCCCACTCCAAACGGTTATCAGTTGATTGATTCTACGCCAAAAGTAATTTTCAAGTTGTTTAAGACTGACAGTCCTTCGATGTTTTTAGCTCAAAAAGAAGGGCAGAACGGAGTTGTTTCATTAAAAGACGGTAGTTGGTTTTTTGAATATCAGGAAAACGAAAAGGTAATTTCAGAGAAATTAGAAATTAAATTCTAATAACCATATTTATCTTTCCAACGGTTTTTTAAAAAATTCCGCAGCTCTTTTTCTCTCGCATTATTCCCGGGTTCATAAAATGAGGTGTTCTGAATTTCATCCGGCAGAAATTCCTGTTCGGCAAAATTATTTTCAAAATCGTGTGCGTATTTATATTCATCGCCGTAACCTAATTCTTTCATCAGTTTGGTAGGGGCGTTCCGCAAATGCAGAGGAACAGGTAAATCGCCGGTTTGTTTAACGATTTGTTGTGCTTTGCCAATGGCCATATAGCTCGCATTGCTTTTAGCAGAAGTGGCTAAATAAATAGCACATTGACTGAGAATGATCCTGCTTTCAGGGTAACCAATCGTTGTGACAGCCTGAAAGGTATTATTCGCCATTATCAATGCTGTCGGATTGGCATTGCCGATATCTTCGCTGGCTAGAATGAGCATTCTGCGGGCAATGAATTTTACATCTTCACCGCCTTCAATCATTCGGGCCAGCCAATATACGGCACCATTCGGGTCGCTTCCGCGGATGGATTTGATAAAAGCAGAAACAATATCGTAATGCTGTTCGCCGGTTTTGTCATACAAAACCGTATTTTTCTGAACCAACTGCATTACCTTTTCATTGGTAATTTTAATTTGATCGGATTCTGCAGCATTGATAATCAGTTCGAAAATATTGAGGAGCTTTCTGCCGTCACCTCCGGAAAGCCGCAATAAAGCTTCTGTTTCGGCCAGATCTATATGTTTTGTTTTTAAGATTGTGTCCTGTTTGATAGCACGGTGTAATAATTGTTCTAAATCTTCTTTGGAAAATGCGTTCAGAATATAAACCTGACATCTTGACAAAAGGGCGGGAATAACTTCAAAGCTCGGATTTTCGGTGGTAGCTCCGATCAATGTAATCCATCCTTTTTCAACGGCAGCCAACAATGAATCTTGTTGTGATTTGCTGAACCGGTGAATCTCGTCGATAAACAAAATTGGGTTTTTAGCGGTAAATAAACCACCACTGGCTTTTGCTTTTTCAATCACTTCGCGAATATCTTTTACCCCTGAATTGATAGCACTCAGCGTAAAAAAAGGACGCTTACTTTCTTGTGCCATGATTTGTGCTAAAGTCGTTTTTCCGGTTCCGGGTGGTCCCCATAAAATCAAACTCGGAATGATTCCTTTGGCAATCTGGTGGGTCAGCGAACCTTGTTCGCCGACCAAGTGCAACTGGCTGATGTACTCTGATAATTGTTGTGGCCGGATGCGTTCGGCAAGTGGTGCTTCCATGGTGTAAAAATACTGATTTCTGACAAAAAAGCACTATTTTCGTTTTGGTTGTATTTTTGATAAGAGGTCTGTATGAAACAAAATTCCTTTATTTTTTCAACTTCTGTTATTGCCTGGCCTTTATTCTTTGTACTGGCTCTGTGGATTGTTTTCTGGGTGGAAGTCCGGTTCAGAATCGATTTAAGCAGTTATGGTATTCTCCCCCGAACGTTAAGCGGATTAAAAGGGATTATTTTAAGCCCGTTTTTACATGGAGATATTAAACATTTATATAATAATTCGATCCCGTTATTATTCTTAATTGCTGTTTTACGCTATTTCTACAGAGAAGTTTCGTTGCAGGTTTTAGTGTTTGGAATTTTGGCTTCAGGTCTCGGAACATGGTTGATTGGCAGAGAAAGCTATCATATCGGTGCAAGCGGATTAATTTATGTTCTGGTTAGTTTTATTTTTTTTAAAGGTATTCAAACGCAATATTATCGATTGGTTGCCTTGTCTTTAGTAATCGTCATGTTATATGGTGGAATGGTATGGTATATTTTTCCCGAAGTTGAAAACGGTATTTCCTGGGAAGGACATTTGTCCGGATTCATCACCGGATTTTTATTTTCACTGTTATACAAAGCTGAAAAATACAAAAAACCAATTCGTTATGAATGGGAGAAACCGGATTTTAATCCTGAAAACGATCCGTTTATGAAGCATTTTGACGAGCATGGTAACTTTGTCAACACCCCTAAACCTGAAGAGACAGAAGCTGATTTCACTTTTTTCAACATCGATGAAAAGGTGTTTTATGAGTTCAAACCGAAAAAAGAGGAGGAGTGATGATTATTGTCTTCTCTGTCTGACCACTTCATACAAAAAAGCTCCGCAGGCAACCGAAACATTCAACGAAGCAATCGTTCCGAACATCGGCAATTTTGCTTTTTCATCCACGATTTTCAGAACCGACGGGTTAATGCCACGATCTTCGCTCCCCATGATGATAGCCAGCGGTTCGTTGAGCGATAAGTCATAAATAGAATCCTCTGTTTTTTCGGTGGCGGCAATGATTTTAACCCCGGAACCCTGAAGATAAAAAATAGCATCTTTGATATGTTCTACTTTGCAGATGGGAACGTTAAAAACCGCTCCGGCACTGGTTTTAACCGTGTCTCCGTTTACTGGTGCAGCACCTTGTTTGCCGATAATAATGCCGTCAACACCGGTGCATTCGGCTGTACGGATAATAGCTCCGAAATTTCGGGCATCAGAAAGTTGGTCTAACATAAGAAACAGTGGTGTTTTTCCATTTTCAAGCACCTTGGAAATCAAGCTTTCCAGGTCGTGAAAATTTACAGGGGCAATGGTTGCCACGGCACCTTGGTGGTTTTTAGAAGTAAGACGGTTGAGTTTTTCAACCGGAACATACGTGAAATTCACTTTGTGCGATTTCATTACTTTCATTAAATCACGCATTAAATCGCTCTGAGCATCTTTTTGCAAAAATACTTTGTCAATTTCTTTACCGGCCTGAATAGCTTCTATAATCGCCCTGATCCCAAAAATCTGATTGTCTTTATCCATGCGGCAAAGGTATGATTTCTTTGTAAACCTAAAAAGTTGTTTTGAAACTAATATGCACAATCGAATTTGAAAGCTTAATTTCCTGATTGCCAACACTGCCGTTGGCATAGACCAAGTTAAAGAGGCCGTTTTTGGTGAGAAGACCAAAACCGAATCCTAATCCCAAAAGTGAATCATTCAGGTTAGTTGTTTGATCCTGATAATAACCGTAATCAATAATGGAATGAATATACATGCCGGAAGACAGCACATACCGGTATTCCGTCAGTATAGACGAAAATAAATTGCCCTGCAGACTGTTTTCGTTAAAACCCCGTATAGAGTTTATGCCGCCAAAGCGATGTAGTTCATTCACAATATAGGCATCGCTTTTCAGGTAGTAATTCAGTGTTTTGAGGTGTAGGATATTTTTGGTGTTTAAATAAACATTATGCCGCAGCTCGAGTTGGCCTAACAGTTGATTTTGTGAATCTATTTTAGAATCCCTGCTCCCTAAGCCAATTTTTACATCGACAGCGGTTTTTTCGGGAAACAGAAAATCATCGGTTTTAAAGTCGGTATATTCGAACTGCCCGGTAACGAAAGCATTTTTGAAATCACTGATAAAAGCAGAGTTCGTATTTTGAATATCACTTGATTCAGTGGACTGATAGCCTAAATAAATCCGGGTGTTGTAGGTGAGAAGATAACCTAAATCAATGGAAGTCCGCGTGTTTTGAAAAGTACTATCCTGTTTAAAAATCTGTAACTCGGTTTTAAGCCCCAGTGAACTTTTAAAAAGATACGGAATTTGTAAACCTGCATTAAACGTAGTTTGCTCATTACCGTCGCTTTTCCAGAAAACAGAGAATTGTTCGCCGGAATTTAAAAGGTTGTGCAAAAGTAAATCAACATAACCGTTAAAGTTTATTTTCCCGCCATCGTCATTTGTAAATCCCACAAAACCATCAAATCGGTTGGCTTTAGCTTTCTCTAAATATACATAAACTTTGGTGGAATCTTGCGTAAATAGTATTTCAGGATACTTAGTTTGTCTTACAAACCGGAAACTTTCCACAGTTTTATACAATTTTTCTAGGTTTGATTGATTAAAAGTTTGTTTGGCATACATTTTTCTTAAATTTTTCCGATGGCTTTCCGGGAATTTTTCAAAGCCTTCAACAACGATGTCGTTCAAGGCCCTTGGTTGGTTTGACTTTATCATCAAATCGGCGTATAGGTTCTTTTGTTGTGTCCTGAAGTTTTCTAACTTTAACTGGGCTAAGGAATAGCCTGTTGCTTCCAGACGTTTCAGAATATTATTCATAAAAGGCTGAACGTTTTCAATAGGAAGCTTCAGCACACCCTCATTCACTTTATAATCATCACTTAAAAAAGGAATCATTTCTGTCTCTATATGGATAAACACGTGCGAAGTTTTTTTTCCTAAGCGGTATTCGAACAGAAAAGTAGAGTCATTTATCTTTTTGTTGGATAAGTTTTCATTTTCCAAATAACCTGATTCAAAAAGCTTTCTGCTGAATGATTCCGTTTCGTCAACCACGCCTTTAGCGTTCACAAATTGCTTGTTATATCCGATGGAATCAATTTTTTTTGTTTCCGTATAATCTGATCCTTTGATCGTTAAATAGAGGTTCTGGGCTTTTCCCCAACAGAAAAACATAGCGAGCAATAGTGTAAGCCAAAACCTTTTCAACGCTTTTTTTAATTTTGATAAAAGTAACGTAAAAAAAGCAAATATGTTACAGTCCTTTTCGTCGCTATTTCATTAAAAGAGCTTTAAGAGTTTAATTATTTTTGTTGTTTCTGAACTACTCAAGATTGAAACAATAAGCAAAAGATACGTTTCAGGAGGTAATTCTAAACAGTGGAGTCATTTAAAAAAAGTTAGTTTTTAATGAATTTCATCCTGTTAGTATTACCGTCTGTTGTTTTTATGATGATCATATAAATTCCAGACACTAAATGCGGGATGTCAATCTTTTTAATGTCCGGTTGCCGGTTGGTCAGTATTTTTCTTCCGGAACAATCAAATATTTCTAAACGTTCAATACTGGTTTCTGATTGTATAAACAGTTCGTCAGTTGCCGGATTTGGGTAAATTGTTATGCTCTTGCTAAAGGAATGTTCTTCTGTTGATAAGGAATTATGAATATAATAATAAATACCGGTGCTTACATTCGGGTTATTAGTGTCATTCACAATGATAAAAGGAATGTCATTATAGTGTGCAACAACATCCAGCTGACTATTATCTATGATTGTTTCAGTAGGTAAACCGATATTTTCCCAGCTGATACCGTTGTCAACGGATTGATATACCCCTTCGAACGTATGGGCAATAAAATGACCTTCGTTTGTGACTTTAAAACCCAATAGTTGATTACTCGGAAAAAGAAAAGGGGTGTTGAACGCTTCTAAAGAAAAGATTCCTTCGTTATTTTTAATCTCATATATATGACGGCCTGCTACAAAGGTCCGGCTTCCGTAAGACTGTATTTTAGCGTAAGCAAAAGACAAGGTAGGGTTACTGTAATTAAACGGAATCAGTTGCCAGTTATTTCCATTGACGGAAGTGTACAATTGATCTGTGCCAAAAAAAGATATTTTGGCAAAAAAACGACCGTTGGCATCTTGTGAGAAATCTGAAAAACTTGAAGTTGTACTTAAGTTGGGATTACCGGCAACAGTAGCAACAACTGACCAGGTTTGTCCTCCGTCAAAAGAGCCATATATTTTTTGGGAGAGAAAAAAACTAGAATGGGATGTGAAAATTCCGTCCAGTTCACCTTTTTTAAATAAGGAAATGCCTCCGGCTGTCTGAAGGATAAAATCTTCCGGCACATTTGTTTCTGTAAATGATTGTCCGTTATTATCTGATCGGTAAATTTTTCTGAAGGTGTTGGCAAAAACGGTATTGTTTCCTGCAACTATTACATTGTTTATTCCATAAGGTGTATCCCCTAAGTGGACTCCTGCCCATTCTTCTGACTGAGGTTCAAGCATAGATAGTTTGTTGGTAAAAAAGTTACTGTAGGCAAATAACCTGTTGTTGTGGTTAAACGTCAGTTGGTCAAGTGCTCCTTCTAAGCCATCATTAAGCTGTTCCCAGTTCAGGTTAGAAGTATTTAGTCTTTGTGTAATATACTCAGCCGAGAAATTATATATTCCGTTATTATTGTCGCTCACAATGCTTACGACAAAATGTGGTTCGTTATTCAGATTGTTGTTTTCCCAGTTAATATTGTTCACAGGTGTTTTATAAATGCCGGATTCACTACCCATCCATAAATGCTCGGATGCATTGTCGTAGAATACTGTCGTGTATTTTTCATTTGGATGAGGTAGGGACATTGTTGTCCAGTTAGTATAATCATCTGAATACAATAGTGTGATTTCCTGTGTGCTGATGTTTCTGTTCAGGGCATATACTCTGCCGTTTTCATCTTCAGTAAAACTAAAAACGTGTCCCGAAATGTGGTTGGTAGGTGAAAATGTATTTGCGTTGTTATCAGAAATCCATATTCCCATGTGATTTCCAACCAGAAGTTTTTCGTTGGCGGTATAATGTAACACGCTTGGTGTGGCATTAAGATTTCCGGTTATTGTTTTCACCTGTCCGGCTGTTCCCTGATTGGTAAAGACTGTAATTTTTGGCGTTCCGAAATGGCCTGCAAAAAATAAGTTCGGATTGTTGGTCATTGCAAAGGAGGAATATCCCTCATGATGCCCTGATACCGGACTTGTTTCCATCCAGTTGTTTCCCCAGTTTGAGCCAAAATCAGAAGAATGAAAAAGTCCCTGAAAAGCTGTTCCGATGTAAACACGATTGGAGTTTTTGTCCACGGCAATGCCTTCCAGTGAAAGTGTGCTCCAATGCGTTATTTTCTGCCAGCTATTACCCGCTGTTTTGTAGTAAATTTCGTTATCCAGGGTAACCATAAACAAGGTGCCTGAATTGTTGGAAGCAATTTTTTTAGGGATAACGTTAACCGGGAATTCTTTATAATAGAACCATTGCTGTGCATTTGACGGATGACTCAAAAATGCAAGTGTAATAATAAGGAGTAGTTTTGCTTTCATCTAAATCTTTTTTTGATAAAATTAGAAATGTTATGATAAAATATGATTTTTTATTACCAACAGTATTATTTTCTTGATGAACAACAGTAACCTGATTTTAGATTTTTAAATAAATGACACCGGGCTATTTTTTGATAAGTTTTGCAGAAACAATTTCCTGAAAAAGGGAATCACTGTAGCTTCTTCCCACCGGAATAGAATGTCCTGAAATAATTACTTCTTCTCTTGACACTGATGCTATATGCTTAACTGAAACGATATAGGATTTGTGTACCTGTATAAAGAACGCAGGGGGCAAGCTTTTAATAATATCTTTCAGCGACAGATATGCAACAGATTTTTTACAACGGGTATGAATGATAATGTAATTTTGAAGTGCTTCTATAAATAGAATGTCATTGATTTGTATAACCTCATACTTTTTGTTGCTTTTTATGAAGAAAGATTCATTGTTAACAGTGTCGGCAGTTTTGTTTCCAGATATTATTTCTTTGGCTTTTTTACAGGATTTATAAAGGCGGTCAAACGAAATAGGCTTTAACAGGTAATCCACAACATCGAGTTCATAGCCTTCGAGAGCGTATTCCGAATAGGCTGTGGTGAGAATGGTTTTAGGTGGTTTTTTTATGGTCTTCAGGAATTCGATGCCGTTTATTCCCGGCATGTGTATATCCAGAAACATTAAATCGATCTGGTGAGTTTCCAACAGTTTTACAGCTTCTTCCGTATCGTCTGCGGTTCCGGCCAGTTCCAGAAAATCAATAGCGTCTATGTGTTCTTGCAACCCTTGTTGGGCTGAGGATTCGTCATCTACAATAATGCATCGCAGTTTAGAGTTCATTTTATTCTATGATTAATGTTAATCTAACGGTGAATGTTTGTTCGTTTTTCTCAATATTCAACGTGTGCTTTTCGGGATAGAGTAAGCAGAGTCTTCTTTTGGTGTTGGTAATGCCAATACCTCCGGCTGATTCGTTTGTGTTTTTAACAGATTCTGCGATATAGCTGTTGTTAATGCAAAAAATAAACAAATGCTTGTCTCTTTCCATTGAGATATCGATCGTATTAAGCCTCTCTTTATGATGAGACAAATATTTAAATGCGTTTTCTACAAAAGGAATCAGCAGCAACGGAGAAATTTTAAAACCTGAAATATTTTCGGGAATATGCAGCTGAACATCCGTGTTTTTCTTTTTTCTCATTGACTGCAACCTGATGTATTCTTTGAGGTATTTTATTTCTTTTTCAATATAAACTTTCGGCTGATTGCATTCATACAGCTGGTATCGTAGCAGGTCGGAGAAGCCCAGTAACGTTTCACGGGCTTCTGCGTCATTTTTACTGATTTTAAAATAAATGGTATTAATGATATTAAATAAAAAATGCGGATTAATCTGTGCCTTTAAAAAATCCAGTTCGGCACTGATGATTTCCTTTTCCCGTGAAGTGATCTGAAGATGTTGCTTTTCAATTTCAATTTGTCTTTTTTTCTGTTGGTATTTGAAATGCAAAAAGACCAGTATCAGTATGAGTAATAAAATCAAAAGACCGAGATAGAGTATTTTGTTCTCTGCTTTTTGTTGTTTAACCTGCGTCTGAATAAGTAGTTTTTCACTTACAGAGCGAAGGCTGTCAGCTTCACTTTTCAGGTCATATTCATGCCGAAGTTCCTGCTCTATAAACCGTGCTTTGGTTTCAAAGTTGTTGATGCTGTCGGTTATTGTTTGTTCCAGCTCAGCCATTTCAAAGGCTTTCTTATAGTCCTTTTCAATAAGGTATATTTTTTTTAGAAATTTATAGACTTCCCTTTTATTTTCTTTTATCTGGGTTGCAGGCAATAATTCACGACTATTCAGAAAATAAGATTTTGAAAGCCGGATAAGGTTCCTGTTGTCAAAACTCTTTCCTGTTTCGGCCACTTTTTTTTCTATTTTTCGAACAGAGTCCAATTGATAATAGGCTTTACCTAAAGCATTGTACAATTTGATGTCCCGCTTGGAAAAGTTGTTCTGTTTTTGAAAATCAAGGCTTTTTTCAAATTCACGTATAGCTGATTCAAAATCGTTCTGATGATAATACAACAGTCCTTTTGTATAATGAATTCTTCCTGTAAATATAGGTTCATGAATTGCTTCTGCCCGACGGATATATTCTGATGCTTTATGAAACTCTCCTTTTGTGCTGTAAACATTGGCAAATTTCAGGTAGAGGTTGATTTTATACAATGGTTCAAAATGAATTTGTTTACTGATCGATGCTGCTTTTTGCAAACACGCAATTGATTTGTCGAACTGATGCGTTAAACGGTAAAGATCACCCATTGTAACATAGGTTGTATATTGCTGTGTAGCATCTTTCTGATATGTAAGGCTTTTGTAGAAAAACTCGATTGCTTTGTCGTTAATACCCAGTTCAGCATAATTCAAAGCAATGCTGCTACCGGCACTGGCCAGGGTCGAAGTATCTTTTGATTGTTTGGAAAAATCAATAGCTAATTGATTATTTATAATGGCTTTTTGAAAGTCACTTCTAAATTTTGAGTAATACTGGGCTTTAAAATAATATAATTTACCGTAAATTTCATGCAGACCTTTTTCTTTAGATGAATCGACCAGTGCATTCAGGCGTTCTAAAAAATCATCCTGTAAGGAAAGTGTTTTAAACTCCCGTATTAATTTAAAGTAATCCTGATACGCTTTGCCCAGAAAAGCATATCGGCGAGTTTGTTGTTCCGGTTTAAGGATAAGTTGCTCAATTAACAGATTGAGTTCAGCAATATTCTTTTTTTCAATTTGAGTATACGCCGGTTCATGACTCCCTTGGTTATGAGTGTTTTCAATAGCTTTAATAAGATGAAGCACTTTTAAAGTATCGTGAACTTTTTCGGATTGTGCGTTGGTAATCGATGAATTAAAAATCAATAACAATATGACCAAAAACAAGCTGTTTTTGTTAAGGCGTTTGGAATAAATGAACTGACTTTTCATTTGTTTCTGGCATATTGTATAAATAAGTGATTATCTAAATAGGTTTAGGTATAATCAAGAGGTATATTCAAAAGTAGGCAAAAATATTTGATGAAGATGCTGTTTCGTCATAAAAATAGCCAAACCGGAACAATTGGATTACAGCGAATCAAAAATTGATTTTTGAATGCTCTGTTTTGCCGGTACAGCTAAAGAAAGATTGAGTTCCTGGTTTAATTTTTCGATAAAATGTGTAGCTAACAAAGGAGATTCCACTTCGATATTCTGATGAACAAAAAAATATAATTTCTGCAGCCCTTCTTCCTTCCATTTTTTGATGCGTTTGACCCAATCATTTAGCCGTTCGGTATCGGTAGGGTGATTGGCTCCTACATAGCGGACAAAAGCCACCGGACTCGTGAGCCGCATATGTAACATGTCTCTTCTGCCGGCTGTATCTACAATAATGTTGGCAATACCCAGTTGTTCCAATAAAGCGGTGTACTTTTTACTGATGTCTTTATCTGAAAACCATTCTTCATTCCGGACTTCTACGGCTAGAGGAATTTCTTTAGGGAAGAACAGTAATACATCCTTAAGTTTTTCAAAGTCTTTTGGATTAAAGTTTTCGTGCAACTGCATAAATACCATGCCAAGGCGATCTTCAAAATTGCTGACAGCATTGCAGAAATTTATTATTGGCTCTTGCACATTAACCAATCTTCGGTAGTGTGTGATCAAATCGGTGACTTTCGGAAAAAATTTAAACCCTTCAGGTGTTTTGTTTTTCCATGTTTCTATTTGTTGCCAGTCGGGCATTTTGTAGAAGGTGGCGTTCATTTCAATGGCGTTGAACTGACGTGAGTAATAAGTTAATTCGTCTTTAATACCACGGGGATAAAATCCTTTCAGGTCTGTACGGTTCCATTTGGCACAGCCCACATATATTTCAGGTAAAGCATCTTTTTTATAAAGATTCAATACACTCTTGGTGTCTGGATGATCTGACGGAAGAGTGAAATCTACTAAATCAGGTCTGTCTGTTTTTCCGAATTTCATGATATTGGCTTGGTGTAATGAAGATGTTAAGGAGTTTATCAGGGTAAAGATAATGAATCTATTTAAAGTGTAACAAGGTTTTCAGTATATGTGAACGATACAACGATACTGTAATTGTAATGTCTTTTTGATTTGCTTTTATAAGGATTGCAATGTGAGTGAATTGATTTTAAGCTTTTGAAGCTATTGTGTATGAGATGAACGAAGCGGATTTTATTTTCCTTTTCTTGGAATCCGTTGCAAAAAATACAACTCAAACAAAATAAATAAATTATGATTTGTTTTGATAAAAAATATTACTACATTTGCAACCCCTAAAAATAGGGGTTATTTTAAAAACATAGAAATTTTTAGTATTAATTATGCCAACAATTCAACAATTAGTAAGAACAGGGAGAGCCCAAGTAACTAAGAAGAGTAAATCGGCTGCTTTAGATTCTTGTCCTCAACGAAGAGGTGTGTGTACTCGTGTTTACACAACGACTCCAAAAAAACCAAACTCAGCGATGAGAAAAGTTGCAAGGGTTCGTTTGACAAACGGAAACGAGGTGAATGCATACATTCCCGGAGAAGGACACAATCTGCAAGAGCACTCGATAGTATTAGTTAGAGGCGGAAGGGTAAAAGATTTACCAGGTGTTAGATACCATATCGTTCGTGGTGCATTGGATACTGCCGGAGTGGCAGGCCGTACGCAACGTCGTTCGAAATATGGAGCAAAACGTCCAAAACCAGGTCAAGCAGCAGCACCCGCAAAGAAAAAGTAATTAGAAACTTTTAAAGAAAAGACATGAGAAAAAGACAGGCTAAAAAAAGACCTCTTTTACCGGATCCAAAATTTAATGATCAATTGGTGACACGTTTTGTAAACAACTTAATGTGGGATGGTAAAAAATCTACCGCTTTCAAAGTATTCTATGATGCTATTGAGATCGTGGAAACAAAAAAGCAAGATGCTGAAAAATCAGCGTTAGAAGTGTGGAAAGATGCATTAACAAATGTTATGCCTCACGTAGAAGTTCGTTCACGCAGAGTGGGTGGAGCTACTTTTCAAATTCCAATGCAAATTCGTCCGGACAGAAAGATTTCGTATGCTATCAAATGGATGATTTTATATGCGAGAAGAAGAAATGAAAAATCAATGGCCGCTAAATTGGCTTCTGAAATTTTAGCTGCGGCTAAAGAAGAAGGGGCAGCAGTTAAGAAAAGAATGGATACGCATAAAATGGCTGAGGCTAACAAAGCGTTCTCTCACTTTAGATTTTAATTCATAAAGAAAAATGGCTAGAGATTTAAAATACACAAGAAATATAGGAATCGCTGCTCACATTGATGCAGGTAAAACGACAACAACGGAGCGTATTCTGTTTTATACCGGAAAATCACACAAAATAGGTGAAGTGCATGATGGTGCCGCTACTATGGACTGGATGGCACAGGAGCAGGAAAGAGGTATTACCATTACTTCTGCCGCTACAACTTGTGAGTGGAATTTTCCAACCAATCAAGGTAAGGTTTTACCGGAGTCAAAACCGTATCACTTTAATATTATCGATACTCCCGGTCACGTTGACTTTACTGTTGAGGTGAATCGTTCTTTACGTGTACTAGATGGGTTAGTCTTCTTGTTTAGTGCAGTAGATGGTGTTGAGCCACAATCTGAAACAAACTGGAGACTTGCTGATCAGTATCGGGTTCCTCGGATGGGATTTGTTAATAAAATGGATCGTCAGGGGTCTAACTTTTTGGCGGTTTGTCAGCAAGTGAAAGATATGTTGAAGTCAAATGCAGTAGCAATTACGTTGCCAATTGGTGAAGAGCAGGATTTCAAGGGAGTGGTTGACTTAGTGAAAAATCAAGCTATTGTATGGCATGATGAAACACAAGGAGCTACGTTTGATATTGTGGATATTCCTGCCGACATGGTAGCTGAAGTAAAAGAATACCGTTCTAAACTTATCGAAGAAATCGCCACGTACGATGAGAACTTGTTGGATAAGTATATGGAAGATGAAAATTCGATTACTGAAGATGAAATTAATAATGCTTTGCGTGCAGCGACTATTGATATGGCTATCATTCCGATGATATGTGGTTCTTCTTTCAAAAACAAAGGAGTTCAGTTCATGTTGGATGCTGTTTGTAAATATTTGCCTTCTCCTTTGGATAAAGAAGGTATCGAAGGAATTCATCCTGATGATGCCGATTTGTTGGAAGAAGATCAAAAGAAAATTTTGCGTCGTCCTGACCCAAAAGAGCCTTTTGCAGCTCTTGCGTTTAAGATTGCAACAGATCCTTATGTGGGTCGTTTGGCTTTCTTTCGTGCTTATTCAGGCCGTTTGGATGCAGGTTCATACATTTTGAATACGCGTTCAGGAAACAAAGAGCGTATTTCCCGTATCTACCAGATGCATGCCAACAAGCAGAATCCGATCGAATTTATTGAGGCCGGAGATATTGGAGCAGCAGTAGGATTTAAAGATATTAAAACCGGAGATACAATGTGTGATGAAAAACATCCGATTGTATTAGAAAGTATGAAATTCCCTGACCCAGTAATTGGTATTGCAATTGAGCCTAAAACGAAAGCTGACGTTGATAAGATGGGTATGGCTTTGGCTAAATTGGCTGAAGAAGATCCGACATTTACCGTTAGAACTGATGAGGCTTCGGGACAAACAATTATTTCAGGTATGGGCGAGCTTCATTTGGATATTTTGATTGATCGTATGAAACGTGAATTCAAAGTAGAAGTTAATCAGGGAGAGCCACAGGTAGAGTATAAAGAAGCTTTCACGAAGTCAGCACAACACAGAGAGGTTTATAAGAAACAGTCAGGTGGACGTGGTAAATTTGGTGATATTGTATTCCGCTTGGAGCCTGCTGATGAAGTGGACGGAAAACCATTCGTTGGTCTTCAGTTTGTGAATGAAGTAAAAGGAGGTAACGTTCCTAAAGAATATGTTCCTGCTGTTGAAAAAGGATTCAGAGAAGCTATGAAACAAGGTCCTTTAGCTGGTTATGCAGTAGATGGATTAAAGGTAACATTGCTGGACGGTTCTTATCACCCTGTGGATTCGGATGCACTTTCGTTTGAATTGGCTGCAAAGATGGGTTACAAAGAGGTTGCAAAAGCTGCCGGTGCTGTAATTCTTGAGCCAATTATGAAAATTGAAGTGATTACGCCGGAAGAAAATATGGGTGATATCGTAGGAGATTTGAATCGTCGTAGAGGTCAGGTAAACGACATGGGTGACAGGGCTGGTGCGAAAACGATCAAGGCTTTCGTTCCGCTGTCTGAAATGTTTGGTTATGTAACTACTTTGAGAACATTGTCTTCCGGTAGAGCAACTTCAACAATGGAATTTTCACATTACGAACAAACTCCTTCAAATATCTCTGAAGAAGTTATCAAAAAAGCAAAAGGTAACGCTTAATTCTAACGAAAATGAGTCAAAAAATCAGAATAAAATTAAAATCTTACGATCACATGTTGGTTGATAAATCAGCTGAGAAAATCGTAAAAACGGTAAAAAGTACCGGAGCTGTTGTAACGGGACCAATTCCGTTGCCAACGCACAAAAAAATATTCACAGTTTTACGTTCTCCGCACGTTAACAAAAAAGCAAGAGAACAGTTTGAAGTGAGTTCATACAAACGATTGCTGGATATTTATTCTTCTTCTTCTAAAACCATTGATGCTCTAATGAAATTAGAGTTGCCAAGCGGGGTGGAAGTTGAAATCAAAGTGTGATAAATGTACAAAGATAAAAGTATTAAGTATTAAGACACACTCTTAATACTTAATACTGCTGTCTTAATACAAAACAAAAAGAGAATTTTTAATCATTTATAAATAGTTTAATATGTCTGGGTTAATTGGTAAAAAAATCGGCATGACCAGCATCTTTGACGAGAACGGAAAAAATATTCCGTGTACCGTTATTGAAGCAGGTCCTTGTGTCGTTACCCAAGTCAGAACCAAAGAGGTTGACGGGTATCAAGCGTTTCAACTTGGTTTCGATGACAAAGCAGAAAAACATGCTACTAAAGCGGCTGTAGGTCACTTTAAAAAAGCAGGAACTTCTGCCAAGAAAAAAGTCGTTGAATTTCAAGAGTTTGAAGCAGAGTATAAGTTAGGTGATTTAATCACGGTAGATCTATTCAACGAAGGGGAATTTGTTGATGTACAGGGTGTATCTAAAGGAAAAGGTTTCCAGGGGGTTGTTAAACGTCACGGATTTGGTGGGGTTGGACAGGCCACACATGGACAGCACAACCGTTTGAGAGCACCGGGTTCTGTTGGAGCTTCTTCTTATCCATCAAGAGTATTCAAAGGAATGCGTATGGCCGGAAGAACTGGAGGGGATAATGTAACAATTCAAAACCTTAGAGTTTTAAAAGTAGTAGCAGATAAGAATCTGTTATTGGTTAAAGGATGTGTTCCTGGACACAAAAACTCTTATGTAATCATTCAGAAGTAATGGAAGTAAAAGTTTTAGATATCAACGGAAAAGAGACAGGCAGAAAAGTTCAACTTTCTGATGCTGTTTTCGCAATCGAGCCTAACAAACACGCTGTCTATCTTGACGTAAAGCAATATCTTGCCAACCAAAGACAAGGTACTCACAAAGCAAAAGAAAGAGCAGAAGTAACAGGAAGTACTCGAAAAATTAAAAAGCAAAAAGGAACAGGTACAGCCCGTGCCGGTAGTGTTAAGAATCCATTGTTCAAAGGAGGAGGAACGGTTTTTGGTCCAAGACCAAGAAGTTATTCATTTAAATTGAACAAAGCTTTGAAAAGATTAGCCCGTAAATCGGCTTTTTCTCAAAAAGTAAAAGATTCGGATTTAGTGGTAATAGAAGATTTTAGTTTCGAAACACCAAATACCAAGAATTTTATTACAATATTGAAAGCCTTGGGGTTAGAGAATAAAAAATCTTTATTTGTGTTGGGTGATTCAAATAAAAACGTATATTTGTCGTCACGCAATTTAAAGGCCTCTAATGTTGTAACTAACTCGGAATTAAGTACTTATGCTATTTTAAATGCAAATAAATTAGTGCTTTTAGAGGGGTCTTTGGAAGGAATTGAAGAAAATTTAAGTAAATAATAGGCTATGAGCATCATAATTAAACCTATCATAACTGAAAAAATCACGAAGCAAAGTGAGTTAAACAATCGTTATGGTTTTGTAGTGGACAAAAAAGCAAACAAAATTCAGATTAAGAATGCTGTTGAGGCGGCTTACGGAGTGAATATTGTGGCTGTGAATACTATGAATGTAAGACCGGACCGTTCTGTAAAATACACAAAAAGCGGAATGATAAGTGCTAAAACAAATGCTTATAAAAAAGCAGTTGTAGAAGTGAAAGAAGGAGAAGCAATTGATTTTTATAATAATATCTAATAATAATGTCAGTTAGAAAATTAAAACCTATTACCCCGGGTCAGCGTTTTAGAGTTGTGAATGGTTTTGACGCCATTACGACTGATAAGCCGGAACGTTCATTGTTGGCTCCGAAAAAAAACTCAGGCGGTAGAAATAGTCAAGGAAAAATGACCATGCGTTATACAGGCGGTGGTCACAAACAAAAGTATCGTATCATTGATTTTAAAAGAACTAAAGCAGGAATCCCTGCTACTGTCAAATCGATTGAGTATGATCCGAACAGAACAGCATTTATTGCTTTATTGAGCTATGCCGATGGTGCTAAAACGTATGTGATTGCACAAAACGGTTTAAATGTTGGTCAGACGGTAACTTCTGGTGAAGATGCTGCTCCGGAAATCGGGAATGCACTTCCGTTAAGTAAAATTCCATTGGGAACTGTAATTTCTTGTATTGAGTTGCGTCCCGGGCAGGGAGCTATCATTGCTCGTTCTGCCGGTACTTTTGCTCAATTAATGGCAAGAGATGGAAAATATGCTACTATCAAAATGCCTTCTGGTGAAACAAGATTGATTTTGTTGACTTGTATGGCAACAATCGGAGCGGTTTCTAATTCAGATCATCAGTTGATTGTTTCCGGAAAAGCCGGTAGATCAAGATGGTTGGGTAGAAGACCAAGAACAAGACCGGTAGCAATGAACCCTGTAGATCACCCAATGGGTGGTGGAGAAGGACGTTCTTCCGGAGGTCACCCACGTTCTAGAAAAGGTTTACCTGCAAAAGGTTACAGAACCCGTTCTAAAGTGAGCCCAAGTAATAAGTATATTGTTGAACGCAGAAAGAAATAATTAGATAGACATGGCACGTTCATTAAAAAAAGGACCGTTTGTACATTACAAATTAGATAAAAAAGTTCTTGAAAATATCGAGAAATCAAACAAAGCGGTGATCAAAACCTGGTCAAGAGCTTCTATGATTACGCCGGATTTCGTAGGACAGACTATCGCAGTACACAATGGTCGTCAGTTTGTTCCGGTTTATGTAACTGAAAACATGGTAGGACACAAGTTAGGAGAATTTTCACCAACAAGATCATTCAGAGGTCATGCCGGTGCTAAAAATAAAGGTAAAAAATAAGAAGCAATGGGAGTTCGTAAAAGAGAAACAGCAGACGCGAGAAAAGAGGCTAATAAGCAAATTGCTTTCGCAAAGTTAAATAACTGCCCTACTTCGCCTAGAAAAATGCGCTTGGTAGCAGACTTGGTAAGAGGTCAGAAAGTGGAAAGAGCACTAAATGTATTACGATTTAGTCAAAAAGAAGCTTCAAGAAAATTAGAGAAATTGTTGTTGTCGGCTATCGCTAATTGGCAGGCTAAAAACGCAGAGGCTAGTATTGAAGAAGCGGCTTTATTTATAAAAGAGATCAGAGTTGACGGTGGAATGATGTTAAAAAGACTTCGTCCGGCTCCTCAAGGTCGTGCACACAGAATCAGAAAACGTTCTAACCACGTAACAATCGTGCTTGGAGCCAGTAATAACACACAAAGCAATTAATAAATAAGATGGGACAAAAGACAAATCCAATTGGAAACAGACTTGGGATCATCAGAGGATGGGATTCAAACTGGTATGGTGGAAATGATTACGGTGATAAAATTGCCGAGGATTATAAAATCAGAAAGTATATCCATGCTCGTTTATCAAAAGCTAGTGTATCGAAAGTAATTATCGAGAGAACTTTGAAACTTGTAACCGTTACTATCACTACGGCCAGACCGGGTATTATTATCGGAAAAGGAGGTCAAGAGGTAGACAAGTTGAAAGAAGAGCTTAAGAAGATTACTGACAAAGAGGTTCAAATCAACATCTTTGAAATTAAAAGACCTGAGTTAGATGCTTATTTGGTTGCAACAAGCATCGCTCGTCAGATTGAAAGCCGTATTTCATACAGAAGAGCTATTAAAATGGCTATTGCAGCAGCAATGCGTATGAATGCAGAAGGTATCAAGGTTTTGATTTCCGGTCGTTTGAACGGAGCAGAAATGGCTCGTTCAGAAGGTTTCAAAGAAGGAAGAATTCCTCTGTCAACTTTCAGAGCTGATATTGATTATGCTTTGGCTGAAGCACATACTACCTATGGTAGAATGGGGATCAAAGTATGGATCATGAAAGGTGAAGTTTACGGAAAGAGAGATCTTTCGCCACTTGTAGGGATGGACAAAAAACAAGCTGCAGGCGGTGGAGGAAAAGGTGGTGATGCTCCAAGAGGAGGAAAACCAAACGGAAAATCAAATTCACGTAAAAGAAAGTAATTTTTTAAAGTAAAGAAAAATGTTACAGCCTAAAAGAACAAAATACCGTAAGGTACAAAAAGGTAGAATGAAAGGTGATTCTCAAAGAGGTCACGAACTTTCAAACGGAATGTTTGGAATTAAATCAATGGATTCTGCATTTTTAACTTCTCGTCAGATTGAGGCAGCTCGTATTGCGGCAACTCGTTTTATGAAAAGAGAAGGACAGCTATGGATCAAAATTTTCCCGGACAAACCGATTACAAAGAAACCTCTTGAAGTACGTATGGGTAAAGGAAAAGGAGCAGTTGAATACTGGGCTGCTGTTGTGAAACCCGGAAGAATTATGTTTGAAGTAGGAGGTGTGCCTTTGGCCGTTGCGAAAGAAGCGTTACGCTTAGCCGCTCAAAAGCTTCCTGTTAAAACTAAGTTTGTAGTTGCTAGAGATTTCGAAGCATAATCTTATTATTCATTATGAAACAATCAGAAATTATAAGTCTATCTGTAGCTGAGTTACAAGATCAACTTAGTCAGTCAAGAAAAACGTATGCCGACCTAAAAACGACTCATGCTATTTCTCCAATTCAAAACCCGCTTCAAATCAGAACGGTTAGAAGAACAATTGCGAGATTAATCACTGAGCTAAGTAAAAGAGAGTTACAATAATTGTTAGCTAGCTGAAAGATGGAAAAAAGAAATTTAAGAAAAGAAAGAATAGGTGTGGTAACCAGTAACAAAATGGAGAAATCTATTGTTGTTTCTGAAACCAGAAAAGTAAAACACCCATTATACGGTAAGTTCGTGTTAAAAACAAAAAAATATGTTGCACACGACGAAACAAATGACTGTAACATTGGAGATACGGTAAGAATCAGCGAGACGCGTCCTTTAAGTAAATCAAAATGTTGGAGATTAGTTGAAATCATTGAAAGAGCGAAGTAATTATGGTACAACAGGAATCTAGATTAAAAGTAGCAGATAACACAGGAGCAAAAGAAGTTTTGACTATCCGTGTTTTAGGAGGAACGAAACGTCGTTATGCCTCTGTTGGAGATAAAATTGTAGTGTCTATTAAAGATGCAACGCCAAACGGAAACGTTAAAAAAGGAGCTGTATCCACTGCAGTTGTTGTGCGAACCAAAAAAGAAGTGAGAAGAGCTGATGGTTCTTATATCCGTTTCGATGACAATGCTTGTGTTCTTTTGAATGCAGCAGGAGAAATGAGAGGAACACGTGTTTTTGGTCCGGTTGCGAGAGAACTTCGTGAAAAACAGTTCATGAAAATTGTATCATTAGCACCTGAAGTGCTTTAATTCGATTGATGATGACAAAGTTAAAAATCAAATCAGGAGATACCGTAAGGGTAATTGCCGGTGACCATAAAGGTGCAGAAGGTAAAGTTTTACGTGTTTTCGTAGAAGCAAATAAGGCGATTGTAGAAGGTACTAACATGGTTTCGGTTCACACTAAACCAAGTGCTAAAAATCCGCAAGGAGGAATCGTGAAAAAAGAAGCTCCTATTCAAATATCTAACCTGTCTTTAATTGACCCTAAGTCAAAGAAAGCAACTAAAGTTGGATTTAAAGTAGAAGGAGATAAGAAAGTAAGATTTTCAAAAAAATCTAATCAAGTATTATAGTAATGGCTTATATCCCTAGACTAAAAGAAGAATATAAAAGCAGAGTTATTCCTGCTTTGAAAGAAGAGTTCGGTTACAAAAACGTAATGCAGGTTCCTAAACTTGAAAAAATCGTTGTAAGCCGTGGTGTCGGAGCTGCCGTTTCAGACAAGAAATTGGTTGATTACGCAGTAGACGAATTGACTAAGATTACAGGTCAAAAAGCTTTAGCTACTATTTCTAAGAAAGACGTTGCGTCTTTTAAATTGAGAAAAGGTATGCCGATTGGTGCTAAAGTTACTTTGCGTGGCGAAAGAATGTATGAGTTTTTAGACAGACTTATCACATCTTCTTTACCTCGTGTAAGAGACTTTAATGGAATTAAAGCAACTGGTTTTGACGGAAGAGGTAACTACAACCTTGGTGTTTTGGAGCAAATCATTTTCCCTGAAATTGATATTGATAAAGTAAACAAAATTGCCGGTATGGATATTACTTTTGTAACAACTGCCAAAACAGACAAGGAAGCAAAATCATTATTAGCAGAATTAGGGTTACCTTTTAAAAAGAATTAAGTTATGGCTAAAGAATCAATGAAAGCCCGTGAGGTGAAAAGACAAAAAGCGGTAGATAAGTATGCTGAAAAAAGAAAAGCTTTGCTAGAAGCGGGTGATTATGAAGGCTTACAGAAATTACCGAGAAATGCTTCTCCGGTTCGTTTGCACAATCGTTGTAAATTAACAGGAAGACCAAGAGGGTACATGAGACAATTCGGTATTTCACGGGTAACTTTCCGTGAAATGGCTAACCAGGGATTAATTCCGGGAGTTAAAAAATCTAGTTGGTAAAAACAAATTTTTAATTGGTTTCAGGTTCAACAGGAATAGTTCCCGTTGAAAACCGTTACCGCAAATTTATACATATGTATACAGATCCTATTGCCGATTATCTAACGAGAGTTAGAAATGCTGTGAATGCTAATCACAAAGTGGTTGAGATTCCTGCTTCTAACTTGAAAAAAGAAATCACAAAGATTTTATTCGATCAAGGATATATCTTGAGTTACAAATTTGATGACAATACCGTTCAGGGTACCATCAAAATTGCTTTGAAGTACGATAAAGTAACCAAAGAGCCTGTAATAAGAGATATCCAAAGAATTAGTAAACCAGGTTTACGTAAGTACGCAAGTTCTGCGAATCTCCCAAGAATCCTAAACGGATTGGGTATTGCAATTGTTTCAACTTCCAAAGGTTTAATGACCGGAAAGCAAGCTAAACAATTGAATGTTGGAGGTGAAGTAATTTGTTACGTATACTAATAAAAAAGACCAGACGATGTCAAGAATAGGTAAAAGCCCAATTGTAATTCCAACCGGAGTAACTGTAGAAGTAAACGAAGGAGTTATTACAGCAAAAGGAAAATTAGGTCAGTTAACACAAGATTTTTCAGATGTAAGTGTTAAGATTGAAGACGGTCAGGTGATTGTGGAAAGAACTTCTGACCACAAAGAACATAGATCAAAACACGGTTTATACAGAGCTTTAATCAGTAATATGATTACAGGTGTGTCAACTGGTTTTACAAAAGAATTAGAGTTAGTTGGGGTGGGGTACAGAGCTTCTAACCAAGGTCAGAAATTAGATCTTGCTTTAGGGTTTTCGCACAATATCGTTTTAGAAATTGCTCCGGAAGTAAAGTTGGAAACAGTTTCTGAAAAAGGTAAAAACCCAATCGTTAAACTAACCTCGCACGATAAACAACTTTTAGGTCAGGTTGCCGCTAAAATCAGAGGTTTCCGTCGTCCAGAGCCTTACAAAGGAAAAGGAGTGAAATTCGTAGGTGAAGTATTAAGAAGAAAAGCAGGTAAATCAGCTTAAAATTTAAGATTATGTCATTAACAAAATCTGATAGAAGACAGAGAATTAAGTTCAGAATTAGAAAGATTGTAAGCGGTACTGCTACAAAACCAAGACTTTCTGTATTCAGAAGCAATAAAGAAATCTACGCACAGTTGATAGATGACTTAAACGGAGTAACTATTTTGGCAGCTTCCTCAAGAGATAAAGGAGTTGATACAAAAGGAACGAATGTTGAAGTCGCTAACGCAGTAGGTAAATTAGTTGCTGAAAAAGCATTGAAAGCCGGTATTGAAACAGTAACTTTCGATAGAGGAGGGTACTTATACCACGGTCGTATTAAATCATTAGCAGAAGGAGCGAGAGCTGCCGGACTTAAATTCTAAGAAATTATGTATAGTCAATACAAAAATGTAGAGTTAGTAAAACCTAGTGGTCTTGAATTAAAAGATCGTTTGGTAAGTGTAAATCGTGTTACCAAAGTAACAAAAGGTGGTAGAGCATTTGGTTTTTCTGCTATTGTTGTGGTAGGTGATGAAAACGGAGTGGTTGGGCACGGATTAGGAAAATCTAAAGATGTTTCTGAAGCAATTGCAAAAGCAGTAGAGGATGCAAAGAAAAATTTAGTTAGAATTCCTTTGAGCGGACAATCGGTTCCTCACGAACAAAAAGGAAAATTTGGTGGAGCAAGAGTATTCCTTATGCCTGCTTCTCATGGTACCGGGGTTATTGCCGGTGGTGCTGTGCGGGCGGTATTGGAGTCCGTAGGAATCCACGATGTATTATCAAAGTCTCAGGGATCTTCAAACCCTCACAATGTGGTAAAAGCAACATTCGATGCTTTACTTCAAATGAGAAGTGCTTACACGGTAGCTAAGCAAAGAGGAATTTCTTTAGAGAAAGTATTTAAAGGTTAATATACAAGGAAATTATGTCAAAAATTTTAGTAAAACAAGTAAGAAGCCAAATTAACTGTCCTCAAACACAAAAGAGAACATTGGTGGCTTTGGGTCTTAAAAGATTAGGACAAGTAGTAGAGCATGAAAATTCATCTGCTATCCTTGGTATGGTAAATAAAGTTAAACACTTGGTTTCTGTAGAAGAAGCTAAATAACACTATTCAAAATGAATTTAAGTAACTTACAACCAGCTGAAGGTTCAACACATAATCAAAATAAAAGAGTAGGTAGAGGAGAAGGTTCCGGAAAAGGTGGTACTGCTGCACGTGGTCACAAAGGTGCTAAATCCCGCTCAGGTTACTCTAAAAAGATTGGTTTTGAAGGAGGTCAGATGCCCCTTCAAAGACGTGTGCCTAAGTTTGGATTTAAAAATATCAATAGAGTAGATTATCAGGGTGTTAATCTTGATACTTTACAAGCTTTAGTTGACAATGGTTTAGTGACAGATACTGTTGATTTTGCAGTATTGGTTGAAAATCGCCTGGCAACTAAAAACGAATTGGTAAAAGTATTGGGTCGGGGTGAATTAAAGGCGAAATTAAAAGTAACCGCTCACAAATTTACTGCTACCGCAAAAGCAGCAATTGAAGCTGCCGGTGGTGAAGCTGTAACTTTATAATTTACTGACTGTATGAAGAAATTTTTTGAAGCACTCGCAAACGTTTGGAAAATAGAAGAACTAAAGAACCGTATTATGGTTACTTTAGGATTGCTTTTAGTTTATCGTTTTGGAGCACAGGTTACTTTACCGGGTATTGATGCAACAAAGCTGGAAGGCTTGGCATCGCAAACAGATCAAGGAATCGGTTCGATTCTGAATATGTTTACCGGAGGGGCATTTTCACAGGCATCCGTATTTGCTTTGGGAATTATGCCTTACATTTCTGCATCCATTGTGGTGCAATTAATGGGAATCGCAGTTCCTTATTTACAAAAACTGCAAAAGGACGGTGAGAGTGGTAGAAAAAAAATCAATCAGATTACACGTTGGTTAACCATCGCAATCACTTTGGTTCAAGGGCCGGGTTATATTTATAACTTGTACAGAACTTTACCTTCCGAAGCATTTTTATTAGGATTCAATTCCTTCTCTTTCCTTTTCTCTGCGGTAGTCATTCTGGTAACAGGAACTATCTTTGCTATGTGGTTAGGAGAGAAGATTACCGACAAAGGTATTGGTAACGGTATATCCTTATTGATTATGGTGGGTATCATTGCCAGACTTCCGGAAGCATTTTTACAGGAATTTGTTTCAACCGTATCTCAGGATCAGGGTGGTCTGGTAAAACTGGTATTTGAAATAATTCTTTGGTTATTAATTATCATTGCCAGTATTCTTCTAGTAATGGCGGTACGTAAAATACCGGTGCAGTATGCCAGAAGAACAGCCGGCGGTGATTTTGAACAGGATATGATGGGTGGTAATAGACAGTTTATTCCTTTAAAGCTAAATGCTTCCGGAGTTATGCCTATTATCTTTGCACAGGCAATTATGTTTATTCCTGCTGCAGTAGCCGGTCTTTCAAATTCTGAAACAGCTCAATCCGTTACAGGAGCTTTCAGTGATATGTTTGGTTTTTGGTATAATGTTGTTTTTGCGTTGTTAATCATAGTTTTTACGTATTTTTACACCGCAATTACAGTACCGACCAACAAAATGGCTGATGATTTAAAAAGAAGTGGTGGATTTATACCCGGTATCAGACCCGGGTTGGAAACTTCCGACTTTCTGGATAAAGTGATGTCGTTGATAACATTACCAGGATCCCTGTTCTTGGCTCTTATTGCAGTGTTCCCTGCAGTAGTGGTTAATTTAATGGGTGTTCAACAGAATTGGGGAATGTTTTTTGGAGGAACATCATTGTTAATTATGGTTGGAGTTGCAATTGATACTATGCAGCAGATAAATTCTTATTTGTTGAATAGACATTATGATGGTTTAATGAAGACTGGTAAAAATAGAAAAGCAGTAGCTTAATTTTTATGGCAAAACAATCAGCAATAGAACAAGACGGATCAATCATCGAAGCATTGTCAAATGCAATGTTCCGTGTAGAATTAGAAAATGGTCACGTAGTGATTGCTCATATTTCCGGTAAAATGCGTATGCATTACATTAAATTATTACCTGGTGATAAGGTAAAACTGGAAATGAGCCCTTACGACCTGACAAAAGCAAGAATTACTTATAGATATTAAAGCTGTTTCACAATGAAAGTAAGAGCATCAGTAAAGAAAAGAAGTGCCGAATGCGTAATCGTTCGCAGAAAAGGCAGATTGTACGTTATTAACAAAAAGAATCCTAGATTTAAACAAAGACAAGGATAATTATGGCAAGAATTGCAGGGGTAGATATACCTAAAAACAAAAGAGGAGTTATTGCTTTAACCTATATTTTCGGTATCGGAAAAAGCAGAGCTATTGAGATTTTAGAAAAAGCTCAAGTTAGTCAGGACAAGAAAGTTCAGGATTGGAATGATGACGAAATCGGAGCGATCCGGGATGCGGTATCATATTACAAAATTGAAGGAGAATTGCGTTCAGAAGTTTCCCTACACATCAAACGTCTTATGGACATTGGTTGCTACAGAGGAATTCGTCACAGAGCTGGTCTTCCGTTAAGAGGACAAAGAACTAAAAACAATTCAAGAACAAGAAAAGGTAAAAGAAAAACTGTTGCGAACAAGAAAAAAGCAACTAAATAATAAGTAATATGGCTAAGACAACAACAAAAAAACGTAAAGTTATCGTTGAATCAACGGGTGAAGCTCATATTAATGCAACTTTTAACAACATTATTATTTCCCTTACCAATAAAAAAGGAGAGGTAATATCTTGGTCTTCTGCCGGTAAAATGGGGTTCAGAGGTTCTAAAAAGAATACGCCTTATGCTGCTCAAATGGCCGCAGAGGATTGTTCTAAAGTTGCACTTGAAGCAGGTTTAAAGAAAGTAAAAGTGTATGTGAAAGGACCAGGAAACGGACGTGAGTCTGCTATCCGTTCTATCCATAACGGTGGAATTGAAGTTACGGAGATTATCGACGTAACCCCAATGCCACACAACGGTTGTAGACCTCCTAAAAGAAGAAGAGTATAAGTTGGCTGGATTTTTTCAGTAACTTTTATTTAATATTAATTAAGTATAACCCAAGGTAGAGAACGATTATCGAAGGATTTGACCTGAATTCATAATCACTACCTTAAATCAATTTAAAAATGGCAAGATATACTGGTCCAAAAACTAAAATAGCTCGTAAGTTCGGCGAAGCTATCTTCGGAGAAGACAAAGCCTTCGAAAAAAGAAATTATCCTCCGGGACAACATGGTTTGGCTAAAAGAAGAGGTAAAAAATCTGAATATGCAGTTCAGTTAATGGAAAAGCAAAAAGCAAAGTACACTTACGGAATTCTTGAAAAACAATTCAGAAACCTATTCGAAAAAGCGGCCGCTTCTAAAGGCGTAACAGGTGAAATCCTTTTACAATTGTGTGAAGCCCGTTTAGATAACGTGGTTTACAGAATGGGAATCGCTCCATCAAGAAGAGCTGCCCGTCAGATTGTTGGTCACAGACACATCACTGTAAATGGTGAAATTGTGAACGTACCTTCATACCACCTGAAACCAGGCGACAAAGTTGCCGTTCGTGAAAAATCTAAATCAGTTGAAGCAATCAACAGTTCTTTAGCTAATTCAAGCAAAGTTTACGAGTGGATTACCTGGAACAATGATACCAAAGAAGGTACTTTTGTAGCCGTTCCACAACGTTTACAAATCCCAGAAAACATCAAAGAACAACTAATCGTTGAGTTATACAACAAATAATAATTGACAGTAGTCGTAATTATGGCAATATTTAATTTTCAGAAGCCCGATAAAGTTATCATGATCGATTCCACCGATTTTGAAGGTAAGTTTGAATTCAGACCTTTAGAACCTGGTTACGGATTGACTGTTGGTAATGCACTTAGAAGAGTTTTGCTTTCCGCTCTTGAAGGATATGCAATTACATCTGTTCGTATTGAAGGTGTAGATCACGAGTTCTCTACCATCTCCGGAGTTGTAGAAGATGTTACCGAAATTATTTTGAACTTGAAACAAGTTCGTTTCAAACGTCAAATTGAAGAAGTTGACAACGAAACCGTTACCATCTCTCTTTCTGGCAAAGAACAAATTACTGCTGGTGATTTTCAAAAATTTATTTCAGGTTTCCAGGTTTTAAATCCTGAGTTAGTTATCTGTAACCTTGATTCTAAAGTTAACATCAACATGGAGTTAACTATTGAAAAAGGAAGAGGATATGTTCCTGCGGAAGAAAACAAAAAGCAAAATGCAGCTATCGGAACCATTTTCACCGATTCTATTTTTACACCTATTAAAAATGTAAAATATGCAATCGAAAACTTCCGTGTAGAGCAAAAAACAGATTATGAAAAGTTGGTTTTCGAAATCAAAACCGACGGATCAATCAATCCTAAAGATGCTTTAACTGAAGCTGCTAAGGTTTTAATTCACCACTTTATGTTGTTCTCAGACGAAAGAATTACTCTTGAAGCTGATGAAATTGCACAAACAGAATCATATGACGAAGAGTCTTTACACATGAGACAGTTGCTTAAAACAAAGCTTGTGGATATGGATCTTTCTGTAAGAGCATTAAATTGTTTGAAAGCGGCTGAAGTTGAAACATTAGGAGACTTAGTATCGTTCAATAAAAATGACTTGATGAAATTCCGTAACTTCGGTAAGAAATCATTGACCGAGCTTGATGAGCTTGTGGCCATTAAAAACTTACACTTCGGAATGGATTTGTCAAAATATAAATTAGATAAAGAATAAATCACTTCATATTTTGCTCTCCAAAGCGGATAGATGCAAGATGAAGGTTTAAAAAACACGTCATGAGACACGGAAAAAAAGTAAACCATTTAAGCAGACAACAAGGTCATAGAAAATCGATGTTGGCTAACATGGCTTGTTCTTTAATAGAACACAAGCGAATCAATACAACAGTTGCTAAAGCCAAAGCTTTAAAGCAATTTGTTGAACCATTGATCACAAAATCAAAAGAAGATACTACCCACAACAGACGTATTGTGTTTGCCTACTTAAGAAATAAACATGCCGTTACCGAGCTTTTCAGAGAAGTAGCTGCAAAAGTAGGAGACCGTCCGGGCGGTTACACCCGTATCATTAAGTTAGGAAACCGTTTAGGGGATAATGCTGATATGGCGATGATCGAATTGGTGGACTTCAACGAACTATACAACGGAGGCAAAAAAGAAGAGAAAAAAGCAAAAAGCCGTCGAGGTGGTAAAGCTAAAAAGGCTGAGACTGCTGCTGAAGCAAAAGCACCGGAGGCTCCTGCTGCTGACTCTACTGAAACGACCGAAGCTGCAGAATAATGAAACCATTCATTCAATAAAAAAAAGGATAAACTTTCGAGTTTGTCCTTTTTTTTTGGTTGAAGCTGAGTTTATTGAAGTTTCAGCAACGGATGGCTCGGGCTTTTTCAGAAATCCATGTTCCCGCTTTCCGCTGCAATCAGGGCTTAATAGAGAACCGTAAAAAAAGCTGAGTTTCAAAAAAAAATCAGCCTTTCAGCTACTCAGAAAAAAACTTTTCCAGGTTCAGAATTTAAACTAAATTTGCAAAACAACACACAACAATGAATTACACCACACGACAACCCGCCATTTTACTGCTTGCAGATGGCACTATTTTTCATGGAAAATCAATTGGAATTCACGGAAAAACTTTTGGCGAAGTCTGCTTTAATACGGGCATGACCGGTTATCAGGAGATTTTTACCGACCCGTCTTATTTCGGGCAAATCATGGTTGCTACTAATGCCCATATTGGAAATTATGGCGTAAATGACCGTGAAGTTGAATCAGATTCCGTTAAAATCGCCGGATTGGTCTGCAAAAATTTCAGTTTCAATTTTTCCCGAGACGATGCATCTGGAAGTTTGTATGATTATTTTGAAAAACAAAACCTTATCGCTATAGCTGATGTTGATACCAGAGCCTTGGTGAGTTATATTCGGGAACAAGGAGCACAAAATGCTGTTATTTGCACTGATGGAACGCACATTGACGAACTCAGGCAAGAACTTGCCAACGTTCCGGATATGAAAGGATTGGAGTTAGCCTCCACTGTTTCAACCAAAGAAGCTTATTTCTTTGGTGATGCAAATGCAACCTATAAAATTTCAGCATTAGATTTAGGGATCAAAACCAATATCCTTCGCAATTTAGCCAAAAGAGATTGCTACATCAAAGTGTTTCCATACAACGCATCGTATGCCGATTTACAAAGTTTCAGTCCGGATGGTTACTTTTTGTCCAATGGTCCCGGCGATCCGGAACCACTAACCGGCGTAATCGGAGTGGCAAAAGAAATCATTGCGAACAATAAACCATTATTCGGAATTTGTCTTGGTCATCAAATCATCGGTTTGGCCAACGGCATTTCTACCTATAAAATGTTCAATGGCCATCGCGGAATCAATCATCCCGTTAAAAATCTGATTACAGGAAAAGGAGAAATTACGTCTCAAAACCACGGATTTGCCGTGGTTCGCGAAGAGCTCGAACAACATCCCGATTTAGAAATTACTCATGAGCACCTGAACGACGGTACTGTGGCCGGTATGCGGATGAAATCAAAGAATTGTTTTTCTGTTCAGTATCATCCGGAAGCGAGTCCCGGTCCGCACGATTCATCTTATTTGTTTGATGAGTTTGTCCAAAATATTAAAAGGAACAGGTTACAAGAAGTATAAATGCACAAGGCCTGACGGTTTTTAAAATTTGTCAGGTCTTTTTTTACACTAAATCGTTTGCGTTTATAACTTTGATTAAATTATATAAAAATCAAAATTCAGAATCCTTAAATTTGTGTATCATTCAAAAAAAGCAACCAAAAAATAATAAATAGATAAACTATGAGTATCATTATCAAAGTACATGCAAGACAGATTCTTGATTCAAGAGGAAATCCAACGGTAGAAGTAGATGTCATTACAGAAAACGGAATTTTAGGAAGAGCAGCGGTTCCGTCTGGTGCTTCCACCGGAGAACATGAAGCGGTTGAGCTTCGTGACGGTGGGAAATCATATATGGGTAAAGGAGTGCTGAGAGCTGTAGATAACGTAAATACAACCATTGCAGGTGAAATTGTAGGGATGTCCGTTTTTGAACAAAATCAGATAGACAAAACCATGATTGAATTGGATGGTACGCCAAACAAATCAAATTTAGGGGCCAATGCGATTCTGGGGGTTTCATTAGCTGTAGCAAAAGCGGCGGCCAACGAATTAGGAATGCCATTGTACCGCTATGTAGGAGGAGTTTCTGCCAATACATTGCCGGTTCCGATGATGAATATCATCAATGGAGGATCGCATTCCGATGCTCCTATCGCTTTTCAGGAATTCATGATTATGCCGGTTAAAGCTACGAGCTTTACGCACGCTATGCAAATGGGTACTGAAATTTTCCACAACCTGAAAAAAGTATTACACGACCGTCATTTATCCACTGCAGTGGGTGACGAAGGCGGTTTTGCACCTAATCTGGCAGGTGGAACAGAAGATGCCTTGGATTCAATCAAATTGGCGGTTGAAAATGCCGGTTATACATTTGGTGAGGATATAAAGATTGCTTTAGACTGTGCTTCAGCCGAATTTTATGTAAACGGAAAGTATGATTACAAAAAATTTGAAGGTGAGACGGGTAAAATCAGAACATCAGCCGAGCAGGCAGAATATTTGGCAGAGTTAACTTCCAAATATCCTATTGTTTCCATTGAAGACGGAATGGACGAAAACGACTGGGAAGGTTGGAAATATTTGACTGATTTAATTGGTAATAAAGTGCAGCTGGTAGGAGATGATTTATTTGTAACTAACGTTCAGCGGCTGAAAACAGGAATCGAGAAAGGAATTGCTAATTCAATCTTGGTTAAAGTTAACCAGATTGGCACTTTGACCGAAACTATTGCGGCGGTGAACATGGCTCATAATGCCGGCTATACTTCTGTGATGTCACATCGTTCCGGTGAAACGGAAGATAATACCATTGCGGATTTAGCGGTTGCCTTAAATTGCGGACAGATTAAAACCGGGTCAGCTTCACGTTCTGACCGTATGGCAAAATACAATCAATTGCTTCGTATTGAAGAAGAATTGGGTAATGTAGCTTATTTTCCCGGTGAGAAAGCTTTTAAACAAAAGTAATTTTTAATTTTATAATTAAATACCAATGAAGCCCGGCACACCGGGCTTTTTTGTGGCCGTTATTGGGTAATTGTTTCTTTAACTTTATAGAGTAAAATAAGTTGTAAAATCGTTAAAGGAATCAGCAGAAAAATCCCGATTAAAAATAAAATAACAATAGCCAGTGTCGCCCCTGTTACAATCAAAAGCACACCGGTAATGGCAGGCAGGTTGTTTTTCAGATATGTTTTAAGCCTCATGATTCCGATGCCATTTAAAATATATGTGCATCCAAAAACCATTGAAAAAACAACTAATACATAAGTTTCAGATGAAGTTGGCGTGAACCAGAAGAAAATATCAAAGGCATATCCAACAACGGAGATGAAAATGATTGCCATTGAACTTATCCGTAGCAGATAATTTGAAAAAACACTTCCGCTTACGATATACCCGGTATAGAAAAATATCATGCTGATTAATGAGATGAGTTTTACGGTAATATAGATTGAAGTAGCTCCGTTAATTGTTTTGAAATCACTTATATTAAGGTCGAAATAGACTTCTATAAATCCTGTAAAAAAATAGATAACCCCTGTAATAAGAGCCAGATTCAGCATTAAAATCTGATTTTTTGTAACATGTAAATCGTTGTTTCCTTCATAATGAAACAGCGATTTTATTTTATCAAGATCATAATCTAAGGCTGTTAATATTGTTTTGATGGTAAAACTTCTCGGAGTGACTTCTCCCGCTTCAATACGTTGAATGGTTCGGACACTAATGTTACATTTTTCCACTAGTTCTTCCTGTGTCAGGCCTTTTTCGTTTCTTAAGTTGGTAATGATTTTACCCAGTTCCGGTTGTTTCATGATGTGACAGTTAAATTTAAGACAATACTACAAATCGTCAGTTGTCAGGCCAAA
Organism: Bacteroidota bacterium; assembly: GCA_023434025.1. GTDB lineage: Bacteria > Bacteroidota > Bacteroidia > Flavobacteriales > Flavobacteriaceae > Flavobacterium. The sequence continues at coordinate 140,031 of JAEYTL010000027.1, forward strand.
TAATTTGAAGGAAATTCACCCGACATTCACCCGACATATGATTGTGGTTCAGTAAAATTAACCCGTAGTGCATTATCATTAAAAACTTAATGCATTGTTTTACAGGTAATTATTTTTTTAGCCACAGATGCTAAATCAAAAATAAATTAAAAAATTAAGTGCAAATTACATGGATATCGAATGCTTTACATTCGATTAAATCTGTGAGATATATTTTCTGGATAAAAATATAAAAAAGCTGTGCATCTGTGGCTAACTAATAATGCATTACGGGTTAAAATTACTTTAAAACCATAGACTCATAAAAAAGGAGATGTTGTTCAGGTTAAAAATGCCATAATAATATATTTAAAAAGTAATGTTAAAGCGGATATGCAGAAGTGATTTTCACTGTAAACGGGCATGGAGAATATTGTTTTAGCTAATCAGGTTTGATATGGATTTAAGAAAAAACTGTAGTAAAAGTTGCTGTTTTTTCAAAATCAGTGTTTTAAATTACATTTTTTAATAAAATTATTAACACTAAAACGTTATAGTTTGTAATATTATCTTGGAATTTAAAAATAACGCTAATTTTACGTGAAATTCCACAATTGAAAAAATTTTAACCTAGATTTCAAAAACAAATTTTCATGAAAAAACAATTACTATTATTAGGTTTTTTTCTGTTGAGTATAAATGCTTTTGCTCAGACCTATACAAACGGATGCGGTAACTGGACCAATGTATGGCGTAACTCTTCCGGTTGTTTTGGATTTACTGGCGGAGTTGGTTTGTTTTCTTTTGGAAACACAAGCCAAGGTGATGTTAACGGTAGATTTATAACCGTTGACGGTACGTTAAACGGAACTCAGGTTACGCTGAACCCCGGTCAGAAAATTGCAATACGGATAGCCGGTCAGGACTCCGGCGGACGAACAGGTATCGTAACCGATGGTATTATCGGTTTTTCTCTGAGAAGTACTTCAAACCTCTTTGACGGAGGTGGTGATTTAGATTCCCGGTATAACAATAATGCTCTTACTAAGGTAGAATTCCGTGGAGGTGACGGAAATGCTAGGTTTTTAAAAAGCAGCGGACTGGAATATGCCAATATGCCTAATTTTGCAGGTTTTAAATCCGGTGTAACGTATGAAATAGAAGTAATATCGGATAAAGAGTTTAATTTGATTATTGGCGGAACAAGAAATAATATAGAGCCTTTTGCTAATGGCGGTGGTTCCATCAGACAAATTCAAATCAGAAACAGCGGAGCCAATATGGACGGGTTGTTTACTAATTTATCCGTGACTAATCTACCTATTAATTTAACGTCTAATACAGGCGAAACCTTTACAGTTACCGGTGTGATGAGTGATAATGGGGCAAATGTGAATACGGTTACTAAAAATGGCGTGGGAACCGTTGTTTTAACAGGGCAAAACACATTTACCGGTTTGACTTCTGTAAATGCCGGAACGTTGCGTTTAAATAGAATAGGGGGAGCCACACTGCCTGCTTCCAATAGTATAGCAGTAAGTTCGGGAGCTACTTTACGTATCTCAACGAATCAGACTTTAAATAACCTGACCCTGCCGGCCGGAGCAAATTTAACCGTGGATTCCGGTGTAACCCTGACAATTAACGGGACTTTTACCTATAGCGGAACCATATCAGGAGCCGGAACGCTGGCTTATGGAGCAACAGGGACACTGATTTACGGCCTGTCAGGAAGTCTCACTACTGCTTCCGAATGGCCGGGTATTAACGGACCTTCGGCGGTTACAATTAATTCAGGAAGCTATACACTGGACAGCAGTAAATCGCTTTCCGGAGATTTGATGCTGAGTTCGGGTACTGCCTTAACCGTTCCGACTGCCATGAATTTGACCGTTGGTGATGATTTAATTAATAACGGAGGTAATGTAACGGTTCAAAACAATGCAAACCTTATACAGAACGGAACAGTAAATGAAAATGTAGGCAATGTGACCGTTTTCCGTAACAGTGCCAGCTTATTTAAGTTAGATTATACGCTTTGGTCTTCACCTGTATCAAATCAGAATTTACAGAGCTTTTCGCCTCTAACGTTGCCTAACCGTTTTTATGTATATAACCCTGCTACGGATACATACAATTCAATCAATCCCGTTGCCAATGACTTTGAAGAAGGAACAGCTTATTTGATTCGTATGCCGGACAATCACCCGACAACACCGGCAACGGTTTGGAATGGAGAATTTAATGGTGTGCCCAATAATGGAGATGTAATCTTAACAGTTTCAGATGATACGTATAATGCCGTTGGTAACCCTTATCCGTCAACAATTGATGCGGATGATTTTATTACAACAAATGCGTTGACAGAAGCGTTATACTTTTGGAGAAAAACCAATAATGCCGCTACATCTTCTTATGCAACATATACCCTGGCGGGAGGTGTCGGGACAGGTTCAAACTCAGGCGATCCGCTTGGGTTGGTTCCCAATGGTATCATTCAGGTCGGGCAGGGGTTTATTGTCAGGTCAGTTTCAACGTCAATCGTTTTTGACAATACTATGCGGATGGCCGATAATAATAACCAGTTTTTCAGAAACTCTTCGGAAATTGAAAATAACCGTATCCGATTAACGGCTACAGGTAACAACGGGTTTTATAGCCAGGTACTTGTAAACTACCGTTCAGGAGCGACCAACGATTTTGATGCTGCTTTAGACGGGAGATACATTAATGACAGTGAAAATGCATTTTATACACTCTTAGATCAAGAACCATTTACCATTCAGGCAAGGGCTTTGCCTTTTACAGACACAGATGGGGTTCGTTTAGGTTTTAAAACCACCGATGCGGGTACTTTCTCTATTGTGTTAAATGAAAAAGATGGTGTTTTTACGGATAATGCTGGTATTTTTATCAAGGATAACGATTTGGGTATTTGGCACAATATTACAGATTCACCGTATGAATTTGTGAGCGAAGCCGGAACATTTTCTGAACGTTTTGAATTGGTTTACCAGTCCGCATTAGGAGTTGTTGTTTCAGATTTAGCCAGTCGTGCGATCGTTTTTGCAAAAGACGGTATGCTGAATGTTCAGGTTGCCGGGTCAGAAATTACCGGGATTCAGGTGTTTGATGTACAAGGCAGATCCGTTTTTGAGGCAAAGGATATTTATGCCGCGGCTTTCTCTGCGTCAATCAGCCACCTGAATAAGGGGGTTTTGTTTGTAAAGGTAATGGCCGAAAACGGAAATAGTGTGACAAAGAAAATAATAAAATAGAGAGAAGTAAACACTCTTTATTGATTGTAAGCCTCCGGATTCCGGAGGCTTTTTTATTATACAGCTTCAGTGGTCTAAATGATGATTATGGTTGGTTATTTAATTAATTTTTTCTCATTTCATGATTTTTTTAACATTTGTCGGTTTTTTATTCAGTTTGGCGATGAATTTTTTTTATCTCAATAATCGATTCTACTTTCGACCTCAAATTCAACTAAATAAATATGAAAAAATTTTTATCATTTATACTATTGATGTCCCTGTTTTTGGTGAGTGCATCAATATCTGCCCAAAAAACATGGGTGGGTTCTAATAACAGCAACTGGAATACCAATAGCAATTGGTCGCCTAATGGAGTGCCGGGAGCTGGTGATAATGTAATCATTAACACAAGTGTAAACATTAATGTGAATACGAATGCTACGATTAATCGTTTAACGGTTACCGGCAATGCTTCAGTTTCATTCACTTCTAATGGTGCTGCCCGGACCATCACAGTTGATAATACGGGTAGTTCAATTGATTCAGGTTCTTCTTTGGAACTAAGAGGGTCAAACGGTTCAGGACCACGAACGATGACACTGGCATTTACCGGAACAAACAGAACCATGAATATTGCCGGTACCTTGAATGTAACGGCTGTTTCAGCAGGAGGTGTTTATAATGCAACAAACAGCAGCACAACCGTAACAGGTACTTTAATTAATTCGGGAGGAACCATTACCTCTACGGCATCAAATTTAAACATTTCAGCTAACGGGATTTATCAGCATGATCGAAATGGAGGAACAATTCCCACAGCAACCTGGGATCTGTCTTCTACTTGTCTCGTTTCAGGGATTACCAATACAATACCTTCCGGCGGGTTAGGCCAATCTTTCGGGAATTTTACATGGAATTGTACAAGTCAGTCAGGTGCAATAAACAACATTACAGGAACAGGAGGCGGATTAACAACTGTTAATGGAAATTTTACAGTTTCCTCTACGAATAACCGAACCTTAAATCTGAATAATTCCTCTTCTAACCGAACGATTAATGTGGAAGGAGATTTTATAATTTCCGGTGGAAATGTTGACTGGGCAAGTGGTTCAGGATCAACACTTATAAACCTTGGAGGAAATATCGATGTAACCGGAGCCGGAACGCTCACCACCTCAACATCCAATACGTCTAATGTAAACGGAACTTTTGTGTTGACCGGAACAAATCCTCAAAATCTTAACTTTCAAACGCCTGCTAATATAACGTATACCAATTTTACGGTAAACAATAGCAGGACTTTGGTACTGACAAGTGATGTTATATTGAACAGGCATAATAATGCACCTTGGAGAGGTACGATAACCGTTAACAACGGAGGGACACTTAATTGCGGAAGCTATGTAATTGATGGAGGGGGATTGGTTCAGACAAATGCTGAATTTAATTTGAATTCGGGAGGAAAGATCATCACGGCAAATGCATCGGGAATACAAGGTTCTGTTAACACAACTAATGTAACGGCAACTTACAGTTCCGGAGCAAATTATGAATTCAGAGGTGCTTCAACAGGAGTGTTTGCTCTTACCTCTGCTAATACAGTTACCGGGGTATTTACAGTTAATAATAGTTCCGGGGTTACGTTAAACCAGGACTTCACGATTTCAACGTTGGAATTTTTGAATGGGGTGGCAACAACAGGAAACTTTGCTATTACGATTCCGCTAACAGGTTCCGTTTCAGGAGCAGGTTCAACCAAATATGTAAACGGAAGATTAAATAAAGTGTTTAATTCGGCAAGTAATTTTACTTATCCTGTTGGGAAAGGCGGGGTTTATAAACCATTGGTTTTTCAGTTTACTTCATTATCAGGAACCAGTACCATTTCTGTGGAGCAATTTGAGTCAGCCTTAACAGGTACATTGCCGGCATCCATTAATTTAAACAATGCCAGGTACTGGGAAATTAGCCGGTCAGGAGGCAGCTCATTTAGTTACAAACTTACCTTAGACGGAAGTAACGATGATGTTACAGGTAATGTTGTGATGCTTAAAAAGGAATCCGGAGTAATTACGGATCATTCTGTAAGTTCTCCTGATTTTACCAATGTAGCCAATTTTAATACATTAACAGGAACAAACCAATTTACGTTAGGAAGTAGTTGTACACAGGTGGCTACCACAGGTGGTGACCAACGTTTTTGTGAAGCAGTTATAACAGCATTATCAGCCAACCTGCCTGTTTACGGAACGGGAGTTTGGTCTGTTTCAGGACCAAGTACTTCAACCGCACAATTTGCAGATATAAATGATCCGAATACAACTTTTTTTCCTAACGGAGGAAATGGGGAGTACATTTTAACATGGACAATAACAAACGGTAATTGTTCTGATTTTGCAGATGTTAAGGTTGAGTACGGAAAGACTTCCACCTGGACAGCTGCTTTCGGAGGCAGTTGGAGTAACGGTGTTCCGGATGAAACCACGAGTGCTGTTGTAGCGTATGATTACAACTCTTCGGGAGATTTAACGGCCTGTTCATTAACGGTTACTAACAATGCAGCAGTACTTATTCTGTCTGGGGATGTGGTTAATCTGGCTGGCGGTTTAACAGTTGATTCAGGAAGTTCATTTACATTATCACATGATGCTTATCTGTTACAGGAAGGAACAACTAATTTGAACGAAGGAGAAATTACGGTTAAACGACAAACTCAAAACTTAATGCGTTTAGATTATGTGCTTTGGTCTTCTCCGGTAGAAAACCAAAATTTACTGAGCTTTTCTCCGTTGACCGTAACAAATCGCTTTTATACTTATAATTCAGCAACAGATGTTTATTCTGCCATAGCACCCGGTTCTAATAATTTTTTAACGGCAAAAGGCTATTTGATCAGGATGCCGGACAATCATCCTGCCTCTCCTACGGCCTGGGAAGGCAGTTTTGTTGGTAAACCCAATAGTGGCGATATAACGTTTACCCTCTCTGCTGTCGGAAACGGATATACAGCTGTTGGAAACCCATATCCTTCTCCTGTTAGTATAGCGACATTTCTAAATGACAATAACGGTTTGATAGACGGTAATTTATACTTTTGGCGTAAAACAAATAACGCTTTAGGAAGTGCTTATATTACGTGTAGTGGAGGAGTGTTTAGTGACGGCCCTCATGACCATAATAACATTCAGCCGGGACAGGGATTTTTTGTCCGGGCTGTCAGTGCCGGTAACCTGCAGTTCAATAATTTACAGAGAGAATTAAATGATGGTGTTTTTTACAGAAGTGATAATGCAGTGACATCTTCCAGAATTTGGCTACATCTGAAAAGTAACAATGCCGTTGTGGGTAACATGGCCATTGGATACAGAGCAGATGCTACGAATGGAATTGACCAGATGTTAGATGGCGAATATATTAACGATAGTGCATTAGCCTTGAATTCAATAGTGGCAGAAACCGAGCTTGCCGTTCAACACAGAGCCGACTTTATTCCTGCTGACGTAGTGCCATTAAGTTTTAAAACAAACAATGCAGGAAGTTTTGAAATTGCTATCAATATGGTAGATGGCTTGTTTTTAAACGAAGAGCAACCCATTTTTTTAAAAGATAATTTACTTCAAATAGAACATGATTTAAGAAATGCAAACTACAGTTTTGTTTCTGATGCCGGAACTTTTACCGGCCGTTTTGAAGTTGTTTACCAAAGTACCCTGTCAGTCGAAAATCCGGTTCTTGTAAATTCTGTGGTTGTTTTTTCAAAAGATAAAAACATTCTGATTAATGCGGGATCAACCACAATGAGTGCTGTAAAAGTGTTTGATATGAGAGGAAGTTTAGTTGCTCAGCGAAGCGATGTTAATGCTTCAACAGTTATGATTCCGTTAACACAGGTGGAAAACCAAGTTCTGATTGTTCAGGTTTCATCGGCTGACGGACAAACGGTTTCGAAAAAAGTAGTTCACTAGAAATAAACCACTATACAATGTGTCAGAACCTTCGAGCAATCGAAGGTTTTTTTATAATCAGACGAAATGCACATTTCATCGTTCTGCGTAAAGTACCGTCAATAAGGAGATAATCGACGAAATGCATATTTTGTCCATTCACTTTCACCAGAGTGCGTGTTAGTCGATTTTTTCAACACGTTATCGAAAAAATAGGGTAGAAGCATACAACCGAGATACTTTTACATCAGAAATAAAAACAAAAGAGTTTTAAATAAATATGAAAGCAATCAACACTAAATTCTTAATCACCTTAATCGTAATTCTTTTTTCTGCTATTACTGAAGTTTCTGCTCAAACTGCTGTAGCTAATGAAATAGTTTCAGAAGAAAATGCTCAAGAGATGATTCAAGAAAGTACTGTTGAAATGTCTTCAATTGAAATATCAAATTGGTTTTCCGGGGCAAAACAGGAAATTAATGTTACATCAGCAAAAGAATCAACAACCATCAACCGTTCTGCTTTAGTTTCTAAAAAAGAGCAATATTTAAAGTCAGGAATGTCTAATAAAACACTTTTGATTCGTTCCATCATGAAAAAAGCAGACAGTTATGTAAACGCAACGGTTTAGTTTTATGTCAAAGAACTAAACAATCAGTTACTAAAACCCTTCATGACCCTTCTTCCGGAAGGGTTTTTGATTTTTATACCTGACAGGTTTTTAAAACCTGTCAGGTATAAAAAAAGCCACTTGTTTAATTTACATTTATCATCAGATTCTCATTCAAATCCTGCAATTACTCATTTGCCGGTTAACTTCAAAAAGGATAACCTATATTTGTTTCTCAAATCATGTTTATGAAGAAGTTATATCTTTTACTCTTTTTATATGGTTGCGGTTTTACATTTGTTTTCGGACAAAATAAAACAGCAGACAGTTTAAAGAATATTCTGAGTCAAACAAAAAATGACATTGAAAAAGTCCAGCATCTTAATGAAATAGCCGATTATTACAAAAGCAGTAATCCGGTATTGATGAGTGGATATGCGAAGAAGGCATTGGAATTGGCAAGAAAAATCAATTATCAGGCTGAAGAAGGGCATGCCTTGCTTAATTTAGGTATTGCTGAAATAATTTCAGGAAAATATCCGGAAGCCTTAGACTTTTTTTCGCAGGCTAAATTGGTTTATGAGAATGAACTTGCGGTTAATTTGAGAGATAATAGTAAGCTTAAAAATGGGTTGGCAAGAGTTTATGGTAGTATGGGGGTGGTTTTTTCGGAACAGAGTAACTATGCCAAAGCACTTCAATATCACCTTAAAGCCGTTTCAATCTATGAGGAAACAAAAGAAGAGGATAAACTGGCTAAGGTTTATAACAACATAGGGGTCGTTTACAGAGCTCAAAACGAAGATTTCAAAGCCCTGGATTATTTTAGCAAGGCACAAAAGATTCAGGAGAAAATAGGTGACAGGACGGTTGGGATAACGGTTACCAATATCGGAAATCTCTACTTAAAGCAAAACAACCTGAAGGAGGCTGAAGGGTATTATAAAAAAGCAAAGTATTATTTTGAAAAATTTCCGAATCCCAGAGGCTTGGGTGAATTGTATAATAATTTAGGATTACTTTACAAAAAAGAAGCTGCTCCGCAAAAAGCCCTTGAAAGCTGGAACCTTGCTCTGCAATCATTTGACCTGATCGGAGATAAGTTCGGTAAATCAGATACCTATCTGTTTATGGGAGAGTATTTTTATGAGCAGCACAAATGGAGCGAAGCGTTAAAATATGCCGAAAATGCTGCCCAATTGTCCAGACAGCTTAACGTTTTGGAAGGAACAGCTTTGGCAGAAAAATTATTGAGTACTATTTACGAAAAACTTAATCAGCCTACAGAAGCATTTAAGCATTTTAAATTATATAAAACAGCACAAGATAGCTTGATAAATCATGAAAATATCAGGAAAAGCGTACAAGCCGAAATGAATTATGAATTTGATAAGAAAGAAGCTGTTCAGAAAAAAGAGCAGGAAAAGAAAGCATTGCTTTTAGCGGAACAAACTAAAAGGCAAAACCTGCAAACTATTTTTATTGCTTTATTTGTGTTGCTGTTACTGGGAATTGCTTTTTTGATCTACAACCGCATTCAGTTAAAGAAAAATTTAACCCTTCAGAAAGAATTGGCAGAATATGAACAAAAAGCGTTGCACCTGCAGATGAATCCGCATTTTGTGTTCAATTGTTTGGGCTCAATTTCCAGTTTTATTGTACAGAACGGAACGGATTCAGCAATCAAATACCTGTCAAAATTCTCAAAGCTGATGCGTTTGACCTTAGAATACTCTAAAGAATCACTTATTCCGATAGACAAAGAAATAGAGAGCCTGCAAAACTATTTAGAACTGGAACAACTGCGTTTTAATAATGTTTTTGAATTTAAAATATCAAAAAGTAAAGAAATAGAAGACGACATGGCTTTACCGCCGCTACTATTGCAGCCTTTTGTGGAAAATGCGATTATTCACGGATTAATTCCTAAAAAAGAAAACGGGGTTATTTCGGTAGATTTTTCGATAGAAAAAGATAATTTAGTCTGTACCATTTTAGATGACGGTATCGGATTTGATAAATCGAAAGAAATTAAAGAAAACCTGGTGGCGATTCACAAATCGATGGCTTTGGATATTACCAAAAAACGGTTAGAAATGATGGAAGCATCCACTGCTCAAAAAGCAAAAGTAGAGATTAAAGAAATTAAAAATGATTCCGGCGAAATTCAAGGCACAAAAGTAGTTTTGAATTTACCCATACAATATATAAAATAATAACAAACGGTTTGCGACCCCAACAAAAACCCGCAACCTGCAACCCGCAACACGAAAATGACAACAGCCATATTAATAGATGACGATGCCAACCTGAGAGCCGGAATGCGGCAAATGCTTTCGCGGTATGCCCCTGATATAGTTATTATTGGTGAAGCAGACAGCGTGCTATCCGGAGTGGAGACCGTAAACCGTTTAAAACCTCAGGTTTTATTTTTGGATATACAATTAACAGACGGAACCGGTTTTGATTTATTGGAACAATTGGCAGAAATCAATGGAAAAATAACGTCTCAGGTAGTATTTATTACGGCCCATGAGCAATATGCCATCAAGGCTTTTCGGTTTAGTGCATTAGATTTTCTGCTAAAGCCCGTAGATCCGGAAGAGCTGCAAAAAGTAATTGAAAAAATAGAAGATGTTTTGTCTAAAAGCGGTAATTATGCCCATATTGATTTGTTATTGGAGAATATCCGGAGAAAAGTGGATAATTTTAAGCGGATTGCTCTTTCCACTTCAGACGGAATTCACTTGTTTGAAATCAGCGATATTATCCGGTGTGAAAGCGAAGATAACTACACCAAGTTTTACATCAAAAACAACAAGCCGATTCTGATTTCCAAAACATTGAAAGAATATGAAGAATTGTTAACAGAGCATGGATTTGAACGCATTCATCAATCGCATTTAATTAACCTGGCTTATTTAAAGTCATATATAAAAAAAGACGGAGGTTATGTGGTAATGGCGGATAATAGTAATCTGCCAATTTCGCAACGCAAAAAAGAACGGTTGCAGGAATTAATCAAAAACTTATAAAATTCTAAATAATAATGGCCGAATTCTCATTGACAGAATTTCACCTCAAATGAATAGAATAATTTAGCTGAGAAATATAAAGAAAACACAAAAGATAATATTTATGAAAAAGATACTTACAATTTTTTTATTGATAACAGGAATGACTCAGGCACAGAATCTGCATATTCCTGATCCGGTTTTAAAAGCCCGTTTGCTTTTGATGGCAGACAGTAATAATGATGGTGAATTATCCTATTGGGAAGGACAAACCATTACCGAACTAATCATAATAGATATGGGAATAACCAGTCTGGTTGGAGTAGAGAGTTTCATGAACCTTACAAGACTTGTTTGCAGCTATAACCAGATTACTACTCCATTGAACTTCCAAAATATGTATTCGTTGGAGATTTTAGAGTGTAATAATAACCTGATTCCCTCTATTAATGTAACTGGGCTTACTAACCTGAAATCTATTTATGCAACTCATAACCAAATAACCTCGTTAGATGTAAGTACGGTAAACAGTCTGGAAACGTTGGCTATCGGTAATAATCCTTTGTCTGAGCTCTCACTCAATACAACCATAAGAGGGTTTAGTTGTAATAATACAAACATTACTCAGATTGATGTAACGGGTTTTCCTAACCTAACATCCATAATTGCTAATAGCAATCCGATGCTTGAAAGTGTAAATGCAGCAGGAGTTACTACTTTAACACATTTTTCTGGATATAATTCTCCTCTTATGGAATGGATTGATGTTTCAAATACGCAAATTCCTTCTTTAAACCTTAATGGGAATGTTTCAGTAAGCCATGTTAATGTTGAGAATTGTACTTTAATCACCCATTTATGGATTCCGGATGCACAATTAACAACATTGGATGTTTCGGGATTAACTTCTTTGCAGGAACTAAAATGTCAGAATAATTCTATTGTAACATTAGATATTTCGGGATGTGTTGCCTTAAAAACAGCTTGGATACAGAATAATCAGATAGAGAGTCTTGATTTTTCGGATTCCCCTTTACTTGAAACAGCAGTTACAGCCGGAAATAATTTTCCTTTTCTGGACCTTTCAAACCGACCGCTTTTGACTGCTTTTAATTGTGGAAGCAACCCGAATTTACATACACTCAGTATCGAAAATTGTACAGGATTAACAAATATCGGATGTGATCATTCCCCTATGCTTACTTCATTTAACATACAAGGTTGTATAAATGCAGCAAATTTAGGAGTGCAATATACAGGACTAACAAGTTTAGATGCTTCAGATTTACCTTTATTAACCAATATAAATATCAGTTTTAACCCAGAGTTGAGTTCTATTGATCTTACAAACACGACAAATGTTATATATTTACAATTACGCCAGTCTAATTTTTCAGAACTGGATATAAGCACTCTTACGGCTCTGACTTATTTAGACTGTCAAAGTAATTCACTTACAACACTTGATGCTTCATTAAATACGGCATTACAAACATTGAGGTGTAATAGCAACATGTTAGAAACGCTATTTATTAAAAACGGAACAGATGAAGTAGTCTATTTATACGGAAATAATGACCTGATGTATGTCTGTGTTGATGAATCACAGAAACAAGCTGTTATTGATGCGATGACATCATTTCAGAATGCCTCGGTTAATTCATATTGTCGAATAGAACCGGGAGGAGACTATAACACAATAACAGGAAAAGTAATGATAGATTTAGATGGAAACGGGTGTGATGAGAATGAAGGAGTAAATTCGTTTGTTAAAGTAAAAGTTACAGACGGAAGTAGTGATAGTTATGTTTTTACAGATGCTTCAGCGGTATACTCTCATTATGTTGGTATAGGAGATTATACCATAACTCCGGAGGTAGAAAACATTCCCTTCTTTGTTTTGTCTCCTTTAAGCGATCAGGTTGAATTTACAGATGTTAACAACAATGTTTACACCCGGGATTTCTGCATACAGCCCGATGGTGTTCATTCGGATGTTGAAGTTGTGATAAGTCCTGTTTTTCCTGCCCGTCCCGGATTCATAGCAATCTATGAAATTGTGTACAGAAACAAAGGAAACCAGACAGAAGTAGCTTATGTAAACTTTAATTATGATGAAACCGTTCTGAGTGTTGTTTCTACTTCGGCAGAACCCGATGGCAGCTTAACATATCCCGGACATTTTACTTGGATTATACCCAACTTAAGGCCGTTTGAAAGTGGCAGTATTCAGGTTATTTTCAATGTAAACTCGCCTACAGACAGTCCTGCGGTAAACATTGGGGATATATTGAGTTTTGATGCTTTTATAGATATCACTACAGATGAAAATTGGGACGATAACGGGTTTGTGTTAGAAGAGACCGTTGTGGGAGCTTATGATCCCAATGATATAACTTGTCTTGAAGGAGATGTGGTAAGTCCGGATTATATCGGAGAGCGATTGCATTACCTTATCCGGTTTGAAAACACCGGGAATTTTTATGCCGAAAATGTAGTGGTAGTGATGGATATCGATGAAACAAAATACGATATAGCCAGTTTACAGATTTTAAATGCTTCTCATAACGTAAGAGCTCAGGTGAGAAATGGAGTGGCTGAATTTTTCTTTAATCAGATTTATCTTGATTCCGGAGGACATGGAAATATATTGCTGGTCATGAATTCTAAAAACTCATTGTCAGTTGGGGATTTTGTAAAAAGTAAGGCAGATATTTATTTTGATTACAATTATCCGATCATAACAAATGATGCCGAAACATTATTCGAGGCTTTAAGTGTTGTAAATCCTGTATCAGATAGTTTAATAACCGTTTATCCGAATCCGGTAAAAGACATTGTCAACATTACCGTTAAAGCGGATTCAACCATCAAAACGATTGAATTATATGATGTTCAGGGAAGATTATTGCAAACACAATTGGTGAATAATGTAACTTCCGAATTAAATTTATCGTCAAGAGCCAACGGTATGTATTTTGTGAGAATCAATACGGATAAAGGAAGTAAAGTAGAAAAGTTGATTAAAGAGTAAGTGGTTTAAATTAGTTTAAAGTTGAAAAACTCACGTAAGTAAATACGTGAGTTTTTTATTTATAATGACTTTTAATTATTTTCATGGTAGAAAAGTGACCGATTTTGATTTGAATGTATTCCTGAAAATTCTTACTATTGCAAAACTAACTCAATTCTGGAAACAGAAGATAAATTCAATAAATACAAAATGAAAAAAGTATTTTTAATAAGCGTTTCTTTCTTTACTTTGACAACTTTCGCTCAAAACAAAGTAGTTGAAATAAAACCAACAGGGAAAAATAAATTTTTGGGATATGAATCTACCGATAACGGGATGTTTTACATCATAACAGGACAAGATAAAAAACCAAAATCAGAGGTGAAAATTTTAAGTTATGATCAGGACTTAAATCTGAATTACGAAAAAGATATTGCTTCAAATTATGAGGGATTACCTGCCTTTTTTGGTAGAGGAATGAATGATTCACCTATTTATTATGAAATCTGTGCATCCAAAACAGGGAACTATTCGATTGCTCAAAAAGACAGGTTAATTATTGATAAGAAAGGGAATCATAAGGAATTCAATTTTAAAAAAGAAGACGAAACAGGGGGTATTCAATCTTATTTTACTTTTTTTAGTGATGAGTTTGCCTGCTATTTAGGTAAAAAGGAAAAAGGAAAGGGGAAAAATAAACAAGTTGATGATAATATTTATTTTTTCAGAAGAAGTCTGTCAGACCAAAGTACTAAACTGATTACTTTAGAAATCCCGGTAATAGAATCTTCAAAAGATAAACTGGAATTTGGATTACATTCGTATGATGAAAATGGCTTTTATATAATTCACAAGCAATTAGATAAAAACGCTGCTGTCGATATTTATGCTATTCTTAATTATGATTATGAAGGACAGTTGATATCAAGTAAAAAATTGGAAGTAACATTAAAAGATAAGTATTTTGCAGCTTCAAACTGTGGATTTGGTTCTGCAACTATCATTTATAGTGATTATTCAACGGTCCATAAGCTTTCTGATAATGCAACAGGTAATGTTTATATTGATAACCTTACCAAGGAGTATTATGTTTTTGGCGTTTATACAAACACAAAAGATATGAATTTATATAACTCAAGAAATAACGGATTCTATATAAAAAAGTATGATTTTGACGGAAAATTGATCTGGAGTTCAGAAAATAGCATTAATGATAAAGATTATAATAAAAATGCTGTTGCATATCACACAGTTGTTTCTTTCTATAAATTAAATGAGAAACAATTAGGAATTCAAATCAGTAATTCTAAACATAATTATTCTCACATGTTCTTGTTAAATAATGAAGACGGGAAAGCGATTGAAAATAAAAAGGTAAATTTTTCCGTAAGTGCAATTATGCTTAATGGTATTAGAGGAGGTTCTTTTAAAACAGGTTATAATTCCAAAGATGATTTTGGGAAAAATAACCTGAATAAAGATACTTTTTTTGCTGATTTTGTATCCACTGAAGTGGAGAGTTTCTTTAAATCTGTAAAGAATAAAAAAAATAACTATAACTGTTATGTGCTTAAAAACGGGGTTTATATTCTTGAAGAAGATTTTGATGCCAGTACATTCAGATTATTGAAATTTGACCTGAACTAAACTGAAACAACAAGTTTACCGTAAAAACCCACGTATTTTATAGGTGAGTTTTTCTTTTTGTACCGATATATAGGAAATTAGCAATATTTATACTAAATTTAACGAAATCGTTTCGAATAAAATTTTAACAATCCTACTTTATTTCGTAATTTCGCAACAAACAAAATTCAGACCTATTAATCTATTATAAAAACATGTCAAAAACAGCCATATTAAAATTCGAAGGCAAAGAGTATGAATTTCCTGTAATTGTGGGAAGTGAAAATGAAGCAGCCATCGATATCGACCAGTTACGTGCCTTAACAGGAGCAATCACGATCGATCCGGGTTACAAAAATTCAGGTTCATGCAAAAGTGAAATCACCTTTTTGGATGGTGAAGAAGGTATTCTCCGCTACCGCGGTTATTCTATTGAAGAACTAGCCGAAAAAGCCGATTTCTTAGAAGTTTCTTATCTGTTAATTTTTGGGGAATTGCCAACCAAAAAACAATTAGAAAAATTTGAAAATGACATCCGTAAATATACCCTGGTCAATGAGGAGATGAAGAACATCATCGACGGTTTCCCGAAAACGGCTCACCCGATGGGTGTATTGGCATCGCTGACCAGTGCCTTAACCGCTTTTAACCCAAAGTCGGTTAACCCGCACAACGAAAAGGAAATGTATGAAGCGGTTTGCAAGACCATGGCTAAGTTTCTGGTTATCGCTACCTGGACCTACCGTAAATCAATGGGCTATCCGTTGAACTACTATGACAATACAAAAGGTTATGTGGAGAATTTCATGCACTTAATGTATGAACTGCCGACCGGACCTTATAAAATTGATCCGATTGTAGTGAATGCGTTAGATAAGTTATTTATTCTTCATGCCGACCACGAGCAGAATTGTTCTACCTCAACGGTTCGTATTGTGGGCTCATCACATGCCGGGCTATTTGCGTCTATTGCCGCCGGCGTTTCCGCTTTGTGGGGACCGCTTCACGGCGGAGCTAATCAGGCTGTGCTGGAAATGCTGGAAGAAATCCACAAAAACGGAGGTGATGTGGATAAATATGTTTTAAAAGCAAAAGATAAAGACGATCCATTCCGTTTGATGGGCTTTGGACACAGGGTTTATAAGAATTTTGACCCGAGAGCCAGAATCATTAAAAAAGCAGCAGACGATGTGTTGGTGGCTTTGGGGATTGAAGACCCGCTGTTGGATATTGCCAAAAAACTGGAAAAAGTAGCCTTGGAAGACGAATACTTCAAATCGAGAAACCTGTACCCGAACGTAGATTTCTATTCCGGAATCATTTACCGTGCTTTGGGAATCCCGACGGAAATGTTTACGGTAATGTTCGCTATCGGCCGTCTACCGGGTTGGATTGCTCAGTGGA
The DNA here is from genome assembly GCA_023434025.1 of Bacteroidota bacterium. GTDB lineage: Bacteria > Bacteroidota > Bacteroidia > Flavobacteriales > Flavobacteriaceae > Flavobacterium. The sequence continues at coordinate 156,881 of JAEYTL010000027.1, forward strand.
AAGAAATGCGTGTGAACAAAGAGCCGATCGGAAGACCCCGTCAGGTGTATGTGGGTTCGCCGTTGAGAGATTTCGTTCCGATGGAGAAGCGATAAAATTTATAAAAATTTGTTAATAAGTTGATTAGCCTTACTATAAGTAAGGCTTTCTTTGTTAATAAACATTTGATTTTTTAGTTAATATATTTGTTATTTTTAAAGTATTAACTTTTAAATCAATAAATTATGAAGGTAAGAAGTGTTTTTTTAGTAACTTTTTTAACAACCGTTTTAAGTTTTACAAATGGTAATTGTCAACTTAATAATACAAGTTATGGTACAGATGCAAACCCGTCAAATAATGGGAATCATAACTCAGCTTTTGGAAAGAATACATTAAAAAATGTTTCATCCGCACCGGACGGAAGTTATAATAGTGCATTTGGCTCAGCAACAATGTTAAACAATACAACGGGCTTAAATAATAGTGCTTTTGGGGCATCGACATTGATGTTAAATACTACAGGAAGTAATAATGTAGCATTTGGCAGAAGTGCATTGGAGAAAAATTTAACGGGTAATTATAATATTGCTGTTGGATTCAGATCATTATTTAATTTTAGTACTGGCAGTGGGAATACAGTTTTAGGAAATCAAGCAGGTAGTGGACTTCTCTCGGGTAGCAATAATATTTTTATAGGGAGTAATTCAGGAACATTATTGAATTCAGGAAATAATAATGTATTTATAGGGCGCGTAAGGTTTTCTTCAGGATCAGAAAACATTAATGATAGAATAATTATTGCTACTGGTGCTGTTGGAAACAATGAAAATGGTGTACAAAGAATTTATATAAATGAAAATGGTTATATGGGTTTGGGTTTGGGAAATCATGTAATACCGCAAAATCGTCTTGAAATAGCCTCCGGATTGGTAAATACAGCAGGTTTACGCTTTAGAGGTATCAATAGTTCAAGTGCTACACAAACCTCAAACGGAAAAGTTTTGTCCGTAAACGC